>CAVRXX010000032.1:0-23265 GCA_963725195.1 uncultured Alphaproteobacteria bacterium | reverse complement strand
CTTTACCCGCCCTTCGCCCACTCGCCCCGCCACGGCGTCTCGGGCACCGGCGTGAGCGGCGGCTTGCCGTCGGCCCAGGCGAATAGATTGTCGACCACGCATTGGGCCATCGCCTGGCGCGTCTTGACCGACGCCGACCCGACATGGGGCAGGAGCACAGCGTTGTCGAGCGCTATGAGCTCTTGCGGCACGTTGGGCTCGTTCTCGAATACGTCGAGACCCGCGGCCAGGATCGTCCTATTCCGCAGCGCCTCGATCAGCGCCTTCTCATCGACCAGGGAGCCGCGCGCCATATTGATCAGCACGCCGTCGGCGCCCAGCGCCTCCAGCACTTCGGCGTTGATGATGTGGCGAGTGGCGCTGCCGCCCGGAGCGACGACGATCAGCACGTCTGACGCCTTGGCCATGTCGGTGAGCGAGGGATAGTAGCGATAAGGGACGTCGGATTGGGCGCGCCGGCCATGATAGACGACGGGGAGCCCAAATGCGGTAACGCGCTCGGCGATCGCCTTGCCGATGCGGCCGAGCCCCAGAATGCCCACGGTGCGGCCCCTCAGCGAGGGGCTCAGCGGGAAAGCGCCTTTCGCCGCCCATTGCCCCGCACGCAAATATCGCTCCGCCTGCGGCAGCTGGCGCACGGTCATGATCATGAGGCCGAGCGCGGTGTCGGCGACTTCGTCATCGAGCACGCCCGGGGTGTTGGTGACGATGATTCCGGACCGCGCCGCGGCCTTGGCGTTGATATTGTCGTAGCCGACGCCGAAGCTCGAGATGATCTCGAGATTGGGGAACTGGCGCATGTACGCCTCGTCGAGCGGCGCGTGCGCTCCGGTCATCGCCACGGCGCCGATCGCGCCCCCCATTCGGCGAGCCAGAGGTCGGGATTGGGCTCGAGCCACAGGCGGTGCAGCGGCAGCCGCGCGCTGATCTGATCTTCGATCAGCTGCATGCCTTTGGCGGGCATCAGGACATCGAGGGACTTCATCGGCAAGGCTCCTGTCTTTCGGTCTTTCGCAGCGGCGCCGGACGTGGCACACGGCCTGGCTTATGACCAGCCTTGACGGCGCCCCCCAGGCCCGACGGCGCCCTCGCGTGCGGCGCGTCATGCTCAACGATTTTCGTTCTTACGCCGGGCTCGATCTCGCAATCCGAGGCGGCCTCGTCGTCCTATGCGGCGAGAACGGCGCCGGCAAGACCAATCTCCTCGAAGCTTTGTCGCTGTTCGCGCCGGGACGCGGCTTACGCCGAGCGGAGCTCGCGGAATGCGCGCGGGTCGGCGGCTCGGGCGGCTTCGCGCTATCGATCGAAGTCGAGGAGGACGGCGAGACTCATCAGCTGGGCTCCGGCTGGAAACCGGGCGCGAACGGCGAGGCGGCCGAGCGGCGCAACCGCATCGACCGGGCCGCCGTCGCATCGTCGCGGGCGTTTTGCGACCACGTGCGTCTCGTCTGGCTGACGCCGGCGATGGATTTGCTGTTCGCCGGGCCGGCGAGCGAGCGGCGCCGCTTTCTCGATCGCTTCGTGCTGGCGATCGACCCGGGTCACGGCGCGCGGGTCTCTCAGTTCGAACGAGCGCTGCGCGGACGCAACCGGCTCCTGGAAGAGGGCGGGCGCAACGCTGCATGGCTCGACGCGATCGAGCGCGAGGCCGCCGAGCTTGGCGTCGCGGTCGCTGCGGCGCGGCTCGACTGCGTGCGCCGGCTGGAAACGCTCATCGCGGCCGAGCGCGATGATTTATCGCCTTTTCCCTGGGCGAAGCTCGCGCTTATGGGCGACATCGAGGCGATGACCGACAATGGGCCGGCGCTCAAGGCGGAAGACCGCTACCGGGCGAGCCTGCGCGACAATCGGGGCCGTGACGCTGCCGCCGGCCGCACCCTCATCGGCCCCCATCTTTCCGATCTTCTGGTCTGGCACGGGCCAAAACAGGCGCCGGCGGGCGCCTCCTCGACCGGCGAGCAGAAGGCGCTGATTGTCGGGCTCGCGCTCGCCCATGCGCGCCTGGTCGCCGAGATGTCGGCGACCGCCCCGCTCACCCTCCTCGACGAGATCGCGGCCCATTTCGATCCGCGCCGCCGCGCCGCGCTCTACGACGCGCTGGCGCGCCTCGGCGGCCAGGTGTTCCTGACTGGCGCCGATCCCGCCGTGTTCGCCGAGCTTGAAGGTCGGGCGGAGATGTTCGAGGTTTCGGCGGCGACGGGGGTGCGGCCCGCGTGAGGGTGCAAGCTTCTTTTCGCGGGCAACCTTCTGGCGACGGGGGCGCAGCCGCTCGGCGTTCGACATCGGACCGTTTTTCTTCAGCGGGGGACGCCCCATTTTCGACCTCTATTTCGTGTCGGCGACCCGACACGAAACTCCCCGAATAGAACCGCCCCCGAGGAGAAAGGCAGCACCGGAGGCGGGGCGCTCGGCCGAACACCAGGAAGGGCCGAGCGGTTTTCCGGCCCGTTACGACGCCACGGTTCCGGTAGGCGCTCACGCGACCCGCTCAAGGAACCAAACTGGGCGGGAATAACCTTCAGGCGGCGCGGATAACGCCGCCCCATCGTCCCTTGCTTTCTATAACCATCTGGGTTATATTCTGACCTGTAATAATCCCTGCCACGGAGAGAACAATGACAATCAGACCCTACAACCCGCCCGAAAGGCGGAGAAGGCATCTCAATGAACGCCTATCTTCCAAAGTCTTTTCAGCGCGAAGCGGACAGCAACGGTGTTTCTGACGAGGATTGCCGAGAGGCGATCCGGAGGGCCGAAAGCGGTCTAATCGATGCAGACCTTGGCCAGGGTCTCATTAAACAGAGAATTTCTAGAGGCAACCAGGGCGCAGCGAGAGGCTCGCGAGCAGTTGTCTTCTACAGACGGGGAAAAGTCGCGGTGTTCCTGCACATCTTCCCCAAGAGCAAAAAGGCCAACCTGACCAAGTCGGAACTGGCAATGTATTCACGAGCGGGCCAGGAACTTGCGAAGCTCACGGACAAAGAGCTGACCGCCCTGAGCGCCAAGCGAGGATGGAGAGAATTAGAAATATGACCCGGACTAGGCGCTACCGAAGCCCCGCGCTTCAGTCGCTTCACGAGGTGATGGAGGACCTCCACGAGGTCGGCGCGATCGACAAGGCCACGATGCGTGACTTTGACCTTGGTTGCCTGACGCCCGTGGAGAAACTCGCGCCCGAAGCGATCAGACAAATCCGCGAGAAGGCTCATATGAGCCAGGCGACCTTCGCCTTGGCGTTGAACGTGCCGAAGATGCTCGTCAGCAAATGGGAGCGAGGCGAAGTGCATCCGAGCGGCCCCTCCCTCAAGCTCCTCGCCCTCGCCAACGCCAAGGGCATCGACACTATTCTTTGACGGCCTCTATGGACATCGCGCGCATCAGGACGGCGCCCCTGCGAACGCGCAAAACGGCCGCGGCGACGGTCGCGACGATGGCGCTGAACACAACGAGTGTGGTGTTGGTGTTCGACATGCCTGAGTTGGACACGGCCCGAGCCACGATAGTGGCGGTCTCGACGATAATAGTGAAGGCGGCGACCATGACGCCCTCCCGATAAAGCTCTGTGAGGGCGCACTTAATAGCTTGGCGAGAGACGGGCGTTCCTCTTCCGCCCTAGGCGTGGCCCGAGTCGGAGGACAGCATCCCTTCGTGGACGCCGAGGATCGCCAGCGCCCGATCGTATTTTCGGCCGAAGTCGAGATCGAAAATGAGGCCAGCGTCGGCGGGGCAGGTGAGCCAGCCGTTGGCCAGGATCTCGCTCTCGAGCTGCCCGGAGGCCCAGCCGGCGTAGCCGAGCGCAAGCACGGCCTGCGATGGGCCGGTGCCCTGGGCGATTGCCCGCAGGATGTCGAGCGTGGCGGTCAGGCAGACATCGCCGATCTTGACCGTCGAATCATTGACGTCGTAGTCGGTCGAATGGAGAACGAAGCCGCGTCCCGTCTCGACCGGGCCGCCCCGCAACACGCGCACGTCCTGAGCGCGCGGCGGCAGGCGGATCGCCTCGGCTTCCGGCATGATGTCGAGCTGCGCCAGAAGCTGGCCGAACTCGATCTCCTCCGCCCGGTGGTTGATGACGATGCCCATGGCGCCGTCGTCGCGATGGGCGCACATATAGACGACGGAGCGCGCGAACGGCCCTTCCCGAAGCGACGGCATCGCAATCAGGAACTGTCCTTCCAGACTGGTTGGCGGCGGCGGATCCGCCCGTCTCATGGCTCGCCTCTTTATGGTCGCGCTTGTGGCGTCAACATCGATGCTAGTTGAAATTCGTGGCATGGTATAGGCAGAGCAAAATGAGCGCAGGATCGTTGGTTAAGGGGCTTCGCGCAGCCGCGGGAAGCCTGCCGATTGCAGGCGCGCTCGCTGTCGCGCTGTCGCTTGTCCTGCCGGCCATGTCCGCGTTCGCCGCCGATGCGTTTTCGACCGATTGGACGCTCGCGGCGAAGTCTAAGGCGCGTCTTATCGCGGGCGGCAGCGATCTCGCCGGTTTCGAGATCGCTCTCGCGCCCGGCGCGATCACCTATTGGCGTGATCCCGGCGACGCCGGCCTGCCGCCGACGCTGGACTTTTCTGCCTCCGACAACGTCGCGAGCGTCGAACCGGAGTTTCCCGCGCCGAAGCGGATCAAGGAGGCCGACGGCGGCGAGGCGTTCGGTTACGATGGCGAAGTTGTCTTTCCCCTCCGGGTCAAGCCTCGCGACCCCACGAAGCCTGTAACGCTCAAGCTCAATGCCGATTTCGCCGTGTGCGAGAAAGTGTGCCTGCCGGCCAAGGCGCGTCTCGAGCTCAAGCTTCCGTCCGCTCAAACCTCGCCGCACGCAAGCGCGATCGATGCGGCGCTCGCCGCCGTCCCACGCGCCGTCCCGCCGAACGATTTCGGCGCGCTTCAGGCGCTCGACGCGGATAGCTGGCGGCTCTGCTCGGCGCACGAAGACGGCGCCCCGCGCGATCTGTTCGTCGAGGCGCCGGAGGGCTGGTGGCTGAAGACGACGCCCGCGCATGCCGACGGAGGCCGGGATTGCTTCACGCTGACAATCGGCGACAAGCCCAAAGACGCGGCCCTTCCCGTTACGCTGCGCCTTACGCTGACCGGAGGCGCCGGGCCAGTCGAGACGACGATCCAAGCCGCGCCAAAAACGTAAGCCTTCTCTTGCGGCGTCAGCCCCGCTTTACGGGCCAAGCGCGTGTCGTCTAGTGTCCCGCCGCGCCTGCGTCCGCGGCGCGCCCTTAACCGCAACCGAGGACTGCGCCCCATGACCATCGAAGTCGGCGATCGCCTGCCCAACGTCACCGTGCGTCTTCTGACCCCTGACGGGCCGAAGCCGGTGGAGACGAAGGATTACTTCGCCGGCAAGACAGGTCGTTCTGTTCGGCCTGCCGGGCGCCTTCACCCCGACCTGCCACAAGAACCATCTGCCCGGCTTCATTGTCAGCGAGGCCGCGTTCAAGGCCAAGGGAGTCGATGCGATCGCCATGACCTCGGTCAACGACCATTTCGTGCTCCAGGCCTGGTCGGACGCGACGGGCGCCAAGGGCCACATCGATTTTCTCGCTGACGGCGGCGCCGACTTCGCCAAGGCGCTTGGCCTCGAGTTTGACGCTTCAGCCGGCGGCTTGGGCGTGCGCTCCAAGCGCTACGCCATGCTGGTGGAGGACGGGGTGGTGAAAGCGCTCAACATCGAGCCCGCGCCCGGCCAGGCGGACGTTTCCAGCGCCGCGAATCTTCTGGAGCAGATGAAGTAGGCGGACTGAGGGTTGGCTCGGCTCGCCCGATTTCGTGGGCGCAATTCACGCGCCACGGCGTAATGCTGGAGTTGACAGAGTAGAGGAGGATGAACCGCGTTGCGGCGTCAAATTCAAGTTGACAGGAAATCACCACACAATTACGGTGGAGAACGTAGCAACTCCTGCAAGGAGAATTTTCATGTTACGAATATCGGTCGCAATTGCAGCGGTAATGTTCATTGTGAATGCAAGTGAGGCCTGTACGACGTGCAAAGGCACGAGGGGAACAGGTCAGAAGAGTATGCAATGTCACACCCTCGTTGGTTCGAAGAATCTGAAAGGGGAGGCATACAAGAGCGAATGGAATAAATGTATCGAGAATCCTGACAATTACAAATAGAAGGGAAAAACACTGTCGCCGGCGTGGCCGATACAGGCGAGCCGAGGCGGCGATAGGCGTCGTCATTCTCGATAGGCCGTCGAAAGACACGCGTCTCCGACGGCCGATTTCACTCAAGCACGTTTACTCGCCCTGATCAGCATCGTGATCCAGGGCAGCATGACCTCCGTGCCTTCGATCCTGAAGCCGGCGTCGCGCAAAACCCGCTCGACATGAGCAGGGGTGAGGCACACGACTGTCGCTGAACCGTTCGCCGCCGATGTCGGCATCATCGACCAGGCCTTCGTAGAACCTCTTGTCGGGGAATATCCGTTCGCCGCGCAGCGAGCGATTCGCCCAATCAACGTTTTCCACTGCAACGCAATATCGACTATAGCGGCATGATCCTCCTGGAGACCATCGTGACCGCTACCCGCCCTTTCGACGATATTCGCGCGCTTCTTGAGA
Organism: uncultured Alphaproteobacteria bacterium; assembly: GCA_963725195.1. Classification (GTDB taxonomy): domain Bacteria; phylum Pseudomonadota; class Alphaproteobacteria; order Rhizobiales; family Beijerinckiaceae; genus Roseiarcus. Next base: position 16,694 of record CAVRXX010000032.1, on the reverse strand, counting down.
AAATGCCGAAGGCCGACGAGGCCGCGCGGGCCGCGGCCCGCGAGCGCGAGGGGCAACTTACCAAGCCCGCGGGCTCGCTCGGGCGGCTCGAGGAGATTTCCGAATGGATGGCGGCCTGGCAGGGATCGGCGCGGCCGCATGTCGATCGGCCTCTGGTCGCGGTCTTCGCCGGCAATCACGGGGTCGTCGCGCAAGGCGTCTCCGCCTTCCCGCAATCGGTCACCCAGGCGATGGTGGCGAACTTCCAGGCCGGCGGCGCGGCGATCAACCAGATCTGCAAGACTTTCGACATCTCGCTCAAGGTTTACGAGCTGGCGCTGGAGAAGCCGACCGGCGACATCACGCAGGAGCCGGCGCTCGACGAAAAAGCCTGCGCGGCGACGATGGCCTTCGGCATGGAGGCGCTCGCCTCCGAACCCGACCTGCTCGTCCTTGGCGAGATGGGCATTGGCAACACGACGACGGCCGCCGCGATTTACCACGCGCTTCACGGCGGCGAGGCGGAGGAGTGGGTTGGCAGGGGGACCGGCGTCGACGATGAGGGTCTGAGGCGCAAGGCGGACGCCGTGCGCGCCGCAGTCTCGCGTCATAAGCCCTATCTTGACGATCCGCTCGAAGTCCTGGCGCGCCTCGGGGGGCGCGAGACCGCAGCGATCGCAGGCGCGATCCTCGCTGCACGCCTGCGCAGAACGCCCGTGCTGCTCGACGGCTTCGTCGTGTGCGCGGCCGCGGCGGTGCTGCTCGCCCTCGACGATTCCGCGCTCGACCATTGTCTCGCCGCCCACCTCTCGGCTGAACGCGCCCATCGGCACGCGCTCAAGCTCATCGGCAAAGCACCCCTGCTCGATCTCGGAATGCGGCTCGGCGAAGGCTCGGGCGGCGCGCTCGCGGTCGGCGTCGTGAAGGCGGCGGTCGCCTGCCACAACGGCATGGCGACCTTCGCGGAAGCCGGCGTGGCCGGGAAGGAGGAGCCTTGAAGGCGCAGAGCGTGGGTCTCGTCTCACCGACGTGAAGGAGTCGAGCATGACAGACGACGTGCGCCAAATCCGTGAGCTCGTCGACTCCTGGATCGCCGCCAGCAAGGCGGGCGATCTGCCCGCGCTCATGGACATGATGACCGACGACGTCGTCTTCATGACGCCAGGCCGGCCGCCGTTCGGGAAGGCCGAGTTCGCGGCCGACAGCGAACGCATGAAGGGCGCCGCGATCGACGCCCGCGCCGATGTGCAGGAGATCGAGGTCTTCGGTCCGCGGGCCTTCATCCGCAACCATATTCAGGCCGAGCTGACCTTCCCTGGCCAGGCGCCAAGACATATGTCGGGCTACGCGATGACTGTCTTGCGCAAGGGCGCCGACGGCCGCTGGCGCATTGCGCGTGACGCCAATCTGGTCGTGCCGGAGGAAGCGTGAGGGAGAGCGGCGAGCTACAAAGGTGACGGCGATTGGCGAACAAACGCAATTGGAGCGAGGTCGATTCCTATTTTGCCAGGACGCTGATCGGGTCGGACCCGGCGCTTGAGGAGGCGCTGGCTGCCAACGCCGCGGCCGGGCTGCCGTCGATCGACGTCTCGGCGCCGCAGGGCAAGCTGATCCATCTGCTGGCGCGCATGGCGGGCGCGCGCAAAGCGCTCGAGATCGGGACGCTGGGCGGCTATTCGACCATCTGGCTGGCGCGGGCCTTGCCCGACGACGGCCGGCTCATCACGCTCGAAGTGAGCCCCAGACATGCCGAGATCGCGCGCCGCAACGTCGCCGGCGCTGGGCTTGAGAGCAAAGTGGAGATCCGAACTGGCGCGGCGCTCACGACCCTGCCCAAGCTCGAGGCCGAACGGCTTGGCCCTTTCGACTTCGTGTTCGTCGACGCCGACAAGACCAATAATGCCGCCTATCTCGAATGGGCATTGCGCCTCTCCCGGCCAGGAACCGTGATCGTGGTCGACAATGTGGTGCGGGAGGGCGGGGTCGTCGAGGCGGCGAGCCGCGACCCGGACGTCGTCGGCGTACGGCGCATGTTTGAATTGATGGCGCGCGAGCCGCGGCTGAGCGCGACCGCAATCCAGACCGTCGGCGCAAAGGGTTGGGACGGCTTCGCGCTGGCCGTTGTGAGTTAAGGCGCCCTCGTCTCAAACCGCTCGATCAACGGAATGGAGCTGCAGCGCGGGCGTTGGGCTTTCCGTGCGCGCCATGCTCTGGCCGAAACGGCGGTACCAAAGGCCAGTCAGGATCGGCACGACAATCGATGTGACCACGATGCAAATCGCGACGAGCACTGTCGCCTGCTGCACCGAAGGCGCAAATTGTGGAGCGACGGCCGCGATCGCAACCGGGTTGGCCGCCGCCGCTCCGGCGGTTGAGGACGCGGCGATTCCGGCGGTGCCCGTTCCACGTCCTATCAGCTTGTCGGCGATGATCAGCGGCGCGCCCGTCAGCACAATGACGGACAAGGCAAGCACGACGCCAAGGCCGGCGAGTGGTGAGAGAAGCGTGTGCAGATCGATGGTGTTGCCGAGCGCGAAGGCGAAGAAGGGAATCATCAACTGGCCGCCGGGCGCGAAAAACGCCCTGAGCTTGGGATCGAGATTGCCGAGCGCGAAGCCGACCAGGAACGGAAGCACGGCGCCGACAAAGACCTGCGGCTCGAAATGCGCCGCCCCGGACGCGCCGAGGATGATCATGCTCATCAAAGGCCCGGACTCAATCGAGGTCAGCACGAACGCCCCGGCTTCCTCCCTCGTGCCGTAGGTTTGCATCAACGATGCGTAGAGACCGCCATTCGTCATATCGACGGCGCAGACGATGGCGAGAATCGAAAGGCCTGCGAAGAAGCCGCTCTGAATCCCCTCCGGCGGAATGAACCGGGAAGCGACGAGAACGATCGCCCAGGCGGCGATGAATTTGGTCAGCACAAGCGTTCCAGACTTGCGCAGCACGGTCCCGGTCGCGCGAAGCGTGATCGACGCCCCCATGCAGAAGAACCACACAGCCAGGATCGGAATGACGCCGGTCATGATTCCCTGGGTGAAGCCTTTGAAATAGGCGGGAGCGTTCGGAGCAAAGGTCTTGCAAAGCGCGCCGAGCAGCAGCGGCGCCAGCATCAGGCCGCCAGGAACTCTGTCGACGAACTCCTTGATCCTCACCCTGACGCTCCCTCCCCTTTCATCCCGACCAGGATCACCGCTTCGGTTTGTCGATCAACTTCGCAAGGCGATGCAGCGCGAACGCGTAGCCTTGCGTTCCGCAGCCGACGATGACGCCCGAAGCGACGCCGGACACATAGGAATGATGCCGAAAAGGCTCTCGTCTGTGCACGTTGGAAATGTGCACTTCGATGATCGGCCCGTCGAAGGCGTTCAACGCGTCGAGGATGGCGACGGACGTATGGGTGAAGCCGGCCGGATTGATGACAATGCCCGCGGCGCGCTCGCGGGCGGCGTGGATCCACTCGATGATCTCGTATTCGCGGTTGCTCTGGTGAAACTCAATCGCAAGCCCGAGTGCTGCGCCGACGCGGCGGCAGTCCGCTTCGACGTCGGCGAGCGTCTCGCGGCCGTACATCTCCGGCTCGCGCGTGCCGAGCAGATTGAGATTCGGACCGTTCAGAACAATGACGATCGGATTCACGCGAGTTCCCCTGCAACTGCAGACCTCGTGCCTCCACGCGCCGCGAAGCGGCCTCGAAGGACGAATCCAGCCCGCACGACCGCCGCGACAACCTGGACCATCCTTCGCGGGCCCCGCTTGCGCGGAGCCACCTCAGGATGAGGGCAGTGGCCCCCGCTTGCGCGGGGCCACCTCAGGATGAAGGCAGTGGCCTCGGCGGGCGTTCCTTTAGCACGCGCAGGCCGGCCGCGCATTCTGCCTCTCAATAATGGGCGATGAGGACCATTTGCTTGGTCTGCAATTCGCCGGGAGGAAAGGTCTGCCAGCCGTCCGGCCCGGCGCCTGCCCAGAAGCCAATATCGGCAGGGCCAATCCCGTTGCGGCGCAGTTCCGCCTGCACGTTCTCGATCCGCCGATTGAGAATGCGGACGCGCCGTTCCGGGTCCCCCCGCACTTTCGCCCGCTGGTTGACGTCGATCAGAGTCACCGTTTGCGGCGCTGCGCCCGCGGCGGCGTCGACAACCATCTGCCGGCCGACGACGGTCAAAGCCGACCCTCGCCACGCCGCCTCGTAGAGGTAGTCGCGCTTGACCGCTGGCGGCGTCGCGCATCCCGCCGCCATCAACGCTATCGCGCAGCAAAGGCGCCCTCTCGTCCGAAGAGGCTTCCCGCATTTCCCGCCGGAACCCTGCTTCGCGACCCGCGCTAAACCATGGGACATGGAACTGCCAAGCATTGAATCGTCATTTGGCTCAGCCTCGATGTTGTCAGGCCTTGGCAGAAATTTCGGTGCAGGTCTTCAGGATTACGTCGCCATCGAGAAGCGGTTTGGCAACGCCAAAAAAGCGCGCAACGGTCTCTGAATTGTTATGAGTGTCCATCGCCGACGAATCAATGAACCGCTCATATGTCGTAAACACGCAAGGGTCTTCGTTGTCTTGGGAGACGAAGAAGCCGATAGTGCCAGTCTCATTTTCGCGAACATGATGCGCGACGTCGAGCAACGCCTTGGACATCGTCTGTTCATGACCTTTGCGAGCGCGGATGACAGCCGTAATCGTGATCATCGTCTCCTGTCTCCGATTGCGATCTGCCTCAGCCGTGCCACGCCGCGACGGTTTTCAGCGCCGAGAACCCGTAGAGCGCCTCGAAGCCCTTCTCGCGGCCGTGGCCCGATTTGCCGACGCCGCCGAACGGCAGCTCGACGCCGCCGCCCGCGCCGTAATTGTTGAGGAACACCTGCCCCGCGCGCAACGCCTTGGCGAGCCGCATCTGCCGCCCCCCGTTGGACGTCCAGACGCCGGCCACGAGACCGTAGCCAGTCCCGTTGGCGATCGCGATCGCCTCAGCCTCGTCCTGAAAGGGAATGACGACCTGGACGGGACCGAAGATTTCCTCCTGAGCGAGGCGATGAGTTGGGCCGACATCGGCGAACAGGGTCGGGGCGACGTAATGTCCGCCGGAAGGCGCACCCTCGACGATCTGGCCGGTCGCGGCCGTCTTGAGATCTGCGCCCTCGGCGATGAATCGACTGACGATCGCCTCCTGCCGCTCGGAGATGAGCGGACCGACGTCGAGGTCCGCGTCCGCCGGGCCGACCTTCAAAGCGTTGTAGCGCGCAGCCATGCGCTCGACGACTTCGCCATAAATCTTGCGCTCGACCAGAATGCGCGAGGCGGCCGAACAGGTCTGGCCCGCATTCTGGATGCCCGCATTGACCAGGAAGGGCAAAGCACGCTCGAGGTCGGCGTCGGCAAACACGAGTTGCGGTGATTTTCCCCCGAGTTCGAGCGTCACCGGCGCGACGTGGCGCGCCGCGGCTTCTTGCACCAAAGCGCCCACTGTGACCGAGCCGGTAAAGGAGAGATGCCTCACCCCGGCATGGGCGGCGAGCGCCGCGCCCGCCTCTTCGCCGAGGCCCGGGACGACGTTCAACGCCCCTGCCGGAAAGCCCGCCTCGCGCGCGAGATCGGCGAGCGCGAGCGAAGTGAGGCAAGCCTCCTCCGCAGGCTTGAGCACGCAAGCGTTGCCCATCGCCAGCGCCGCGCCGATCGTGCGCCCGGCGATCTGCATCGGGTAGTTCCACGGCACGATGTGCCCGGTCACCCCATGCGGCTCGCGCAATGTGTAGACCGTGTAGCCGTCAAGATAGGGGATCGTTTCGCCCATCACCTTGTCGGCCGCGCCGGCATAGAACTCCATGTAGCGCGCCATCGCCAACGCGTCCGCGCGCCCCTGCTTCAAGGGTTTGCCGACGTCAAGCGCTTCGATGCGCGCCAGTTCATCGACCCGTTCGTTGATCAGCCCCGCGAGCTTCATGAGCAGCCGCCCGCGCTCAGTTGCGGTGAGCTTGCCCCATTCGCCGCCAAGCGCGCGTTCCGCCGCCTCGACCGCGGCATCGATGTCGGCGCCCTGGCCGCGCGCGATCTCCCCGATCTCGACCCCGCGCGACGGATCCTCGAGGGGAAGGCGCCGACCCGATTGCGGCTCGACCCAGCGGCCGTCGATGAAGCACTTGTCGGAATCGAACCAAGTTGGCCTTGCGCTCGTGCGAACTCGTTCCAGCATCGTGTGAATCCATTTGACTCGTGTGGACGGATTATACCGCGCCCCAGACCTCTTCGGCGATTTCGACCAGGCGCGCGAGCTTGATCCACTGATCCGCCTCGCTGAGGTCGTTGCCGTGCGCGGTCGAGGAGAAGCCGCACTGATGGCTCAGCGCGCATTGCTCCAGGGGCACGTATTTGGTCGCCTCGTCGATCCGCTTCTTAACGAGGTCCTTGGGCTCCGCGGCCGCCTTCTTTGAGCTCATGAGGCCAAGCACGATGGTTGCGGCCTTCGGCGCAAACCGCAGGGGCGCGAAATCGCCTGAGCGCTCGTCGTCATATTCGAGGAAGAAGCCGTCGATCTTCATCTCGTTGAGCAGGATTTCGGCGACCGGCTCATAGCCGCCCTGCGCCACCCAGGCGCTCTTGAAATTGCCGCGGCAAAGATGCACGCAGACGGTCATGTCGGCGGGTCGATCGCGGATCGAATCGTTGATGAGCCGGCAATAGAGCCGCGTCAACGCGTCCGGGTCGTCGCCACGCGCTTTGGTCCGCGCTCGGATGTCCGGATCGCAAAGATAGGCGAGATTGGTGTCGTCGAATTGCAGGTAGCTTAAGCCCCGCGCCGCAAGATCGGCGACCTCGGCTCGATAAGCGGCGGTCAGGTCTTCATAGAAATTTTCGAGGTTCGGATAGACCGCCTCGCTGATCGCCTCGCGTCCGCCGCGGAAGTGCAACATAGAGGGGGCGGGGATGCAGACTTTCGGTGTTCGCGTCGTCGTTGTCTTGAGGAAACCGAAGTCCGGCCCTTGAATGGGACCCGCCCATTTCACCTTGCTGTCGACATGCATCGTCGGCGGCGCGAAGCCGACCTGAGTTCCGTCGCTCTTCTTGAAATGCGCCGCGAACTCGCCGTAACGGACCTCGACCCCGTGCAGCCGCTCCAAAAAATCGACGTGAAAGAAGGTGCGGCGAAACTCGCCGTCGGTGACGCCCTTCAGGCCCACATCCTCTTGCGCGCGCACGACCTCGCGGATGCATTCGTCCTCGATCGCATGCAATTCAGCTGCGGGAAGGCTGCCGGCGGCGAATTTTTCCCGCGCCGCGCGAAGACGGTCCGGTCTCAAGAAGCTGCCGACGTGATCGGCGCGGAACGGCGGACTAGGCATGGATCCTCCCTCAAGCACGCGACCATCGCTTTCCGCCAATGGTCTCACGCCGATCGAGGTCTTGGCAACCGACCTCACCCTTCTCCCCATAGGGCGTTCGGAAGAACGCCCGTCTCTCGACGGGCTATGGGGAGAAGGTGGCCCGAAGGATGAGGGCCGGCGGGGAGCCCTCGCCCCCGACCTCTCTCCCCATCGGCGTTCGGAAGAATGCCCGTCTCTCGACGGGCTATGGGAGAGGGGGGAATAGCGTTCACCGCCTCGCGGCGAAAAACGTGCGCAGCATCTCCGCTGCCTCGCTCTCGCGTAATCCGCCGTAGACCTCCGGCGCATGGTGGCAGGTGGGCTGGCGGAAGAAGCGCGGGCCGTTGTCGACGGCGCCGCCCTTGGGGTCCGGGGCGGCGTAGTAGAGCCGGCGCAGGCGGGCATGAGCGATCGCGCCCGCGCACATCGCGCAAGGTTCGAGCGTCACATAGAGATCGCAGCCAACGAGCCGTTCGGCGCCAAGCCTTGATGCGCCCTCGCGGATAACCACCATTTCCGCATGCGCGGTTGGGTCGTTGAGTTCCCGCGTGCGGTTTCCCGCGCTCGCGATCACAGTCCCGTCGCGAACCAGTACCGCGCCGATCGGCGTTTCGCCGCGCAGTTCGGCCGAGCCCGCTTCGGCGAAGGCGAGGCTCATCGGATCGGCGCTCTTGCTCTCTGCAATCAAATCGCGCTTCCCGTGCGGCCCGTCTTTTGGCTGTCACAAGCGTTTTTCGTTTGGCGGCCCGCGGCGTTCGGGCTTAGGACAAGCGGCCGCCGGCGGCAATGCATGAGCGGATGGAGCCGGAACGAAGCAGCCATGAGCGACGAAACGCAACCTCAAGCCTCGGAGGTCCGCGCGGGCCAACGCATCGCCAAGGTCATCGCGCGGGCAGGCGTTTGCTCCCGCCGCGACGCCGAAGCCTGGATCGCCGAGGGGCGCGTCACCGTCAACGGCAAGACGCTCTCGAGCCCAGCCTTCAATGTGACCGAGGACGACGACGTGCGCGTCGACGGCGAGCCGCTCGCCGCGCCCGAGCGCACGCGGCTTTTTCTCTTCCACAAGCCCCGGGGGCTCGTCACCACCGCGCGTGATCCGGAAGGGCGAACGACGGTGTTCTCGGCGCTGCCGCCCGACCTGCCGCGCGTGGTCGCTGTCGGCCGGCTCGATATCAACACCGAAGGGCTCATCTTGCTCACCAACGATGGCGGGCTTGCACGCGTGCTGGAATTGCCGTCGACCGGCTGGCTGCGCCGTTATCGCGTGCGCGCACATGGGACGATCGAACAGGCGGCGCTCGATCGTCTCGCCGACGGAGTCACCATCGACGGCGTTGACTACCAGGGCGTCGAGGCCAGGCTCGACCGCGAGCAGGGCGCGAACGCTTGGCTCACATTGGGTCTCAGGGAGGGGAAAAACCGCGAGATCAAGAAGATCCTCGAGCACCTGGGGCTCGCGGTCAACCGCCTGATCCGCATTTCCTTCGGTCCGTTCGAGCTTGGCGATCTCCCCGAGGGCGAGGTCATGGAAGTGCGCACGCGCGTGTTGCGCGACCAATTGGGCGTCAAGCTCGCCAAGCAAGCGAACGCCAATTTCGACGCGCCGGTCATCGTCCGCGAGCAGGCGCCGCCCGAGCCGAAGCCGGCGCGGACGCGAAGCGAGCGCAGCCGGCGCGACAGTGCCGAACCCAAGAAGGCGATGCAGGGCCGATCCGATCGTCGCGCGAGCGCGGGCGTCGGTCGGATCGAGCGCGATGAGAGGCCGCGGGGCGGGCCCTTAAGGCCATCCACGCCTGAGCGCAGGCGCAAACATGTCTCGGCGCTGCGGGCCGAAATCGCCGCCGAGGCCTCAGACGCAAAGGCGCCACGCAGGCGCGTCGAGCGGAGCGCGACGCAGGATCGCAAGGGGCGGACGGTCACGGTCGAGCGCCGTTCGCGCGAGCATGGGGCAACGTCAGGCCCGCCGGGCCGCGAGCTGCCGGAGCGTGGTCGCCGGCCAAGCCCATTCGAATCGAAGATCGCGCGAGACGGCAAGGGCCGGGAGCGTATCGGCGCGGCGGATCGCCGCGGGACCGGCCCACGCGGCGCGTTCAAGTCAGACGGAGAGCGAAACGAACGGCCGAAGGGCCGCAAGTCCGGCGGCCGGACAGGCGAGCGCTCAGAGCCGCGCGACGCTGCGCGCAGGGAAGGAGACCGGCGCTCCGAGCGCGGTCCGCGTTCGGACTTCAAGCCGCGCGGAGGCGAGTCCGCGCCGGATCGCCGCGGGACCGGCCCACGCGGCGCGTTCAAGCCAGACGGGGAGCGAACCGAACGGCCGAAGGGCCGCAGGTCCGATGACGCGAAGGCTGAGCGCCCCGGTTGGCGCGACGGGGCGCCACGCGAGGGGGATCGGCGCTCCGAGCGCGGTCCGCGTTCGCAGTTCAAGTCGCGCGACGACTTTCCTAGCGGCCGCGGCGTCGGACGCCCAGCTGAGCGGAGCAGGCGACGGCCCGAGGGCGATCGCGGCGCAACCGCAAAGCCGTCGCGCACTCGTCCCGGTCCGGGCAAGGGTCCGCCCTCTGGCCGAGGCCCGCGCCGGCCGCCGCGAAAATCGTGAGGCGGAGGCTGCGCCGCACTCTCCCCTCTCCCCAAAGGGCGTCCGGGAGGACGCCCGTCCCCTCTCGACGGGCTATGGGGAGAGGGTAGGGTGAGGGATCCGCGCGAAGCGCGCCTTCCCCTCCGCGTGGCGCCCTCATCCGGTCGCCGCTGGGCTCGCTCTCGCCTACGTGGGCTAGCGCCATGCGCATCGTCGGCGGCCGCCTCAAGGGCCGTGTGCTCTCAGCGCCGTCGTCGCGCGCCATCCGTCCGACTTCGGAGCGCTTGCGCGAGTCGATCTTCGACATCCTCGAGCACCAATTCCCCGGCCACATCGAGGGCGCGCGCGTGGTTGACCTGTTCGCTGGAACGGGGGCGCTGGCGATCGAGGCTCTTTCGCGCGGTGCGCGCTTTGCGCTGTTCGTCGACAATGGCGCCGAAGCGCGTGCACTTCTGCGAGCTAACGTCGAGGCGCTAGCGCTCGGCGGGGTCACGCGTATCTGGCGCGCCGATGCGACCAGGCTTGGATCAGCGCCCGCCGGCGGCCCGTTTGCGCTCGCCTTTCTCGATCCGCCTTATGGCCAGGGTCTCGTCGGACCGGCGCTTAGCTCTCTCGTCGAAGGCGGCTGGCTCGAGCCGGACGCGCTCTGCGTCGTCGAGGAGGACGCCAAGATCGAGATCGCCGCGCCGCCCGGTCTCGCACGCGTCGATGAGCGGGTCTACGGCGACACAAAGATCGCGATCTTTCAGGCCGGCGCCGCAACGGCGATTTGATTTTGCCCTGCATTGTCAAACCGGCTGGGTTGCGCCAACGTCGCCCGAACCGAACCGCGTCGCAAACTTAAGGGGGCTAACAGTTGAGGAAATCGGTCGCGGCGGTTGGCCTTCTCATTGCGCTCGCGCTCGGCGGCTGCCAGCCGCTCGAAGTGGACCAGGTCGCCCAACAATCGATGATCGGCCTTTCGAAGCGGGACATTCTCGCTTGCTTGGGCCAGCCGGCGCAACGTGTTTCATCCGGCCAGGCGACCGAGATCTGGACCTATACCGGCGGGCAAATGCGCGGCTACGGACCGCAATGGGCGCTTCTGCTCAACACGAATCTGGTTCCCTTTGCGCCTGGCGGAAGCTGCGACGTCGTTCTGGTGATGACCAACGGTCACGTCAGCGAGGTCGGCTACACTGCCGTCGACGGCGGCAGGTTCCCGCTCGGCCAGGAATGCATCTTTTCGGTCGAGCGCTGCGTCAAGGCGCCATAAGCCCCCTCTCCGCATAGCCCGTCGAGAGACGGGCGTTCTTCCGAACGCCCTATGGGAGAGGGGTTGGGGTAAGGGCGTCCCTCATCCGGCCGCGCTTCGCGCGGCCACCTTCTCCCTGAGGGAGAAGGGCAGGAGCGATCCGCTCCGGAGCCGCGCTCACACATTCTCCCCCTCAATCGCCGAGATCGTTGCGTCTGTGACCTCGCGTGTGGTCGCCTTGCCGCCGAGATCGGGGGTGTGCAGCGATGGGTCCGCCGTCACGCGCTCAACCGCCCGCATCAAGCGATCCGCCGCTGCCTTTTCGCCAAGGTGTTCGAGCATCATTGCGCCGGTCCAGAACGAACCGATCGGATTGGCGATTCCCTTGCCGACGATATCGAACGCCGAGCCGTGAATCGGCTCGAACATCGAGGGGAAGCGGCGCTCCGGATTGAGATTAGCGGTCGGCGCGATGCCGAGCGAGCCGGCAAGCGCCGCCGCGAGGTCCGACAGAATGTCGGCGTGGAGGTTCGAGGCGACGATCGTATCCAGGCTCTCGGGCTTGAGCGTCATGCGCATGGTCATCGCATCGACCAGCATCTTGTCTGCGGTCACGTCGGGAAAGTCGCGCGCAACCTCGGCGCCGATCTCGTCCCACATCACCATGGCGTGCCGCTGCGCGTTCGACTTGGTGACGATGGTGATGAGTTTGCGCGGGCGCGACCGGGCGAGCGCGAAAGCGAAGCGGAAGATGCGTTCGACGCCTGCGCGGGTCATGATCGAGACGTCGGTCGCGACCTCTATCGGCAGGCCACGATGGGCGCGTCCGCCGACGCCGGCGTATTCGCCTTCCGAATTTTCGCGCACGATCACCCAGTCGAGCTCGGGGCCGCTCACGCGCCGCAGCGGGCTCGTTATCCCAGGCAACACGCGCGCCGGGCGGACATTGGCGTATTGGTCGAACGGCTGGCAGATCGCGAGTCTCAGGCCCCAGAGGCTGACATGGTCAGGCACGTCCGGCGAGCCGACGGCGCCGAAATAGATCGCGTCATGGTCCTTGATTTGCTCGCGGCCGTCGTCCGGCATCATCAGGCCGGTCTTGCGATAAGTGTCCGAGCCCCAGTCGAACTGGTCGAAACTCCACTCAATTCCGCCTTCGCGCTGGGCGACCGCCTTCAAGACCTCGACGCCCGCAGGAATAACCTCCTTGCCAATCCCGTCGCCAGGAATGACCGCGATCCGATAGCGCCGCATGGGGAGGGTTCCGAAGGTGAGAAGGCCGCCCTCGCGGGCGAGAGGAATGCCCCGCCCTATCACGTCAGACCCTCGTTGTCGCGAACAGCCTGACGCGGACGGCCGCGCCCTCTGCTCATGTTTGGCCCCGCTCGCGCCATCTTATTCGCCAACCATGGCATCGGAAGCCGTTGTCGATGTCGGGACGGAATGACGGACGCTCATCATGTGGTCGTGGTCGGCGCCGGGTTCGGCGGTCTCGAGACCGTTAACGGGCTCGCGGGCGCGCCGGTTGAGATCACGATCGTCGACCGACGCAACCACCACCTGTTTCAGCCGCTTCTCTATCAAGCGGCGACCGCGTCGCTCTCACCCTCGGAGATCGCTTGGCCGATCCGACAGCTCTTTCGCCGGCGCCCGGATGTCACGACCCTGCTTGCTTCCGTCGAATCGATAAACAAGGAGGCTCGAGAGGTTCATCTCGATGACGGCTCGAGGCTTCCCTACGATACGCTTGTGCTGGCGACCGGCGCGCGGCACGCCTATTTCGGCCACGACGCCTGGGAGCCGTTCGCTCCCGGCCTCAAGACGCTCGAGGACGCGACGACCATTCGCGGCCGCATTCTCCTCGCCTTTGAAGAGGCGGAGCGCGAAGAGGACGAGCGGAAGCGCGCGGCGCTCATGACCTTCGTCATCGTCGGCGGTGGCCCGACGGGCGTCGAGCTTGCCGGCGCGATCGCGGAGCTGGCGCGCGCGACGCTTCCCACCGAGTTCCGCCACATCGACACGCGGCAGGCGCGCATTTTGTTGATCGAGGCGGGTCCGCGCGTCCTTCCTGCTTTCGCGGAAGACCTGTCAACTTACGCCAAGCATTCGCTTGAACATCTAGGCGTCGAGGTCGTGCTTGGGCGGGCGGTCTCGGATTGCAGCGCCGAAGGCGTCGTGTTCGGCGACACGCGGCTGGCCGCGGCGACGATCATCTGGGCCGCTGGCGTGCAGTCCTCGCCCGCCGCCCATTGGCTCGACGCTCCGGCGGACAAGGTAGGACGGCTCAAGGTTGAACCCGATCTGACGGTCCCGGGGCGTCCGGAGATTTTCGCGATCGGCGATGCAGCGGTTGTCCTTCGGCCGGATGGGCAGCCGGTTCCGGGCATCGCTCCCGCGGCCAAGCAGGAAGGCGGCCATGTCGCCAAGGTCATTCGCGCCCGGCTCAGCGGCGCGCCCGCGCTTGCGCCTTTCCGCTACAAGCACGCCGGCGACCTCGCGACGATCGGCAAGCGGCGCGCGGTGATCGACTTCGGCTGGATCAAGCTCAAGGGCGCGCTCGCCTGGTGGCTCTGGGGCTTCGCCCACATCTACTTTTTGATCGGAGTGCGCAATCGGGTGAGCGTCGCGCTCAACTGGCTATGGATCTATGCGCGCGACCAGCGCGGCGCGCGGCTCATCACCTGGTGGGGCGGTGAGGTGGAGGGAACGGCTCCGTTCGCGCGCCCGAAGGAAAAAGCGCGCCTATAGTTTGAGGCCGGTGCGCTTCAGCTGCCGGGTGAGACTGCCGTCCGCGGGGAAGAGGGGGATGAGGCAGGCCTGGACGGCGTGGTAGATGTCGGGACGGCCTTCGAAGACGCGCGAGACCGGATTGAGCGCGCTGTCGAGCTCGGGGCGCCAGCCATGGGCCTTGTCGATCACATGGGTGACGAGAAAGCTCCAGATGCGCCGGTACCATTCTTCGTAAGTTGGGTCGGATTTGACGGAGCCCAGCGCGGCGGCGGCGCCGACGCCCTCGGCCAAGGGCCACCAAAAGCGATCCGTCTGATCTGGTCGGTCGCTCCAGTCGAGCGTGTAGTAGAAGCCGCCGAGCTTCCGGTCCCAGCCGATCGACACCGTATGACGGAAGAGGGCTGCCGCGGCTTCGATCATCCAACCTTTGCTGCGGCTTCCGAGCTCCCAGAGCTGGACGAGCAAGCGGCTCCATTCGAGCGCATGGCCGGGCGTTGTGCCGCTAGGACGGAACATCGGATCGCCCTTATAGGCCCGGTCGACATCCCAAGCCTCGGTGAAATGTTCGGCGACCCGCCAACCCTCGTTGCGGGCGTGGCGGTCGATGATCAAGGACGCGATGCTCTCCGCCTTGTCGAGATAGAAGCGCTCGCCGGTCGCCTCGAACGCGGCCATCAACGCTTCGGTGAGATGCATGTTCGAGTTCTGGCCGCGGTAAGTCCCCATCGGCGACCAGTCGGGATTGTATTCTTCGGTGCTCGCGCCGGCTCGCTTGTCCCAGAACCTTTCCTCGATGACCTGCGTCACGTCGGCGATCAGACGCGGCGCGTCGGGATGCCCCACGCACATCGCGGACGAGGCGGCGAGCAGGACGAAGGCATGGCCATAAGCCTGCTTCGTCGGGTTGGTGGGCTTCTCGTCATCCACGCCCCAGAAATAGCCGCCGTGCTCGCCGTCTCGCATCCGCTCCCACAGGAACGCCAGCCCATGGTCGACGATGCGGTCGGCGCCCGGCAGCCCGAGCAGATGCGCGATCGCGAAGCTATGCACCATTCGCGATGTTTCGTGCACCTGCCGGTTCGCGCCTTTGTGTCCGGGCTTCGGCGGGAGAGGCCGCGCGTTCTCATCCAGCGCGAAGAAGCCGCCCGCCGGATTGAAAGAGGGAAGCTGGAAGAACTCGAAGAGAGCGCGCGCGTTGTCGACGAGCCACAGCCGATGCGCCATTAGCGTCGTGAAGCGTGGCGTCCCGGCCGCGGGAAGGTCCGTGATCGTGGAGTCCGCCATCATTACGCTCAATCCCACGGTCTACTAAACGACCGCGTTATAGATCAACATTGCGATCAGCATCTTCGATCGAGCTCGCGGGAGCGCCGCGCGGGCTATCGTCGTTAGGATTGAGCCTCGCGGACGAGCGAGCAGCGAAGGTTGAGTTTGTTCCTTAGCACAACTCAAGACGAAGAAACTCAGGTGATTTCGCCACAAGAACTGAAGTTCGATGGTCAACTCCCGGTCATGGAACGGCGCTAGATCACGTCATCGTGAGTAGACGTCTGTTATTTTCCGCCCACGACCTGGAGATATATATTATGACGTTTCGAATCAAAGCTCTATCGACGACTGCCCTTTTCTTTGCGACCCTCGCATCCGCGCACGCAGACCCGACCGCTGTGTCCTCGCTCTTCGCGACCGGCGGCCCCGTCGGCGGCACGCAGCCCGATTCGGTCACCGTTGGCGGCGGGTCGGTCTGGGTCGAATACGGCAACGGCGCCGACTCGACCGGAGCCGGGGGAAGCAGCACGATCGTCCAATACAGCCTAGGCGGCGCCGTCCAACACAACTACACAATCTCTGGCCTGGTCGACGGGTTGAAGTTCAACCCAACCACCGGGATGGTCTGGGCGCTGCAGAACAACGACGCCAACGCCACGGTATCGTTCATCAACCCGACGACGAACACGGTCTCCGGCCCGCTGTCATACGGACCGCCCTACCAGTATACGACGCCTGGGCCCCTCGCTCGCGGCTATGACGACATCGCGTTCCTCGGCGGCAAGGTCTACCTCAGCTACACGAACCCGGTGAACCCGACGGACCCGGTGCTGCAGGTCCTCAACAACGGCAATAACCCCTCGGGTACGCTGACGACGACAAGCATCCTGACGGCGCAGCAGACCAATCCGCTCTTCACCAACTCCAGCCAGAATCCGCCCGATATCGACAGCCTCAAGAGCACGCCGAACGGCGACTTGGTGCTGACATCCGAAGGCGACGGCCTGGGGCCTGAATGGGCGACCAGCGATGGCCGTTATACCCTCATCGCCAATCCGGGGACGCCACAGCAGACGGTGACCAATGTTCGCGTCACCAACCAAGCGGGCGTCAACGTCAACGGGATGGACGACGTGATTTTCCCCGACGCGACGTCGGGCTGGCTGTTCGTCGCCGGCACCCCCGACAACGTGGTCGACAAGGTTTATGTCACCGGGCTCACCATCGGCACGCCGATCATCGCGCTTGGCAGTTTCAATGAGGTGGCGACCGTGAACCCGACCACCGGGGTCGTCGAGACAACGCTCCTGGACATCAACTCGCCGCACGGGATGGACTTCCTCGCCGCGCCGGAGCCCTCGACCTGGGCGATGATGCTGGCCGGCTTCGCCGGACTTGGCTTCATGGGCCATCGCGCTTCCGCCAAACGGCGGGCGGCGCTCCCGGCGTAGCGGGGAGCCTGGGCCCCTCACCCCGACCCTCTCCCGGGGAGAGGGAGAGGCCAACCCCGTGCTCCGCCCCCTCATCTTCCCCGCACTCTTCGGCCGAGC
>CAVRXX010000031.1:0-110946 GCA_963725195.1 uncultured Alphaproteobacteria bacterium | reverse complement strand
TGCAGCTGGACCGCCGGCTCCGGCGCCTCGACCATCACCTTGGCCACCACTGGCAGCGTCGCCTCGACTTCATCGTCGGGCGCCTCGAACACCAATTCGTCGTGGACGGTGAGCAGCATCTGCGCGCTCAAGCCTGCCTTGGCCAGCGCCTCGTCCATGCGGACCATCGCGCGGCGGATGATGTCGGCCGCCGAGCCCTGCAGCGGCGCGTTGATAGCGGCGCGTTCGTTGAACGCCCGCTCCGAAGGGTTAGACGCATTGATGCGCGGATAGTGGCACTTGCGGCCGAACAGAGTGGTGACATAGCCGTTGGCGCGCGCCGTCTTCTTCGTCGCCTCCATATAGTCGCGGATGCCGGGGAAGCGCTCGAAATACTTCCGGATGTAGGCGCCCGCCTCGTCGCGCGCGATGCCGAGCTGATTGGCGAGGCCGAAGGCCGAGATGCCATAGATGATGCCGAAATTGATCGCCTTGGCGCGCCGCCGGACTTCGGCGGCCATGCCCTGGATCGGCACGCCGAACATTTCGGAGGCGGTCATGGCGTGAATGTCGAGTTCGTCCGCGAAGGCCTTCTTCAGCGCCGGAATGTCGGCGAGGTGGGCGAGCAGCCTCAGTTCGATCTGACTGTAATCGGCCGAGATGAGCTTGCGTCCCTCCGTGTGCCACGAAGGCGCGCCGGATCTTGCGCCCTTCCTCGGTGCGGATTGGAATGTTCTGCAATTCGGTTCCGACGACGACAGGCGCCCGGTCGTGGTCGAGGCGAGCGCGTAGGCGGTGTGGACACGGCCGGTTCGCGGATTGACGAAGCCTGGTAGCGCGTCGGTGTAAGTCGACTTGAGCTTAGAGATCTGCCGCCATTCGAGCACCCGCGCCGGCAATTGATGGCCCTCGGCGGCGAGGTCCTCGAGCACGCTCGCCGTCGTCGACCAGGCGCCGGTCGCGGTCTTCTTGCCGCCTGGCAGGCCCATCTTGCCGAAGAGGATGTCGCCGAGCTGTTTCGGCGAGCCGGGATTGAAGGGCGCGCCGACAATTTCGTTGATCTCTGCCTCGAGCCCGGCCATCCGCTGGGAGAACTCGCCCGTCATGCGCGACAGGATGTTGCGGTCGATCGCGATCCCGCGGCGCTCCATACGCGCCAGAACCTCGACGAGCGGACGCTCGAGCCGCTCATAGACCGTCGTCATCTTCTCGGCGACGAGACGCGGCTGCAAAACGCGTCTGAGACGGAGCGCGATATCCGCCTTCTCCGCTCCGTATTCGCACGCCTTTTCGATCGCCGCGCGCGCGAACCCCTGAAAGTTACGGCCCGAGCCCGCGACTTCGCTAAGCGGGATGGGCTTGTGGCCGAGAAAGCGCTCGGAAAGCGTAGCGAGGCTGTGGTCGTCGCCGGTCGCGCCCGCGTCGAGCGTGTAAGAAAACAGCATGGCGTCGTCGATCGGCGCAATGCGAACGCCGCGCAGGGCGAACACATGCATGTCGAACTTGATGTCGTGGCCGATCTTGAGAATGCCCGGCGCCTCAAGCAGCGGCTTCAAAAGCGCGATCGCTTCCCCTTCCGCTATCTGGTCGGGCGCAAGACCGCCGCCGTCGAAAAGATCGTCGGCGCCGGTCCGATGGCCGATCGGGATGTAGCAAGCTTCTCCCGGGCGAACCGCCAATGACACGCCGATGAGATTCCCTTGCAGGGGGTCGGGCGACGACGTCTCGGCGTCGATGGCGACGACGCCCTCGTCTAGCGCGCGGGCGATCCATGCGTTGAGTTCGGCCGCGGTGCGCACGATGTTATAGGCCGTGCGATCAATCGGAGCGCGCGCTTCTTTTAAGCGCGCGGCGGCGAGGTCAGCGGGCGAAGCGCCCTGCGGAATGGCCTTTGGCAGCGCGGGCGGAGGAGTGGGAACCGGAGTTGCCGGAGCGGCGGCCCCGCCTTCCGCCGGCGCTTCTCCTTCTCGTTCCAAAGGGGCGACGCCCTGGCCGCCCGGCCACGCCGCCCGCCCGACGAAGCGCGGGTCGGGCTCGACGGAGGACGCCTCGATGCCGCAAATCTCGGCGACGCGGCGAGTGAGGGTGGTGAGCTCCATCGCCTTGCAAAAGGCGATGAGCCGCTTGCCGTCCAGCGTCGGCGTCGCAAGCGCCTCGAGCGGCGTCTCGACCGGCACGTCGCGATCCAAAGTCACGAGCTGCTTTGAGATCAAGACGCGCTTGACGATTTCGGGGTCGGTGAGCGCTTCGCGCCGCTTCGGCTGCTTGATCTCGCCCGCGCGGGAGAGCAGCGTCTCGAGGTCGCCATATTCGAGAATGAGCTGCGCCGCGGTCTTGAGCCCGATGCCAGGCGCGCCGGGCACATTGTCGGTCGAATTGCCGGCGAGCGCCTGGACGTCGACGACCTTGTCGGGCCCGACTCCCTCGAAATATTTGACCACTTCCTCGACGCCGAAGCGCCGCTCCTCGCGAGAGCCTGCGACACCGGCCTGGCCCGAAGCCGGGTCGTACATCGAAACACAGGGCTCGACCAGCTGCATGAGGTCCTTGTCCGCGGAGACGATGAGAACGTCGGCGCCGGCCTCGCGCGCCTGGCGCGCATAAGTCGCGATAATGTCGTCAGCCTCGTAGCGGCCCTGCTCGATCGGGACCATGCCGAACGCCGAGACTGTGGCGCGCATCAGCGGGAACTGGGGAACCAGTTCGTCAGGAGGATCCTTCCGGTGAGCTTTGTAGGCCGGGTAGATGTCGCGCCGGAATGAGTTCTCCGTCTTGTCGAAGATGATGGCGAGATGGGTCGGCTTGAAGCCCGCGGCCCCGTCGCGAATGAACTGCAGCACCTTGGTCGCGAACAGCCGCACCGCGCCGGTCGGCAGCCGGTCGGTCCGATAGTTGTACTTCTGATCCTGGCGGATCGACTGATAATAGGCGCGGAAGACAAAGGACGAGCCGTCGATGAGAAAAACGTGGTCGCCGGGGCCGACCGGACGATGGGGCTGGGTCATGGCCATCACATAAGCGATGCGCCTTCCGAGCGCCATCGCGATGCGGCGCGACTGTGGATGGGCCGCCGTTCATCGAACAGTCATCGGCACAGTTGCAGTTTTCGCTTCCCGGAGTTGCGCCGAATTGCCTTTCGCTCGGCGGGCTTGATGCAAAAAGGCAGGGAATGGCTTCTCGCACCGGCTTGGCCGCCGCCGCGGCGATCGCGATCGCAGTCGGCGCCGGTTTCGAACTGCGCAGCGCGCAGTCGTTCACCGTTCCGGACGCTTGCGTGCTCGGCGCGGCGGATTGCGCCGAGGTTTGTCGCAGCCTCGACGATCAGCGCCGCGCGCCCGGCGATTTCATCGCGCTTGCCGCCTACCAGCTTGGACCACAGCGTCCGATTCTCCTGCCGCCCGCCAACCTTTCAATGCCGGCGCCCGTCGATCCGCACAACGTCTATGCAGGCGAAGCGGCCGGCATGTTCAGTCCCGCTGTCGCCGGGCAACCGTCCCGGGTCTATTCGCCGAACCTCGTGACCGGCAAGGTCGACGTCATCGATCCGGACACGTTCAAAGTCATCGACAGCCTGACCGCGATGCCGAGCCCGGAGCATATCGTTCCGTCCTGGGATCTGCAGACGCTATGGGTTTCGGCGGACGTGAGCGCGCGCGGCGGCCACGGCGGCGTCGCGCCGATCGATCCGAGGACAGGCAAGGTCGGCAAGGTGATCGACGTGCCAGACTCCTACAACATCTATTTCACGCCCGACGGCAAATCGGCGATCATCGTCGCCGAGGCCATGCGCCGGCTCGAGTTCCGCGATCCGCACACCATGGCGCTGCAGGGCTACATCGCGACGCCGCAATGCGCGGGCATCAATCACGCCGACTTTGCGCCGGACGGCTCGTACGCAATCTTCACCTGCGAGTTCAACGACTTGCTCGCCAAGATCGATCTCGTCCATCACACGCTCATTGAGACGCTGCCGCTGACGCCGGGCCATATGCCGCAGGACATCAGGGTGGCGCCGGACGGCAAGATCTTCTTCATCGCCGACCTCATCGGAGACGGCGTCATGGTGATCGACGGCGATTTGTTCGGGCAGCTCGATTTCATCAAGACTGGCGTTGGCGCGCATGGACTCTATCCCAGTCGCGACGGGACCAAGCTCTACGTGTCCAATCGAGGCACTCACAGTCTCGGGGGCGCGCGAAAGGGTCCGGGCAGCGTCTCGGTGATCGATTTTAAGACGCGCAAAGTCGTCGCCAACTGGACGATTCCGGGAGGCGGCAGCCCGGACATGGGAAACCTCTCCGCCGACGGCAAATGGCTTTGGCTATCGGGCCGCTACGACGGCGCGATCTACGCCTTCAACACCGAGGACGGCTCGGTGAAGTCAATTCCCGTGGGCGGCATGCCGCACGGGCTCACCGTCTGGCCGCAGCCCGGGCGTTATTCACTCGGCCACACAGGGAATATGCGGTAGATCGCCAAATAAATCCAAGGAAATCCAAATGAGACGAAGGAAAAGCGCCTTGCATTTCCTTGGATTCCTTTGGCCGAATTGGGACTTTTCAATGAGTTACGGCGAGTTCCAAATAAAAAAATCTTTTCCTCTCTGCAGCTCCGATAACTGCCACCGCTTGTGAAAACAGGCGCGCCGATCCGCACGCTAGCCCGCGTCGCGGCGGTACGCTCCTCGATCGAGTTTCTCATCACCCAGAATCATAGCCAAAGTTTCCGTTTTATGCAAGAAAATGGCGATAAATTCGTGAGCGCCTTATGCCAGCAGGCTGCGGGTTCAGCCGCTGTTGACAGGGGGTGGGCGCCCGGGGTTATGATTTCGGCATGGGGAAGCGATCTCCCCACGAGGCGACAGCCGAAGAATCGCGCCCGATTTCATTCGAGGGCGCATTGTGTCGTCGTTAAACAGCATCTCTTCGGAAAAGCTTTGGCGTCTGATCGGCGTGCCGCACGGCCCCGCGATCGTCGACGTGCGGCCTAAGGAGGATTTCGCCGCCGACCCGCGCTTCGTTCCTGGCGCCGTTCGTCGAGCCCATTCGACGGTTGCGGATTGGAGCTCAGAGTTCACAGGGCGTTCGGCCGTTGTGATCTGCGAGGACGGTCAGGGGTTGAGCGAGGGCGTCGCAGCTTGGCTGCGCCACGCTGGCGCGTCCTCCGCCGAGGTTCTTCTCGGCGGCCATGCAGCTTGGGCGAAAGCGGGCCTGCCGCTAGTGCCAGAAGGCAAGTTGCCGCCTCGCGATTTGCAGGGGCGAACCGTATGGGTGACGCGCTCGCGGCCGAAAATCGATCGCATCGCTTGTCCCTGGCTCATCCGCCGCTTCGTCGATCCCGCCGCGGTTTTCCTCTTCGTCTCGCCGGCGGAAGTGCATGCGGTTGCGGAGCGTTTCAACGGCGCGCCGTTCGATATTGAAGGCGTGTTCTGGAGCCACCGTGGCGACCGTTGCACCTTCGATACGCTGCTCGACGAACTGGGACTTCAGATCGAACCGCTCGCGAAACTCGCGGCGATGGTCAGAGGCGCGGACACCGCGCGCCTCGATCTTGCGCCCGAAGCGCCGGGGCTAGCCGCCGCTTCGCTCGGACTGTCGCGCATGTACTCCGATGATCTCGAGCAGCTGGCGGCGACCATGACGCTCTACGACGCCCTTTATCGCTGGGCTCGCGACGCGAGCGACGAGACGCACGATTGGCCCACGAACAAGCCGAAAATTGCGGAGCGGCCGCTTCAACGGCGAACGCCTGTCCATCCGCATCCGGCGAAAGCCAAGTGATGTGGAAAATTGCTATTGCAGCTCTTGCCTTGCTCGTTCTGGGGGCTGCGGCGTTCTATCGGTTTGCTCTCCCCGGCTTGTCGAGCGCGCGTCCGGCGCCGCCCGCGATCGAAATGGAAGTCGCGACCTGGTTGCTTTTGCACAGCGTCCCGGCCGAGGCTTCCGCGCGCGCCAATCCTCTGAAGCCTGACGAAGCGAATATCGCCACGGGCGCTTCCTCGTTTCAGCAGAAATGCTCGGTGTGCCATGGCTTTGACGGCGGCGGCCGCACCACCATTGGGGAGCATGTCTATCCACGGGCGCCATCCCTTCGCCAAGCCCTGCCTTCGCTGACCGACGGCCAGATTTTCACCTACATCAACGACGGTATACGCAATACCGCGATGCCGGCCTGGGATCTGCCAGAAAAGCAGATTTGGCAGATCGTGGCCTTCCTCCGCCACTTGCCGCCGACAGCCCCTCCCGGCTCCGCCAACGGAGCGACGCCGACTCGCGCAATCGAGGCCCATTTCGTCGGCTCGGCCGCTTGCGAGTCCTGTCACCAGGAAATCTATGCCCGCTGGCGGAAGACACGGATGGCCAATGTGGTGCGTGATCCGCGCGAGCACCCCGACGCCTTCATCCCCGACATGTCGAAGCCCGATCCCCTGCTGACCTTCACGAAGGACGATGTCGCCTTTGTCTACGGCAGCCGGTGGAAGCAGCGCTATTTCACCCGCCGGGGCGACGACTACTTCCCGTTGCCGGCGCAGTGGGACATCATCCATTCTCGCTGGCTGCCCTACCACGTGCCGAAGAACGCCGATTGGTGGGCGCCGCTCTACCCCGACGACAATATGCAGCGTCCGACCGGCCCGCTGTGTGATGGCTGCCACTCGGTCAATTACGACATCAAGACCAAGAGCGTCACCGAGTGGAACGTCGGCTGTGAGGATTGCCACGGGGCTGGCAGCGCCCATGTCGCCGATCCGGTGCGGACAACGATCATCAATCCGGCGCGACTCGATTATGTCTCGGCGAGCGACACGTGCATTCGCTGCCATTCACAAGGCCGTCCGAAGGCGAATCCGATCGACGGCAAATATTACGATTGGCCGGTCGGATTTCAGATGGGAAAGCGACTCGCCGACTACTGGGACCTCGAGCCGCACAAGCTGGGGGAATTGACCTTCACCCATTTCCCCGACGGGACGGCGCACAAGAACCGCATGCAGGGCAACGACTTCGTCCAGAGCCTCATGTACACGCGGGGCGTGACCTGCTTCTCATGCCATGATCCTCATGGCAGCGACAACGTCGCCATGTTGCGAGAGAAGGGCAATGCGCTTTGCCTCGGCTGCCACGGACCAAACTCGCCGATCGGCCCATTCGCCGACAGCATACCCGCCCACACCCATCACAAGCTGGATAGCACAGGCAGCCAATGCGTCTCCTGCCACATGCCATTGATCGAAGAGACGCTCGGGACTGTGAAGGTGCACGCCCACACCTTCCGCTTCATCACCCCAGCGACCACACAAGCGCTCAACGTGCCCAACCCCTGCACGCTTTGCCACACGGACAAGTCCGTAGAGTGGGCTGAGCAGACGCTGAGCGCCTGGACGGGCCGTTCGCCCTGGCGGATGGGAAACTAAGCCGGGTTTTACCCTAGCGCCGAGCCGCAAGCGCCGCATAGACCGCCAGCGCGGCGCTGGCCAAAACATTCCATCCCGCGAGCGACAGCCCAGCGATGCGCAACTGGACTTCGTCGCAGCGCACGACCTTCACCGAATCCAGCGATTTCACCAGGTCGTTGACATTGAGCGACCCCGGTCCGCCGGTGCATGCGGTCGGTCCCTGCCACCAATGGTATTCGACGCCGACATGATAAGCGGCAAGCACGGCGTTGGCGGCGAACACAAGAGCCAGCACTGCGAAGCCGGCGCGCGCCAGGCCATGGGCCGAGCGGCTTATGAGCGCGGTGAGAAGCGCGAGCGGAACGGCGGCGTAGAAGGCGTAGCGCTGCGTCAGGCAGAGCTCGCAGGGCGCATAGCCGAAGAACTGAAAGATCCACACCGTCGCCAGGATGGCGACCGAGGCGGCGGCGATCCAAAGCGCCCTCAAGCGTTGCGAGGGCGCCAGCACGATCTCGGCAGGCGTCATCAGAACACTCTGATCGCGATCACAAAGCCGGCGACGACCAGAGCGACGAATGCGCCCAGAACTGCGGCGAAATTACGCTCCATCGCCGTTCGCAGCGGTTCGCCGAACCAGTGGAGCGCGCCGGCGACGAGAAAGAACCTTAGCCCCCGGGTCATGATCGACAAGGCGACGAACAGCGGAAAATTATAGCCGAGCAGGCCGCTCGTGATCGTCACCAGCTTATAGGGGATCGGGGTCACGCCCTTAACAAGGATCACCAGCCATCCCCATTGGGCGTAGGTCTCTTTCAGCGCGTCCATCTTTGCGCCATAGCCGTAGAGATTGATGAGCCACTGCCCGACGGTGTTGTAGAGCAAGGCGCCGATGGCGTAGCCGAGCATACCGCCGATCACCGAGGCGATGGTCGCAATAAGCGCGTAGCGCCACGCGCGCTTTGGATTGGCGAGCGCCATCGGGGCGAGGATGATATCGGGCGGGATTGGGAAGAACGAGCTTTCCGCGAATGCGACGGCGGCCAGCGCGCGCTCGGCGTGCGGCCCCTCGGCAAGCGCTCGGACGCGCGGGTAGAGCGAATTGAACATGCAGCTCCTTCGCAGTGCAGCGGCCTTTTACGCGCGTGCAGCGCCGCCGTCCACGCATAGGCTTTCGCGAAGGTTGAGCGCATTGACCCTACGGCTTCAGACGTTTTATATCGGCGCCGTCCGTCTCGTCGCGGGCCCCTATGGCGGAACTGGTAGACGCGTCCGACTCAAAATCGGATTCCGCAAGGAGTGCTGGTTCGATTCCGGCTAGGGGCACCAAAATAAATCAGTGACTTACGGTAAGTACGGCAAGCCGCTGCCCGCTAGGCGCTACAAGCTGCCCGCTAGGGCGCTGATTTGTGTCGTCACCGCGTCGTCACCGGTTCGTCCGCGGCCTCGGACACGAGCTCGATTCCTCTAGGTCCAGAGTCCTTTTCCGCACGCACCGGCGCGTTTCGCTTTGCTTCCGTCGTAGCAGAGCACCGGTTGTCGGATCATGAGCTCTGCCGAGCAAGCCGGCGGCCCCGAGCCCCGGGTCAAATCCCGGCGGAAATCGACAATGTCCTGCGTGACGGTCCCTCAAATCCGCTTATGAAGCAGGTGACGACTCCGGCGCGGCGCGGTTGCCAGGAGCGCTTCGACGTCGCTCGATAGTACGACGGGTCAGGAAGGTCGAGCCGGCGCCTCCCTTGCCGCGGCCAGCTGGCGGCGCCGCCTTGGTGGTTACCAAATTGTAATCGGGCGTTTATCCTGTCGTCAGGCGCGTTCATCCTCCCGTCAGGCGGGATAACCTTTTTGCTGGGCCATGACGCCCAAACGCCTCGACTTCCCGTTTAATTGCGGTTTCCGCCGCCCGCGCAGAGCCTCGTTCTCGGCCAAGGACGCCGCCTCCAATCGGTTGGCGGGCATGGGCGAGGCCGCGCAATGATACGCCGAACTCCCATCCTTCGATGGAGCGCGAAGAAATGGGCGCGCAAGGGGCGGAAAGAGAAGCAGGCGATTTCCGAGACGGAGATCCGGGCCGTGGTTCTCGACCATTGGCGCGCCCATGGGCGTCCCGACACGCTGGTGGCGGCGGCCGACGGAATCGTCATCGACCTGATCGTGCTTGCGCCTGGTCTGCCGATTGGCTTCATCGGACTGAAGCGCAATCTTGGGAGCCCGATGACCGCCGCGCAACGCGAGTTTGGCGAGCTCTGCCTCAAGCTTGGCGTTGCTTACGCTGTGGTCGCCGGCCGGCGCGGGCCGATTCGCGTTCTTGAGGCCTGGGGCGTCGTCAACGCGCAACCCGAAGGCGGGCCGAACGGGGCTCCGGCGGGGCGGGCGCTCAATCGTCGAAAACAGCGATCATCCGCGTAAGCCCACAGGCGGGCAGGCTTGGCGCGCCCGGCTCGCTTGCCGCCCATAATGGCCCGCCAACCGGTCTCCCCTATCAGCGAAGAAAATCGGCGCACTTCGGGATGTCGTTCGCCCCGGCGCCCCAAGGTTCAATGGGAACGCTCGAGGTGGAATTCTTTGGCGAGCCTTCGACCAGCTTGTCGCTATAGGTCATATATACCAATATATTCCGTTTTTTATCGCAGCCCCGGACGATCTGCATCTTCTTGAAGAAAAGCGATCGCTTCTCGCTGAACACCACATCGCCTTGAGAGAACTTTTCCTTGAACTTGATGGGCCCGTACTGACGACATGCGAGGGAAATGTCTGACGTCTGTTCGGCGAGGCCGAGGGCTCCTGAAAGGCCTCCTTTTTCCGGAACGGTGTAGTGACAGGCGATTCCTTGGACGATTGGGTCGTCAATGCCATAGACCGCGAGTTTGTCGTTCGGCGTCAGGAGTTTGAACGTCGTCGATTCGCGAAAGATCAGATCCGGGTCCTGCGAATTGGCGTGGGCCGGCGACATGGCCACGAATGCGGCAAGAAGGGCGGCCGGGCGCAACATCGCCATGATGAGATTGCTCGCTGTCGTTTGCATGGGACGAGAGATAAGGGCCTTTCGTCTTCCCGCCAATGACCAGATTAGGCAATCGCGGTGACACGCCCACGGCGCAGCGCGGCGCGCCGCTACGCCACCTCCCCGATCCGCAAGTTCCAGCGCGAGATGCGCGCAGTCGAGAGGATGCCGGACTTTGTCCAGGGATCCTCTGCGAGACGCCGTTCGATCTCGGCTTTGTCCTTCGCCCGGAAGATGAGAAGAACGTCTTCGCGTTCCTCCAGCGGCCCTCCGAGGCGCACGAGCCCCTCGGCCTCGAGCGCGTTCATGAACGCCCGGTGAGCCTCCCAATCCTGCTGCTCCTCGAGCGGCAGGCCGGATGCGTAGGGTGGACCATAGCGGCGAATGACCACAAACAGACGGTGCGTGGCCATCATGCTCCTGCTCCTCGGCTATTCCCCCGCGCGAGCCTTGCGGTACTGAACTAAGCCGACCACGGCCTATCGAGGCAGGCAATTGAGCAAATCGGGGTCTTCGCGCGTCTTCGCTTCCAGCCAGCCGGCGAGGCGGCGCTGAAGCGGCGTGGGGTGGGCGGGATTGCGTTCAAGCGGGTTCGGCAGCGAAGTCGCCAAGAGCGCGGCCTCGTGTGGATTGAGCTGACTTGCGCTCTTGTGGAAATAGCGCTCAGCCGCAGCCTCGATGCCGTAGAGCCCGTCGCCCCATTCGGCGATGTTGAGATAAATCTCGAGCGTGCGCGCCTTTGGCCAGGCCTTGCCCAGGACGAGCGCCATCGGGATCTCGACGCCTTTGCGGATGACGGAACGGGCGGGCCACAGAAACAAGTTCTTCGCGGTCTGCATGGTGATGGTCGAGGCGCCTCGGCTCGGACCATGCTCGCCGGCGCCGCTCATGACCTCGCGCAGCGCGCCCCAATCGACCCCGTCATTGTCGCAGAAGCTCGCGTCCTCGGACGCGATCACCGTTGCGAGCGCGATCGGCGCGATCGTCTTCAGCGGCGCATAAATGCGCTGATAGCCCTTGCCTTCGATCGTGCGCGCGAGCATCAGCGTCGAGACCGGGCGCGCGACGGTGTAAAGAGCAACGAGGCTGACGAAGAGCGCGAGAAGCGCAAGCCCCGCCCAGACGATTCCACGCGCGAGGAGACGGATAGGAGAGCGCCGCCGGGCCACTCGTTAGCCTTGGCCCAAGTCTGCGGATCGGGCAAGCGACCGCTACTCGCCGACCCGGCGAGGCAAACGAGCTCAGTTCGTCGCCGCCAATGGCAATTTCTCCGGAACGCCAGCCTTGCGAAGGCCTTCCAGGATGCGCTCGCGCTGCTTGAGGTACGTTGGGTTGTCGCTCTCCGCCATGCTCAGGAAACGCGCGATCGAGTAATTCGGCGCGAGCGCGCGGCCAGCTTCGACCTCGGCCCTCGACTCATCGAGACGACCGAGATGCGCGAGCGCGGCGGCCATATAGAAATGGGTCAGCGGATAGTTGCGGCTGGCGTCGACTGAGCGCCGAAAGAGCGCGGCCGCTTCCTCGTCGGCTCCCAGGTGGAGTTTGGCGAGGCCACGGATATGGGTCCACATGAAGCCAACCGCGTCGCCGGGCGACAGCCGGAACGCCTCGTTGACGTGGTCCTCCGCCTCTTCGGCCCGGCCCATGGTTATTTTCGCCTGGCCGATCCATGCATGCGCGGCGCCGAGATTGCGGTTGAGCCTCAACGCCTGCTCCAATTCGCCGATCGCCCGCGAAGCGCGGTTCGTTTGGATCTGGATGAACCCCAGCCAAAGATGCGCCCAATAGTTGCGCGGCGCGATCGAGACGCCCTTGATCAGCAGCGCCTCGGCGGCGGCCAGGCGCTCGGCCCGATGGTCGGTGGTGTAAATCGCCCCAACCAGCACGTCGGCCCGCGCGGCGCCGACAAGAGCGTCAACATTGGTTGGATCGAGCGCCACGGCGCGTTCGAAAATTTCGCGAGCGCGCTCGATGTTGTCGGGCCCGCCTTTGTTGAACCACTGAACCCCTTGGAAATAGAGATCCATGGAATCGGGGTTTTCCTCGCTCTCAGCGCGCTTGGCTTCGGCGTCGAGCAGCTCCGGGCGTAATTGGTTCGCGAGTTGAGAGACAATTTCATCCTGCATGTCGAACGGGTCGGCCATCGTCTTGTCGAACCGATCCGCCCATAGGTGGTTCCCGGTGATGGCGTCGATGAGCTGGACATTGACGCGCATTCGGTTCCCGCCGCGCTGAATGCTTCCCTCAAGGACGTAGCGCACGTTGAGGTCGCGGCCGATCTGCTTGGCGTCGACCGACTTGCCTTTGTAAGTGAAGGCGGTGTTGCGTGAGACCACTACCGCATTGGTGATCCGCGAGAGGTCGGTCGTCAGGCTCTCCGTCACGCCGTCGACAAACATCTCGTGCTCGAGATCGACGCCAAGGCTTGTGAATGGCAGCACCACGATCGACAGGCGTGGCGGCGCAGGCTTCTCGGCTCCGGCCGCGGCGCTGGGCGCAACGCTGATTTGAGCCGCAGGACCAATCTCGAGCGAATAGACACGGATCGGTTCAGCGATGTTCTTGAGCTCGGTTTGGCCAAGGTCGTTGACCATGAGATCGAGCCGTCCCTTGACCTGCCGGTATGCGTCCTCAGACAGGCAAATCGCTCCGGGCTTGGCGATGCCTTCAAGACGCGCGGCGATGTTGACGCCGTCGCCCATGAGATCGCCATCGCTCTCTTCGACAACGTCGCCGAGATGAATACCGACACGGAACTCGATGCGGCGCTCGGTCGGCAGGCCGGCGTTACGCTCCGCGAGTCCATGCTGCAACTCGATCGCGCAGCGTACGGCATCGACCACGCTGCGAAACTCGACGATGGCGCCGTCGCCGGTGCCCTTGACCACGCGTCCGCGATGGACCGAGATCGTTGGCTCGATCAGGTCGCTCCTAAGCGTGCGCAGACGCGCCAGGATCCGATCCTCGTCGGCGCCCGCCAGCCGGGAGTACCCGACGATGTCGGTCACGAGGATTGCCGCCAGCTTGCGCGCCTCAGTCATGGGTTTGGACTCTCCGCCGCTTCGCGGCTCTATATAGGGTCGCAGCCGGGACTATCTAGGATTTGCGCGTTGGAGAAGCTGGCGCTAGGACAGTCCGCTCAACGTTGCCGCTCAATGTTTTCGCTCGGGGCGCGCGAACTTGCCGTCCCACAATGGGCGAAGCGTGCGCGTTGACAGCGCATCGCGCGCTTAACGCGCGACGCCAAAGAGAAGATCGCTCCCAACCGCAGAAGGCGCCCAATGACCGCATCCCGTCTTGTTATTCCCGATCTCGCCGGCAAAGCTGTTTTGATTACCGGCGGCTCGACCGGCATCGGCGCGGCCGTCGCGCGCGGCTTTGCGGAGCAAGGGGCGCGCGTCGCCATCGGCTACCATTCGAGCGCGGAGAAGGCTCACGCACTTGTGAGCGAGATCAAGGCCGCGGGCGGCGAGGCGATCGCGGCGAAGGGCGACGTCTCCGATCCAAAAGCTTGCGCTGAAATCGTCGCCGAAACGACAAGCCGATTCGGCCGTCTCGATGGCCTCATCAACAATGCTGGGCTCATGCTCGGGCGGGTGCATTCGCTCGAGGCGAGCGACGAACACGTCCAGGCGGTGATCGATCTCAACTCGCGTTCGATCATTTGGGTGACGCGCGCAGCGAGGCCATGGCTCGAGCGCCAGGGCGGCTTCATCATCAATACGACCTCAATCGCGGCGCGAAACGGCGGCGCCGGCGGCGCAATCCTCTACGCCGCCGCCAAGGGCTTCGTGTCGACGATCACCAAAGGCCACGCCAAGGAGTTGATCGATAAAAAGATTCGCGTCAACGGCGTGGCGCCCGGCGTCATAACGACGCCATTTCACGAGCGCTATACGGGTCCCGAGGCGTTGGAGGCGATTCGCAAGACGATTCCGATAGGGCGACTGGGGACCGCCGAGGACTGCGTCGGCGCTTACCTGTTCCTCGCCTCCGAGGCGCTCAGCGCCTATGTCGTTGGGCAGATTATCGAGGTCAATGGCGGCCAGCTCATGCCGTGAGGCGTTGGCCTCTAAGCCGGTCGGCGCGGCCGCTCAGGAACTCCGCCGACTGGCTCGCCTAGTGCCGGTATTGCTGGATGCGGGTCGTCCGGAGTCCAGCCAAACCGTGACTGTCGATCGAGACTTGCCAGCTCAGGAACTCATCGACAGTCAGTGTGTAACGCGAACATGCGTCTTCCAGCGACAGCAATCCGCCGCGGACCGCGGCGACCACCTCGGCCTTGCGGCGAATGACCCAGCGCCGGGTGCTGGGCGGCGGCAGGTCGGCGATTGTCAGGGGACTGCCGTCCGGACCGATGACGTATTTTACTCTCGGCCGCAGCGTTTCACTCATTGGACTCTCACTCAGACGCATGTCACACAACTTCTGTGACAATAGACGAAGCGATTTAAGATTTGCCTAAGCCACTGCTGCAAAAATATACCAATGCATAACCAGACTTGTGTGGGGATCTGCAAAGGAGCGGGGACGACCCCCGCTCGCGAAGTCGATAAAGATCGAAGGACGCCGCCAACTTTCAACCGCGGTTTGCGTTTAGCGGTTTCCAAATCCACGATGATGGAGCGCGGGAAATGCGAGTAAGGGCTTTGAAGACGGCGATGGTTTTGGTCGCCGCGGCTGCAGCGATCGGCGTCGCGTCGGCGCGCGCCGCAGATTGCGGAGATAGCGCGGACGGCTTCAACGAATGGCTCGCCTCCTTCAAGCAAGTCGCGGTTCGCAACGGCGTTTCCCCGCAAGTGGTGGATTCGGCCCTGAACGGCGTTACGTTCGATGCTTCCGTCGAAGCGCATGATCGCGGCCAGAACTTCGGAACGAATTCCGCCGCCTTCGCCGCGCGCCACATCACGCCTCCCCGAGTAAAAAGGGGGAAGACGATGATGCTTGCCTATGCCGAACCTCTGCAGAGAATCGAACAGCGTTATGGCGTGCCCGGGCCTGTCCTCGTGGCGATCTGGGGTCTTGAAACCGACTTCGGCGCCGGTTTGGGCGGCTATTCAACTTTCAGCGCGCTGGCGACGCTCGCCTACGATTGCCGCCGGGCGCAAATCTACCGCGCCGAGCTCATCGACGCGCTCATGCTCGCCCAGCGCGGCCTTCTGCGCCCGTCACAGCGCGGCGCATGGGCGGGCGAGATCGGCCAGACCCAGTTCATGCCGTCGGCCTACCTGAAATACGCGGTCAGCGCCCAAGGGGGCGGCGGCGGCGACATCATTTCCAGTCCCGCCGACGCGCTGGCGTCGACCGCGAATTTCCTTCGCTCGAAAGGCTGGAGCCCGGGCGCAGGTTGGGATCAAGGTCAGCCAAATTTCAACACTTTGCTGCAATGGAACTCGTCGCCCGTCTACGCCAACACGGTTGCGCTGTTCGCGGACAAGCTGGCTGAGAAAGAATAGGGCGCGCCGCCGGCTTTCGTCCTATCGTTTTGGATAAATTCTAATCTGCCGCTTGGACCAGATCTCTTATGGCGGGGATGGCCAAATTGGGCTATGCCCTTGCCAGATCGGGTTTGAAGCCCAAGATAAACCGTTTGTCCGGGCGTTTTCGCCGGCAATAGGTCGACATGCTCGCGCCATCGCTCGCGCCGACTTTGGACGGCGCACCGAACAGTTTAGGGCTCGATAAGCCCCCAGCCGAAACCCGCGTCGTCGTGGCGATGTCGGGCGGGGTTGACTCGTCGGTCACTGCGGCGTTGCTCGCCGCCGAAGGCTATGACGTGGTCGGCGTCACGATGCAGCTTTACGACCACGGCGAAGCGACGCACCGCAAGGGGGCCTGCTGCGCGGGACAGGATATTCATGATGCGCGCGACATCGCGGCTCGGCTCGGCGTTCCCCATTATGTGCTCGATTACGAGGAGCGGTTTCGCGAGAAGGTGATCGAGCCGTTCGCCCGATCTTATGTTGCGGGCGAAACTCCCGTTCCGTGCGTCGCCTGCAACCAGTATCTGAA
The DNA here is from genome assembly GCA_963725195.1 of uncultured Alphaproteobacteria bacterium. Taxonomy (GTDB): domain Bacteria; phylum Pseudomonadota; class Alphaproteobacteria; order Rhizobiales; family Beijerinckiaceae; genus Roseiarcus. Next base: position 94,558 of record CAVRXX010000031.1, on the reverse strand, counting down.
ATTCGCCGATCTCTTCGACGCAGCCAATGATCTCGGCGCCGATCTGTTGGCCACCGGCCACTACGTCGTCAGCCGCGACGATGGGCGCGGCGGACGAGCTTTGTACCGCGCCGCCGACCCCGATCGTGACCAAAGCTATTTCCTGTTCGCCACCACGCGCGCGCAACTCGCGCGCCTGCGGTTTCCCCTGGGCGGCCTGCCGAAGGCGCGCGTGCGCGAATTGGCGCGCGAATTTGGCTTGACGAACGCCGAGAAGGCCGACAGCCAGGACATCTGCTTCGTGCCGTCGGGACATTACACCCAAATGATCGAGCGCTTGATCCCGGGCGCTTCCGTTCCCGGCGAGATCGTTCATGTGGACGGTCGCGTTCTCGGTCGGCACGGCGGCGTCGTTCATTTTACCATCGGCCAGCGGCGCGGCATCGGGGTTGCGGCCGCCGAGCCGCTGTATGTGGTCGGACTTGATGCGGCCAATGCGCGCGTCATCGTCGGCCCGCGGGCCTCGCTCGCGGTGGCGCGTCTTAAGTTGCGCGACGTCAATTGGATCGGTCCGGGCTCGATCAACGGCGCGCCGCGCGGCGGACTGTCGATTGCCGCGCGAGTCCGCTCGACGCGCCCGCCGGCTCCCGCCCTGCTCATGCCGTCGGGCGAGATTGAGTTCGTCGAGCCCGAGAGCGGCGTCTCGCCCGGCCAGGCCTGCGTCTTTTACGAGTCCGTTGACCCGGGCGCGCGGGTGCTTGGGGGCGGGTTCATCGTCCCCGCCTGAGGATGGAGACCGGGTAGAGCGCATGGCTGCACTCGACGACGAATCGGTCTTTGCGGCGAAGCCCAAGCCCACCCTCGCCCACGAGATAGGCCAGACCATCGACGACTTGTCAGCGCCCGAGCTTCGGGAGCGCATCGCTCTGTTGCGCTCAGAGATCGACCGGCTGGAAAAGGCGATTGAGGCCCGTCAGGCGACGCGCGCGGCGGCCGATTCGGTCTTCAAAATCTGAGCCATCGCGATTCTTCTGAGCCGCGTTAAGAAGCCCTTAATCCTTATTGTTTATGAATCCCTGAGCCCAACAGCAGTCTGAATGGGCGCCTACTCCTCAGTGAACCCTCCCATACCCAACCTTAAAGCCGCCGCTTAGGGCGGCTTTTTTTATCCGCCTGGATACCGTGGACTTTCCGGTTAACCTTGCTCAATGGTAAATGCGCGGAAACGACCGCGCAGGCGCTATGGTGGCTCGGGGATCCAAGAAGGCGGAGCGGCCGTGCCGCGCCTCTCAGCAGGTGGGAGTGAGAGCGTATGGGTCATCAGTACGAAGGACCGAAGCGCAGTTTTACCGCGACCTCGTCGCCTTCGCCTGCGATTCCATTCATTCACCGTCTTGCGTCGTCCGCCGCATTCAAAGACCTCTTTCGAGAAGGAATGACGCTCGTCGAAGAGGCGGCGTCCTACCTCGATGGTCCGGGCCGAGAAGAGTCGCGCGTTCTTCCTCGCCCGGCCGCTCTCGCCTACTCGACCGAAAGCATGCGTTTGACCACCCGTCTGATGCAGGTCGCCTCCTGGCTTTTGCTCCAACGCGCGGTCAATGAAGGCGAATTGACCTCGCGCCAAGCCCAGGCCGAACGCGTGCGCGTCAAGCTTTCCCGCGAGGACTATGGCTGCAGGCCCGAGCTCTTTGAACAATTGCCGCCAACCCTGCGGAGTCTCAGTCACCGCTCGGTGCGCATTCAGGAGCGGGTGATGCATCTTGATAAAGGCCTGGTGGTCGCGCATTCGTGTGAACCTGTGAAAGCGCGATCCGAGGTCGCCTCGCAAGTCGAGCGCCTTCGCTCCGCGTTTTCCCAAATAGCTGGCCAAGAGCCTTTCATTCAGCCGGGGTCCTGATCGGACGCCCTTCGAGCGACGATCCGTCTCCAAAAGCCTTGCCTCGACCGCGATTTGGCCGCAATGGTCGGTGACATGTCCGCTTCCGTTTCGCTTGCCGCTCATGCCGTTGATTCCTCAAACATCACCCCGCTGCTCGCTCTATCTCGTCACTCCCCTCCTGTCGGCCGCTGAGGCCAACGCCTTTGGGGAGATTTTCGCCGGCGCCCTCGAGGCCGCGCCGATCGCTTGCGCGCTGGTCCGCTTCGCGCCCGGCTCCGAGGCCCATGCGAAAGCGATCGTGGCGCCCCTCCTTCGTCCCGCGACCGACGCCGATTGTGCGCTGTTGATTGAAAATGATGCCCGGTTGGCGGCCCGGCTTGGCGCAGACGGCGTCCATGTTGCGGGCCCCGGAGAGGATCTTGTCGAGGCGATCAAGAGCCTGAAACCGGAACGGATCGTCGGCGCGGGATCAGTGCGCACGCGCGACGAGGCAATGATTGCAGGCGAAATGGGGGCGGACTACGTGATGTTCGGAGAGCCGCATGGAGGCGCGCAAACAAGGGGCCTGGCGTCGCTGGTGTCACTCACCGAGCGGATCGTCTGGTGGGCTGAGATCTTCGAGACGCCGTGCGTCGCCTATGCCGACACGATGGCGGCGGCTGGACCATTGGCCGAGGCCGGCGCCGATTTCGTCGCGCTGGGCGATGCGATATGGGGCAGCTCTTCGCCAGCGGCGGCTGTGCGCGAAGCCCAGGCCTTGATCGCCGGCGTGGGAGTCGACGCTCGATGACGCGGATCGCGCTCGTCCTCGCGTTGGCGCTGATCCCGGCCAGCGCCGCCTTCGCGCAAACGCCGGCCCCTGGCGTCACATCGCCGCTGGCCAGCCCTTCGAACCTCGCTCCCCCCACTGCGCCGCCGCCTCCACTGCCGCCGCGAGCGGACGGAGTGCCGGCGGACATGGCCTTCGGCGCCTATCAGCGCGGCAACTTCCTTTACGCCCTGCTGGAGGCTGAGCGTCGCCTCGACGCCAATCAAAGGACGCGGCGGCGATGACGCTGATCGGCGAAATTTATCGCGACGGCGCGGCGGTCTCCCGCAGCGATCAAGAGGCTTCGCGCTGGTTCCGGTTAGCCAGCAATCTTGGCGATCCCGACGCGGCTTACGAACTCGGTGCGATGCTGGTTCAGGGCGGTAATGGCGTGGCGAAAGACCCGGCGGCGGCCAAGGCGCAGTTCGAGCGCGCCGCAGCCAAGGATCATCCAGGCGCGCTCTACAATCTTGGAGTCATGGCTCTCCAGGGGCTCGCCGGCAAGAAACCGGATTATAACCAAGCGGCGCAATATTTCCTGCGCGCTGCCAACGCAGGCGACGACGACGCGGCCTATTCATACGGGGTCATGCTGCGCGACGGCAAAGGGGCGCCGCAAGATATTGTCGAGGCGGTGCACTGGCTCAAGCGTGCGGCCGATGACGGCATCATCGCGGGCCAAGTCGAATACGCCATCATGCTGTTCAACGGCGAGGGCGTGAAGAAGGACGAAGCGGAGGCGGCCAAGATCCTCCTCACCGCCGCCGCGCGTGGGAACCCGATCGCCCAGAACCGCGTCGCTCATCTCTACGTCAGCGGCGAAGCGCTGCCACGCGATTTGGCCAAGGCCGCCGCCTGGAACAGTTTCGCCAAGGCGGCCGGACTTAAAGACGACGGGCTCGATGTGGCCACGGCCAATCTGACGCTCGACGAGCGCCGGCGCTTCACTAAGATGGTGCACGAGCTCGCTGGCTTCTAACGCCGGGCGCGGCTCGAGGTGTTCGCTTCCAACATCCTTTCGGCCGCGTTTTTTGAACGTCTCTGCGGCAGTAGGCGCTTGGCGGCCGCGCGAGGGATCAAAGGAGAAGATTTTTTAAGGAGCCTGACGCACGGAAGCGCTCAGGACGTTGAAGCTTTCTTCATCATTGGCGAGCGAAATAGCCTGTAGTCTCCCGACCAAGAGGGCCATGATGTCGTCGCGCCTCTGGCTTGCCGTCGCATTCGTTCTCGCCTCTGGCGCCTCGCCGGCGCGCGCCGAGACGAGCGCGATCGCTGTCATTCTCGACCAGGCCAAGATCGCCAAGCTGCCGCAGGGCACGACGACCCTCGTCGTGGGAAATCCGATGATCGCGGACGTGACCATGCTCAAGAACAACAATACGATGATCATCACTGGCAAGGGCTTCGGCGAGACCAACCTGATCGCCATCGACGCCGCCGGATCGCTCATCGAGGAGAGGCAAATCCAGGTCCTGCCGGCGAAAACAGTGTTGGTCTTGCAGAACGGAAGCTCCAGGATTTCCTACTCCTGCAATCCCGCTTGCATGCCGACGGTTCAACTCGGCGACGATGACAAGACCTTTAAGGACGCAGGCGAACAGATGTCGACCCGCAACGGTTACGCTGCGGTCGCCTCGGGAATAGCCGGGAAATAAGACGGCCGGTCAGGCAAGCGACCGCGGCGTTTGATCACGAGCGTCATCGCGATCCGCATGAAGCGCGGGAGCGCGGACGCGGGCTTCATCGTCCCCTCCCAAGCCCCCTTGACCGAACCCTTCCCCATGTGAGCAATCAAGGGGAACGAAGGGCGCCGAACGAATCCTCGGGTCGCCACATCGCCATGAGGGCGTCGAAAGATGGGCGTCTTTCGACGCGGTAGGGCTCCTCCCGATGACGATTCGGTCCCAACGCAGCTGACCTAGCGCGGCCCATGTTCGCCAACGATCACGATACGATCTTCGCGCCGGCCTCCGGAGCGGGCCGGGCGGCCATCGCAGTCTTGCGAATTTCGGGACCTGGCTGCTCGGATGCGCTGGGGATAATCGCGCCTGGAGCTGAATTTCCGGACCGTCGCGCTGTCTTGCGAACCCTGCGCCATCCTCAATCTCATGAACCGCTCGACCGTGCGCTGATCACCCGCTTCCAGGCGCCTCGCAGCTTCAGCGGCGAGGAGATGGCGGAAATCAGCGTCACCGGTGGCCGGGCGGTCACGTCCGCAATCGTCCGGGCGCTCGCGCTCGTTCCCGGATTGCGGCCGGCCGAGCCCGGCGAGTTCACCTGGCGCGCCTTCGTGAACGGAAAGATCGATCTCTCCGAGGCGGAAGGGCTGGCGGACATGGTCGAGGCGGAGACCGAGGCGCAGCGCCGCCAGGCGCAGAACATCGCCGGCGGAGCGCTGAGCCGCGCGTGCGAGGCGATCCGATCGAAGCTGCTTGAGGCCATGGCGGCGGTCGAGACGCAAATCGATTTCACCGACGTCGAGGACGCGTCGGATTTCACGCTTGAATCGGTGAGACACGCGGCGCGCGCCGCGCTCGAGCGGATCGACCGCGCGCTCGCGACTGCAGACTCGGCCCAGCGCCTTCGCGAGGGCTTCACCGTCGTGATCGCCGGCCCTCCCAATGTCGGCAAATCGACGCTGATGAATGCCCTGGCTGGCCGGGACGTCGCCATCACCTCGCCGATCGCAGGAACGACCCGCGATCTGATCGAGGTGTTTCTCGATCTGCGCGGTTATCCGGTCATTCTCGTCGATACCGCGGGCATCCGCGAAAGTCGGGATCCGATCGAACAGGAGGGGGTCGCGAGAGCGCGCCGCAGGGCCGAGAACGCGGATCTCGCCCTATGGCTCGATGACGGGGGAGGCAGTCCGGCGCCGAGCCTCAAATCTCCGACCTTGGCGGTGCGGACCAAGATCGACCTGAACGACCCTCACTCCTCGTCGGCAGGGATGGCGAAGCTTGCCATATCGGCAAAGACCGGGGCCGGGATAGACCGGCTGCTTGACGTCATTGCGGAATTGGCGGAAGAGCGCATGTCTTCGCGTGAGCCGGCTTTACTGACGCTGGAAAGGCATCGTCGCGCTTTTCAGGACGCCCGCCAAGCACTGGTCTCCGTGCTCAAGCCGGAGGCGGCGGAGCCGGAACTGATCGCCGAGGACCTTCGGCGCGCGGCCTCCGCGATGGATCGCATCGTCGGGAGGATCGGGGTAGAAGACGTGCTCGGAGAGATCTTCGCACGGCTGTGTGTCGGGAAATAGGTGAGAGATGTTGGCTCTCTTAGAGTTGGCGCGGACCGATATCGTCATAGCCGGGCTTGACCCGGCCATCCACGCGGCGCGTCCTAACAACTCGCTAGCATCGCCCGCGGCAGCACACGCGTATGATCAAGGAATGCTTCCATTCCTTGCCTGCGCTCGCCTGAGGTTTAGGGCATCGAAGACGTGGATGGCCGGGTCAAGCCCGGCCATGACGCCGTCAAATCGGTCGACGAGTCCATCATTGCGTGTTTCACGTGAAACAGGCGAACGCCGATGAAATTTGACGTCGTTGTCATCGGCGGAGGGCACGCGGGCTGCGAAGCCGCGACCGCGGCGGCGCGCTCCGGCGCCGCAACCGCGCTCGTCACTCACCGCTTCGCAACGATCGGCGAAATGTCCTGCAATCCGGCGATCGGCGGCTTGGGCAAGGGCCACCTCGTGCGCGAGATCGACGCGCTGGACGGAATTATGGCCCGCGCCGCCGATGCGGCCGGCATCCAATTCCGGGTTCTCAATCGCCGCAAGGGACCCGCCGTGCAGGGCCCGCGCGCCCAGGCTGACCGCAAGCTCTACCGCCGCGCCATGCAGGCGCTCGTCGGCGAAACTCCCGACTTGATCGTCGTCGAAGGGGAGGCCGCTCGGATCGAGTCGGACGCCGGCGCCGTGACCGGCGTCGAGCTCGCGGACGGCCGCGCCATCGCCTGCCGCGCAGTCGTGCTCACCACCGGCACCTTCCTGCGCGGGGTGATCCATCTCGGGGACCAGCGGACCCCCGCCGGCCGCTTCGGCGATCCGCCGTCGGTCTCGCTCGCCCAAAGCCTGGACAGCGCCGGGTTCGCGCTGGGACGGCTCAAGACCGGGACGCCGCCTCGGCTCGACGGCTCAACGATCGACTGGGATGCGCTCGAGATCCAATACGGCGATCCCGAGCCGGAGTTCTTCTCTTCGCTGACGACGGGAGTCGCGGCGCCGCAGCTTCCCTGCCACATCACCCGCACGACGGACGAAACCCACCGCATCATCCGAGCCGATGCGCATCGCTCCGCCGTCTATTCCGGCGCGATCTCCAGCCGCGGCCCACGCTATTGTCCATCGATCGAGGACAAGGTGATCCGCTTCGCCGATCGCGACAGCCACCAGATCTTCCTCGAGCCCGAGGGCGTCGACGACCCGACAATCTACCCGAACGGCGTTTCGACCTCGCTGCCGCCTGAGACGCAAGCCGCGCTTATCGCCTCGATTCCGGGCCTCGAGCATGCGCGCATCCTCCGTCCCGGCTACGCGATCGAATACGACTATATCGACCCGCGCGGGCTCGATCCCACGCTGGAAGCACGCCGTCTCGGGGGCCTGTTCCTGGCCGGCCAGATCAACGGCACGACCGGCTATGAGGAAGCGGGAGCGCAGGGCGTGGTTGCCGGGATCAACGCCGCACGCAAAGCCGCAGGCGAGGCGCTCGCGACGTTTGACCGCGCCGAGTCCTACCTCGGCGTGATGATCGACGATCTGACCACCCATGGGGTCACCGAGCCCTACCGCATGTTCACCTCGCGGGCCGAGTTTCGCCTGTCGCTGCGGGCCGACAACGCGGACGAGCGCCTGACCGCCAAGGGCATTGCGCTGGGCTGCGTTGGCCGCGAGCGGGCGCGCGCCTTCCGCGCAACCCAGGGTCAGCTGGACCAGGCGCGGGCGATGCTCAAGGCCGCGACCGCCACGCCGCGGGAGCTCGAGGCGCATGGCTTGACCGTCAATCGCGACGGGGCCCGCCGATCGGCCTTTGAGCTCGCGGCGCAGGCGCAGTTCCCCATCGCTCATCTTGCGCGCATCTGGCCTCAACTTGGCGATATTCCTGCTCATCTTGTTTCTAGGCTCGAGGCTGACGCGAAATACTCTGTTTATCTGGATCGCCAGGCCGAGGACGTCGCGCGCTATCGCCGCGACGATTCGACGGTCCTGCCGGCCGATCTCGACTATGGTCGCCTCTCGGGGCTCTCCAACGAAATCAAGCAGAAGTTCCTCGCGGTCCGTCCGGCGAGCCTGGGTCAGGCCCGTCGCATCGAGGGCGTCACCCCCGCGGCTTTGGCGCTCCTCGCCGCGCATGCCCGGCGCGCGGAGCGATCTTCAGGCCGGAAACGGCTGGAGGCGGGCACGTGAAACCGAATTCGCCGGATCGATTCCCGCTGTCATTCCCGACGGCCGCAACGCGGCCGATCGGGAATCCAGGGCGCCCTCAGCCGTTGGGATGGCTGGATTCCCGGTCAGACCGTTGGCCTGCCGGGGATGACAGAACGCATCAACCGGATTTCGTGTGAGCCGGCCGCCGCCAACCGGCGCTTTGGCGGACCAACTCGCAGACGATCGCCGGGCGGCTTTGCGCCTCGTCCCTGTTTCACGTGAAACAGAGGAGCGCCTCGCCATCTTCGTCGACCTGCTCGACCGATGGCGGCATAAGACCAACCTCATCGCCCACTCGACGTTCCCGTCCGTCTGGACCCGCCACATCGCGGATTCCGCCCAGCTCATCGCGCTTGCGCCAGACGCCAAACGTTGGCTCGACATGGGCTCCGGCGCCGGCTTCCCCGGCCTCGTGATCGCCATCCAGCTTGCGGGCGTTCCTGCGCGCAATCGTTCATTGCGTCGAGAGCGACGGACGGAAATGCGCCTTCCTCCGTGAGGCCGCGCGCGCGACCGGGGCGGCGGCTCAGATTCACCCCGTCCGCGTCGAAGCGATCGCGCCCGAAAGCCTCGGACCTGTGGACGCCGTCACGGCTCGCGCCTTCGCCCCCTTGCCGCTGACGCTCGAATTGGCGAGACCGTGGATGGAGCGCGGGGCCATTGCCGTGTTTCCGCGCGGCGAATCAGCTAGAGACCAGATCGCGGCGCTGCCTGAGGCACGGGCTTATGCAATCGAAACGATGTCCAGCGTCGTCAACCCGAAGGCCGCGATCCTGCGCATCCGCCAAGGCTGAAAGCCGATGACCGAGACCGACACCGAGACCCTCGTCCGCGAGCCCCAAGGCTTCGGGCGTCCGCGCGTTTTCGCGCTCGCGAACCAGAAGGGCGGCGTCGGCAAGACGACCACCGCCATCAACCTCGGGACCGCGCTGGCCGCGATCGGCGAGCGCGTGCTCATCATCGACCTCGATCCCCAGGGCAATGCCTCGACCGGGCTCGGCATCAACCGGAACGCTCGAACGACATCGAGCTACGAGATGCTGATCGGCGAGAAGCCCCTGCGTGACGTCGTCATTCCCACCTCGGTGCCGCGCCTCATCATCGCGCCCTCGACCATGGATCTTCTTGGCGTCGAGCTCGAAATCGCCGGCCACGCCAACCGCTCTTATAAATTGCGGGATGCGCTCCGCGGCTACGCCGCCTCGACCCCGGAAGACCCGGAACGGGCGACCTATGTGCTGGTCGATTGTCCGCCGTCGCTCAATCTTCTCACCATCAACGCGCTCGCAGCTGCAGATGCGGTGGTCGTCCCGCTGCAATGCGAATTCTTCGCGCTTGAGGGCCTGTCGCAGCTCCTGACCACGGTCGAGCAGGTTCGCAGCACGCTTAACCCGTCGCTAACCATTCACGGCGTGGTGTTGACCATGTTCGACCCCCGCAACAGCCTCGCCGGCCAGGTGGTCGCGGACGTGCGCGCCTATATGGGCGACACAGTCTACGAGACCGTCATTCCCCGCAATGTCCGCCTTTCCGAAGCGCCGTCGCACGGCAAGCCGGCGCTGCTTTACGATCTCAAATGCGCCGGCAGCCAGGCGTATCTGAAGCTCGCGTCCGAGGTCATTCGGCGCGAGGGCCGCTGGCGCGCCGCCTAATCGATAGAATTGCAGGAAGGAACCCATGGCCGAAGATGGTAGCCGCGTGATCGAGAATCGGCCTCGCCTGGGCCGCGGACTCGCAGCCTTGCTCGGCGGGGCGAACCCGCAGCATGCGGAGGCCGCGCGTGGGCCGCGCCAGACGCCGATCGAGTTCCTGCGCCCCAATCCGCGCAACCCGCGAAAGCTTTTCGACGCCGCCGAGCTCGAGGAACTGGCCGCCTCGATCAAGGAGCGCGGGATCATCCAGCCGGTGGTCGTTCGCGCCATCTCGGGCGTCGCGGACGCCTATGAGATTATCGCCGGCGAGCGACGCTGGCGAGCGGCGCAACTGGCCGGGCTGCATGAGATCCCGGTGATCGTGGTTGAGGCCGGCGACCGCGAGGCGCTCGAAATCGCCATCGTCGAAAACGTGCAGCGGGCGGATCTGAACGCGCTCGAAGAGGCTGCGGGCTACGCCCAGCTCGGCGCCGACCACGGCTATTCGCACAGCGACATCGCCCGCGTCGTCAGCAAAAGCCGGAGCCATGTCGCCAACACCCTTCGCCTGACCAACCTGCCCGAGCACACGCGCGGCTTGCTGGCGGGCGGAAAGATCTCGGCCGGACACGCGCGTGCGCTCCTCGCCGTCGCCGATCCGGACGCGCTCGCCAACCGCATCGTCGCCGAGGGCCTGACGGTCAGAGACATTGAACGCCTGGGCGAGAATTCCGGCAAGACAGCGCGTCCACGCAAGGGGACCGCGCCGGTCGACGCCGACACGAAGGCCCTTCAGGAGAAGCTTGCGCTCGCGCTCGGGACCAAAGTGACGATCCGGCATGAAGGGGAGAGCGGCGAGATTCGCATCGCATTCCGCGATTTCGACCAGCTCGACGACTTCTGCCGCCGGCTTTGCCAGTCGGCAACGCACTAGCGCCCTCGTGACGCTTTACGGTCAGCCTGAATCCTGGCGCCGACGGAGCTGCCATGGCTAGAATTGACGACGACATCCTCTTCTCGAACCTCCGCGACAAGCTGTTCACGGCGGTCGTTGGCGACGTCCTCGACAAGATGGGATGGCGGCGCCAGTTCCTGCCGCAGGCCATCGGACCGCTCACCCCGGAGATGAAGGTCATTGGCCGCGCCATGCCCGTCCTCGAGGCGGATATCTTCGAGGAAGGCTCCCGGTCGCCCGGCAGCATCGGCGGCAAGCCTTTCGGGCTAATGCTGGAGGCGCTCGACGATCTTCGTCCGAACGAAGTTTATGTCGCCACGGGCGGGTCGCTTCGCTACGCGTTCTGGGGCGAACTCATGTCGACCCGCGCGCGCTACTTGCGCGCCGCGGGCGCCGTGCTCAATGGCTTCGTTCGGGACGCCGCGGGGATTGAAGCGCTCGGCTTTCCGACCTTCAGTCGCGGGCTCTATGCCCAAGACCAGGGCCCACGCGGCAAAGTGATCGACTTTCGCGTGACCATCGAAATCGAAGGCGTCCGGGTCGCGCCCGGCGATCTCATCTTCGGCGACCGCGAAGGCGTTCTGGTCATTCCCTCCGAAGTCGAGGTCGAGGCGATCGAAGCGGCGCTCGCAAAGGCGTCGACGGAGAACCAGGTCGCCACCGCCATCCGGAACGGCATGGGGGCGCGCGAAGCGTTCGAGACATACGGGGTCCTCTGAGCCGCCGTCCGCCTTGCCGGACAAGAAGCTCTGGATGACGCGCTTGCGCGTGTAAACAATGCTGGCCTAATCCTGTGGCATCCGGCAAAGGCTCCTGACATTGCCGATTCGGTCATCAACGCGCGAGGATCGAGCTCTGGCCGCACGCCAGCGTTAGAGCTCAATGCCGCCGGGAGGAACGCCTTGATTTCGAAACGCATCCTTCTCGGCGTCGCTGCCGATGCGGCAAAAGCCGCCGCAAACGGGGCAAGCCGCAAAAACTCAGCCGCCCAAGATCGTCTACATCATCTCGGAAGACCAGTTCGCCGCGATCAAGAAGCGCCTGAGCCTTCCGCCGGCCCTTCCCGATGAAGACATGCTCTCAGGCGCGGAGGAGGTGCAATAAAGCGCCGATGATCGCCGCCCGCCTCGGAGAAATCGGGCGCAATCAGCACGAAATGGCCGCGAAGCCCCCTCCCGAGGTCGCGCCGAGTGCGCCGTTCGGCCACGTTAGCGACGCGCTGGCATGCTAGAGCATCGGACGGTCAGATTGGAATTGCGGGGGATTCCCGGCGGGGAGGCGAATGTGATTCACTTCCGGATTGGAGGTGATTTGCGATGCCGAAGCCCTATTCGCTGGATCTTCGCGAGCGCGTGGTGAGTTCGTTGAGGCCGGGCATTCGCGGCGTGCGGCGGCGGCCCATTTCAGGGTGTCGCCCTCGTTTGTCATCAATTTGATGACGGCTTTTCGCCGAGGCGCGGGGCGGCTACGCCCAAGGCGCTCGGCGGCTGGCGACACAGCAAGCTCGACCCGCACCGCGTCTTCATCTTGCGCCGGGTGGCGGAGAAGGACGACATCAGCATGCCGGAGCTGGCCGGTGAACTCGATGCCGCCAGCGGAGTGAAAGCCGACCCCGCCTCGCTGTCGCGCTGGCTGATCCGCAACGGCCTGAGCTTCAAAAAAAAGCCTTCAGGCCAGCGAGCGCGATCGGCCCGACGTGCGCCAGGCGCGCGAGGCGCGGAAGGCTGAACGACAGCCCAAGATGCAGATCGACCCGCATCGCCTGGTGTTCATCGACGAGACGTGGACCAAGACCAACATGACCCGCGGCGCGCGGGCGCTGCGAGAGGCGGCGAGCGCCTTCGCTCCAAGGTCCCTTTCGGCCATTGGCAGACCCTGACCTTCGTCGCCGCCCTGCGCCGCGACCCCCTGAGAGCGCCGTGGTTCATCGACGCGCCGATCGACCGCACGATCTTCGAGACCTACGTCGCGCACGCGCTCGCCCCGACGCTCAAGCCGGCGACGTCGTCATCTTGGACAACCTGCCCGCCCACAAAAGCCCGGCCGCCGCCAAGCCATCCGCTAGCGGGGCGCTTGCTGTCTTCCTCCCGCACTACTCCCCCGACCTCAACCCGATCGAAATGCCTTCGCCAAACTCAAGGTGCATCTGCGCGCCATGGCGGCGCGCACCCTCGACGAAGTCGTCAACGCCATCGGCCAACTGCTGCGACCTCTTCTCCCCAGAGGAGTGCGCCAACTACTTCAAAGCCGCTACGGACAAACATTCGAAATGACATCCCGCTCTAGCGCGGAGTATTAACCACGTCAACGAGGGAGATTGGTGCGACGGCATTGGTAACGCCTTGCGCGGGGTAACGCCCTGCGCGGCGCACGGCGGGCGTCACCTGGCGTCCCAGGCTTAATCTTGGAAGGAGGCCGCGACTCCGCGGTTGAACAACGGCAGCACGTCACCAACGCTCGAATCTGAAATGCTGACGGCCCCTATGCCGTCAGCTTGACACGGAACCCGTGCCTGTGTCGGACGATGATTCACCGGATTTCGGGGAAGCTGCCATTAGCCCCCCGGCGGCGGCTATGCTTGAATTTACCTCCGATACAGGCGGCCCCCGAAAACTAGTGGTTAAAATCAATCGGAAGAGTCCCGTGCGGTCTCAGGCATGTCAGCGACTTGCATGACAGACCGAGGGTTCGAAGTGTCTGATTCTATCCACTAGATGAGCTAACATACATAACGTCTAAAGGTGCTTACATTTGGGCGGGTGTTGCCGCCTTTGCTGCGCAACGCGCGGCGGCATTAGGCCCCCGTCAAGTCGACGCGATCAGCATATCTGCGGCCCTTCAAAATATCGTTTCTACTTTGCAAGACAATATTACCGTTGCAAGCTTGTCGTTACCAGTGTTAATGGCGAATCCTGAGACAGGGATGGCCACGAACGGTACGGACTGCTCCGTGGGCCGCAGACGAAGGAGTTGTTTGCTATCAGATAATACGTGCAATACTATACGATTTACATTTGGTTGACGATGAGACGGCCCTAATTGAGGCAAGTGATCAAGTAAACCACTTTATTAGGTCAGGATACGAAGAGCTTCGGCAGAAAGCTCTCATAACTGATCCGGTAATCGAAGCAACTTTAGGGGTGGCGTTTCTATCTATCTTACCGCTATCATATGTGAAACGCACAAAAAAAGGGCAGTTGGAGCACTTAAAAATTCAAGCGGCGCTTTGGAAATATGAACGGTCACGCAGGAGTGGAGGCGCTCTGCAGACGAGCCTGACTTTCGAGGCGGCGCGGTTTGCCAAGATCCTAAAGATCGGGATCGCGGCCGCTTACGATCAGGCGACCAAGGACGAGGGGGACGAACCGGAAGACGGCTCGCCGGATCGATCCGCGTGAAGCATGGTCGGGGCGGCGGTGTCGGACTGCCTCTCGCTTGGATTCCGATTCCGTTTCACAGAAACGCCTCCAACCTCTTGCTAAACCCAGTAATTAGTGATACATTTGTTCCTGGTCCACCGCACGGCCCTCCCGTCACTAGCGGAATCCGCGATGAGGAGACATGGAGCAACAGAATGCACGCGAGGGCGCTAAATCTTGCAACCCGTCGCGCGAGTTGAGCGCAGGGAAGAATTTTTTATTTTTTTCGCCCGTAACCCTTTGAAAAGTCCCGATTCGGAAAAATTGTTGAAAGGAAATGAAAGCTTTTTTCCTTTCATTTCCTTTCATTCGCTTGCTTTTATTTGAACAAATTTCGCCCTTAGGTTGCATTCTCGGCACGCTATTCCCCTCTCCTACGGGAGAGGGGTTAGGGTTCCGCGCGAAGCGCCCCTGCTGGCCCAGCCAGCGCCCTCATCCGTCGCCTTCGGCGACACCTTCTCCCGGAGTGAGAAGGGGGTCAGGGGGCGAGCGCCGTCTCGACCAGCTCGACCCAGTAGCTCATGCCATAGGGCAGGACCTCGTCGTTGAAGTCGTACGAGGGATGATGCAGCGTGGCGCTGTCGCCGTTGCCGATGAAGATGAAAGCGCCCGGCCGCGCCTCGAGCATGAAGGAGAAGTCCTCCGAGCCCATGGTCGGGGGCGTGTTCACGTCGACATGGCGTTCGCCGACGACCTTGCGCGCGATGCTGGCCGCGAAGTCGGTCTGAGTCCCATGATTGATGGTCGGCGGATAGCCGCGTCGGTACTCGACGCGGGCGCTCGCCCCGCTCGCTTCGGCAAGACCGGCGGCGATCTCATGGATTCGCTTTTCGACCGCATCGCGGGTCGCGGGCTTGAGCGTGCGGACCGTCCCGTTCAGCCAGGCCGATTGCGGGATGATGTTGTTGGCCGTCCCGGCCTCGAAAGCGCGTGATCGAGATGACGCTCGAGTCCAAGGGATCGACATTGCGCGACGTGATGGTTTGAAGCGCGGTGACGATCTGCGCGCCCACCAGGACGGGATCGATGCAGAGATGCGGCATCGCTCCGTGCCCGCCCTTGCCTTCGATCGTGATCGTGATCTCATCCGCCGCCGCCATCAGCGGGCCCTTGCGAAGGCTGAAGGCGCCGACGGGCGAGCCCGGCCAATTGTGCATGCCATAAACCTGCTCGACGCCGAATTGATCGAGGAGCCCGTCGTCGATCATCGCCATCGCGCCCGCGCCGCCTTCCTCGGCAGGCTGGAAGATGACGATTGCGTTGCCTGCAAAATCGCGCGTCTCGGCGAGGCGCCGCGCCGCGCCGAGCAGCATCGCGGTATGCCCGTCATGGCCGCAGGCGTGCATCTTGCCGGGGGTCTTGGACCGATAGGGGAGGTTGGTCTCTTCCTCGATCGGCAGCGCGTCCATGTCCGCGCGCAGTCCGATCGAACGCGGGCTCGATCCCTTGGCGCCGCGGATGACGCCAACCACGCCGGTGCGGCCGATCGCCGTCTTGACCTCGTCGCAGCCAAAGGCGCGAAGGCGCTCGGCGACGAATTTCGCCGTCTCCTCGACGTCGTACATGATTTCGGGCTTCTGATGGAGTTCTCGGCGCCAGGTTCGAACTTCGGGAACGAGGTCGTTGATGGCGGAGCTGATCGGCATCGGAACGGGATCCTTGCAAACAGCCGACAGGTTGCCGCTGCGCGCAAGCCGCTGTCAACGCGCGCGCGTTCAGCGCTTCCGATGAAGAAGAAAAATCGCCTGATCGCCCATGAGATTCCACGCCCATTGCGAGAAGATTGGGCTGAGCGGCCGGCCCTTGAGATCGAGCGCGACGCTCTTGTCGATCGTGGCGCCCACCTCGCGCGCCAGCGCGATGAAATCGGCGATGGTGCAGAAATGGATGTTCGGCGTGTCGTACCACGCATGCGAAAGGTTCTTCGTCACCGGCATGCGGCCGAGGAAAGCGACCTGGGCCCTGATGCGCCAATGGCCGAAATTCGGCACCGAAACAATGGCGCGGCGGCCGATGCGCAGCATGTGCTCGAGCACGACGCGAGGCTGGCGCGTGGCCTGCAGCGTCTGCGACAGGATGACATAGTCGAACGCGTCGTCCGGGTAATCGACGAGATCCGCGTCGGCGTCCCCCTGGATCACCGACAGCCCCATGGCGACGCAATCGTTCACGCCGTGCTGAGAGAGCTCGATGCCCCGCCCGTCGACGTTTCGCTCTTCGGCCAGAAGCCGCAGCAATTCCCCGTCGCCGCACCCGACGTCGAGGACGCGGGAGCCGGGCGCGACGAGCTCCGCCACGCGCAGGAGGTCGACGCGCGCAGGAGCTTGCGTTCGTTCAAGGCTCAATCAACGCCCCTGGCGCGGGCCGCCGCCTCGATGAAGCCCTTTGTGGTGTCGATGAGCTCGGGCACGTCGAGGAGAAAAGCGTCATGACCGCGATCGGTCTCGATCTCGACGAAGGACACCGAGGCGCCGCCGGCGTTCAGCGCCCGAACGGTCGCACGCGAGTTGCTCGTGGGAAAGAGCCAGTCGGAGGTGAAGGAGACCACGCAGAAGCGCGTGCGCGACCCTTTGAAGGCGCTCGCGAGCGATCCGCCATAATCCGCCGCGAGGTCGAAATAGTCCATCGCCCGCGTCATATAGAGATAGGAATTGGGATCGAACCGCTCGACAAAGATCGCGCCCTGGTGACGCAGGTAGGATTCAACCTGGAAGTCCGCGTCGAAAGAGAAGGTCCGGGCCGAGCGGTCCTGGAGGTTGCGGCCGAACTTGCGATGCAACGCGCTCTCGGAGAGATAAGTGATATGAGCCGCCATCCGCGCGACGCCAAGGCCCTTGGCGGGCCTTGTGCCCTCCACGAGATAGCGCCCGCCTCGCCAATCGGGGTCCGCCATGATCGCTTGCCGGCCGACTTCGTGGAAGGCGATATTCTGCGAGGAATGCCGCGCCGCCGTCGCGATCGGGAGAGCGGCGAAGACGCGATCGGGATAGGTCGCCGCCCATTGCAGGACCTGCATGCCGCCCATCGAACCGCCGGCTACGCAAAGCAGCGTGTCGATTCCGAGATGATCGATCAGGAGCGCCTGCGCCCGCACCATGTCGGCGATCGTCACGATCGGAAAATCGAGGCCGTAGGGCTCGCCTGTCTCGGGATTGACAGAGGCGGGGCCGGTCGAGCCCATGCATCCGCCAAGGACATTCGAGCAAATAACGAAAAACCGGTTCGTGTCGAACGGCAGGCCAGGGCCCACCATAGTCTCCCACCAGCCTGGTCGGCCGGTGACCGGATGCAGATTGGCGACGTGCTGATCGCCTGTCAGAGCATGGCACAGGAGAATAGCGTTGGATTTCGCCGCGTTGAGAGCGCCATAGGTCTGGTAAGCGACGGTCAGCGGCGCCAACACGGCCCCCGAATCCATCCGCAGCGGGGAACTGGAGCTCAAGCGCAGCGTGAGGCTATCCGGCGAAACGGATTGCGCGGCCGCGCCGTTCAGAAGCGCTCCCAGGTCTCCCAACTTTATGGCCTTCCACACATCCAATGACGCCGGCCTGTTCTCTTTGCCGAACGAGCCGTTTGTTATACAGGAAGAGCGCAAGATGCAAGCTCCGCGTCCAGCGCGCGGAACGGCGTGCGGCGCGAGCCGCGGCTTTGCCAGGACCCCGTCAGGGTCTAGCGGAATTTTTCGCGAGCTCCTTGAGGATCGCGTCGCCCATTTCGCTTGTCGACACCGTGGCGCCCTCTTCGCCTTTGATGTCCGCGGTTCGGTATCCAGCGGCAAGCACCGAGGCGATCGCAGCGTCGAGCCGGTCGGCGGCGGCAGGAAGCCCGAAAGAATATCGCAACGCCATGCCCAACGAACCGATCATCGCGATTGGGTTGGCGACTCCCTTGCCGGCGATGTCCGGCGCCGATCCGTGAACCGGCTCATAGAGCGCCTTGCGCCGGCCGCTCTTCGGATCGGCGTCGCCGAGCGAGGCGGAGGGCAGCATGCCAAGCGAGCCCGTCAACATGGCCGCGACATCGGACAGCATGTCGCCGAACAGGTTGTCGGTGACAATGACGTCGAATTGCTTCGGCCAGCGGACCAGCTGCATGCCAAGAGCGTCGGCGAGCTGATGCTCGAGCTTGACGTCCGAATACTCCCGCTTGTGAAGCGCGGTCATGACCTCGTTCCACAGCACGCCAGATTTCATCACGTTGCGCTTCTCGGCCGAGGTGACCTTATTGCCGCGGTTGCGTGCGAGCTCGAAGGCGGTCCGTCCGATCCGTTCAATTTCGTAGGTGTCGTAGACCTGAGTATCGATCCCGCGCCGCTGACCGTTGCCGAGATCAATGATTTGCTTCGGCTCGCCGAAATAGACGCCGCCGGTGAGCTCGCGCACGATCATGATGTCGAGGCCTTCGACAACCTCAGGCTTCAGCGACGAAGAGGAAGCAAGCGCCGGGTAGCAGATCGCCGGACGCAAATTGGCGTAGAGGCCGAGCTCCTTGCGCAGGCGCAAGAGCCCCGCTTCCGGGCGGACATCATAGGGAATACCGTCCCACTTCGGACCGCCGACAGCGGCCAAAAAGACCGCGTCGGCCGCTTGCGCGAGGTCCATGTCCGCGTCGCTGATCGCCTTTCCATGCGTGTCGTAGGCGCCTCCGCCAACCAACCCTTTTTCGATCTCGAATTTGGCGACGCCCTCGCTATTGAAATGATCGATAATCTTCTCGAGTTCGGCCATAACCTCGGGGCCAATGCCATCGCCTGGAAAGAGCAGGAGCTTGAAAGTCGCCATGTTCCGTTACGTTGTGTCAGTGGGAAGCGGGGTGGTGTGCTAGACGATTTCCCGTTGGCGCGAAAGCCCGACTTGGACGCAATCCGCCCGGCAGCGGATTCAGGAAGGCGTCCCATGGGCCCTTCACAGACGCCATGAGCATAGTGAGCAGCGCCGCCGCTGACGGCTTCATCCAGCGATTGCCGAAGGAGATTCGCTTCTACCTGGTTCATGGCCTTGACGAAGGCCTTGCGCACGAGCGAGTGAAGGCCATCGTTCGCGGCCGAATCGGCGACGATTCGGACCCGATGCGACTTGTGCGTCTCGACGGCGATGCTGTCGCGCGTGATCCTGGCGCGCTGGCCGATGAAGCCTACGCAATTTCGATGTTCGGCGGCGACAGAGTGGTCTGGATCGATGCGCAGGGGCGCGATCTTATGCCGGCGCTCGAGCCTCTATTCGCCCGTCCGCTGACCGACTGCACGATTGTGGTCAAGGCGGGACAACTCAAAAAGGGAACGGGTTTAAGGGCCGCGTTCGAAAGTTCCGCGGCGCGCGCATCGATCGAATGCTATCCGGACGATTCGAGCGCCCTAGAATCTCTCATCGATGCGGAAGCCAGAGCTGCGGGGCTTGTCATTGCGCCCGACGCGCGCGCCGCGCTCGCCCACATGGTCGGAGCCGACCGGCGAACGACGCGCGGTGAAATCGCCAAACTCATGCTTTACGCGCGAGGGCAGTCGCAGATCACCACGGAAGACGTGGAGGCCATTGTCGCCGACGCGGCGCCATCCAATCTCGACCAAGTCATCGACGACGCCCTGCTCGGCGACTTGCCTGCGGTCGAGGCGTCGCTTTCCCGGTTCTTCCACGAGGGGGGCGAGGCGGACTATCTGATGATCCGGCTCGTCGCGCGATTGACATTGTTGCATCGACTTAGGCTTGAAATGGATCAGGGCCGGCCGTTCGAAGCCGCGTGTCAGGCCCTATTCGTGAAGCTGCCGATATCTGCTCGTCGCGCATTGGCCAAACAGGCGGAGCGCTGGACCACCGACTCGATCGCCGAGCGCCTGCCCGCAATCCGGCAAGCGAGCGCGCGGGTTCGGGCCGAATCGCAGCTCGCCGACGTTCTGGCGACGCGCGCCTTGTGGACATTGGCGCGGCAGCGCGGCGCGAGACGTTAGCGCGCCGCTAGAGCGTCGTGTCTTTGGACACAAACGAACTGTTCAATTGGACCGACGTAGCGGTTTGGGTTTTCTTGGCGGCCTGGCTGTTTTGCTGCGAAAGCCCCCGATTATCCCTATTGGATTTCCTTGGATTTCCTTGGATTCTCTCGTCCGAATCTGAGACTTATCAATGGGTTACAACGGATTTTCGCAGGAGGAAAATTTCTCGCGCCCTTCCCGAGCCGAGAGCCGACGCGGGACGGGAACCTGCGGTCGAGGCTATGCGGAAACGCTGGATTGTTCATGGGACGAACTTAACATAGTTTCTGCTTTTCTGCAAGAGAATGCTGCCTCCAGGATTTGGCTATCAAGGGATAGCGAGCCTTTGTAACGAGAGGGCACCACATATTGTGGATGACGGGATAAACCTCCGGTTTTCCCCTTATTTCTATTGCTGCTCCAGTTCCTCCCGCAGGATCTCCAGCCCAAGCCACTCGTCCTCGGCGCGGGCCAGCGCATCGCGCAGATCTCCGTAGGCTTTCGTTGCGGCCATGAACGCGGCTGGCTCGCGGGCGGGAAAGTCGGCGTCGGCGAGCTTGCGCTCCAACACATCGAGATCAGCGCGAAGCTTTTCGATCTTTCCGGGGAGCGTCTCCAGCGCTCGCTTCTCGTTGAAGCCAAGCTTGCGTTTTGGAGCGCCCCTTTCCGGCGCGGGCGTTTTGTCAGCCTTTACCGGCGTCGCGACTGGCGCGGCCAGCGGGCCAGCCAAGTCCATAGCCGCGCTGGGCGACCATGTCGGAATAGCCGCCGGCATATTCGACCCAGCGCCCGTCCCCGTCGCCGACAATGACCGACGTCGCCACGCGATCCAGAAAATCGCGGTCGTGGCTGACGAGGAGGATCGTTCCGGCATAGTCGCCGAGCAATTCCTGGAGCAGGTCGAGCGTCTCAATGTCGAGGTCGTTGGTCGGCTCGTCCAGAACCATCAGATTGGACGGTTTCGCCAAGGCCCTGGCGAGCATGAGCCGGCCGCGCTCGCCGCCGGACAATTTTCCGATCGGCGTGCGCGCCTGCTCCGGGTGGGAACAGGAAATCCCGCATGTAGCCCATGACGTGGCGCCGCTCGCCATTGATGGTCACGTAATCGCTCCCGCCGCCGGTCAGCGCGTCGACCAGGGTCGTCGCCGGCTCGAGCGACGCGCGCCCTTGATCGAGAGACGCCATCGCGACGTTCACGCCCAGACGCACCGAACCCGAATCAGGCTGGAGCGCGCCGGTCAGCAGGTTGATGAGCGTCGTCTTGCCCGCGCCATTGGCGCCGACGATTCCGATCCGGTCGCGGCGCATGACGCGAAGCGAAAAGTCGCGCACGATCGTCCGGTCGCCATAAGCCTTGTTGACCCGCTCGGCGTCGATCACCAGCGCGCCAGACGCTTTCGTGTCTTGCGCGACCATGGCGGCTGCGCCGACCGACCGCAGCGCCTCGCGTCGCTCGCGCCTGAGATCGGCGAGTTCGCCCACGCGCCGCATATTGCGCTTGCGGCGCGCGGTGACGCCGTAGCGCATCCAGTGCTCTTCGTTGACAATCTTCCGGTCGAGCTTATGGCGCTCGAGCTCCTCCTCCTCGAGCTTCTGGTCGCGCCAGGCCTCGAACGCGCTAAAGCCCGCCTCGAGCCGGCGGGTGCGGCCGCGATCGAGCCAGATCGTTGCGCGCGTCAAGTCGGCGAGCAGGCGCTTGTCGTGGCTGATGAGCGCCAGCGCCGAGCGGCTGGCGGCAAGGCGCGCCTCCAGCCACTCGATCGCAATGAGATCGAGATGATTGGTGGGCTCGTCCAAGAGCAGGATGTCGGGCTCCGGGCTCAAGGTCCTGACCAGCGCGGCCCGCCGCGCCTCGCCACCGGAAAGCCGGGCCGGATCAGCGGCCGGATCGACCCCGAGCTCGGCCATCATCGCTCTCGCCGCATACGGGTCGTCAAATTCGCTTGAGCCCGCCAGCACATAGTCCAGCGTGGTCTTGAAGCCGGACATGTCCGGCTCCTGCGGCAGATAAGCGAGACGCGCCGAGGGTTGGACGAAGCGCGATCCCTGATCGGCGTTGGTCTGCCCCGCTGCGATCCGGAACAAGGTCGACTTGCCCGACCCATTGCGCCCGACGACGGCAATGCGGTCGCCGGCGGCGATCGACAGCTCCGCGCCGTCCAAAAGCGGCGCGCCGCCGAGCGTCAGGCCAGTGTCTCGCAATTGTAGGAGGGGCGGCATAGAATTAAGTCCGTACGCGGCGGCGTGACGCTTAACGGCAAGCGGGGGAAAGGAAAAGGCCCATGGCGACGAAGGCTACTCTGGCGGCGTTGGCGAAATTGGACGGCTTGCGCGAGGGCGTGCTCGCGCGAACGGCGAGAAAAGATTTCGCCGACGATCCGGCGCGATTTAAAGAGTTCAGCGTCACCCTCGACGATCTCCTGTTCGACTATTCCAAGCAGCGCATCGACGCCGCGGTCTTAAGCGCGCTCATCGAGCTCGCCAAGGCTTGCGGAGTCGAGGCCAAGCGCGCGGCCATGTTCGCTGGCGAGAAGATCAACGTCACCGAGAAGCGCGCCGTCCTGCATACCGCCTTGCGCAATTTCTCCGGCAAGCCGGTGCTGGTCGACGGCCAGGATGTCATGCCGGAGGTGATCGGCACGCGCGAAAAGATGCTGACCTTCGCCGCCGACGTGCGCGAGGGCCGGGTGCGGGGCGCTCTGGGCCAGCCGATGACGGACGTCATCAATATCGGCATTGGCGGATCCGACCTTGGGCCCGCAATGGCTACGCGGGCGCTCGCGCCCTTCGCGCCGCCGCAATTGCGGAGCCATTTCGTCTCCAACGTCGATGGCGCCGACATCGGCGACACGTTGCGCGGGCTCGATCCGTCGCGGACCCTCTTCATCGTCTCGTCGAAGACCTTCACCACGGTGGAGACGATGACCAACGCGGCGACCGCCCGGGCCTGGATCGCCCAGGGCGTTGGCGAGGCGGCTGTCGGCGACCATTTCGCCGCCGTCTCGACCCAGCTCGATAAAGTGGCGCAGTTCGGCATCCAGCCGACACGGGTGTTCGGCTTCTGGGATTGGGTCGGCGGCCGTTATTCGGTCTGGTCGAGCATCGGGCTGCCGCTCGCGATCGCCATCGGACCAGACCGCTTCAACGAATTCCTGCGCGGCGGCTACGAGATCGACGAGCACTTCCGCGAGGCGCCGATCGAGCGGAACATCCCCATTCTGATGGGGCTTCTCAGCTGCTGGAACCGCAACGTCCTCGGGCACGCGACCCACGGCGTGATCCCCTACGACCAGCGGCTCGGGCGCTTCCCCGCCTATCTCCAGCAATTGCAGATGGAGAGCAACGGCAAGCATGTCCAGTTGGACGGGTCTCCAACCAATACAGCGACCGGCCCAGTGGTGTGGGGCGAGCCCGGCACCAATGGCCAGCACGCCTTCTTCCAGCTCATCCATCAGGGCACAGAGATCATTCCCCTCGATCTCCTTGTCGCGGCCACGCCGACTGACGCCGACGGCCATCATCACGATCTTCTGGTCGCCAACTGCCTCGCGCAGGGCCAAGCCTTGATGCATGGCCGCACCCCCGCGGAGGCCGAGGCGATCACGCACAAGCAGGGGGCGAGCGAGGCGGAGGCTCGTCGGCTGGCGCCGCACAAGAGCTTTTCCGGCAGCCGTCCGACCAGCACATTCCTCTACCGCCGCCTCGATCCGCGCACCCTCGGGCGTCTCATCGCCCTTTACGAGCACAAGGTGTTCACCGAAGGCGCGGTTTGGGACATCGACTCCTTCGACCAGTGGGGCGTCGAACTGGGCAAGGAGCTCGCCTTGAGCCTGGCGCCGATCGTCAGCGACGCGGCTGCGGCCATTTCAGAGTTGGACTCGTCGACGGCTGGGCTCGTCACGCATCTGCGCGAGCTACGCGGCGAACCTGCGAGCGGCTGAGGGCGTTTCTTACCCGAAGCGCCCCACCCGACCTCGTCCTGAGCCGGCGGCGTAGCCGCCGTGTCGAAGGGCGCTTCAGAAGGGAGCGGAGACCTGCATCATCCTTCGAGACGCGCCTTCGGCGCTCCTCGAGGATGAGGAAGTGGATGATTAACTAGCCTCGCCGCGGAGCAAGACGCCGCGTCGCCTTAGCCAACCAGGCGCGGGTCGAGGAATCGACCCGCGGGGATAGGGTCTTGCGCACGCGAGCGTGGTAATCGTTCAGCCAGGCGATTTCGTCGGCGTCCATAAGCTTCGGCTCGACCAGGCTGAGATCGATCGGAGCGAGCGTCAGGGTCTCGAAGCCCAGCATCGGGCGTTCGCCTCCGGGAATCGTCCGCGCCTCGACCACGAGCAGGTTCTCGATCCGGATTCCGAACGCGCCGGCGGCGTAATAGCCGGGCTCGTCGGACACGATCATGCCGGGCGCGAGCGCGGTCATTCCGGTCTTGGCGAGGCGCTGCGGGCCTTCGTGCACGGAAAGATACGAACCGATGCCGTGTCCGGTGCCATGATCGAAATCGAGGCCAGCTCGCCAAAGCGCCGCGCGCGCCAGCGCGTCGATCTGCGCGCCGTTCGTTCCCGACGGAAATACCGCGCGGGCGACGGCGATATGGCCCTTGAGCACACGGGTGAACCGGTCGCGCATGAGCGCGCTCGGCCGCCCCACCGCGATCGTGCGCGTTATGTCGGTCGTGCCATCCTCATATTGCGCGCCGCTATCGATCAAGAAAATGCCGCGCTCGATTTTGCGATTGGAGGCCTCGCTGACGCGATAGTGAGGGATGGCTGAATTCGGGCCCGCGCCGGCGATGGTCGGGAACGAGAGATCCCTGAGCGCCGGGCTCGCCCGCCGGAACGTCTCCAGCGCCTTGACGGCGTCGATTTCGGTCAAGCGGCCTCGCGGCGCCTCGGCGGCGAACCAGGCGAGGAAATTCGTCATCGCCGCGCCGTCCCGCTCCTGCGCGGCGCGCGCGCCGGCAAGCTCGGCCGGATTTTTCTTCGCCTTCATGAGCGTGATCGGATCGGCGCCGATGTCGGCCTTGCCGCCCGCTCGCTCGATCGCCTGGGTCAAAGTGGCCGGGACGGTCGCGGCGTCGAAGGCGACGCGCGCGCCCTTCCGGCCCAAGTCCTCAACGAACTCGGATAGCGCATCGGGCTCGAGCACGTCCGCTTGGCGGCTGAGGCTATTGCCGCCCGCGGCCGTGAGTTTTCTTCGGTCGAGAAACACGACCGGACGCCCCTCGAGCGGCAGATAGGCCCAGCCGAGGGGCAGCGGCGTGTAGGAGACGTCGGAACCGCGAATATTGAACAGCCACGCCAGATTGTGAGGGTCGCTGATCAAGAGACCCTGCGACGACCCCATGGCCTTACGCACGCGGGCGATTTTCGCGCTCACGCTTTCGCCCGCGAATCTGAGCTTCTGCGTCGTGATCGCGCCGAGCGGCGCGGGCGGCCGATCAACCCATATCGCGTCGATCGGATTCGCGTCGACGGCGACCAGCGCGGCCCCAGCCTTCTCACAGGCTGCCGTATAACGCGCAACGGCGTCGGGCGTCTGAAGCCGCGGGTCGTAGCCAAGCTTGTCGCCGGCTTTCAGATGACGCGCGATCCATTCGCTGGGTGGGTCCTCCATCACAGGACGGAACTCGAAAACGGAAGCGTCCGCCTCGTTCTTCACCTGCTCGGTGTATCGTCCGTCGACGAAAAGCGCCGCGGCGTCCTTCAACACCACCGCGACTCCCGCCGAGCCGGCGAATCCCGTGAGCCACCTGAGCCGCTCGGAATTGGCCGGCACATATTCGTTCTGGTGCTCGTCCGCGCGCGGAACGATGAACCCTGCGAGCCCCGCCTTCGCCAATTCGGCGCGCAATTGGCTGACCCGAGCCGCCCCATGCGAAGGATCCCCCAAGGCGACGAACGATTGAAAACGGCTCTCAAACACGCGCGACAGTTTCCGATTGCGCCGCGTCGCTGGCGTCCTCAGAGGTCACGACACGGCCGATGAACGGCAGTTCGCGATAAGAGTGGGCGACATCCATGCCGTATCCGACCACAAACACATCCGGGCAGACGAAGCCGACGAAATCGGCTTTGATATCAACCACCCTTTTGCCGGGCTTCTCCAACATCGTGCAGACCAGAACCCGCCGCGCGCCGCGCGCGATCAGAAGATCCTTGGCGAAGGCCAAGGTCCGGCCCGATTCGAGAATATCGTCGACGAGCACAACGTCCCGGTCGCGGACCGAGGATTCGATGTCGCGGAGGATCTTCACCGTCCCGCTCGACACGGTCCCGCTCAAATAGCTCGACAGATGAAAGAACTCGACCTGCGGCTCAAGCCCCACCCGGTGCAGGGCGCGCAGCAGGTCCGCCGCGAACATGAAGGAGCCTTTGAGGATAGCGACGACAAGCAGGTCCTTCGGCTTCGCCGCTGCGATCTCCCGCGCCAGCGCCTCCGTTCGTTCGGCGATCGTCCGTTCGTCGAAGAGAACCTTGACCTGTCTCTCGCCGCTCATGAAGGGGTCTCTGTGAACGCCCCTTTATTGCCCGGCTCGGCGAATTTTACCAGGACGTCGCGAACCCCAGCGGGAGGCGCGGCCAATCGGGCTCGAAATGCGACGCGCTCATGCGCGTTGAGGCTGTTCTTCGGGCCCTTCGCCGTCCAGACATACATCTCGCGCCCATCCTCGCCGCGCAGCTCCAGGCGCAGATTCGGCGCGGACGTCTTGGCGTCACGCAAATTCTCGATCTCGCCCGAAATCAGGAGCTCGCCCGGGCCTTCTGTTGGCTGCGCAACCGTCGCATGAACTTTGACGATCGACAGGCCGAGAAGGTTCACCGGCAGTCCTACGCCAGCATAAATGGTTGCCGTCGCCGGCGCGATCGAGACGATCGTCGCCCGCGCTGCGACCGCAGTCATCGTTGCGATCACCAAGCCAGCGAGAACAAAAGCTGGGCCCAAGGCGCCGTCAGCTTGCAACGGTCGCCGAGACGCGCGTCCAGTCCTTTGGTAGAAGCCCAGATCGCGATTTGCGCCGAACTTGTGGTCTAATGCCATGACGTCTGACCTTGTTGTTCCGATGGGGTGGCCGATGATGGTATTTGGTTGGAAACACGGTTAAAGGCGCGTTAAGCGGCCAACCCGCGCCGTCAAGGGAAACGCGTTGCTACGGTTCGAAAACGTCGGTTTGCGCTACGGCATGGGGCCGGAGGTGCTCGGCGATCTCAATTTTTCTGTCGAGCCGCAAAGCTTTCAGTTCCTTACGGGCCCGTCCGGCGCCGGCAAGACAACCCTCATGCGGCTGATGTTGCTTTCGCTCCGGCCGACACGGGGAACGATCCGCGTCTTTGGTCAGAACTCCGCGGCGCTGAGCAAGAACGATTTGACGACGGTCCGACGGCGGATCGGCGCCGTCTTTCAGGACTTTCGTCTCTTGGACCATCTCACGACTTATGAGAACGTGGCGCTGCCGTTACGCGCAATGGGACGAGAGGAATTGGGCTATCGGGCTGAAGTGGTCGAGCTTCTGCGCTGGGTCGGTCTCGGCGATCGCATGAACGCTTCCCCGCCCGTCCTTTCCGGCGGCGAAAAGCAGCGGGCGGCGATCGCCCGCGCGCTGATCGTTCGCCCGGAATTGTTGCTGGCGGACGAGCCGACCGGAAATGTCGATCCGGGTCTCGCGCGCCGTCTCTTGCGGCTGTTTGTCGAGCTTCACCGGCTTGGGACGGCGGTCGTGATTGCCACGCATGATCTCCATCTGATGGACCAATTCGGCTTCGCCCGCCGGCTGGTCGTCGGCGACGGCAAACTGACGATTTTTGACGGATTGCCGTCATGAATGAACCGATCGTCGAGCCGATTCTTGCGGCGGAGCCGGCGTCATCGTTCAACACCAATGCGCCGCTGATACCGCGCGACTCCGTCGCCGGGCGCGCGCTGGTCGTCGTCATCGCGATCATGACCTTTCTCGCATGCCTGACCGCGGGCGCAGCTTTATTGGTCGCCCACGCTTCCCAAGCATGGCGCTCGGAAGTGTTGCGTGACGCCACGATCCAGGTGAAGCCCCGCGCTGGCGACGATGTTGAAAGCCTTGTCGCCAAAGCCGTCGCCATCGCCACACAGGCGCCGGACGTCGAATCCGTTCACGCTTATTCAAAGGCCGAATCGGAGAAGCTTCTCGAGCCATGGCTCGGCGCCGGGTTTGACCTGAGCCAATTGCCGGTTCCCCGGGTGATTGTCGTGAGTCTCCGCAACCAGCGCTCGGAAGACCTTGCGACGCTGCGCGCGGCGCTCGCCTCGGCAGTTCCGCAGGCCGATCTCGATGACCATCGGCTCTGGGCGGCGCGACTCGGCGCCATGGCCGATGCCATAGTCATTCTTGCCGCCGCTCTTTTCGTGCTGATGATCGTGGCGATGGCCACGGCGATCGGGTTCGCCACTCGCGGCGCAGTGGCCGCAAACCGAGAAATCGTGGAGGTGCTCCATCTCGTCGGGGCGTCCAACGGCTTCATCGCCAGGGAGTTCCAGACCCATTTCCGCCGTTTGGGGTTTCGCGGCGCAATGATCGGCGGATCGGCGGCCATCGCGTTCTTCGCCACTGCTTCGCTTCTGTCGTTCTGGTGGGCGCATTCGCCAGGCGGCGAGGAAATCGCGGCGATGTTCGGCTCGTTTGCGCTCCGTCCTTTAGGCTATCTCGCGCTTGTCGTGGTGTGCGTCGCGGTCACCCTGCTCACCGGTCTTCTCTCGCGCGAGATTGTCATGCGCCATTTGCAGTCGTTGCAATAGACAAGGCGCGGCGACTTTTCTTACGCGAACCCCGACGGCTGCCATGCTTGCAACGCGATCGCTGCTCTTCAACGCGCTGTTTTACCTGAACATGGTCATCCTGATGATCATCGGCCTGCCGACCATGCTGCTCGGAAGGAAAGCCGTCTTTGCGCTCGCCCGACTGTGGGGCGCGATCTCCGTCTGGCTTCTCAAGACGATCTGCGGCCTTCGGCTCGAATATCGCGGGGTCGAGAATATTCCGCCCGGCGCAGTCCTGATCGCGGCCAAGCACCAGTCGTTTCTCGAGACCTTCGCGCTCCTCAAATATGCGCCTGACTTCGCCATCATCCTCAAGCGCCAGCTTACCTACGTTCCGCTGTTCGGCCTCTATCTCATTGTCTCGAAGCAGATCGCCATTGACCGCGCCCGGGGCCGGCAGGCCTTGCAGCAAATCGCCGGCGCCGCGAAACCGGTGTTCGCCGCCGGACGGCAGGTGTTCATCTACCCGGAGGGAACGCGCCGCCTCCCCGGCGCGCCGCCGAAATACAAACAGGGCGTCACCGCCCTTTACATGGAGACCGGCGTCGCCTGTCTGCCGGTCGCCGTCAACACGGGGCTGTTCTGGCGGCGGCGCGGCTTCTTGCGGCGACCGGGCCTCGCAGTGATCGAATATCTGCCGGTCATCCCGCCGGGGCTAAACCGCGTCGAATTCACTAAGCGCCTGCAGTTTGCGATCGAATCAGCTTGCGACCGCCTCAACGCAGAGGCGGTCAAAAAGGACCCTTCGCTCGCGACGGTCATTGCGGAAGGCGCGAAAAGCGATGAGGAAACGTTGCGTTCGTCTTGACGATAGTCTCGTTTTGTTCTATTAATGTTCTTGTAATAATCAGGGTCGGGGCGATGACGCTGACATACGAGAATGAGACTTCTACGGGCGACGGCTTCTCGGAATCGCCCGCGGCTCAATGGATCGCTTCCGTGAGCGGCCATCAGGACAAGACGCGAGGAGCCTCGCTCAAGGCGCTGGCCGGCATGCCGATCGCGTCCCGATTCTGCTCATGGATCGGACAGTCGGGGCGGCGCTACGTCTTCTCCGTCTACCCGGCCTCGGAGTGTCCGGCGTTTCCCGACGCCGTTCTCATGGCCGTCGTTCGCGACATGACCGGGCGGCGCTGCGTCGTTTCGGTGCGCGACACGGGGGCCTTTCCCGAGCCTGTAGTCGCCACGGTGCAGCGCGAGCTCCGCGCGTTCGGGCCAACGCTTGAGCTCCATCTCCATTTGCTGGCCGCCTCGCCCGCGGAACGCGCCGCGACAGTCGCCGATCTGGCGATCGCCAAGGACTGACGCGGGATTTGGGTCATGAGATCGCTCGGCGTTCCCGAGGAGAGGGAAGCGCCGGCTGGGGGCCGGGACGGCTGATCCAGAAAAATCGACAGTTTCTTGCGCGGCCGGCCTGGATTTGGTATTGTTTTTCAGAAAGGCCGACAAGCCCAGCCGCTGCTTTCCATGGGCGACGCGCGACCTGGGCTTCGGCGTTAACAACAGGGAATGACTCCGCGTAATTGTTAAGGTGCGGCTTCGGAACGGTTGTGCCCCACGGACCTCATGGCTCAAGGAGCCGCGCGGGAGCATGGCGTCTCGAAGCATCTTCCAGCTCGCCGCGACCTCAGTGCGCATGGGAGCGTCCTTTGAAGCCGCTTCGTGGCGCCTCAGGACGAGGGGGTTCGGAGTTACAATGGCTCGTAAATGGCGCCGCAAGCCATTGAAATCGCTCAAAACGGACTCGCAAATGGCGAGCCCGCCAGCTCGCCGAATCGATCGGGTGGATGCCGCATGACCGCCGAGCGCCATCAGGCTCTCAGTTTGGCGCTCAGCCACTCGAGATCGCGGTCGCGCACGCCCATCTCCTGAAGGTGATCATAGGTCTCGAGGACATATTCCGTATTGCGGCCGAACTGTCCCTGTCCGGCGCGCACATGTTCGAGCATCGCCTCGCGATCGAGACGTCCGGCATATTGGTCGTGCAGACGGTCGGCGACATAAGTCAGAGCAAGGACGCGGTCGCC
Source organism: uncultured Alphaproteobacteria bacterium (assembly GCA_963725195.1). Lineage (GTDB taxonomy): Bacteria > Pseudomonadota > Alphaproteobacteria > Rhizobiales > Beijerinckiaceae > Roseiarcus. The sequence goes on along the minus strand of CAVRXX010000031.1, from coordinate 63,671 downwards.
CCATTCGAGAGTCACTGGCGCAACCCGCTCGAGATAGACAGAGGTCACTTGCTCGCGTTCCCTAAGGTAGCGAATCGTCGCTTCGCGCAACGCCGCGTCGACCTCGAACGCCACCCCCGGACAGGCGCCGCCGCGATCGAGGCCAAGCACGAGTCCAGGCCGTTCAGGCGAGCCGCGGTGCACATGCGAGTAGATGCAAAGGCTTCTGCGCCAACCGCGAAGGAGCGCCTTGCAGCGTCGCGCGTAGGCAAACCCGGGCCGCCACATCAGCGACCCATATCCGAACACCCAGAGATTATCGTCTGAAACGGGCGCGACCACGTCTGAAGCTGTCACGCAGCCGGCTCGTCGGTCTCCGTGGCGTGCCGGCCAAAGTCCGGCGCCGCGGTATCCTGGCCCTCGGCGACGATGCCGCGCCGGATCGCTCGCGTCCGGGTGAAGAGATGAAACAGTCCGTCGCCGTCCCCGCGCCGGATCATCCTCTGCAACGCAGTCAGATCCTCGTTGAACCGGCCGAGCATCTCCAGCACCGCGTCCTTGTTGTGCAGGAAGACGTCGCGCCACATGGTCGGGTCGGACGCGGCGATGCGGGTGGAGTCGCGAAACCCGCCGGCCGAGAACTTGATGACCTCGGACTGGGTCACTTCCTCAAGGTCGGCCGCGGCGCCAACAAGGTTATAGGCGATGAGATGAGGCACATGGCTAGTGATCGCCAGCACGAGATCGTGGTGCCCGGCGCTCATGGTTTCAACGTGCGATCCAAAGGCTTCCCAAAAGGCCCGCACCTTTTCAACCGCCGCTTCGTCAGTCCCCTCGGGCGGGGTGAGAATGCACCAGCGGTTGACGAACAGGGTCGCGAAGCCTGCGTCCGGCCCCGAATATTCCGTGCCCGCGACCGGATGCGCCGGGACCAGGCGAGCATGCGCGGGCAACGCTGGCCTCAGCGCCGCGATGACGGCGCCCTTGACCGAGCCGACGTCCGACACGATCGCCCCTGGCTTGAGCGCCGGCGCGATGGCGCGCCCGATCGCCTCATTGGCGCCGACCGGCGCGCAGAGGATCACGCAATCCGCGTGGCTGACCGCGCGCGCCAGATCGTCGGTGACGACATCCCCGATCCCCAGAGCCTTCGCGCGCTCCAACACCCCGACCGAATGGTCGGCAAGAACGATGCGCCGCGCGGCATGGCGCCGGCGCGCGGCGCGCGCGATCGACGAGCCGATCAGTCCGACGCCGATGATCGCAAGCTCTTCGAAGATCGGCTCGGCGAGCGGCTCCCCGAGCCGGTCAACCACCTTCGCCTCGCATGAACTCGGTCAGCGAAGCGACCACGCCCTTATTGGCCTCCTCGCCGCCAACGGTCAGACGCAGCGAGTCCGGCAGGCCATAGGCCGCGACCGCCCGGAGGATGAACCCGCGCGCGCTCAAGAAGGCATCCGCCTCAACCGCGGTCCGGCCAGCTTCCTTGGGGAAGGTCAGGAGCAGAAAGTTTCCGACGCTCGGCGTCACTTCGATGCCCAACTCGGTTATCGCTTCAGCGAGCCAGGGCAACCAGCGCGCGTTATGCGCGATCGCGCCTTCGATATGGCCCGCATCGCCAAGGCTCGCGACGCCTGCGGCCTGCGCCGCTCCATTGAGGTTGAAGGGTCCGCGAACCCGGTTCAGCGCATCGATGACATGCGCCGAGCCGTAGCCCCAGCCGATGCGCAAGCTCGCAAGGCCATAAATCTTGGAAAAGGTCCTGGTCATGACGACGTTGTCCGCCGTCGCGGCCAATTCGAGGCCTGCCGCATAATCGTTGCGGGTGACGTATTCAGCGTAAGCCGCGTCGATCACCAGAAGCGTGTGCGGGGGCAGACCCGCGTGCAGACGCTTCACCTCGGAATAGGGAATGTAAGTGCCGGTCGGGTTGTTCGGATTGGCGAGGTAGACGATTTTGGTCCGCGCGTTCACTTTCGCGAGAATCGCGTCCGCGCTCGCTGTTCTGTCCGTTTCCTCGGCGACAACCGGAATCCCGCCCGCGGCGCGTATGCAGATCGGGTAGGTCAGAAAGCCGTACTGGCTATAGAGGCCCTCCTCGCCGGGGTGCAGAAAGACATGCGCCAGCAGCGCCAGCAGCTCATCGGAGCCATTGCCGCAGATGATCCGGGACGGCTCGAGGCCGTACCTGCGGGCAATCGCCCCGCGCAGCGCCGTAGAAGCGCCGTCGGGGTAGATTTCCAGGCGGTCGGCCAGCGCGTGCACTGCCTCGGTCGCCTTCGGCGACGGCCCAAGCGGCGATTCGTTGGAGGAGAGCTTATGAACCTTCTCCACGCCCGGCACGTGGCTTTTGCCCGGCACATAGGGATCAATTTCGAGGATGGCCGCCCTGGGCTGAGGACGGACGGGAGCAGCGGAGGTCATGAGCGTCCGATTAGCCTCAATTTGCGCGCTTGCGCAATGTTGAGGCGTCAAATCGGTCGGCATGCGCGCCGATCTCCGAAGCGCGGACGTCGGCGCCGCCGACCGACCGCAGGGCCTCGCTCACCGCACTCGAAGCGGCGTCCCCCGGTCGCGCGACAAGCAGCGCAAGCCCCATTCCGCTGGCGGCTGAGCCGATCGTTTCAGCTCCGATGGCGCGCAAGGCGTGCGGGACTTCGGCTCGCCACCGGTCGAGGGTGACAAACTCCAGCACCACGTCGCGCGCCATCCCGTCGACCAATGGCTTCGAGATCACGAAAACCGGCATGCCCGCGGGATGATCGGCCCGCTCGACGAACGGCAAGCGGGCGATGATCTTCGGCGCTTCGGGCGGCGCCAGCTTCGTCCACCAGGCGCCGGCCCCCGGGCCGCCGTCAACGGCGAACATGCCGAGATCGCCAACCGAATCTGCGACCGCCCGAATCACCTCGCCAGCCCCGAAGTGCGGCGCGCAGGGCGTGGTGAAGCCGAAGTGAAAACGGGCGGAGTCCCGCATCGCAGCGTCGCCGCCCGACACATCGACGTGAACGCTGTACGGCGCCTGGACATAGGTGAAAGTCGAAATGATGACCCGCCAGATGCCTTCGACGGTGTCGAGCGGCAAAATACCCCGATGTCGCTCGACAAGCGCGCGCATCATGGAGGCTTCGCGCGCGGGACGGAACGCCGAGCCTCCGCCCTGGCGCGTCTTGATCTCGATCAAGCGGTCGATGACACGGCCTCGCTCCATGAGCAGCTCATGCATCTCAGCGTCGATGCGATCGATCTCCACTCTTAGGTCGGCGAGAGTGGGTTTCGTAGATTGAGACACCGGGCGGCCCTCCTCTTTCGAGGGACTGACGTGACGGGAGATCCGATTTTCCTCGAGAGCTGGCCGGAGCGGCTCAGGTGTTCATCGATTCGAAGAAGCCCGCGTTGGTCTTCGTTTCACGCAACTTGCCGAGCAGGAATTCGATCGCGTCCACCGTGCCCATAGGATTGAGGATGCGCCGCAGCACATACATTTTCTTCAGAATGTCCGGCGGCACGAGCAGCTCTTCCTTCCGGGTTCCCGACCGGGTGATGTCCATTGACGGGAAGGTGCGCTTGTCGGCCACCTTTCGATCGAGGATGATTTCCGAGTTGCCGGTTCCTTTGAACTCTTCGAAAATGACTTCGTCCATGCGCGAGCCGGTGTCGATAAGCGCGGTCGCGATGATGGTCATCGAGCCGCCCTCTTCGATGTTCCTGGCCGCGCCGAAGAAGCGCTTCGGACGTTGCAGCGCATTGGCGTCAACGCCGCCGGTCAATACCTTGCCTGACGACGGCACAACGGTGTTGTAGGCGCGTCCCAGCCGGGTGATCGAATCGAGCAGGATGACGACGTCGCGCCCGTGTTCGACAAGTCGCTTGGCCTTCTCGATCACCATCTCGGCGACCTGGACGTGGCGCACGGCGGGTTCGTCGAAGGTCGACGACACAACCTCGCCGTTCACCGAGCGCTGCATGTCCGTCACTTCTTCCGGGCGTTCGTCGATCAAGAGGACGATCAGATAGCATTCCGGATGGTTGGCCGTGACGGACTGAGCGATATTCTGCAAGAGCACCGTCTTGCCTGTCCGCGGCGGCGCGACAATCAGGGCCCGCTGACCCTTGCCGATCGGCGCCACAATATCGATGACGCGCGACGACAGGTCCTTTCGGGTCGGATCCTCGACCTCGAGCTTGAGCCGCTCATTGGGATAGAGCGGCGTGAGGTTGTCGAAATGGACCTTATGCCGGGTTTTTTCCGGATCCTCGAAGTTGATCGCGTTGCACTTGAGCAGCGCGAAATACCGTTCCCCCTCCTTGGGGCTTCGGATCACGCCCTCGACCGTATCGCCGGTTCTGAGCCCCAAGCGCCTGATTTGCGACGGGGATACGTAAATGTCGTCCGGCCCCGGGAGATAGTTGGCGTCGGCTGACCGCAGGAAGGCGAACCCATCCTGCAAGATTTCGACCACTCCCTCGCCGATAATCTGGACATCGACGCTGGCGAGTTGCTTGAGAATCGCGAACATCAGCTCCTGCTTGCGCATCGCCGACGCGTTTTCGACCTCGTTCTCCTCAGCGAACGCCAGGAGCTCGGTGGGTGATTTCTGCTTTAATTCCTTGAGTTTCATTTCCCGCATTGGCGGACCTTACCTTGGACTTGCGGTCCCGCAGACCTGCAAAGTCGTTAGACTGGATGGGTGATGGCGCTGACGATTTGAGGCGGAGTTGATCGTGTCAGGGCCGCGCGACGAAAATTGGACCGGGCGATCCAGCGCCGCTAGTAAGAACCCACGTTGATAAATGCGGGTGCCGGTCCATAGTCGGGTTTGCGGAATTTTTCAACTGCAATTTGCGAGCGTCATCCGGTTCATCTCCGAATGGCTTTAAAATGGCTTTACCACCGCCAGGACAACAATCACGATCATGAGCACGGTCGGAGCCTCGTTCAAGGCTCGATAGAACCGGGCCGACCGCTCATTGGCGTCCTCGGCGAAAACTCTTACGCAGCGAGCGAAATAGCCATGCAGTCCGGCAAGGCCGAGAACCAGTATGAATTTCGCTTGCCACCAGCCCTCCCGCCAATCTTCGGTCAGATAGACAAGCGTGAACCCCGTCAAAAAGACGAGGATCATCGAAGGCGTGACGATGGCCTTGAGAAGCCGCCGCTCCATCACCTTGAACGTTTCGGAAACGTCGGAGCCCTTCGGCGCGTCGGCGTGGTAGACGAATAGCCTAGGCAGATAGAGCATTCCCGCCATCCACGCGATGATGGCGATGACGTGCAGAGCCTTGACCCAGAGAATCACGCAAATTCGCCGCGGGCGAGCGAATCGCTCGCCCGCTCGAATGGTTCACGGCATTAGGGGCTGCGTTCCGTCCGCGCAAGCCGGAGCGAGTGGCGTCAAACATACAATTAAGATTCTAGACTGATTCTTCTTCTTAGGGGCTCCGCTTGCGCAAGTTCGATTCAATCCAGAGAGCCGAACAGTCACAATTGACGTAAGGTCGTGGCTGTCGCTGGCGCGCGGATCGGAATGGTTAACGTTTCGTTAAGAAACGCTGGCTTCGCCGAACATCGGAGTCATACTGTTCAAACTTGTCCCCGCAATTCCTATGCGCCTTCGCCGGGACCGCCAATCTTTTCCCGTCCGCGACGGCTGTGCGTCGTTGAACAGGCCTCGTTCAGGTCGGCTCGGGACTCGCGTCAGTCGGTCCCCGTTCTCCACGCCTGTCCACAAGCGGCGCCGCTGGTTATAACAATCTGCGTTTGACCCTGGGGACGGAATTGGGCCGCAGCTACTTCCATCTTCACCTGGTCTCGGACTCGACGGGCGAAACCCTGATCGCCGCGTCTCGCGCCGCTGCGGCGCAATATCAGGGCGTCGCATCGATCGAGCACGTCTATCCGCTGGTGCGTACGCCCTCGCAGCTCGATCGCGTGATTGCCGAGATCGAGAACGCGCCGGGGATCGTGCTCTTCACGCTGGTCGATTTCGAGCTTTCGAAGCGGCTCCAGACAGGGTGCGAGGCTTCAGGTTCGCCGTGCTTGTCCGTCCTCGAACCAATACTGACTTTGTTCAAATCCTACCTTGGACAGAATTATACGCCGCGAGCCGGCGCGCAACACATGCTTAACGCTGACTACTTCAAGAGGATTGACGCGCTCAATTTCAGTATGATCAGCGACGACGGCCAGACGCCCGAGAATCTGGAGCACGCCGATATCGTTCTACTTGGAGTGAGCCGCACTTCGAAGACCCCAACCAGCATCTACCTCGCCAATCGCGGATATAAGACTGCCAATGTGCCCATCGTGCCGCGTCTGCCCTTGCCCCGAGCCATCGACCATCTTCGTCGTCCGCTGGTTGTCGGCCTTATTGCCTCGGCTGACCGAATTGTGCAGATCCGGCAAAACCGGCTTCTTTCGCTCAACGCCAACTCGCAAACCGACTATGTCGACCGCATTGCGGTCGCCGAGGAAATCGCCGCGTCGCGTCGCCTCTTCGCCGAGCGCGGCTGGCCCGCAATCGATGTGACCCGACGGTCGATCGAGGAGACGGCGGCGGCGGTGCTTGATCTCTATCGCGAGCACCGTCTTAAATTCATCGCCAATGGTTGACCCTCATGCAGCCTGCCGCCTTGCCGTCGTTGTGGCGCGGCCCTGGACCATTGGTTCTGGCGTCGAGGAGCGAAAGCCGCCGCGCCCTATTGTCAGCCGCGGGACTGGACGCTGAGTCGATCGCGCCTGAGGTCGACGAGCGCGCGCTCGAAGATCGGTATCTCGCCGAAGGCGGCGCGCTTGAAGATGTCGCGATCGAATTGGCGCGGGCGAAGGCTCTCGCAGTCAGCGCGAAACGTCCGGACGCTTACTGCATCGGCGCCGATCAGACGCTCACGCTCGACGGCGGGATCTTCCACAAGTCGCGCGATCTCCTTGATGGGGCGCAAACCCTAGCTGCGCTCGCCGGCAAGACGCATCGCTTGACCTCCGCGTTCTGCGTCGCCCGCGACGGCCACCCGCTCGTCGTCCACAGCGATCATGCGGACCTGCGAATGCGAGCGCTCGCTCCCGACGAGATTTCGCGCTATCTCGAACGCGTGGGCCCAAGCGTGTTGTCCTCCGTCGGCGTGTATCAGGGCGAGGGTCTTGGAGTTCATCTGTTCGAGCACATTGAAGGGGATCATTCCGTTGTTCTCGGACTGCCGATGTTGGGCCTCCTTGCGTGGATGCGGCGCGAAAATCTGATCTCGCTATGATCCGAACGAATGCGCCACGCGCCGGGGTGGTCGGCTGGCCGGTCGAGCACTCGCGGTCGCCGATAATTCATGGTTACTGGCTCAAAGAGCTGGGGATACCGGGAAGCTACGAGAAATTCGCTGTTCGACCAGGAGAGTTTCTCGAGTTCGCCGCTAGGATCCTCGAGGGCGAACTCGTCGGCGCCAATGTCACCGTGCCTCACAAGGAAGCTGCCTTCAGCGCTTGCGACGAGCGAACGCCGGTCGCCGAGGCGCTTGGCGCTGTGAACACGCTATGGCGTCAGGACGGACGTCTCATGGGCGACAACACGGACGTCGCAGGCTTTCTGGCCAACATGGATGAAGCTGGGCCCAGCTGGGCGGAACGGGCGCAATTGGCCATCGTCATCGGCGCCGGCGGGGCCGCCCGAGCGATCGTGTATGCATTGATATCGCGCGGCTTCGAGCGCATTGCGATCGTCAACCGGACGCAAGAGCGAGCCGAAACGCTGGCCGCGCATTTCGGCGGCCCGACAACAGCGATGGCTTGGGCGGATCTGTCGAACACCTTGGCTGAAGCGGACTTGCTCGTCAATTCGAGCTCGCTTGGCATGGTCGGACAGCCGCCGCTTGCGGTGGAGGTGAGCGCCCTACCCCAGCGCGCGATCGTCGCCGACGCAGTTTATGTTCCTTTGCGGACGTCCCTTATCGAATCCGCCAGCGCCCGTGGACTGCGCACAGTCGAGGGGCTCGGCATGCTGCTCCACCAGGCCGCGCCAGCCTTCGCGCGCTGGTTCGGCAGAAAACCCGAGGTGACGCGAGCGTTGCGCGCGCTGGTCGAAGCCGAGGTGATGGCGACCTATGAGGCGGCGCGGTGATCGTGGCCGGGCTGACGGGCTCCATCGCGATGGGGAAGTCGACCGTCGCTGGCATGTTCGGCGAGTTGGGAGTGCCGGTATTCGACTCCGATGACGCCGTGCGCGACTTCTACTCCGGAGATGGCGCGAAAGCGGTCGAGGCGGCGTTCCCGGGCGTAATGGTTTCGGGCCAAGTCGATCGCGAGCGCCTCGGCGCGCGGGTGCTCGGCGATGCAGAGGCGTTGCAGCGCCTCGAGGGACTTGTGCACCCTGCAGTCGCCCAGTCGCGCGTTCAGTTCGTAGAGCGCGCGGCGGCGGCTGGACGGCGGTTCGTCATCGTCGACGTGCCGTTGTTGTTCGAAACCGGCGGGGAAGCGGACGTTGATCTCGTGATCGTGGTAAGCGCGCCAGAATCGATCCAGCGTGAACGCGTTTTGGCGCGAGCGGGCATGACCGAGGCGAAACTCGAGGCCATTCTTTCGCGGCAAATGCCCGACGGAGAAAAAAAGCGCCGGGCTCATTTCATCATCGATACGCGCGGCAGGCTTGAGTTGACGTCTCATGTCGTCGGTCAATTCATGCGCTCAGTCGGGGCGATGGCGGGAGGGCGAACGCGCGATGCGTGAAGTGGTGCTCGACACCGAAACGACCGGCCTCGATCCCGCCGGCGGACATCGGGTGCTCGAGATCGGCGCCGTCGAGATCGTGCACCAAAGCCTCACGGGCAAGGTCTTTCACACGCTCATCAATCCAGAGCGCGACGTCCCCCAGGAGGCGGTGCGCGTTCACGGGCACAGTTTTGCGGCGCTCAAGGACAAACCGATCTTCGCAAGCGTGGTCGACGATTTTCTGGCCTTTATCGGGGACTCGAAACTCGTCATCCACAACGCGGACTTTGACGTGCGTTTTGTGAATGCGGAGTTGGCGAGGCTCGGGCTAGCCACGATCGGCATGGATCGGGTTGTCGACACGCTAACGCTTGCGCGGAAAAAGCACCCTGGAGCGCCGAACAGCCTGGATGCTCTTTGCGACCGCTATGGCATCGACCGTTCGCGGCGGGTTCGCCACGGCGCCTTGCTGGACGCGGAGATCCTCGTCGAGGTCTATTGCGAGCTGACTGGAGGTCGTCAGCGGTCGCTCGTGTTTGGAGACGCGCTTGAGAACGCCGTGGCGCCCGTTCTCGCGGCTATTTCTCGCTCTGGTCCACGGCCTGCAAGGGCGTTTCTAGTCGAGCCCACAGAAATGAGCGCTCATTTTCGATATGTTGAAAGCTTAGGCCGGGAAGCGATCTGGTTTCGCTATCTGGCTCAGCCCGCCTGAGTTCGTTTGGGAGCGAATGGTTAGGCTGTCTGTTGCTGCGGCTGACCGCCGGCTGCAGCCAATCTCTGCAGATAGAGCGCCTGGAAATCAATTGGATCAATAAAGAGTGGCGGATATGACCCGCCGCGGACCGCGTCCGCAATGATTTGGCGCGCGAATGGGAACAAGAATTCGCGGGCCCTCAATCATGACCACCGGCTGGACCTGCTCGGCCGGAAAGTTCTCCACCCGGAACACCCCGGCATAGTTGAGTTCGAACTTGAACATCGTATCAGCGCCTTGGCCCGCGCCGCCTTCAAGCATGAGGCTCACCTCGTAATCCGACTGAGCAAGTTGGCGGGCGTTCACGTTGATCTGTATCGAGATGTTGGGAGGCGTTTGCTGCGGGCCCAAGGTGCGCGGGGCGTTGGGGTTCTCAAAGGAGAGATCCTTCGTGTACTGAGCGAGAACCGAAAATTTTGGACCGGCTCCGGCTTCCGGCGCACCAGCCCCATTGCCGTTCTGTTCAGCCATCGTCAACTGCTCCTTGAACGCGACTTCGAGCGCCTCTTGGCGATCGCTTGGACCTTAAATGTCGGGCCGGTCGCCTAGCATGGCGCCAATGTCCAAACAAGCGCGGGAGCGGCCCCACGATTATCGCAACGCGCTAACCCGACCGAACAACGCCTGATTGGCGTAGCCGTCGGGCGTAAGACCATTGCGCTCCTGATAGGCCCGCACTGCCGAACGGAGCGCATCGCCGTTTTTTCCGTCGATCGCGCCCACTTCATAGCCCATTTTCTTCAGTTTGACTTGCAGTCTTTGGATTTGCGTCTCGGTGAGCGGATGGTCATCGGTCGGCCACTGGGCTAGGAGACCGGGGCCCCCCTTCACGGCGTCGCCAAGCAGGCCTACGGCGAGCGCGTATGCAGTGGAATTGTTATAGGATTTTATGACGTCGAAGTTGCTGGTGATCAGGAACACGGGTCCTTCGAGCCCGGCAGGGATCAAGAGCCGTCCCTCGCCCGATTGCGGCCAAGGCGAACCGTCGGCTCTCGCCACGCCGCGAGCGGCGAAGGACGAGAACGGCGCCGGCGAGGAAGAATCGGCGGCCGTCAACGCGAATTTGGGTGGCAGGCGAACTTCGAAGCCCCAGGGCAGGCCTTTGGTCCAGGCGTGTTTCGCCAAATAATTCGCGGTTGAACCGATCGCGTCCGCTTCGCTCGTCCAGATGTCGCGCCGGTCGTGCCGTTGAAACGCCACGGCGTAGGCCAGATAGCTTGACGGCATGAATTGCGTCTGTCCCATCGCTCCCGCCCAGGAGCCGCGCATAAGGGGTAGGGCGATGTCGCCCTCCTCGAGGATGACGAGGGCCGAGAGCAATTCGTCACGGAAATAGTCGCCCTGAAAGTGGATATAGGCGAGGCTCGCAAGAGCCTGAATGACATTGTTCGACCCGACGAAGCCGCCAAAATCGGTCTCCAGCCCCCAGACGCCCAAGAGCACAGCGTCGTCGACCCCAAAGGCCTCCTTGGCCTCGGCGAGCCAAAGGCTTTCTGAGCGCGCTCTGTCGCGACCCCGCTCGACGCGGTCGGGCGATACGGCGCTTGCGACGTAGTCCCGGATGGGACGCACGAACTCGGGTTGCGATTGCGCGCTCGCTACAACCTTCCGATCAAACGCAACGCCGGCAAAGGCGCTATCGAACGTGGCGCGCGAGACGCCGCGCTCCTCGGCAAGCGGCCAAAGCGCATCGATGAACTCGCCGAAGCTTGGCTCATGAGGCCGGGCGGATTTGTTGGCGACGCTCGCGGAAAATGCGGCGCCTGACAACCCGAGCGCGACAATGAGGGCGCCTAGGAAGGCAAGACTTGCGCCCAGAAAGCGGCATGTCTGTTGTTTACGGTCGATTCCAGCCATAACTCGGGCCGTGCACAGAAAAGGTCTGGTTTAGAAACTGCGCCAAAACAGGCAAAACGCAACCGCGCGAACGGAATATCGACGGTCAACCGTCGATTTCGTTGGGACGCGGCATGGAGATGATGTTGTAGCCCGCATCGACGAAATGCACCTCGCCTGTGACCCCTTCCGAGAGCCCCGACAGCAAATAAACGGCGGCGCCACCGACATTCTCGATCGTGACTGTGCGCCGCAGCGGCGAATGGGCTCGGTGGAAATTGAACATGAAACGCGCGTCGCTAATGCCCGCTCCGGCCAATGTGCGGATAGGTCCGGCGGAAATGGCGTTGACGCGAATATTTTCGGGCCCGAAGTCTATTGCCAAATACCGCACGCTTGCCTCCAAGGCGGCCTTGGCGACCCCCATGACGTTATAGTTTGGCACGACGCGCGTGGAGCCGCCGAACGTCAGCGTGAGCATCGCGCCGCCCGAGGGCATCATTGTTGCGGCTCGCTTGGCGAGTTCGGTGAATGAAAACGCCGAGATGACCATCGTCCGAATGAAATTCTCGCGGCTCGTATCGGCGTATCGCCCTTTGAGTTCATTGCGGTCGGAGAAACCGACGCAGTGAACAAAAAAGTCCAGTCTACTCCAGACCGCCCCGAGCGCGGAGAACATGGCCTCGACCGAACTTAAGTCTTCGACGTCGCAGCGATAGAGACGCTCCGCCGAGCCCAACTCTGCGGCGAGTGGCGCGACACGTTTGCCCAAAGCGTCATTCTGGAAAGTAAACGCCAGCTCCGCCCCTTCGGCGGCCAAAGCCTTTGCTATGCCCCAGGCGATCGAGTGATCGTTCGCGACGCCCATCACCAGGCCGCGTTTGCCGTTCATCAAGCCGGATCTCATGGGGTGCGCTCGTCAATCAAGTCTTCGGAAGTGTCGGAGACGGGCGGGGACTTAAGTCATTTCGCCTTTCGCCACCGTCGGAGATTGTAGGGACTCAAGTGTCCACGCGCTTGAACACGAGTGTCGCGTTTGTCCCGCCAAAGCCGAAAGAGTTTGAGAGCGCGGCCCTTAATTTTACGTTGTCCTGGCGCGAGCGCACGATCGGCATATCCGAGAAAGCCGGGTCAAGTTCGTCGATATGGGCGCTTTCGCAGATGAAGCCGTTCTGCATCATCAGCAACGAATAGATGGCCTCGTGCGCGCCGGTCGCGCCCTGAGAATGCCCGGTCAGCGACTTGGTCGCCGATATCGGCGGGCACTTGTCGCCGGAGCCAAACACCTCGCGCACCGCCTCGATCTCCTTGAGATCGCCGATCGGCGTCGAGGTCGCATGAGGGTTGATATAGTCAATCGGGACCTTGACCCCGGCCAGCGCCTGACGCATGCATCGCGCGGCGCCTTCGCCCGAAGGGGCGACCATGTCGTGACCGTCCGAGGTCGCGCCGTAGCCGACGATCTCGCCGTAAATCTTGGCCCCTCGCGCCTTGGCCCGCTCGTATTCTTCAAGAACCAGCACGCCTGCGCCGGCCGAGATGACGAACCCGTCCCGGCTCTTGTCATAGGCGCGCGACGCGCGCGAAGGCGTGTCGTTGTAGCCGGTGGACAGCGCGCCCATCGCGTCGAACAGCACCGACAAGGTCCAGTCCAGTTCCTCGCAGCCGCCGGCGAACATCACGTCCTGCCGATTGGCCAGGATCTGTTCGTAGGCAGCGCCGATACAATGATTGGACGTGGCGCATGCCGAGGAAATCGAGTAGCTCAAGCCCTTGATCTTGAACCAGGTCGACAGAGTCGCCGACGCCGTCGAGGACATGGATTTCGGCACCGCGAACGGGCCTACGCGTTTGGGGCCTTTGGCGCGGGCGATGTCGGCGGCCTCGACAATGGCGCGCGTCGAAGGACCGCCCGAACCCATGATGATGCCGGTCCGCTCATGCGAGACCTCGTCGGGCGCGAGACCGCTGTCCACGATGGCCTGATCCATCGCGACATGGCACCAGGCCGTTCCGCCGCCGTGGAAGCGCATCGCCCTTCGATCCACCACATCTTCGGCGCGGAGCGTGGGGGCTCCCTGGACCTGCGAGCGAAAGCCGAGCTCGGCCATCCGGTCGGCGCGCGTGATCCCTGACCTGCCTGCGTGAAGGCTGGCTGTCACTTCTTGCGTGTTGTTGCCGATCGCGGAGACGATGCCCATGCCGGTGACGACAACGCGCCTCATTCTTGCCCTCCCTTTTGCGCGCTGAGGTCAGGCCGGGGTCGCGGCCGAAGGACTGAACAGGCCGACGCGGATATTCTGGACCTCATATATGCGTCTACCGTCGCCCTCGAGCCACCCGTCCGAGACGCCAAGGATCAGTTTGCCTTTGAAGACGCGCTTCATATCCACGCCGTAGACGACCTTTTTTATTGTCGGCAGCACCTGATCGGCGAACTTCACCTCTCCGACGCCGAGGGCGCGGCCACGTCCAGGCAGGCCGAGCCAACCGAGAAAGAACCCGGTCAATTGCCAAAGCGCATCCAGGCCGAGACATCCGGGCATCACCGGGTCACCCTTGAAATGACAACTGAAGAACCAAAGATTCGGGTTGATGTCGAACTCGGCGCGGACTTCTCCCTTGCCGTTGGCGCCGCCCGTTTCGGAAATCTCGCTGATCCGGTCGAACATCAGCATCGGCGGCAAAGGCAGTTGAGCGTTGCCCTCTCCGAACAACTCGCCACGACCGCAGGCGATGAGATCCTCATAATTGAAACTGGTGCGCCGTTCACTCATCCGCGCGGTCTTATCCCCTGGACCGCGCCAGGCGCGGAAGCCTCAAGCCGGCGTGGTATCACAGGCGTTCACTTACCGAAAGCGTTCCGGGCTGAGCTTCGGGTTAACGCCATGGAGCGGGAGGCGGTGAGGGCGCGGGTGTCAGTGCGGGATAAAACGTTCAGTAGCGCGGAAAATCAGCGGAGGCGATGAGGCCCTCGCTCGTCGTGACAACCCAACCGTTGCCTCCGAGCTCGATACGCTCGACGCGCCCGGCGCCCGGGAGATAATCGCCCTGCCGGACTTCGCGTTCGCCATAGCGTCCCCCGACGAGCGCCATGTCATCGCGAGCGTCGAGCACGACATATCCGCGAAGAAGAGGTCTCGGTCGCTCGATTGAACCCGTCCTGTCCATCGCGACGTTGTCGAATTTCGGACGAGCCGGGGATTGCTTGGCCTGTGTGACTTGCGGCGGCGCTGGGGGCGGCGCGGCGATTTTCTGCTCGAGCTTGTCCATGCGAGTGGAAAGACCGGCTGTCAGAACCGTCGCTTCGCGATCGACTCGTTCCGTAAGTTTGTCGACCTTGGCGCTTGCTTCATGATCCAACTTGTCGACGCGTTGCGACAGTTGGGCCAAGGCCCCGCTGAACTCCCGCGACGAAATAAGGTTTGACCTGATCTCGCCAACCGACTGACGGAGGTCCGCAAGGCCTGCGTTTGACATCGCGCTGTCGATCGCGTCGAGGCGAACCTTCAGCGACTTGAGAGTGTGAGCCAGAGCCGCATTCTCGCTTGCCTGCTCAGCGAGGGCGTTGGCCTGCAGGCGGTCCTCCAAAAACAAGGCGCCCGCGACGGCGAGAACGATCGCGAGCGCCGCGGCGGCGGCGAAATGGAATCGAGACAAGAAAAGTCTGCCGGCAGACGCAGGCCGCTGCTCAGCCTCCGGCTTGGCGTCCGAAGGCTCGACGACAAGAATGAGGTCACGCGAGGAGCTAGGCGGCTGCGGCTCGTGGCCGACGTTTGCAATCCCGAATTCGCCCATTGATTAACATCCGCGGCTAACGAAGCATTTATTCCAGTCTCCGCCAATGGGATTAACGAATTGTTGACCGTCACGTAGCGGTCCTGGCGAAATTGAAAAGCCCGAGAGGGTCGTCGCGGTTTTGGACGTCGGCTGCGCCGTCGCCGCCGGCAGGCCTTGCCTCAGCTTGGATGTTGGCTAGACGGCGCCAAGCCTAAGCCCGGCAGCGTCCGTCCGAATGCGGTCAACCATGGCGCGCACCCCATTCGAGCGCTGAGGCGTGAGATGTTGCTCAAGTCCGAGCGCGCGAAAAGTCGCAACCGGATCCACGGCGAGAATCTGCTCAGGGGTTCGGTCGGAAAAAAGCGCAATTGCGATCGCGATCAGGCCTCGCACGAGGTGAGAATCGCTATCGCCGCGGTAGTGTAGGGTTTTTTCGCCTTCGGCGTTCGTTTTCGTCTCGCACTCGAGCCAAACCTGGCTGACGCAGCCTCGCACTTTGTTGATGTCATTGTGCGCCTCCGCGCCCAGCGGCTCGAGCGAGTGGCCCAGTTCGATGACATAGCGATACCGGTCCTCCCAGTCATCGAGAGAGGCGAAATCGTCGCGGATGTCGTCGATCGCCGACAAAGGATGCGCCAGCCTCATTGGGTCGTCCATGGTCCTTATATGGGTCTTTACCAGGGGCCGACCAGCGTCCGGGCCAAAATTCATATGTCAACAAGGCCTCGGAAGACCGTCGTAATAAAGGGTAAACCATAGCGGAAGGACCGTCAGTTTGGCGGCGATTGGGCGAACGTCGAGCCTCTAGACTTAAGAGTGATTTAATCAGCGGCTGCGATTTTAAGGAAACGCGCGACGGTCTCAAGCGCCCGCAAGTGATACGTCCGCATCCTTCCGCCGTTCCGCTGGGCCAAGCCATGTCGGCCAACGTTACGCCGCGACCCGTCGCCAAAAGCCCGTACGTCCGGCCCGTCATTCCGTTGTCTGCTCTTTCAAACACGAAACGGAATCGAACGGCGCCGTGCTCTCAGGAGTGAAGACTTGGAATTAGCGCTTGCCCGCATAAAAAGTAATCTGGGCCAACTCCGCGGGCCGGTCCAACGTTCAGCTCACGAAACGTTGCGGCGAAAGATAGCCGGGCGCGTGAAGGTCGCGCACTTGCGCTATTATCTGGGAGCGGCCCTGTTGCTGGCCCTTGTTGCCGTCACCGTTAATGCGCTTCTCTTGCAGCGCGAGCGTCATCCGGCTCCGTTATTCGGGCTCGCGCCGCCGAAACCCATATCTGCCGCTCCCGCGCCAGTTCCGGCTCCCCCTCCAAAGCCCGTCAGCGCGGAAAACAGCGCTTCGCCAGCCCCGTCGTCCGCGGCTCTTCCGCCGATGCGGCCGGCAGACGCCGCCCAGAGCGCTCCGCCGGCTTCCGATCCGATCGCTGAACTGTTGGCCGGGGAGACCCACAGTGACGGATCGCATTTGATTTTGGCCGCCCAAACCGCGCTGACCAAGCTTGGCTATTCTGTGAAGCCGGACGGGAAAGAGGGGGCCGCCACTGAGCAGGCGTTGCGCGAGTTCGAGAAGGCGCACGGCTTGCCTTCCGGCTCCGAAATAACCGAACGACTTGTCAAGCAGCTGACCGCGGCCGCGCGCGCGGGAGGACACTGAGCTCGGTGCGCTTGCGCTCCGACATCTGGGTCGCAGCCTATTTGCGTCGGTGCGGAGTGGAGGGGGCAAGCGCCGTCTTGCGCCGGAGAGGCGCCGCGGAGGCTGGCGCGATCTTCGTCAAAATCGACCACCTCGATGGAAGCGCGACCCTCTATGAGCCTGCGCCGCAGTCCCTCGCGGGGGACGCGCCGCCCGGGGTCGAAAGGCTTTTCGCCCGTGCGCACAAAGAGCCGTCGATCGAGTCCAACGAGGCGGAGGAGCGGCTTAAACGGGAAATTGCGTTTGATCCCGACCTTTGGATCGTCGAGGTCGAGGGCGGCGCGCAGGGCGCCTGGCTCGATTTGGCGCCTTAGTCGAAGCTTCGCAAGCCAAGCTTCGCGGCGTCAAAGCAGCAGCGGAAAGCAGACGCAGTCACAGTAGAGTAGCGAAGCTTCGAAGCTGGATTTTAGTTAAATTTGTTTCAAATTGATGTCTGGTTTGCTTGGTTCAACTTTATTCGTGGCTTAACCAATTGCTTAACTTCGACATCGGGCTTGAATGGAAATCGTTCAAATTAACGCGGTCGAAATCGGGCGGTCCTAATTTGGACCCGGTCGGCGGCGCGGGAAAGCGGGTTTGCCGCCGAATGGGGTTTCGGAGCAGGAGCAAACAAGTGTTCAAATCCATGAAGAACTTTGCGGCGGACGAATTTGGCGTCACCGCGATCGAGTATGCGCTGATCGCCTCGCTCATCGCCGTCTTCATTATCACAGCGGTCCAGACGGTTGGCACGAAGGTCAGCACGGTGTTCAACGAAGTCGGCAACACCCTCAAATAGAGCGACCTCGCTCAAGAGTTTCGCGTCGGCGCCGCCCCGCGTCGGCGCGAACCATTGGCCTTGGCTACTCTCAGTCAAGGGGAAGGCCGTAGGCGGGCCTTGGACCGCTTCCTCGCAATTCAATTGAGAAAATGGCTTTGAGCGTCCTCCATCTCCTGGCTTTCGCCTTCTTTCCCATCGTGATGGCGCTATCAGCGTCCATGGATTTATTGACTTTTACAATACCAAATCGGCTTTGTCTCATTCTCGCGGTTGGATATTTAATCCTCGCCGTGATGCTTGGGGTTCCGGCTGTCGATATTCTGCTTAACGTTTCATGCGCCTTGGCGATCTTGGTCATTACTTTCGCCATGTTCAATTTCGGCTGGATCGGCGGGGGCGACGCCAAGCTGGCGGCGGCCACGGCCGCATGGCTCGGATGGACTACGATCTTCGACTATGGCCTGGCGGCGGCGCTGTTTGGCGGGGCTCTCACTTTGATTCTTCTAGGCGCGCGTATGGTTCCTCTGCCCGCCGTCTTTGGCCGTATGGATTGGCTTGTGCGATTGCACGACGCCAACGCTGGGGTCCCTTATGGAATTGCGTTGGCGGCGGCGGGATTGATGCAATATCCGAATTCATCGATTTGGGCTGCGGTCACCTAAGCCAGCCCTCCGGGCGGCGGCGTCCACGGATCGGCGCGCGGAAATCTCGCGGTCCCGCGATCTGTGCTGATCGTTCCGATGGGGTCGCCGACAGCCAACGTTCGCTTTCGGTTATTTTCACGGCAAAGGGATAATATTCGTCCCGACGAAGTGACGGGGGCGGGTCTAAGAATTCATCGCGCAACTCGGGAAGCGTGGTTTCATTATTTTCGGTAATTATCTCAGCTAAGGCTACAATAGTGAAGATTGTTTTGCCTCTCTCTTCGGAATATCATAGTGACAGCGGTATTCAATGGAACATTTGCCTGGCTCTCTCGCCCTTGGGATACATTTCGATACTTTAAATTAACCGTACCTTGACGATTACGATGTCTAAATCATGCCGCCGGCGGTCAGGGCTTGAAGGACCATGATTCATGAATCGTAGGCTGATCATCGTGGGAGCGATCGCCGTTCTGGCGTTCGGCGCGACCTACATGTTCCTGCGCGGCGCTTCGAACTCGGCGCCGCCTCCCTCGGCTGAAGTTCAGCCGAAGGTGGACATTGAGCAGGTCCTTGTCGCGGCTCAGGACCTGCCGATGGGGACGGTGGTCAATGAGGGTGCGACGGTCTGGCACCCTTGGCCAAAGGCGGACGTCTCCGAGCTCATGATCACGAAGTCGGTAAAGCCGGACGCGCTTAAGGACGTAGAGGGGTCAATGACGCGGGTCGCATTCCTGCGCGGCGAACCGATCCGGCATGACAAGCTTGTCAAGGCCGGCACGGGCGGCTTCATGTCGGCGATTCTCCCGACTGGAAAGCGCGCAGTCGCGATCAAGATCGACAACGAAGGCGACTCGACGGCTGGCGGATTCATTCTGCCCAATGATCGAGTCGACGTTGTTCGCCTTGCGCGCGACGATGAGGCCACCAAGACCCGGGGGGTCGAGGTGATGACAGCGCAGCCGATCCTGACCAACGTGCGTGTCCTCGCCATCGGTCAGAACGTCGAAGAGCAGAATGGCAAGAAGGTGGTCACCGGGGCGAACGCGACGCTCGAGCTCGACCCCGACCAGGTCAATCTCATCATCCTTGCTCAACATGCCGGCAATTCGAACCTTCATCTTGTTCTCCGGAGTCTTGTCGACAGCGGCGGCCCAGCGAAGACGGTTGTCAGCGCCGACAGCGCATTGACCGTCGTTCGCTACGGCGCCCCGCAGCAGGCGGCCCGATGATTCGCGTTCCAGTCGTTCGTCGCGTGTTCTGTAGAGACGGAGCCAGGACATGAGGCGCCATCGCATTCAGGGACGGTCGAATATCGTCGTTTGCGTCGCGGCGCTTCTCGCGATCGCGCCAGCTTCGACCGTCCAAGCCGCCGATGGCGACGATTTCGCGCGTATGGGAGCCATGTCGGACGCGACGGCCCAGCCCCTGCAATTGGGCGTCGGGCAATCGGTCATACGCGACTTGCCTGAGGAAGCGGGGGAGATCTACGTCGGCGATCCCACCGTCGCCAACGCGATCGTGCGCACAGCCAAGCGCATCTATATCTCTGGCGTCGCCAACGGCCACACAAGCATTTTCGCCTTGGCCAAGGACGGGCGACGCATTGCATTCTTCCAGGTCTCGGTCGGGCGAGCCGTTGGCGAACTGACTGCGCTCCTCAATGTCGCGATCCCGGGCAACGATATTCGCGTGCGCACCGTCGAGAACACGATCATTCTCACCGGATCAGTGGCCTCGGCGGAGGAGGCGCAAAAGGCGCTCGACATCGCTTCCGGCTTCGTCAACGATTCGCCAACCACACCTCCCGGCTCTTCGATCTCCATTTCGAATAGCTCCGGGGGCGCTTCCGGCGGCTCCGCCGGCAAGTCGCCTAGCAGCCCCCAGGGCAAAGTGGTCAACGCTCTCACGATCCGCGGGGCCGACCAAGTCAGCCTGCGCGTCACGGTCGCCGAGATTCGGCGTGACATCATCAAGCAACTGGGCGTCAACCTGAGCGGCACCGGGCCGAACGGGAGCTTCACGCTCGATCCTCCGTTCGCGATCAACGGCGCCGTCGCCACCTCTGAAGGCACCCTGAGCTGGTTCAAGGGCGCCGGAAGCATCAGCGCCACCTTGCAGGCATTCGAGCGGCAGGGCGTCGCCCACACCCTCGCCGAGCCGACCGTTACGGCAGTGTCAGGAGAGACGGCCAAATTCCTAGCCGGCGGCACGATTCCGATCCTCAATAACATACAATGCAATCCGACCTGCCAGTATGGATTCGTCCAGCAGCCCTATGGCGTAACCCTCAATTTTACCCCAGTCGTCTTGTCCCAGGGACGGATCCAGCTCCGCATCGCAACCGAAGTCACTGATATCGACTATACGAAGCAGGTCACGTTCAGCGGTATTTCGATCCCGGGCTTCCGGACGCGCAACAATACGACCACGGTGGAATTGCCGTCCGGCGGTTCGATCGCCTCGGCAGGCCTTATCAGCACCCAGACCGAGCAGGCCATCAATGGCCTTCCCGCGCTGATGAATCTCCCGGTGCTTGGAGCCATGTTCCGTTCGCGGGACTATCAGCGCAGCGAGACGGAGCTCTTGATCGTCGTGACGCCATTCATTGCTCATCCGATCGACCCGAGCCAGGTCGTAAGGCCCGATCAGAATTTTCAGGACGCCAGCGATCCGCAGACGTGGTTCCTGGGCCGCGTCAACCGGATCTACTCCGCGTCGCAATCGCTCCAGCCAATGCCTGGCTACTCAGGCAAGATCGGATTCATCACCCAGTAGGCCTTGCGTGCTTCGCCAACAATTTCCTCAGAAAGACAGCTCTCATGGCCGCTTCTCCTGACGCACGATCATCGTTCACGGCGCAAGGCTTGAGGCTGAGCCTCGCCGGGGCGGCGGCGGCCGCTCTCGCCGGCTGCGGTGTTCCCTACGCGTCTTCCGATCCCGTTTTCCCTGGCGGGTTTCAGGAGCGTCACCCGATCGTGGTCGCCGCGGCGCCCGCAAGCATGGATCTCTATCCCGTTGGCGGCAGGCTTGATGCGCGGTCGCGAGCGAATGTCCGCGCCTTTGCCGACCGCTATCGCCGCTATGGGTCGGGCGTGGTCATGATTGAGACGCCGGTGGGAACGAATCCCAACTCGATCGCCGTTTACGAGGTCCGCAGGGCGCTTCTCGCGGCTGGCGTCAAGGGCAGGATTGCCGTTGGAGACTACTTGCCTCCGAATGACGGCGCAGCGCCGCCGGTGCGCGTGTCGTTCACCGGGCTCAAGGCGATCGTTCCGACCGCGTGCGGCCAATGGCCGGAAGATCTCGCTTCAGGGTCATCGGTCGAAGGATGGAAGAACGAGCCTTACTCGAACTTTGGCTGCGCCACCCAATCGACAATGGCGGCTCAGGTTGATGATCCGCGCGATCTCGTCCAGCCGCGCGCGCTTGGCCCATCCGATGTGGGCATGCGCACCAGAGCCATCGAGGCTGTCCGCAACGGCCAAGATCCGAGCACCGAGTGGAAGAACGCCGTGCTTACGCCAATCGGCGGGGATCTGCCGACCAACGGAAACTGATCGACATGAAGGCGCAATACGCTGACGCTGGAAGCAACGGCGACACGGCCGGAGATCGGCAGCTGGCGCAAATCGAGCCGGTGCCGCGCGTATCGATCCAGGCCTTCTGCGAATCGCCCGATATCGCAGCGATCATTGGCGCCGCGATATCCGATCGCCGAATGGCGAAAGCGCATGTCAAGCAGAACATGGGCGGCGCTGCGGCCGCGCTTGAAGCTTACAAGAGCGCCCCGACGCCGAATGTCGTGGTGCTCGAGGCGCCGGGCAGTCGAGACGCGCTGCTAGGGCAACTCGAAGAGCTCGCCGAATATTGTGATGCGGGGACCAAGGTCGTCGTCCTTGGCAAGCTCAACGACATCGTCCTCTACCGGCAGTTGATGGCGCGTGGGGTCAGCGAATATCTCGTCGCCCCTTTTGGCGTCGTCGACTTCATTCAGGCGATGTCTCAACTGTTCAGCGTGCCCGGCGCCAAGCCCCTTGGACGTGTGATCGCCGTCGTCGGCGCGAAGGGGGGAGTCGGGGCGTCGACCATCGCCCACAATCTAGCGTGGAGCCTGGCGTCGGTTACCGAAATGGCGACGATCATCGCCGATTTCGATCTTGCCTTTGGAACCGCGGGACTCGACTACAATCAGGATCCGCCTCAGGGCGTTGCGGAGGCGGTGTTCGCCCCGGATCGCGTCGACACCGTCCTGGTGGAACGTCTGCTTTCCAAGTGCGGCGAGAAACTCAGTCTGCTCGCGGCGCCCGCCACTCTGGATCGGGTCCTCGACTTCAGCGAAGCTTCATTCGACTCGCTGCTCGACGCGATGCGCGCGTCGACCCCCTGGATTGTGCTTGATGTGCCGCACGTGTGGTCGAGCTGGGCCCGACGGATTCTCGTCTCCGCCGACGAGGTGATCGTCGTCGCCACCCCCGATCTAGCGAATCTGCGCAACACCAAAAACCTGATCGACAATGTCAAGGGCGCGCGCCTCAACGACGCGCCGTCACGGCTGGTCCTGAACGGCGTCGGCATGCTCAAGCGGCCGGAAATCGCCGCTGCGGAATTCGCCAAGGCGGTTGAAACGGATCCGACTGCGGTCATTCCGCACGACGCGAAGCTGTTCGGCGCCGCCGCCAACAATGGGCAAATGATCGCCGAGATTGAACCAAATGGGAAAACCGCGCAGGCCTTCGTTGATCTCGCCTCCACGCTTGCCGGCCGAGCCGAGGCGCGCAAGCCCAAAAGAGGCATTCTCGAGCCGCTCATCGCCAAGATCGGGCGCAAGAAGAAATGATCGGCCTGCAAACGCATCGCGCCATTTCCGCTGAGCGGTCGCATAAGCGCAAAGGAGCCTGAGCGATGTTCGGCAAGCGTAGTGGGAGCGTTAGCCCCCAGGTCGCCGTGTCGCGCGTCGCATCGGTGAGCGCGGTGAACGAGCCGCCCAAACTCGCATCTGCCCCGCCCCCGCCGGTTCAGACCGAACGAAGATCGGAGACCTATTTTCAGACCAAGGCGCTGATCTTCGGCGCTCTTATCGAGGCGATTGATCTTAGTGCGCTGTCCAAGCTCGACCCTGAGAGCGCGCGCGAAGAGATCCGTGACATCGTACACGAGATCGTCACCATCAAGAATTTGGTGCTGTCGATCGCCGAGCAGGAGGATCTGCTCGATGACATCTGCAATGACGTGCTCGGATTCGGTCCGCTTGAGCCGCTGCTGGCGCGCGACGACATCGCCGACATCATGGTCAACGGACCGACGCGCTGCTTCATTGAGGTTGGCGGCAAGATCCAACTCACCAACGTTCGTTTTCGCGACGCATCGCAGTTGATGAATATCTGTCAGCGGATCGTGAGCCAAGTCGGACGTCGCGTCGACAAGTCCTCGCCGATTTGCGACGCCCGCCTGCTCGACGGTTCGCGCGTCAATGTCATCGCGCCGCCGCTCGCCATTGACGGCGCCGCGCTCACCATCCGCAAGTTCAAGAAGGACAAGCTGACGCTCGATCAATTGGTCAAGTTTGGCTCGATCTCGCCGGCCGGCGCCGAAATCCTCAAGATCATCGGCCGCGTTCGTTGCAATGTGATCATTTCCGGCGGCACAGGCTCGGGAAAGACGACTCTTCTGAACTGCCTGACGAACTATATCGACGACGACGAGCGAATCATCACCTGCGAGGACGCCGCCGAGCTCCAGCTTCAGCAAGCCCATGTCGTGCGGCTTGAGACGCGCCCGGCCAATCTGGAAGGCGTCGGCCAGATCACGATGCGAGACCTGGTCAAGAATTGCCTGCGCATGCGGCCCGAACGCATCGTCGTCGGCGAGGTCCGCGGACCCGAGGCGTTCGATTTGCTGCAAGCCATGAACACCGGTCACGATGGGTCGATGGGAACGCTGCACGCGAACTCTCCGCGCGAAGCGCTCAGTCGTATTGAATCGATGATCACGATGGGCGGATATGCGCTGCCGATGAAGACGATCCGCGAAATGGTCACGTCCTCGGTCGACGTGATCATTCAAGCCTCTCGCCTTCGCGATGGATCCCGCCGCATTACGCACATAACCGAAGTCCTCGGCATGGAAGGCGACGTCGTGATCACGCAGGACCTGTTCGTCTATGAAGTTCTGGGGGAGGACGCTCAGGGCAAGTTGATGGGGCGGCATCGCTCGACCGGGATCGGGCGGCCTCGGTTTTGGGAGCGGGCGCGCATGTATGGAGAAGAAGCCCGTCTGGCGGCGGCGCTGGATATCTCGGAAATCGACGCCGCCTAGAATTCGAGGGAGTAGAGGGTAATCGGCATGATCAATCCGATAGCGGTGGCCGGATGTCTGGCGATTGGATTGGGCGGGCTTGCGTTCGCCTTCGTTGGTGGAGACTCGCGGGCCGACAAGCGGCGCGCGGCCGTCGCAAAAACTGACGCGAAGGCGAGCGTGGCGGTTAGCGTTGATCGGACGGCGCGCAAGAAGCAGATTGCCGATGGCGTCCGCGACAGCGAAATGAAGGGTAAGCGGCGGCGCGTCAGTCTGGCGACAAAAATTGAACAGGCCGGACTCTCGATCACCAAGCAGCAATATTGGATCGGGAGCGTGCTCCTTGGCCTGATTTGCGGCGCCTTGACCTATATTCAGTCGAGAAGCTTGCTGCTCACGCTTCTTGTTGTCGTCACGGCCACGATCGGATTGCCGCAACTCACGCTGGCGCGCCTGCGCGTTCGGCGCATCAACAAGTTCATCTCCAACTTTCCGACGGCCATCGACATCATCGTGCGCGGCATCAAGTCCGGTCTCCCGCTCGGCGACACAATCCGGATTGCCGCGACGGAAAGCCCCGAGCCGGTCAAGTCGGAGTTTCGAAAAATTGTCGAGGCGCTCTCGATTGGAATGACCTTGTCGGAAGGCATCGAGCGGATGGCGCAGCGCGTTCCGATCGCCGAGACGAACTTCTTCTCGATTGTCATCGCCATCCAGAGCAAGGCGGGCGGCAACCTCTCAGAGGCCTTGGGCAATCTTTCCCGTGTGTTGCGCGAACGCAAGAAGATGAAGGCGAAGATCACCGCGATGTCGATGGAAGCGAAAGCTTCGGCAGCAATTATCGGCGCGGTGCCGTTTCTCGTCGTCGGCGCGCTATACGTTTCGTCTCCTAAATACATTTCGATATTGTGGACGTCGAGTCATGGAAAAGTGATCTCGGTGATTGCGATTTTCTGGATGGGGATAGGAGTCGCAATGATGAAGAAAATGATCTCGTTCGACTTCTAACTCGAGCCTAGCCATGCTGGACGAAATCGTCGCTAAATTCTCTGATGCTCACTTCCTCGCGATGCTGTTCGCGGCGATCGGCTCGGCCGCGACCGTTCTCACGGCTGCGATGCCCTGGCTCCAGCCGGACACCTTGTCGCGCCGCATCAAGGCGGTCAGCACTGAGCGTGAGCGAATCCGGGCGCGCGAACGCGACCGCTTGATCGCGTCCCAGAGCAAAAGCACGTTGAGGGTGAAGCCTACGGGCCTCGTCAAGCAATTGGTCGAAACCCTCAACCTGTCGAGCTGGCTCAGCACCGAAAAGGCAAAAATTCAATTGGCGATGGCCGGCTTTCGCGGGCTCGGGGCGGAGTACACCTTTCTTACATTTCGCTTGGCGACGCCGATCGCCTTTTTCATCGCCGCTATCGTCTATCAATTTCTGATCATCAAGTGGAGCCAACCCGCGATGCTCAAGATCGGCATTGCGATCGCGGCCACCTACCTTGGCATCAAGGCCCCCGAGCTGTTCCTGAAGAACAAGACCGGCAAGCGGCAGAAGGAACTCGAGCGGGCGTTTCCCAACACCCTGGACCTCCTTCTGATTTGCGCGGAATCGGGAATGTCGATCGAACATGCGGTGCGCAAGGTCAGTCAGGAGATCGGCCTCGAAAGCGTCTCGATGGCGGAGGAGATGGGGATTTTGGCGGCGGAAATGTCCTATCTGGCCGAGCGGCGGGTCGCGCTCGAGAATCTGGGCTTAAGAACCGGCTTGGATTCCGTCCGCTCGCTCACCACCGTGCTGTCGCAGTCGGAGAAGTATGGCACGCCGCTCGGCGCCGCGCTTCGGGTTCTCAGCCAAGAAAGCCGGGACCATCGAATGGCCCTGGCTGAGAAAAAGGCTGCGGCGCTGCCGCCGGTTCTGACGGTGCCGATGATCCTCTTCTTTCTGCCGGGACTCTTCGCCGCGATTCTGACGCCAGCCATCGTTCAGATCAACAACTGGAATTAGCTAAGGCTTGGCCCCGTAGCAGGCAACGACGCGAATGGCCTTTCCTTGCTCGTCGAGCTCGACGGTGTCGTTGACCAACTGGCCGGACTCGCGCCGGTAGATGACACACATCGACGTGACGCCGATGACGACGTCGACCAAGTCGAACCGAAGTCCTTCGGCGGCGATCCCGATCGCGAAATTCTCGCGCAACCGCGCGCGGCCGTGCAGCCAGCCATCGGCGATGCCCCAGCGCTTCACCACCGTCGGGGAAGAGAAGGCGACATTCTCCGCATAGTGCGCCATCACTGCGTCCAGATCCTTGCGGTTCCACGCGTCGCACCACTCCTCACCCACCCTCCGGGCTGTCTCGACGGTCAGTTCGAAGGACACCGCCACCTCCAACAGGTGCGGAGGCGCCACCGCGTAGTGGTCCGCCCATCATCTCCGCTCTCGCACGATAGCACGCGGTCGCGGGGCTGAGCTTGAGCGGCGGAGCGGCCTGCACGACAAATTCTTTGCAAATTCCTTATGAGCCACAATGCGCGCGATAAACGGAATAAGCCTCTGGGCGCCCCGGCCGCCGTGACCGCCGCCAGGCGAGACAAGCGCGAAAGCAAAGCACGGCCAAGCTGTTGAAAACAAACGAGCCGGCGCCAGGTTTCGCTCCGTCAATGATCTCAAGGGATTAGAACGCCGCTCGCAAAACGTCCGGTTTCGCCTGGTGAAGGATCCGTTTCGTTTAGGGCTTCAGCAAGTCCAGCTTACGCCTTTCGGGTTGCGCCGCTTGGCTCGCCGGCGCATGATTCAATTCGTGCCGCAACGCTCCGAAACTTCCGAACCGGCCCGCATCCAGCCGCAGGCCCCGTCGCGTGATTCCGCTCGCCCAGGGCCGCTCGCCCGTCGCCCGCACGACGCTGATCCCCCCTATCTCGAGGGATTGAACGAAGAGCAGCGTCAGGCGGTCGAGTCGCTGGACGGCCCCGTCCTTATTCTTGCTGGGGCAGGCGTGGGCAAAACTCGCGTCCTCACCACCCGAATTGCGCATCTCATTTCGACCGGTCGCGCTCGCGCCCACGAAATCCTGGCGGTGACCTTCACCAACAAGGCGGCGCGGGAGATGCGCCATCGGGTGGGGGCGTTCCTAGGCTCCGAGCAGGCGATGCCGTGGCTCGGCACATTCCACTCGGTCGGCGCCAAGATCCTGCGGATGCATGCTGAGCTCGTGGGTTTGAGGCCAAATTTCACCATTCTCGATACCGACGACCAGCTGCGGCTGCTCAAGCAGCTTCTCCAGGCGGAAAATCTGGACGACAAACGCTGGCCGGCGCGAGCGCTCGCAAATCTGATCGATGGATGGAAGAATCGCGGGATCGATCCGAAGAGCGTTTCAGCGAGCGAGGCGGCCGGGTTCGCCGGCGGCAAAAGCGCCGCGTTGTATGAAAACTATCAGGAGCGGCTGAAAGCGCTCAATGCGGTGGATTTCGGCGATCTCTTGCTCGAGCCCTTGCGTCTGTTGCGCGAAAACCCCGACGTTCTCGCCACATTCCGCCGGCGCTTCCGCTACATCCTGGTCGACGAGTATCAGGACACGAACGTCGTCCAGTATCTGTTTCTCCGGCTCCTTGCCCAGGCCAACGGCAATCTGTGCTGTGTCGGCGACGACGATCAGTCGATCTACGCCTGGCGCGGTGCGGATGTGGAAAACATCCTGCGCTTCGAGAAGGATTTTCCCGGCGCGAAGGTCATCCGGCTCGAGCGAAACTATCGATCGACCGGGCACATTCTCGCCGTGGCTTCGGGATTGATCGCCCACAATCGCGGTCGCTTGGGAAAGACGCTGTTCACTGACAAACCGCTCGGAGATCGACCGAGGGTTGCTGAAGGGTCGGACAGCCAGGAAGAAGCGAGGCTTATCGGCGAGGAGATCGAAGCGGCTCAGCATAAAGGCGTTTCTCTCGACGAGATCGCCATCCTGGTCCGCGCCTCCTTTCAGATGCGAGAATTCGAGGAGCGGTTCATCGCCTTGGGGCTGCCTTATAGGGTCATCGGCGGCCCACGATTCTACGAGCGGGCGGAAATACGCGACGCGTTGGCCTACCTTCGCTCTATCGCCCAGCCCGACGACGACCTCGCTTTTGAGCGGATTTATAACCAGCCGAAGCGCGGCCTCGGCGACGCGACGCTTGCGATCCTGCATGAACACGGTCGGCGAGCCGGCCTCTCCCTGACTCGTGCGGCGCGGTCGCTGGTCGAAACCGAAGAACTGAAACCGCGTCCCCGTCAAATCCTGCGCGGCCTGCTCGATGACTTCGACCGCTGGCGGAGACAGTCCGAGCAAATCCCCCATGAAGAGCTGGCGCAGCTCGTTCTTGAGGAGAGCGGCTACATCGACATGTGGAAGGCGGAGCGCACTCCTGATGCGGCTGGACGGCTCGACAACCTGAAAGAGCTCGTTCGTTCCATGGGCGAGTTTCCGGATCTGGGCGCGTTTCTGGAGCATGTATCGCTGGTCATGGACGTCGAAAGCGGGCGAGGAGGGCGAGCGCGTTTCGATCATGACCCTTCATGGGGCGAAGGGACTCGAGTTCGATCTCGTCTTTCTGCCGGGTTGGGAGGAGGGCCTGTTCCCCAATCAACGCTCGCTCGACGACAGCGGTCTGGCCGGGCTCGAGGAGGAGCGGCGTCTTGCCTATGTGGGCCTGACTCGAGCGCGACGGCAGGCGAGGATCTACTACGCCCTCAACCGGCGCGTGCGAGGTCTATGGCAGACCTCGCTGCCTTCCCGATTCATCCAGGAATTGCCCGCTGACCATGTCGAATTCGACGAGATCATCGGGTCGGCGGACCGGTCCTCCGATTCCTGGCTGCCCACAGGTCATAACAAAGGGTTCGCCTCCCGCTACGACACGCCGGGTTGGCGTCGCGCCGAGGCGCGGCAGCGCGAATGGGGCGAAGCGGGTCCGCGCGGCCCCAGGTCATCAGGCCCGACGTACGAAGGCTCCGTCGCGAGACAGAGTTCGTCCGGCTCGATCTTCCAAGCCGGGTCT
Organism: uncultured Alphaproteobacteria bacterium; assembly: GCA_963725195.1. Taxonomy (GTDB): domain Bacteria; phylum Pseudomonadota; class Alphaproteobacteria; order Rhizobiales; family Beijerinckiaceae; genus Roseiarcus. The sequence goes on along the minus strand of CAVRXX010000031.1, from coordinate 34,200 downwards.
CGGGTCTTTCACAATAAGTTTGGCCCGGGCGCGGTGGTGGCCGTGGATGGCTCCAAATTGACCGTCGATTTCGACAAGGCGGGTCGAAAACTGGTGATGGACAGTTTTGTCGCCGCAGAGGGATAGCTAACGGAGCGGCGAGACCGCAGGCTCGCCAGCCGCGCTTGCCGCGCCAATCGGACCCGACGCTCTTTTCGGCGAAATCTTTGCCTTCATTGAGTTGCGGATACAACCAAAGCGGGAATTCCTTCCAAATAACGGTTAGCAAAACGAAGCTAATGGGCCTAAACGCTAGTAAATTCACTAGCGTTTACTAGCGCTTATTTTTCAGAATCGAGCCTTTTCAATGGGTTGTGGGCGATGTAGTTAGGAAAATCGGCTTCCTCGCTCCGGCTCGCGCGGCAGGTTGTAGGATCTGACATTTCAAACAGCGACGGCGTCTCGTCTTCTCGCCCGTCTACCGGCGAGCGGGAAAGAGATTCCATCATTGGGAATACATACCGCACATTTCCGATTCTGTCGAGAAAATGCCGTCGAGATTTCGGCTCAGGCGGCCTTCGTCCTCGGCTTCACTTCCTCGGTATAGGCGTCGATAAGCGCCGCGGTCACCGCCGCCGGCTTGTACTGGTGCGGGCCGATCTCGCCGACCGGCGTCACCTCGGCCGCCGTCCCAGTGATGAAGCATTCGTCGAACTCGCTGAGCTCGGCGGGCAGGATACGCCGCTCGACGACTTCAAACCCGCGCTTGCGCGCAAGATCGATAACCGTCGCCCGGGTGATGCCGGCGAGGAAGCAATCGGCGATCGGCGTGTGAAGCACGCCGTTCCGGACGAAAAAGACGTTGGCGCCGGTGCATTCCGCCACCCGGCCTTCCCAGTCGTACATCAAAGCGTCGGCGTAGCCCCGGCGCTCGGCGCGGTGCTTGGAAATGGTGCAGATCATGTAGAGGCCGGCGGCCTTCGCCATTGCGGGGGCGGTCGCCGGATCCGGCCGTCGATACTCGGCGATGTCGAGACGGATGCCTTTCGTCCGTGGGCGGGATCGAAATAGCTCGGCCACTCCCACACCGCGATGCCCAGATGGATCGTGTTATGCTGCGCCGCCACGCCCATCATTTCGGACCCGCGCCAGGCGATCGGCCGAACATAGGCGTCAGCGAGATGGTTTCGTTTCAGAACTTCGGCCTTGGCGGCGTCGATCTCCGCGACGCTCCACGGAATCTCAAAGTCAAGAATCCGGGCGGACTCCCGAAGTCGCCGGGAATGGTCCGTCGATTTGAAAATACGCCCGCCATAGGCGCGCTCCCCTTCGAAAACTGCGCTGGCGTAATGCAGGGCGTGGGTCAGAACGTGGATCTTGGCGGCACGCCAATCGACCATATGGCCGTCCATCCAGATCCAGCCTTCACGGGAGTCAAATGTCTGGGCGGCCATGGCGGTTTCCTCTGTTCGAAGCGGTTTGGTTTTTTGGCGATTGGAGTTACATGGATCCTGGCGATGATCACCCTAGGATAGCAAGAGGGCCGAATTATGTCAACATTACTGACCTAATAGCTTCATCAATGTCATCTGACGTCTCCAAGCCCGGCCCCGGCGAGCCATCGCGCTGCGGCGAAGAGCCAATGTATGAATTGATCGAACTGTTCTTTTTCGCTTACCGCGATTTCGTCGGAGACGCCGATCGGCTGCTCGAATCTTATGGGTTCGGCCGCGCTCACCATCGGGTCCTCTATTTCGTCAGCCGGCGGCCTGGGCTCACAATCGCCGAGCTTCTGGAGATATTGCGGATCACAAAGCAGAGCCTCAATCGCGTATTGCGCGAGCTCATCGACAAGAACTTCGTTGAGATCCAAGCCGGAGCCCTGGATCGTCGCCGTCGGCAGCTCTACGCGACGCCGGATGGCGAGCGGCTGGCGCTAAGACTGGCCCTGGTTCAGACGCGGCGGTTTGCCTTGGCGCTGGAGCAATTGGGCGACCGGGGCCTCCCATCGGCGCAAGCCTTTCTCAAAGCGATGATCGATCCTCAGAAAGCGCCGGACGAAGTCGCCGGCCGCCCGGAACCAACCAAGTGGGCGGGTCAGGCGCGGTGAACTCGACACCGACTTCCCTCCCGGACGACGCCGCCCATGTTCTCGTGGTCGACGACGATCGACGGCTTCGCGCTTTGTTGTCCAGCTATCTGGTCAAGCATGGCCATCGCGTCACGGTTGCCCCCACGGCCGCCAAGGCCCGCGCCTTTCTCGACGGACTGGCCTTCGACATCATCGTGCTCGACGTCATGATGCCGGTCGAGAACGGGTTCGATTTCGCCGCCGACTTGCGGACACGATCGCAGGTGCCAATTCTCATGTTGACGGCTCGGGGCGAATCGCAAGATCGCGTGCGTGGCCTCGAAATTGGCGTCGACGACTATCTCGCAAAGCCGTTCGAGCCGCGGGAGCTGTTGCTCAGGATCGGCTCGGTGCTTCGACGAACCCGCGCCGCGCCGGCCGGCAGCCCGGAGACCAGCGTCGTTCGCTTCGGGCGCTTCGCATTCTCGCTCGAGCGCGGAGAACTGCGCGCCGGAGACGATCCGGTCCGCATTACGGAGCGCGAGCGCGAGATGCTGCGCTTGCTCAGCGCAAAGCCCGGCGCGATCGTTTCTCGCGAAGCTTTGTCGGGATCGGGCGGCGCCGCCCAGGAGCGCACAGTCGACGTCCTTGTCAATCGCCTGAGGCGCAAGATCGAACAAGACCCCACCAATCCGATATACCTGCAGACGGCGCGAGGCGCGGGATATCGGCTAGTCGCTGACCGATGAGCGGACGACTCGCATTTGGCAAGCTGCGGCTCATGGCGCAGGTCCGCATGCTTTGGCGGCGCGCGGCGCGCGGCCTGGCGGACGTGCTGCCGAAGGGCCTCTACAAGCGCTCGCTCCTCATCGTGATCGTGCCGATGGTCCTGCTCCAGACCGCGGTGACCTTCGTGTTCATGCAACATCACTGGGATTTGGTGACGCGGAGGCTCTCCGATGCCGTCGCCCGTGACGTTGGAGCGCTGACGGACCTCTATCAAAAGCTCCCGCCCGGCCAGGATGATGCTTCTTTGGTGACGCTTGCGTCCGAAAGATTTCGTATGGACGCCTCATTGCTGCCAGCGGGGCCTTTGCCGCCGGTCATGCCTCGCTCTTTCTACGGCGCGTTGGATCCGCTCACGCGGACTCTTCCGAAAGAGCTCAAGAAGCAGATCACCCAGCCCTTCTGGATCGACACGGTCGGCCGATCGGGCCTCATGGAGATCCGCGTCGATCTCGGGCACCGAGTGCTTCGCCTGGTGACCCGCCGCGCTCTCGCCTATGAGGCGAACGCCCATATTTTCGTGCTCTGGATGCTGGGGGCGATGATCGTCCTCCTGACGGTCGCGATCATTTTTCTCCGCAATCAGATCCGGCCGATTCTGCGCCTGGCGAACGCGGCGGAGGATTTTGGCAAGGGCAGGGATCTCGATTTCAGTCCGCATGGAGCGCGCGAGGTCCGGCAAGCGGGCCATGCTTTCATTGAGATGAAACGGCGAGTTGAGCGCGCGACGGAACAGCGCACTGCGATGCTGAACGGCGTCAGCCATGATTTGCGCACGATGCTGACCCGATTCAAACTGTCATTGGCGCTGCTCGACAATTCGGCCGACAGCGAGTTTTTGCAGAAGGACGTCGATGAGATGGGGCAGATGCTCGAAGGCTATCTTGCCTTCGCGCGCGGCGACACCGGCGAAGCAACCGCGCGGGTCAATATTGCCTCGATGCTCGAGGACCTCCGGGCGGCTTGCGAGCGGCACGGCGCGAGCCTTGGCGTCGAGGCGAGAGGCAATCTCGATATCCGTATCCGGCCAATGGCGATGAAACGCTGCGTCGGCAATCTCGTCGCCAACGCCCACCGTCACGCGGACAATGTCCGCGTTTCGGCGATCCGGGAGGCTCAATTCCTGTCGATCGTCGTCGACGACGACGGAACGGGGATAGACCCCGCTTTTCGCGAGGACGTTTTTCGGCCGTTTTACCGTCTGGACGAAGCGCGCAATCAGGACGAGGGCGGCTCGGGCCTGGGCCTCGCCATCGCGCGCGACATCGCTCGCTCCCACGGAGGCGACATTACGCTTTCGGATAGCCCGATGGGAGGCCTGAGAGCGGCGGTGCGGATTCCGATTTAGGGGCAGCCGCGCTCTATAGCCCGTCGTCGTCAGACGGGCGTTCTTCCGGCTTTGAGCGCGGGCTGACGCGGTCGGCGACCGCGTCTACAAGAGCGCCGCTTAAACCGAAGCGCTGATCCAGCGACTGAGTTCGCTCTTCGGGCCAGCTCCCGTCTTGGTGGCGACCTGCTTGCCGCCTTTGAACACCATCAGCGTCGGGATCGACCGGATGCCATATTTGCTGGCTATGCCCGGGTTCTCGTCGACATTCAGCTTGGCGATTTTCACCTTGCCGTTCATTTCGGTGGCGATTTCTTCAAGCGCCGGCCCAATCATGCGGCAAGGCCCGCACCACTCCGCCCAGAAGTCGACGACGACCGGCTCCTCGGATTTGATAACGTCGGTCTCAAAACTCGCGTCCGTGACTTTGGCCGGTGCTGACATGGCGTCCTCGAAAGACGGCGTGCTTGCCGCGCCCAATAGCTAGGAACCAACCCGGGCGCCGTCAAGCATGCCAGCGGAGCGCGGATCGCTCGTGTGTTTGATCTATTCCTTGACAGGGGGAAAGTCGTCGCCTAGCCGGGCCTGCGATGGGGCAGGACCAGGCGCAGATGATCCGGCAGATTGGCGGTCTGAGCGAGATCTCCGACCGCTATGACGCGATTCTGTGCGATATCTGGGGCGTATTGCACGACGGTCTGGCTTCTTTCGCGCAAGCCTCGGAGGCGCTCGTTGCGTTCCGGCGCCGGGGCGGCGCGGTCGTTCTCATCAGCAATGCGCCGCGGCCCTCTTCGCCGATCGAACGGCAAGTGCTGAAGCTTGGGGTTTCGTCCGACGCATTCGACGCCGTCGTTACGTCAGGCGATGTGACGATCGGACTGATGGAACAGCGGACGGGCGACCAGCTCCTCCACATCGGGCCAGAGCGCGACCTCATCCTGTTCGAAGCTGCCGTGGAGGCGACCGGCGCACGACCGAGGCTCGTTTCTCTCGAAGACGCGCAATATGTGCTCTGCACGGGCCTCAGAAGCGACGAGACCGAGACAGTCGACGACTACCAGTCCGAACTCGAGGCGATGCTCACGCGCGGCATGGCGATGATCTGCGCCAATCCGGATATCGTGATCCACCGCGGCGATGCTCTGATCTATTGCGCTGGAGCGCTGGCGCGCCGATACGAGGACCTCGGCGGTTCCGTGATCTACGCCGGCAAGCCTTATGGGCCGATCTACGATCGAGCGTTGGCGCTCGCCGAGCGGGCTCGGGGCGCGCCGATCGATAAGAGTCGCGTGCTGGCGATCGGCGACGGGATGAAGACCGACATAATCGGGGCTCGCCGTGCGGAGTTGGACGTCCTCTTCGTAACCGGCGGCATTCATCGATCCTTGCACAAAGAGGACCCGACGTCGCCGGCCGATCCCATTGAACTCAGACGGCTGTACGATGAGAACCAGGTGTGGCCGGTCGCCGCCATCCCCCTGCTTCGGCCTTAAGGCGGTTTAAGCCTTGGCGCTGTTTCAGACGCTCTATTTCGAAGATCTTGCTCTCGGCATGCGGGCGACGATCCGCAAGGCGGTCGAAAACGAAGATGTGATCGGGTTCGCCGAACTTTCGGGCGATCACAATCCGATCCATTTGTCCGAGCACTTCGCCCGCAAGACTCGCTTTGGCGGCCGAATCGTCCATGGCCTCTACACCGCGAGCCTCATCTCCGGGGTCATTGGCATGCGATTGCCGGGACCCGGCGCTGTGTACATCTCGCAAACCTTGAACTTTCGCGGGCCCGTCAAGATCGGCGACGTCGTCGACGTCAGCGTCGAAGTGATCGAGCTCACCGAGAAGAACCGCCGCGTCCGGTTGCAGTGCGAGTGTCGCGTCGGCGACCGACTCGTGCTCGATGGCGAGGGCGTCCTCAGCGTCCCGCCGACGCCCAAGCTTAAGTCCCCCGCCGCTTGACCCCATGTCCGGCAGCCGGCAGTTGCGCCGGACGTGAAACGCGGGTAGGGGGTCGCCGCAATCCCGAGGATCGCCAGGACGGATATGACCAACGGCTTCGTGCTCGCCACGGACCCGATGCTGCCGCCGCACGGGCTCACAGGCGCGGTTTACGCGATCGGAAATTTTGATGGCCTGCATCTTGGGCATCAGGCAGTCATCGCGCGCGCCGTGGCCATCGCCAAAGAGAGAGCGGCTCCCAGCGCCTTATTGACCTTCGAGCCGCATCCCGCCGACTTTTTTGCTGGACGTCCGGTGGTGTTTCGATTGACGCCGCCGCGGGAGAAGGCCGCGATTTGCGAGCGGCTCGGCCTGACGGGCCTTGTCCTCATCCATTTCGACGCCTCGCTCGCCGGAATGAGCGCGGAAGACTTCATCGCGAAGATTCTGGTTGCGCGACTCCGAGTGGCCGCGGTCGTGGTCGGGTGGGACTTCCATTTCGGCAAGGGCCGATCCGGTTCGCCGACCACTCTCGCGGAAGCCGGCCAGAGATACGGCTTCGGCGTGGAGATTGTCGCGAAGGTGGAGGACGAGGCCGGCGCTGTCTCCTCGAGCGTCATTCGCAAGGCCCTCGAGCGCGGCGACCTCGCTGCCGCGGCGAAAGGTCTCGGCCGCAACTATTCCGTTTCCGGCCAGGTGATTTCGGGCCAGCGTCTGGGGCGCACCCTTGGCGTACCGACGGCGAATATCGCGCTCGAGCCGACCAACCGCCTTGCGCATGGCGTTTACGCCGTCGTGGCCCGAGTTGATGGCCGCGCCTATCCGGCCGTCGCCAGCTTTGGCACCCGCCCGACGGTCGACGACGGGCCGCCCTTGCTCGAGGTTCATCTCCTGGATTTCGACGGCGACCTTTATGGCCGCGAGATGGAAGTCGAGTTCATCGAACGCATCCGCGATGAGCTCAAGTTCGATTCCATTCCCGCCCTGGTCGCTGAGATGACCCGGGATAAGGAGCGGGCGCGGGAGATTCTGGCGGAGAAGCGCTGAGATCGAATTTGGCGAATTGCGGCAAATCCTCTAATTCGACCCGTCCGTTCCAACGACCTCCGAATTTGGCCTCTAATCTCATGTCCGACGCGTCCGTCACGGCCCTCGATTATTCCCGCACTCTCTTCCTGCCGAAGACCGATTTTCCCATGCGGGGCGGCCTGCCGCAGAAGGAGCCGGAGATTCTGGCGCGCTGGGCGCGCGAGAATCTGTATGGCGCGCTGCGGGAGAGCGGCAAGGGCCGGCCCAAATTCGTCCTCCACGACGGGCCTCCTTACGCCAACGGCAATGTCCACATCGGCACGGCGCTGAACAAGACGCTGAAGGACATCGTCGTCCGCTCGCATCAGATGACCGGCCGGGAATCCAACTATGTGCCCGGCTGGGACTGTCATGGCCTGCCGATCGAATGGAAGGTCGAGGAGGAATTCTACCGAAGCAAGGGCAAGTCAAAGCCCGACTTTTCAGATTCCCAGGCTATCATCGCATTCCGCAGGGAATGCCGCGCCTATGCCGAACATTGGCTCGGCGTGCAGCGGGAGGAATTCAAGCGGCTCGGCGTCGTCGGCGATTGGGATCATCCCTACACGACGATGAGCTATCCGGCGGAAGCGCAGATCGCTCGGGAGATCTTCAAATTCGTCGCCAGCGGGCTTCTCTATCGCGGTTCGAAGCCGGTGATGTGGAGCGTCGTCGAAAAGACCGCGCTCGCCGAGGCTGAGGTCGAGTACGAAGACCATGTCAGCGACACGATTTTCGCGGCGTTCCCGGTCGAATCCGAGGATGCCTCGATCGTCATCTGGACGACGACGCCTTGGACGATTCCGGGAAATCGCGCGATCGCCTTCTCTCGCCGCATCGCTTACGGGCGCTATCGGGTGACGGACGCCCCCGCCGACAATTGGGCCAAGGTCGGCGCGACCTACATTCTCGCGCAATCGCTTGCTCAAAGCGTCTTCGACGCGGCGAAGGTGACCGCATTTGAGTATCTCGGCGAGGTCAGCGGGGATGCGCTCGCCTCGATGGTCTGCGCGCATCCGCTTCACGCCCACGGTTACGGATTCGTCGTTCCGTTGCTTGACGGAGACCATGTAACGGATGACGCGGGCACGGGCTTCGTCCACACCGCTCCCGGCCACGGGCGCGAAGACTTCGAGCTCTGGACCGCGAGCACGCGGCTGCTTCAGGAGCGCGGCATCGATACGCGCATTCCCTATACGGTCGACGAGAACGGCGCCTTGACTGACGAAGCGCCCGGCTTCGAAGGCAAGCGCGTCATCACCGACAAGGGGAAAGTTGGCGACGCCAACAAGGCCGTCATCGATGCGCTGATCGAAGCTGGAACGCTTGTCGCGCGCGGAAAGCTCAAGCACCAGTATCCGCACAGCTGGCGCTCGAAGACGCCGGTGATCTTCCGCAACACGCCGCAATGGTTCATGGCGATGGATCGGCCCTTCGCCAATGCGCAAGGCGGCAAGACCCTTCGGACCATTGCGCTCGACGCGATCGAGCACACCCGATGGGCGCCGCCGTCCGGCGAGAACCGGATCAAGGGCATGGTCGCCAACAAGCCGGACTGGGTGCTGTCGCGCCAGCGCGCCTGGGGCGTCCCCTTGTCGATTTTCGTCCGCAAGGACGGCCACGAAATCCTGTTCGATGAAGAGGTGAACGCGCGCATCGCCGACGCCTACGAACGGGAAGGCGCCGACGCGTGGTTCGCTCAAGGAGCGAAAGAGCGGTTCCTCGGCGCCAAGCACGATTCCGCGACTTATGACAAGATCGACGACCTGGTCGAAGTCTGGTTCGATTCGGGTTCCACACACGCCTTCGTCCTGGAAGACCCCAAGCACTTTCCTGGGCTCGCCGGCATTCGGCGGGCGGTCGATGGCGGCCAAGATACGGTGATGTATCTCGAAGGCTCGGACCAGCATCGCGGCTGGTTTCAGTCGTCGCTTCTGGAAAGCTGCGGCACGCGCGGTCGCGCGCCATTCGATGTCGTGCTGACCCACGGCTTCACGCTCGACGAGAGCGGGCGCAAAATGTCGAAGTCTCTGGGCAACCAGACCTTCCCGCAGGACGTCATCCGCGTCTCGGGCGCCGACATCCTGCGTCTATGGGTGGCGAGCGTCGATTACACCGACGATCAGCGCATCGGCCCCGAGATCCTGAAAGCCGTGAGCGACAATTACCGCAAGTTGCGCAACACGATTCGTTGGATGCTGGGAACTTTGGCACACCGCGAGGAAGGGGATTCGGTCGGCCACTCGGCAATGACCGGGCTCGAGCGGCTGATGCTGCACAAGCTCGCCGAGCTCGACCTCAAGGTTCGCGAAGCTTACGACAATTTCGACTTCGCGCGCGTCGTCGCGGCGCTGACCGCGTTCATGAACGCCGACCTGTCCGCCTTCTATTTCGACATTCGCAAGGATGCGCTCTACTGCGACGCGCCCTCCAGCGTTAGGCGGCGCGGGGCGTTGGAGGCGATCGAGCACATCTTTCGCGCAGTGACGGTTTGGCTCGCGCCGATCCTGGTCTTCACGACCGAGGAAGCATGGGTCGCGCGGGACGCCGCGCATCGGTCGATCCATCTCGAGCAATTTCCGGTCCATTCCCGCCTCCTGGCGAGATGACGAGCTGGCCAGGACCTGGGAGACGATCCGGATGTTGCGGCTCGCCGTCACCGGCGCGATCGAAATCGCCCGCGCGGACAAGCTGATCGGCTCTTCGCTCGAAGCCGCGCCGCGCGTCTATCTCAGCAATCCCGAGCACTTGAAGGCGCTTGACGGCGTTGATTTCGCGGAAGTCTGCATCACCTCGGACATTGCGATCGAATTTGGCGTGGCCATTCCGGAAGCGGCGTTTCGCCTGCCCGAAGCGCCGGACGTCGGCGTCGTGGTGGAGCGAGCCCAAGGCGTCAAATGCGCGCGCTCCTGGCGCTACTTCGATCCCGCAACCGCTTCGCCCGATTTTCCCGACGTGACCCCTCGTGACGCGGAGGCGCTGCGTGAGCTTCGCGCCCTCGGCCGTAGCCCATGAAGCTGCCGGTGCTGGGAGGCGTGATCGCGCTTGCTGTCATCCTCGTCGACCAGATCGCGAAGGCCGGCGTTCTGGCGCACTTCGGCGAGTCCGAGGTCATTCCAACGCCTTTCGCGCCGTTTCTTGATCTGACCCTGCGATGGAACCGGGGCATCTCCTTCAGCCTGTTCGCCCGCGATTCGGCAGCCGGACAGGCTGTTCTGCTCGCGGTGACCTTGGCGGCGACCGGCTTGCTCGCGTGGTGGCTCGTTCATTCCCGATCCGCGTTGCCCGCAGCGGGCCTTGGATTGATTATCGGCGGCGCGCTCGGCAATGCGATCGATCGCATTGCGCATGGGGCGGTCATTGACTATCTCGACCTGCACGCGTTTGGCCGTCATTTTTTCGTCTTCAACGTCGCCGACGCCGCCATCAACGTCGGGGTCGCTTTGTTGATTCTCGATCTTCTGCTCGGCCCCCGCATGGCCAAGAGCCGAGGCCAAGGGAGCCCGCCTCGTGGCGCGATCTGAGGTTGCCGAGCGTCGCCTTGATGTCCGGCGTAAAAACGGCCCAGGAGCGCGGCGAATGTCATGGAATAGCCGAAATTTGTCGCGAGACACGCCGTTGAGCAGCTGTCACAAACATTGCGGAGGACAGGCGGTGGGGCCGATGGGCGTTGGTTTCCGATCAGTGGCGGTTGCGTTGGCCTTGACCTCGGCCAGTCTAGTCAGTTTACCCGCCCGGGCCGGTGATGACGGCGCCGCGCCGCTGTGGCAAGGCATCGGATCGATTTTCGCTCCGGCTGTCGGGCTTACCGGCCTTAACCTTGGCGGCGACAAGCCGCCTCCGATCGACTATCGCGAACACGGCAAGCTGGTCCTGCCTCCGAATACGGATTTGCCGCCGCCGGAGTCCTCCGCGATTGCGGATCCCGCTTGGCCCGTGAATCAGGAGATCTTGCGCAAGAAAGCGCTAAAGGAAGAGGGAAAGAAATCGATCGCCGGGGTGGGCGATGTGCGTCTGCGCTACACGCACGGTTTTCCGGCGAACGAGCCCGTGACAATTCGCTCGGTCACTCCGGACGGACAAACGGTGAAATGCGAAGGCGCTTGCGGATCGAGTTCATCGATGCTAAGCAATCTCAATCCATTGAACTGGGTTGGAATGGGAAAGAAAGTGCCGCTCGGTCCTGAGCCCGACCGCGAGTGGCTGACCGATCCTCCACAGGGTTTCCGCGCCCCGCTCGAACCGATACAAGGGACGGCCAAAAACTGACCCGCCGGGGGATGGTTTGTCGTCATTTTCGTGATTCGAACCCCAGAATTGGAGCCTGGATCGAATTACGGCTTGGCGATCCAAGCAAAAAACGCTATTCTGTTCGGGAAGGATTCGCCGGCAGCGCAAATTTCGCAGCCTTAGCCTTCCACCCCGAGCCAACGCGAACTATTTGATCGCGGGAAGGGTTGCTGAAGCAGCGGAACAGGGTCAGGCGAGGCGGCCTGCAAAATGGCCTTCCGAACGTAGGACAGTGGTCCGAGCGCGGCCAGGGGCGCCGCTGGTAAAGGGAAATTCGCACGGATCGAGATCAATGCGATCGGTCACGTCTGCGCGTCGGGCGTCATGAGATCTGCCCAGTCGAGCGACGCGAAGGCGTGAACCGTCCCTGACGCAGCAAATTCGAGAAAGCTTGGGTCGAAAACGATCGGAAAAGCTCTCGGCTAACCGAATGAATGTTGGGAAATTAAAATGAGACCAGGTCAGAACAAGAGGATGCGCGGCCGGCCGACGAACAATCGGCGAGGGCCCAATCCTTTGACGCGATCCTATGAATCGAACGGGCCAGACGTCAAAATACGCGGCAATGCGCATCACGTCGCGGAAAAATACCTCCAGCTTGCAAGAGACGCCCATACAGGCGGAGATCCGGTCGCAGCCGAGAATTACCTGCAACACGCCGAACATTACTTCCGTCTCATCGCCGCGGCTCACGCTGCGCAGGCGCTCGCGCAGAGCGGTCAGCAACGGCCGGCCGGAGAGGACGAAGACGGTATGGACGATGACGGCGACTTTGACGCGCTGTCCGATCGTTTCGCCTCGCCCGCAGAGCGGCAGAACGCATACCAGCAGCCGCAACAGGGCTTTCAACCGCAACCGAACCTCCCGCCCAACGCCCCGCAGCCGTTCGGCGACCGCCCTTACGAGGCCGATCGTCAGGGCGGCAATGACCGCGGGGGCTTTGCGCCTCGGCAGGATCGTCAGCAGGGCAACCGATTTCAGGATCGAGGTCCGCGACAGGATCGCCCGTTCCAGGAGCGCAATGAGGGTTACCGCGACAATCGACAGGGGCGCGACAATCGTCCGCGGGATTTCCGGCCGTACCGCGATCCCCAGCCGGCCCGCGAGGCGGGTGCAGAGGCGGCGGCGCCCGCGGGCCTTCCGTCCTTCATAACGAGCCCGAGGCCTAACAACGCGGATTTGCCTGTGGCCGTTCCGTCGGCCGATACGTTGGCTTCGCCCGCCCCGATCGCGACGCCGGAGGCTGCTCCGTCAGAGTTCGAGCCGTCGTCGGAGGGGAATGCTTTTCCGGCGCGGGGGCGCCGTCGTCGACTGCGGTCGCCTTATGGGTTTGGCGCAGCGAATTCAGGCGAAGGCGAGCAGCCGGATGTCGCTCCGGAGCCCGCCGACGACACGCCGGTCAGGGAATAGCAGTCGGCGCGCGAGTCGTTCAGGCGGCGGGGGAGCTGTCGAGCGAGTGAACTGCCGCGGGCGCTTCCGCAAGCCGTGGGGCTGGAACCGTCGCCAAGGTTACGTTTTCCGGCCCGGTTGAGACATTGAGCGTTGCCTGGCACTCGCGGGCGAGAAGCGTTGTGAAATAGAGCTGAATGGAATGGCCGTCGATCGCGTCTCTGGGCGGCGCGTTGCTCAGGAAGTCGGCCGCGCTGTGGGAGAGGCGCGCGTTCAGGCCCTTGGCCTCCACGTGCATCGCCATCGCGTCGCCTTCACCGGAGAGGTCTACGGTGATGACCCCGCCCCGCGGCACCGCGCCGGCTGCGATGAGGCAGAGGTTGAGCAGCAGCTTGACGGAGTTTCTCGACGCCATGCGCCGTTCGCCCCTCCACTCCAACACCGTGCGGCCATTGGCGAAAAGATCTCTCGCCACCTTTTCCGCGTCGCCCGTGTCAATCAGCGCGCCGTAGGAGCCAGCGGCGCCAAAGGCCAGCCGGCAAAATTGAAGCCGCGCGGCGGCTGAGATCGCGCTTTTCTTGATAAGCTCCATGGCGACCGTTCGCATCTCCTCGTCCTGCTCTCCGTCCAGCACTTCGAGGCCATTGATGATCGCTCCAACCGGGCTGATCACGTCGTGGCATACGCGCGAGCAGAGCAGGGCGGCGAGATCGAGCGGGGTAAGCGAGGTCATCATCAAGCGGTTGATCCTGGGTTCGATTTCGGGGCTTAGGCCGAGACAGAGGCGCGGGTCGCCGCATTTTGCCTGATTCGAATCCAATCTATCCGATTCGCACCCAGGTTGCGATGCAACCCCGCTTAGGGCAATGGAGTCCCTTCGCTCGGGCTAATGACTGAGATGAGGACGATGACTTGAGCTCGGCGCTCTGGAATCCGAACCCCTTCGCGCTCGACCGGCGCAGCCGCGACGAAATCGCCCTCTTTCTTGCGAAGGCGACGCTGGCGGCTGGACCGGCGGTGATGGAGGAGTACGAGCGTGGCTGCGACGTCGCTTCGAAGGCCGACGGCAGTCCAGTTACGTCAGCGGATCATCGGGCCGAACTCATCATCTGCGAATGCCTGGAGAGCATAGCCCCGAAGCTGCCAGTATGCGCCGAGGAATCCGTCGCTGCTGGAGGGCGGGCTCAAGTCGCCGAACGGTTCCTGCTGGTGGACCCACTCGATGGAACGCGGGAATTCCTCGCGGGCAACGGCGAGTTCACGATCAATGTCGCGCTCATCGAGAGGGGCGCTCCAATCGCCGGCGCGGTTTATGCGCCTGCGATTGGCCGATTGTGGGTCGGGGCCGAAACGGCCTTCACCTGCGAAGCGCCAGTCGGCGCCGAATTGCCCGGCGAAGGATTGCGTCGGCGCATTGAGACTCGACGCGCGCCAACGACCCTCACCGCTTTTGCAAGCCGCTCCCATCTCGATCCGGAGTCGGATTCCTTTCTCAAAAGATTGCCGATCGGGGAGACGCGATTCGCGGGGTCTTCGCTCAAGTTCTGCCTCATCGCAGAGGGCCTTGGCGACGTCTATCCGCGGTTTGCGCCAACGATGGAATGGGACACTGCGGCGGGCGACGCGGTCTTACGAGCGGCCGGCGGCGCCGTTCTCGATCCTTCGGGCCGGCCGCTTTTGTACGGAAAGGCCGAGAGCGCCTTGCGCAACGGACCTTTCATCGCCTGGGGCGACACGGCGGCCGCAAGGCAATTCGGATATTAAAATCATCTTGCGCGGATTTGCGGCCCATGAACCGAGTTTGCAACGCGACGCCGGGCAACGCCGTTAGCGTAAACGCGAAGCCGGGCTTTTTGACCATTTGTTAACCTTCGCCCTTTGACACTAGGGGCGATCGCAACGATCGACCGATTCTCAACGGGGGCCGCAATGAACAATGTCATCCTCTTCCGGCCCGCGAACAGTCCCCGTCGCGCGGCTTCGGGTGACCGCGGCGCTCAGATCCTGTTTTTCACCGGGGTGCGGTATCAGCGCTGGAGCGATGATCCGCGCGCTCCAGCCAAGCCGCCGCAACGCGCTCGCCGAAAGCGCGAGCGCGCTGAGATTGTTGAAGCCCGACAGGGGCGGAAGAGCCAACGCTGACAGCTGCTGATCGCGCTCATCGATTTCGTATCGCGTGATGCGGCCCTGCGCCGCCGCTTGCCCTTGTTCAACGATTCCTGTATGAGCCGCAGCGGGACACCTCTCCCCAACGAGAGGCGCCCATCTGAAAGGATGGCTCATCATGACGACGACTGCGCCGGGCGTTCGGCCCGCGAACCCTTGCTTTTCTTCCGGCCCATGCGCAAAGCGCCCCGGCTGGTCCCCGACAGCTCTCAGTGACGCCGCGCTCGGCCGTTCGCATCGCGCAAAGCTCGGCAAAGCCAAGCTCAAACTCGCGATCGACCTCACTCGCGAAGTGCTCGGCGTTCCCGCCGATTACCGAATCGGGATCACCCCAGCCTCCGACACCGGCGCCGTCGAGATGGCGCTCTGGACGCTTCTTGGCGCGCGCGGCGTCGACGTCCTCGCTTGGGAGAGCTTTGGCGAAGGCTGGGTGACCGACATCGTCAAGCAGCTCAAGCTCAAGGATGTTCGCACGCTCAAGGCGGCTTATGGCGAATTGCCGAAGCTCGCCGAGGTCAATTTCGACAACGATGTCGTCTTCACCTGGAATGGCACCACCTCGGGCGTTCGCGTCCCGAACGGCGACTGGATCGCCGCCGACCGCAAGGGACTGACGATCTGCGACGCCACATCGGCCGCCTTCGCGCAGGACCTCGATTGGCCCAAGCTCGATGTCGTCACCTTTTCCTGGCAGAAGGTCTTGGGCGGAGAGGCGGGGCATGGCGTTATCATCCTGAGCCCTCGCGCGGCCGAACGCCTCGAGACCTACACGCCGCCGTGGCCTCTGCCGAAGCTGTTCCGTCTGACAAAGGGCGGCAAGCTGACGGAGGGCTTTTTCGAGGGCGAGACCATCAACACGCCGTCCATGCTGTGCGTCGAGGACTATCTCGACGCGCTGAACTGGGCGAAGTCGCTCGGCGGATTGAAGGCCCTTATCGCCCGCGCGGACGCCAACGCCAAGGCGATTGCCGACTGGGTCGGGCGGACGCCGTGGATCGATTTCCTCCCCCGCGCGCCTGAGACGCGCTCGAACACAAGCGTCTGTCTCAAGGTCGTCGATCCGGCTGTCGCCGCTCTGACGGCCGACGCCCAGGCCGCCTTCGCGAAAGCGATCGCCAGTTTCCTTGAGAAGGAAAAGGTCGCGTTTGACATCGGCGCCTATCGCGATGCGCCGGCGGGCTTGCGCATCTGGTGCGGCGCGACCGTCGAGACCGCCGATGTCGAGGCGCTGACCGGCTGGCTCGACTACGCCTTCGCGATCGAGAAGAGCAAGCTCGCCAAGGCGGCGTGAGCCAAGTTTTGTCACCCCCGCGAAAGCGGGGGTCCAGAGCCGTGCCGCCGTCATGTCTCAATGCCCGCTTTCGCGGGCATGACAGCGGAGAGACACGGTGCTTCCCTTCATCGCGCGGCGCTGCCGCCATTCGGAGACGCACACTATGACTCCCCGAGTTCTCATTTCCGACAAGCTTTCCCCCGCCGCCGTCGCCATCTTCAAGGAGCGCGGCGTTCACGTCGACGTCAAACCGGGACTCGACAAGGAGGAACTCGCCAAGATCATCGGCGACTATGACGGGCTCGCCATTCGCTCCGCGACGAAGGTCACGGCCAAGCTGCTCGAGCGCGCGGCGAAGCTGAAAGTCGTCGGCCGTGCGGGCATTGGCGTCGACAACGTCGACATTCCGGCCGCGACCGCTCGTGGCGTGATCGTGATGAACACGCCGTTCGGCAATTCGATCACCACCGCCGAGCACGCGATCGGGCTCATGTTCGCGCTCGCCCGGCAAATCCCGAGCGCCGATGTTTCGACCCAAGCGGGAAAATGGGAGAAGAACCGCTTCATGGGAGTCGAATTGACCGGCAAGACGCTCGGAATCATCGGTTGTGGGAACATCGGCTCGATCGTGGCCTCGCGTGCCCTGGGATTGAAGATGCGGGTCGTCGCCTTCGATCCGTTCCTGAGCGCTGAACGCGCTGAGGAGCTTGGTGTCGAGAAGCTCGAGCTCGACGATCTCCTCAAGCGCGCCGATTTCATTACCCTGCACACGCCGATGACGGCGCAGACCCGCAACATCCTATCGGCGGAGAATTTGGCGAAGACCAAGCCCGGCGTGCGCATCATCAATTGCGCCCGCGGCGGCCTTGTCGATGAGGCCGCATTGCGCGCCGCGCTTGACAGCGGTCATGTCGCGGGCGCGGCATTCGATGTCTTCATCGAGGAGCCCGCGACGGCCAATCCGCTGTTCGGCCATCCGAATTTCATCGCCACGCCTCATCTCGGCGCCTCCACCAACGAAGCCCAGGAGAACGTGGCCCTTCAGGTCGCCGAGCAGATGTCGGACTATCTGACGCGCGGGGCGATCTCGAACGCGATCAACTTTCCCTCGATCACGGCGGAAGAGGCGCCGAGGCTCAAGCCGTTTATCGCGCTTGCCGAGGGCCTCGGCTCATTCGCCGGCCAGCTTACGCAAGCGCCGATCCAGAAGGTCACGCTGACTTACGAGGGCGCGGTCGCCGAACTCAAAATCAAGGCTTTGACCTCGGCGGCGATCGCCGGTCTCCTGCGTCCCTCGCTGGTCGACATCAATGTCGTGTCGGCGCCCGCGGTCGCTGCTCAATCGTGGCATCGTCATCGAGGAAATGACCCGCGCCGCGGACGGCGATTACGAAAGCTTCATCACGCTGACCGTCGAGACGGCGCAGCAGACGCGCGCGATTGGCGGGACCGTCTTTCATGACGGCAAGCCGCGCATCCTTTCGATCAAGGGGATCAAGGTCGACGCCGAATTCACCCCTTCGATGGTCTATGTCACCAACGAGGACAAGCCGGGCTTCATTGGCCGTTTCGCGAGCCTTCTCGGCGACGCGGGCGTCAATATTGCAACTTTCGCGCTCGGCCGCGACGAACAAGGGGGCTCGGCGATCGCGCTCGTCTCGATCGACGGCGTCGCGCCGCCCGAGGTGATTGCGAAAGTGGGGAAGATCGACGGCGTGCGTCAGGTCGCGGCGTTACGGTTCTGAGTTGACTTCGATCAGCTTGACGGCGTCTCCTTCCCTTCTCCCACCGGGAGAAGGTGGCGGGCTATAGGGCGTCTGGAAGGACGCCCGTCCTTTCGGACGAGCTATCGCCCGCCGGATGAGGGTTGCGCCCATGAGCGATGACGCGGAAAAGCGCACGCCGGCAAACGAGCCGGTCGGGGGGCCGCGTGTCGATGCGCGTCTTTTGGAAATCCTGGTGTGCCCGGTGACGCGGGCGGTGCTCACTTACGATCCTGTTCGGCAGGAGCTCGTTTCCCGCGCCGCGCGGCTCGCCTATCCGATCCGGGACGGGGTGCCGATCATGCTGCCGGAGGAGGCGCGTAAGCTCGACGATTGACGGCGCCTTTCCCTTCTCCCTCCGGGAGAAGGTGTCGCCGAAGGCGACGGATGAGGGAGCCGCCCGCCCTCACCCCAACCCCTCTCCCCCAGGGCGTTCGGAAGAACGCCCGTCTCCCGACGGGCTATCGGAGCGGGGAGCTGCGCTCTAAACCGACGGCGCCCATTGAGCCGGCCTGGCGTTCGCGGTCGGCTCGCTTGCGCGCCGCGCCTCGATCGCCGCCATCGTCGCGCGCAACACGTCGGTCACGCCGGACCGGGTCGCGGTCGAGAGCAGAAAGAGCTTGCCGCGTTTTGCGTCGGCCGCGAGCGGCGGCCCGAAGCTGCGGATCGCGCGCTTGAGGCGCTCCGTTTGCTGCTTAAGCGTGGCCTCGTCGACCGCGTCAATTTTCGACAGCGCGACAATCTCTGTTTTCTCCACAAGGCCCTCGCCGTAAGCGGCGAGCTCGCGGCGGATTGTGCGATAGTCCGCGCCTGCATTCGCGCCCGTGGCGTCGACGAGGTGAATGAGCGCCCCGCAGCGCTCGACATGGCCCAGGAACCGGTCGCCAAGGCCCTGTCCCTCATGAGCGCCTTCGATGAGGCCCGGAATGTCGGCGAGCACGAAGTCGCGGCCGTCGATCCGGACGACGCCGAGGCCGGGATGGAGGGTGGTGAACGGATAATCGGCGATTTTGGGCTTTGCGGCGGAGACAGCGGCGAGGAAGGTCGATTTGCCGGCGTTCGGCAGACCGATGAGCCCGGCGTCGGCGATCAGTTTGAGCCGTAGGATGAGCGTGCGCTCGACGCCCGGCAAGCCGGGATTGGCGCGGCGCGGGGCGCGGTTCGTCGAGGTGGTGAAATGGAGGTTGCCGAACCCGCCGTTGCCGCCCGCGGCCACGACCACCCGTTGGCCCGGCTCAGTGAGGTCGGCGAGCATCGCGCCGCTCTCCTCGTCGAACACCTGCGTTCCGACCGGCGCCTTCAGGACCGCGTCGGCGCCGCGTCCGCCCGCGCGGTTGCGGCCCATGCCGTGCATTCCCGTTTTGGCCTTGAAATGCTGCTGGTAGCGAAAGTCGATGAGCGTGTTGAGGCCGTCCGCGCATTCGACCACGACGTCGCCGCCGCGCCCGCCGTCCCCACCGTCGGGCCCGCCGAACTCGATGAATTTCTCGCGCCGGAACGAGACCGCGCCCGCGCCCCCGTCGCCCGAACGAACGTACACGCGCGCCTGATCGAGAAACTTCATCGCGTGCTCTCCGCGTTGGTAGGGACGCGGAGTTTCCCTCTCCTAGGGGAGACGGGAAGGGGTGAGGGTTCGCGCGCGAAGCGCGCTCCGTGCTTCGGCGGGGAGCCTGTCACGGGGCGCGCGCCAGTTCGATCGACGACGTTGCTTTGCGCTTTGGCGCGCCGGCGCCTGCCCAATCCGCGCGGGCAAGGCGGAAGCTGTGGCATTCGACCAGGCCGCCGCGGGCCGGCGCGCCCTGTAGCCCCGTGCCGATCCGCACAAACCCGCATTTTCCGAGGACAGTCTGCGAGGCCTGGTTCTCGACCCTGACGCTGGCGAGGATCTCGACCGTCCGAGTGAGCGTGAAGGCGGCGTCGATCACAGCCTCCGCGGCCTCCGTCGCAAAGCCCTTGCCCCAGGCCTCCGGCGCCAACACAAAGCCGAGCGCCAGGCGCTCCGTGCCGCGCGATTCGAGGCTGATCGCTCCGATGGCGTCGATTTTGCCTCGGATTGGGGTCATCACCAAGGTCAAGTCCCGGCCGGCTGAGTTGGCTTCGCGCGCGGCGTAGATGAACCGCTCGGCCGAGCCTGCGGGGTAGGGATGGGGGATGCGGGCCGTATAGCGGGCGACTTCCCAGCGGCTGCAAAATTTATGAATTGCGGCGGCGTCGCAGAATTCTCGGCCAGCGCAGCCAAAGTCGCGGCGTCTCAAGCCGGAACACATCGTCTCTTGCCAGATCGGGGAACATCTCATCACCGGTCAGTGGCCCGTTCAATGGACCAAAAAACGACGAAGGGGACGCGGCGACCGCATCCCCTTCGTAAGCTTCGCTTACCGGACGAATGAGCAGGCTCTTTGGCCTTTAGTCTCATCTCGAAATTTTTGTCTTTCGAGAACGTCCGCGGGGCTTGTCGCCGAAGCGGGGTTCTCGTCTTCTCCCCGCTTTATTCTGAAATGCTAATTGCGCGTACCGTTACATATTGGCGCCCGTCGCCTTTTCGCTCGAAAGCGACTTCGCCGGCGGCGGTGGCGAACAACGTATGGTCCGTACCGACGCCGACATTGCGGCCGGCGTGAAATTTCGTTCCTCGTTGGCGTACAAGAATCATGCCGCCAAGCACTTGCTGGCCCCCAAACTTCTTCACGCCCAGACGCCGACCGGCCGAATTGCGTCCGTTGCGCGACGAACCGCCTGCCTTCTTGTGAGCCATTCTCTTCGCTCCGAAATCTTGCTCGGGCCGGCCCCTCTGGGCGCGGCCCCCGTGTTGAATTTACCTATAGCGCATTCGAACGCGCCGGGGAATCGTTCGTTCTACCTATTCGCCTGCGGACGGCGCCTCTCCCGTCGAGGGCGCTTCGCCGCCGGTCAGGATGTCGGTCACTCGCACGACCGTCAGGTCCTGCCGATGGCCGCGCTTTCGCTTCGAATTCTTCCGCCGGCGCTTCTTGAAGGCGATGACCTTGGGCCCGCGCGTCTGCTCGACGATCTCGCCGACGACGCTTGCGCCTGCGACGTGCGGCGCGCCGACGTGATTCGTCGCACCGTCGAACAAAGCCAGCACCTCGCCGAACACAATTTTTGCGCCGGCTTCGCCGGGCAATGTCATGACGGTGATCTTGTCCTCGGCGGCAACCTTGTACTGCTTGCCGCCGGTCTTGATGACTGCGAACATCGTTCTTTCCCGTGTTCCACCCGGCTTGCTACGCATGGACGCGCGCGGCCGGCTTCTTGGCAGTTGACCGAAAATGCGGCTCTCGCCGCGGCTTGACGCTCGGGTTTTAAGCTTGAGCCGCTTGAAAACCAAAAGCGCGGCTTTGCGGCCGCGCTGGAGCGGCTGAGCCTATAGGCGGAGCCTCAATCAGAGTCAACACTTTTGCAGCCGCCTTGCTGGCGGCGCCCGCTCAGCGCGATTACGGTGGGTCAGACTCGGTCCGGAGAAGATATGTTCGTCGATTGGCTGCTCGCAAGCTTCCATCATCTGGCGGTCTTTTCGCTTGCGGGGATCCTGTCGGCCGAGATCTTCCTCACCGCGGGGCCGATCGATGACCGCTTGGTCCTCAGGATCGCACGCGTGGACGCCTGGTTCGGCATTATGGCGGCGCTTGTGGTCGCCGCTGGGGTCTTGCGGGTGTTCTTCGGCGCCAAGGGTTACGAGTATTATTTCGTCAACATCTTCTTTTGGGCCAAGATGGCGTTGTTCGTCGGGGTCGGCCTCGTCTCCGTCGCGCCGACCTACATGTACATCGTCTGGAGGCGGCGCGTCCGCGCGGATCCCTCGTTCCGGCCGCCGACGGACGAGATCAAGCAATTGCGTCAGGCCCTGTATGTCGAGGCAGGCCTGTTCGCCCTCATTCCGCTATGCGCCGCAGCGATGGCGCGCGGCTACGGGATGTGAAGGCGACTATCGTCCAGACGCCATCGCGGCGCGCGCACGGGTTTGTTCGACCTCGTGCGGGTCGACCGCCGGCGCGGAGGCGCCCCAAGAGTTGCGAATGTAGGTCAGAACCGCGGCGGCCTGATCGTCGCTCAGTTTCCAAGCGAATGACGGCATGCCCGGCCCGGTCGGCTCGCCGGTGGTCGCAACGCTGCGCGCGCCTTCGATGAGAACGCGAATGAGGCTCGCCGGATCGGCGGAACGGACGTTCGGCGACCCGGCCAGCGACGGGAAAAGATAAGGGACGCCCTTCCCATCCAGCCCATGGCAAGCCGAACATTCGTCGGCATAGATCGCGCTTCCGGCAATCATTTTCGGATCGGAGGCGGATACCGCCGCTGGCGGCGAAGCCGTCTGACCTGGCAGGTCCTTGAGGTAGGTGGCGATAGCGGTGAGGTCGGCGTCGGTCATCTGCGAGCTCGACAGCGCGATTTCCTCACCCATGATTCCCGTGGCGGCGGAAGCCGCGTTATGGCCCTTCTTGAGATAGGCCACGATATCGGCGAGGCTCCACCCGCCGAGACCCCGCTCGTTGTCATTGGTGATGTTGGGCGCGAACCATCCCTGCAGCGCATAGCCCTGAAGCGCGCGGGCGCGATCGTCGCCGCCGAGCTGAGATTTGGGCGTGTGGCAGGCGCCGCAATGCCCGAGACCTTCGACAAGGTAGGCGCCGCGATTCCATTCCGCGGATTTCGTCGGGTCCGGCTTGAATTCGCCGCTCCTGAAATAGAGCGCGTTCCAGGCCGCCATGCCCTCGCGAACGTCGAACGGGAACGGGCAGCTTATTTGAAACCACAGCGTTGCTAACCGGCTTTACCGTATTGAGGTAAGCGCGAATGGCGAGCGCGTCGATCTCAGTGAGCTTCGTGTAGTAGGGATAGGGCATCGCCGGGTAGAGCAGCTCGCCAGTATGCCCCTTGCCCTCGCGCAACGCGCGGACGAACGCTTCATCGCTCCAGGCGCCGATCCCGGTCTCGAGGTCGGGCGTGATATTGGCCCCCACCACGACGCCGAACGGAGTCTCGATCGGCCGGCCGCCGGCGTAGGGTTGGCCCGAGCCCGGGCACGGTGTGACAGCTCGCGCAGTCGCCGGCGATGGCGAGATACCGCCCCCGCTCGATTTGGCCAAAATTCTGCGGGTCCAGGCTCGTCCCAGCCTTCTCTTGCGCGCGACCCGCCACAACCAGGCTCGACGCCAGGATCAACGAGGCGATCGCGGCGCCCGCGATCCGGCGCGCGATGAGCTCACGCATGGACGAGGGGTCCCGGGTTCTTGAGGTATTGGGTCCGGATCGCCTCCGCCGACCAGTAGGCGAGCGCCGCGACCGTCCCGGTCGGATTGTAGCCGGCGTTTTGCGGAAAGGCGCTCGCGCCCATGACGAAAAGGTTGGGAACGTCCCAGCTTTGCAGATAGCGGTTGAGCGCGCTGGTCGAGGGGTCGGTTCCCATGATCGCGCCGCCGCACAGGTGCGTCGTCTGGTACGTCGTAACGTCGTAGGGCGCCTTGCGATAATCCTTCTCGACCTCCTTTGCGCCCATCGCCTTGATGATCTCGGCGAATTTGTCGGTGAGATAGGCGTTCTGCTTCACCTCGTTGTCGTGAAAGTCGATCGTCATGCGCATCAGCGGGCGGCCGAACCGGTCCTTATAGAGCGGGTCGAGGTCGAGATAGACGTCGCGGTAACTATAGAAGCTCCCGTGCACGCCGGTGCCCGGCGTCACCGTGCTCAGATAATTGTCCTCGCACCGCGCTCTTCCATTTGGCGCCCCAGCGCGGCGTGCCGGGCGGAACGTGCGTCGTTTGAATCGGGCGCCCGTTCGTCTGCAC
Organism: uncultured Alphaproteobacteria bacterium; assembly: GCA_963725195.1. Taxonomy (GTDB): domain Bacteria; phylum Pseudomonadota; class Alphaproteobacteria; order Rhizobiales; family Beijerinckiaceae; genus Roseiarcus. Next base: position 10,346 of record CAVRXX010000031.1, on the reverse strand, counting down.
CTGTCCCATATATCCGCCGCCGACGAAGCCGAGCGGCCCATGGTCGAAATTGTCGCCGTTGAACTCGTCGATGCACATGCCGATCGAGCCGGAGGCGATGAACGGATTGAAGTTGAATTTGTCCTTGTCGAAGAAGCCGATGACGTCGGAGATCGTCTGGTGGGTGAAGTTGCGGCCGATCACTCCCTGATTGGCGACCGGATCGTAAGGCTTGCCGATGCCCGACATCAGCAGGAGGTGAACATTGAACGGCGTGAAGGCCGCGAGGATGACGAGGTCGGCCGGCTGCTCCCACTCCTCGCCGCTTGAGTCGACAAAGGTGACGCCGGTCGCGCGTTTGCCGGAGCCGTCGACATTGATGCGCGTCACCTCGCATTCGGTCGCGGTAGCTGAAGTTCGATTTTCTCACCAGCACCGGAAGAATGGTCGTCTGCGGGCTCGCCTTGGAATAGTTGCCGCAGCCGAACCATTCGCAGAAGCCGCAATAGGTGCAGGGCCCGAGCCGGACGCCGAGCGGGTTCGTATAGGCCTGCGACAGATTGCCGGAGGGCTGCGGAAACGGCTTGTAGCCGAGCTCGCGCGCCGCCTTGCCGAACAGCGTATGGCTGAACGGCTGGGCCTGCGGCGGGAGTAGGATAGGGCCGCGAGCGAGGCCCTTCGAACGGATTGCCGCCTTCGAGAATCTGCCCCTTGAGATTACCTGCGGCGCCGGACGTCCCGCAAAGATACTCGAACTGGTCGTAGTGCGGCTCGAGGTCGTCGTAGGTGACGCCATAGTCCTGGATCGTCATGTCTTCGGGGAGAAACTTCGCGCCGTATCTTTGCGTCAGATGCGTCTTGAGGACGAAATCGGACGGCAGGAAGCGGAATGTCTCAGCGTTCCAGTGGACGCCTCCGCCGCCGACGCCGTTCATCGGCATGAAAGCGCCCCAGGTGCGGATTGGCAAAGCCTGCTGGCCTATCTTGTTGCGAAACGTGAAAGTGAGCTGGTCGGGGCGCAGGAAAAGCTCGTGGCGGATGCGATAGCGCAGTTCGTCCTGAACGTAGGTGGTCGGAAAATCCGTCGGCGCGTCGCGCCACGGCCCACGTTCGATGGCGATGACGTCGAGACCCTCGTCGGTCAACTCATGCGCGAGGATCGAGCCCGTCCAGCCGAGGCCGATGATCGCCACGTCCTTCTTGGGCAGCTTCTGGGCCATGGGCTCGGTCTCAGCTCTTGTGGACGTTCCAATCCGCTCGTCCTGTGATGCTGACGGGCGGACGCGGATAGCGCTCGTTATGGCGGTTGACCCAGTCGCGGTAATCGTAGCGCGCGCCGGGAAAGCCGATCATCCGCCACGAGCACATGTCGCGATTGCCGCCGTAGATCGGATCGGCGAAAAATCCCTCCTGCGTATTCTTCAGCAAGAGCTCGAAAAAGGCCTGCCCGTCGACGCCGTCCAGCTTGGCTGCGCCGCTCTCGAACCCGCCGACGATCGCGTCCTTGTCCGCGTCGCTGAGGGACGGGAACGCGCCGCCTTTCTCCTTTTTGCAATATTGGTCGAGCGCCGCCAGCGCCTTGCGGTATTGCGCCGCAGGCCCGTCTGCGTCCTGCGGCCCTTGCTGCTTCGTTCCTTTGATGAAGGGCGGGCTGAGATAGAGGCCGGCCCGGCGGCCATAGGGACCCGCAAGCTGCCGATCGATATAAACCGCGCAACCCGCGTCTTTGCCGCCAGGCGTTTGCGGGTCCGGCGGGATCAGGCGATCCACCAGCGCCTCGACCGCGGCGCCCTCCGTTGGGTCGAAGAAGATCCACGGTCCTTGCGACAACCGGCGCGGGCGGCGATCCCGCTTCCGGACGCCACGGCAGCCATTGCGCCCGAGCGCCGGTTCCTCCGCCGACCAGCAGCAACGCCGCGCTTCCGAGCAATTCGCGCCGGTGAAGCTTCATCGCCCTTCCCCTGAAAGCAGCTTACCCTAGGACAGCGGAGGCTCGCCGGGCAATGGAGGTTTCGGCGCGCGCCGCCGACCCGCTCCGGAGATGGAAGATAGAAACGCGCATGAATGGATAAAGCCCTCAGTCGCCATCGGCTTAACCGAACCCTGCGACGGTTCCATGAACCGGTCGCAGCCCGACGGGAGTCCATGGGCGACGGCAGGCAGGCCCTGTATGTCGAGGCAGGCCTGTTCGCCCTCATTCTGCTATGCGCCGCGGCGATGGCGCACGGCTACGGCGCACGGCTACGGAATGTGAGGGCGCCTACACCCCTTCGACGATGCGCATATCCCGGTCGGCGCCGCCGGCGAGCGCGGCCAGCGCTTCTTGATAGGCCGGGCTATCGTGCGCCGCCCGGGCCGCCTCGACGCTGTCAAACTCGATGAGCACCGTGCGCTGCTTCAGGCCCGCCTCATAGACCTGCGCCGGCATTCCGCGCGCCAGGAAACGCCCTCCTGCGCCAGTGAGCGCCGGCCCGGCTAGCTTGGCGTAAGCGGCCAGCGCATCCGGATTGCTGATCGAACGATATGTGGAGATCCAATACGCTTTGGCCATCACGGTCTCTCCTCGGCTCCCGACACCGTTCCACATTTAGCGTTCCACCGGAAGACGGGGCGCGTCAACCTGTCAAGCGACCGCGGGCCGGGCCTAAGGCGCCACTTCCCGCACCAGTTCCCTGACTTTCTCCCGCGCCATCCCCACGCCGTACGGCGTCGCTCGGTAGACGCGGCGTCGCGAGCGGCCTCATGGTTCCGTTCGCGAGGTGAGGTAGCCCTTGCGTTCCAGGGCGTGCAGCATCGGATAGAGCGTGCCCGGGCTGATCTTGTAGCCGTGCCGGGCGAGCTCCTCGATCATCCAGTTGCCATAGAGATCGCCCTCGGCCGCGTGGTGCAGGACGTGCAGCCGCACCAAGCCCGAGAGAAGCTCCTGATGCTCCATCGCTTGCGCGCCTCAGATTGTTCCTCCATAATCGACTATCGATATCGGGAATCGATTATAAGGACAGATCGCTTACGCCCTAGCTCGCCTGACGCAAGTCCGGCGAAACGAGAGGAGCTTTCGCTGGCAAGCGCAGCCGATCGCAATCTGCTTCACCACACCCAGAAAATGCAAGGCCCTTCAGCAAGATATCTACGCGGAAACATCGGCAAGGTCGATGAGCGCCAGCTCAAACTCCGTGTGAAACATCCGCCGAAGAGCTGATCGCGTGGAAACGGCTTTCGACGACGACGAGCGGTAAGGCCTTGAGCTCGATGATCGCGCGGCAACCAAAAGAGAGGCGGGAGATGGGAGGAACAGAGGTCGATGTTCCCTACGGCTCACAATGGTCATTCGGGCGGGCTGTAAGGAGCGTAACCGTGAAAACGGCTTCGACTCGCGAGATCGAGCTCGTCGCGTCATTTCTGCCAAGTCCGCTTGTGTCGATGCGTCAAACGCTGCGGCCCACCAGCATAACCATCCGGATGGATCTATCGGCCGCCATGGACCTTTCCTCGCGTCTTCGCGAGGCTTTCGAGACCCTCACTCCAGCGGCTCCGCCGGAAATCTGAGATCAACGAAGGGCATGAGCTCGCGGCCAACCGGCTCGTCCTGGCCGCTTTGGCGCGCACGCCGCCGACTGTCGTCCGCAATGCGCGTCTTTGATCTCCTCATCGAGCGAGTGATTCCGTAGGTGATTTCGTAGCGACGAAGCCCAAGGGCCATCCGTCGCGCCGCGGTTCTCTCCAGGGCGGTGCGGTGGAAGAGCATTGCTGCGCGTCATGTTCGCCGGCTAAGCGGCGCTTCGGGGCGCGTAAGCCTCTGAGCGATCAGCGGATCGCTCTTCATCTCATTGTCGCGAAGGCTTCAGCGTTCCGTCACGTTGATGGCGAAAGGCGGTCACTGCCAGTCCCTAGACTCATGGGCGTTCCTAAATCGACGTGCGGCGCGCGGGGCGTCGCGCAACGGAGGATGCTCATGTCCAAGACTATCGGCGTTTCCCTTTTTGCCATCATGATCGCCAGTTCGGCGCAAGCGCAGCAGATCGGCGATGTGTTCTACATCGCCCTCGAGAATCACAACTTCACCCAGCCTTCGACCGTTCCGGCGGGGACCCCCCAGCAGTTGCTCGGCAACACGGCGGCGCCGTACCTCAACAGCCTGGTGACGCCGGGCAACCCGAACGCGGCGCTGACGTCCTTCGCCAGCAACTATCAGAACGTATCGCCCAATCAGCATCCCTCCGAGCCGAACTACGTGTACCAGGTCGCCGGGGTGACCGGCCCGCTCAACGACAACGATCCCTATCCGAACAACATCGTCAACGCCCCGAACCTTGGTCAGCTCCTGGCGGCGAAGGGCGACACCTGGCGTTCGTACCAGGAGGACACCGACCTTCTCAACACGAACGGGCAGAACTTCAACTCAGCGGGTGGCACGCTGACCAACAACGTCGCATCGAAGAGCCAGTATACGGTGCCGACAAGTTCGTTCTCCGGCACATCGCCGGATTACACGAATCCGCTCAATGGCAGCCATCAATATAACTACGCGGTTAAGCACAACCCGTTTCCGTTTTTCACTGCGACGAACGGCGGAACGGCTACGGCCCCGAACACGTCGCCGAGCAATCCGCAGTCGCAAAACTACGCGCCGCTGCAGCAACTGCAGACAGACCTCAACAACAACACCGTCGCGAACTTCAACTGGATCACGCCGGATCAGTACAACGAGATGCACTCGTCGTTGAACACGCCTTTCACCTACGCGCGGACAAACCTGGGCGGCCAACACGGATCAGGAGGCCGTGGCGCTCGGCGACCATATGCTGTCGGTAATCGTTCCGGAAATCGAAGCGTCGCAGGCGTTCCAGGATAACGGCGTCATCGTCATCTGGAACGACGAGACCGAGGGCGACGAGGGCGTCGGATCGACCGCCGGCTTCGACGGCACCGAGATCGTCATCTCGAAGCTCGCCAAGGGCAACGCCTACACGAACGACATTCTGTACACGCACGCTTCCGATCTGGTCACGCTGCAGAATATTTTCGGGGTCGCAGGCGGCGGCGCCGGCGGCTATCTCGGAGGCGCGGGCGGCGCGAACTCGCTCGCCGATTTGTTCCAGCCGGGCGTGATCCCAGGGGCTATTCCGGAGCCGTCGACCTGGGTCATGATGGGTCTTGGGTTCGCCGGTCTCGCCGGAGCGGCCGCCTATCGCCGCAAGCAGGGCGGGACGGCCAAGCCGGCGGTTGCGGGCTGACGCGTCAAGTCTGAAGCCTCAGTTTCAGGAAAGGGCCGGCCGCCAGCCGGCCCTTTTTGCTGGAGCTTGCTGCTCTTGGTGGAACCGACAGCGTTAGCGCACCCGCCCGCTCTTGTGGGGGCGGGCAGGGGTGGGGAGTCGCGCCGACCGAGGAGATTGTCGAGTCGTCCGCTGTTCTCTTGTGGCGTAGGTCCGCGCGACCCCCTCCTCGGTCCTCCCCCACAAGGGGGAGGAGGCGCGGCGGGACGATCCGCGCGTAAACCTAAAAGCAGAAGGCTCTAGTCGATCAGCTTGTAGGCCGGCAGGGTCAGGAACTCGTCGAACGTCGCGCTGAGCGACATGTCGGAGAAGAGCTCAGTCGCCTCCTTGAAGCGGCCGCCGTCGAACGCCTTGGCGCCGACCTCGCCCTTGACCCGCTCCATCTCGCCGATCATGGCGTCGCGGAACATCTGTGGGCTGACTTCGCGGCCGTCATCGAGCTTCGCCTTGAGGTGGATCCACTGCCAGACCTGGGCGCGGGAGATCTCGGCGGTCGCCGCGTCCTCCATCAGGTTATAGATCGGTACAGCGCCGCGGCCCCTGAGCCAGGCCTCGATATATTGCACGCCGACCCGGATATTCTCACGCAGGCCCTCCTCGGTGCGCTTGCCCTTGTGGACTTCGAGAAGGTCGGCTTGCGTCACATGGACGTCGTCGCGCTTCTTCGCGAGTTGGTTTGGACCGGGCATGAGCCGGTCGAACACCTCCATCGCGATCGGCACGAGATCCGGGTGAGCGACCCAGGTGCCGTCGTGACCGTTGCCGGCCTCGCGCTCCTTGTCGGCCCGGACTTTGGCGAAGGCCGCTTCGTTGGCTTGGCTGTCGCCCTTGACCGGGATCTGCGCCGCCATGCCGCCCATCGCAAAGGCGCCGCGGCGGTGGCAGGTTTTGATGAGCAGGAGCGAATAGGCGTTGAGGAACGCCTTGCCCATCGTCATTTCCGACCGGTCGGGCGTGAGAAACGCCTTGTTCTTGCCGAGGCGCTTGATGAACGAGAAGATATAGTCCCAGCGGCCGCAATTGAGGCCCGACGATATGGTCGCGCAATTCGTACAGAATCTCGTCCATCTCGAACGCCGCCGGCAGCGTCTCGATCAGGATAGTCGCCTTGAACGTTCCATGCGGGCACGCCAAGCTCGCGCTCCGCGTCGGAGAAGACGTCGTTCCACAGCCTGGCTTCGAGATGGCTCTCGAGCTTGGGCAGGTAGAAGGCCGGCGTCGCCCCTTGAGCGATCTGGGCCTTGGCGCAATGGAAGACGTAGAGGCCGAAGTCGAACAGCGAGCCGGACACTTCCTCGCCGTCGACGACGACATGGCGCTCGGGCAGATGCCATCCGCGCGGCCGCACCATGAGGACGGCCACGTCCTTCTTGAGCGCGTAAGCCTTGCCGCTCGCCGGATCGGTGAAGTCGATCTGTGCCCGCCCAGCGGTCCTTCAGATTGGCCTGACCCTCGACCATGTTGGCGAAGACCGGCGAGGACGCGTCCTCGAAATCGGCCATGAAGACCTTGGCGCCGGAATTGAGCGCGTTGACGATCATCTTCCGGTCGACAGGGCCGGTGATCTCGACCCGCCGATCGAGAAGGTCGGCCGGGATCTTGGCGACGCTCCAGTCGCCGTCGCGGATAGACTTCGTTTCGGGGAGGAAATCCGGCCGCTTCCCGGCGTCAAACTGCTTTTGACGCTCTTGGCGGCGCGCCAGAAGCTCGAGGCGCCGCTTATTGAAGCGCCGGTGCAGCCCGGCGACGAAGGCGAGCGCTTCGGCGGAGAGAATTTCGGCCTGCCGGCCGCTGGGCTTCGCGTTGATCTCGACGCCGGCTACCGCCGCATGCGCTGTCATGAGGTCCTCCGGAAAGGCGTGGGGGGTCTTGGACGTAATCTAGACCTTTTCCACGCCTTTGGGGAGGCGCCGCCGCATCATTGCTGCGGCGGGGCTAAACCTGGATCAGGCCGCGAGATCGGTTTCTCGGCGAGGAGTCCGTTCGCGCCAGGCCCGCCGCCTGACGAGCAGGCTGGACGGGTCAGCGTCCAGCGGCAGCGCTGTCGCGTCGTTGACGTCGGACGAAGTGAGGCCGATGTCGCGCAGCTGGTGCTCCGACATTTGCGCCAATTGAGACATTGTGCGCCGCGCCGCGCTGACCCGCGCCGGCCAGGTCAGGACGCGCCACAGGGCCTTCATCGGCACGAAACCTGTATGTGAAAGTGTCACAACCATGTTCGTCACCTTAATTTTAGGGACGACTCTCCGTTCGGCGCGAAGCCGCGCCGTTGGAGGGTCTTTCAAATCTCGGGATGCTTATCTCGGGACGCTTTTTTATATGGTGAGAGTCATTGATCGGTCCAACGAATGTTTGTAGAGTAACCGATCAAAATTTCGGATGGGTTCCATGCTCGACACCGACCAGCTTCGCTCGTTTCTCGCCATAGTCGACACCGGCTCGTTCACCAGGGCGGCCGAGCGGGTGCACAAGACCCAGTCCGCCGTCTCGATGCACATCCGCAGGCTCGAGGAGCAGCTTGGCTGCGTCTTGTTCGTCAAGCAGGGACGCGGCGCGCGGCTGACGGAAGAGGGCGAGCGGCTGATCGAATTCGCCCGGCGCATCGTCCAGGTCGAGGCGGGGGCGTTTGCCGCGCTGTCGCGCAAGGGCCTCAAGGGCGCCGCTCGCCTTGGCATCCCAGACGACTACGCCGAATCGTTCCTGGCCGAGATCCTCGCCCGCTTCAATCGCCGCCATCCCCTGGTCGAGGTCTCGGTCAATTGCGAGGCGTCGACCGACCTTGCGCCTCAGGTCGCCGCCGGCGCACTCGATCTCGCATTGATCACGGAGCACGAGGGGCTGAAGGGGCTCGAACTTCTGCGCGAGGAGCCGCTCGTCTGGGTCGCCGCGGAGCGGTTCCAGGCAGAGGAGGGAGCGCCGATCCCGCTCGCGCTCGGCAGCCCGACCTGTTGCTGGCGGCGCGCGACCGAGCAGGCGCTGACCGCGGACGCCCGGGCGTGACGCGGACGCGGTTCTACTCCAAGAACTTCAGCGCCATCGGCACGCTCTTGCGCTCGGGGCTGGCGGCGACGATCCTGCCCGCATCGCTGGTGGGTCCCGGCCTCAAAGTCCTTGGCCGCGCCGAGGGATTGCCGGAATTGCCCTTAACCCGCATGGGTCTCATCCACGCGCCGGGACGCCCGAGCGAGGAAGCGAAGGCCCTTGCCGAAGCGATCCGCGAGACGATCGTCGGCGAGGCGCGCCAGGCTGCCGCCTGAGCGAGGCGGATGCGCCTCGTGTTGAGCCGATCCTCTCCGCTTCGGCTCACTCCTATGAATTTGCCTTCCGCCCCGCCTCGGCTTATGCCGCGCCAGTCCCCCCTCACGGTCGCGACCTCGCTCCCGGCCAGGACGCGCTTGCAAATTGCGGGCGATCCTTGAAGCCGAAGACCCTCATGACCGACGCGACCGCGCCACGGACCGGGCTTCAATCGGTCTGGGCGAGCCCGATCCTCTTGCTCATGATGACGACGCTGGTCTGGGCCGGCCACTCGGTCGTCGGGCGGCTGGCTGTCGGCCAAATCGGGCCCATGACGCTGGTCACGCTCCGGTGGGCGGTGGCCCTCATTCCCATCCTCATCACCGCCCGCCCTTCGCTGCGTCAGGATTGGCCGGCTTTGCGCGCGCGCTGGGTCTATCTCGCGATCATGGGCGCTTCCGGATTCACGGCCTTCAACGCGCTTTTCTATGTCGCGGCCCATCATACGAGCGCGCTCAATCTCTCGATCATCCAGGGCGCCATCCCCGCGCTTGTCTTGCTTGGCGCCCGGCTGTTCCTCGGCGTTCGGTTCGCCGGCCTGCAGGCGCTCGGCGCCTGCGTCACCATGATCGGCGTCGCCGTCATCGCCGCGCAGGGTGATCCGGCGCGCCTCGCGGCGCTCGCCTTCAATAGCGGCGACGTCATGATGGTCGTGGGCGTGGTGCTGTTCGCGGGCTACACGATCGGCCTTCGCCAACGTCCGCACGTCGCCCAGACGAGCATGCTGGCGGCCATGGCGCTCGCCGCCTTCGTCACCTCCGTTCCGCTGATGATCTGGGAAATCATGTCGGGCGGATTCGTCTGGCCGACTGTGGGCGGCCTTCTGGCGCTTGCCTACGCGGCGCTCGGGCCGGCCTTCCTCGCGCAACTCACCTTCATGCGCGGGGTCGAACTGATCGGGCCTGGACGAGCGGGCGTATTCGTCAATCTGGTGCCGGTGTTCGGCGCGGTCATGGCGGTCGCCATTCTGGGCGAGCCCTTCGCCCCCTATCATGTGCTCGCGCTCTTGTTAGTTGTCGGGGGCATCGCGATTGCGCAAAGAAGCCCACCCGGCGCTCAACGCTAAGCGCCGCCTAAACCCTAAGGAGAGATCGACATGGCCTGGATTGAACTGAAGCCGGAAGGGGCAGGCCCAATTCGAGCCTGGCGCGCCGATCCCGCAGGCGCTCCGCGCGGCGGCATCGTCGTGATCCAGGAGATCTTCGGCGTCAATTCGCACATCCGGGAGGTCGCGGACCGGTTCGCGGCCGAAGGCTATCTCGCCGTCGCCCCGGCGATTTTCGAGCATGTCGAGCCCAATTTCGAGACCGGCTACGACCCTGACGCGAGAACGCGCGGCATGGCGATCGCCGGCAAGATCGATCGCGAGCAGGTGCTGCGCGACGTCGCCGCCGCAATCGATGTCGCCAAGGAAGGGGGGAAGGTCGCCATCGTCGGTTTCTGCCTCGGCGGCACGGTCGCGTGGTCGGCGGCGGGACGGCTTCCGGGCCTGAGCGCCGCGGTCGGCTATTACGGCGGCGGGATCATCGGGCTCAAGGACCTGAAGCCGAAGGTCCCGACGCAGCTTGCATTTCGGCGAGAAGGACCAGCACATCCCCATCGCCGGCGTGAAAGAGGTCGCCGCGGCCCATCCGGACGTCGAGGTCCACATCTATCCCGCGGATCACGGCTTCAACTGCGATCAGCGCGAGAGCTACGACGCGCCGAGCGCCGCGCTCGCCTGGACCCGCACGATTGCGTTTTTACGCAAGCATGTGGGGTAGGCGGCGCGTAGGCTGTCGTTTCTCGCCCGCGTGG
>CAVRXX010000030.1:0-293296 GCA_963725195.1 uncultured Alphaproteobacteria bacterium | reverse complement strand
CGCGTGGAGAAGGCGGCGGGACAGGGGGTGGACGGGCGGAAAGCAAGTGAGGGTTAGACCCCGCGCGAAGGCTCAGCGCCGACCTCACGCGCGATTAGACGGCGATAAACGCTAGTAAAAGCGGCGTAGACGTTAGCAAGTGCTAGTAAATCAGCTAACGTTTACTAGCGTTTATTTTTCCGAATTTGGGACTTTTCAATGGGTTACGGCCGATTTAAATAAGGATTTCCGTCGCCCTCACCGGTTGTGCAAAACCTCCAGTTGTGCTGACCTCTGTTGTCCTCAAAGCGCTGCCGCACTTTCGATCCGACGAAGGCCAAGCGTAGCATGATTTCTGAATTCGTCAATATAATTTAGGCCGTGATCTGATTTACCGGATTAGGGTCCGAGTTAGATTCTCCGCCGATGAGGCCGTCGGCGTGACGGGGCCGACCGCGCCAGACCTTCTCCTGCGCGCGGCTGCTGACGAGCAAGCGCATCATGCCAGGAAGAAGACCGCTGGACAGCGGTCTCACACCCGGGCTGCCGTATTCCGGCGTTGCGTCAGCTTCCCATTGGCCGGCGCCGGTAGACTTTAACGTATAGCTGAACGTCTTGCCGGCGAGCGGCGCCGCACTGCCCGTCGCAACGACCCAATGGACTTTTCCGACGCCAGTGGCCCCCGTCGCACGGATATGCTCTCGTGCAGCCATTGCAGCAACGAAGGGGGGCGACATGCGGAGAAACGTTTTATCGCGAATGGTCTCGGCGGCGGCGGGCGTGGCCCTGTTCGGGGCCCTTGGGTCGACCACGGCGGACGCCGCCTATGTCGTGACCTTCGAAGAGGTCGGTCCAAATGTCGAGGCGGTTGGTGGAGGCTCGCTCAACCTGGCCGCGCTTCAGCTCTTCGATATGACCTCTGACAATGCTTTTGTCTTCGCACAAGGGGCGGCGGAACTCACCGGCGCCGCGCCGCTGACGCCGATTGATGTCTATGTCGGCATAAACGGACCGCTTTCCTTCGGGCCGGGGAGTTCCTCTTTCGGCGCGACCAGCGGCAGCGGAGGGTTGGTTGGCGTTTCCGGAACCGACTTGGATCTGACGGTTCCGAGGGGCTATGTGTCCGGCGCGCTGCTCTCTGATAAATCGGTTTACGCCAACCAATCCTTGGCGTCGCTTGGCCTCACCCCCAACGTCTATGTCTATCAATGAGGCTCGGGAGCGACCGCGGACAGCCTGACAATCGTGGTCGGCGACGTTCCCGAACCGTCCACTTGGGCTTTGCTCCTGCTTGGCTTTGCGGGGCTCGGATATGTCGGCCATCGCGCCTCGCGGAGAGGCCTGGCTCTGACGGCCTAGCCTTTGGCGCGGCGACGTCCGACCGGCGGGCCCCAAGTTTCTGGGGGCAAGTTCATGCGCGCGTTCCATCAGCGCCGGCCACTCTGCTAGCATCGGCGCCATGCCTCTTCACCTCATCAAGCTCGCTGTCGGCGCGGAATCGTTCGCGGACCTGCGCGAATGGATGGCCGAGCGGATGGCGGAGGCCAGGCGGCGCCGCGCGCCGCTCCGGCACGCTCACATCACCCGCATGACGCCGAAACGGACCGAACAGATTCTCGACGGAGGCTCGCTGTACTGGGTCGTCAAGGGCCTGATCTCAGCGAGGCAAGAGATCGTCGGCCTCGAGCCGTTCAGGGATTCGGACGGGATCGGCCGCTGCAAGATCTGGCTGGATCAGACGGTCGTCGCGGTCGCGCCCCGGCCGATGCGCGCCTTTCAGGGCTGGCGCTATTATGAGGCCAAGAGCGCGCCCCCGGATATCGACGAGGCTCAGCCCGGCTTCGCCGCGATGCCCGAGGCGCTGCGCCGCGAGCTGGCGTCGCTCGGGCTCCTCTAGCGATCAGCGACGGCTTCGCACTGATCCGAAGAACCGAGCTAAGCCATGGAAACCGAAGATTATTGGGAACGCTACCGCACGCCCTCGCAGATTCGTGCGAAGGGGGCGCTCACCAATCTCGGCGACGGCGTCCCGATTCGCGCGCATGGGATCGACACGCGCCTCATCGCCTGGCCGGGCAACGGCTTTCGCACCGAATCGGTGCATGTGCTGACGCTAAAGCCGGGCGAGGAGAGCGAGCTTTACGCCTATGACATGGCGGAGGAGGCGCTCGTCTGCTTCAAGGGCAAGGGGCAGGTCTTCCTGCGCGGGCGCTGGGTCGACGTCGAGCCGGGCGATATCGCCTATTATCCGTTCACGGTCGAGCGCGCCCTGCGCAATCCGGCGGGAAACCGCGACAATTTCGTCCTGGTCACCTCGATCTCGCCGCCGCAATTCGACCTCTACGCCCCAGCCGGATTTTACGATCCCGTACACAAGGTGCTGAACTTCCAGGCGATCGCCTACGCCAAGCTCAATGTGAAGCGGGTCGAATATGCACCCTTGAACGAGATGGCCTTTCACGACAGCGCGCCCGACATGCGCGCCTGGACGCTTTCCAATGACGAGATCCGTCGCGGCGGGGCTTTGTTCAACGCCTTCTATGGCGGCCCGTTTGCCGGAATGGTGGAAGGCGGCAAAAGCGGCAAAGCGGCGATGCTGCTCGTTCTGTTCGCGGGCTTTGGCGCGGGCGCCAACGGCTTCAACTTCTCCTGCATGAAGCCCGGCATGACCGCCGACATCCACACCCATCCGATTTCCGACGAGTGCGTCGTCAACTGGTGGGGCGCCAATCCGGTGTTTCTTGGCGACCGCTGGCTCGAAACCAAGTCCTACGATGGCCTGCTCGCGCCAAGCGGGGTCAGGCACGGCGGCTTCATCCCGAAAAAGGCGAAAGACCCGCTGTTCGTCGGCGGCTTCGCCGCGCCGCCGCAGCTCGATCTCCTCCTCAACAGCGGCTACTACAAAAACGGCCGATTCAAGCGTCCACCCTTTGTGCGGCTTGCGGTGGACTGACTGCTCGTTGCTTCGCGGGCGCGCGGCGGCGCTCGCTGCCGGAAGCGATGCGGCGCAAGCTTGCGTCGTTTCGGCTGCTTTCGAGGATTCTTTCTTACGACCTCGCTTTACTTTTGATGGTCCGTGGCTTGGGATTCACAACGGCGGCGTCCACGATTAAATGCGAGGGCGGCGGTGGTTCGGCGGTCGCTTGAGCCAATGTTATTCTTCTGATTGTGAAGAAGGCGCCGGGAAAGGCATCGGGGGATCCTACTTGGCCGCCAAGGAGTCCGGTACCGAGAAGAAACTCAAACGCGACCCACCATTTGCCTTCGTGAATGTTCTGGGCTTTTATCAGCGCGGTTGCGACTTCATTCAGTTCAAATGAGTATTGGGTCGGGCTCGCCATAGGATCACTCATTGGAAGAATGCGTAGGAAAGGCAGTGATAGCCACCGAACCTACCGTTGTTCCGAACGCTTTCGTAGAAACTCTATAACTTTCTAGGTAGTTGCTTACCGTCTCAAGCCAAGCCGCTGTAGAGTGCGTCTCAAGGATGCCCATCCCTATGGGGTGGGCCGCAATGTGCACGTTGCCGATGTCGGCAGGTACAACCTGGCTTTGGGCAGGGATCCTTGCGGTGGTTAGCGTGGACCTTGCAGACACCCTCTTGGAGAGTACGAACACAACGTACTGATTTAGGCTCACCCCTTCTCGAAGAGCCTCTTCTGCGAGGTCGCGGTGCAGCGTGCGTGGCATGCGCACCAGTAGCTTTCCACTATGTCGCTTGCTTGGAGTTGACGGAGGCGGAACCGGATTTCCAATCGCCTTCGCGGCGGCTATCCACCCGGCCATCGCGTCATCAAGCTCCCGAAGCGCCTCAGCTTCCGACTCCCCAAAAGCAGAAGAGCCGGGAAGGTCGGGAGCAATAGCGATATAGCCCTCGTCCTCGTCGCTCCAAAAAACCTGCTTGGGATATTTTACTTGTTTACTCAAGTTCTGACTCATATTCGTCGATCATTTCGATTAGCTGACGCGCTTGATAGGCTGGGATTTTCCCATCTTTTCTCTTCTGAAAGTTTAAATTCCGATTCTGTCCTTTTCGGGCGAAGATGTGGTGAGAACCGGATATTCGGTGAAGCGGGAAACCGAGATAGCCGGCCATTGCGCATGCCTCTTGGAAGCTAACATTCTTGGGGTTCCCGCGAATCTTGTCGGCAAGCTTCCGCTTCTGGGACACGGTATGATACCGCCTATGATAGCACTCTAAACAAAAAAGCTCGATCAAAAAGAGCATGTGAGTGTCGTCATCGACACGCGGTCGGTCAAGGCGATGTTGCGAGCTTGCGCGCCAGACCCAATGTAAGCGTTGCTCTCATGAGGTGAGCATGACTCAGGACAAGAACGGCGCGCTGACGAACCGCAGCGGCGGCGAGGACATCGCCGCCTTCGTCGAGGCGGCGAAAAAGACTCCCGCGCCGGGCGCCTCCGGGCGCGGCCGGCTGATCTTCGCCCTCGACGCCACCATGAGCCGGCAGCCGACCTGGGACCTCGCCCAATCGTTGCAGGCGAGAATGTTCGAGGCTGCGGCCTCGCTGGGCGGCCTGGACGTGCAACTCGTCTATTTTCGCGGCATGAACGAATGCCGCGCGTCGAACTTCGTCTCAGGCGGGCAGGGCCTTGGGCAGCTCATGAGCCGCATCGAGGTGCGCGGAGGATCGACGCAGATCCGCCGGGTGCTCGCCCACGCGCGCGATGAAGCTGGCCGCGCGAAAGTCGGAGCGCTCATCTTCATCGGCGACGCCATGGAGGAGAATCCGGACGCGCTCGCCGCCGTGGCGGGGGAGCTCGCGCTGCTTGGCGTCAAGGCGTTCATGTTCCAGGAAGGACAGGATCCCGCGGCGACGCGCACGTTCAGCGAGATCGCCCGCCTGACTGGCGGGGCCTATAGCGCCTTCGACGCGGGCGCCTCCGCGCGGCTCGCGGCGCTCCTGCGGGCGGCCGCGGCCTATGCCGCCGGGGGTCACGCGGCGCTCGTTCGGCATGCCGAGGCCGATCCCGCCGCGCGGCTGCTCTTGTCGCAGATGCGAGAAAGATGAACTTGGCTTAAGTTCGCCTTTGGCGGCGATTAAGTCGGGGCTGTTACAGTCAGCGCGCTTGCCGCTCGAATTGGAAGCCTTACAACAATGAACCTCATTATCGGCTTGATCTTGCTGTTCCTTTTGGTGCAGGGGATCAAGCGGTTCGCCCGCATGGACGCGGCTACGGCCGCGCGGCTCGTCCGCCATGGCGGCGGCGTCTTGGGGCTGATCGGCGCTCTTCTCCTGCTCCTGCGCGGCCGGATCGGGCTCGCTGCGGCAGTCGCCGGCATGATGGCGAACTTCGCCGGATGGCGGACGACAGGCGGCGGCGCCCCGACGGGGTTCCGCAACGTCGGCGCGGGCGCACGCGCCGGACGGTCCTCGACCGCCCGGTCGGCGATGGTCGAAATGCAGCTTGATCACGACAGCGGCGCGATGACCGGAAGAGTTCTGGCCGGCGCTTACGCGGGCCGAGCTGTCGAAACCTTGTCCCGTCCCGAGCTTGTCGCCCTTCGCCAGGAGCTCATGCTCGACGATCCCGACGGCGCTCGCCTGTTAGAGGCATATCTCGACCGCCGGTTCGCCGGCTGGCGTGAGACAGACGAGGGTCAGCGTCAGAGGCGGGGAGGCGCCGGGGCGATGTCGCGCCGCGAGGCGCTGGAAGTCCTGGGGCTCGCCGAAGGCGTGAGCGCGGCCGAGATAATCCGCGCCCACCGGACGCTCATGAAAAAGTTTCATCCAGATCACGGCGGCTCGACCACGCTTGCCGCGCGGGTCAATCAGGCCAAGGATGTTCTGATGCAGCGACAAGGCTAGGGCGCTCCCCTGAAGCGTACGCGTCAGTCGTGGGCGGGAAAACAGGAAAATCCGGTCCGTTTGAGCGAGCGGCACGCGGCTTCGGCTGAAGCCGAGTCCAGGCCCGCGAAGCGCGCGCGATAAAGCGTCAAGTCCCCTTTGCGCACTTTCTCGGTGAGCGGCTTGGCCGAGGCCAGCGTCGAACGGTTGCGTTCCTGGGCGCGGGCCAAAAGGGCGTTGGCCTTGGCGAGATTCTCGGGGGCGCCGATCTGGATCATCCAGCCGCGCCCAGAGGCGTCGTCGGTCGCTTCGTCTTGTTGAGACGCCCGCTCCGGACGGCGCTCGTCCTCGGTCGAATTCTCAGGACGGTCGGGCGGCATGACCAGCGCGCTCGCCGCCGCGAGCCGGGCTTGATTCTCGGCTGATGCTTTCGCTCCCTCGGGACCTTTGACGAAACCGAGATCGGCCGCGGTCGGCTGCCCGGCGCGCGGGGCGGGCGCGGGCGCCTTGAGCACTGGCTCCGCGGTCTCAGTCTCCTCGTCTCCAGTCCCATCGTCGCCTTCCCCGGCGGCGTTGGCCGCGCGGGTCGTGGCGGAGACGCGCTCGAGCTTGGCTTCGGCAATCTGGGCAGCGCGCGCGCGGATCGGCGGCGCGATGGCCGGCTCGGTCGCCTCCACAGGCGAAGCGTCGGCGACTGCGGTCGCGGTGTGGGCGGTCGACGCCTCCGCGATGTGGTCGGCGATCAGATTTTCCATGATCCGGTCGCGCCCCGCGGCGGAGCGCCCGCCCATGACGACGGCGATCAGCGACCGTCCGTCGCGATGGACCGAGGTCAAGAGATTGAAGCCGGACGCTCGCGTGTAGCCGGTCTTGATTCCATCGACGCCGTCGACGCGGCCGAGCAGATGGTTATGGTTGCCGATGATCTCGCCGTCGAAGTCGAATTGGGCGGTCGAGAAATAGCGGAAGTAGCGGGGGAAGCGCTCCTCGAGCGAGCGCCCGAGGATCGTCAGATCGTGCGCCGTGGTGATCTGTGCGTCGTTAGGGAGTCCAGAGGCGTTGACGTAGACCGTGTCGGCCATGCCGAGCGCATGCGCCTTGCGCGTCATCATCTCGGCGAAATTGCTTTCCGAGCCTCCGACGGCCTCGGCGATCGCGACCGCGATGTCATTGGCCGAACGGGTCACGACGGCCTTGATCGCGTCATCGACGCTAATCGTGTCGCCGGGCGCGAGGCCGAGCTTCGAGGGCTCTTGCGCCGCGGCGTGCTCGGAGATCGGAATCTGGGTCCTGAGCGTTATCGCGCCGCGGTCGAGCTCTTCGAACAGCAGGTAGAGCGTCATCACCTTGGTGATCGAAGCGGGATGGCGCAGTCCGTTCTCGTCTGCGGAATAAAGCGTGCGTCCGCTGTTGACGTCGACGACAAGCGCTGAAAAGGCTGGCGAACCGGGGATCGCGCCTGGCGCTGCCGCGGCATAACGCGGGGAGGTGTGATAGGCGCGATAAGCGTAATGCCGAGCGCGCCAAGAGTGCGCGGCGCGCGCATAGCGCGGATAGTGCGCCTGGTGCGTGGCGTGCGCGTAAGCCCTATGGCGCCCATAATGGTGCGCCTGCGCCTGCGCCCCGGCCAGGCAAAGGGTCGAGACCGAAATCACGGCCGCCGTCGCCACGCGAGCAAGCCGGCCCAGTCGAGAGCAACCGTTACGCAACGCCATGAAACGCCCCGCCACTTCGCGCAACGGTGAGGCCCAAAGGCCGATCACAGTTGCGTTACGCACACGGTCGTGAACGATATGCTGGAGCGGTTACGCAGCGGTTAACGGGATTCCGAAGAGCCGCCGCTATTTTGCCGCAAGCCATTGAAATCGCGATCGGCGTGCGGCGAGGGGCGGCGAGCGGGATGAAGCCAGAATTCAGTAAACGGCGGCTATCGATTGAAATAATTTACTATTTCTAATTCTGTTCGGGGCTTCCTTTCCGAGCGGCGAGAGAATTTGCTGCAATGCAGCAATTCGACCTTGACTTCCATTGTGCGGTGCACATATTGCGTCCATTGCGGTTCGCCTCATTTCCGATGCGAAACCGACCCAATGCAGGGAGCTCTAAATGACAGTCAGCACGCCGACATTCGAAGATTTCCAGAAATTCTCCAAAGAGCAGCTCGAGGCTTTCACCGCCGCTTCGACCACCTTGTCGAAGGGTCTGCAGGACATCGCGGCCGAGTTCGAGCGATTATTCAAAGAAGGCCTTCGCCGCCGGGACCGCGATGTACGAAAAGCTTCTCGGTGCGCGCAGCGTCGAATCGGCGATCCAGATTCAGACCGAGTTCGCCAAGGAGGCCTATGAGGGCTTTGTCGCCCAGGCGACGAAGGTTTCCGACCTCTACACCCGGGTCGCTACGGACGCTCTGAAGCCGGTCACCACGGCCTACGCGAACGTGCAGAAGTAATTTATCCAGAAGATTTTCTCGCCGCCCCGTGCGGCGGGACAACGTCCTTCGAGCCGACGCCGGACCGTTCCAGCGCCGGCTTTTTATTTGCGTCCTCGCCCGCTTAATGCTGTCATCCCAGTTTAGAAACGGAACAGGGAAGGCCTGTTGCAAGTTGCCTGTGAAGAGGCTCTTGCACGTGACGAGTAAATTCGCAATGCTGCCATTCGGCGATGACATCTGGCGGCGACGGCGCGCGGCGCCTAGATGTAGTCGCCAGGGTTTCGTGTGCGCGTAGATGTGAGTTCCGGTCCAATTCGGCATCAATCGGGGTCTTTCGGTGGCTGCCGCCTCAATTCCGTTGGTTGTTCGGCTCCGAGCGGGGATGGTTCGGCTGGCGCGTTGGCTCTATCCGGGCTTTGGCGCGGCCTCGCCAATTGCGATGCGGCCGATCGCCTCGCGGGAGCCCAAAAGAGGAGGAGAAACGCCAGGGGCGGGCGCGGCGGTCATTACGCGTACCCGGACGCAGACGAAGCGTCCAAGCATGTACCGCGTTCTTCTGCTCAACGACGACTACACGCCCATGGAGTTCGTGGTCTCAATTTTGCAGGCCTTCTTCAATAAGGACGCCCAAGAGGCGATGCAGATCATGCTCCAAGTGCACCACAATGGCGTAGGCGAATGCGGGATCTACACCTACGAAATCGCGGAAACCAAGGTGTCGCAAGTGATGGATCACGCCCGTAAGAATCAGCACCCCCTGCAGTGCATCATGGAAAAGAAGTGAAAGGCGCCCGATGCCCATTTTCTCCCGCGCGCTCGAAAAGACCCTTCGCCGAGCCCTATCGCTCGCCAATGAGCGTCGACACGAATACGCGACTCTCGAACATCTGCTGCTGGCGCTGATCGACGATGTCGATGCGGCCGCCGTCTTAAGGGCCTGCGGCGTCGACCTCGACGCTTTGCGCAAGACCGTCGTCCAATATCTCGACACCGAACTTGAAAACCTCGTTGTCGACAGCCAGGAGGAAGCCAAGGCGACCAATGGCTTCCAGCGCGTCGTGCAGCGCGCGGCCTTCCACGTTCAGTCGTCGGGCCGCGAGGAGGTGACCGGCGCGAACGTGCTGGTCGCCATTTTCGCCGAGCGCGAGACGCATGCGGCATACTTCCTGCAAGAGCAGGACATGACCCGCTACGACGCGGTGAACTACATCAGCCACGGCATCGCCAAGCGTCCTGGCGCCTCAGACACGTCGCGCCTGCCGCGCGGGACCGAAGAAGAGCACGAGGCGCGTGATTCCAAGGACTCGAAGGACAGCTCGGATTCAAAGAAAAAGGAAGGCGCCTTGGAAGCTTATTGCGTCAACCTCAATCGGAAGGCGCGAGAGGGGCGCATCGATCCGCTCATTGGCCGCGAGGCCGAAGTGCAGCGCACCATCCAGGTGCTGTGCCGCCGGCAGAAGAACAATCCGCTCCTGGTCGGCGATCCGGGCGTCGGCAAGACGGCGATCGCCGAGGGCTTGGCGCGGAAGATCATCAATTCGGATGTGCCCGAGGTTTTGGCCGAGTCGACCGTCTTCGCCCTTGACATGGGCGCGCTGCTCGCCGGCACGCGCTATCGCGGCGATTTCGAAGAGCGCTTGAAGCAGGTGATGAAGGAGATCGAGCAGCACAAGGACGCGATTCTCTTCATCGACGAAATCCACACCGTCATTGGCGCGGGCGCCACTTCCGGCGGCGCCATGGATGCCTCGAATCTGCTCAAGCCGGCCTTGGCGCAAGGCACGCTTCGCTGCATCGGCTCAACGACTTACAAGGAATACCGGCAGTATTTCGAGAAGGATCGGGCGCTCGTGCGCCGGTTCCAGAAGATCGACGTCAAGGAGCCGAGCGTCGCCGACGCGATCGAGATCCTGAAAGGTCTCAAGCCCTATTTCGAGGAGTTCCACAAGCTGCGCTACACCGGAGAGGCGGTGAAGGCGGCGGTGGAATTGTCGTCGCGCTACATCCATGACCGCAAGCTGCCCGACAAGGCGATCGACGTCATCGACGAGACGGGCGCCTCGCAGATGCTCGTGCCGGAGCCGAAGCGCAAGAAGACGATCGGGGTCAAGGAGATCGAGGCGACCGTCGCGTCAATGGCGCGCATCCCGCCGAAATCGGTGTCGAAGGACGACACCGAGGTGCTCCAGCATCTCGAGGAGACCTTGAAGCGCGCCGTCTACGGCCAGGACCCGGCGGTGGCTGCGCTGGCCTCCGCCATCAAGCTCGCTCGCGCCGGCTTGCGCGATCACGAGAAGCCGATCGGCTGCTATCTGTTCTCAGGCCCGACCGGCGTCGGCAAGACGGAGGCGGCCCGACAACTCGCGACCAGCCTTGGACTCGAGCTGATCCGCTTCGACATGTCGGAATATATGGAGCGCCATACGGTGTCGCGCTTGATCGGCGCGCCTCCCGGCTATGTCGGCTTCGACCAGGGCGGCCTGCTGACGGACGCGATCGACCAGCATCCTCACTCGGTTCTGCTCTTGGACGAGATCGAGAAGGCCCATCCTGACCTGTTCAACATCCTGCTGCAGATCATGGACCACGGCAAGCTGACCGATCACTCCGGCAAGCAGATCGACTTCCGCAACGTGATCCTGATCATGACCACGAATGCGGGCGCGCGGGATCTCGCCGGCGCCGCCTTCGGCTTCCACAAGTCGAAGCGGGAGGGTGACGACACCGAGGCGATCGACCGCTTGTTCGCGCCTGAGTTCCGCAACCGGCTCGACGCGATCGTGCCGTTCGCGCGGCTGCCGGAAGGGGTCATCGCCCGCGTCGTCGACAAGTTCATCCTCCAACTCGAGGCGCAGCTCAGCGACCGCAACGTGACGATTGAACTCACGGACGAGGCGCGCGAGTGGCTGGTGAAGAACGGCTATGACGAGGCGATGGGCGCGCGGCCGATGGCGCGCGTGATCCAGACCCAGATCAAGACGCCGCTCGCCGACGAGGTGCTGTTCGGCCGGCTGAAAGGCGGCGGCGTAGTCAAGGTCGTCGTCACCGCCGACGAAACGGGCGCCAAGAAGCTAAGCTTCGTCTATCCGGAAGGACCGGCCCAGCCGCGGCTCGAGCGGGATCTGATCGTCGCCGGGCAGCGGAAATCGCGCAAGCGCGCCGAGCCCGCCAACTCGGACGCCGACGACAAGGAGCCCGCGCCGGAAGAACCGTAAGACGAGTGTTCGCGCCTCGTCGACCGAGCGACAATAGACAGCCCGCGCCCTCCGACGTGGGCTGTCTGCGTTTCTGGCCATAGAGCAGGCTGCGTATTGATAAAAGTCGTCATCGCGATGAACACCATCCGTGCGCCGGTCGCCTTGCAGGTGGCGACGAAATTCGCGATCGCCTTGGGCCAGACCTCGGGCCAGAGGACGCGGGAATAGAGAAAGCCGATCGCGACCACGAACTGCCCCGGCCTCGCGCACGGCCTTGACGACCGTGTCGCGGTCGAGTGCGTCCGTGGGCTCAAACGTCGCGCCCTTCGGCAAGTCCGGCGGCGCGACGCGGCGTCACGGTGGCCCATCCGACCGGGCCCTAGCCGAAAATCGCAATCCTGTCGGTCATGGCGTCGCGCCCTTCATTTGGCGCCCGATTTCGCAGGCGATTCGCGCGGGTCGCCATGAAATCCGCAAAAACGAGAGTTAAGTAAGGTAGTTATAGGCGTTATCCAACGCCGCGTGTAATGAAGGAGGTTTTGAAATGGCAAACAGTGCTTCGTTGCGCGGGGGCGAAAAAAATGTCCAGGACTGGATCAACCTGGTCTGCGGCGTGCTGCTCTTCGCATCGCCCTGGGCCTTGAGATTCACCGGTGATGCTATGGCGGCGAGAACGGCATGGGTCGGCGGCGTGATCATCTTCCTCATGGGCCTCTTTGCGCTCATGCAGTTCGCCGAGTGGGAGGAATGGATTGCGCTGATCGTCGGCGCGCTCGTGATCATCTCGCCATGGGCCTTGGGATTCGCAGCGATCCATGCGGCGATGTGGTCATGCGTCGTGCTGGGCGCGGTCGTCGTCTTGTCCTCGATCTCCGAGATCTGGGCCGTCCATAACCCCGCAGCGATAGCGGGGCGGTAGGATCGACCTGACTGGCGGATCGCCTGCCCAACTGGCGATCTGCCAGGATTTCAGAGCGGTGACCGACTGACAGGCGCTTGACGGAGCGGCGCTTTCGTTGCGTTTCCAATGAACGCCTCGAATCGCCCGCCAGGAGCCTGAAAGTCGATGAAGATGCCCGTCCCGTTGGTTGTCGCCTGTTTCGCGCTCGCCGCTTGCAACGCGCCGGCGCCGCAGGCCTCGGCTCCGCCGGCGCCCGGATCAGTCGCGGTGACGCCGCCCGGCTTCCAGCTGCCTCAGGGCGCGGATTGTTCGGCTAAGATCGCCCGCTATCGCGCGGTCCAGGACAATGACCTGTCCATGGGCCATGTCGTCCAGTCCGTCTACAATCAGGTCAAGCGCGAGACCGACGCCGCCTCGAAGGTCTGCGCATCCGGCCGCGACGCTGAGGCCAAGTCAATGGTCGCAGCCTCCGAGAAGCGTCACGGATACCCAACCGATCTTTGATCGAATGCGTAGCGCAGATAGTCGGCGACGAAGATCGGCACCCGCGTCTCATCGATGTCGTACGGGTCGCGCACGATATGCATGCGCGAAAACTCGGCCAAAGGGTCTCGCGCCAGGAACGCTTCGATCCGCGCCTTGAGCCGCTCGGCTGGCAGAGGGAACGTCATCAGTTTCATGCAGGCGATGCGCTGAGGCGTTATCACCACGGTCCAGTGCGCCGCCATATTAGTTTCACCGGCGAGAAGCCCGGTCTCTTCGAGCAATTCCCGGCGCGCGCTAGCCTCGAGATCGACCTTGCCGTCGAAGACGTCGTTGGGATCCGGCGTCCCGGCTGGGAAATAGACCTGTCCGGCGCTGTAGGTATGGTGCGCCATCTCGCCGAGCAGAAACGCGCCATCGTCGGATCGCAGCGCGGCCATCGCAAAGCAATTTTCTACGGGCTCGCCCGGATGGCCGAATGCGGTCCAGGCGAGGAAGTCGGCGTAGTCGGTCTCGAAAAAGACGCCCGAGAGCTTTAGCAATCCGTCGGAGCCAGCCTCTATCAAGCGGTGGCCCAAAAGCAGCACGCGTCCATTGAACAAGGATGGCTTGGCCTTTGTCAGCCGCCCCCAATGGGCGGCGATGGCTGCCGCTTGGCGCTCGGCAAATTCCCAGGGCCATGGCTCGAAGGCGAGGTCAAGCTCGCCGACTTCGAGAATATGAGCCTGCTCGCTCAAAGGTCGAGCGCGCCGCTGGCGACGGTGACGACCGAGCCGCCGATCGTCGCGGAAGTGACCGCGCCGCCCTCGACCACAAGGCCGAGCGCGATCAGACTTGGCCGGCCCATTTCGAAACCTTGCTCGAGGGTCAGCATGTGCTCGCCGTCGCGCGGCCGGTCGAAAGCCTGTACGACGCCGGCGAACGCGGCGGCCGCGCTGCCAGTCGCGGGGTCTTCGACCACCCCCCATGCGCTGGCGAACATGCGCGCATGATAGGCCGATCCCTCGCGCGCCGTCTCCCGGGTATAGAGGAAGGACGCCGGGCCGTCCTTGGTCGCCCAGGGCATGACGGCGGGCGCAGCGCGGCCGATCGCCGCGAGCGAGCGGATCGGAATGAACAGAAAGGGCGCGCCCGCGCTATAGACGGCCGGCTCATGTGCGTCGAAACCGATGTCCGCGGCCTCAAGCCCGAGGCCTGAGGCGATCTCCGCCGTCGACGGCGGCTCGACGTCCAGCCGTTCGGGCAGCTTCGGCAACTCGAAATAGGACGCGAGCTTTTGGCCCTTGCGCTTACGGGCGACGCAGACAACGTCGCCGATCGGCTCCTCGAGCACGATTCTGAGATCCTGAGCGGCAAGCAGATCGCCAGCGCGCTGTTGCGCGATCAGCGCGGCGGCGCCGACGGTCGGGTGGCCGGCGAACGGCAATTCCCGCTTCGGGGTAAAAATTCTTACGCGCGCGCTATTGACCGCATTTCTTGGCTCGAAGACGAACACGGTCTCGGACAGGTTGAACTCGGCCGCGATCGCCTGCATGCGCGCGTCCTCGAGCCCTTCGGCGTCGAGGACCACGGCGAGCGGATTGCCAGCCAGCGCCGTCTCGGTGAACACATCGAGCGTTTGAAACCGGCGCTTCATTCAAAGTCCCGTACCCGCAGCACCCCCTAGCGTGCGGGCGGGTCACGTTAATAGCAGTCCAATTAATACCAGTCGAACAGCGGCCCGCTATAGCCGGGCCAGGCGACCGTAATCAACGGCCGGTTCGCTTCGGGGAGGTGAATATCGTTCGGCAGCCGGTCGATGCCGCGGACGCCCACGAATGTCCCCTGGATGGCCGTACGCTGCTCAGCGGCGGCCTCAAGGTGTCGAGAGCATAGCCTTGGCGGGAGCCGACGGGAGCCCACGTGCCAAGGGTCAGCCACGGTTCGACGCCCTGGCGAACGATAATCTGCCGGCCGGCAGGAGCCGGGTGCTTCGCACGGTGATGCACCGGCTGGGCGTCGGCGCAGGTCGAAGCGAGAACAATTCCGAGCGCGACGGCGCCGAAGAGACCGACTTGACGTGTCATCAACGCTCCCCTTTCAGCCGCATCGTACACCGAACCCCGTCCACTCATGCGCCGATGTGCGAAAAAAGTAAACGTGCCGTTCAGGGGATCAAACCGCCTCTGCCGCGAAAAGTTGCGAAGGGCTGGTAAACTCATCTTGAGCAGCGATCAGGCTCAATTCGCGCGACCCCGAGGTCAGAGTAGCCTTCACGATCGCGTGAACCGATGACGTCGCGCGGGATAGCGCCCCCCGCGTGTCACGCGTCTCCAGCCAGTGATGAAAGAACAGCGCCGCGAACAGGTCGCCGGAACCGTGGACGGAAATCGGCAGGTTTGGCGTGCGCACGCGCCAAAGCCCGCCTTCATCCCCGGCGAGAACGTCGAGAGCGTCGGCAGGCGTCTCGTCGAGGTGGAGCGACGTCGCGACCACGACCCGCGGTCCTCGCGCGCGCAGCGCTGCCATCGCGCGGCGCGCGGCTTGCAGATCGTTCGCCCGTTCGCCGGTCAGCCATTCGAGCTCGAAGGCGTTCGGCGTGGCGATGGTCGCGAGCGGCAGGGCGCGGTCACGGAAGAATTCGCCGACGCCGGCGGCCACATAAATCCCTGGGCCGACATCGCCGATCACCGGATCGCACGCGTAAGTCCCCTCGGCATTGGCGCCACGAATGCGGTCGAGCGCCCGCAGAGCCGCCTCGCCGATCTCAGCCTTGCCGAGATAGCCGGTCAGGAGGCCGGCGCAGCGGGGAAGCACGCCGATCGCCTCCAGGCCCATCAGGCAATCGTCGATCAGGCTCGCGTCGAAGGCGCGCCCGCGCCAGCCGGCATAGCCCAGGTGACTCGAATACTGCACCGTCATCAGCGGCCAGACCTCGCGCCCAAGCCGCTGCAGGGGGAACACGGCCGCCGAATTGCCGACATGGCCGTAGACGACATGCGACTGGATCGAGAGGATGGGCGCGAGCATGGTCGCCGACGAGACGACGATTCGACGGCGGCGTCAAAGTGGAACCTCAGGCGCACACGCTTGAGCGTTCTCAGCAAGCCTGAAACAATGCCCCGGCATTTCGCGCCCGAGCCTTAAAAGGATGCCGCATGAGCGACGCCATCGCCTTTCTCAAGCGGGCCATCGAGCAGGGGCAGGGGCTCTCGCAGGCCGACCTCGTGCTGAAGGGCGGGCGGATTTTCGATCTCGTGAGCGGCGAACTCATCAAGAGCGACGTTGCGATTTGCAACGACCGCATCGTCGGAACGATGGGCGAATACCGCGGCGAACGCGAGATCGACGTGAGCGGCAAGGTCGTCGTTCCGGGTTTCATCGACACGCATTGCCATGTCGAATCCTCGCTTCTGACGCCGCTCGAGTTCGACCGCTGCGTGCTCGCCCATGGCGTCACGACGTCGATCTGTGATCCGCACGAGATCGCCAATGTGCTCGGGCTGACGGGCCTGCATTACTTTCTCGACGCGGCGATGCTGACCGCCATGGACTTGCGCATCCAGCTGTCGAGCTGCGTTCCCGCGACCGCGCTCGAGACCTCGGGCGCGCGGCTCGAGGCTTCTGATCTTCTGCCGCTGGCCGATCATCCGAAGGTGCTGGGGCTGGCGGAATTCATGAACTTTCCTGGCGTGCTGGCGCGCGACCCGTCATGCCTCGCCAAGCTCGCCGCGTTCCAGACCCGGCCGATCGACGGACACAGCCCTTTATTGAGCGGCGCCGCGCTCAACGGCTATTTGAGCGCCGGCGTGCGCACCGACCACGAGGTCACCAACCTTCCGGAGGCGAAAGAAAAGCTCGCCAAGGGCATGCAATTGCTCATTCGCGAAGGCTCGGTGAGCAAGGATCTTCATGCGCTTAGCTCCATGATCACCGAGCGAAACTCGCCGTTCATCGCGCTTTGCACCGACGACCGCAATCCGCTCGACATCGCGGAGGAGGGCCATCTCGATTTCATGATCCGCACCGCGATCAAGCTTGGCGCGCCGCCGCTTGCAGCCTATCGCGCCGCGACCGTCTCCGCCGCGCGCATCTTCGGCCTTAAGGACCGCGGCTTGGTCGCGCCCGGCTGGCGCGCCGATCTCGTGGTCATCGACGACCTTGAACATTGCGCTGTTTCGATGACACTTGCCCGCGGGCGGGTGGTGGACGATGCGTTGTTCGCCGCGCGCGCCTCGATTGCGCCGGTCGGTCGCGAGAGCGTCAAGGCGCGGCGCGTCGAGCCCGCAGATTTCGTGGCGAAAGGGCAGGGGCCGTCGACGCTGGCGATCGGAATCATCCCAGGCAAGATCATCACCGAGCGCGTTCCGGTGACGCTGCCGTTCAGACAAGGCGAGCGCGGCGTTGATCTGAGCCAGGACATCGTCAAGGTCTCGGTCGTCGCCCGCCACGGAGTGAACGACAATCGGGCGACCGCCTTCGTCAAGGGCTTCGGCATGAAGCGCGGGGCGATCGCTTCGTCAGTCGGCCATGACAGCCACAATCTGTGCGTGGTCGGCGCCGACGAACTCGACATGGCGGCGGCGGTCAACCGCCTGCGCGAGATCGAGGGCGGGTTTGCGGTGGCGCGCGACGGCAAGGTCGTCGCCGAACTGCCTCTGCCGGTGGCGGGGCTGATGAGCCTGAAAAGCTTCGAGGCGGTGCGCGAGGCGCTGATCCCGCTTGCGCGCCGCCGCCAAGGGCTTAGGCGTGACGCTGCCCGAGCCGTTCCTGCAAGTCGCCTTTCTGCCGCTGCCGGTGATCCCACATCTCAAGATCACCGACATGGGCCTGGTCGACGTCGACAAGTTCGCCTTCGTGCGGGACTAAGGGCGCGCCGCACTTGCCGAGGTCCCAGCAAATCCCAGTCGATTCTGCAAAATGGTTCGGCTGGCGGAAAGAAGGCGAGACGTGAAGGCTCTCGGCCTTCAAAACAAATTTACGTGACCCTGGCTGAAGCGGGCGTACGGCGAGTTGATCAGGGTTGTCGGCTGTCGGAATTTCTAGCAACATTCGAACTGATGCTTACTGGGATTGCTGGGGCGTCCTTTTAATCATCAATATGTTTCCGCTATTTTGGGCCTGAAGTATGTCTGAATTGGTCCGATCACCGCGGGCATTCCGGCCAGCAAGGGCCGCCAGCCCAAATGCAGAAAAAGCAAGTTCCCTCGAAGGCCATGTTCGTCGGCGTATCCTAATCGTCGACCTGAACAATTTCGCAACGTTCCCGACGTTAACGGTCGGAGTGCTTGTTGCAGCGCTCCGGCAGGCTGGACATGAGGTCCAGGTCCTCTGTCCGCTCGCGCATGACGTTCCAGCTGCGGAGAGGGAGAGACAGGAGAGCTGGTTCGATCATTTCAAGCAGAGAGTTCATCTCACCGAATCCCCCTGGCTGCGCATCCCAAGAAACTTTGGCCGCATGGCGCGTGAGCGGTGGATCGAACGATCCCATCCGATCGTGTTGAGAGAAGTCGAGCGTGCGCTGGAGCGCGGGCCAGACATTGTGCTTCTGTCCGCGTATTTTCAACATTTCAATAGCGTGAAGCAGATCGGAGAGCGGGCGCTCAAGCGAAAAATTCCAGTGCTTCTTGGCGGGGCGATGTTCAACAACGACGAAGCCGCGGCTGTCTGGCGCACCATTCCGGGATTGGCCGCAGTCGTAGGGGCTGAGTCGGATTTAGGCATCTCGGCGCTGGTCGAGGCGGTCTGCAATGGCGACAGTTTGGCTGAGTTTCCCGGCCTGACGCTGCCGAATGGTCAAAAGACCATGCCCGCGCCGCCTTTGAGGCAACTGGACGAGGCTCCAATGCCGGACTTCACGGATTTTCCATGGGATCGCTACCGCGTCAGAATCGTCCCGCTGATGACGGGGCGGGGATGCCAGTGGGATCGTTGTCACTTCTGCAGTGACGTCTTCACCGTCAACGGCCGAACGTTTCGAACGCGCTCCATCGAGAATGTTCTTGTTGAAATGCAAGAACAGGCTCGCCGCCACGCGACGACAAGTTTCCTTTTTCACGATCTTAAGCTGAACTCGTACCCCGATATGATCCGCGGCATTGCCTCGAACGTCCAAAATTATGTCAACGGCGCTGAGTGGATCGGAACAGTGCATGTTGACCTTCGCAAAGATAATGGTTTGTCGCGAAGGGATCTTTTCTCCGCCGTATCCGGCGGCATGAGGAGGATCAACTTTGGGCTCGAATCGGGAAGCCAGGCCCTTTTGGATCGAATGGATAAAGGAACGTCGGTAGATAGGAATTCTGAATTCATCCGGGATGCATTTGAAGCGGGCTTGAGCATTCGGTGCTCAATGTTCAAAGGTTATCCTGGCGAGACCGCCGGTGACATGGAAAAAACTGCATTGTTTCTTGAAGCGCACGCCCCGTATCTGGACAGGATTAGATTTAGCGACTTTTCTCTTCTTGATGAGACTCCGATTTATCAAATAATAAACGGAAATAAGGCCGAGATAACTGGATTTAAGATTACAAAGAACATAAAAGGCAAGGCGAGATCAAACTATATTTATAATAGAAACGATCAATCGGCATATTCAAAAGCCTTACGGAAAGTATTGCATATCGTACACGATATAAATCGCCGCCCAATTCGATCGGCTGCCCGCCAGTTCGATGGCGTAATGTAACAGCCGATAATGTTCTCAGCTGTACGCCTTGGACGGCATAATTACGCCGCGACCTCCAGTCCCTTGGGGCGTCGGCTACGCCAATTGTCTCCCTTGGAACGGCGTGAGGAAGCTCGCGCTTTCCTGTCGACTTTCCATGTGGAGAGCGGAAGGGGCACGTCCGCCTTCAACCGACGCTGGGCGGAGGTGCGCCGCAGTTTGAATAAGTCCGGAACCTATCAACACACGGAAGAAGAACTGGCCTTCGGAGCGCGTGTGGCGTGGCGCAATCACGGGCGGTGTATCGGACGCATCTATTGGGAAAGCCTTGAGGTCGTTGATTGCCGGCAGATGAACGAACCTGCCGCGATGATGGACAGAATGTGCAGCCACATGCGGGAGACGCTGAGTGACGGCCGCATCCGATCCATGATTTCGGTCTTCGCCCCAATTCAACCGAACACTATTCCGGCTTACTTCGAAAGCGCGCAAATCACGCAATACGCCGGATACGTGCAAAAAGATGGATCTGTAATAGGCGACCGCCAGAACGTGGAATTCACCCGGATTGCCATGTCTCTTGGCTTTCGGCCAACGGGGGAAATTGGCCAGTTCGATTTACTTCCGGTTCTGATCCGTGATCGGGATGACCGCCGTATTCTATTTGACCTGCCCAGAGTCTGTATACGCGAGGTGCCGATAGTTCATCCGCAATACGCTGAAATAGAGCAATTGAATTTGAAGTGGTACGCGGTGCCATGCCTTAGCGGGATGATTATGACGATTGGCGGCATCGATTACCCTTGCGCGCCGTTTAGCGGATTTTACATGGCCACCGAGATTGCGTCGCGGGACTTCGCGGACCAAAAGCGTTATGACTTGCTGCCGGTCAGTCGGTCGAAGTCTTGGCTATAATATTGGTAGAGTTGGGGACAATCTGTGGAAAGATAAGGCTCTGACAGAATTGAATACAGCAGTTTTACACTCCTTCAGGTCGGCTGGAATCAGTATTATAGATCATCACTTAGCGAGCAAGCAATTTATTGAGTTTCATCATAGAGAGCAAATCAGCGGAAGGAAAGTAGCGGGCGATTGGCGGTGGATTGTTCCGCCCCAAGCCTCGTCCTCGTGCGAAGTATTTCATTTACGAATGAGAAATTTCCATCCTGTGCCCAAATTACTACGCTTCACGCGCCGACGACGGACTGCGTCTGATGCCATTTTACGGCGACCAATATCGGAGCAGACTCCAGTCAGCCTACGATCGTGTCACCAGGCGGTGGAAGCTTTGGAAACGATTGGCATGGTAGCCGAATGTCCGCAGGGCCGCGGCTGGCATCGTTGCGTTCATGGGCCGTCTCCACTCTTTGCTTGCGGAATTTCGGCGGCTTTACTTCAATAAGTTATGGGGGATGGACATCGGTCCCAATTGCCGAATCTCCCTCTCAGCGAGACTGGACAGACCCATCCGCGCGGCGTCCATATCGGCGGCAGGACGGCAATCAATTTCGGCGCCTGCATTCTGACTCACGACTATCCGCGCTGGCTTCAAGCTCATACTTGGGTGGGAAAGGAATGTAATATTGGCGCGCGCAGCATCATCATGCCGGGGATTAAGATCGGCGACAATTGCGTGATCGCGGCGGCGAGCGTTGTGATGAAAGACGTACCGGCGAACTGCCTGGTCGCGGGGAATCCGGCGCGGATTATGGATACGGGAATTCAAACCGGCCCGCTGGGCGTCATCCGTCGGACGGACGACGCGAAATTCAGCATAACGTGCTTCGCGCCAGACGAAAAGGCGGCTTTGTGAAGCCGCCTTCCTGCCTCGGCCCGCGTCAGACGCGATGCGCCGGCCTGACCATGTGCAAATGCGCAGTCGCGTTGGTGGTCCGCGTCGCGGTCCTCGCGTGCGTCTCCGAGCGCGCCACATGAGCGCCGCCCTCGACCACTCTGCCCGACGCGGCCGTCGGCAGGCCCCGCAATCCCGTGGCGCTGCTTCCATTTGCGCAGCCGAGGCTTCCGCCTCCGCCGCCGCCAGCGCCTGACGACGGCGCGATACCGGTGGCGGTATGAGCGCCGCCGCTGCCCGTCGAGGTGTGAACGCCCGCGGTATGGCTCGCGCCGCCGCAAGCCGCCAAAGCAGGGTTCGGGACGAAGAACGAAAACGTCGCGACAATCGAGGCGCCAGCCACAATCGCGACGGACAACCCGGCGCTGCGCACGCGTGACGCGGCTTTACCGCGCTTGAGGTTTGTTTGCATGGGTACCTCCTGCAATCGCTCCAACGCGTAGTGATTAGACACTTTCAAAAGGGTAGGCTTGGGTCGCGAGCCGGTCAACCCCGCGGGCAACTCACGAATCCGCGACCGGTTCCGTGAGGTCGCGATCAAACCTCCCGCCGGCTCGCGGTCGCAAAGACGATCGCCAACGCTGCCCAAGACAACATCATGATCGTGCCGCCGACCGGCGCGGCGAAGAGAAACATGCGCTCGCCGGTGAAGACATGCAGCGCGAGCTCGGCAGAAAACAGAATAGCGCCCGCCTCCATGACGAAACCGACAATCAGAAGCGCGCGCGCCGAGCCGGTCGCGGTCCGAGCATGCGCGGCGATGCCGAGCGCCGCGGCTGCGTGCAGGAGCAGAAACAGCGCCGCCCGCTCTGCGAGTTCGCCGCCGTTCTCATGCACGCCTGCCGCCGCCAGCGCGACGCCGGCCGCTCCCATGAGCGCAGCCACTCCGGCGAGAACGAGGGGCGCGCGGGTCATCTTTTTACTCCTTGCCGGCGAAGTCGCTTCGGCGCGGGCAAAGCAGTCCATCGGACGCGCGCTTGTCAAGATGGGCGCCGCGGTCGATCCTATGCTCGCGGATTGTGACGGGAGGCGGGATTGGCGGATTTCAAGGTGCGCGCGATTGAGCGGACGGATCGCCTGCAATGGACGCCGCTTTGGCGCGGCTATCTCGAATTTTATCGCGCTCAATGGAGCGACGAGGTCGCCAACGCCACCTTCGCGCGCATTTTCGATCCG
Organism: uncultured Alphaproteobacteria bacterium; assembly: GCA_963725195.1. Classification (GTDB taxonomy): domain Bacteria; phylum Pseudomonadota; class Alphaproteobacteria; order Rhizobiales; family Beijerinckiaceae; genus Roseiarcus. Next base: position 270,824 of record CAVRXX010000030.1, on the reverse strand, counting down.
CTCGAGCCCGTACATGCATTCGTCGCCGAGCGCGGCGGCGAGCTCATAGGTCTTACGCATTACCTGTTTCAACGCAGCACGTGGCTTATCAATGCGCAGTGCTATCTGCAGGACCTCTATGTCAGCGAAGCGGCGAGGGGCGGCGGCGTTGGGCGGGCGTTGATTGCAGCCGTCGTCGATGCGGCGAAAGAGGCGGGCGCGGCGCGGGTGTACTGGCACACGCACGAGACCAACGCCGTCGCGCGGAGGCTCTACGACACGGTCGCCGAGCTGCCTGGGTTTATCCAATATCGCATCGATCCTCTGCCCTGACACGCGCCGGCTTGCCGCTCCTCCAAACTTGCCTCATGCTGCGGCGGGGCGGGCGCTTGGCTCGGGCGCCGCGGTGGGATGTGGATTAGGCGGGGGTCTCAATGGGTTCGCGACGTCTTGCCAAGCGCTCTCTCGCCATCGCCAAAGCCAATGCGCAAGCGAGCGCCGACGCTGCCCTGACCATCGCCGCTCGCACCCAAAAACTACTCGCGCCTGGAGGGCGGCAGTCCGCCAAAGAGCGAGAAGCGCGGCTCATGGTGCAGGAGAAAGTCGACGCGGCGATTGAAGGCGCCTTCGCCGCACAGGCGGCCTGGGGCGCCTTTGTCATCAAGGCTGCTTTCGGCGGCGTGCGTACGCCTGACGACATTTCGGCGGGCTTCGCCGCCATCGCCGAGGCCGCTGCGGCGCCTGCGCGGCGCACAGTGCGGGCGAACGCGCGCCGCCTGACCGGAGCCAAGAGCTGGCCTTGACCAAGACTTGGCCTTGACATGGAGCTTGTTCCGCATCTCCAACACTTCGTCGCCACCTACGGCTATTTCGCGGTCTTCCTCATTGTCGCGATGGAGAGCGCCGGGATTCCGATGCCTGGCGAGACCGTTCTGGTCACGGCTGCGATCTTCGCCGCCTCTGGCACGCTGAAAATATACGGGGTGATCGGGGCGGCGGCCGCGGGCGCGATCATCGGCGACAATTGCGGCTATTGGGTTGGCCGCGAGCTCGGATTTCCGTTGATCTACCGATACGGACATTACATTCACCTGGACGAAAAGCGGCTCAAGGTCGGGCAGTATCTCTTTCTTAGGCACGGCGGAAAGATTGTGTTTTTTGGCCGCTTCGTCGCGGTGTTGCGCGCTTTCGCGGCGTTTCTCGCCGGCGTCAATCGCTATAACTGGGAGGCGTTCTTTCTCTTCAATGCGGCGGGCGGAATCGTCTGGGCCTCAATCTTTGGCGTCGGCGGCTATCTTCTTGGCCGCGCCTTTGAACATTACGCACGGCCCGTCGGAGTCGCCGTCCTCATTGTCGCCGTGATCGGCGCGATCGTTGCCGCGCGCTTCATCCGTAATCACGAAGAGGCGCTGGAGGAAGAGGCCGAGCGCGCTCTTCCAGGGCCGCTCGTCAAGCCAAAGGCTTGAGGGCGCCCTGATCGACGCTTGGCCTCGGGCCGAGGCGCGCAACTCGACGAAAGGAGCGGAAATGCCAGCCAGCTTAATGGCCGCAATTCCTGCCTTGCCTGCCCTGCTCGTGGGCTTCTTTCTCATGCAGACGGGCAACACGTTTCAAGGCACGATTCTGAGCATCCGCGGCGAAATCGAGGGCTTCACGCTCGCTCAGATCGGCGCGGTCGGAGCGGGCTTCTGGGCCGGCGTCATCATCGGATCGCTGCGCGCCGCTGCTATGATACGGCGGGTCGGCCACATTCGAACCTTCGCGGCCTTCGGAGCGATCGCCGGCGCGGCGCCGCTCGTGCATCTTCTCGTGGTGAATCCGTACGTGTGGATAGCGGCAAGGGCGCTCACCGGATTCTGTTTCGCGGGCATGTTCATCGTGATCGAGAGCTGGCTGAACGCCGGTGCAAGCTCCGAGAACAGGGGACAAGTCCTGAGCATCTACGGGATGACGGGGTTGCTGGCCGGTATAAGCGGGCAGCTTCTTCTGCCCACGACCGATCCAGCGGGCTTCAGGCCGTTCTGCATCATCGCTTGCATCATTTCGCTTGCGCTAGTGCCGATCGCTCTCACCCAGGGCGCGGCGCCGGCGCCTCCCGGCGAAAGCAGCCATGTTGGGCTCAGCCGCCTCTACCGCGACTCGCCTTTAGGGGTCGCGGCCGGTTTCCTGGGTGGCGTGACGACGGGCGCTTTCTTCACGCTCGGCCCGATATTCGCGGAGCAGCGGGGCCTGAGCACGGGCCAGATCGCTGTTTTCATGGCGTGCGGGACGCTTGGCGGCTTCGTGGCGGCTTGGCCGCTCGGTTTGCTGTCGGATCGCTACGATCGCCGCCTCGTCATCATCGGGGCGGCGGCCGCCGCGGCTGCAAGCCTCGCCCTGATGCTGGCGCTCGTGCCCGGCGACGCCTACCCATGGCTGCTCTATCTTTGTGTCGCGCTGTTCGGCGGCATGATCATCCCGACCTATAGCCTGGCGCTCGCCCATCTGAGCGATGCGGTCGCGCAAGAGGAGATGGTGGCGGCGTCAGGCGGCCTGTTGCTCGCGCATGGCGCCGGGGCCGCGGCTGGACCCTTGATCGCGGGGTTCGCCATGTCGGCGACGCCGCGAGGCCTGTCCTACACGCTCGTCGTGGCGCAGGCCCTCATTGTCCTTTTCGGAGTGAGCCGGCTCTTCTCACGAGCGGCGGCGCGCGGCGCGCATAAGAGCGCCTTTGCGGTCGAGCCCCCGATCCCGGTCGGCACCGAGTTCGCCGCCGCGCATTCGACGCAGCGTTAGAGTCCGCCGCCTGTTGGCAGAATCGATGACGTTCGCGCACCCGCCCCCTCTTGTGCGGGCGGGGGGCAGGGATGGGGGGTCGCGCAGGCCGAGGAAGTTATCGAATGCGTCGCTGCTCCTTATCGCCTAGGACGGCGCGACGCCCTCCTTACCCTCCCCCACAAGACGGGGACGAGACGCGTCGGCCTCGTCCGCGGGAAACTTAACCGGGCATTGGTTCGTTCGACGCCCGGTCCTTGTGCAGCCGCAAAGAATATCGGCGCCGGAATCCAGGCCGTAGGCAATCCAAAGCCGTTCATCGCGGCGTCAGCATCCATCACGGCGCAGGCACGTTCCTTGCGTGAAGCGGTGATGGCTCGCCGACTGGAGGGGGCCGCGAACCGGGTCTATCGGATGCCTAAGGCCATCGACCTTGCCGCCGAACCCTACGAGTTCACGCTCGCGCCCGCCCATTGCGCGCTCCTGATCATCGACATGCAGCGTGACTTTCTCGAGCCCGGCGGCTTTGGCGAAATGCTCGGCAACGACGTCTCGCAATTGCGCCGCACGATCGACCCGAACCGGAGGCTTTTGGAGGCGTGGCGGGCCGCCGGTTTGACCGTCCTTCACACGCGCGAAGGCCATCGGCCCGACCTCGCCGATTTGCCGCCCGTCAAGAAGGTCCGCGGCCGCAGCGCAACGTCCATCGGCGACGCCGGCCCGATGGGCCGCATTCTGGTGCGCGGCGAAGCCGGCCACGACATCATTCCCGAGCTTTATCCCGCGCCCGGCGAGCCGGTCATCGACAAGCCCGGCAAGGGCGCGTTTCACGCCACGGACCTGCACTCGATCCTACAGCATCGCGACGTCAAGCAGCTCGTCGTCACCGGCGTGACCACGGAGGTCTGCGTCAACACCACGGTCAGGGAAGCCAACGACCGCGGCTACGACTGCCTCGTGCTCGAAGATTGCTGCGGCTCTTATTTCCCGGAGTTCCACGCCATGGGCCTCAAGATGATCAAGGCGCAAGGCGGCATCTTCGGCTGGGTGTCGAGTTCCGAGCACGTGATCAAGGCTTTGGGCGCGTGGAAAAGCCTCAGCTAGGCGAGGGGCAAGCAAGAAGGAGGGCACGATGTCAACGACGGCGGCAGCGACAGGGCGCGAACGCTATTGGGTTCCGGGCGACTGGAACGCCTTCTTCGGGTTCGGCACCAACATCCTGGTCAACGTTCTCGTCCTGACCGGGCTCCTGCGCTTCGTTCTCAAAATGCCGGATTCGCTGGTGTTCGGGAGAATTCTCCCCGCCCTCGGGCTGATGCTGTTCCTCAGCACCGTCTACTACGCCTGGCTCGCCTATCGGCTGGCGCAGAAGACCGGGCGAACCGACGTCTGCGCTCTGCCGTCGGGCACGAGCGTGCCGCACATGTTCGTCGTCACTTTCGTGGTCATGCTGCCAATCCTGCTCAGGACCAACGATCCGGTCCAGGCCTGGGAGGCGGGGCTCACCTGGGTATTCGTCCAGAGTTTCGTCTTGATGGCGGGCGGCTTCATCGCGCCGATCATCCGCAAGATCACGCCGCGCGCGGCGCTGCTCGGCTCGCTCGCCGGCATTTCCATCACCTTCATTTCCATGCGGCCCGGCCTTCTCGTGTTTGAGACGCCGCTCATCGGCATGGTCTGCTTCGCCATTATCCTGGCGAACTGGTTCGGCGGCGTGCGGTATTTCCGGGAGGTCCCGGGCGGCCTGATCGCCATCGCGGCCGGCACGCTCATCGCCTGGGGATCGAACCTGTTCGGCCTTGGCTACGGCGGCTTGAGCGTAAGCAGCGTCGGCGACGCCTTTTCACACTTCGGCTTCTCGTTCCCCGTGCCGGCGATCGGTCATGTCTTTTCCGGCTTCAAGTTCATCGGAATCATCCTGGTCACCGCGATTCCGTTCGGCATCTATGATCTGGTCGAGGCGATGGACAATGTCGAGAGCGCCTCCGCGGCCGGCGACTCGTTTCCGACCACCCAGGTGCTGACCGCCGACGGCGTGATCAGCCTGATCGGCTGCCTGCTCGGCAATCCGTTCATCAACGCCGTCTACATCGGCCATCCGGGCTGGAAGGCGATGGGCGGGCGGATCGGCTATTCCGCCGCGACCGGCGTGATGGTGCTGGTGCTGACGTGGCTTGGCATCGTGGCCCTCGTCTCGAGCCTGATCCCCGTCGTCGCGATCCTGCCGATCCTGCTCTACATCGGCATGCTGATCGGCTCGCAGGCCTTCCAGGAATCGCCTCGGAGCCATGCGCCGGCGATCATTCTCGCGATGATCCCGCAGATCGCCGCCTGGGGCAAAACCATGATCGACGGCGCGCTTGGCGCCGCCGGCACCAACGCCGCCGCGGTCGGTTTCGACAAGCTCGGCAATACCGGCGTCTTGTACAAGGGCCTGCAGACGCTCGGCGGCGGCGCGACGCTCGCCGGCATAATCTTAGGCGCCGTCACCGTGTTCATCATCGAGCGCCAACTCGAGAAGGCGGCGGCCTTTGCGCTCGCGGGCTCTATCCTGACCTTCTTCGGCCTGATCCACGCCGAGGATCTTGGCATCGGGCAATCGCCGCTGGTGGCGGTGAGCTATCTGGGCATCGCCGTGATGCTCTACGCCTTCGCCAAATTCGCCCATGTCACGCCCGCCGTGCCGTTCGAGATGGAGCATGACAACCTGAGCGTCCAGTCGGCCGCGGCCGAATAGGGGATATCCGCGGCGGGTTGGCGCCTGCCGGCGGACCAAAGCGGGCGCCGCTCCGAGCGTGACCCGCGAGCTCTCTGGGTCGCGGCGCGAAGGGCGGAAGACGGGCTGAGCAGGGGCGTCCCGATCGGCTCCGGCGACTACTCGAGTCCCGGCGAAAGCCGATCCTTGCGGCCTCTCTTGAATCTGGCCAGTCCGAGCCCTGCAAAGCAAAGGAGCAGCATCGCCCAGATCGGCAGTTCGGGGACGGCCTCCGCGCTGCCTACGGTCGAAGCAGAGGCCGGAGTGGGGTTGTCTGACTCGGGAGGCGGCGGCAAATCGCCAAGATCACGAATGGGGGTGGAGTCTAATGCTGTTTGGCCGATCGCGCCGGCGGGCGCAGTCTGGGCGGCGCACGCTTTCGCCGCGACGAGCGCCAAAGACAATCCGAGAGCGCAAACAATCACCTTCGCGGATGAGGCTTGCCTCGAGCTGTTGTTGCGCCGATGAAAGATCCGCGAGCCAACGTCAATCATCTTTGGCAGCCCCCATTCACTTCGTTGCGACGGATGATTTGACGAGCCGGAACCAATCATATTGGTGCAATTTCGTCAAGTGATTTAGCGCCCGTTAACCTCAATCCGCCGGTTTCAGGCTGGGAAAGCGGCAAAATCCAGCGAGGTTGCGCCGCACCTGACCTTGTGGCCGTGACCGTTGTTCCGGTTCCGCAGCCGTGCGGGTTTATGCCGCCATCTCAGAGTGTTGCAGGCTTTATCTCCTTGTCGACTTGAACAGGCGTCGGCGCCCGCTTTCACATTCCTTCGCCGAACTTGACTTGTGATCGAGCCAATCGCGCCTAAGGCTTTGTTCGGCCGAATCGGCTTCTCGCAAGGGACTTGGGCAAGGGACTTGGGCAAGGGACTTGGGAATGTGTGGAATTGTCGGGATTCTCGGGAGCGGACCGGTCGCGGGCTCGATTGTCGCGGCGCTGAAGCGGCTTGAATACCGCGGCTACGATTCCGCTGGCGTCGCGACGCTCGAGAACGGCCGATTGGAGCGGCGGCGCGCCGAGGGCAAGCTGAAAAATCTGGAGGCGAAGCTGACCGCAGCGCCGCTTGGCGGGGCGATCGGCATCGGCCACACCCGCTGGGCGACGCATGGCAAGCCGACCGAGACCAACGCTCATCCGCACGCCTCGCCGAGGCTTGCGGTCGTCCACAACGGCATCATCGAGAATTTCCGGACGCTGCGCCAGGAGCTCGCCGCCAAAGGGCACGCGTTCGCGACCGAGACCGATTCCGAGATCGCGGCCTTTGTCGTCGAGGACGAGCTCGCCAAGGGCAAATCGCCTCAAGACGCCGTCCATGCCGCCCTCGCGCGGCTGCGCGGCGCGTTTGCGCTCGTCTATCTGTTCGAGGGCGAGGAGGATCTCCTGATCGGCGCGCGGCAGGGCGCGCCGCTGGCGATCGGCTATGGCGACGGGGCCATGTATCTGGGCTCGGACGCGCTGGCGCTCAGCCCCTTCACCGACCGCATCGCCTATCTCGAGGAGGGCGACTGGGCGGCGGTGACCCGTAAAGGCGCCGAGATCCGCGCCGCGAGCGGCGCCCGTGTCCAGCGCCGCATCCAGCGAAGCCCGGCCGGCAGTCTCCTGGCGGAAAAGGGCGCCTACCGGCACTTCATGGCCAAGGAGATCCACGAGCAGCCGGAGGTGGTCGGCCACACGCTGGCGCGTTACATCGACATGGGCGCGCTTAAGCTCAAGCCCTTCGCCTGGCCTGCCGATCCAAAAGAGCTCAAGCGCGTGTCGATCGTCGGCTGCGGCACCGCCTATATGGCCGGGCTCGTCGCCAAATATTGGATCGAGCGGCTGGCGCGCCTGCCGGTCGAGATCGATGTCGCCTCGGAATACCGCTATCGCGAAGCGCCTGTCGACGAGGGGGGGCTGACCATTGTCGTATCGCAGTCGGGCGAGACGGCGGACACCTTGGCGTCGCTGCGCTACGTGAAGGAGAGAGGGGCCAAGACCGTCGGCGTCGTCAACGTGCCGGATTCCAGCATTGCGCGATTGACCGACGCCGCCGCGCCGACCCTCGCCGGCCCAGAGATCGGCGTCGCCTCGACCAAGGCCTTCACCTGCCAGCTCGCCGCGCTGGCCGCGCTGGCGATCGGCTTGGGCAAAGCGCGCGGCGCGGTCGACGAGACGGCCGAGCAGGCTCTGATCGGCGAGCTTGTCGCGACGCCAGGCCTTCTCGCCGAGGCGCTCAAGCTCGAGCCGATAGCCGAGAAGCTTGCGCATGCGATCGCGCGCGCCCGCGACGTGCTCTACCTCGGCCGCGGCACGGCCTATCCGCTGGCGCTGGAGGGGGCGCTCAAGCTCAAGGAATTGAGCTATATCCATGCCGAAGGCTACGCCGCGGGCGAGCTCAAGCATGGGCCCATCGCGCTGATCGACGAAGCGATGCCGGTCATCGTCATCGCGCCGCGCGACGCGGTGTTCGAAAAGACGGTGTCCAACATGCAGGAGGTGGCGGCGCGAGGCGGCCGCCTCATCCTGATCGGCGACCGGCATGCGGCCGAGGAGGCGGGGGTGGCAATCGAGCACGTCCTGCCGATGCCCGACATGGCCGCCAATTTCGCGCCGATCGTCTATGCCGCGCCGATCCAGATGCTCGCCTATCATACCGCCGTCATCATGGGTAAGGACGCCGACCAGCCCCGCAACCTGGCGAAATCGGTGACCGTGGAGTAGGGGCCTCGCGCAAATAGCCGCGCATAAACGCGCGTAAACGCCTCCTAAACGCGCTTAAACGCTAGTAAAAGGGCTAGCGTTTACTAGCGTTTATTTTTCCGAATCGGGACTTTTCAATGGGTTACGGCCCGATTCAAATAAGGAAATCCTCCTGTCTCGAACTTAATATCACAGGTACTAGACGGTAATTGGTCTCGCGCTTCCCGTCGGACGGTTTGTCCGGCGACCTTCATTTTATAGCACGGTTTTCTGATTTTGCCAATATGAGAGCGAGGATTTTTGATTCCATGCCATTGCAGCGCCCACGCCTCGATGTGGCCGCTCTAGGGCCGTTCCCGCGCGTCAACGTGGAAGTCGTGTGACCCACTAATTGAGCTGTTCTCGGAAATCCGTTAGCGGCAGATCGATGCGAAGGGTCGCGCCCTGTCCAACTTGGCTTTCAACCCGAATGTTGCCGCCGTGGGAGCGAGCCGTTGGTGTTGGGTTTAAAGGATTGCATGACATCTTCGCGAGTCACCCGACCGGCCAAGCCAGTCCCACGCATTTGATTTAAATCCACTCCAAACTCACGCGCTAAACGACGGGTCGCGGGTGTAGCTAAAACGTTGGCTCCAGGGCCGGGCGGATAAACTTCCAAACCGCCGCGCAGCAGGTTTATGCCGCCAGCGGGCGCTCGACGGGTCCGATCCAGAGCCTCAGCTGCTCCGACCGGCGCAGAAAATCGATGCTGATTGTGCGGTCGATCTTGTCGGCGTCGAGCGCGCGCAAGAGGTCGCTGACGCCTGTCACCGGCTTGCCGTCGAGGGCGATGACGAGGTCGCCGGACAAGAGGCCAGCCTGCGCCGCCGGCCCCGCCTGGTCGACGGAGAGAAGCCGCGCGCCGGTCGCCTGTTGAAGGGCGAGTCTGAGCGCGATGCGGCGTGGGATCGCTGTGGTCGCGGCGCCGACCCCGATATAGGCGCGGCGCACGCGCCCATGCCGCGCGATCTCACCGGCGACGAAACTCGCGGTGTTCGAGGCCACGGCAAAGCAGATGCCTTGCGCGCCCATGATGACAGCGGTGTTGATGCCGATCACCTCGCCCGCCGACGACACCAGCGGGCCGCCCGAATTGCCGGGATTGAGCGGGGCGTCGGTCTGCACCACGTCCTCGATCATGCGGCCGGTGCGCGATTGCAACGACCGCCCGAGCGCCGAGACGACGCCCGCGGTCACCGTCGCGTCGAAGCCGAGCGGATTGCCGATGGCGATCGCGATCTGGCCTCGCTTGAGCTTGGCGCTGTCGCCGAGTTTCGCCGCCGGCAGCGAGACGTCGGCCTCGACCCTGAGCAGCGCGAGATCCGTGTCGGGATCGTCGCCGAGCACCCGCGCCTGAAGCTCGCGGCCTTCGAGCGTGGTGAGATTGACCGTCCGCGAGCCCTGGACGACATGGCTGTTGGTGAGGCCGAGACCGTCGGAGGAAATAATGACGCCGGAGCCTGAGCCGGCGCTGCGGCCCTGCTTGCGCACGTCGATGCGCACCACGCTCGGGCCGACGCGGTCGACGACGTCGCTAACCACGCGCGAGTAGTCATCGAGCAGAGCTGCGTCATTCGGCGCGGACGGAGCGCCGGGACCCTGGTCCAGGTTGTCGGAATCGAGAGTCCAAACGGGAGAGAGGGATGGGAGGGGATCGATCATTGCGGCGATATGGTGACGGCCGAACGACGTCGCAAGGATGGGCGGCTGGCGGTCCCGCGGCGGGCGGGGTCCCTCGCCGAACTTGCCAGCCTCGGACAATTGGCCCAGATATCCGCCCGATTCCTGAGGTCCCTCGGAAGCGGCGGTGAACGCGGCTGGCCCGCGAAAACAGAAGGCGAGATGGCTCTAACTGATCCCGCGACACTGTCTCCGGCGCGACGTTCCGAGCCGTCCTCGGGGGGCGCGCTGGCCTTAAGCGCGGCGGTAATCTGCCTCAACGAAGCCGCCTGCATCGGCAAATGCCTCGAAAGCCTTGGCGATTGCTCCGAGATCGTGGTTGTCGATTCCGGCTCGACGGACGCGACGCCCGCAATCGTCGACGATTTTGTTCGCCGCGGCTTTCCGGTCCGATTCCTTCATCAGCCGTGGCTCGGCTATGCGCTGCAGAAGCAGTTCGCGCTCGACCAGACGAGCGAACCCTGGATCCTCAGCGTAGACGCGGACGAATGGCTCGATGACGAGCTGCGGGCCTCGCTGCCGCGCCTGATGAGCGCCGGCGAGTTGGTGGCGGGCTGGAAGGTGCGCCGGTCGCTGACGCTCTACGGACAGGCGAGGCCGGTCAGCCGCTGGACGAGGCCTGAGCACATCCTGCGGCTCGTGCGGCGGGGCAGGGCGCGCTTCGATCCCGCGCTCATCGTGCATGAGGGGCTTGTGGCGGATCACGGGGAGACGCCCATCGCGCGCGATGGCTTGCTGAGGCACGAGCGCTCGCTGCCTCTGTACGAGCAGATGAAGAAGGAAATTGCCTACGCGCGGCTCAAGGCCGAGCAGCGGCTGAAGCAGGGGCGGAAGCCATCGGCGCTCAAGCTCGTGTTCAATCCGCCGATTTATTTTCTGCGCATCTTCTTCTGGAACCGGTTTTTCCTATCCGGCTGGGCGGGCTTCATCCACGCGGGCGTCGGCGCCATGTATTCGCTCATGACCGAATTGATCCATCGGCAGTTGTATAAAGCGCGAACGGAGCGCTGACGCGCTCTTGTTTGGCGGCGACGCGATCGCGCGAGGCGGGATGAGCCGGGAATTTGATGACGAGGCCCTCGACGCGCTCGAGGTCGTCATTCCCAACCTGAACTGGCGCTATTCGGGCGGCACGGCGGTCAACCGCACCATCGCGCCTCTGATCGCCAAGCGTTGGCGCGCAGCCTGGTGTGGGCCCGATCAGCCCGACGGTATCCGGGCGTTGAGCCTTCGCGACCTTGTGCGTCTGCGCTTCCGTCCTCCCACGCATGGGAAGGTGCGCATCTGGCACGCGCGCCGCAATGTCGAGATGCTGGCTGGGCTTTTCCTGAACCTCATCGGCTATCGCTTCGCGCTGATCTTCAATTCGGCCTCCCAGCGCAAAAAGACTTGGCTCACCCACTTTCTCATCGCGCGGATGGATGCTGTGATCGCGACGAGCGAGATCGCGGCGCAATTTCTGCGGCGCCCGGCGACGGTGATCCTTCACGGCATCGACGTCGATCTCTATTCCCCGCCCGCCGACCGCCTCGCGGCCTTCGCGGAAACGGGTCTGCCCGGAAAATACGGGATCGGGACGTTCGGCCGCGTGCGAAAGCAGAAAGGCAGCGACCTATTCGTCGAGGCGATGCGCCGCCTCTTGCCGAAATATCCGGATTTCTGCGCGGTCGTCGTCGGACTTACGACCGTCGACAATCTGCCCTTTGTCGAGGGCTTGAAGCGTGAGATCGCCGCTGCAGGCTTGACCGAGCGCGTCCGCTTCTTAGGCGAACTGCCGGTTCAAGAGGTGCCGCTCTGGTATCAGCGCATCTCCATCTATGTGTTCGCCTCCCGCGTCGAAGGGTTCGGGCTCACCATGCTCGAGGCGATGGCGGCGGGCGACGCCGTGGTCGCGACGCGGGCGGGCGCGGCGGAAATGATCATCACTGACGGAGACGATGGCGTGCTGGCGCCGATTGACGACGTTGAAGCGCTCGTCGCCGCGCTCGAGCCGCTGATGCGCGAACCTGAACGCATCGAGGCGATGGGGCGGCGAGCGCGAGCGCGGGTTGTCAGCGCATTCAGCCGCGACCGCGAGGCCGATGAGATCAGCGACGTGTACCGGCAGGTCTGGGCGCGGTGTAGACACGGTCCATAGCCCGTCGGTAGACGGGCGTCCTTCCGGACGCCCTTTGGACCGCGTCCGCCGCGCTCAACGAGCGCGGCTACAGTCTCCCCTCTCCTACGGGAGAGGGGCAGGGGTGAGGGTTCGCGCGCGATGCGCGCTCTGCCTGCGGTTCCCTCATCCGGCGCTTCGCCCGCCACCCCGGGAGGGAGAAGGGATCAGGCCGCGCTCGGGCGCATGGCGGCGAACAGCCGCTTCAAGGGCGCCGACACATGGTGGCGCAGCATCGCCATCCGGCGATCGCCTTCCGAGGTGACCCAGTTGAACTGGATGACCCGGCGTTCGCCGGCGAAGGGCTTGTGGCCGTGCCAGGAATTGTCCGCCCGCTTGAACGCCAAGAGCGTTCCTTCGACCGGCGGAACCTCCATGATCATGTCGTCCAGGTTGTCCGCCGATCTCAGGAGGCGCAAGCGGCCGCCGGAATTCTCCCAGGCCGGGTTCATGTAAATGAGGATCGTGATGATCTTGCTTTTCGTGTCGGTATGGATGCGCCCATCCTTGGGGCTGCACTGACCGCGAACCGTGATCGTAGTCGGCCGACCGACAAGGTCGAGGCCGAACTTCTCCTCGAAGACGTCGCGGAACTCGTCGCTCTCCAATTCGTCGAGGAATTCGCGAAACGCCGGACCATAGGAGAGCTGCGCGACGGGAAAGCTGCCGCCCTCGGAGATTTTCGGATAGTCGGCGTTGATCCTCTCGCGCGCTTGCGCGCGAACAAAGCCGGGAACGATGAAATATTCGAACGGCTCCCGTGTCACGGGCGTTGCTTTGAGGGCTTCGAGGTCGAGTGAGCGCAGAATCATGGCCGCAGGTTCCGACAAATCGCGAATTTGCCGCCTTTTAGATTGCGTCGCCCGACCCGTCAAAATCGGGCGCGGAGGCGTCGGCGTTTGCACACGGACGGGCCGCGAGAATAGATTGCCTCGCATATTGGGTCCGTGGACGATTCGCTTGAGGCTCGCACTTTCTCTCCTGACCGGCGCGGCGCTTGCGGCGCTTCCCGCCGAAGCGTTGGAGTGGAAGTGGAGCTATCAGGGCGAGGGGGTTACGGCCTCGGGCGCGTTCACCTCCAAGGACACGCCCAACGCCGACGGCTTCTACGAGATCACAGGCATAACCGGCGAAGCCAACGGCGTCGCCATCAAGGGCTTGCAGCCGCCGGGAACCTCAATTCCCGGCAACGACGGCTATCCGGTCGACGACCTCGTCAGGGAGGAGGGTCCGCAGCTTTCCCTGCACGGCTTCGGCTATGCGCTCGCCGATGGGACATACGCCAATCCGTTTTATGGCGCGCATTTCGCAACGCCGGACTATTACGCGTTCTTCTCCGACCCGGCGAACCACCGGACGAGTGAACCCGCGGTGAGGTTCACGGCGACTTTGGCGAAGTGAGATCGTCAACGCGGCGATTGCCGAGCTTTTGATCGAACCCTCGTGAGCCGCTTGACCATGACGGTCGTTTCATACGAAGAACCGATCATGACCCGCTCGCTCATCCGACTCCGACGACGCTGAGAAGCGCTAGCTCGCGCCCTGAGCGCGACTTATCTTTCGGCTTTCGGATTTGAGCAGAGGTATCTCATGTCAGCGACAATCTTCATCGACGGCGAAGCGGGCACCACCGGCCTGCAGATCAGGGAGAAGCTTGCGGGCCTCTCGGGCCTTGAGCTCATGAGCCTGCCGCCCGAGGCGCGCAAGGACGCCTCCGCCAAGCAGAAGCTCTACGGCGAAGTCGACGTCGTCATCCTTTGCCTGCCGGATGAGGCGGCGAAAGAGGCGGCTCGCCTGATCGATGCGATGGGCGCGGATGCGCCGCGGGTGATCGACGCGTCATCGGCCCACCGCGTCGCGCCGGGCTGGACCTACGGCTTCCCGGAGCTTGTCGCGGGGCAGGCGGAAGCGGTCGCCAAAGCCGACAAGGTCACCAATCCCGGCTGTCACGCGACCGGCGCGATCGCGCTTCTGCGCCCGCTGACCGACGCCGGCGTGCTCGCGAAGGATGCGGGCGTTTCGATCACTTCTGTCAGCGGCTATTCGGGCGGCGGCAAATCCATGATCGAGGCCTATGAGACGGGCAAGGCGCCGGCGTTCGAGCTCTACGGGCTCAAGCTCGAGCACAAGCACATGCCGGAAATCCAGCTCTATTCGGGCCTGACCGCGCGGCCGGTCTTCACGCCTTCCGTCGGCAATTTCCGGCAGGGGATGCTGGTCAGCGTGCCGCTGCATCTCGACGCGCTGCCCGGCAAGCCGAAAGCCGCCGACCTTGTCCCTGTGTTCAACAAGCACTACCGGGGTGAGACACATTTCCGCGTTGTCGAGAGCGACGGCGCGCGCATCGAGCCGGAATCGCTGAACGGCACGAACGACATCGAGATCCACGTCTATCCCAACGAGGCGCGCCGCCAGGCGCTGCTCGTCGCGAAATTCGACAATCTCGGCAAGGGCGCCTCGGGCGCCGCGGTGCAGAACCTCATGCTGATGCTGGGGCGCTGACGCGCGCTTTCAACCCTCAGGCGCGCGAGTGCAATGCCAATCGCACGACAAAGCGGACGATCGTCTCCACAATCAGGCCCGCGACGTAAGCGAGCGCCGAGCCAAACAGTCCCCCGGCGATCACACGTCCCGTCATGTCGCCGCCGAAGTCGAATGAGCCGCCGTTCAGCGTCCGCATGACGAGCGTGAAGGGGAGCGCGATGAGCGACAGCGGAAGGTCGGCGAACCACGTCCCGGAGCGTCTCACGTAATCGACATAGAGCGCGACGAACGCCAGCGCGTAGACGGCGGCGAAACCCGCCCCCGTCCACGACTTGAGGCGCCTCATTCGGACGGGCTCAGCCCGCCTTCCACGCCACGACGTTCTGGGCTTGCTGGCCGAGCCCATCTATGCCGAGCGAAATCGTATCGCCGGCCTTGAGGAAACGCGGCGGCTTTTTGCCCTGGCCGACCCCGGGCGGCGTCCCGGTGGTGATGACGTCGCCGGGCTCTAGGATCATGAATTGCGAGATGTAGGAGATGAGCGTCTTGACGCCGAACACCATCGTCTTCGTCGATCCGGTCTGCATGCGCTCGCCGTTGACGTCGAGCCACATCCCGAGTCCCTGCACGTTCTCGATCTCGTCCGGCGTGACCAGCCACGGCCCGAGCGGACCGAATGTCGGCGCGCTCTTACCCTTCACCCACTGACCCGACCTCTCGAGCTGAAATTCGCGCTCCGACACGTCGTTGCAGACGCAGAAGCCCGCGACATGGGAGAGCGCCTGGCTCTCGCTCACATAGTTCGCGCGCGTGCCGATGACGATCGCGAGCTCGACCTCCCAATCGGTCTTTGTCGAGCCCTTGGGGATCACGACGTCGTCGTTGGGGCCGACGACGCAGGAAGGGGCCTTGGTGAACAGCACCGGCTCCTTGGGGACCGGCATGTTGGATTCGGCCGCGTGGTCGGCGTAATTGAGCCCGACGGCGATGAAATTGCCGACCTCAGCGATGCATGGGCCGATCCTGGGCGTGCCGCGCACCGCGGGCAGCGATTCCGGCTTGAGCTTGGCCAGGCGGGCCAAGGAGCGGGGGCCGAGCACATCGGCGTCGATGTCGGTCACCACCTCGCTCAGGTCCCGCAATTTTCCGTTTCCGTCGACGAGCGCCGGCTTTTCCTTACCTGTCCTGCCATATCGTGCGAGTTTCATAAGCCCTCCGTGGAAGCCCCCGCAGCCCAGGAATCGCCATCGCCCCCGGCCGTTCGGCGGCCAATGCATCATACCAAACGCTCGCAGGACGGCGTCGTCAATCCTGCCGCCTCGCGGCGCCCAGACGGCGCGGACGGCTCAGAGATCCCGGGCCGCGAGAAATTGCGGGCGGATCCCTTGGATTTCAGGCTGGACAAGCCCTATATTTGTCTCTTGTTTCGGCTTGTAACTTCTTTGAGATTTGGAATTCCGGCGGCGATGGACCGGTCGACAAGCCGGCGCGTCCGTGGGAGAAATGAAAAAAATTGTAGAGGAGAGCCGGCTCAGGTCTCATTTCAGACTTGATCGTGGTTTCATGAAAATGTCATGTCCGGAGGCCGCTCGACGGTCGCCACAAACCGCCAATCAATGGTAAACTTTCAAAACCCGAAAAGAACCTCAATATGTCATCATTGGAACGGATCGCCCTGTTTATTGATGGGGCAAACCTTTACGCCAGCGCGAAAGCTCTCGGGTTCGACATCGACTACAAGCGTCTCTTGCGGGAATTTCAGTCCAAGGGACGCTTGATCCGAGCCTTCTATTACACGGCTTTAGTCGACGACCAGGAATATTCGTCGGTTCGCCCGTTGGTCGACTGGCTCGACTACAACGGCTATTCGGTCGTGACCAAGCCGACGAAGGAGTTCGTCGACTCGACCGGGCGCCGGAAAGTCAAGGGCAACATGGATATCGAGCTCGCGGTCAACGCCATGGACATGGCGCCGCATCTCGACTTGATGGTCCTGTTCTCCGGCGACGGCGACTTCCGGTCGCTTGTCGAATTGATCCAGCGCAAAGGCGTTCGGGTGGCGGTCGTGTCGACGATTTCGACCCAGCCGCCGATGGTGGCGGACGAACTGCGCCGTCAGGCGGACGAGTTCATCGACCTCGCCCACCTGATCCAGAGGATCGGGCGCGATCCCGGCGACAGGCCCCAGCGTCCCCTCGACCATCGCCGAGGCCAGTCCTTCGGGCCGATCCAGCAGCCGGCCGAGGAATTGCGCGAGTAGGCGACAGAAGGCCGCGTGCCTTTCGACGCCGGCCCATCGCACGACTGTGCGGATTGCCCGCGCCTCGTGGCCTTTCGGGTCACGAACCGGGCCGCCTTCCCGGACTGGTGGAACGCGCCGGTTCCGACCTTTGGCGAAGCGCATGCGCGCGTGGCGATCATCGGCCTTGCGCCGGGATTGCGAGGCGCCAACCGGACAGGGCGGCCCTTCACCGGCGACTACGCCGGCGAGCTTCTCTACTCGACGCTGATCGAGTTCGGCTTCGCCTCGGGCGTCTACGATCGCCGGCCGGACGATGGGCTGACCCTCGTCGATTGCGCGATCATCAACGCCGTGCGCTGCGTTCCGCCGCAGAACAAGCCGACGCCAGAAGAGATCGCGACGTGCCGGCGCTACCTTGTGCCCGCGATCTCCGGGCTGCCGCGGCTCAAGGTCATGGTCGCGCTCGGTCGGATCGCGCATGAGAGCACGCTGCGCGCGCTCAAACTGACCTTGTCGAAATTTCCTTTCGCCCATGGCGCGCGCCATCCAGTGACGCTCGGCGTCAGCCTCTTCGACAGCTATCATTGCTCGCGCTACAACACCAACACCGGCGTGCTGACGGAAGCGATGTTTCGCCAGGTCTTCGCCTCGGTGCGCGCCGAGCTTGAGCGCACGGACGCGCAGGCGCCGGCGGCGGGATAGGCTTGAGCCGCGCCTCACGGGGCCAAGCGCAGCGATGGGGGACAAAGTTGAGCGCAAATGCTTTCGGCCAGATTGATCAAACGCCCGTGTTTGAGGTCACGATCGCGTCCCAGGCAGGGGCGAGCGCGAAAATCCTGACCTATGGCGCCGTGGTGCGCGATCTCGTCGTGCCGGCCTCGAACGGGCTGCAGCGGGTCGTGCTCGGCCTCAACACGCTGGACGACTACCTCAACTACTCGCCGTCCTTCGGCGCGGTGCCGGGGCGGTTCGCCAACCGGATCGCGAACGGCCGCTTTGTCCTGGACGGGGTCGCCTATGAACTCGAGCGCAAGCCCGGGCAGAAGCACACGCTGCACGGCGGCCCGCATGGGTTTGGCCACCGGATCTGGAAGCTCGGCGCCTATGACACGTCGTCGGTCGAGCTGATCCTCGAATCGCCGGACGGCGACGCCGGCTTCCCGGGCGCTCTCACGGCGAATTGCGTCTACCGTCTGATCGAGCCCGCGACGCTTCGGGTTGAACTCTCGGCGGTTTCAGACCGCCCGACCATCGTCAATCTCACCCAGCACAGCTATTTCAACCTCGACGGCTCGCCTGACATTCTCGACCATGAGCTGACGCTGTTCGCCGACTTTTACACCCCCGCCGATTCCGAGCTGATCCCGACCGGGGAGATCCGCGCCGTCGCCGGCACGCCCTATGATTTTCGCACCCCCCGCACGGTTCGCGATCCGGCGCTTACGCCTTACGACACCAATTTCGTCGCCGCGCTTCAGCCCGACGAAGAAGGCGGTCTGGCGCAAATCGCGGCCGTGCGTTCGCCGAAGAACGGCCTCACGATGAGCCTGTTTTCGACCGAGCCCGGCGTCCAGTTCTACTCCGCGGCGCCCCTCAACTGTCCCGCGCCCGGATTGGACGGCCAGCATTACGGGGCGCATGCGGGCCTGGCGCTCGAGCCGCAGGCCTTCCCCGATTCACCCAACCGGCGCCATTTCACCAATTGCGTGCTGCACCCGGAGGACGAGTACCAGCACGTGAGCGAATTTCGCTTTGTGTAGCAGTTGGTTATGAGGAGATGCTCTAGAACGTCGACGCGTACGGTGCGTGGCACCTTAAGGCATGACGTAAAGATCTTGCTGCTAAGCATCATGTTTTTAAGGTCAGTATAGCAATATCTCTATTTAACTGTGAGTCGTCATTCGCCGAGCTTGACGCCGGCCATCCGACGATCAATCCAGCGATCGATAGGCGCAGCATCCGTCAAATCTGCTGGGTCGCTGGGACGCGCCGCGGCCGCGCTCGAGGCTGGCCGGGACAAGTCCGGCCTGACGCCGGAGGTCAGCGCGAGGCGGCTCCAGCCCGCGCCGTCCTCGGACAACAAGAACGGGCCGCCGCCATCGCCCTTTGACAAATTCCTAGATATGGGCATATGCCCATTATTGCCGGCGCGTGGCTGAGCCCACTCCTGCTCCGAGCTGGCCGCAGCCGCGCCGATCGCGCCTCCACCGCACGCGGACGGTCGCGCGTTGCGAGCCGAAATGAAGGAGCAACCCATGCCGCAACCGGCCATGCCCGGCGGGCGCGCAAGCGAATGTTTCGCCACTGCGGCGCGCAAAGCGTCGCGCCGGTTGACGCAGTTCTACGACGATGCGCTCGAGCCCTGCGGTCTCCGCTCGACGCAATATGCGATGTTGAACGAGCTCGCGCGCTCCGCTCACCCGCCGACGCTCGCCGAATTGGCGAGCGCGCTCGTTTCCGACCGTTCGTCGGTCGGCCACAATCTAAGGCCGCTCCTGCGGGACGGCTATGTCGCGCTCGAGCCGGGGCCCGGGGATCGCCGCGAACGGCGGATCGTTTTGACCCCTCAGGGCCGAGCAAAACAGGGCGAGGCTCGCGAGCTTTGGCAGGCGGCCCAGAACGAATTTCTCGCAGTCCATGGGCGGGAGCGGAGCGAAAGCCTCCGCGCGGCGCTGCTCGACATCGCCTATGACCCGCGGCTCGGCCGAACCGATCGGGCCGCGCCATGACGGACCAGGCTCTGACATCTGCGTCTGCGCGACAGCGCCCGACCCGATGGGTGACCGGGCGGCGCGCGCGCGTCCTGCTTTGCGCCTCGGGCGTGTCGTTCATGATCATGCTCGATTCGAACATCGTCGCGGTCTCGCTTCCCTCCATCGCCCGTGATCTCAATGCGACCTTCACCGACATCGAATGGGTGGTGAGCGCTTACGTCCTCACCTTCGCCGCGCTGCTGATGCCATCAGGGGCGCTTGCCGACCGGTTCGGCCGCCGGCGCATGCTGACCGTCGGCCTCGCCATCTTCACTCTGGCGTCGCTGCTCTGCGGCCTCGCGCCCTCCGCGCTCATCCTGAACGGCGCGCGAGCTGTGCAAGGCGTGGGCGCGGCGATTGAGCTCAGCGCGGCGCTCGCGGTGCTGGGGCATGAGTTCCGTGGCGCGGAACGCGCCAAGGCGTTCGGATTCTGGGGAACGGTCGTCGGCGTCGCCGTCGCCGTCGGTCCGCTGGTCGGCGGGCTCATTACTTCCGGGTTTGGCTGGCGCTGGGCGTTTCTCGTCAATCTTCCCTTCGGCGCGGCGCTCATCTGGCTCGCGATTGACGCGGTTCAGGAGTCTCGCGACCCCGACGCGCAGAGACTGGACATTGCGGGCGTGCTCGCGGAACTGACCAACTCCGGCCCGTTCGGGCCGCGCACGCATGAGCTTGGCCAGTACATCGGCGTCCGGGTCGACGGCGCGCTCGCAGCCATGGCCGGCGAGCGCATGCGGCTCGATGGAGCGGTCGAGATCAGTGCGGTCTGTGTCAGCCCCGAGCATCGCGGCAGGGGCTATGCCGCCTTTCTCGTCGCCTGGCTCGTCCGCAGGCTCCGCGAGGAGGGCGTCACGCCTTTCCTGCATTCGTTCACGGACAACAGCTCGGCAATCGCCCTTTATGAGCGGCTTGGATTCAGAACGCGCAAGACGGTCCGCCTTGCCGTGCTGTCGCGCGCGCCTCCGGGGGCTGACCCATCCGCGTGACAGCCGTCTCAGGCGCTGGCGGGCGGCAGGCGGGAAGGGCTCAGGGCGCAATCAGCTCCGACTCAGCAGTTCGATTGCCGGCCTCATCAAACTCCTATGAACTGCGGCAGAGGTTTGGCGTCCGAAACGGGAAATCCGCGAGCGTCGGTTGGCTGCCATTGAGTTTGGAATGCTGTGAAAATGGCCGCGAATCGCTCCGCCTTCTGCACAATGACTGCGCCGTCCTGGAGAACTCCGTTCTCGCATTCATACCCGCCACTCCCTGGATTGCCCCGATTCATGTGGATCTCGTGCAACCCGTCCTACGCGGGGAACAGAAAACCGAAGCCGTGCACCCGTTACGGCCGTCAGTTCACCGCGCTTCGGTCTGACATTTAGCAGGTCATGCCAGCCGCGCAGCGTCGGACCGCCCGCCGTCCGTGCCTCCGGTGAGCGCCGGCTACGCTTCCGGGAGTTGCGGGCCTTCCAACCACCGCATAGGCCTTGTCCTGGGATATCGACAAGTTCTTTTCTGCTGACCATTGGATCGACACCGGCAACGTCGCAAGAAGCAACCCGCCCATAATGGTCGCGCCAGTTAAAGTGGCTATACGCATCATGTTCTCCCTCCCGAAACTGACCTTCCTAACCCATCCCAGCTCTTCAGAGCAGAGCGTGTTTGGATCTTCGCAGCGCCGCGGCGTCTAAGACCAGCATCTATTTCATCCCTGCGCCGCCATGCGCCGACTGCTCATCGGTTATCACGATCGCAACCATCCTTCTGTAACTCTGCTACTTGATCAGCAGTGGATGTCAAATGGCAGACGTCGGCCAGTCTGTTCTCCAGCGCCGTCGTGCCGCCACAAGCGCGCGCTCACAAAAAGTTGATCAGACTTAGCCTGTGATGTCAAGGTAAGTTGGGCTTTGTGCGCAATAAGCGGGTGTAGGTTTTATTTGCCTGCAGCACAGTCGTTCCCGCGCTGAATTAGTCAAAATGCCATGCGAGAAACTTCGACCTGAAACGACGCCTTCCCCCAAAACTAGGACGTCAACCCCTGCGCATCGCAACGTCCAGCATACGTCAATTCATGTCGCTCAATCCCTAGCTACGAAGGCCCGCTCAGGGTCCGAAACCGGTCAACCGATCCAGTTTTGACCCTAGCCTGTCGAAAGACGGAAGTCTCTCGACGCCCGATGCCCTCGCAACGACGAGCGGGGCGGCATCGCGAGGCGCATGAACGCGGGCGGTCTATTCAGGAGGAGCACAAAAAGTTGCGCAAAAGCGCAGTCAAGTCCCTGGAATCCTTGGCGCGCGTAAACTTGTGCGCGCCAACTTGCGCTTCATCACTGCTCGAAGCTTGCGTTGGGTCCGGCCTCGGCCAGCGCCCGGCCGACTTCGAGTCCAAGGTCGTCCATCGAGGTCTGCTCGCGGATCGAGAGGTCTTCGCCCTTCGCTTGCCGTTCAGCCTGCTCGGGCGAGCGCGCGACATTGACGGTGACCTTCAACTCGACCTCGGGATGCAGGTGAATCGGAACAGCGTGTAGGCCGAGGGTCTTGATCGGTTGCTGGATCGCCACATGGCCGCGCTCGACCTTGTGCCTGGCGGCGGTCAGCGCCTCCGCGATGTCGCGCGCCGACACCGAGCCATAGAGCTGGCCGGTCTCGCCGGCCTGACGGATGATGACCACCGTCACGCCATCGAGCTTGGCCGCCGCCTCGTTCGCGCTGCGCTTGAGTTCGTTGTTGCGCGCCTCGAGATCGGCGCGCCGGACCTCGAATTTCTTCTTGTTGGCGTCGGTCGCGCGCAACGCCTTGCCGCGCGGCAGAAGGAAATTGCGCGCATATCCGTCCTTCACGCGCACGGTGTCGCCGATATGTCCGAGCTTGCCGACGCGCTCGAGCAAAATTATGTCCATGATTTTATCTCCTGTTGGGTCCAGTCGGGGTAGGGGAGGCGAGGAGGGCCGCGCGCGAGCGCAGCTTGAGGAAGCCGTCGATGACGCCGAGGCCGGCCAGAACCGGAAGCGTGTATTTGGCCCGCAGAATGCAGCAGGCGTAGAGCGCAATCAGCATGAGGGGCCGCATCTTGAGACCGCGCGACAGCGCGTGCGCGACCGCGAGCCCCTGCAGCGCCAAGGCCGCTCCGAGGCCTCCAGCGCCGATGGAGAAATATTGCGCGGTCGGAGCGGGCAGGGCGTAAGCCGCGCCGAGGCAGACAAGGAATGCGACGCCCACCGGCCAGGGAAGCGCCAGCGACGTCGGCACGTCGGGCCAAGCCCTCGGAAGATTGCGCGACAATTGGGTCGAACGGGCCGCGGCATAGAGATTGACGCACAGCATGACCAGCGTCGAGCCGGCGATCGCGGCCGGGCCGAATCGCACCAGCGCCTCGGCGAACTCGCGCGCGGTCAGGTTGCCCGGCGCCCCGTCAAAGGCGTCGCCGGCAAGGGCGGTGATCGCCTCCATGACATGACGCGCGCCTTCACGGTAGCCGCCATAGATGACGATCACCGTCGTCAGGACGGCCAGACCGCCGAGGATTCCGAGCAAGGCGGCCAAGGAGACGATGGCGCCGACCGGGGCATATGCCGGCGAGTCCGGCTTCAGCCGGCGGAGATACCGCGCCAAGGGCGTGACCGAAAACGCGGCCAAGATCCAGGCTGGACCTGCGACCGAGCCGGCGAACACCAGCGCCGACAATGGCTCGGCGATCACGGCGAGCACCGCGATTGAAATCGCCGCGGCGATCGCCCCTCCGTCGAGTCCCCAGCCAAGGGTCGCGATCATGATCGGCAACGGCGCGAGGTATGCGAGCGTCATCGCGAGAAGGCTGGACTGGGCGCTCACCGCAAACAAAAGCGCGGCGGCGCACCCAGCTCCAATGGCGACGACAAGGCGATGCAACATGACGAGCGCTGTCCCGCGTTGGCTTGCGGTTAGAAGGGGGCCGCCCGCCCGCCTCCAGCTCCCGCCGCGGCCGAACGCGGCGGGTTCGAAATTCAGGCGCGGCGACGCCCGACGGTCGTTAGCGGATCACGTAAGGCAAGAGGCCCAGAAATCGGGCGCGCTTGATCGCCTGGGCGAGTTCGCGCTGCTTGCCGGCGCTGACCGCGGTGATGCGCGACGGCACGATCTTGCCGCGCTCGGAGATGTAGCGCGACAGCAGGCGAATGTCCTTGTAGTCGATCTTCGGCGCGTTCGCGCCGGAAAACGGGCACGACTTGCGACGACGGAAAAACGGTCGGCGTGGGGCGCTGGCCATCAGAATGCTCCTGCGGTTGCGTCTTCACGCGGGCGGCGGGGAGGGCGATCGGGACGATCGCCTCTGTCACCCCGGTCGCCGCGATCCGGCCGATCCCCGCGTGGTCCGCGCGGTCCGCGGTCGTCGCGATCGCTCTCCTCGCGCTTGCGCAGCATGGCCGACGGTCCGGCCTCATGCTCGTCGACGCGGATGGTGAGATAGCGGATGACGTCCTCGTTGAGGCTAAGCAAGCGCTCGGTCTCAACCACCGCTTCGGAAGGGCCGGCGATGTTGAGCATCGTGAAGTGGGCCTTGCGGTTCTTCTTGATGCGGAAGGCAAGCGATTTCAGGCCCCAAGGCTCGACCTTGGTGACTGCGCCGCCGCGGGAGGCGATCGTGGTTTTGATCTGCTCCGTCAGCGCTTCGACTTGCTGCTGCGTGACGTCCTGGCGCGCCAGGAAAATATGCTCATAGAGAGCCATGTTAAGCCTTTCCAGTTCAACCGCGTCCCACGCGGAGCCCTTCGAGCCCAGGAAAGGCTCGACCGGATCGTTCGAAGGCGGGAACACGGGAGGACGGGCGCCTCAGGCCCTGCCGCACGTCGCCTTGAAGCGAGCGCGCGGCCCTCCGTTCAGCCCCCGGCGGGACGCAACGAGGCGCTCCTCATATCGAGACTTCAAGTTGCCTTCAAGGAAAATCGGCGCTGCAGGCGTGGGACATAGAACCAGAATCAAGACGGGCGGCCCATCGCCGCCCATCTTGTCGCATCTCATGAGTTTCGTTTAGAAGCCGTCTGCGGCTTTTCATGGCTTCCGATCGATGATCCCGGTTTGCGGCGCCTGATCGGATTCTGCATAGGCCTTCATGACGTCGGCCGCGGTTTCAAATTCCTCGCCTTCGGGAAAGGATTCCAGCACCTCGAGCACATCCTGGCCAGCGCCGTTGTCTCGAGCCCGCTCCAGGAGATCTTCCTTGGACGCCGGGAAATGCATTCCTTTGAGGTGGGCCGTAATGTTCGCGGGCGAATGTCCGCCGAGTCCTCGAGTCATGATCAATCTCCCTTGTCTGAAGCTGAAACGGCCAAGCTTTCGCCTGGCCGTCTCGATTGAGCCTGTTGATGAAGGGTGGTCAGCGACGGTTTTGCCAGCCGCGACGCGAAGCCTCCGAATGGCCTTCCGGATCGCCGGACCAGCCGCCATGACCGCGGCCGCCATTGCCGCCGCGCTCATAATCGCGGTCGTCGTCCCGGTAACGGCTGCTGCTGCGGCTCTCGTACCGACGGTCATCGTCGTCATAGCGTGACCGGCTCCGGTAGTTGCCTTCGTGGCCGTGTTCCCAGCCGCGGCGCGCCGCTTCGGAATGGCCTTCCGGGTCGCCATACCAGCCGCTTTCGCCATGGCGGGGATTGTCCCATCCGCGGCGAGAAGCCTGAGAGTGACCCTCGGAGTCGCCATACCAGCCGCTCTCGCCATGGTTCGGATTGTCCCAACCCCGGCGAGACGCCTCCGAGTGACCCTCGGAATCGCCAAACCAACCGCTCTCCCGGTGACGCGGGTTATCCCATCCGCGGCGGGAAGCTTCGGAATGGCCCTCGGAATCGCCGAACCATCCGCCCTGGCCACGTCCCTCGGACCCGCCGCGGCGGCTGAAGCGACCCTCGTCGTCGCGGTCCCGGCCCATGAAGTCGCGGTCCCGGCCCATGGAGCGCCGGCTGTAACGGTCGTCTTCGTCATCGTTGCGACTGCGGGAACGCGACCCGCCTTCGCTCATGAAGCGGCCTTGTTCATCACGCTCCGGCGTGCCGCGCGAATAGCGACGATCGTCGTCATAATCGTCGCGGCCTCGTCGGGATCCACGCTCTTCTCGGTAGTAACTCATGAACTCCTCCTTCTAGGCTTCAGTACGGGCCCAACAGACGGGGTTGGGCTTTGTTCCGGATCGATTTCATCGATCCGATCAGCGGAGCGGATGTCAGTTTTTCTAACTCCGCGCGCTTGGGAAATGGCCGGCGATGCGCTCAGAAGCGTCGCCGACCTCTGACCCGATTTCAGTAGCGATCGCCTCGGCTTCCGCCGCGCGAAGGGCGTCGCTGGTCATCGTATTCCGAAGGACTTCGGCGACCTTGGTAGCCTTGCCGGTTCTCATCCTCGTACCGAGAACGAGAACCGTAAGGCCCTTCTCCTTCGCGGCCTTCGTCCCATCCTCTGCGGGCGGCGCGAGAATGACCTTCCGGATCGCCGTACCAGCCGCTTTCGCCATGGCCAGAGCGCTCCCAGCCCCTGCGAGAAGCCTCGGAGTGGCCCTCCGGATCGCCATACCAGCCGCTCCGTCCACGGCCTTGGCCGCCGCCACGACTGCGATAGCGCTCGTCTTCGTCGTATTCGCGCGGCCGGCCCTGTCCGCCGCCTCTCATGGCTTCCGAACGGCCTTCCGGATCGCCATACCGGGCGCGCTCGCCGCGGCCTTCGTAGGACGCTCCGCGAGGAGCGAAGCGGCCTTCATCGTCGCGGTCCCGGCCCATGGACCCGAGGGATCGGGGGCCATAATGCTCGTCGTCGCCCTGGAAGCGGCTGCGGGGACGCGAGCCGCCTTCGCTCAGGAAGCGGCCTCGATCATCGCGCTCCGGACCGCCACGGGAATATCCCGCTGTCGTCTTCGAACCGGCCCTGTTGGCGCCGGTCGCGCGTATCGCTGTATCTTCGGCTCTGCCGGCGCCCGGATGGTACAGAGAGGCGACGCGGGGCCAGCATGTCCACGGCCTCTTCAAAGTTGTCGTCGATATCGGCAAAGCGCTGTTTCAGCCGGTCGTAGCGAGTCGTAAGCCGCGAGCCCAGCGAGGGGGATTCGCCTTCCGCAGATTGGATGGACGTCCGGATGCTCTCTTCGTCGGCTTGGTGAGCCTCGATGAGCGCGTCGAACTCGCGAGCGAGCGCCTCGAGCCTGGGCTCGACGGATTCTTCGTCCTCATCCTGCAAAAGGTCGGCCAGCAGGATGTTGATCAGGTCCTTTCTGATCTCGCTCGTAACGATCTTCGCCTGGTCGAATCCCGAATCCTTCAATGCGGGAACGACAATCTCTTCCTCGACCGCCTGATGGGGCAGCCAGAGTACGGCGAATTCCTTTATGATGGCGGATTGGTCCGCATTCGCGTCGGACCGCTTCGCCAGGGTGGATTGGAGCTCCTGGTGCTGTGCTTTGAGCAACTCCGCTCCAGATTGCTCCGCGCCTTGTTTTTGATTCTCTCCGCCCGCGGCCTTTGGGGCCTGGGCCTCGTTCTTCGACTTGTTTGTGTTTCTCGTTGGTTCTCGCGCCATCGCGCGCCTCCTGGGTCAGGGATCCCTGGCGACCGAACGCGCTTGGATGCGATCTGTTCCTGCTTAGGCAGGAGATTTGAAGCTGAGAATTCGGTCTGCAGGAAAGTCGTACAGCTTGCCCGTTTCGGTCCAATCGGGTGAGCACATCTCGACAATCTTGGGCGCGAGTTCCGCTGGCTCGCGCAGCGTCGCCGGATCTTCGCCTGGCATGGCGGTTGCGCGCATTCGCGTCCGCAGCGGGCCCGGATTGACGAGCATGACGCGAATGTTCGACGTGTTGACGGTCTCGGCGGCATAGGTGCGGACGAGGGCGTCGAGCGCCGCCTTCGAGACGGCGTAGGGCCCCCAATAGGCGCGCAGATCCGCTCGGCTCGCTGCGCCGGACGTTATGAACGCGACGCGTCCCGCGCTCGACAGACGAAGCAGCGGATCGAGCGATCGAATGAGGCGCCAGTTGGCGGTCACATTGACCGC
This sequence comes from uncultured Alphaproteobacteria bacterium, assembly GCA_963725195.1. Classification (GTDB taxonomy): domain Bacteria; phylum Pseudomonadota; class Alphaproteobacteria; order Rhizobiales; family Beijerinckiaceae; genus Roseiarcus. The sequence continues at coordinate 243,302 of CAVRXX010000030.1, read as the reverse complement.
CATCACATCGTCCCATGTCTTGGGATCAAGTTGATGCAAGGGGGTCAACAAGCCCAGAACGCCGGCATTGCCGACGAAGGCGTCAAGCCGGCCCCACCGCCGATTGAGCGCTTCGCCCAGCCGATCGATGGCGGCGAAGTCGCGCAAATCCATCGGCACCAGGGTCGTGGCCTCCGGCTCTTCAGGCCGGAGCGCTCGAATTTCGTCGTCGAGTTCCTCCAGGCCGCCCTGGGTGCGGGCCAGCGCCACAACATGCGCGCCGGACTTGGCCAAGGCGAGAGCCGCCGCGCGGCCAATGCCGCGAGAGGCCCCGGTCACCAGCGCGATCCGGGGCGGTCCATCGGGGCTCGAGGCGCTCAATCGACACTCCTTGCATCATTTGCTAGGCTTGCCTATGGGGCATGGCCGCGGGAGGACGCAAGACGACAGGGGGCCCGGGTCGCATCGCGCCGGTCGCGGCGGCGCGACAAATGTGGCTTTTCTATTCCGCCGATTATAGGCTCGGCTCCTCAGGGACTGCCGGGACTGAAAAGAGAGTCCGATACGGATCGGTGACGGCGGCCGGCCATGCGTTTTGGGCCTGCGCGGTCAAGGGCTGACGTCGCGCGGGAGGGGGATTTGATTGGGGCTCGATATGGCGAACGCTAGGATTGGCCGCGAATCTGGCAAGACCGTGACTCGCGCCGATTTGTCGGAAATCGTTTATCAGAAGATCGGATTGTCTCGCACCGAATTGGCGGAGCTGGTTCAATCAGTTCTGGACGAGATTTGCGATGCGGCGGCGCGCGGCGAAACGGTCAAGCTGTCCGGCTTTGGCTCGTTCGTCGTTCGCTCCAAAGGCGAGCGGGTCGGGCGCAATCCTAAGACCGGAGTCGAGGTGCCGATCCTTCCTCGCCGGGTGATGGTGTTCAAGCCGTCCAATGTGCTCAAGGCCAGGATCAACGGACGCGACGCGCCCGAAAAGGAGTAGGGCGGTTCCTTAAGGCGAACGGCCTCTGGCGTTTCGGTTGGGATCGGTCGATAGTCCGTCATCGCCAGACGGAGGCGCTATGATTCTCTCGCCGCGGGCGCCAGGAAGCGCGCCAATGGAGAAGAGCCCGGAAGCCTATCGAACGATCCGCGAAGTCGCCGATTCGCTCGATTTGCCGCAGCATGTCCTGCGCTTCTGGGAGACCCGTTTTCCCCAGATCCGGCCGCTCAAGCGGGCCGGCGGGCGGCGTTATTATCGCCCTGACGACATCGAGCGGCTAAGGGTCATCAAGCGCCTGCTTTACGATGAAGGCTACACGATCAAGGGCGTCCAGAAGCTGTTCAAGGAGCAGGGCGTTCAGGCGCTGTCGGCCGCCGCTCTATCGCCGCTTGAATCGTCCGCCGAAATCGCCCTCGCAATTGAGCCCGAGGCCCGGTTCGAGGTGCAGCCTGCCGCGCGAGAAGCCCATTCCGGGATCGCGGACGAGGACCTCGCGGCGCTGCGCGAAGCGCTCGCCGAAGTGATGGAAGCGGAACGAATCCTTGCGCGAGCGCGCGCGCCCGCCTCTTGACGCGCGCGTGGGCGCCCCCGCATTGCATGGCGCGGCGGTCGTCCCTATAAGGGCCGCAAGTCGGAGTGTAGCGCAGCCCGGTTAGCGCACTAGTCTGGGGGACTAGGGGTCGTGGGTTCGAATCCCGCCACTCCGACCATTTCCTATTCCGACGTAGCCGGCGAGACTACGGGCGGCGTTCGTTTCTGTCGTTATTCACCAGCCGCTTAGCCCTCATTTGCAACTCGATCGAAAGCTCGCGCTTCGGGGAACTTGGGACGCGATTCGCATAATGGATATTATGGAACTAGACCCAATCCTTTCCGGCCAGGCCCCCACGCCATAGCCGCGGACGTCTCGCCATCCTTTGGCCCGGCCCACATCCGGCAGCACTTCACCGTCGGCTACTGACCGACAAGGGCAGGGGACGCCCTGCTCAGCGGTCGTCGGCGCGCTTCTCTTCGCGCTTTTGGGTCTGAGCGCAATTTCTCCTGCCCGCGCTCAAGCCGCGGCGCAGGCGCTTCCGAATTCTCACAGCGCCCTAACCCCCGGGGAAGCGCAACGCGCGCTCGACGCCTTGCAGGACGCGGGCAAGCGCGATCAACTCATTGAAACGCTGCGCTCGATCGCCAAGGTTGCCTCGGTTCCCGCTGCGCAGTCCGTGACGCCCGGAACCGGCTCAGCCGCGGTCGCGGACGGATTCGGGGCGGACGTGCTGTCGGAGGCCTCAAGCAAGATCGGCGAATTGTCAGCCGAATTCGGACACAGCGTCCGCGCAACGACGAAGTTCCCCTTGCTATGGCGGTGGCTAACCAACACGGCTAACGACCCCCAGGCGCAGCAGCGCCGGCTCAGCATCCTCTGGCGAGCCGTGACGGTCGCCCTCCTCGCGCTCTTGGCGGAACGCCTTGCGCAATTTGCGTTGCGTCGGCCGCTCGGCGCGTTGGATGCTCGCGCCGCGCGCGAAACCCGTCCGGCCGAGCCTCGGGAAGTGGTCGGCGCCGACAAGGTCGCGGTTTTGCACGTCCGCCGCCTGACAGGGTTGCGAAGCGCCGTTGGCCGAGCGCCGCAGGTCGCGGCGCGTCTAGTTCTCGCACTTGCCCCGATCGCCGCCTTTGCCGCTGTCGGCAATTCTCTGCTCGCGACCAACATCGGCGAAGATCCGGTGGCGCGCATCGCGATCCTCGCTTTGGTGAACGCTTACGTCATTTGCCGCATCGTGATGAGCGTCCTGCGCGCCCTGATCGGCGGATCGACGCAAGCGACCAGTCTTTTTGCGCTGCCCGCCGAGATCGCCATCGCCACGGAGGCCTGGGTCCGAAGGATCGTCGGCGTCGCGGTCTTCGGCTTGGCTTTCGCCAATATCGCAAGGGCGCTCGGTCTCTACCGCTCCGCTTATTGGGCGCTGGTGAAGCTTGTCGTCCTGATCCCGCACGTCATGCTCGTGATCGTGACTTCTGCGATGTCGCTGGGCTGTAGCCTCATTCATTCGCGCGCCCGCCGGGCGCAGGGACTTCCTGTCATTCCTGCGCAATCGCTTCGCGGATGTTTGGCACTATCTCGCGATCTTCGCCAACCTCGCCTTGTGGGCCATCTGGGCCTTCAGAATACCCAATGGCTATAGCCTCCTTGCCTATTATGCGTCGGTGGCGATCCTGATCTTCGCCTTGGCTCGCGTGGCGTGGGCGCTTGCTCTTGGGGGCCTCGACCGCGCCTTTCATCCTGGCGTGGGCTACCTGACGGGCTTTCCGACCGGAGAGATTCTCGTCGCTCGCTACCGTCCCGTATTGCGCCTCGCGGTTTCAACGATCATCACGATCGTGGCGATTGGCGCATTGCTCGAGTCCTGGGGCGTCGACATTGCGAGCTGGTTCGATCCCGGCCGCATCGGCGCGGTCGTGCTTTCCGAACTCTCCTCGGTCATCCTCGCCGTCGCCATCGCCGTCGTTGTTTGGGAAGCCTGCAATACCGCGATCGAACGCCAGCTCGCTCGCTTCGCGCGCGAAGGGGCTTACGCGCGCGCGGCCCGCCTCCGGACGCTTCTCCCCATGCTGCGCACCGCGCTCATCGTGACGATCCTGACGATTGCGGGTCTCACCGCGCTGAGCGCAATCGGCGTCAACATCGCGCCGCTGTTGGCCGGCGCTGGCATCGTCGGCATCGCTGTGGGTTTCGGCTCGCAGAAGCTCGTTCAGGACGTGGTCACGGGCGTATTCCTGCTCCTCGAAAACGCCATGCAGGTCGGCGATTTCGTCACCGTGTCGGGCTTGTCGGGGACGGTCGAAAATCTCTCGGTGAGATCGATCAGGCTTCGCGCCGGCGACGGCTCGGTCCACATCATTCCGTTCAGCTCGGTGACGAGCGTCACCAACACCAATCGCGGCATCGGAAACGCGGCCGTTTCGGTCAATCTCGCCTACGGCGAAGACATCGACAAGGCGGGCGAAGTGCTCAAGCAGATCGCCGCCGAGATGCGCCGGGAGCCGCAGTTCAAAGCGCTTATGCGCGGCGACCTCGATCTTTGGGGCGTCGACAAGGTGGACGGGGCGACCGTGACGATCGTCGGTCAAATCGAATGCACCGATTCCGGCCGTTGGCCGGTGCAGCGGGAGTTCAATCGCCGGATGAAAATGCGTTTCCAGCAACTCGGCCTCGACATCGCCTACTCTACGCAGACCCGCTTTGTGGCTGACGAGTATTTTTCGCGGGCGCGGCGTAGCGCCGCAGGCGACGCCGCGGAATGACGAAGCTTTTTGCGCCGCGATTGAGTACGGCCGTCCAGGTCGATGATTGAGATTGAGCGTAGAAGGGGAGGGCATCCCCCTCCCCTGCCCTGTTTTTAACGAGAGGTCCGGGTGGCTACCTTGCTGGAGCCGTGCCCATGGCCGTTGCCATCGCCCTTGAACGCCGCAAGCAGTTTCTGGCCGTCGGGAACGCCCCAACCGGTGCAGGCGTCCCAGCCAGCCCCAGCCGGATATTGTCCGTGAAGCAGCCCCTCGACGTCGTTGTTTCCCGAGGTGATGTCCCTGAGCACTCCATTCGGGCCAAATTTGGCATAGAGGAGCGCGTTGAAGTTGCCCGCGCGGGCTCCCAGCGATGCATTGATCCGGGCGATTAAGCTCGCCCAGAGCGGCGCCGACGCGCTGGTGCCGCCGACGATCTGCATCTTGCCGCCGGACATGGTGAGGTAGCCGGTGGCTGGATCGGCGTCCGCGGCGACGTCCGGGATGGCGCGCCCGGCGAAATGGCCGGGGTTGATGGACGGCGGCACTTTTCCGTGCTGCCACGCCGGGCAAGCCGTGACGTCGCTGACGCCGCCCCCTGTTCCGCCTCCGCTCGACCCGTCGTTCCACACAGTCTCGCTGATGTGCGAGGCGCCCTTGGCGCTTTTGCGCACATGCAACGACGTTCCGCCGACCGCGAGGACATAGGGGCTCGTCGCCGGGAAGTTCACATGGGCGCGGCCATCGTTCATCTGCGCCTCAGAGCCGTCGTCGCCGGTCGAAACGCACACGGTAATCCCGAGTTGCGCCGCGGCGAGGAGCGCCATCACACCCCGACAGTCTCGGGGCCCGCGAAAGCCCGCGGTCGTTCGCCTAAGCTCCCATGAGCTCCGCGAGCGTCAACGCGATGACTTCAGTCGCCTTATACAAATCCGACAGCGGCAGGCGCTCGTCGGCGCGATGGGCGTTGGCTTCCTCGATTGTGCGGGGGCCTGCGCCATAGAGCACGATCGGGACGCCGGCCTTCGCGTAGTGGCGCGCATCGGTATAGAGCGGCACGCCCGAGGCTGCGATCTTTTCGCCCATGACGCGGCTCGCCTGCCGGCAGAGGATTTCGGTCAGTTTCGCCCCGGCTGGAGTCGGGGTCAGCGGCTCGGCGAGCAGGATGCGCTTGACCTCGACCTTGGCCGCGGGATGGAGCGCCGCCGCGCGGGCAATGACCGCGCGCAGCTCCGCCTCAACCTCGGCCGGCTTCTCCTCCGGAACGATGCGCCGGTCGAGGCGGAAGGTCACCCGATCCGGCACGACATTGGTGTTGATCCCGCCCGAAATGAGCCCGACCGTCATCTGCGGCGAGCCGATGCCGGTTATCGCCGAGCGTGCGCGCCTGAAGCCCGCCGCGCCAGCCATAAAGAGCGGAAAGAATCGCATTCGCTGCTTCGAGCGCATCGACGCCGGTCGAGGGGCGGGCGGCGTGGGCCGAGCGGCCGAGAACCTCGACCTCCAGATGAAGGCAGCCGTTGTGCGCGTTGACCACTGCATAGGAGAAGCCCGCGCCGATCGCCAAATCCGGACGCGAGAGGCCGTTCTCGAGCAAATAACGCGGGCCAATCTCGCCGCCGGCCTCCTCGTCATAGGTGACGTGCAGTTCGACCGCGCCGTTGAGCGCCGCGCCGCACCTCTCGAGCGCCAGCATGGCGAAGGCGTAAGTCGCTATGTCCGACTTCGACACGGCGGCGCCGCGACCAACCATCCAGTCGTCCACGATCTCGGCGCCATAAGGATCGTGGGTCCAGCCCGAACCCGGAGGCACCACGTCGCCATGCGCGTTGAGCGCGATCGTGCGCCCGCCCTGCCCGAACCGACGCCGCGCGATCAGGTTGGTCGCCGAAATCATACCGTTGGCTTTCACGAGGTTCTCCGGAACCTTGTGGCGTTCGACCTGAAAGCCGAGGCCTTCCAACAGTGTGGCGACAACTCCTGCAGAGCGGTCGCAATCTCCGGGCGGATTGTCCGATGGAATCTTCACGATCTCGCCGAGGAAGCGCGTCTCAGCCTCAGCGTGCTCGCGGACGAAATCATGGATCGCGCTTTCGACCTGCGTCATTGGATCGCCCCCTTGTCGAACCGCTCGACGCGCATCCCGTCATAAGCCGGCGTCACATTCGCAGGCAGCTTCGCGCGCAACGTCTCATAATCGAGGTCGGTGTGCAGGTTCGTCAGGATGGCCCGGCGCGGACGCATCCTCTCGATCCAATTGAAGCGCGTCGTCGAGGCTGAAATGCGAGGGATGCGGACGATAGCGCAAGGCGTCGATGATCCAAAGCTCCAGGCCTTCGAGGAAGGGAAGGCTCGCCTCGGGAATGCTTTTGACGTCCGGGGTGTAGGCGAGCCCACTGAAGCGAAAACCGAGCGCGCTGATGTCGCCGTGATCGAGATCGAACGGCATTGCCTCGATCGTCCCGCCCGGACCTGTCGACGCTGCAAAGCTTGGCCGGTCGAAAGGCGCAGCTCTTTTGCGATTGGAGGGTAAGAGCTTCCGTCAGGGGTCTGAAAAATATAGGAGAAGGCATCGGTGAACTCTGAGCGAGGTCACCTCGTTCATATAGACGTCGATGCGCCGGCGCATGAACAAACAGAGCGGCCTCAGATCGTCGATGCCGTGAGTGTGGTCCGCGTGGGGATGGCTCAAAAGCACGGCGTCGAGCCGCTTCACGTCGGCGTCAAGCAGCTGCTCGCGCAAATCGGGCGAAGTGTCGACGAGCACGGCGGTCGTCCCGCCGGGCCCCAGGCGCTCGACAAGCACCGAGCAACGCCGGCGGCGGTTTTTCGGGTTCGCCGGATCGCAGGCGCCCCAGCCCTCCCCGATCCGCGGCACGCCGCCTGACGAGCCGCAGCCCAGGATGGTCAGTCGCAACGTCAATGCGACGATCCGATAGCCTGCGGCGGCTTGCCGATGGCTCGCGGCAGCTTGCCGATGGCCTGCGGCAGCCTGCCGACGACCGGGGGAAGCTTGGAAAAAAGCTTGAGCGTGTTGGCGCGAGTCGCCTCCGCCAGCGCTTGCGCCGTCAATCCCGCGCGCCTCGGCGACCACGCCCGCCGTGGCGACGACGAAGGCCGGCTCGTTGCGGCGGCCGCGATGGGGCGTCGGCGCGAGATAGGGCGCATCGGTCTCGACCAGAATGCGGTCGAGCGGGACGTCGCGCGCGATGGCGCGCAAGTCCTCCGACTTCTTGAACGTCACGACGCCGGAAAACGAGATCGAGAGGCCGAGGCCGAGCGCGGTCTCGGCGAGTTCGCGCGAGGCGGTGAAGCAATGGAGCACGGCGCGGAACCGCCCCTGCCCCATTTCTTGCGCCAGGATTGCCGCCGTATCGTCGTCGGCGTCGCGCGTATGGATCACAAGCGGCAGGTCGAGCTCCCGGGCGAGCGCGATATGCCCCCTAAAGACCCGCTGAGCGACATCCCGCGGCGCGCTATCATAGTGGTAATCGAGGCCCGCCTCGCCGATCCCGACGCATTTGGGATGTTTGGCGAACGCCCGCATGGCGTCGAAGTCCTCCGCCCCCTCCCCCGCCGCCTCATGCGGGTGTGTGCCGACCGTGAAGAAAATGTCGTCGTACCGCTCCGCAATCGCGGCGACGCCAGCAGCCTTCGACACTCGGGTGCCAATGGTGATCATCCGCTCGACGCCGGCCGCTCGCGCGCGCTCAACGACTGCGTCGAGGTCGTCGGCGAAGTCGGGAAAATCGAGGTGGCAATGGCTGTCGATGAGAGTCATTCGGCTACCCCTTCTCCCCTCCCGGAGGAGGCAGCCGGCCGGATGAGGGGCTCTGAGCCGTAGCGCCCCTCACCCTAGCCCTCTCCCAAAGGGAGAGGGAGACCCGCGCCATCACTTCGCAGCCTCTGTCTCGACGTAGCGAGGGAAGACTGGCGTAGGCGGGGGCAGCAGTGTGCCGACCTTGAGCCGATGTCGGGCCCGAATTCTCCAAAACGGTTCGTCCACCTCGATATCTTCGGTCCATACTTCGAGGTCGCTGAAATTGCGTTCTTCCGGTGGCACTGCAAGGAGATCAAGCAGCTTGTTCATCGACGCGGGCATGACAGGCTGCAACAATATTGCGACGATGCGTAAGACTTCGAGCGTTGTGTACAGAACGACGCGCATTTCGCCGGGGTCGCTGTTAGCCTTTTTCCATGGCTCGCTCGTGGCGAAATAGCGGTTTGTGCGCGCGACAATTTCGAAGACGCTTGCGACGTACTGGTGTATCGCAAAGGCGGCCATGTGCGTTCGGGCAGTTTCAATCAAGGAATCCGCGGCCGCCAGCAGTTCGTCTGTCTCTTCGTCGACCAGTCCCATGGGCGCGTTCCAGTCTGGAACCTCTCCCCCGCAGTTCCGGGCGATCATGGTGAGCGAGCGTTGCGCCAGATTGCCGATGTCGTTGGCGAGATCGGCGTTCATGCGGGCGACGATCGCCTCGTGCGAGTAACTGCCGTCCTGGCCGAACGGGACTTCCCGCAGGAAGAAATAGCGCACCGCGTCGAGCCCATAAGTCCCGACCATTTCTTTCGGGCCGACGACGTTGCCGACCGACTTCGACATCTTCTCGCCGCGGTTGAACAGGAAGCCGTGAACGACGACTTGCTTCGGCACGGGCAATCCGGCCGACATCAGGAAGGCCGGCCAGTAGATCGCGTGGAAGCGGGTGATGTCCTTGCCGATCACATGGACGTCCGCCGGCCAGAATTTTGTCCGCGGGCCCTCATCCGGGAAGCCGGTCGCGGTGATGTAATTGGTGAGCGCATCGACCCAGACATACATCACGTGTTTGGGGTCGCCCGGAACCGGCACGCCCCATTTGAGGGTCGCTCGGCTGATCGAGAGATCGGCGAGACCCCGCTTCACGAAGGCGATGATTTCGTTGCGATAGGTTTCCGGCGTGACGAATTCGGGATGGGCTTCGTAGTGCGCGAGCAGCTTCTCGGCGTACTGCGAGAGGCGGAAGAAATAGCTCTCCTCCTCCACCCATTCGACCGGCGCGCCGCTCGGCGCAAGCTTCTTGCCATCTGGGCCGTCGGTCAGCTCGTTCTCAAGGAAATAGGCCTCGTCGCGCACCGAATACCAGCCGGAATACTTCGACAGATAGATGTCGCCGTTGGCGGCCATCCGCTCCCAGATCGCCTGGGAGGCGCGAATGTGCCGCGGTTGCGTCGTGCGCACAATGTCGTCGGCGCGGGCGTTCAGCATCTCGCCCATCGCCTCGAACTCCGCCGCGACGCGATCGACGAATTGCTGCGGCGACACGCCTTCGCGCGCGGCCGCCTGCTGAACCTTGAGGCCGTGCTCGTCCATGCCGGTGACGAACAGCGTGTCGCGCCCGTCAAGGCGCATGAACCGCTGGATCGCATCGGTCGCGATGCGCTCATAGGCATGGCCGATATGCGGCGCGCCATTGGCGTAAGGGATCGCCGTGGTGATGTAGAAGCGGCTCATGAGCGCCGTCCTAAAGCAAAAGTATTTATGCGGCGACGAAAATCTATGCGTAACTCGAGCCGATGGTTGGCCGTCCGCCAACCTCATCCTGAGGGCCATTGCGCAGCATGGCGTCTCGAAGGATGATCCAGGAAGCGGCGCCGGTTGGCGCGTCCTGGAGCGTGCTTCGAGACGCGTCGCCTTGCGGCGCCGCTCCTCAGCACGAGGGGCTCGGTTGAGACTCAGCCTTCAGCGCCGGGGCACCGTCGCCGCGATCTCGGCGAACAGCGCCAGAATATGAAGCTTGCGATCGAGATTAAGTTCCTGCGTCTCGCGCTCGGCGTCGCGGATGCGGTCCCATAAGCCCCCGATCGCTTCCACCCGGAGGGAACGAGGCTCGACGTCGCGGGCGTAGGTGACGAGCCAGTCGTAGAGATCGCGGTGGAAAGCCCGGTACGTCTCGTCTCCCGCCCGGCCGCTAACCGCATCGGCGAGTCTGGCGACCGCACGGGGATCGGGGCGCGGCAGACCGGCAACAATCGAGTCGATCAGCGCGCCCACGCCTTCCGATTCCGGCGCGAGGCGGACGAGCGACTCACGAACCGAACCATCGGCCCGCTTGGCGGCGGCGGCTACGGCTTCGCGACCAATTTCATCCCAGGGCGAGCCAAGGCCGCTGACTGCTTTGATGATCTCATCTTCCTTAAGAGGATCGAGCCGTAAACGGCGGCAGCGCGAGCGGATTGTCGGCAGGACTTGGCCCGGCCGATGCGAGACGATGAGGATCAGCGATCTTTGCGGCGGCTCCTCAACGATTTTGAGCAAGGCGTTGGCACTATTGCGATTCAGGTCCTCAGCGCAATCGACGATGGCGATCCGCCAGCCCCCGAAGGCCGCGGACAGCTGGAACACTTGCAACCCCTGCCGCACCGCTTCGACCGCGATCTCGCTGGCGAGTCGCTTTGTCGCCCCCTGCCACTCGCGGCGGATGAGCGCGAAATCGGGATGGGCGAGCCCGGCGAGCAGCCGGGCCGCGGAATGGTTCGGCTCGACGTGAAGGTTACGCGCCTCGCGCACGGCCTTCGCCGTCGGGTCGGGGTTGGCGAGCACGAAACGGGCGAACCGCCAGGCGAGCGTCGCCTTGCCGATTCCTTGCCTGCCGCCGATGAGCCACGCGTGCGCCAGACGCCCTTCGCGATAGGCCGAGAGCATTTCCGCTTCGGCGCGCTCATGGCCGATGAGCGAATAGACATGGCGGGGATGCGGCGCTCCGGCCAACGCGTCCGCTTCGGGAAGGTCGTCGCTCTCGCCTTTTTTCGTGCGAGGCGGGCTCATGGGCGCAACTGCGATGGCAGGGTTTTGGAACGACGACCCCCCACGGACCTCGTGCTGAGGAGCCGCGCGGAAGCGCGGCGTCTCGAAGCACGGCTCCAGCTCTCGACGCCGTCGGCGCCCACTGGAGCGTCCTTCGAGGCCGCTCCGCGGCGCCTCAGGTCGAGGTGGCAGGAGTCGCTCATGAGCGCTTGGCCGTAAGCGCGCCCGCCGGGTCGAGCCGGGCCTCGACCGCCGACCAGATCGCGGCGGCGACGTCAGCTTCGCTTCTGTCGGCGTCGATGACGACGCAGCGCTCGGGCTCCGCGGCGGCGATGTCGAGGAACGCCCGTCGCAAGGTCTGGTGAAAGATGAGTCCCTCCGATTCGAACCGGTCGGCAGGTTCCGTCCGTCTTCGCACGGCGGCCCGTTTAAGGCCGATTTCCGGGGACAAGTCGAGGATCAGCGTCAGGTCGGGCCGGTTGGCGCCCACGGTCAGGCGCTCCAGAGTGGCGATGAACTCCGGCGGCAGATTTCCGGCCGCGCCCTGATAGGCCCGGGTCGAATCGGCGAACCGGTCGGAGACGACCCAGGCGCCGCGCGCAAGCGCCGGCACAATCGTCTTGTCGAGATGGTCGACACGGGCGGCGGCGAACAATAAAGCCTGCCCGGCGGGGTTGAAGTCAGCCGCGAAGCCGGAAAGGATCGCCTCGCGCAAAGCCTCGGCGCCCAGCGAACCCCCAGGCTCGCGGGTGCGAACGACGTCAAGCCCGAGCGCGGCGAGGCGCTTCTCGAGCCGTTCGCCTTGAACCGACTTGCCCACGCCCTCGCCGCCCTCGAGCGTGATGAAACGGCCCCTCGCCTGGCCGGATCATTGGCTCGCCTGCCGCCGCAGGGCTTCCGCTTCAATTCCCATGCCTCACGCCGAGAAAAGGCGAGCGCTGGCCGTTCTCGCCGCCGTCGTGGCTCTTCCAGCATGGATTGGCGCCCGTTGGCAACGCGCGCCCATCAGCGCCGGACCTACCGGACAGTTCGTGCGCTGCCTAAACCGGACATATCGTCTGCTACGGACACTTGGGCGGCAATTCGTTGCGGAAAATCAAAAATCAGGTTAAACTCAACCCATGAGTAATTCCGCGTTTCCAGTGTTAAAACACAATTCCGTTCAGGCGCGTCCAACTTTGGAGAAAAACCGCACGGAAAAATTTTCTAACGAAAATCCCGTGTAACCCATTGATAAGTCTCGATTTCGGACGAGAGAATCCAAGGAAATCCAAGGAAATCCAACGCTCAAAATCGGGGTCTTCGCATCGAAACGGCCAGGGGCCAAGAAAATCCAAATCGACCGGATGAGCCGCCGCTCCGCCGCCGCGAAGGAAAGCCGAACTCCTGTCACAAAACTACAAGATAGGCTAGTAATCTGCGCGAGCGGTCTTCGCAGACTTCACGCGATCGAAGGCGCCGGTGGTCGGCTTCTTGGGCGGCAGGCGAGCCGGTCCCGAATAGTAAAGCGCCCGCTCCGCGCTGGCGTGAAGTTCGGGCCGGCGCGGGGGCATGACCGCGTGCAAGGACGAGACGCGCATGGACGAAGCTGACGCGGACGACGCGACGGCCGCCACGACCGTTGGCCTGCGGCTCAGGCTGAGATCGAAGGGGCGCGGCGGCGGCAGCGGAACCGGGGCTCTCGACAGATGGCTGGAATGGATCGGCTCCGGCGGCGTCGGGTCCGCGTCGCCAGATTCAGCGGGCGCCGCGCCGGAGTCTTGAGGCGGGGCCGCGACCCGCACCGGCTCAGGTGGCTGCGGGGGAGGCTCGGAAGCGCTTGCGACCTGGACCGGCGGGGGTTCCGGCGGAGGCGCCGGAGCTGGTTGAGCCGCAGGTTGCGGCTGTGGCTGTTGTCCGCCGCGGCCGCCGCCGGAGAAGAACGACCAGATCGTTTCCGTCTGCTCCGCGGCGGCGTTGGCCACCATGACCGGCGCCGAATAGCCAATCATATTGGCTGGCGACCCGTCGGTCCGAAGACTCGCCAGCAACTGCGAATCGTCCGATCCTTCGATCGGCGCGGGGCCGACATAATCGACCTTCACTTTCGCCGTGCCCATCGCCTTCATGTCGAGGACGTCGGCGACGCGCGACGACACGTCCATCACCCGGCCGGCGTGGTAGGGCCCGCGATCATTAACCCGCACGATCACCGAATAGCCGTTCTCGAGATTGGTCACCCGAGCATAGCTCGGCAGCGGCATCGTGGGATGGGCGGCCGACAGCGAGGCCATGTCGTAGACCTCGCCGTTGGCCGTGCGGCGGCCATGGAAGGCTGCCCCATACCAGGAGGCCATGCCCACCGCGGAATAGGAAGGGTCCACGCCGGGATAATACCGATGGCCGGCGACCGTGTAGGGCCGGCCGACCAGATATTGGCCCCCGCCGTGAGGCACCGGCTCGCCATCGGCGATCACCTTCCGGCTGGCGCGGCCATACTTTGCCTGGGAGAAATACTCATGGCCGTGGTGGTGATATGAGAGATGGGTGGGCTCGGGGGTGGCGCAGCCGGCAAGCGCCAAAGCAGCCACGCTCAGGCTCAGAGCGCGTCGCCATCTCCGATGACCCGCGTAAACGTGCGGGTTAAGGCCCGAAACGCCCATCACGCTTACTCGGGTCGCCCAGCAGCGCCAGGTTCGAGCTTCAAACGCCGAGCCCGCCACAGCGACAGAATATTTCCGAACCATTAAGCCCGCTGCGCACTATTGATCCCGCTTCGTTTCGAATTCGCTAACGAATTCCGACCCCGCGGCCGAACAAGCCATCGCTCGCCGATGCGCTTAAGACAGCGCTGATTCGGTCTCGGTGGTCCGCCGTCCGCCGCATTTCCGCCGCGGAGGAGTGACCCCTAATCGCGGCAACAACGTGGCCAGCCCACGGCGCAGGGAGCCGGCCGGACGGCTCGGTCACAGGGCTAGAGCCGGAGCGCCTTTCCAGCGACGGGCTGCGAATCGCAGGCGCCCGGATTGCCGCCGCGTTTGAGGACGCGGAAAAGTATAGTCGCTGGGTCGAATTGTCACGGTCGCAATACCGCGACGGCAATCTGCATGTAGAGATTGGCGATTGCCAGAAAAGACAGGGCGGCCCGAGCGCCTGAGCGCTCGAACCGCCCAGTTTTTTGGAAGCGACTTTGCCAGACGAACTTGCTGCAAGCCCTCCCGGCTGGTGCTAGTCGCGTCGCCTCCATCCTCGCCGCGTCACTCATCGGGTTGAAGGGGGTTCTCAACTCGAAGGCCCAGGTTAAAACCCGTCGCGACGTCACGCTTTAATCACAGTCCGGGGCAAACGTCCACTAAAATATGGCGTTCCCGGTGTCATTGAAGTTTCATCCACAGAAACCTCTTCTCCGTTGTTGCGAGTAATTTCCGTAGAATTAGGCCCTGAGAGCAGTGGATTCGTCGCCCTCTTGTGTGATCGGCCTGTCATTCGCCAATCAGATGCAAGGCGATCTCTCGTTGATGCGGCGAACGCCTGTGCTCGAACAAGTAAATCCCCTGCCACGTCCCCAAAGCGAGCCGCCCGTGCAGAATTGGGATCGCAAGCTGCACCCCGGTCAGCGCCGTGCGAATGTGCGCAGGCATGTCGTCGGCGCCTTCGTCCGTGTGCCGGTATCGAGTCGCGTCCTCGGGCGCCATGCGGTCGAAAAATGTCTCCAGATCGGCGCGAACGTCGGGCGCGGCGTTTTCCTGAATGAGCAATCCAGCCGAGGTATGCCGGCAAAACAGGGTCAAGAGCCCGGCTTGGACGCCATAGGGCTTGAGCCAATTCAGGACGTCGCGCGTAATCTCGACGAGCCCACGGCCACGGGTTGAGATCGAAAGAATGTCAGTGAATTGGCGCATCTCGGGCACGCTGTCGTCACGGGGCTCGTAGCATTGGGAACAGTTCGGCGATTTTGGCGTTATCGAGGCGCCCCGAGTGATGGGTTGACTAAGCAGAGGCCAAAATGCGTCTTATCGTACTCATCATTCTAATCATTCTGATCGTCGGCGCCCTGCCCTCTTGGCCTTACAGCGCCGGCTGGGGCTACTATCCCGTCGGCGGACTCGGGACCATCCTCATCATCCTCCTCATTCTGGCCTTGCTTGGATACGTCTAGCGGAGCCAAGGACGAGCCCATTCCCGTCCACTAAAAGCAAACCCCGCCGCGACCGCGGCGGGGTTCAAGTTGGTAGCGTCGACGCCGTCCGCTCCACTACCGTCGCCAGATCACCCCGACCAGGAACCCGAGCCCCAGAGCGAGAGCGAGAGTGGATAGCGGGCGCTCTTGAATCGCATCCTCGAGCGAGTTGCCGAGCGAAGCGGCGTGCGACTGCGCCCTATCGGCGACGACACCGAGCCGATCAGAGGCGTCATTCGCCATGGACTCCAAATTAGCGCGGGCATGTTTGAGACCGCGCTTCCCCTGCTCTTGCGCGACCGCGCCGATATCGCTTGCAGCGTCCGAAACCTGATCAGAAAGATCCCCAATCGCATCTCTCATGTTGGCCATCTCCTTTTCTAGCCGGGCAAAGGCGTTGTCATTGTCTGCGCCTTGCGCTCCGTTGCTTCGTTCAGCGCCGGACGGAAAGTCAGATGTCATCCGTGCCTCCGCGGTTGGAGTTAACCTCGGTTCGCGCGGAAGGTTCCGCGCCGGGGCGATCTAGTGGTCTTCGTCAACATACAGCCGCTGCCTCAGGATCAGCGCCACCATCAGAATTGGCGACGAAAGGAACGCGCCCATCGGGCCCCAAAGCCAAGTCCAAAACGCGAGCGAGAGCAGGACCGCGAGCGCATTGAGTTCGAGGTGACGCCCGATGATCATTGGAGTCAAGAACTGCCCTTCGACCGTGATCACCATGAGAAACCCTGCAGCGGGAAGGAGGCCCAACAGGAAGGTTGGCTCGGCCACCACCCCGACCACGAGAAGAACCACGAACATCGCGATCGGTCCGACAATCGGGATGAAGTTCAGCGTCGCCGCCAGCGCGCCGAATCCGATCGCGTTCGGCATTCCGGTCAGCCAGCAAATGATCCCAGCCATCGTGCCGACGCCAACGTTGATCAGCGAAACGATCAACAGATAGTTCGCCAGCCCGGATTCGATTTCGTTAAGGATCTTGAGCGTCGTCAGACGCGAGTCGCGGCTCGCGAATGTCATCACGAGGCCACGCCGCAAGTCCGGCCATTCCGAGATGACCAAAAGCAGCACGACGAGAAAGAAAAGAAAGCCCGTGATTGGCGGCAACAAGATGGAGATCGTCGACGGAACCCAGGAAATTCCGGGGATAGGAATCGCGACTCCATCCGAGCTAGGGGCTTCGCCAATGACTGCGCTGAAACGCCGCCACGCCGCGATCAGACTATCGAATACGTGCAGCTTTTCCTTCAGCGACGCGACCATGCCCGGCAAGCCATTCGCGAGCTCAGACACCCGCGGGAAGATCAGCAGGATTACGAAAGCGATTATCAGCGTCACGCTGGCCACCATGAGCAGCGCTACAAGCGGGCGCGGAACGTGCAGCGCTTCGAGTCTCCGAGCCGCCGGACCCAACATGATGCCGACCACGAAAGCCGCCACGACGGGCAAGCATCACCTCGCGCGCGGCGTAGAGAACGAAGCCGGCTGCGACTGCGGCAAGGATCGCCAGCGACCAGGCCGAAATTTCGCGCAACGTGATTTCGGGATGCGGAGACCTCGTCCGCCACCCGACCGTCTCGGGACGCTGGCCTTCCCCCATCATCCCTCCGCTTCGCCGCGCGGGCCGAGCCGCATGCCATCGGCGAAACAATTATGGCGACCATCCTAGTCCCGCGACCGAGCATCGTCGACCTGATGTCACGGCCGGATGAACACACCTGCATCCAAACGTTCCAGATCGAGCGAAACGTTTCTCCCTACGGGATCAAAGTTTGACCGTCCGGCATTGAGGATTTAATCGTTGCGGCGTTAGGCCGCTCTCAGAACTTCGCGAGGTCGCCGTTGTCGCCGAGAGCAAGCTGGAAAGGTTTCTTGAAGATCGCCGACGTGACCGTCCCGGTCGGTCTTTACGCCGCCGCTTCGACCAGCGAGCGCATCGCCCTCCACACGATCAATCGACCGACTGGCCATCGCGTTCGGCGCGAGTTCGTCGACGCGGAGACCGGAGAAGCCGTGGACCGCGACGAGCAGGTCAAAGGCTATGAGGTGGCGAAGGGCGAATACGTGTCGGTCGAGCCGGACGAAATCGCCGCGGTCATCCCGCACGGCGACAAGACGCTCACCGTCTCCGCGTTTGTCGATTTGGCCGACGTCGACGATCTCTATTTCGACAAGCCCTATTACCTCGGCCCCTCGGACCGGAGCGCCGACGAAAACTTCGCATTGGTGCGTGAGGGCATGCGCGCGGCCAAGGTCGCCGCGGTCGCCCAGGCGGTCCTCTTTCGGCGCGTCCGGACCGTGCTCATCCGTCCTCTCGACAAGGGATTGGCCGCCTCGACGCTGAACTACGACTACGAAGTGCGTTCCTCCGAGCAGGCGTTTTCGGACGTCCCAACGAAGGCGATCACCGGCGAGATGCTGGATCTCGCCGTCCACATCATCAAGACCAAGCAAGGCGCATTCGATCCGCGCGAATTTCAGGATCGCTACGAGGACGCGCTGGCTGAGCTGGTCAAGCTCAAGCTGGAAGGGAAGGCGATCCCCAAGCGCGCGCCGGCGCGCAGCGAACCGACGGTCAATCTCATGCAGGCGTTGCGCGACAGCGCCGCCGCCGGCGCGCGCAATCAGCCGAGCGGCAAAGCTGCGCCCAAGAAAAAGACCGGCCGGCGCGCCGCCACGAAAGCAAAGCCGACCGCGCCGCGACGCAAGGCGGGCTAAGGCATGGCGCTCGAGACTTATCGGAAAAAGCGCAATTTCGCCGCGACCGCAGAGCCCAAGGGCGCCGCCCCGCTTGCGGACAGCAATATCTTTGTCGTCCAGAAGCACGACGCGACGCGGCTGCATTATGACTTCCGGCTGGCGCTGGACGGGGTATTGAAGAGCTGGGCGGTCACCCGCGGCCCGAGCCTCAATCCGGGCGAAAAGCGCCTCGCGGTCGCGGTCGAGGATCATCCCCTCGAATACGCTGATTTCGAGGGCACCATCGCCAAGGGCGAATATGGCGGCGGCTCGGTCATCGTCTGGGACAATGGAACATGGACGCCGATCGGAGATGCGCACCGTGGCTTGAAGAAGGGCCATCTCGAGTTTGAGCTTCATGGGCAAAAGCTCAATGGGCGCTGGCACCTGGTGAGGATGCACGGCAAGCCGGGCGAGAAGCGCGAGAACTGGCTCCTGATCAAGGGCGACGACGAATTCGCCCGCTCCGCTGACGAGGCCGACATCCTTGAGGAGCGGCCGGAATCGATCAACACGGGCAGGACGATTGACGAGCTCGAAGGGGAAGCGCCAGGCTGGTCATCAAAGACGGGAAAGATCGAGAAGCCCGACGGCGCCGGCGACGGGGCCGCTCAGCCCAGTCGAGGCGAGCGGACCGGCAAGGCGCCAGATCCGTCGGCGATCGAGGGCGCGGCGAAAGGCCCCATGCCCGGCTTTGTCGAGCCGATGCTGGCGAGTCTGGCGAAGTTTCCGCCCACAGGCGAGAGATGGCTGCATGAAATCAAGTTCGACGGTTATCGGCTTCAGGCCCATATCGAGGATGGCAGGGTTACGCTCTGGACCCGAGGCGGGCTCGATTGGACGAAGAAATTCGGCGACGGCGTTCAACAGGCGCTCAGAAACTTGCCCGTGCGCAAAGCCTTGATCGACGGCGAAGTGGTGGCCGAGAACCCAAGCGGCGTCTCTGAATTTTCGCTTCTGCAAGCCGATCTCAGCAACGGCCGGTTCGACCGCTTCGTCTATTACGCCTTCGATTGCCTTTATCTCGACGGCTACGATTTGCGCGGAGCCGCGCTCGTGCGCCGCAAGGAGCTGCTTGGCGAGCTGATCGGAGCCGGCGGCGGCGCAATTCGCTACAGCTCCCACTTCGTCGAGGACGGCAAGCTCGTGCTGCAGCGCGCTTGCGCGCTCGGACTCGAAGGCATCGTGTCGAAAGCCAGCCGATCCGTCTATGTCTCGGGTCGCGGCAAGAGCTGGGTCAAGGCCAAATGCTCGGACAAGCAAGAGTTTGTCATCGTCGGCTACGTCCCCTCGTCAACCGGGCGCAAGGCGATCGGCTCACTGGTGCTCGGCGCCTACGACGGTGCAGACCTGCGCTATGTCGGACGCGTCGGCGCCGGGTTTTCCTCCGACGTCGCCGAGGCGCTATTCGCGCGGCTCGATGCGATGCGCATCCGGTCGAGTCCATTCGCGAAGCGGCTCACGACGGCCGAAGCGCGCCAGGTCCGCTATGTTAAGCCCGAACTCATCGCCGAGATCGATTTCCGGGGCTGGACCGGGGACGGCCTGCTTCGTCAAGCGTCTTTTCAAGGCTTGCGCGAGGATAAGCCCGCCCACGAGGTTGTGCGTGAGACGACCACGGCCACAAACGCCGCGCGCGAACGGCCCAAGAGCAGCGTGACGCTGACCCATCCCGATCGCATCTATTGGCCCGACGAGGGCGTCACCAAGGAAGGTCTCGCCGACTATTACGCCGAGGCTTGGGCGGTCATGAAACCGCTCGTCGTGAACCGGGCGCTGGCGCTCGTGCGCTGTCCGGACGGGATCGGCGGACAGACGTTCTTCCAAAAGCACGCTTGGAAGGGACTCAACCGCAATATCGTCCTCGTCAAGGACCCGGCGGAGCCGGAACCGCTTATCAGCATTCGCGACTTCGACGGGCTGATGGCGCTTGTGCAATCCGCGGCGCTCGAAATCCACCCTTGGGGGTCGACCGTGACCGACTGGGAGCGGCCGGACATGATCGTGATGGACCTCGATCCCGGCGAGGATGTGGACTGGACCTCGGTCATCGCGGCGGCGCAGGAGGTTCGGAATCGCCTGAAGAACCTCGGGCTCGCGTCGTTCGTCAAGACCTCGGGCGGCAAGGGGCTGCATGTCGTCTCGCCGATCAAGCCGAAAGCGGAATGGCCGGCGGTGAAGGCGTTCACCAAAGCGATCGCCAACTCGATGGCGGCCGACAGTCCTGAGCGCTTCGTCTCGACCATCCCGAAGGCGAAGCGGCACGGCAAAATTCTCATCGATTATCTGCGCAACCAGCGCGGCATGACGGCGGTTTCCGCCTATTCCACCCGCGCGAGGCCGGGCGCGGCGGTCTCGATGCCTCTCGCCTGGGAGGAGCTTTCGCCCGAGATTGGGCCCGCCTATTTCACCATTCGCAACGCGCCCGCGCGCCTCTCCTCCGTCGCCGATCCCTGGGCCGATTTCCGCGCCGCGGCGGCGCCTATCGAGGGGGAAGGCAAGAAGGCGAAGTCAAGTCGGAAGCGGTAAAGGGCGCGGCGAGGAGAGCCGCATAAGTTTAGGCACCGTCATCGCGAGGAGCGAAGCGACGTGGCGATCCAAGAGTCGTACGGCGATCCAGGAGTCGTATGGTGCACAACGACTCTGGATTGCTTCGCTTCGCTCGCAATGACGTTCGGGTTACTGAATTCGATCCGCGCTAGCGCCCCTTCGGCTTCTTCGCGCCCGCTACGCTCCGCCGCAACGCGTCCATGATGTTGATGACGTTGCTCGGCGTCTCGGGCTCGGCGCTCGGCTTCGCCTTGCGCTTCTTCATCCCCTTCTTCTTGGCCTCGATGATGTCGAGGAGTTGCTCCTGCACGGGATCGGCGACCATATCGGGGCTCCAGGCCTTCTTGCGCGACTTGATGAGGTCGCCGATCAGGCGCATGAGCTCCGGGTCCGGTTTCGCTTCGCGGATGGAAGCGAAATATTCGCTGGGATCGCGAACCTCGTCGCCGAAGCGCAACGTCCAAAGCACAATCCCATTGTCTCGCGGCTTCAGGATCACCGCCCGCTCGCGCCGATTAAGAACGAGCCGCGACACCCCGACCATCTCGGTCGAGCGCATCGCGTCGCGAATGACGCAATAAGCCTCCTCCCCGATTGGGTCGTTGGGGGTCAGGTAATAGGGCGTGTCGTACCAGATCCAGTCGATGCTCTCGGCCTCGACGAAGCTCTGAATATCGATGGTGCGGGCGCTCTCGAGCCCGATCGATTCGAGCTCGTCATCGTCGAGCAGGACGTAGTCGTCCTCGCCGCGCGCATAGCCCTTGACCTCGTCGGCCTCGTCGACCGGCTTGCCCGTGTCGGCGTCGACATATTGGCTCTGGATTCGATTGCCGGTGCGGCGGTTCAGCACGTGGAACCGGACCTTCTCCTCTTCGCTCGTGGCCGACATCATCGCCACCGGACAGGTGACGAGACTGAGCTTCATGTAACCTTTCCAGAAGGGGCGCGTCGCCATCGAAAGGTCCTTCCGTCTATTTGCCTCATCGCGCCGACTTATCGGCGTTTCCGAGACTGTCAGCTTTTCCAAGCCCTCGCCAGTCTGCGACTTCGCGAAACAGAATCGCAATGCATTTTGTTCCGGTTGCGCGCAATTGGGCGCGCAAAGCAGCCGCATTGCCCAGTCTGCGACCTCATGGGCGGCGCTCCTCGGAAAAAGGCGTCGCCTGTACATGGACGCGGCGTTCGGGCAGAAAAACCGCGTCCTCGCGCAGGCGGGACCCCGCCTTCCGGGAATTTCGTATGGCTCGCGACACGGCGCTCAATGTCTCGGTCGGGATCATCGCCGCGGTCATGGTTTGCATCGCCGCCCGTCAGGCGAGCGATGTGTTCGCTCCGTTGGCGCTGGCGTTATTCATCATCGCGCTGGTCTGGCCCCTGCAGTCCTGGTTGCAGGCTCGTATGCCGGCGCTGCTCGCGCTCGCCATCACCATGACCGTCACCGTCGCCGTGTGCATCGCCTTTGCTTCGCTCGTGGTCTGGGGCTTTGGCCACGTGGGCGTGTCCTTGATGGCGGATTCCGCGCGCTACCAGACGCTCTACGAGAACGCGATCAATTGGCTCGAGGAGCGTGGCGTTTCGGTCGCCGGGCTATGGAGCGAGCACTTCAACGTCGCTTGGCTCGTGCAATGGGCCGGCCAGATCACCGGCCGCGTCAACACCACGCTCACCTTCTGGCTGATCGCCCTTCTCTACGTCATCTTAGGGCTGATGGAGGTCGACGACCTAAGGCGGCGCGCAAAGGCCTTCCTCCCTCCTGAAACCTCTCGCATCCTTCTGCAAGGAACGGCCGCCACTGCGGTGAAGATGCGCAAGTATATGGAAGTCCGCACGCTGATGAGCGTGGCGACGGGCGCTCTCGTCGGCGCGTTCGCCTGGATCGTCGGGCTACCGTTCCCGTTGGAATGGGGCGTGATCGCCTTCGCGCTCAACTACATTCCGTTTATCGGCCCCTTCGTCGCCACGCTGTTTCCGACCTTGCTGGCGATGACTCAGTTCGCCACCTGGGAAGCGGTGGTCGGCGTCTTCGTCTGCCTCAACATCATCCAGTTTGTGGTCGGCAGCTATATCGAACCGCGCGTGTCCGGCGCCGTGCTCGCCATGTCGCCCACGGTCGTGTTGCTCGCCGTCTTCTTGTGGACTTACCTCTGGGGGCTGTTTGGCGCTTTCATCGGCGTCCCGATCGTCATCGCGATCGTCACCTTCTGCGCCTATCATCCGTCCAGCCAATGGATCGCGGACCTCCTCGGCGGCCCGATGGAGAAGAAGCTTTGGCGAAGAGCTAGGCGCGTGACGCGTTGGCTGAAATCGTCATTGCGTGGAGCGTAGCGACGAAGCAATCCAGAGCCGCTAGGCGCCCTGCGGCTCCTGGATCGCCGCGTCGGCCTTCGGCCTCCTCGCGATGACGGCTTCGATCATGGCTTTTGGAAGTCCTAGACGCGGCCGCCCTCCCCGCAGCCGCGAGGTCGATCCGCTCCGGCGTCATCAGCGCCAGGCCCCCGTCCGGCCCGGGACCAAGCGCATGGATATAGAAATGGGTGGACTTGGAATCCGGCGCCATCACCGGCGACGGGGCGGAGACGATCTTGAGATCGCCGCACGCGCCGATCCAATCGACATGCCGGTGGCCGTGCATGACGATGACTCGCTCGGCATAGGGTTTCAGCACGCGCTGGAACCAACTGCCGTTGATGAGCGCGGTGCCGATCCGTTCGGAGAAGGCGGCGACCGGCATCGGATATTCGACCAAATGATGGTGCAGCGCGACGATCCATCGCGCCCTGGGATAAAGGTCAAAGGCCGCGGTGAGGCGATGCGCCTGGCTCACCGACATCATGCCCAGCGCATTGGTGAACGAGAAATTCGTGTCGGCGTTCGAATTGAGGATGGCGACGCCGAGGCCGTCGTCTTCTCGCGGCGGAAGAATGAGCGGGAACAGCTCATCCCAGAGTCGGGTGAGTCGGCCCGACAACCGAAGCCCGCCCTGATCGGCGAAGGTCTCGATCGCTTGGCGCTGCGGCGCCAGCGCCTCCGCAAGCGTTAGGCCTGGCTCCTCGGCGCCCATCACGCGCAAGCGGTCGGCGCCAAAGGCGGCGATCGCGGAGAGCGTGCGCATCTTGCGCAACGTTTTCGCCGGGCTGAACGGCAGATCGAGCCGCGCCGGATTGGCGCGATCGACGACATTGACGTCGTGATTTCCCGGCAGGATGAGCGTCCGTCCGGCGAGGTCCGGGCAGCCGGCGAGAATGTCGAAGAACTCGGCCCATTCGGCCGAGCGCCCGGCGTCGGTCATGTCCCCCGTGATGAGGACGAGATCCAGCGGCTGCGCGGCGTGCTCGGCCTCGAGGCGAGCCATGACCCGCCTCAGCCGCTCGTTGCCGCGCGGGCCGCCCCGCCCGCTCTCGATCCTGAAGCCATAAAGCTCGCCGACAATATGGATGTCCGAGAGATGCGCCACGCGCCAGACGCGGCCGTCCGACGGGGCCGCGTCGAACGCTCCGAGGTCGAGCGGCTGATCCATGGTCGCATCCGCAAAGCCCCAGACGAGCGAAGCCGCCGCGAGATATGCGGACATGATGACGATCGCGTTGGCAAGGGTGGGCCAGATCAGCTGGTGCGGGACCGCGAGATCCGACGCCGATCCGATCCACCGCGTTGCGGGCCAAACGAGGCCCGCAACCAGCACAGCGACCACGGCGAGCAGGATGCCGGCGCCGGCGCAGCTCATCGCCCGCATGCGGGCAAGCTCGGGTCCGCTGCGTGGGCGAAGGGCCCGCTCCGCAAGATGCCGGATCGCCTCGCGGCACAGAGCGTATCCCGGCTGAACGCCTAGCGCGTTGAGCGCCCAGAAATTCGCTTCCACGGCGCGAAACAGCGGGCGCCAGCCGAACCAACCTGCCGCTACGACGGCGACAAGCAGAAGGGTGGCGCCAACTCCATACAATTCCAGGATTCTGAAGAAGACGCCATTGACCCATCCCGTCGCGATGAGCGGGGCGAGACCCAGGATCGCCGCCGGCAGCAGGATCGACGCAGTCCACGCCAGCAAAAGTTTCGTCAGGCTGATTTCGGCGAGCAGGCTGCCGGCGATCGCCAGAAGCGACTTCTGCTTCGGGCTCGAGACGTCGTCCTCGGCGTCTCCGTCGCGCGGATCGAGGATCGGCCTCGCCCAACCCGGCTCGCGGCGCTCAAGCTCGAACTCGCCCCTCGAGGGAGAAACGTGGGCCGCTTGCATGGCGTCGGATGAAGATTTTCCCACAGCCTCTGCGCCATAGCATGCGGCCGCTCCGCCCGGTAGCGAGGCGTCCAAAGAGTGTCCTTCCATTCATCTGAGGTTCAAGCGGCCCGTCCACAATCCGGCGAGGGGGGTCGGAGGACCCGCACATGTTTCGTAAGCTTGCCTTATCTCTCGCCGTCGCGGCGGGGCTGATCTCCCAGCTCACTGTTCCGCGCCGACGCCGCGCTTGGCGTTGGCGCATTCGCGCCGCCGGCCTCGCTCGCGGAGGCCTCGCCCGTCGAAAAGGCGCAGTTCGTCTGGGGCGGTCGGAGGTACTGCTGGTACAATTCGGCCTGGCGCGGCCCGGGCTGGTACCAGTGCGGTTTTGCGTGGCGTCGCGGATCCGGCTGGGGCGGCGCCGCCGGCTGGCATGGCTGGCGCCATCCGGGCTTCGTCCATCGTCCGCCCGTCCACAGGCCGCCGGTCCACCGCCCGCGCCCTCCCGTCCACGCGAGGCCGCCGGCCCATCACCGGCCCCCAGCGCACCGCCCCGGCGGCAATCGCGGCGGCAGCCAACGCCGTTGAGCGCATCCGAGGGGGTGGCGCCGACCGGCTAACCTCACTTCGTTGCGCAGCCGGCGGTTGGACGATAAGCACGGCCGCGTTGTCCCTGGGAGGAATCGCCTTGGCCCTGTGCAACCCTGACCAGCCTGCGCGGGGGCGCATTGGCGCGCTCGTCGCCGCATCGGCTTTCGCTCTGCTCGTCGCCGGCTGCAATCAGGAGGCCAAGACCGAGCCGCCGCTGCCGCGCCCGGTCCGCACCGTCACCGTCGAGAAGGGCGTTGTTGGCAATTCGGTCACACTGACCGGCGACATCCGCGCCGAAAACGAGGTGAACCTCGCCTTCCGCATCGGCGGACGGATCATCGAGCGGAAAGGCGGCGTCGGCGACAAGGTCGAGCCGGATCAGGTGCTGGCGAAGCTCGATCCGCAGGACGAGCTCAACGGCGTGCGCTCGGCGCAGGCGTCGCTCAACGCGGCGCGCGGCCAGGAGGTCGAGGCGCAGAACAATTTCGATCGCCAGAACCATCTGATGGAGCGAGGCTTCACCACGCGGGCGATCTTCAATTCTGCCAAGCAGGCGTTGCAGACGGCGCAGGCCCGCGTCGACGACGCGACGGCGCAACTGGATATCGCTCAGGATCGGCTAAGCTTCACCGAGCTCAGAGCCAACGTTTCGGGGACGATCACCGCCCGATCCGCCGAGGCGGGCGAGGTGGTGCAGCCGGGACAGCCGATCTTCACCGTGGCGCGGCAGGACGGGCGCGACGCCGTGTTCGACGTCCCGGCCCAGGTCTTACGGGGCGCGCCGCCGGATGCGACTGTCACCATCGCGCTTGCCGACGACCCGTCGGTGACGGCGAAGGCGCGCGTGCGGACGGTCGATCCGCAGGCCGATCCAGTCACCCGCCTCTTCCGGGTGAGGCTCGGCCTCATCGATCATCCCGAAGCCATGCGGCTCGGCGCAACGGTGACTGGGCGCCTTCAGCTTGAGGGCGGAGCGGGCATCTCAATTCCGGCGAGCGCGCTGACCTCGACCGATCGCCAGCCGGCGGTGTGGGTCGTCGATCCGCAAAACCTGACCGTCGCGCTGCGCAACGTCGAAGTGCAGCGTTTCGATCCGGCGACGGCGGTCATTTCGTCGGGGCTTGAGCCGGGCGACGTCGTGGTGACCGCCGGCGTTCAGGCGCTGCATCCCGGTCAGAAGGTGCGGCTCCTCGGGGCGACTTCGTGAGCTCATTCAATCTTTCCGATTGGGCGCTGAAGCATCGCTCCTTCATTGTCTTTATCATGGCCGCGGTGACGCTCGCGGGCATTGCTTCGTTTTTCAGCCTCGGCCGCGCCGAGGATCCGCCCTTCACCTTTCGCACCATGATCGTCCAGGCCGGATGGCCCGGCGCGACCATGGACGACACGCTGAGCCAAGTGACCGAGCGGCTCGAACGGAAACTGCAGGAGACCAAGGGGCTCGATTTCCTGCGCAGCTACACCATCCCCGGCCGCACGACGATTTTCGTCAATCTGAAAGGCTCGACCAAAGCCTCGGAAGTGCCGGATATCTGGTATCAGGTGCGCAAGAACATCGGCGACATCCGCAGCACGCTGCCGGCAGGCGTGGTCGGTCCAGGCTTCAACGACGATTTCGGCGACACGTTCGGATTGATCTACGGCTTCACCGCCGACGGCTTCAGCCAGCGCGAGCTGCGCGATACCGTCGAGGACATCCGCTCGCGCCTGCTTCAAGTTCCGGACGTGTCGAAGATCGAGCTCCTCGGCGCGCAGGACGAGCAGATCTATGTCGAGTTTTCGACCCAGGAGCTGGCCGGCCTTGGCGTCGACCGGGCGGCGCTAATCGCGGCGCTGAGAGCGCAGAACGCGGTCAGCCCCGCGGGCGCGCTGGAGACCGGCCAGGAGAAGATCTCGCTCAGAGTTTCCGGCGCCTTCCGGTCGGAGGCGGACCTTCTCGACGTCAACTTCCTCTCTAACGGCCGGCTGATCCGGCTGCGCGACATTGCGACCGTCAGACGCGGCTATTCCGATCCGCCGCAGCCAATGTTCCGCGTCAACGGCAAGCCGGCGATCGGCCTCGCCATCGCCATGCGCGACGGCGGCGACATCCTCGCTCTTGGCCGCAACGTGAAAAAAGCGATCGACGGTCAGGTCGCCAACCTGCCGCTCGGCATCGACGCGAGCCTGGTCAGCGACCAGCCGGTCGTCGTCCAGACGGCCATCGGCGAGTTCATGGAATCGCTCTGGCAGGCGATCGCCATCATCATGGCGGTCAGCATCATCAGCCTTGGCTTAAGACCGGGCTCGGTGGTGGCGCTGACGATTCCGCTCACGATCGCGATCGTGTTTCCGATCATGCAGGCGATGCATATCGACCTTCAGCGCATTTCGCTCGGCGCGCTCATCATTTCCTTGAGCCTGCTGGTCGACAGCGCCATGACCACGATCGACGTGATGACGACGCGCCTCGCGCAGGCGACAGCAAGGAGGACGCCGCGTCCTTCGCCTACAAGACGCTGGCGCTGCCCATGCTGACCGGCACGTTCGTGACGATCGCCGGCTTCGTGCCGATCGGTTTCGCCCGCAGCGCGGCCGGCGAATACACCTTCTCGATCTTCGCCGTGGTGACGATTGCGCTCATCGTCTCCTGGTTCGTCGCCGTGCTGTTCGCGCCGCTGCTCGGCGTATGGCTCCTCAAGAAGCCGGAGAAACCTTCCGAGGCCAAGCCCAGCTTCGTCATGCGCACGTTCAAGTCGATCCTGGTCGGCGCGATGCGAATGCGCTTGATCACAATCGCGGTGACGCTCGCCTGTTTCGTCGCGGCTCTGCTTGCCCTGCCCTACGTGCCGCGGCAGTTCTTCCCCGCCTCCGACCGGCCAGAGCTGGTCGTCGATCTGACGCTGCCGCAAAACGCCTCGATCTTCGCCAGTGAGGACGCCTCGGCCAAGCTTGACGCGATGCTGAAAGACGATCCGGACGTTAAGAGCTGGAGCACCTATGTCGGGCGCGGCGCCATCCGCTTCTATCTGCCCCTCGACGTCAAGCTGCCGAATGATTTCTTCTCGCAAGCCGTGGTCATCGCAAAAGATGTTGCAGCGCGCGACCGGCTGCACGTGAAGCTCGAGAAGGCGTTGGCCGAGCAGCTGCCGAGCGCGGTTACGCGCGTTTCTCCGCTCGAACTCGGCCCCCCGGTCGGATGGCCGGTGCAATATCGGGTGAGCGGGCCGGAACCCGCGGAGGTGCGCGAAATCGCGCTCAAGCTCGGCCAGACGATGGGCGAGAACGCAAACCTGCGCCTCGTCAACTTTGACTGGATGGAGCCGGCGCGCGAAGTCCGGGTCCGTATTGACCAGAACCAGGCGCGGCTGCTCGGATTGAGCTCGCAGACGCTGGCCGAGACGCTGAACGCGGTCATGTCGGGAACGCCGATCACCCAGGTTCGTGACGGGATCTATCTCATCAATGTCGTCGCCCGCGCGAATGACGAGCAGCGCGTCTCGCTCTCCACTCTGCGCTCGCTGCAACTGCCGCTCCCCGGCGGGCGCACCGTGCCTCTGAGCCAGATCGCGAGTTTCGATTTCGATCAGGAATATCCGCTTGTCTGGCGGCGCGACCGTGTCCCGACCCTTACCGTGCAAGCCGACGTGCGCGGCGACGCGACGCCGGAAGGCGCGGTCAATTCGCTGAAACCCGCCGTCGAGAAGCTCGAGGCGAGCCTGCCGACCGGCTACCACATCGCCGTCGGCGGCACGGTCGAAGAGAGCGCTCAATCGCAAGCCTCGGTGTTCGCGCTGCTGCCGGCCGCGTTATTCCTGATGCTGCTCGTTCCTCATGGCGCAATTGCACAGCTTTGGGCGCGTGGCGCTGGTCGTGGCGACCGTGCCGCTCGGATTGATCGGCATCGTTCTTGCGCTCCTCGTCGCCAACCGCCCGCTCGGCTTCGTGGCGATTCTCGGCATTCTGGCGCTGGTCGGCATGATCGCGCGCAACGCCGTGATCCTGATCGATCAGATCGAGACCGAACGCGCTGAGGGCCGCGACATTTGGACGGCTGTTGTCGAGGCGACCCTCTCGCGCTTCCGCCCGATCATGCTGACCGCGATCTCGACCGTGCTGGGCTTGATCCCGATCGCGCCGACGGTGTTCTGGGGACCGATGGCGTTCGCCATCATGGGCGGCCTGTTCGTCGCCACGCTATTGACGCTTCTTGTGCTGCCGGTGTTCTACATCACGCTCTACCGCGCGACGCAGCCTGAGAAGGAGGCGGTGGCGGTCGCCACGGCTTAGCGTTCGACCGAAATCGTCATCGCGAGCGTAGCGAAGCGATCCAGGGAACGTAGGGAGCCTGATGATCCCTGGATCGCCGCGTCGCTCCGCTCCTCGCGATGACGACGCCACAGGGAGAATTGCTCATGAAAACGCTCAAAGTCGGCGAGATCGCCATCACCAGCCTCATCGAGCGCGACGGTCCCTGGCGCACGCCAGAGGCGATGTTCCCGGCCTATGATCCCGGAGCTCGGCCGCAAGCATCTCGCGGAGCTCGACCCGATCGTGTTCGATCTCGCCAGCGGCCGCATGGTGATCACCTACCAGACGTTCCTCGTCCGCACGCCCAAACATACGGTCCTGATCGACACCTGCACCGGCGAGGACAAAGGCTTATCCCGCCCCTTACGATTTCCCCAAGCAGCCGTGGCTCGACAGTCTCCACGCCGCCGGCTTCGGCCGTGGAGGACATCACGCACGTCTTTTGCACGCATCTGCATTTCGATCACACCGGCTGGAACACAATGCTTCGCGATGGCCGGTGGACGCCGACGTTTCCGAACGCGAAGTACATCTTTCACAGAGGCGAGTACGAGCGTTGGGAGGCGATCACGGCGCGCGGCGACCTGCCGCCGGGGCTCATGGCGGGAAAGCTGCCCGGGAACTCGTGGAGCTACAATTGCCGTCCGATCGTGGAGGCGGGACAGGCTCTGCTGGTCGACGACACGTTTCAGCTCGACGACAATTTCACGCTTGTTCCGACGCCGGGACACTCGCCATGCCATTGCTGCGTCAGGATCCGCTCTCAAGGCCAGGAGGCAGTCGTGACCGGAGACATGATGCACCACGCGCTGCAATGCCGTGAGCCGGATTGGTCGACCATCTTCGACTTTGACCCTGTGCAAGCCGCGCAATCGCGGCGGCGTTTTCTCAGCGCAAGTCGCCGACACCGCGACGCTGGTGCTGCCGATCCATTTCCCGAGCCCGACCGTCGGCCGGGTCGCGGCCGACGGCGATCGCTTCCGCTATACGTTCGTGCGGTAGAGCGGATCGCGTGCTCTGGCCGTCATCGCGAGCGAAGCGAAACGATCCAGGAGAAGGAGGCGCCCGACGACTCCTGGATCGCCGCGTCGCTTCGACCCTGGCGATGACGCTTCCCGCCTCAAAAATACCCGACCGTGCTCCCAAGGATGATCACCACGGCGAGCGCGAGCAGGCCGCCGACGATCGACACCATGACGATGTCGAGATAGCTCTCGCGATGGGTCGAGTTGCAGACCGCGAGCAGCGTCACCACCGCGCCGTTGTGCGGCAGGCTGTCCAGCGTGCCGGCGCCGATGACCGCCACGCGATGCAGAAGTCCGGGGTCAATGCCCTGCTCATGGGCGATCTTGAGATAGGTCGCGCCCAAAGCGTCGAGCGCGATCGTCAAGCCCGCCTGAGGCCGAACCGGTCAGTGAGGCCAGCACATTGGTGGCGACGGCCAGCGACACCAGCGGGCCGCCCTCGATTCCGAGCACCCAGTCGCGCACCATGCCAAACGCCGGAAGCGCCGCGACGACCGAGCCGAAGCCGACCAGACTGGCGACGCTCAAGACCGGCAACACGGAGGCGTTGGCGCCCGCATCCATGCTGTCGCGCAGAGCCGGCAGGCGCCGATAGTTGACGGCGATGAGAACAACGATGGCGACCGCGAGCGCCGTCACCACCGCCCAGACGCCGCCGACCGCGGCGAGCGAGGTCGAGCCCCATTCCTTCTGCGCAAGAAAGGACGCATCCATGCGCGGCAGGACGAACAGCGACATCAGGAGATTGACCGCGACGACGATGACGAGCGGCAGAGCCGCGAGTGCGATCGGGGGGCCGATGTCGCTCGGAGCCCCATGGATCGCTTCCGGCGGATCGAAGGTGCTGGCGGTCGTGGCGCGCTCGCGCACGACGAGGTCGTCCGCCGCGTTCTCATGGGCAACCTCCGCTCCATAGCCCTCGCCCTTGGCGCGGGCGCTTCGCTCGGCCCGCCCGAGCCACCACATGCCGAAGCCGAACATCACGATCGCCGCGATGATGCCAAGCCCCGGCGCGGCGAAGGGCGTGGTGCCGAAAAACGGCATGGGAATCGCGTTCTGAATCGCGGGCGTTCCCGGCAGAGCCGACATGGTGAAGGTCGTTGTGCCGAGCGCGATCGCCGCGGGCATGAGGCGCCTCGGAATCGCGGCCGCGCGAAACAATTGATGCGCCATCGGCGCGAGAACGAAGAAGGCGACGAACAGGCTAACCCCGCCATAGGTGACGATTGCTCCGGCGAGCACAACGGCAAGCACCGCGCGCTGAGGCCCCAGGCGCTGGGTCATGTATTTGGCGATCGACGACACTGAGCCCGAATCCTCCATGAGCTTGCCGAACAGCGCGCCGAGGAGAAAAATCGGGAAGAACTGCATGACGAATTGTGCGGCGCTCGCCCATAAAGGTCTGCGTCCAATGCGCGAGCAACGGCTCGCCGGCCAAAGCCGCCGCAAGCATCGCGGCGGCCGGCGCAAGCAAGAGGATGCTCCAGGCGCGGTAGGCGAGCCAGATGAGCAGTCCGAGCGCGATGAGGATGCCGATCAGCCCCATGCCTCAGACCCCCTCGAGCAGGACGTCGATATCCAGGGTCGAGCGTTTTCCCAGATCCATCGCGTGAGCGTCGAGAAAGGCCTGCGCGGCCTTTCGCCCCTCGTCGCGCAGGAATGAGAAGAACGACCATTCGGCGTTGAGCTTCGACGATGCGCCGAGCTCGTTCATGATGCTGTTTCTGACGACATGCACCCGCATCTCGGTCCAGAGCCTACCCTCGCCGTCGCCGGGATCGGCGACCTTGCGCAGGAGCGCCATCATCCTGAGCTCCTTCAACACCACCGCGTTGAACGACACCTCGTTCAGGCGGTTCAGAATGTCGGAAGCGCTGCGCGGGATGCCCGGGCGTTCGATCGGATTGATGGGAACGAGAATCGTGTCCTGGGATTTGCACTCGCGGACGAGCGGAGTCAGCGTCGGATTGCCGGAATAGCCGCCGTCCCAATAGGCCTCGCCATCGATCTCGACCGCCTGGAACAAAGTCGGCAGACAGGCCGAGGCGAGCAGGACGTCGGGAGTCACGGCGTCGTTCTTGAAGACCTTGCCGCGTCCGGTGCGCACATTGGTCGCTGTAATGAACAGATGGATCGGCGATTGCGCCAGGACCTTGAAATCGATGATCTCGGCAAGGATGTCACGCAGCGGGTTCTTGCCCAAGGGATTCATGGTGTAGGGCGACACCAGGCGCGACATGAGATCCATCGCGACATAAATCGGCGATGAATCCAGCGTCCAGCGCCCGAGCAGGACGTCGAGCGGCCCGCGCTGGAACGGGCTGAAGCGGGCGGCGTCCGAGACGCGCCGCCAGAACGCCCCGAGCGCCTCACGCGCGCCGGCCGCCCCACCGACCTTATGGCCGTAAGCCATCACCGCGGCGTTCATCGCGCCCGCTGAGGTGCCGGAAACGCCGTCGATCTCGAGCCAGGGCTCCTCGAGCAGGCGGTCGAGCACGCCCCAGGTGAAGGCGCCATGCGATCCCCCGCCCTGAAGCGCGAGATCGATGAGAACGGCCTTACGGCGAATGGGCTCGGCTGTTTGCGTCGGCATCGCGTGAACCTCGAATGTCGGGCCGCCTAAGCCAAGCCCTCCCTAGCGACGAAGCCAAGTCGCCGGCGGGCCTGGACGCCCATGCGCAAGGCGCGAGGATCAAGAGACGAGCTTAAGCGTTGATTTCAGCGGCGCCGAGACCTTCGCGGCGCCAAATCGGACCCCAACCCCTGTTTTTGAGGATAGACATCGGAGCCGCTGAGGCGTAAAGAGTTCCGGGCTCCAGCGCAAATTGGACGGACGATGACCGACCCAGATAGCTTTCTAGACCCGGAGCCGGAGCCGGAAGCGGAGATCGAACCCGTTCGGGAGCCGTTCATTTCGAAGGGCGCCCTGTTCCGCAATTTGCCTTATATCGCGGCGCTGGCGCTCGCCATATTCGGCGTGGCCTACAGCAGTTTCTCCGGGCACGCGATCAACGGCTATTGGGAATTCCTGGCGGTCGCCACCGGGCTTGTCTGCGTTGCCACCGCATGGCCCAACGCGCCCGATCGTAAGACGCGGTTCAAGCTCATTTGGATGCAGGTCGCGCACTGGGTGACGATCCTGGTGGCGATGAATCTCGTGCTCCTGCAGGGCGTTCAACAAGTGTTGCCGATTCAGGCCACCGGCGTGGTTCTGCTGTTGCTGCTCGGAACGGGCACCTTTCTCGCGGGGCTCCATCTGCTCTCGCTCAGAATCGCCTTTCTCGGCTTCGCCATGGCGATGTCCATTCCCGCCATGACATGGTTCAAGCAGGCGTCGCTGCTGTTGCTCCTGGCCGGCGTCGCCATCGCGGGCCTCGCCGTCGCCTTCTGGCCGCGGGGGAGGAAGGCGACGGCCTGAATGCGGACGGCGGAAGGCGCCCGCCCGGCCCAGAGGCTTCTCGGCTTGCTTGGCCGAAGCAGCCTGAGAAACATTCGGCGCCCAACGAAAATCGCCTCCACGCAGATGCGGCGCCGACTTACTCCGCCGCCCGTCGTCCGCCCTTCGCCTTCCGCGCCAGCACCGGCTTGAGATACTGGCCGGTGTAGCTCCTCGGATTGCGGGCGATCTGCTCGGGCGTGCCTTCGGCGACCACCTCCCCGCCTCCATCGCCGCCTTCCGGCCCCATGTCGACGATCCAGTCTGCGGTCTTCACCACTTCCAGATTGTGCTCGATGACGATCATCGTGTTGCCCTGGTCGACGAGCTCATGCAGCACATCGAGCAATTGCGCCACGTCATGGAAGTGAAGGCCGGTGGTCGGCTCATCGAGGATATAGAGGGTGCGGCCGGTCGAACGGCGCGACAATTCCTTGGCGAGCTTGACCCGCTGCGCTTCGCCGCCGGACAGCGTCGTCGCCTGCTGGCCGACCTTGACGTAAGCCAAGCCGACCCGCTTCAAGGTCTCCATCTTGTCGCGGATCGACGGCACCGCCTTGAACAATTCCGCCGCCTCCTCGACCGTCATGTCGAGCACGTCGGCGATCGACTTGTCCTTGTAGCGCACTTCCAGCGTCTCGCGGTCGTAGCGCTTGCCCTTGCACACGTCGCAGGTGACATAGACGTCGGGCAGGAAGTGCATCTCGATCTTGATGACGCCGTCGCCCTGGCAGGCCTCGCACCGCCCGCCCTTGACGTTGAACGAGAAGCGGCCTGGCAGATAGCCGCGCGCCTTCGCCTCCGGCAGCCCCGCGAACCAGTCGCGGATCGGCGTGAAGGCGCCGGTGTAGGTCGCCGGGTTCGAGCGCGGCGTGCGGCCGATCGGCGACTGGTCGATGTCGATCACCTTGTCGATCTCATCGAGGCCGTCGATGCGATCGTGCGGCGCCGGCGGCTCGCTGGCGCCGTTGAGATGCGCGCGCGGCCGCCTTGTAGAGCGTGTCGATCACCAGCGTCGACTTGCCGCCGCCCGAAACGCCGGTGACGCAGGTGAAAAGCCCGAGCGGAATCCTCGCCGTGACGTTTTTCAGATTGTTGCCGCGCGCTCCGACAATTGTCAGCTCCCGACCTGGGTCAGCGGCGCGACGCCTCGCCGGGATCGCGACCGTCCGCTCGCCGGAAAGATAGTGACCGGTCAACGAATTGGGATTGGCGGCGATATCGGCCGGCGTTCCCTCCGCGACGATCTCGCCTCCGTGCACGCCAGCGCCCGGGCCGACGTCGACCACGTAATCCGCCGCCCAGATCGCATCCTCGTCGTGCTCGACGACGATCACCGTATTGCCTAAGTCCTCGCAGGCGCCGCAGCGTATCGAGCAGCCGCGCATTGTCGCGCTGGTGGAGGCCGATCGACGGCTCGTCGAGCACATAGAGCACCCCGGTGAGGCCCGAACCGATCTGCGAGGCGAGCCTGATGCGCTGGCTCTCGCCGCCCGACAGCGTGCCGGACGAGCGCGACGAGCGTCAGATAATCGAGCCCGACGTCGCGCAGGAAGGTGAGCCGGTCGACAATTTCCTTCAGGATTCTTTGCGCGATCTCGTTGCGCTTGGCGTCGAGCTTCGCCGGCAAGCCCTTGGCCCAGTCGATCGCCGCGCTGACCGAAAGCAGGCTCACCTCGCCGATGTGCTGGCCGTCGATCTTGACCGCGAGCGCCTCGGGCTTGAGGCGAAAGCCGTGGCACGCCTCGCACGGCGTCGCGGTCATGTAGCGCTGGATCTCCTCGCGCGACCACTCGCTTTCCGTCTCGCGGTAGCGGCGCTCGAGATTGGCGACCACGCCCTCGAAAGGTTTGTTCACTTCGTAGGCGCGCAGGCCGTCGTCATAAGCGAAGCGGATCTCATCCGTGCCCGAGCCGTGCAGGATCACCCGCCGCGCCTCCTCCGGAAGTTCGCTCCACGGCTTGTCGAGCCGGAACTTGTAGCGCCGCCCGAGCGCCTCGAGCGTCTGCAGATAATAGGGCGAACTCGTTTTCGCCCAGGGCGCGATCGCCCCCTGGCGCAATGTGAGCTTCGGCATTGGGGACGACCAGCGAGTCGTCGACCCTCAGTTCCGAGCCCAGGCCCCCGCACACCGGACAGGCGCCGAACGGATTGTTGAACGAGAACAGCCTGGGCTCGATCTCCGCGATGGTGAAGCCGCTCACGGGGCAAGCAAACTTGGACGAGAACAGGATACGCTTGGGCTCGCTCTCGTCCTCCGCCTTGTCGGCGAACTCGGCCACCGCCAGGCCGTCGGCGAGATCGAGCGCCGTCTCGAAGCTCTCGGCGAGGCGCGCCGCCATATCCGGGCGCACGACGATGCGGTCGACCACCACCTCGATGTCGTGCTTGAACTTCTTGTCGAGCGCCGGCGCGTCGGCGATCTCGTAGAACTGGCCGTCGATCTTGAGCCTTTGGAAGCCGCGCTTCATATAGTCGGCGATTTCCTTGCGGTATTCGCCCTTCCTGCCCCGCACGACCGGCGCGAGCAGATAGAGGCGGGTCCGCTCCGGCAAAGCCAGAACGCGGTCGACCATCTGGCTCACCGTCTGGCTCTCGATCGGGAGACCCGTGGCGGGCGAATAAGGAATGCCGACCCGCGCCCACAGCAAGCGCATGTAGTCGTGGATTTCGGTCACCGTGCCGACGGTCGAGCGCGGGTTCTTCGAGGTCGTCTTCTGCTCGATCGCGATCGCCGGCGACAGCCCGTCGATCTGATCGACGTCCGGCTTCTGCATCATTTCGAGGAACTGGCGGGCGTAGGCCGAGAGCAACTCGACGTAGCGGCGCTGGCCCTCGGCGTAGATGGTGTCGAAGGCAAGCGAGGACTTGCCCGAGCCAGATAGGCCCGTGAACACGACCAGCTTGTCGCGCGGGATGGTGAGATCGACGTTCTTGAGATTATGCTCGCGCGCGCCCCGGACCACGATGGCCCGGCCGCCGAACAGGGCTTCGACGCGCTCAGCCTCGACGGGCTCGGCGGTCTTGGGGGCCCGAAGCGGGCGCGCTTCTGATCGGGGTCCGGCCATAGCGGTTCCTGGAGGGGGCTCTTTCCTTAACGGTAACGCTCGGTCGCATGCGAATCGCGCTTGCGCGGGCCGCTATGCGATGCTAGAACAAAAGTAGAACAAGGGCAAAGGCGCTTCTTCCAGCGCCTCGAGCCCACGGTTTGAGGTTAATGTAGTCATAAGGCTGCCGCTTCCCAAGCGTTGGGTGCGGCGAGATGTGGATAAGCGTGAGCCGGCGGGGTTTCGGGCGCCCAAGCGTCCGCCGCATTCGGCTAAGGATGTTGGGCGTTGTAGCCGCGCTCGGTGAGCGCGGCGACGCGGTCCATAGGGCGTCGAAAGACGCCCGTCCGCAGACGGGCTATGGACCGCGTCTACAGGGCGGCGGCGAGGAGAGCATCATGGCGGGCAGCGTCAACAAAGTCATTCTGGTCGGCAATCTCGGCAAGGACCCGGAGGTCCGGCGGCTCAATTCCGGCGATCAGGTCGTCAATTTCACGCTCGCCACCTCCGAGAACTGGCGCGACAAGAATTCGGGCGAGCGCAAGGAGAAGACCGAGTGGCATAACGTTGTGATTTTCAACGAAAATCTCGGCAAGGTGGTCGAGCAGTACTGCAAGAAAGGCTCGAAAGTCTATGTCGAGGGCCAGTTGCAGACCCGCAAGTGGCAGGACAAGGACGGCAACGATCGCTATACGACCGAGGTCGTGCTGCAGCGCTTCCGCGGCGAGTTGACTCTGCTCAACTCGCGCGGCGGCGGCGGCGACCGCGACAGCTTCCCAGAGGAAGGAGCTCCCCGCAGCTCGAGCTTCAACCGCGCCGCTGCGAGCGAACGCCGCCCCGCCCTCTCGGGCGGCGGAGGGGCGAGCGAGATCGACGACGACATCCCGTTCTAAGCGCCTCCCCATGCGGGCTTGCACCCCTTCTCCCTCGGGGAGAAGGTGGCCGCGCTAAACGCGCGGCCGGATGAGGGCCCGGGAGCTCGTCCCACGTCGCAAGGGCTAACCCATGCCCGTGTTCATCGTTCTCCTGCGCGCCGTTAACGTCGGGGGCACGGGCAAGCTGCCGATGAGCGACCTTAAGCGGCTGTGCGAGAAAGCCGGATTCGAAAACATCCGAACTTATATCGCGAGCGGCAATGTCGTGGCCGAGCGAGACGGATCGGGGACGCAAGCCAAGGCCGCGCTCGAGGCTGAACTCAAAACTTATGCCGGGAAGCCAGTCGGCGTGATCGTCCGGACGGCGGCCGAGATGGCCGAAGTGGTCGCCTTGAACCCCTTTCCGCACCGAGCCGCCAACCGAACGGTCGCGATCTTCCTCGACCACGCGCCGCCGCCCGAGGCGGTGAAAGATATCAAGGGCCAAGCGAACGAGGAGGTCCGCTTAAGCGCGCGCGAGATTTACGTTCACTATCCGGACGGGATCGGCCGCTCCAAGCTGCGCATCCCCGCTGCTGGCGACGGAACCGCGCGCAACATGAACACCGTCGCCAAGCTCGCCGCGATGGCGGCGGAATGACGCGCCCAAAAGCGCGCGCTGGCGCCCCGGGAGCCCACCGTTTCGCCACAGCAATCTCATCTAACGCTATGATATCACTAGATATATCTGGTGCAACAAGTAGAACTGTTCCATCCTCAAAGGCTGCTTATTCGCTGGCTGAGCACGTGTAATGAAGTGCTGGAGAAGTGTGACCGCCAGCATTGCGCCTAAACGCTGGTCAGTTGCCTTGGGCAATGCTGCCTATCCGGTGAATACCTGACGAGCGTACGGACTTTCGAGTGCGCTAGGACGCGATGGCGGCTGTCTTCGGGCCACAACGGCCCAGGACGTTAATCGATTGACTAAGCAAAACCGCCGGGCTAATTGATCCCATAAGACGTGAGCGAGATGCATCGGGAGATGCGCCAAATTCCATGAGGACGCCAAGGAAGAGGTTGGTCGTGTTGGCCGATGTTGCGCGCGTAGCCGGCGTCTCGACCGCGACTGTCAGCCTGGCGCTGCAGGAGCACTCGCGCATTTCCGCCAAGACCAGGGAGCGTGTCTCTCAGGCGGCGAAGCAGACAGGCTACTGCTACAACCGTTTCGCCGCAAAACTGAGAACCGGCCGCTCCAAGAGCGTTGGTTTGATGATTACGGACATCGCCAACCCCTTCTTCGCGGCCTTGGCGGCGGGCGCGGAGAATGAACTCGACGAACGCGGATACATGACGTTCGTCGTCAACTCCAATGATGACTGGGGACGTCAGAGAAGGCAGCTCACGACACTGAGGGAGCATGGAGTCGACGGTCTTCTGCTCAGTCCCGCCGATGGCGCCGATCTCTCGACCGTCAACGAATTGCTCGGCGCCGGGATTTCGATTGTCCAGATATCGAGGTGGCTGACTGGGGCGCCCTGCGACAGCGTCGGACCAGACAATGTCGCAATGGCCGCGCAAGCGACGCGACATCTCATCGCGCTCGGGCACAGGCGCATCGGATTCATAGGCGGAAGCGAAGGGCCCTCAGCGCGTGTAGAACGGTTGAAGGGCTACTCCGAGGCCCTTGCCGAGGCCGGCATCGGGCTTGACCCGCTGCTCACTCCGCTGGCGACCCCAACCCGGGCGAATGGCGCGTTGTTGCTTCGCCAGGTGACGGCGACGCCGGACCCGGCGACAGCCGTACTTTGCTATCACGACGTCGTGGCGCTGGGAGCGCTGCAGGCGGCCAAGGAGGATGGGCTTGGGGTGGGATCGAGCTTCGCGATCGTAGGCTTCGACGACATCGCCGAAGCTTCGCTTTCCAATCCGCCTCTGACGACTGTCAAGATCGACGCCGAAAGCATAGGGCGTGTCGCTGCCCGGCGCCTTCTCGCGAGGATCGAGGGCGATATGGGCCCGCCGCAGCGGGTCATTATTCCCGCCCATCTCCTCGTTCGCGCGTCCTGCGGGGCTTCGCAGAAGAATCCCGTTCCGCCCTTCCGACAGGAAGATCTCTAACCATAAAGCGCTCAACCGCTGGGAGAATTTGATGACTGGAATGAGCCGTTTGAAACTCGGAATGACGGCCGGCGTCGCCGCGCTGCTGCTGGCTAGCTCGATAGCGATGGCGGACGGCGATACGTCCCACAAAAAAATCGCCTTCTCCAATTCCTATGCCGGGAACTCATTCCGCCAGACGATGATCAAGAGCTGGAATGAAGTCACCGCGGCCGCGCACAAAGCCGGCCTCGTCGGAGATACGACGATCATCAACTCCAATAACTCGGCGACCGAACAAGCGGCGCAGATGCAGAATCTCATTCTCGAAGGCTACGACGCGATCGTCATAAATGCCGCTTCCACAACGGCGCTTAACGGAGTGGTCAAGCAAGCCTGCGACGCCGGGATTGTCGTTGTTTCCTTCGATGGCGTGGTGACGGAGCCATGCGCCCATTTCGTCAACTACACCTGGAAAAGAGTGGGATCAGCGCAGATCGATTACCTGAGCAAGCGCCTGAATGGCAAGGGCACGCTCCTCGAGATCCGCGGCATTGCCGGCAATTCGGTCGACGACGACATCAGCGGCGGAATTCATGACGCGCTCAAAGCGTTTCCGGACATGAAGATTGCCGGCAGCGTGCATGGCAATTTCACGGAAACGATCGCCCAGCGGGAAGTCGCGGGCATCCTGCCTTCATTGCCGAAGATCGACGCGGTCGTCACGCAGGGCGGCGACGGCTACGGCGCCGCGGAGTCGTTCGCCGCGGCCAATCGCGAACGACCGATCATCATCATGGGCAATCGTCAGGACGAGCTCAACTGGTGGAAGGAACAGCACGACAAAGACGGATACGAGACTATGTCGATCTCCGGAACGCCAAGCATTTCGGAGGTCGCTTTCTGGGTGGCGCAGCAAATTCTCGCGGGCAACAAGGTTCCGCAGTTCGTCGAGGTGCCGTTTCTGCAGATCAACCAGAATGATCTCGACGCTTGGTTGGCCGCCACGGAGAAGGGCGGAGTGGCGAACCCGAACTACTCCCAGGAATGGGTGAAATCGCTCATCGCCGCCAACGCCGACAAGAAGCCTCTGCCGGCGCTTCCTGCGCCGGGCCCCGCCGCGCAGAAATGAACGTCCGTAGTCCTCAGTTGAACCGGGTCGTGGAGCATTCCACGACCCGACAATCTTCCGCGGTCGTAATTTCTGGCGTCTCGCGTTCGTTCGGAGCGGTCAAAGCGCTTTCGAAGGCGAGCCTCGTCATCCCGAGCGGCGAGAAGCTTGGATTGATCGGCCACAATGGCGCCGGAAAATCCACTTTGATGAATGTTCTTTCCGGCGTCATGAAGCCTGACGAAGGAGAATTCACCGTTGGCGGACAGCAACATTCCGAATTGACGCCAGCGCTTGCCCACGAGCTTGGCATACGCTGTATCTTCCAAGAACTCTCCCTCTGTCCCAATCTGACCGCGATCGAAAACACTTTGGTCAAGCACCCCGATCTCGCCGGGTGGGGGTGGCGGGGCCGGGCGCGGAAGCTGATCTCCGCATGCCTCGATCGCATCTTTCCGGGACACGATATCGATGTCGGGCGACGGTTGGGCGTTCTGACGATCGCGCAGCGGCAGATGGTCGAGATCGCCGAGGCCTTCGTATTGAGCGAGGGCGTGCGACTGGTGATTTTGGATGAACCAACCAGCTCGTTGGACGCCAAGGCCGCCGAGCAGCTGATGAGGTTCCTCGACGCGGCTTCGCGCACCGGCGTCGCGACCATCCTGATTTCGCATCGGCTTCAGGAAATTCTCGATAATTCGGAACGTGTCGTCGTCATGGTCGATGGCAGGATTGTCGGTGACGCGCCGGCAAAAAGCCTGACCCGCCAGTCGCTCGTGGAGATGATGGGCCATTCCGACGCCGGCGCGCGGGATGAGCTCACCAGACCAGCCGGCGAGGCGTCCGGGGAGGTGGTGCTGGCCGCGCGAGGCGACGCTGGAGATCCGTTGCGTCTCATCCTGAAACGCGGGGAGATCGTCGGCTTCGCAGGCCTCGACGGCCACGGGCAGCGCAGAACGCTTCAACACATTTTTGCCGAAGCGTTCCGAGGACGGAACGGCTTGCTCAAAAGTTCGGTCGCCTACGTCCCCGGCGACCGGCAAACCGAAGGCGTCTTTCCGGCATGGTCGGCAGGCGAGAACGTCACGGTGCGCGCGCTGCGGGACGTCTCACGCAACGGCGTGATCAACCTCGCGCGCGAGCGCCTGCTGGCGGAGGATTGGTTCCGGCGCATCGGCGTTCGCTCCGCCGGCGGCGAAGCCGGCATCACGACGCTCTCCGGGGGCAATCAACAGAAGGTGTTGTTCGCCCGTGCGCTCGCGAGCAAGGCCACGTTGATTCTGCTCGATGATCCCATGCGCGGCGTCGATGTGGGCACGAAGAACGAAGTGTACGCCATGATCCGGAATGAAGCCGCAAGCGGCCGCTCGTTCATCTGGTACTCGACCGAAACCGAGGAGCTTCGAAATTGCGATCGCGTCTATGTTTTCCGGTTGGGCCGGATCGCCGCCGTTCTCGATAGCGGCGCGGTCACCGAGGAGAATATTCTGCGTGCTTCTTTCACTGAGCCCGTGAGCGCCGGGGCCGCGCGTGGCTAGTTCGGCTGTCCGAAGCAACGATGTTCTGCGCGCCTTGCTGCCGGTTTTCGGGCTCCTTGCCGTGTGCGCTGGCATCTACGCCTATCGTCCCAACGCCATGAGCTATGTCGGGTTCAATCTGCTGCTGACCTATGCAGTCCCGGTTGCGTTGGCGGCCTGTGCGCAGATGTTCATCATCGCCGCGGGAGACATCGATCTATCGATCGGTTCTTTCATCAGCCTCATTACTTGCATCGGCTCCGTGATCGCGCCCCAGTATCCGCTGCTCGGGACGATAATTCTTGTTCTGCTCATTCCGCTCTACGGAGCGATTGGAGCTATGATCCACGCGAGACGCTTGCCGTCGATCGTGGTGACTCTCGGCTTCTCGTTCATCTGGCTGGGCGTGGCTGTGCTGATCCTGCCCCGGCCCGGCGGCTCGGCCCCGGCTTGGCTCGCCGCGGCGGTGAGGACTAAGACCCCGATCGCGCCGCTACCGGTATGGATCCTCATCACGGTCGCGATTGCGGGGCATCTCGTCTTGCAGCGCTGGTCGTTCGGAACCGTTCTGCGTGGCGTCGGGGGCAACCCCAAGGCGGTCGCGCGCGCCGGGTGGTCGGTCCTCAAGGCCAAGGCCACGCTTTATGGCCTTGCCGGATTGTGCGGCGTGCTGTCCGGTCTCGCGCTCACGGGCATCGCCACCTCGGGCGATGCGAACATTGCGCCCAACTACACATTGCTGAGCGTCGCCGCGGTTATTCTGGGCGGCGGCGAGTTCGTTGGCGGCAACGTATCGCCGGTCGGCACAGTCGTGGGAGCCGTGACGCTCGTCCTGATGAACTCGCTCCTCACCTTCATGAACGTTCAATCGGACTGGCAGCTGGCCGCGCAAGGGTTGATCCTCATCGCGGTGCTGGCGATCCGCGCCGCCATGGCGGCCTTTGAAGCTTGGAGTTCGCAGAGTGTCTACGTCGAGCTCAGCGCTCAGCGCTAGTTTCCAGCGCCGCCCGTGGATCTACTCCTTTCTGGGAGCGATCGTCATTTGGCTGATGACGCTCGCGCTCTCCGGCGGATCGGGCGCCATCCAGTCGCTGCAGGCGGCAATGGACTTCGCCATGTTCTTCGTGATTGTCGGGCTCGGGCAAATGCTCGTCATCACTTCGGGGCCGGGCAATATCGATCTTTCCATGCCGAGCGTTATGACCTTGTCGGGCCTGGTCGGCATGATCGTGATGGGCCAGGGGGGAAGTATGATGATCCTTCCCGGCTTTCTCAGCGCGCTTGCGGTCGGCCTGGTC
The DNA here is from genome assembly GCA_963725195.1 of uncultured Alphaproteobacteria bacterium. Classification (GTDB taxonomy): domain Bacteria; phylum Pseudomonadota; class Alphaproteobacteria; order Rhizobiales; family Beijerinckiaceae; genus Roseiarcus. Next base: position 199,348 of record CAVRXX010000030.1, on the reverse strand, counting down.
GCCGGCGCCGTCAATTTTGGTTTGATATCCGCGCTTCGCATTCCGCCGATCGTCGCCACCCTGGCGATGAGTTTCGTGATTTAGTCTCTCGCAGTCTTCACCGGCGGCGCCGCAACTCTCAAGCCGCCGCCGGAGTTCAGCGCGCTGACGGTTGTGCGCCTTTTCGGCGTTCCCGTCCTGCCGGTCGTGACGATGTTCATCGCCGGAGCGATGGTGTTCGTTCTGCGACGAACCTTGTTCGGCCGGGCTGTACTGGCCGTCGGGCAGAACGAAAGCGCGGCATGGCTGGCCGGCATCGATGCGCGTCGAGTGCGTCTTCTTGTCTATGTGATATGCGGAGCGTCGGCGTCGCTCGCCGGCGTTCTGCTGGCAGGCTTCTCCGGCGGCGCCGCTCTCGATATCGGGGGCGAATATCAGCTGGGGTCAATCGCGGTCGTTGTCGTCGGCGGCACCAGTGTGCTCGGTGGCCGGGCCTTCCCGCAAGGCGTTTGGGGAGCCGCGCTCTTTCTCTACGTTCTCGTCAACCTCCTCAATCTGGCGGTTATCAAATTCGGATTCGGCTCCGCAGGTTCAGGCATTCGTCTGATTCTTACCGGCGTGATTATCGTGGCGATCGTCGCCTTGGCGCGCGATCCGGACTGATAGCGGAAGTGGAATTCCAGATATAAACCGAGATTGTCGGGGTCCTGGAGTTAGCAGCCTCTCGGCCAGGATTGGCTTCCCGCTTCGCGATCAAATGCTGCCTTTGCAGCGCGGCCAATGTTGCGGTCGAACGGGGCGACAAGCCATGGATTCGCGCGGCTCGCCTTCCTCCTGCTGGCCCTCCAATCCGTCTGGTCTGAAGCCGCGCCTCAGGCGGACTTGCGCGCGGGCTTCGCGGCTGCCTTCCGCGCCGGCTTTGCCGTCTTCGCTGGGGCTTGCGCCTTGGAGCCGCCCTTGGCCTTCACCAGCGCGGCGTGATCCTTCACAGTCTGCTCGGCATAGGCCATGGCGAATGACGCAAGCGCGTCGTCGAACGCTTCGTTTCTCCCCATGTAGCCGGCAATGACGGCCGAGTTGCCGGTGCGGGCGTGTGAGCGGGCGAGCGTCCGCCCGCATAGGCGGGCATATTCCGACAACGCCGCCTGCTCGGCGAGCTCGCTCACTCCGCCCAGCCGGCGGTTCTTGAGGATGCGGACGTAGAAATCGATCCCCAAGGGCTCGTCCGAGGTCCAGCCGAGAAAAATGTCGCTCGCGGCCTGCATCATCCGCTGCCCCTCGACCACGCGCCTGCCTTGGGGGCCTTGATAGGCGAGCTTTTCCGACAGCCGCTCGAGGACTGAGTGTTGCGCCTGCTTGACTTGCAGGAAGAGCGGCTCGCCGTCGCCGTCAAGGAACAGCCCCACGACGCAGATCGTGCCGACCGAGCCGACGCCCACCGCTTTGAAAGCGACGTCCATCAATCGATAACGGTCGAGAAGGACCGTCCGATCGGGAGTTAGCGTTTCGCGGTAATGCGCGAACCCGCGGGCAAAGTCGATCTTGCGGCCGCCGAGCGTATGAGGGTCGATGTGGAAGATCGTCGGCTTTTTATCGGCGATCTTGGGTTCGCCGCCAGTGACGAGATGGGGAAAGTTGTCGTCCTTGTCGAGACCGCGATGCTGAGCGTGTCGGATTACCGTTGAAAGGCTGCGACGCAGTTCCGGGCTCTCGATTTGCTTGAGCTCGTGTTCGAGATCGATCCGGGTGTGCCAGATCTCCAGCGGCGAGAGGTCCATGAGCGCGAACATGTGTTCGCGATAAGCGGTCACGGTGCTGGCAGCGAAAATGCGCGCCCGCTTGTCCGACATATTGGCGGCCTTGGCCGCGACGGCGACGCTGGCCGCCAGGCGCTTGATGTCGACAGTGAAGTCGACGCCGGGCAGCGTCTCGTCGAAATCGTTGATGTCGAAGAGGATGTTATCTTCGGGCGAATTGAACGCGCCGAAGTTCATCAGATGACAGTCGCCGCAGGCCTGCACCCGGGCTCCGGCAATTGGCTGATGCGCGAGATCGGTCGCCATCACCGCCGCCGCCCCGCGAAGGAACCCGAACGGGTCCGCCATCATGAGCTTGTAACGCAGGGGCAAGAGCTCGGCGACCCGCTCGGGGTCGGATTCCGCAAGAATCGCTACAGCGTCCCGATCCCGGGGGCCATGCAGCTCCGCATGGGCTTCACGCGGGACGCGCGCTCGAAGCTCCTGGCCGTGCCCGTATCGATCCGCGCGGTTCTTCAATGCCGCAGTCATGGCGAAAATCCTTGAAGGAGCTGCGGGGTTCCGGCGCAAACTCAAGGGGCCGAACCGCTCGCCAACGATCTACCCTGGGCCCCAAATATTACGCCATCAATCGCGCAGTCGGCAATCGCTTGGGCGCGCCTTGCGACGGTCCGGACGTCAATCGCCGCGCGTCCGAAACCTTTCACCTCGGTCAACGACTCCCGGGGCCTATGGACGTTGCGCGAAGTCGAACTCGCGTCGGCCTCGAGATCCGGGGCGTCGAGCTCGGTCAGCGAACGACGGCGGGCCTCACCGATAACAGCGCAAATTCCCATTGGGCATACGCGTGGCTGGATGGCCGGTTCGTCTCAAGCACCAGTCCTGATTTTGACCGCCCCATACGCAGTAGCCCCATCCATTGCGATGTCGGTTCGGACCGCAGCCGCCCAAGGCGAAAGCGGGGCTAACCGCCGATGCTAGGGTGGCGGAAATGATCACGACTCCGAGCAGCTTAATCGAAAGCTTTTTCATGGGTCACCCTCCCGGTCTCACACAACGAAAGTGCAGGAAAAATATTCACTAGCACAATGTTCCTTGCTAACTTTCAAACAGAGAAAATAAAAAGACCTCGCGTCTCGCTCCGGGCGCGACTGGAGCCGCGGGGTAAACTGGAGCTCCGCATGCCCCTGTCCGCCGAAATCGCACTCAAGACAATCGACGGCGAGGCGCGCACGCTCGACGATTTCGCGGGCCAAGCGCTGCTCATCGTCAATGTCGCCAGCGAGTGCGGCTTCACACCCCAATACGCCGGCCTCGAAGCGTTGCACCGGCGCTTTCGGGCACGCGGCTTCGCCGTGCTCGGCTTCCCTTGCGACCAGTTCGGCCATCAGGAGCCGGGGGACGAGGCCGCAATCCAAAACTTCTGCACCGACAAGTACGACGTGACTTTCCCGATGTTCGCCAAGATCGAGGTCAACGGAGCGAACGCGCACCCGCTGTTCAAGGCGCTGAAGCAGGAGGCCCCCGGCCTCTTGGGCACCCGGGCGATCAAGTGGAATTTCACCAAGTTCCTGGTCGACAGGCAGCTTCGTGTCGTGCGCCGCTACGCGCCGAACGATAAGCCGGAGAAGCTCTCGGGCGACATCGCGGCAACGCTCGGCTCAGATCCGGCGTGAGGCACGCGATTCAACTCGACCCCATCTTGCGCCGACGCTAAGGGCCTCACACTTGCGGCGCGACGAGCTTGGGCGTCGAGAGGTCGACGGCGACCAAGTCATCGGGCGTCTCCGCCGCATCGCCGTCCGAGCGGCCATCGCCGATTAACCGTCAATTTGATGTAAGTTTGACGAAATTGTTCCACATGTGCTAATTGTCCATGACAGTGCGGTGATAACCATGGATTGGTGCAATGAACAAAATGCTTTTGGGTGTGGCAAGCGCAGCGGCGACGATCCTGGCGGCTTCGGCGGCTTCGGCGGCGACGGCGAACATCGATAACATAACGGTCAGCGACTACGGCCGCGTCAACCCGGCCGCGCCCGACTTCGCCCAGCCCGGAATTGGGACCGGCACGGCGCAGATCCAGATTGGCCAGGTCAATGTGATGCCGCCGAATCCGCCTGAATTCAGCAATCCCGGCTGGGACCCCTACGGCCTCAGCGACACGACCCACCAATGGTGGAACATCGAGGGCGGCCAGGTGACGTTCAACGGATCGAGCGACGCTTTGACCATCGTTTGGGGCTCGCCCAACGACGACAATCCCGCCGCGACCAACACCGTATCGTTCTACACCGGCGCGAACGGGACGGGCACGCTCATCGGCCAGGTGCTCGCGTCCGACCTCTATGCGGACTTCAGCGGCATCAACAACACGCAGGACCCCGGCTACCTCATCTCTTTCATGACGTCGCAGAATTTCGGCAGCGTCGTGTTCACGACCGGCTCGAGCGACTTCGAGTTCGCCGCCGTCCCCGAGCCGTCGACCTGGGCGATGCTGGGCATTGGCTTCGTCGGCCTCGCCGGGCTCGCCGGACGCAAGCGCACGCGCAATCGCCTGGCGCCGGCGCTCGGCTGAGCCAGCAACCCGAGCTGACCGGCCACAATTCGGGCCGCTCATCCGGCGTGCGCCAAGACGATGCAGCCCCCGTCCTCCCGGACGGGGGCTTTTTCCGTTCAACGCGGCGCCGTCATCAACGCGCCCGAGCTTAAGGGCCAGCTCAGGCGCGAGTTGCGTTTCAGTCCCTGCCGAGGTCGACTAACCGAAGGTTTTCTTTAGCGTCCCAACGGTAATGTGCGGCCAGGCGAAGGGCGGCTGCCCCGGGATGGTGAAAGCAGGAAAGTTCAGCATCACCATCTGCGCATATTGCAGCTGCGAGATGGTTGGTTGGTCTGGGTGAGTGAGCTTCTCGAGCCAAAACGTCGCATAAACCAGCGTCGTGGTCGCATTCTGCTGCAGGAATGACAAATTCTCAGCGCCCCCGCCCGCCTGCGCTAACCCGGCGGCCGAGGTAGTGGGCAGCGCAGATCCGGCGATGACCGGCGCGTCGAAGAACGTGATCGACGGCGCCGTCGAAATGTTGAGCGCCACGCCGCTGAATGAGTAGCCCTGGGCGATCTGTTCGACGACCTTTTGTTGCAGCAGAGTGATCGGGTCATTCAACAACAACTGAGTGATGGCTGGCGGTAAAACGGGAGGAACGTTGCCCAGAGGAGTTCTGGTGTTCGCCGGGGTGGCCGCATTTGTGAGAGTGTATTGTGTGAAACCCCCGCCCGGCTTGGATTGTGCTTCTGAAGTGCCAGCCGCGAAAACAGGCGCCCCCAGCGGTACGCCGGGTGCAAGCGGGGGCTGAAGATCGATAGCGGTGCTATTGAAAGATGGAAAAAGCGAGAAGGCCGGATTGCCGCCGGTGATCGGATTGGCGCCGGGGCTGATCGTCGGCGGGCCAGCGAAGGGCGTCGCGACGCCCTGAGCCAGCAATGAGTTGCCGTGGGGTATCGTGGCCATTCTGCTCACGAGCTGCCCCCCGGCAGGCGGCGTCAGCAGTGGATCGGTAGTTGGCTCCTGGTTAATCCAGATGCCGGGTTCGATGTGGAGCGCGCCGCCTGTGGTGGCGTCGCTTATCTTTTGCAGGTAGGTCAGTCCGAACAGCTGGATGTCAGGCTGGCCGAAGCCACGATTTGGGATTACCGAAGAGATCGGATCAAACTTTGTCGTCTCACTGGTGAGATTGAGCTCGAGAAATGTGTTGGTTTTATCTTGGAAGTCCGGCCGAGCAACCAAGTTAAAGCCGGTTCCATGCCAGTTGCCGGCGAGATCTGCGAGCAGACCAAGGCTATCCAGAACCGCTTGATTGTCGGGACTTATGCGAACTGACGGGATCCGACGCGCAATCTGAACGTCATCCATTCTTGCCTCCTATTGTTTCATGATTTGTCCGCCCGCATCTGGACGGTTATTCTTTTCGGCAATCAATGATCGGTGGGAGAAGTTCGGGCTTACGCCGGCTCCCCCGCACGCCATAACAGTCGTAACCTAAACACTGCTCACTTGATCTGGCTGTGACGCGGATCACACATCAAACCGACACAATGACCATTAAGGGCGACAAGGTTTTGCTCCGAAGGAGCGGTCTCCATAAATTCCTTGTCGACTTGGTATCTTTCGATCGGCACATGGTTCAGCCCGGCTCGGCAAAATCACAAAATTTTAACCCGCGGGCAGAGGTCCGGCTGCGAGCGAGCACGCTTCACCGCCCGAAGCGGGAAGCTATTGCCAAGGCGGGAGGAACGGCGCCACTCACGGCCCGAGGATTGCCCAGCCTCCTTCTGGCAAAAGAATCGTCGCGCTACTCTTGCCGGGCCGCCGCAACTCTCCTTGTCCCGCCAAGACCCTCCTCATTTCAGGAGCTGGCTGCTCGCCTTCGCCCTCGATGTTGAGCGCGATCATGAGGCGCTCGCCGCCAGAAGCGGATTCGAAAGTCAACCGGCGGTTGGCGAGGTGCACAACTCGCGTGTGGGCGCGGTGGAGCCAGGCATGCCGCCGTCGGAGCCCGATCAGCCGCTGGTGCAGCCGATAGACGGGCCATCCGTAAGGCGCAAGCGCCTCCGGCGAATCCGGAAAGGCGAGGCGGATGTCGTCATCGCCGCCGATCCGTTCCTCCTTTATCCCCCTGAACGCCTGCTCGTCCCCGGCGTAGATTGATGGCGTTCCGCCGCAAAGCAACAGGATTGCGAGCGCGTGCTCCAATCGCCGCGGGTCGGTCAGGCGGCTCGCGATACGGGTGACGTCGTGGTTCCCGATGAAGGTCTGAGGGACGAAGCTCTCGAGAAACCGATTGTGCCGATCCAAAGCCCAGGCGAGTTCGAAGAAGTTGCCATCATTGAGAGAGCTCCAGATGGCCTTCCACAGTTCGTATTGGGTGACGGAATCAACGCCGCTCTCCCGCACGAAAGCGGCGTAATCGCCATGAATCATCTCTGCGACGAAATAAGCGTCGGGATGACCCGCGCGGACCCGAGGCAGGACGCTCATCCAAAACCTCGGCGCGATTGCATATGCCGCGTCGAGGCGCCAGCCGCTCACGCCACGGTCAAGCCAGTGGTTCATGACGGCGACAACATGATCCGCGACTTCTGGCGAATCGTGGTTGAGCGCCACGAGACCTCGATGGCCTTCGAACACCTCGTAGTCCAAATCGCCTGCGCCGCCATTCGCCCGCAAGGGGCGAAACCAACGCGCATGAAGAGCCCGATTTCCGTTCGCCAGGATGTCCTGGAACGCGGGATGTCGCGACGACACGTGATTGAATACGCCGTCGAGAACGATGCGCAGACCGCGCCTCCGGGCCACCTCGATCAGCGCGTCGAAATCGGACTCGTCCCCGAGCCTCGGGTCGAGACGGAAATGGTCCGTAGTATCGTAGCCATGGCTCGTCGACGCGAAAATGGGGCCGAGCAAAAGGCCGGACACGCCGAGATCGACCGCATAATCGAGCCAACGGACAAGCCTTTCCAGCGTGTGAGCCAATTCCGGCGCAGCCATCGGCCGGATCTCGGCCCCGACAAAGCCGAGCGGATAGACCTGCCAGAAGACCGCATGCTCGACCCAGCCGACCGAGTGCGGAGCGGAGTCTCCATTATGTACCGGACGGTATATCTCCATCATTGTCTGACTCTCTCCTCCGGGCGGCGGCCGGTCGCAGAATCCCGTAGAGGAACTGATCGACAAGGTCGCTGGCGGCGCGGTCATTCAGCGCGCTGTAATTATTGAGCGCGAGGCCGATGGCGTTGTTGAGCATGCCCAGGAAGCTCGCCGTGAGCGCCCGGTTGCAATTCCTCAATCCTGGCTTTCCTCGCGTCGCGGCTCCGCAGACGGCTTCCATCGCCTCAAAATGACGAGCATGAAATTTTGAAGCGACTTCGTGCCCCTCGCTCCTTAGGGGCGCGAACCAAAGGGCTAGGTAAAGCCTATAGAAAGTGGGATTCTTCCTGGCAAAGGCCATCGTCAGCGATGCGGCGAGCCTGAGCGTCTCCGGCGTGTCTCCGGCCGCTTTGAGTTCAGCCAGAGGGAAAAGCAGGTCACCGATCCGGTCCTGCATGAGCGCCTCAAGGAGCCCTCGCTTGCTATGGAAATAGTGATAGAGCGTCGGCTTCGTGACCGCTGCGGCCTCACACACGTTCTGCACGCCGACGCCGTCGTAGCCGTACGCCGCAAACAGTTCGAGCGCGCGATCCATCAGTTCCGCGCGATTGCCCGCGGGTGTGTCTTTCATGGGCCCATGATTATACCAATTGGTATATTCGTCAATCGCTCGGAAAGGACCGCGTCTGGCGCAAACCCATGCCTTCCGCCGAAGACCGCGTTCTCGCGCTTACTGCCCGCTCGCCCCACGGCTTTGCTCCCATCCCTAAGGGTGGCATTTCCTTGGCAAAACCAGAAATCTGTGCTATAGATATTGATGCTGGATTTATTCACTGGGCTTGGCGACAGCTGGGCCTTGAATGAAGTTGCGCGCTGTTTGACATGTGGGGACCGCAACCCGAGACGCGAGTCAAGGGAGAGAGGGGAATTCCTTATCTCCCTCGCCCGTAACCCGCTGAAAAGTCTCGATTCGGAAAAATAAGCGTTAGTAAACGCTAGCAGATTTACGAGCGTTTATGCCCGTTTATGCGCGTTTATGGACGTTTTGCTTGCATTTATTTGCAGAGTTTTCGCGTCAAGGCTGTATCCGTGTGCGCGGAGTCGGGACTTACGGCAGAATCTTCGGCTGCGGCTGCCCGCCGGTGAAGAATTGGTCGAAATAGTCGTCCGGCACCAGCCGCCCGTCCGGCGGGTCGGCCCAGCAGGTGTCCTGCACGGTCATGCCGGGCTTGTAATAGTCCTTGAAGTTGGCGTTGGTGATCACCGGGATCGGCATATAGATCGTGTTCACCTTCGGCTTCTGGCCCGACATGGCGCGGATCGCCACCTGGAGGGCGCCGAAAGCCATCGGCGCGCCGCCGCCCGCCAGCGTGAAGCCGTCGAGATCATGGTCCTTCCAATAGGCCATATAGCTGCACATGTTGGTGCCGTCGGCGATGATCTTGGGCAGCGGCCTGCCAGCCCTGGTTCTCGAAGCGCTTCGCCGCCCGCGACTGACATCTGCCCCGACGACCACACGGCGTCGACCCGCTCAGGGTGCGTGGCGAGGTATTTCAGCATTTCCGACTTGGCGACCGCCGGCGTCCACATCCCGTAGAGGTCGCCGGACACCTTGATGTTCGGATAGGGCTTCATCGCGTCCAGCATGCCCTGCCGCTTAGCGACGGTCACCGAGACGCCGGGCTGGCCGTTGATGATGACGATATTGCCCTTGCCGCCCATCTGCTTGGCGATCCAGTCGCCCTCGTATTTGCCGTAGTAGTAGGGGTTCTGGGCGACGTTGAGCGCGCCGCGGCAGTTCACCTGCAAATCGATGGCGATGAACAGGATGCCCTTGGCGACCGCCTCCTCGATCGCGCTGCACAGCCCTGTCGCGGATCCCGGGAAGCTGATGATGACGTCGCAGCCCTGCGCGATCTGCGCGCGCAACTGCGTAAGCTCGACGTTGATGTCGCCGTTCGAATTCGTGACCATGACGTCGGGCTTGGCGAGGCCCTGCTTGGCCAGCTGCGTGACGCCTTTCTTGACCTCGGCGAGCAGCGCCGCGCGCCAAGAATTGCCGAGGTAAGATTCGTTGTGACAGAATTGCCAGGGCGGTTTACGCGGCTGCCAATTGGCGAGCGGGTCGGCGATGATCGGCGGCGAGAACCAGTAGCCGTCGTAATACTGACGGGCGCCGGGGGGCGCTTGCGCCATCACCTTCACCTTCTCCGCGTCGCTCGGCGTGACGACGTCGGCTGCAATCGCCCGGTCAGCGGAGCCGCAGACGAGCCAGCCCAGCCCCAGGAGCGAACAAAGGCGCGCGCGACGAAGATTCCTGCTGCTCTTCACGTCTCTTCCTCCCTCAATTTGGCGCTGCTATGGGCGTCGCTTGTTCGTGCGAGCTGTTCCAGACCCTATTTCATGCATTATATTTTCCTGCCTTTGGTCAAAGTCGTAGATCGGCATGAGGCAATCGCGGTTCGCGACGCCGCGAGAGCCCGCGCGGCCGTTCGATTGGAGAAAACAGCCTATTTTGCGCTGCTTGCCGCGCCGTTCTCCCTTGCGAGCAGGCCGTGAACGGCGCGGCGCCCCGTGTTCAACAACTCGTGAGAAGGCGTCGCGCGCCTCGAGTCGGGATCCGTCGCCGGCGCTGTCCCGCGCGGACGGCGCGCCTCCCGCAGAGCGATGTCACGCCGGTCCCCCGGGGGAACGACTGTCGTCCCTAACCGATTGAAGAGACAAAGCTATTTCTTCCGCCTGGAGAGGTTCGCGAAAACTGGCGCCGCCCATCGAAATCGGCTAGACGGAGCCTCAAGCATTCCCAAGGCGAAATCAATTGAGCGACATCCGCGACGAACGGCCGGGGCCCGGCGGACCGGCCGATATCAAGCCTGTCTCGATCCTCGATGAAATGAAACGCAGCTATCTCGATTACGCGATGAGCGTGATCGTGAGCCGCGCCCTGCCCGACGTGCGCGATGGGCTCAAACCCGTGCACCGCCGCATCCTCTATTCGATGCGCGAGAACAATTTCACCCCCGATCGACCCTACAACAAGTCGGCGCGCACCGTAGGCGACGTGATCGGCAAGTATCACCCGCACGGCGAGCTCGCGGTCTACGACGCGCTGGTGCGCATGGCGCAAGACTTCTCGATGAGCGCGCCGCTCATCGACGGACAAGGCAATTTCGGCTCCGTCGATGGCGACCCGCCCGCGGCGCAGCGCTACACCGAGGCGAGACTTCGCGCCCGTCGCGATTCCCTTGCTCGACGATCTCGACAACGACACCGTCGACTTCAAGCCCAACTATGACGAGAAGGAAGAAGAGCCCGTCGTCCTGCCGGCGCGCTTTCCCAATCTTCTCGTTAACGGCGCAGGCGGCATCGCGGTCGGCATGGCGACGAACATCCCGCCACACAATCTTGGCGAGACGATCGACGCCGTTCTTGCTTTCATGGATAAGCCCGACATCACGCTCGACGAATTGCTTGAGCTGATCCCGGGGCCCGATTTCCCGACCGGCGCGTCGATCCTCGGACGAGCTGGCATCCGAGCCGCTTACGCAACCGGCCGCGGCTCGATCATCATGCGCGCCAAGGTCGCGGTCGAAGAGTTGCGCAAGGACCGCGAGGCGCTGATCGTCAACGAGATCCCCTACCAGGTCAACAAGGCGACGCTGATCGAGCGCATCGCGGAGCTGGTTCGCGAGAAGCGCGTCGAGGGCATCTCCGATCTGCGCGACGAGTCCGATCGCGACGGCATGCGCATTGTCATCGAGATCAAGCGCGATGCGGTCGCCGACGTCGTGCTCAACCAGCTCTGGCGGTTCACCGCGCTGCAATCGAGCTTCGGCGCCAACATGATTGCGCTGAACGGCGGCCGGCCGGAGATGCTGACGCTGACCGACATGCTGCGCGCATTCCTCGACTTCCGCGAGGACGTGGTCACGCGCCGGACCAAATATCTGCTCACCAAGGCGCGCGATAACGCCCACATGCAAGTGGGCCTCGCGATCGCGGTCGCCAACATAGACGAGGTGATCCGCCTCATCCGCACCTCGCCCGACTCGGGGGCTGCGCGCGCGGCGCTGATGGAGCGGGTGTGGCCGGCGCGCGACATGGCGCCGCTCATCACGCTCATCGCCGATCCGCGTCATGCGCTCGACGCCGATGGCGCGATCCGTCTCTCGGAAGCGCAGGCGCGGGCGATTCTCGAATTGCGCCTCGCGCGGTTGACTGCGCTCGGACGGGACGAAATCGCCGAGGCCCTCAATCGCCTGTCGGTGGAGATCGCCGACTATCTCGACATCCTGAGCTCGCGCGTGCGGCTCATGGGCATCATCCGCGACGAGCTCGTCAAGGTGAAGACCGACTTCGCCACGCCGCGCCGCACTGAAATTCTCGACAGCGACGCCGACATGGAGGACGAAGACCTCATCCAGCGCGAGGACATGGTCGTGCTCGTGAGCCACGGCGGCTACATCAAGCGCGCGCCGCTCTCGACCTATCGCGCGCAAAGGCGCGGCGGCAAGGGACGCGGGGCGATGGCGACGCGCGAAGAGGATTTCGTCGCCAGGCTCTTCGTCGCCTCCACGCATCAGCCGGTGTTGTTCTTCTCTTCGGCCGGCCAGGTCTACAAGGAAAAGGTGTGGCGCCTGCCGCTCGCCGCCCCGCAGTCGCGCGGCAAGGCGCTCGTCAACCTGCTGCCGCTCGAAGAGGGCGAGCGCATCACCACCATCATGCCGCTGCCGGAGGACGAGGAGATCTGGGAATCCTATGACGTGATGTTCGCCACCACGCGCGGCACGGTGCGGCGCAACAAGCTCTCCGACTTCGCGCAGGTGAACCGCTCGGGCAAGATCGCCATGCGGCTCGACGAGGGCGAGCGGATTGTCGACGTCCAACTCTGCTCTGACAAGGATGACGTGCTGCTGACGACGGCGCGCGGCCAGTGCATCCGCTTTGCCGTTGATGACGTGCGCGTGTTCAAGGGCCGCGATTCGATGGGCGTGCGCGGCATCGCACTCGCCGAGGGCGACAGCGTCATCTCGCTCGCGATCCTCAACTCGTTCGACGCGAGCCCGGCCGAACGCGCCGCCTATCTCAAGCAACGTCGGGCGACCGAGGGCGAGGCGGACGAAGCCGAAGCAGCCCCCGAGAGCGAAGACGAGAACGGCGCGGAGGCGAATGGCGCGGGCGCGTTGGAGCCGGAGCGCTTGGAGGCGATGCGCGCGGCCGAACAGGTCATCCTTACAATATCCGAGAACGGCTATGGCAAACGCAGCTCGTCGTTCGAATATCGCCTCGCCGGGCGCGGTGGGAAGGGCGTCGCCGCCATGGCGGTCAACGAGCGCAATGGCTCGCTTGTTGCATCGTTCCCGGTAGAGGATAACGACGAGATCATGCTGGTGACCGACGGAGGCCAGCTCATCCGGGTGCCGGTCGCCGGCATCCGCATCGCCGGCCGCGCAACGCAAGGCGTGATCGTGTTCGACACGGCGGATGAGGAGCACGTCGTCTCGGTCGATCGGGTCGGGGAGACGGAAAGCGAGGAGGACGCGGAGTAGCCTGCTCCGCTTCCGGCGGGAGACCTGCGGGTGGGAGTTGGCCGCAGGATCGGCGGCGCCTATACTTCCGCTCAGGAGAGAGCCGATGGCCGAAATTCTCGAACGTCCGCAAGCGCCGGCGCGTCGACGCCGGCGGGCTTGTCGCAAGCCATCGCTTTGTCGGCGCGATAACGAGCCGGAGACGCGTTCATGACTGCAAGCCGATGTTGATGACAACGCAAGCGCATCGATGCATCGACGCACCGTTCATCTCTGAAATAACGCCGGCCACGACGAAAGCGATCGGAAGCGAAGCCGCAAAGAAAGTTTGTCGGCTCGTCAGGCGAGCTTCGCGAAGCTCGTGGCTGGCGTTGTGAGCTTTGTCACACTACGCGCTTGAAGCGGTTGCTAGAAACCTTGCACCCTCGCTCGGTTGTACCCAACTGAGCCTCAATGAGGGTGGGAGGCGGCTCAAGCGGGACAAGACGCGGAGTTGGACCATGCCCTTTCAAGTTCTCGACAATACGATTGTGCAAGAGCATGGCGCTTCGCCGTGCGCCGTCAGGTCGGGATGTGAGCCTCTGAGAATCGCTGCAACGCTCCGCGCCGACCATCCCTGTTGTCGCTAGACGAAGCGCGATTGACGCACGCTTTGCGGAGGAACGGACATTGAGCGATTCAACCCCTTACAGAAAATTTGCCGGCGAAAGGTTGACGCCAACGCCGTTGGCCGACGGCGGCGCCTCAACCTCTGAGAACCCGAGCGCGGAAGGGGCTGTGCAAAACGTGTCGTCGTTTCCGATCCCGGCCAACGAACCGCAGCGGCTGGATGCATTGCGCGCCCTCGACATTCTCGATAGTCCGCCCGAAACGGCTTACGACGAGATAGCAATCTTGGCGGCGCAAATCTGCCAATGCCCAATCGGCTACATCAGCTTTGTCGACGACAATCGCCGATGGCTCAAGGCGAGATATGGCCTCCCATCAGAGGTAACCGACGCGCCTCGCGGAGCCACGGTTTGCTCGACCACGATTTGCGGCTCCGAGATGTTCGTGGTGCCGGACATGACGCAGGACTCTCGGTTTGATCGTATCTCGATTGTCGTCGGCGAACCACACTGCCGGTTCTATTGCGGCGTGCCGCTCATCACCGACGAGGGCTATGCGCTCGGGACGCTATGCATCTTGGATTTTGAGCCGCGTCGGCTCACCTTTGAACAAATGGAGGCGCTGCGCCGGCTGTCGCGTCAGGTCCTGACCTTGTTGGAGCTGCGTCGAAGGCTGATCGAGCATAACCGAACGATTGCGCAACTCGAGATCGCGCGCGAGGAGGTCGCGGTGCAAAACGCGCGCGCCGAGGAGCTGCTCGACAACCTTTTGCCCCGCGCCGTCACCGAGGAACTGAAGGCATACGGCAGAGTCCGCCCGAAATACATTCGCTCTGCAACAGTTTTGTTGGCGGACTTTCAGGGTTTCTCTCTATTGTCCGAACGGGCGGAGCCAGCGGCGCTCATTGGCCTGCTGGACGAGTATTTCCGCGCATTCGACGACATCGTAGCCAGTCACGGACTGGAGAAGATCAAGACGATTGGCGACGCCTACATGGCGGTCGGCGGGATGCCAGAGACGGGTCTCCACCATCCGATCGACGCCTGCCTGGCAGCGCTCGCGATGCAATCGGCCGCCGCCCGGATGAAGTCGCGAAGCGACGAATTGCGGCTGCCATCGCTGGATTTGCGGATCGGCGTTCACACCGGGCCCGTGATATCCGGCGTCGTCGGCAATCGCCGCTTCACCTTCGATATTTGGGGCGACGCGGTGAACACCGCGTCGTTTATGGAGGCGCACTGCACGGCCGGCCGGATCAACGTCTCGGACACCGTGGCGGGGCACGCCAAAGCGCTGTTCGAACTGGAGCCGCGCGGTCCCGTCGAAGCCAAACACGAACGCACGCACGAGATGTTTTTCCTCAATCGCCTGAAGCCAGAATTTTCGCGCGACGAGGCCGGCTGCCATCCGAACGAGAGCTTCGCGGCCGAATACGACCGCCTGACGCGCCGGCCGCCGGCGCAACTCCTGCAGGATTTCTCGCCTTAGCCGGTCGTCGTCATTGCGAGGAGCCATATATGGCGATGAAGCAAACCAGGGGCGGCGGGGCGCCCTGCGTTCCCTGGATTGCTTCGCCGTAGCCCGTCCGGAAGGACGGGCGTCTTTCGACGCCTTACGGCCCGCAATGACGGATGTGGGCCGAACTCGTGTAGGATGTCGGGCAAACTTAAGGGAAATCCGATGACCCGACGCGCGCGCGACGTTCTCATCGACATCCTGCGCGATGAGGGCATCACCCATGTCTTCGGCAATCCGGGCTCGACAGAGATGCCGCTCATGGACGCGCTCGTCGACACGCCGGACATCGCTTATGTGCTCGGTCTTCAGGAGGCGACCGCGGTCGGCATGGCCGACGGCTGGGCGCTCGCCACGGGCCGCACCGCCTTCGTCAATCTGCATGCGATGGGCGGGCTCGGCAACGCCATGGGCGTGCTGGTCGCCTCGAAGGCGAGCGAGACGCCGCTCGTCGTCACCGCCGGGCAGCAGGACACAAGGCATCTCATGACCGAGCCGTGGCTCTCCGGCGATCTCGTCGCCCTTGCAGCGCCGGTCACGAAATGGGCGAAGGAATTGCGCCGCGCCGACGATGTCGGTCCGGCGCTCCGCCGCGCCTTCGGCCTGGCGCGCACGCCGCCATGCGGACCGGTGTTCCTGTCGCTGCCGATGGACATTCTCGATCAGGACGTGAATCACGCGACGCCGCCCGCTTCCGCGCGGCCGCGGCTGGGCGCATCGCCCGACGCGGCGCGCCTTGCCGAGACGCTCGCGACCCTCGATCCCGATAAGGTCGTCGTTCTGCTCGGCGACGATCTGCCGGCGGCCGCGAGCGTTGGCCTCGTGGCCTTCGCCGAGGCCGGCGGCTTTCCGGTCTGGGGCACGCAGCTCACCTCGCGCACCGCATTTCCGTCGCATCATCCTTGCTGGGCCGGGGTGCTGAAACCCGACTTCGCCGACATGCGGGCGCATCTCAAGTCGACGCAAGCGATCGTGCTGGTCGGCGGACGCGCCTTCGTCGCCTATCCCTATCGCGAAGCCGAACCGGTGCCCGAAGGGGTTAAGGTCATGCATATCGCCGACAACCCCGAAGCGTTCGGGCGCGAACACGCCGCAGACATGGCGCTGCTTGGCGACATCAGCCAGACGCTGAGCGCAGTCGCCAGCCGCCTCGGAGAGCTCGTCGACAAGACCAAGGTCGCGGCGGGACTCGCCATCTGGGCGCGCGCGGCGGCGCGAGGCCAGGGAAGCAACGCGGACGGACATTCTGGCGGAAAGCGCCAGCGTTCCGCTCAGCGCCGATGCCGCAGTGCTCGCAGCCCTCGACGCGCTGCCGGAGGGCGCGATCATCGCCAACGATTCCGCGGCCACTTTCGGTCGCGTCCAGGATCTCATGATGACCGAACCCGGCCGCTACTTCTTCGCCCGCGGCGGCGTGCTCGGCTGCAGCATGCCGGCGGCGGTCGGCGCCGCGCTCGCGACAAAGGGCTGGGTCGTTGGGTTCGTCGGCGACGGCGGCGCAATGTATTCGCCGCAGGCTTTGTGGAGCGCTGCGCATAACAAGGCGCGGACGATCTTCGTCGTCTTCAACAATCGCCGCTATGGCGTGTTGCAAAACGTCGCGAAGTCGCTGGGATACGCCAACGCGAAGGCCGGCCGGTTCGTCGGCATGGATGTCGTCGATCCTGCGATCGACTTTCTCTCGCTGGCGGCGTCGATGGGCGTCCCGGCGGAGCGCGCCAACGACCGCGACGCGGTCGGCGCGGCGATCGATCGCGCGCTCAAGCGCGAGGGCCCGTCGTTGATCGAGATCCCGATCCGCTAAGGCGGCCTGCGCGCGCCTCACGTCATTGCGAGCCTTGGGCGTCGAAAGACGCCCGTCCTTCCAGACGGGCTATGGCGAAGCAATCCAGGGATCATAGAACGCCCTTCGTTCTCCTGGATTGCGTCGTCGCTACAGCGCTCCTCGCAATGACGGGTCGTGAGCTTGCGTACCATTTCAGTGCAAGTCGCGCGTATAGACGAATTTCGGCATGTTCCAGCCGTAGCGGATTGCGAGTAGGCGCAGCGCCAAGCCCACCGCCATCGCGATCACCATCACCGGATCGTGCGGCAGACCAGCGCGAAGGCCACCGACGTAAAGGGCGCCCGCGACGACGGAGACGCTGGCGTAGAGCTCGCTGCGAAACAGCAGCGGGACGTCGTTGCACAGCACGTCGCGCAACACGCCGCCGATGCAGCCGGTGATCATGCCCGACATGATGACGATGAGAAACGGCAGATCGAGATCGAGCGCGACGTTGCAGCCGATCACCGTGAACAGCGCAAGGCCGATCGCATCGAGGACGAGAAAGACGAGGCGCAGCCGGTGCACGACGCGCGCAATCGCGATCGTGAACAACGCCGCGCCGGCGGTGACCAGGAGATAGTGAGGATGCGCCACCCACGAGAGCGGATAATGCCCGAGCAGGATGTCGCGCATCGAGCCGCCGCCGAGCGCCGTCACGCTGCCGAGCAGGCAGACGCCGACCCAGTCCATGCTGCGGCGCCCGGCGGCGAGCGCCGCCGTCATGGCCTCGACGACAATGGCGACAAGGTACAGAGCGTGAAGCAACATGATCTATGCGCTCCCGCGCGAGGGCGTGGCCGGGCGGCTTCGGCTGAGCCGCCGCGCCGCCGCCCACGATACCGCCTCGGTTTTCGACGAATGCCTAAACGTCCGCAAGACGACGCAATAGCGCTCAGTCAGCGCCGCCAGAGGATCGATAGAAGTAACTCTACGCCGCGAAAGCGATCGTCACGAGGCAAGGCTCAAGGGCGTGCGCGATTCGCCCGCAAGCCTCGATTCGATCGTGCGGACATACCAATCGATAAACTGGACGACGCCGCCCTCGTGAACCGTCGAATAGGGGCCGGGCTCATAGGCCGGGGAATGGATCCCGCGCGCGTTCTCCTCGACGATCCGGCGATCCTGGTTGTTGGTCTCCGTCCAGACGTGGATAAGCTCCTCGAGGTCATAGTCCACGCCCTCGACCGCGTCCTTGTGGACAAGCCATTTCGTCGTGACGGCCGTCTCGTTCGCGCTGATCGGCAGCACGCGGAAGGTGACGGCGTGGTCGATCAGCACGTGGTTCCAGATCGTCGGGTAATGATAGAGCATGAGCGAGCCGATGCGCTCCGCCGAGACCTCATCCGACAGGTTTTTTCGCACGGCGGGCTTGCCGGTCAGCGTATAGCTCTCAACATCCGGCAGAAGCGGCGTTCTCGTCGCCCGAAACTGGCCGGTGGGATCAATGCGGAACCGGGCGGGTAGCCCGGCCGCCTCCAGGCGCGCCCAGTGCTCGAGCATCTCAGGGTCCTGCTCCGCGCTCTGGATTCCAGTCGCGCTCGGCGCTTCGGGGAAGGTCTTGCAGAGCTCCGGATGGTTGGCCTGGCAATGGTAGCACTCGCGATTGTTCTCCCAGACGAGCTTCCAATTTCCCCGCTCGACGATCGTCGTCTCATGCGCGACCTTCGCCTCGGCGAGGCGGTGCGGGGCAAAATAAGGCTCCATGACCTTCCGGAACGGAGCGAAATCGGGCGGCGTCTCGGCAAGGCAGACGAACAAATATCCAGCCACGCTCTCGCAAGCGACGGCTTTGAGACCATAGGCAGACTTGTCGAAACCCTCGGCGACC
Source organism: uncultured Alphaproteobacteria bacterium (assembly GCA_963725195.1). Taxonomy (GTDB): domain Bacteria; phylum Pseudomonadota; class Alphaproteobacteria; order Rhizobiales; family Beijerinckiaceae; genus Roseiarcus. The sequence goes on along the minus strand of CAVRXX010000030.1, from coordinate 180,660 downwards.
TGGCGCGCGAACAGGAGGCGCCCGTCGAGATCGTAGCTCCATTGGTGATAGGGGCAGACGAGCCGCACGGCCGCGCCCTTCTCGGCCGCGCAGACCCGGCTGCCGCGATGCCGGCAGGTGTTGTGGAAGGCGCGGATCGTCCCTTTGAAGTCGCGGACCAGCATGACTGGATAGTCGCCGATCTGGACGGTCATGAAGGAGCCGGGCGTGAGTTCGCAATCGTGCCCGACGAACAGCCAGTCCCTGTGCCAGATCATCTCCATATCGAGCCGGAAGTAGGCGGGGTCGATGTAGAAGGGCTGCGGCAGGGTGAAGCCTTCGCGACGGCTCTGGAGCCGTCCCAGCATGTCGTTGCGCGCGTCCATGGATGCCGTCCTCGACGGGGAACCTTGCGCGCCGGGGCGAATCCAAACGCCGGCGCTTGGACTCACCTTCGGGCAGAGCGCCGCGATCCGTCGAGAATAATCCCAAGCTTGGCGTATCTGATTTCTAGCGGCGCCCCGCGCTTGGACAGGGCGAGCCCCTCGCCTTCGCTTAGACTCGCGCGATCGTCGCCTCGGTTGACGGCGAATGCCTCAATGTCTGCAAGACGACGCAATAGCGCTCGGTGAGCTTGAGCAGGGTGTCGATCTGGTCCTGCGGCGCATCGGTGTCGAGTTCGAACTTGAGCCGGATGTCGGTGAACCCGACCGGCGCCTGCTTGTCGACGCCGAGCGTGCCGCGAAAGTCCAAGTCGCCCTCCGCCGCGACCTTGCCCGAGCGCAGCGCGATCCCGAGCGAGGTCGCGACGGCCTTCATCGTCACGCCTGCGCAGGCGACCAGCGCCTCGAGCAGCATGTCGCCGGAGCAGAGTTCGGCGCCGCTTCCGCCGGTCGCCGGATGAAGCCCCGCGACCGCGAGCGCTCGTCCCGTGTCGACCTTGCAGGCAATGCCTTCGGAATCGAGCGCGCCATTGGCTTTGAGCGTGATGAGCCCCGCCTTCGCGTCGGCGCGGTAGCGTTCCTTGAGCGGCGCCTGGACGGCGCGCAATTGGTCAGCGTCCATTTGGTTTGTCTCCTCTAAATCCGCTCAGGAAAAAATTGAACTCGTCATCGCGAGGAGGCCGAAGGCCGACGCGGCGATCCAGAAGGCCGTAGGGCGCCTTATGATCCCTGGATTGCTTCGTCGTTTCACTCCTCGCAGTGACGATTCTTCTCGCTTCAACCAGCCTCGGGTTCCGACCAGTCGAACTTCAGCGGCGCTTCGCGGAACGCGAACCGGTCGAGGTGCGAGGCAATCACGCCCTTCATGCGCTCGACCGCTTCACCCTCCTCACCTTCGATCGTGACCTTGAGCGCCTCGGGGCGTGGTTCGAAGGTGGCGACCGCCGCCGGAAACTTGACCATCCCTCGCTGCTCCGAAAGATCGACTTCGAGCTTGTGGCCCCAATGCTTGCAAAGCTGCTGCATGTATTTGGCGGCGTTGACGGTGGGGACGCTGGCCGTTGCGATCGACATGCTGATGACGACTTTCGGTGTTTGGCGCCCGTTTGGCGCGGGCTCAATCCCGGGACCGCGGGCCGCGCCGCAATCACTAGGGAAGCGGGCGGGCCGAAGACTTAGCGCAAAACCCGCGTCCAACTCAACGACGGCCCCCACGGATGGGGACGATGCAAGTCCGCTTGTCGCCGCCCGCCAGCCGCGATAACGCTTAAGTCAATGACCCGCATCGGCTTTTTCTCCGGCTCGTTCGATCCCATGACCAACGGGCACCTGGACGTGATCGAGCATGCAGCGGCGCTCTGCGACCGTCTGATCGTCGGCGTCGGCTCCAATCCCAACAAGGCCGCACTGTTCACGGTCGAGGAGCGGCTCAAGCTGATCCGCGAGGCGGCGGCGCCGATCATGAAGACGGCGCGATGCGAACTCGACGTCGTCGAATTCACCGGCCTCGCCATCGAGGCGGCGCGTGAAGCGCGGGCGACGATCATTGTCCGAGGCCTGCGCGACGGAACGGATTTCGATTACGAGATGCAGATGGCGGGCATGAACGGCGCGATGGCGCCCGAACTGCGCACCGTCTTTCTGCCCGCCTCCTCGCCGGTGAGGCCGATCACCGCGACGCTCGTCCGGCAGATCGCCTCGATGGGCGGCGACGCCTCGCCCTTCGCGCCGCCCAATGTCGTCAAGGCGCTGAAGGGGAAGTTCGCGAGGACCTCCTGAACGAGCCCCGCCCAGCGCCCTCATCCGTCCGCGCTGCGCGCGGCCACCTTCTCCTGGGGGAGAAAAGGGAGAACGCCTCGATCGCCGGAACCCCTTCGCCCTTGGGAGAAGGTGGCCCGAAGGGCCGGATGAGGGTATTCCCCTACCCCTCGCCCCGCTCCTCGCGCAGCCGCGCCCAGTACTCGAGCCGCTTCTTGATCTCGCGCTCGAAGCCGCGCTCGACCGGCTCGTAGAGCGTGTGGCGGCCGACCTTCTCCGGCCAGTAGTTCTGGCCGGAGAACGCCTCAGGCGCGTCGTGATCGTATTGATAAGCTGCGCCATAGCCTTCGCGCTTCATCAGCCGCGTCGGAGCGTTGAGAATGGTCTTGGGCGGCGCCGGCGAGCCGTGCTCTTTTGCGAGCGCCTGAGCGGCGCCGAACGCTGTGTAGACCGCGTTCGATTTCGGCGCGGTCGCGACATAGACCACGGCCTCCGCGATCGCGAGTTCCCCCTCAGGAGTGCCGAGGAAATCGTAGGCGTCCTTGGCCGCGTTGGCGACGACGAGCGCCTGCGGATCGGCTAGCCCAATATCCTCGGACGCCATGCGCACGACGCGCCTGGCAATGAACAGCGGGTCTTCGCCGGCGTCGAACATGCGCGCGAGATAGTAGAGCGCCGCGTCCGGATCGGAGCCGCGCACGCTTTTGTGCAAGGCTGAGATCAGATTGTAATGGCCGTCCTGCGCTTTGTCGTAGATCGGCGCGCGCCGCTGCACGACTTCGACGAGCCGCGCCGCATCGAGCGTCTCGCCGGCCCGCGCGGCGCGCCAGACCTCTTCCGCCAGGGTCAGGACGGCGCGGCCGTCTCCGTCCGCCATGCCGATGAGGGCCGCCCGTGCTTCGGCGTCAAGCGGCAACGGCTTGGTTAGCACGCGTTCGGCGCGCTCGAGCAGCGCTTCGAGCGCCTCCGAGCCGAGAGGACGAAAGACGAGCACACGCGCCCGCGACAGCAAAGCCGCATTGAGTTCGAACGACGGATTCTCTGTCGTTGCGCCGATGAGCGTGATCGATCCGTTCTCCATCACGGGCAGGAAGGAATCCTGCTGGGCGCGGTTGAAGCGATGGATCTCGTCGACGAACAGGAGCGTGCCCTGCCCTTGCGCGCGGCGCGCGCGGGCGGCCTCGAAGATCTTCTTCAATTCCGCGACGCCCGTATGGATCGCCGAGACCTGCACGAATGCATCGTCGCGGCTGGCGCCGATGAGCCGCGCGACCGTCGTCTTGCCGCTGCCCGGCGGCCCCCAGAAGATCATCGAGCCGAGCGACGGCGCCGCGAGCAGGCGCGTCAGCGCTCCGTTGGGCCCCGTCAGGTGCTCCTGGCCCGAAACTTCGGCAAGCGTCATCGGCCGCAGCCGTTCGGCGAGCGGCGCCGGCGGCGGCTCGGCCTTTGGGCTCGAGGCCGTCGAGAAGGCTCATGGCCCCTTGTCCCGCGCCGACGACCTACTGTCCAGCCAGGCGAGCTCCAGCTTGCCGCCTACTCGCAGGTGGCCCATTGTCCGCCACCTCTTCAAACCTATGAGCCCTCCATGAGTTCCTTCGCCCTGCCCTACGCCCCGTCCGAGACGGTCGGCTTTATTCCGCAAAGGCTCGAGCGGATCACCGCAATCATGGCTCGTCAGGTCGAGGAGAAGAAGGCGCCGGGCGTCTCCATGCTGATCGCCCGACACGGCAAGATCGCTTACCGCCAATCGGTCGGCGCCCTGCGCCCCGGCGGACCGCCAATGAGCGACGACGCGATCTTCCGCATCTATTCGATGACCAAGCCGATCGTTTCCGTCGCGGCGATGATGCTGGTCGAGGAGGGACGGCTCCTCATCACCGATCCGGTGTCGAAATACGTGCCTGCTTTTGCGAACGCCCAAGTTGGCGTTGTCACCGGCGACAAGCTGGAGCTCGCGCCGCTTAAGCGGCCGGTCACTGTCCAGGACCTCATGCGGCACACGTCGGGGATGACCTATGGCTTTACCGGCACGTCGGCTGTCCAGAAGCTGGTCAAAGCGGCCAAGGTCGTGGATACGAACCGGACGTTGGCCGAAAACGTTGAGGCAATGGCGGCGCTTCCGCTCATGCATCAGCCCGGCGAGGTCTGGGAGTACGGTCTCTCCACTGACGTGCTGGGGCGCGTGATCGAGGTCGTCGAGGGCGCTTCGCTCGGCGAGATCCTGCATGAGCGCCTGTTCGGTCCCCTCCACATGGTCGACACCGCCTTCTACACGCCGGAGTCGAAACTCAGCCGACGCGCCGATCCCTTCTCGTTCGATTTCATGATAGCGGCCGGGGCCGACACGCGCGCTTCAGTGGCGCCGCCGAACTTCGAGTCCGGAGGCGGCGGGCTTATGTCGACGCTCGCCGATTATACGCGCTTCGCCGCCATGCTGAGCTTCGGCGGTACGATCGAGGCCACGCACATACTCGGTCCTCAGACCCTCGCCTTCATGACGAGCGATCACCTCCACCCGGGGGTGAGGAAGGATCACTATCTGCTGTGGCCCGGCCACGGCTTCGGCCTCGGCTTCGCGGTGCGCACCGATCCCGGAAGAGCGCCGTCGGCGGGCAGCGTCGGCGAGTTCTTCTGGGGCGGCATGATGGGCACGGCCTTCTGGGTGTCGCCGCGCGACTCCCTGTTCGCGGTGCTCATGGTTCAGACGCCGGAGAACCGCGAATACTTCCGCGTGCTGTTCCGGAACCTGGTGACCGCCGCGATCGCGTGAGCTGGCCTTTCGCTCACCAAACGCCCATATTCGCCGCCGACGCCCACGGCTCGGCCGGCGCCTTCGGCTCGCCCTTCTGAATGAGCTCGATCGAGATGTTATCGGGCGTGCGAATGAAGGCCATGTGGCCGTCGCGCGGCGGGCGGTTGATGGTCACGCCACCCTTCTGAAGTTTGGCGCAAAGCGCATAGATGTCGTCGACGGCATAGGCGAGATGGCCGAAATTACGTCCACCTTTGTATTCCTCGGGGTCCCAATTGTAGGTGAGCTCGACGGTCGGCTTCCGGCTCGCCTTCGCCTGCTCGGCGTCATCGGGCGCAGCGAGAAACACGAGCGTGTAGCGGCCCTTCTCGTTTTCGATGCGCCGCGTCTCGACAAAGCCCATAAGCTCGAAAAATGCGATTGTCGCCTTGAGATCCGTCACACGGATCATCGTATGCAAATATTCCATGGGCTCCTCGTTGGATTTGCTTCGTTAATGGCTTCAGAGCATAACGCCTTCGGCATCAAGGGGAACCCCCCCGGGACAGATGGATGACTCGCTTTGGCGACAAAGCCGCGACATTCGGCCGAAAATCACTCAGGCTTGAAGCAGCGCGCGGCGGGAGCCTCGATCGTCGCGAGCACAATCCTGGCCGTGCTCAAGCTTTCGGCGGGCGCGGCTTCCGGCTCGCTCGCGCTTCTATCGGAAGGCGCGCATAACGCGATCGATATCGGCGCGAGCGCGCTGACCTTCTTTGCTGTGCGCGAGGCCGACAAGCCCGCCGACGCCGATCATCCGTTTGGCCACGCCAAGATCGAGGCGGTGGCGGCGTTGGCCGAGACCGGTTTCCTCGCCGCGCTTGCGATCGTCGTCGGGATCGAAGCCGTCGCGCGCATCCGCGGCGGCGATGCTCAAGTCGACGTCGGCGCGTTCGCCATCGGCGCGATCGTCTTTTCGATTGTCGTTGACGTTGTGCGCTGGCGGACGCTGACCCGTGTTGCGCGCGTAACATCAAGCCATGCGCTTGCCGCAGATGCGCTACACTATTCGAGCGACCTCGTTTCGTCCGTTCTCGTCCTCATAGGCCTCGTCGCCACCCGCGCGGGGTTCCCCCATGCCGATGCGCTGGCGGCGATCGGCGTCGCCGGCTTCATCGCCGTCGCGGGTTATCGCCTGGGCCGGACGACAATCGACGCGCTCGTCGACCGCGCGCCCGAAGGGCTGACCGACGCGATCCGCAGCCTGGTCATGCACGACACGAGCGTCGCGGCGATCGAGGCGATCCGGTTGAGGCCAAGCGGGCCTAAGATCGTGGGCGACGTCATTGTCTTGGTGTCGCGCACTCTGCCGCTCGAACGCGTCGCCGGGATCAAGGCCGAGCTGCAATCCCGCATCGCGCGAAAATGGCCGGAAGCCGAGCTGACCATCACCGCCAATCCGCTCGCGCTCGACGACGAGACGATCCTCGAGCGGGTGCTGGTGACCGCCGCGCGCCGCGGCCTGCCGGTGCACCATGTCACCATCCAGGACATTGAAGGCCGCAAGACCGTCGCCCTCGATCTCGAGGTCGACGGCGCGATGACGCTCGGCGACGCGCATCGGCTCGCCTCCGAGTTGGAGGACTGCGATCGCCGGGGAGATCGGCGACGACGTCGAGGTCGAGACCCACATCGAGCCGGCTGAGCCGGAGGCAAGCGGACAACTCGCCGAGCCGGGCCTAGCGCACCGCATCGAAGCCTCCCTCGCCGCCGCAGCCGCCGAGCAAGGGCGCGTGCGCGACATCCATGATGTGCGGGTGCGTGAGACCTCCGGCGGCGTGTTCGTCCTCTTCCACTGCCGCGCCGATCCGTCGACGCCGGTCGAGACCGTCCACGACGCCGTCAATTCGCTCGAGCGCTCGGTGCGGAAGTCTTTTCCGGAAGCGCGCCGGGTCGTAGGCCATGCGGAGCCGGGGGGACCTTAGGCGGCGCAGACGCCAACTCAACTCCGCCGGCTCACGGTGCTTCGATGCGGACGCTCATGCTGGTCTTTGGCGCGAAGGCAAATCCAATGCTTCGAGTGACAGCGCTGTTATGGGTCTTCATCGCAATCCACGGCGCCGCCGTGGCGGCGGAAGACGACAAGCAAGATACGGTCGAGGTCCACGGCAAGTCGCTCACGCTCAGTTGTGCAGAGTGGAAGCGCAATCAGGACGGGTCGTGGACCAACACCAGCCCGCTGCTCGTCGGGACAGACACGGTGACCAACGTGACCTTGCGCGGCGCGAAGGAAACCAATGTCCTGGAGACGAAGTGCGCCAACGGGTCGCGTCCAGCCGCCACCCCGGTGCACAGCGACGATACTATGAAGCACGGAAGGCATCGGCATCACTCCGCAGAGCCTACCGACGGAACGTAGTCCACGCGCTCGCGGGCCTCAGGGCCCGCGCGCCGGCGCCGCCACGATCTCCTCCAGTCTCGACAGGAAGAGTTGGAGGATCGGCGACCTGTTCGCCTTGTTGTAGCCAACGACGAGATCGATTGTCGGCACTTTGCCGCGCAGCGGGCGGCTGGTCACCGCCGGGGGAAGAAAATTGAGCGCATAGGCCGGCAACAGCATCACCCCGCCAGTCGAGGCGACCATCGACACCGCGTGGGCGAGATGGTCCACTTCGTGCGCGGGCTTGATGTCGAGCCCGGATCGCTCGAGGTAGCCCGCGATCAGAGAGCGCAAGGTCGGCGCCGTGTTGGACGTCGTTATGAACGTCTCGCCGACCATTGCCCGCAAATCTATGGCCTTTCGTGAGGCCAGCCGATGATCCCTCGGCAACACGACGACGAGCGGCTCGGTCAGCACGCGCCGATAGGCCAGATTTTCCGCGAGCGGCTCTGGGCGCATGAATGCGGCGTCGAGCCTGCCCCGCATCAGCTCAGCAGCCAAGTCCGGCGAGTACTGGCTGGCGATGGTGAGTTTCATGTCGGGCAGTTGGTCGTGGAGAATACGCATCGCTCTTGGCAGCCAATCGATCTCCATGCCCGTCAGGAAGCCAAGCGCGAACGCCGGCTTGAGCGGCTCGGCGGCCCGGCGCGCCGCTTCGACCGCCGCCTCGGCGTGGCTGAGCGCAAGCCGCGCGTGATCGAGAAAGGCGTGGCCCGCGGCTGTGAGTTCCACGCCGCGCACGCTGCGCCTCATCAACAGGACGCCGATCTCATCTTCGAGGTCGCGCATTTGGCGGCTGAGCGAAGGTTGCGCCGTGTGCAGCCGCTTCTGGGCCGCGACCGTCAAGCTCCCTTCGTCGGCGACAGCGACGAAATAGCGAAGATGTCTGAGCTCCATCGGCAGGTCCCATGTCTTCGTGGTATGACGAAAGGCCTACAGAGTTCTTTTCTTCGGCGCCAGCGCGTGTCGAGGAAAGCCTTAGTCTGGCGCCCAGCGTCTTCGTTCATACTCGTGAGACAGCGTGACGCAATTCTCAATTCGCACCGCCGGGAGGGCAAAGAAATGTCAAGCTCGCTTGAGGACCTGCCCGAGACCTTGCGCTCGGTGCGAACCGCGCCGTTGTTCGTGATGCGCCTCGTTGTTCCGAAGGTGATCTCGATCGGCGCGACGCCGGGCCCATTCCGGCGTCTCGGCGTGGTGTCCGGCGGCACGTTCGAAGGGGAGCGCCTGTCCGGAGAGGTGCTAGATGGAGGAAATGACTGGCAAGACGTGCGCGACGACAGGTCGACGACGCTCGATGTCCGGCTCGCGCTCAAGACCAGCGACGGCGCCCTCGTCGCGATGTCGTACCGCGGCCTGCGGCGCGGCCCCGCCGATGTGCTTGCTCGAATCGACCGCGGCGAGGCCGTCGATCCGCAATCCTATTATTTTCGCATCAGCCCGATGTTCGAGACCGCATCGGAAACCTACGGCTGGCTCAATCACATCATTGCGATTGGCGTGGGACACCGCTTTCCGCAAGGCCCGGTCTACAGCGTCTTTGAAGTCCTCTAGGGATCCATGCCCTCCAGGCATGTCTCATAGCAAACAAAGTCTTTCTGTTCGCCGCCTCCAGCGCCTATCTCTCCCACGAAAGGACGAGCTGCCGGCAGAAACGGTAGAGCCAACCCAATGCCCGGGCGGCAAGCCTCAGACCACGGGATAGACAAACCATGAGCGACCAAATCGTACTAATCACGGGCGCGTTGACGGGAATTGGCCGCGCCGCTGCGGTAGCCTTCGCCAAGGAGGGCGCGAGCGTCGTCGTCTCAGGCCGCAAGGATGCCGAAGGCAAGGCGCTGGAAGCCGAACTCCTCGCTCTTGGGGCCAAGACAGCCTTCATTCGCGCGGACGTGCGCGAGGAGAACGAAGTCCGCAATCTCATCGACGAGACGGTCGCGCGCTTCGGCCGGCTCGATGTCGCGGTGAACAATGCCGGCACCGAAGGCAAGCCCGGTCCCGTGACCGAGCAGACCGTTGAGAGCTATTCCGCGACCTTCGACACCAACGTGCTCGGCACGCTGCTCAGCATGAAACACGAGTTGCGGGTGATGCTGCCCCAGCGTTCGGGCGCCATCGTCAACATCTCCTCGACCTATGGTCACGAGGGCGCGAAGGGCGCTTCCATCTATGCCGCGAGCAAGCACGCCGTCGAAGGCATGACGAAGTCCGTTGCGCTCGAAGCGGCGGCGTCGGGTGTGCGGGTCAACGCGGTCGCGCCCGGCCCGACAGAGACCGGAATGCTCAACCGCTTCACCGGCACGGCCGAGCGCAAGGCGGCGCTCGCGTCTGGCGTGCCGCTCGGCCGAATCGGCGAGCCGGAGGAGATCGCCCGCGCGATTGTCTTCGTCGCCTCCAAAGCCGCGTCCTTCATGACCGGCCAGATCGTCACCGTGGATGGCGGCAAGACGGCGGGTTAAACCGAGAGCTTCGCCTAGAGCGCGCTGCTTTCGAAGGAATTGTCATCGCGAGTCCGACCCCCGGGCTTTTGGGTCCCGGGGGTGGCGCGGCGATCCAGGGATGAAGTACGACCCCCATGATCCCTGGATCGCTTCGTCGCTCCGCTCCTCGCAATAACGCGCGCCGTTCAACCCAAATTGAATTTGCTTTGCTGAAGGCCGAAGGGAGACTGGCCGGCCTCGCGCGTCATTCCGCCACGTCTGACTGGTCGGGTGGCGCAACGGCTGCGTCGAGCCGGCGCGCCATTCCGGCGGCGTCCGCAGGGCGTATCCCATCATCCCTCAGTCTGAGCGCCATTTTCGCAATTTGCTGTCTTAACTGCGCTATTCAAGGAGGCGCGATGACAGAAACGCAGCCGGCGAAGAGCGCTTCAGCGCAAACCACCGCTACCGCCTCAGGCTGGCTCAGTCGCTGGCTCTTTCCGTTTTTGCGGATCGCTTTTCTCGTCTTCGCCGCCTGGCTCATTTGGTACACCGCCGGACATTGGGATCGCTGGACCGGCGCCGCGCGTTTCGAATCGACCGACGACGCCTTTGTGTCGGGGGACGTGACCCCGCTTTCGGCCCACGTTTCGGGCTACATCACGGAAATGCCGGTCAACGACTTCCAGACCGTGCGCAAGGGCGACCTCATCGCAGTGATCGACCCCTCCGACTATCAGGCCCAGTTCGAGCTGGCTCAGGCCAATCTCGCCGCCGCGCAGGCGACGCTCGCCAATCTCGCCAATCAGCGGGTCGTGCAGGAAGCGCTCGTCCACCAGGCCGAGGCGACGATCGACGCCAGCGAGGCCGACGTGCTGCGCTACCAGCTCGAGGACCTTCGCCAGCGCAACCTGTTCAAGACCGGAATCGCCGGCACCCAACAGCTGGTCGAACAGGCCGACGACAACGCGAAGAAGGCGATCGCGCAACGACGGCTGAACGAAGCCCAGCTCGACCAGCAGAAGGCGGCGCTAGCGGCGATCGACATCCAGCAAAAGCAGCTTACCGCGCAAATCCATGCGGCTCAGGCGCAGGTTGCGCTCGCTGGCGACAATCTGCGCTACACGCGCATCCTCTCGCCCGCCGATGGCCTCGTGGGCCAGCGGCAAGTGCGCCTCGGGCAATTCGTCAATGTCGGCACGCAAGTGATCGCGGTCCTTCCGCTGCCGAACATCTGGGTCACCGCCAACTATAAAGAGACCCAGATGACCAACATCCGGGTCGGCCAGCTGGCCCGCGTAACGGTCGACGCCTTTCCCGACCTCAGGCTCACCGGCCACGTGGACAGTTGGTCGCCCGGAACGGGCAGCACCTTCGCGCTGCTTCCGCCCGACAACGCCACCGGCAACTTCACCAAGGTGGTGCAGCGGGTTCCGGTGAAGATTGTCCTGGACCCGAATCCGTCGCTTGGATCCCTGGTGCGGCCCGGCATGTCGGTCGAGCCGACAATCGACACCGGCGCGCCCGCAGGCCAGGGCGTGGGCGCCGCCGCGAGCGCCGCCAGCCCATGACTTCGGTCACCGCCCCGCTCGTCGCGCCGGGCGCCGACGCGCCTGCCCCCGCTCCAATCACCTGCGCCGGCATCGCCGCCCACGCCAGCGGGACCCGCTATATCCGGCTCAACGCCGACTCGCTCAGGCCTTATATTGGCATCCTGGGCGTGCTCATCGGCGCGATCCTGTCATTCACCGGCAGCCGCATCACCACCTTTGGGCTCGCCGACCTGCGCGGCGGGCTGCACTTCGGGTTTGACGAGGGCGCATGGATGACGACCAGTTTCGGCGTCGGCCAGATGCTCATTGGCGTCGCCTGTCCCTATCTCGGCGCCATTTTCAGCGTCAGGCGCGTGCTTCTGCACGGAATGGCGCTTTTGTTCGTGGCCAGCCTGCTTGGACCGTTGTCGCCTAATCTCACGGCGTTCCTCACAGCGCAATTTCTTGCGGGCGTCGGAACGGGAACGTTCATCCCGCTGACCATCGGCTTTATCGTGCGCAATCTGCCGCAGCGCCTCGTCGTCTACGGCCTCGCCGTCTATGCGATGAACTCCGAGCTCTCGCAGAACGTCTCAGCCTCGCTCGAGGGTTGGTATACGGAGAACCTGTCCTGGCGGTGGATCGAATGGCAATATTGCTTAGCGCTGCCGGTCATGTTCGCCTGCATCTGGTACGGAGCGCCGCGCGAGAAGATCAACATCGCGTTGTTGCGCGACCTCGACTGGCCTGGGCTCGCCTATTCCGGGCTCGGTTTCGCTCTCCTTTACGCCGGCCTCGACCAGGGCAACCGCCTCGACTGGGTCAACAACGGCCTCGTCAATGGGCTTCTCATGTCGGGCGGATTGCTGACGCTCGCCTTCGTCGTGCGCGAGCTTTGGGTTGAGAAGCCGTTTCTCAACCTTCGGCTGCTGACGAGGGAGGGGATCGTGCCGATCCTACTGATCCTTGCCGGCTTCCGGTTCATCATTCTCTCGACCGCTTACATCATTCCGACCTACCTTCAGGTCGTGCAGAACTACCGCGAGCTGCAGGTCGGCGCGGTTCTGCTCTGGATCGCCCTGCCCCAGTTTCTGATCGTCCTTCCTCTCGGCTGGCTTCTTTCACGGGTCGACGCGCGTTGGATCCTCGCGATTGGTGCGATTTTGATCGGCGTCGCCTGTCTCATGGGAACCGGTCTGACGCAGGATTGGGCGACCGACGATTTCCTGCCCTCGCAGATCCTGCAGGCGATCGGCCAATCTTTCGCACTGACCGCGGTCGTCGTGCTCGCGGTGAAATCGATGAATCCCGCGGACGTATTGACCATCGGCACGCTGTTCCAGACCGTCCGCCTCTTTGGCGGCGAGATCGGAACCGCCTTCATGCAGACCTTCGTCCGGGTCCGCGAGCAGATTCACTCCAATCTCATCGGCCTGCACGTCGACAGTCTCGGCGTCCTGACGGCCGATCGGATAGCGGCCTATCGCAACGCGATGAGCGTGCACTCGAGCGACCTCGCTGTGGCGGGCGAGCGCGCGACGAGCCTGCTCGCGTCCGCCGTGGCGAAGCAGGCCGCGGTTCTTGCCTATATCGACGGATTTCTGGCCGCCGCGGTCGGCGCCTTCATCTGCCTCCTGCTCACCTCCCTATTGAGGCGGCGTTGAGAACCGTTGGGCGCGGGCCGCAGACGCGCCCGTGCCGTCCGCAAGCTTTTGCGCTACCATGCGCCCTATGACGACGAAGGTCAGACGGCGTCTAACGACGCTCCTATGCGCCGATGTTGAGGGATATGCTCGGCTTATGGGGGCTGACGAAGCGGGCACGCTGGCGACGCTGCGCCGGTGCCGCGAAGCCATGGCGCCGCTGATCGAACGCCACGATGGGCGCATCGTCAACACCTGGGGCGACGCCGTCATCGCCGAGTTCGGCAGCGTCGTGGAGGCCGTGCAATGCGCGGTCGAGATGCAGCAGGAGCTCTCCAGCCACAATGGCGGGCTGCCCGAACCGCAACGGATGAGATTCCGGATCGGGATCAATCTGGGCGACGTGATGGTGGAGGGCGACGACGTCTATGGCGACGGCGTCAATATCGCGGCGCGACTGCAGGAACTGGCCGAACCGGGCGGAATCCTGATATCCGGCCCGGTGTACGAACAGGTGCACAACAAACTGTCCATCGGGTTCGACTGCCTCGGCGAACAGCGCTTGAAGAACGTCGCCAATCCGGTGACGGGCTATCGCGTCCTTCAAGGCGACGCGCCCTCGCGGCCACAGGCGTCGCAGCCCGAGGCGACGAGGGAGCCCTCGGCGCCTCCGCCTCGTCCGGAGTCCGGCTTTTCTCGCGCCTGGGAATGGTACACCCGCCTGCCTCGTTCCAGCGCCGTGCTGATCGCCATCGCCGTCTTCTTGTTTGTGATCAACATGTTCAGCGGCCCCCGCCACATCTGGTTTCACTGGCCCGTCGCGGTGCTGCTGTTGATCGCTGTTCTGCGGGCCGCGAGAGGGAACAGGCCGTCGTAGATAGAGGGAGAGTCGCGACGTCGGCGCGCGTTCAACCGAGGAGGTATTCACATGCGATCCGACATCGTTCCAGGCGCCGTCTTCCCTGATTACGAGCTTTCCGACCACACCGCGAAACGCCGCAGCCTGTCAGAGCTGCAAGCACAGCATCCGATGGTTCTCGTTCTCAGCCGTGGAGGCTACTGTCCCAAGGACCGCCGACAGGCCGAAGGCCTTGTTGACCTCCATCGCGAGCTCGAGGTCGGCTATTGCAGGCTGGTTACAATCAGCACCGACAGCATCGTCGAGACGAATGAGTATCGGAGTGGAATCGGCGCCCACTGGCCGTTTCTCTCCGACCCGAGGCGCACCATCCAAAAGGACCTGGACATCGCCGAATACACCGACCCGGTCCACAACCCTATGATTCCGTATACGATCGTGCTCGAGCCGGGTCTTGTCGTTTATAAACTCTACAATGGCTATTGGTTCTTCGGCCGCCCAACGATGGAGGATCTCCGCCAAGATCTGCGTGCAGTGACCAGGAAGTGTCGGCCGGATTGGGACATCACAACGCCCGAGCTCAAAGCGGCTTGGGAGCAAGGCCACAAGGAACGCTTCTATCCGTACGGCAAGACGTACACCCAAACGATTGGCGAGCAGGATTAAGGGGGAATAGAGCAAGCCTGGCTTGGCCGCGACGGCGTGGGGCGCTCCTCTGGCGTCAAAGCCTTACCGTTATCGCGCCACCCTTGCAATTCATCTCCGCATTTATGTTGACTGGCTCTCGCGTCGAGAGGATGCTTGGCGTGGTTCGCCGCGCTGCGCTCCCTATCGAGGCGCGCTACCGGCGAAGCGATGTTGGGCGGGGTGGCTGTTTTGAGAAGGCTCGCGGCGATCGGCGCCGCCGACGTCCCTAGTTATTTGCGGCTCGTGGAGGCGGACCGCAAAGGAAGGCTCGCGCGTCTCAGAAGCCTGCGCCACGATCTGATCGATCCGAAGACCGGCCTCCACAAAGAACGCGCGCTCAAGCCTACCGGCGCCGTCGAGCCGACGCCCATCGTGGCCGGCTGATGCGAGCGGAGGCGGAAACCGACGTGACAAGCGCGGCCCAAGCCGAGCAAGTACGAAGCCTCTTCCGACAAATCCCGATCGCGCTCTGCGTCAACTTCGTCAATGCGGCTTTGGTTGCGATCGTGCTCACGCCGCTCGCGACCCGACCGCTTCTGCTGCCCTGGTTTGTATCGGTGACGCTGGTGACGATAGGCCGCGGGGTTCTATGGCTGAGCTATCGCGATGCCCCTGCTCAGCCCGAACACGCTCGCCGTTGGTCAGGGCTGGCAACCTTGGGCTCGCTTCTGGCCGGCCTCACCTGGGGGATTGGCGGAATCATCCTGTTTCCAATCCTCCCAGCGTCCGGCCAGCTCTTTCTCATCATCGTGTTGGGCGGCATGTCCGCCGGCGCCATGGCGATGAGCGCGTCGCATCTGCCGTCGCTGCTCGCCTTCCTGCTGCCGACCGGCCTGCCAATGGCTTTGCTTTTTCTCGCGCGAGGATCGACCACAGACAGCGTGCTCGCAGCGATGATCGTTGTGTTCGTGACGGCGCTGTCGCTAGCGGGAAGGCACTTCAGCCAAATCTTCGCTGAGGCGCTGCGGCTGCGCTTCGAACTGAAGGAGGCCAATCTCCGCTTGACCGAAGCCAATCTCCGTTTGCAAGCCGAAATGGCCGAACATCGGGAGACCGAGGCAGCTTTGCACCAGGCGCAAAAGCTCGAATCGATGGGACACCTGGTGGGCGGCATCGCCCACGATTTCAACAACCTGCTAACCGTGGTCGGCGGCAACGCGACGCTGCTGTGCTATCGTGCTGCGGACGAGCCGACGCGAAGGGAGCGGCGGCCATTCTCAGCGTTGCGGACCGCGGGGAGCGTCTGATCCGGCAGTTGCTCGCCTTTTCGCGCCGCCGGACCCTGCGGCCGGAAGCCGTCGCCCTGCAAGGACGGATCTCGGAGATCGAGGAACTGCTCCATCGATCGCTGCGCGAGGACATCGCGATGACGATCGATCTGCCCGCAGATCTGTGGCCGGTGATGGTCGATCCCGGGGAATTCGAACTGGCCTTGCTCAATATCGCGGTCAACGCCCGCGACGCCATGCCGAACGGCGGCGCTTTCCGGCTCGCAGCGCGCAATACGAGCTCCGGCGACGAGATGGGGAGCGCCGGCCTCGCCGGCGAGTTTGTCGCGATCACTCTGACGGACACCGGGCCGGGCATGCCGGCTGAGGTGATGGCGCGGGCCTTCGATCCCTATTTCACGACCAAGCCTGCGGGTCTCGGATCGGGGCTCGGCCTCTCCCAGGTCTATGGCTTTGCCAGCCAGAGCGGGGGCAGCGCGGCGCTTGGCAGCGCGCCGGGCGAGGGAACCGCGATCACGCTATTTCTGCCGCGCGCTGATGCGGGCCCGGCGATGGCTGGCGAGATTGCGGCGCAACCGGCGTTCGACCCCGGCTCGGCCCGCGTCCTCCTGGTCGAGGATGACCAAACGGTGGCCGAGGCGACGCAAGACTTGCTGCAAAACATGGGCTTCGACGCTCGCTGGGCCGCCGACGGCATGGCGGCGCTGGCCTTCGTCGAGAACGATCCGAAGCTGGCGCTCGTCATGTCGGACGTCGTCATGCCCGGCGGGGTCAGCGGCCTCGATCTGGCCCGCACCCTGCGCGATCGGCGCCCGGAGCTGCCGGTCATCCTTACGACCGGCTATAGCAGCCACGCATCCGAGGTGGTCGCCGAGGGCTTCCCGCTAATCGAGAAACCCTATCGTCGCGACGCGCTCGCCGCCTCGCTCCGATCGGCGCTCGAAAACCGTCCAGGTCTTTGAGATCGTCAGCAGCCGGGCGGCAAAATGTCTCCGCTTTCTCGCGCCTTACGGCAATGCATTCGGTTACCGGCCGGGCGGACTGGGCGGCCCCGGGCCTGAAAACCCTGTTTGCCAACGATCTCTTGCCAAGGACCTTGTAAGCGGGTTCTTGGAGGCGAACGGGGGAGGCCCATGCGAACCGCTTATTGCTTTACGCCGGACCGCGCGTTCTTTGCGCCGGCTGTGCGCGCGATCGCTTCGCTGGTCGAGGCCGAGCCCGACGTCGAGCGCGAGATTTTCCTCATTTGCGAACCGGACGACGTGGCGCCGGGCTTCGACAAGCTCCCTGCCCCCTTGCGCGACCGCATCAAGCTCCTGACCCTCGACTTTTCGCGCTTCGGCGCTGGCCTCGCCGGCAGAGGCCGCTTTTCCCGCGCGGTCTTTCGCCGCCTGTTTCTTGACGACATCCTGCCCGCCCATTTCGAGCGGATCGTCACCGTCGATTCCGACATGCTGATCGTCCGCCCAGGCTTGAAGCGCCTCGAGACCTTCGACCTCGGGGACAAGCCCCTCGCCGCGGCTTACGACATGATCTTTCTCATGGACTTCAAGGGCGACGCGCTGGCGCGTCAGTTTCAGCGTTCGCGTCGATCGCTTGGCCTTGCGCTCGACACGCCCTATCTCAACGCCGGACTCATGGCGATCGACCGCGCCGCGTGGCGGGCCGAGAAGCTGACAGAGCGCGTGACCAAGCGGCTTCGCGACGAGCCCAAGCTTTATCCGTTCATGGAGCAGGACGCGCTCAACGCCGCGCTCAAAGGCGATTTCGCGCCGCTCTCGCCGCGGTTCAATTTCATGGGCGACTTTTTCCTGCTCGATCTCGAACGCAGGCTCGAGCCGATTGTGCTGCATTTCGTCAACGCGCCCAAGCCCTGGGAGCTTGGGTCGTGGCGAGGAGAAGCGAGGTTCGCTGAGAACTATCGCGCCTGGTTCGCTGCGTCGCCCTGGCCGGATTTGGCGAAGTCGCCCGCCGCCCCGCCATGGCGGCGGACCCGGCCGCCGCTTACGCGTTTGAGGCGAGATTTCGCCGAGCGATTGTCGGCGTTCCTCATGAAGACGCGCTTTATCGATGGGGCGTTGACCGTCTGAGCTTAAGCCTTGAAGTCTGGAGTGAGACCTTGAAAGCGACCCTTTGGTTTGTTGCGATGGCGTGCGGCTGCGCCCAGGTCGTGCAGGCCATGTCCAACGGCTCAGCGGTCCGGTCAGGCATCGGCGCGATCTGGGTCGGCGCGATGTCCGCCACCGTCTCCATGCTGACGCTGGTCGTCGTGGCTGTTGCAATCTACCGTCTGCCGCTTCCCGACACGAACCTTCTAATGGCTCACGGGATCAAAGTCGTTATCGGCGGCATGATGGGGGCGGTCCTCGTCGCAGGCCTCGCCTTTGTCGCCCCCAAGCTCGGTCCAACGCAGACATTCATCCTCTATTTTCTCATGATCGCAATTGGGTCGGCGCTCATCGATAGTTTCGGTCTCCTGGGAACGGCGGCAAAGCCGCTGCAGGCGCGACAGCTTGTCGGCGTGCTGCTCGCGGTTGTGGGCCTCGTGCTCGCGCGCTCTTGACCACGAACGGCCCGCCGCTCCGGCGCTCCAGCCCCGAGCAAGCGCCAGCGGCTAGATTTGATGAAGAGTTAGGCGGCTGCTAGACGCTGCGATATGCTTTACCTTACGTTACTTATGGCATACAGTATATTATAGGTAACAGATTGTTACGGTTAAACAAGAATTAAGTCCTGGCCGCCAGACTACCTGGAAAGCGTCGCCGTATCTCGCGCCGACGAAGCGATTCTGGGGTGGCCAATGAAGGTTCTCATATCTCTCGCTTGCGCCGCAGCGATCGTGGCGGGGCCGGCCTCAGCCGCCGACCTTTTTGGCACGGCTCCGCCGCCCACCCTGCCGGCCCCCTCAAGCCCACTGATCTTCGAGTCCGGCTCGAACTGGTATGTGCGGGGCGATCTCGGAATCAGTTTCGACGACGCGCCGAGCGTTTCGTTCTCGAGCATCGCTGTGCCGCCGCCCGGCTTCGCCGGCGCGCCCTTGCCCGTCTATTCCGGACAGAACATCCATGCGACCGACTTCACCGGCGGCGTCGGCGCGGGCTATCGCTTCAATAATTACTTGCGCTTCGACGCGACCTGGGACTACCGCACCGGGCCGGGCGGATCGAGCAGTGCGAATGTCGTCTGCCCCTATGCGCTCACCGGACTAACGAGCCAGAATCCGCCTAATCCACTCCTGGGCTACCTCTACAACACCACGAACACCTGCATCGGCTCGGCCAACATCAGGCAGCACAACAACACCTTCCTCGCCAACGCCTACGTCGACCTCGGGACCTACTACGGCTTCACGCCCTATGTCGGCGGGGGAGCCGGCTTCAACATCAACACCATGTCGGGAAGCCTCAACTTCAACGAGACCGCCAACGGTCTGCCCTATGCCGCCGATCTCACTCCGACCGGCGCCTATCCGCAGCTCTGGCTCGATCAGTTCGGGACTTTGATCAATCCGCAGCCCAATATCGCGTTCACGCAGCAAAACTGGAACCGAACATTCAGCTCGACGACCTACTCCTTCGCCTGGGCGCTGGCGGCGGGTCTCGGATTCCAGCTCACTCCCAGCGCCACACTCGACGTCGGCTATCGATATTTGAACAGCGGCGCGATCAGCACCCTCATCAACCCGCAGACGGGGATGACGGTCAAGCAGAACAACTGGTCGCAGCAAATCCGGGTCGGCCTTCGCTACACCATACAGTAAGGGCCGGCGGCTTGTCTCGATCGCGCCGCCATGCGAGGTTCGTGAGCCGTCAATAAGACCGAAGAGAATTCGGCGCCAATTTTCGAATGAGGGAGGCACCTCCATGATCAGAATGGTCGCGAGGCTGATCGCCGTCGCGTTGTTTGCGCTGTCGTTGCCGCTAGCGGTTCAAGCCAAGACATTTTACTGGATCTCGCATGGGAGCCCGGCCGACCCGGTCTGGACCTACTTTCTCGCTGGCGCGAATATGTGGGCCAAGGACACCGGCCAGACGGTCAAGACCTCGTTCCACAATGGCGACGTGCCCTCACAGCAGGAGGCGATCCGAACCGCCATCGCGGCCAAGGCCGACGCCATCGTCACCACGAGCCCTGATCCCGGCAGCCTCGTCGATGTCGTCAAGGAAGCGCGCGCGGCCGGCATCCCGGTCATCAACTTCAACACACCCGACCCGAAGGTGAACTTCACCGCTTACGTCGGTGGCGACCTCCTCGTCGTCGGAAAGACATGGGCGCAGTATCTCGTCGACCACAAGTTGGTGAAGTCCGGCGACTTCGTCTGGATGCCGGTCGAGGTTCCTGGCGCAAGCTATGGCGTCGAAGAGAAGAAGGGCATCGACACTGTCTTCGGGCCGCTCAACATCAAGACGGAAGTGACCGACGCAACGCTTGACCAGGCGACCGTCATCTCGCGCATGACCGACTACCTCACCGCCAACAAGGGCAAGATCAACGCGATCATTGGCCTTGGCGACATGGTGACCGGCTCGATCAAGCGCGTGTTCGACCAGGTCGGCGTGAAGGCGGGCGAAATCCCGGTCGTGGGCTGGGGCAATTCGCAGGACACCACGGCGGAAGTCAAAGACGGCTATGTCAACGCCGCCATGTGGCAGGACCCGCAGGCGACGAGCTACCTCGCCTTGTCGCTCGGCGCGATGGCGGCCGGCGGCGTGCCTCCGGGCTTCAACATCACGGTCGGCACGCTCTATGACAAGTCGAACGCCGACATCTACGACAAGATGATGTCGGGCAAGTAGCGCCGAATGCGCTCCCGTCCCGCCGATCATCGCGGGGACGGGAACCGCCCCTCATGACCTTGAGCCTGTCGGCGCCCGCCTTCGCCGCCTTATCCTCCGGTGACCGGACTTGACACAACCGTCCCTCCTCCGACGCTTCATATCGGCGCCGGAGTTCGGCCCCTTCGTGCTGCTGGTCCTTGAGATCGCAGTCTTCGCAGCGATCAATTCGGCGTTCCTGTCCCCGCTCAACATCTCCAACACGCTCACCTTCACCGTCGAACTCGGTCTCATCGCGCTCGCCATGACGCTTCTCATGACGGCGGGCGAATTCGACCTCTCCGTGGGCTCCGTGTTCGGTTTCGCGCCGGTCGTGATGTGGACCCTCTACAATTCCGGCGCGACCTCCTTATTCGTCGGCTTCATCGCCGCGCTGCTCATTTCAGCGGGGATCGGCTTGTTCAACGGCCTCTTCGTCACCCGCCTCAAGATCCCCTCGTTTCTCGTGACCCTCGGCATGCTGCTGGTGGTGCGCGGCGTCGCTCTCTTCGTCACCGACGGCTTTCCGCAGCGCACATGGAGCGCCGGAAGCCAGTGGCTCGCCAAGCTTCTGGTCGGCGACTTCTATGTCGGGCCGTTTCGCGTCTATGCGTCGCTGTTCTGGTTCATCGCGGCGGCGATCATCCTCGGCTATGTCCTGACGCAGTCGAAATTCGGCAACTGGATCCAGGCGACCGGCGGCAATGCGGTGGCGGCGCGGGCGCGTGGCGTGAATGTGAACGCGGTCAAGGTCTGGCTCTTCATCCTGAGCGCCGTCATGTCGGCTTTCGCCGGCATCATCAGCTCGATCCGCACCTCCGCCGCAAATCCGAACAGCGGAACCGGCTATGAGCTCGAAGTGATCGCGATGGTCGTCATCGGCGGGACAGCGCTCACCGGCGGACGGGGCACCATCATCGGCACCGTGCTTGGCATCCTCATCCTGCGCGTGATGCGCAACGGAATCGTGCTCGTCGGCGTGCCCGGCCTGGCCTACAATATCTTCATCGGCGCCATCATTCTTGGCATGATGGCGCTCCACTCCTGGCTCGAGCGCCGACATCAGGCGGGGACCTGACCGATGAGCGAAGATCTCATCCGCATGGAGCATATCGACAAGTTTTACGGTCGCGTGCAAGCGCTCGACGACGTCGACTTCACCGTCGCGCGCCAGGAGATCGTCGGCCTCTTGGGCGACAATGGCGCGGGCAAGTCGACGCTGATCAAGGTGCTTTCCGGCGCCGTGCGCGCAACGAGCGGCGACATCATCGTGCGCGGCAAACGCGCCGACATCCGCAGCACCACCGATGCGATCGCGCTCGGGATCGAGACGATCTATCAGGATTCGGCGCTGGTCACGCAGCTCTCGATCGCGCGTAATCTGTTCCTGGGCCGCGAGCCGCTTAAAGGCCCGCGCTTCCTGAACCGCCTCGACGCGGCGCTGATGGAGGAGGTCGCCGGCGAGCTTTTGCGAAAGGTCGGAATCGGGAAGTCGATCCCGGCCTCAACGCCAATCTCGTCGCTGTCCGGCGGCGAGCGGCAAGCGGTGGCGATCGCCCGCGCCATGCACTTCGACAGCGACCTCATCATCCTCGACGAGCCGACCAACAACCTTGGCGTGGCGGAGACGCAGGGCGTGCTGCGCTTCGTGCGCAACGCGCGCGATTCCGGTCACTCCTGTATCTTGATCGCGCATAACATCCACCATGTGTTCCAGGTGGTCGACCGCATTGCAGTCATGAGACATGGCAAGATCGTCGCCGAGGACATTGATCCGAAGCACACCACGGTCGCGGAGGTGGAGGCGGTCATCACCGGCGAACTCGCAGAATTCCGCGCGCTAAATCTAATCGACCTTGCCCGCCCCCGGCGACGGCGAAGCGCGCGCTGTTGTGGCTTTCTCGTGGCAACATGCCGAAATTTTGTCCGGATTGTCCGATTGCATTGAGATCGGGGGGATGGGCGTGAAGCGCCACGCGCAGGGACGGCGAAATGCCGGAAGCTGAGGCCAGTTTCCATCACCTCTTGGGACGCAGGGTTCCCACGCGCCTTATTCCCAAAGGCAAGACAATTTTCCAGGAAGGCGATCGTGGCGACGAGTTCTTCATTGTGGTGCGCGGACAGGTGGAGATTCGGAGCGGCGACCGTCATTTCGAGACCCTCGGCCCTGACGGCATTTTTGGCGAAATGGCGCTGATAGATGATGGCCCGCGAAGCGCCACTGCCATCGCTTTGACCGACGTGACCTTAGCGCCGATCAAGGAAAATCAGTTTCTCTTCCTGGTCCAAAACACGCCGTTTTTCGCGTTGAGCGTCATGCGCGTTCTCGCACGCCGATTGCGCCGCCAGAATAAGGCGGCGTGACCGGCTCAAACCTCTCCCGGCGCTGCGGGCTTCCGGCTATACGACGATCGCAATCGCCTCGCGGCCCTTCGGCGTCTCGACCACGCGCATCGATACCGCCTGGCCTTCCAAGAGACCTTGGACGCCGGAGGCGTCGAGCGTGGTGCTGTGGACGAACACGTCCCGGCCAAAATCGTCGCTGGCGACGAAGCCAAAGCCGCGGGCGTCATCAAACCACTTGACCTTGCCGGTCAACTCAAAGGCGGCGGACGGGTCAAAAGTCGAGCGTCGCGGCGAGCGTTCGATGGCGCTTCTGGTGTCGACCTCGACAATCCGCACCACCTCCGCCCCTCGCGAGCCGGTGCGAGCGACGACCCGAACCTTCGCGCCCGAGGGCAAGGTTTGTCGCCCGATCTCGCGCAGGGCCTTAAGATGCAGGAAGGCGTCGCCCCCACCGGCAAGCTCGACAAAACCATAGCCCTTGGTGGCGTTGAACCATTTCACCGCCGCCTCGACCGCCACCCCCTCCGAAGGAGGACCAGAGCTCGACAAAGCCTGGTCGAATCTGGTGGGCGCAATTGACTCCCCAATCCGATCCGCGTGCTCGAACGCGCGCCTGCCAGTTTCCAACCCTTGAACCTGACCCATCATCGCAACGACCCTCCGTAACCAGACGTGTTCAAATCGAAAATTACGGACTTGAACCGCAATGATCGACGCCGCTCCTAGCCCAAAGCACCGCGTTCCCGCTTCCCTCAGGCCCGACCGCCCAAAAAAGCGACCAGTTTTCGCACATACAACGGCGTTACGGTGGCGACAGTGATCCAGGTCACACTTCGGTCGCGCGCAATGATTATTTTTTGCTTGAGCGACGCCATCCTCTCTCAAATCACAGCGGATGGCGGAAAGGCGCCCTACGTTGCAGCGCCGAGCAGCCCTTCCCGAACTCGAGGCGCGCATGCGCCGGGTCGAGCAGCATCTCAACCTGCCGTCCCTCGGCGCAACCTAGCGCGCTTCCTTTGGATGGAGTGGGTTTCGCCCCTTCTCGGCGGCGGCCGCGACATGGGTCCGTTCGATGCTTTTGGGTTTTCTTGGCTCGCGGCGTTTTCGCTGCGAAGGCCTCCGCTAATCAGTGTTGGATTCTCTTGGATTTCCTTGGATTCTCTCGTCCGAATATAGACTTTTCAATGGGTTACGAGGCTTTTGGCGGGAAGAATTTTTCTCGTGCCCTTCTCCGCCGTACACGACCCGCCGGGACGGGAGCTTGCGGTCGAGGCGATGCGGAAACGCAGGATTGTTCATGATGCAAGCTTAACCGTAGTTTCTGATTTTCTGCAATGAATTGTCGTCCGAGCCGTTGCCTTTCGGCCGCCTCAATCCAAAAGATACGGCCTCAGCACATCTTCGATCCATTTCATGAATGCGCGGACTCGGCGCGACAGATTGCTCCGATGGGCTACGACGAGGGACACGGCGAGCGCCCGGCGACGAAAATCGGGTATGATCTCTACGAGCGCTCCAGTCTCTAAGTATCGGCCAACCCCCAAGAGCGGCGCCTGAATCAGGCCAAGGCCGGCGAGGGCAGCGGCTTCGTAGGTCTGCGCGCTGTTGACGTGTAGGGCGCCTGGCAACTGAAGCGTCGCGTAGCTGTCGCCGTCCGGATATTCCCATCCATACGGTCTTGCGCCCAGCATCGTCGAAAAATGAATCGTCCGATGTTCCTGACGCTGGAGATCTTCTAGCGATCGAGGGACGCCATAGCGCGCCAGATAGGCGGGACTGGCTGCGTTGACCATGCGCAACAGGCCCAGCGGGCGGGCAATCAGCGTCTCGTCCCGGATCGGACCAAGTCGCAATACGCAGTCGAACCCCTCTTGAACCAGATCGACTTGCCGATCCGTACTCGACACCTCCAGCTCCAACTCGGGGTGAGTCGCCATGAAATCCGGCAGGGCCGGCACGATCGTCGTGCGCGCCACCTCGGTCGGAAGATCGACCCGTAAACGCCCGCGAAGCGCCACGCGATCGCCTGCGAACATCGAGTGCAGGTCATCGACTTCGGCAAGCAGATCGCGGGCGCGGGCATGAAATGCGCGTCCATCCTCCGTCAACTGCACGCTGCGCGTCGTCCGGTGCAGGAGCCTGACGCCGACATCTTCTTCCAGCTTCCGGACCGCCGTTGAGGCCCTTCCCTTCTGAATGCCCAGGCTATCGGCTGCGTGGGTGAAGCTCCCCATTTCCGCTACCGTTATGAATATGCGGATGGGTTCGAGATTCTGCATTTTCGTGCCTCGAGTATTGTTCACCTGAGAGAGAACAGTAAGTTCATTTCCTCGGTGTTTATCATACCTACGAGACACAGTAAGCTCCGAATATGGAGATCCCCCATCGGAGAAAGACAAATGTCGGAAACTATGACCCTGCATCAGGCGCCTGAAACTGTGACCTTGCATCGCGCCCTTTGGGCCGGCCGGATAATGAGCGGATTTGTCGTCATCGCTCTGGTGGCGGACGGCGCCATTCAGCTTTTCGCGCCGGCACAGATCGCGAGCATGTTGCAGGAAACCGGGTTCGCGATGGACCTGACCCGTGTCGTGGGTCCGATCATCCTCGCCTGCGCCATCCTTTACGCCATTCCGGCCACCGCCGTCCTCGGCGCGATCCTAGTGACGGGCTTTTTGGGAGGCGCCATCTGCGCCCACGTCCGCATTGGTGAGTTGGGGTCGCCGCCGGAAATCATTGCCCTGCTTCTGGGAGCGATGACATGGGGCGGCCTCTACGCGCGCGATCCCCGCATCCGGGCCATTCTGCCGCTCATCCGTTGAACCAACAGGGGCAGTGCTCTGTCCCTCAAGATCAGGAGAAAACGCATGTTTTTAGTAATGGGAATCACGGGAAAAGTGGGCGGCGCAACGGCAGAACATCTGTTGGCGCGCGGCAAGGAAGTGCGCGCGCTCGTCCGCAATCGCGAGAAGGCGTCAAACTGGGCGAACCAGGGCGTGCAACTGGTTGACGGCGATTGGAATGATTCGGCAGCCATCGAGCGGGCGCTCAAAGGCGTCGAAGGCGCGTTTGTCATGTTGCCGGCTGTCTGGACCCCCTCGCCCGATTACAAAGAAGCAAAGGGCGTGATTGCGAACTATGTCGAGGCGCTCACCAAGGCAGCGCCGCCGCGAGTGGTTGCCCTTTCGTCGATGGGCGCGAACAGGACCAGCGGGCTTGGGATGATCACGGCCCTGTCGCTTCTGGAGCAAGGTTTTCGCAAGCTGACATCGCCAATCGCATTTGTGCGCGCAGGCGGATTCTTCGAAAACTTCCTCTACGGCTTGCAGGTCGCCCAGGGCGGAACGCTACCGGTCTACTACAATCCGACAAACCGGAAATCGACCATGGTCGCGACGAACGACATCGGCGCGGAGGCCGCAACCCTTTTGACCGGGCCAGCGTGGTCAGGGCAGCGCGTCGTCGAGCTTGGTTCGATGGTCACAGCGGATGAAGTCGCGGAGCAATTGGGTGAAGTCCTGAATCTCGACGTGAAAGCCTTTGCAGTCCCGCGTGCAGGGTGGGCGGAAGCGTTCGAGCAATTCGGTATCCCGAAGGGCCACACCGGACCTGCCGAAGAAATGTTTGAGGCCGTGAATGCAGGATGGATGGACCTCGGAGTCGAGGGTACGGAGCACGTAGCGGGTGCGACGTCCGCGCGCGATGTATTCGAGGCTGCGCAGAACGCCGCCAAGGCGTAAGTCCGGGGCGGATCAGGCATGAGCCGGAGACTGTCCGCTTCTGCGTCGGACGCGTCGCAAGCGCTCAACAGTTCAAAGCAACGCGAAGTACCTCCACTCCCGCGTGGCGGCGACCTCAAAGGCCGGCGTGCGGGCATCGTCTCAAGCCTGCCTCCCCCGGCGCAATCTGAAGCTTAAGTCGCCGGGTTATTCGCGGCCGTCTGGGCCTGCGCTCGTCGCTTCTCGACCATCTTCACCGCAATCACCGAGCCCTCGTAGAGCAAGAGCATCGGGAGCGCGAGCGACGTCATGCTGATGAGGTCGGGAGGCGTGAGGATCGCCGCGAGCCCGACCACCGCCACGATCGCATAGCGCCTCATCCGGATGAGATAGGCCGAGTCGACGATCCCGACGTGACCAAGAAGGGTCAGGACTACAGGAAGCTGGAAGGCGATGCCGAAGGCGAAGATGAGCGTCATGATGAGCGACAGATATTCGCTCACCTTGGGCAGAAGCTCGATCGTCGCCTCGCCCGGCACGTTGACCTGCTGCAGCGACACCGAGAAGCGGATGAGCAACGGCATCACCGCGAAATAGACAAGCAGCGCCCCAAACAGGAAGAAGATCGGCGTCGCGATCAGATAGGGCAGAAACGCCTGGCGCTCGTTACGATAAAGGCCGGGGGCGACGAACTTGTAGAGCTGCACCGCGATGATCGGAAAGGCGATGACGGCCGCGCCAAACATGCTGAGCCGGATGTTGGTGTAGAACTGTTCGAGGAAATGGGTGGCGATGAGGGTCGCCTTTTCAGCCCCAACGACACGCACGTAGGGGTAGGTGAGGATGTTATAGATGTGGCGCGAGAAAAAGAAGCAGACGAGAAAGGCGGCGAGAAAGGCGTAGAGCGACCTGATGATGCGAGCGCGCAGCTCGATCAGGTGGTCCATCAACGGCGCCTTGGTGGCGTCGATGTCGTCTTGGCTCATTCCGCCGCGCTTCTAGGCGCGGCAGGCGCCTCAGGCTCCGGCTCCTTGTCCGCCGGAGCGGCCGTGGCGACGGGCTCTGGACCCGTCAGCGCAATTTCCGAGTGGCCGATCTCGGTCTGCCCCAATTGAGAAGGCGAGGCTTCAGCGCCGGTCGAGGTCGAAGCAGCCTTCGCCACGTCGTCCCGCACCATGCCCACCGGGTCGAAGCTCGTGTCGATCTTCGCCTGGTCGCTGATCGCCTGGAATTCCTTCTTCACGCTGTCGAGGTCAGCCTCGCGCTCGACCTCGCGCATGGCCTCCATGAACTGACCCTGGAACTCAGCCGCCATCCGCCGCATTTTGCCGACCGTTTGGCCGACGGTGCGCATGACGCGCGGCAAATCCTTCGGCGGGATCACCGCCAAAGCGACGATGGCGACGATGATCATCTTGCTGATGTCAAGATCGAACATGACTCACCGCACGGGCCCAACGCGCGCCAATACGCCGGCATTCCTGTCGGCGGACGTTCCCGTTGAGGGCGTTCAGCTGACCTTGTGGACGTCGTTCGCGTCTACGCCGACGCGGTTCTCGATCGTCCGGGGGGCCGCTGCTTGAGCGGTTGTGGGCTCATCGTCGTCGGCAAGACCTTTCTTGAACGACTTCACGCCCTTGGCGACATCGCCCATCAGGTCGGAAATCTTGCCCTTGCCGCCAAACAGCAGAAGCGCGACCGCGCCGAACAACATCCAGTGCCAAATGCTAAAGCTACCCATGGCCGTCATCCCATTACGCGCCGCGCGGTCTTCGCTTCCGCCAGCGCATCCTCTCTTTGGCCCAAACCTAAGCGCGGGGGAAGCCAAAAACAAGCTTGCCTTCACGGGAAAGGCGACATAGGCGAGGGTCCGCTCGCCGGCGGCTTCACCTCATGGGCGACCGGAAGGCAAGCCGAGGAGTTCGCGCCGCCATGAGCAGAACCGCCAAACGCCTGAAAGAGATGGGCGTCGTTTTGCCCAAACCGGCGGCGCCTGTCGCGAATTACGTTCCCTCCGTTCGCGCCGGATCGCTGCTTTTCGTCTCCGGCCAGCTGCCGTTCGGAGAAGATGGAAAGCTCGCCGAGCGCCACCAGGGCAAGCTCTCGCCCAATTCCGAGGTCGACGCCGCGCGCGAGGCGGCCAGGCTCTGCGCCATCAATTTGGCGGCGCACGCGCAGGCCGCGCTCGGCGATCTCGACAAGGTGAAGCAGGTCGTGCGGCTCGGCGGGTTCTTCAACGTCGAGTTCGAGCTTTGACGCCCTGCCCCAGGCCATGAACGGCGCCTCAAATTTCATCGCCGAACTGTTCGGCGAAAAGGGCCGGCACGCCCGAACCACCGTCGGCGTGTCGCATCTGCCCCTCGATGCGCTGGCCGAGGTCGAAGCGGTTTTCGAGATCGAGGCTTGACCCCGGTCAACGCCCCTTCCTGGCTCATCGAGCGACCGATCGCCCACCGCGGCCTACATGACAGCGCGAACGGCATAATCGAAAACACGCTGCGCGCGGCGGAGGCGGCGATCGCCGGCGGCTTCGCGATCGAATGCGACATCCAGTTGAGCGCCGACGGCGAAGCGATTGTTTTCCATGATGAAACACTCGATCGCCTGACCGACGCCTCGGGCCCGGTCTCGGCGCTGAGCGCGGCCGGGATCGCGAAAGTCCGCATTCGCGAATTGGGCGAGCCGCCGCCGGCCTTCGCCGCGTTTCTGGATAGCGTCGCCGGCCGGACGCCGATCATCTGCGAACTCAAGAGCAGCTTCAACGGCGACTGGCGCCTCGCCGACCGCGCCGCGGCCCTCGCCGCAACTTATGACGGCCCGCTCGCGTTCAAAAGTTTCGACCACGATCTCGCCGCCTATTTGCGGCTGCGCCGCCCGCACATGCGGCCGCCAAGGGGACCCTGCCCGATCGGCCTTCTGGCCCAGGCGTCCTACGAGAGTCCCGACTGGGCTTTCTTAACGCCTGAGCAAAAACGGGACTGGACGGATTTCGACCATTACGACCTCGCGCGTCCGGATTTCCTCAGCTGGAACGTCGACGATCTCCCGCACAAGATCCCGTTTTTGGTCAAGCAACTGACGGATGCGCCGACCATGGTCTGGACCGTGCATAAAGCCGAGCAACGCGAGGCGGCAAGCAAGTGGGCGGATCAGATCGTGTTCGACGGCGATCCCGAGGCTCACAGAGCTTGGCGGCCTTTCAGCTATCCGCCTCTTGTCTGGTGACTCACATCGCGATCTCCGGGTAATTCGACGGGAACATCGCGCGCTTGGTTTGCTCGTCGACCTCGGTCTTGAAGCGATGATCCTTGCCGAGCGCTCTCGCCCGCGCCGCAGCAGGACGGGCGTCGACTGTCTCGTATAGGCGCTTGAGATTAGGGAAGTCGGCAAGGGGTTCGTCCGCTCCGGGCAGCACGCGCGAGGCGCGCGTGAGCCAGCCCCAGGCCGACATGTCCACGATCGAGTAGTCGCCGATGATGAAGTCCCGGCCGGCCAGCTGGTTGTCCAGGACGCGATAATGCCGCTCGATCTCGCGCCGGTAGCGGTTCACCGCGTAGGGAATCTTTTCCGGCGTGGCGTGCTGGAAATGCACCGCCTGGCCGGAGAACGGGCCGACGCCGGTCGCGATGAAGAAGAGCCACGACAAAAGCTCCGGTCGATCCGCTGGAGTTCCGATGAAGCGGCCCGTCTTCTCGCCGAGGTAGAGCAGGATCGCGCTCGAATCGAACACCCGCGCTTCGCGCCCGCCCGGTCCCTGGTCATCGACGATCGCCGGCACCTTGCCGTTCGGATTGATGGCGCGGAAGGCGGGGGCATGCTGCTCGCCTTTGGCCGTGTCGACCGGAATGGCTTCGTACGGCTGTCCAAGCTCCTCGAGCATCAGCGCGATCTTCATCGGATTGGGCGCGAGGTTGAAATAGAAGCGGATCACGGGGCTCTCCGGGTTGGGGCAATTGGGTGGCGGCTTGAGCGGGCTCGGCTCGAGACGTTGGCGACAGGCTAGGAAGTCTTGGCGTCAGGGCCAAGACAAATTTCAGGTGATGGACCGCGACGCCATGGTGATTGCTCGCCAACCCAGCCGGGCCTAATCTGCCCGCCCAACCAAGGGCCGCAGGCTTGATCGCGTTCAAAACCATCCGCGCTCGGGCGGAGAAGCGCAAAGGCGGCGCTGAAGCGCTCGCGCGCCTCCTGCCGCCGAAGCCCGACCCCAAGGCGCTCTTGAAGCTTCGCGACGACCGCGTGCTCGCCGAAATGACCAAGCGCATTTTCTCCGCCGGCTTCGCCTGGAGCGTGATCGAATCGAAATGGCCCGGCTTCGAGGAAGCCTTTCTCGGCTTCGAGCCGCCGCGGCTCTCATCCGAACCCGACGAGTTCTGGCACAAGCTGACCATGGACGCCCGCATCGTCCGCAACGGCGCGAAAATCATGTCGGTGCGCGACAACGCGCGCTTTGTCCTAGACATAGCGAAGGAGCATGGCTCGTTCGGCAAGTTCCTCGCCGGCTGGCCGCCCTCCAACGAGGCAGGGCTGCTCGAAGCGTTGGCGAAGCGTGGCGGGCGGCTCGGCGGCAACACGGGGCAGATGCTGCTCAGGTTCCTCGGCTACGACGCCTTCGTGACCTCGAAGGACGTGACCGCCTGCCTGCGCGACGCTGGGCTCGACATCGCGGCGGCGCCGACATCGAAACGCGATCTCTTGAAGATCCAGGAGCAGTTCAACGCTTGGGCGAAAGAGACCGGCCTGCCCTACCGGCACATGTCTCTCATCTGCGCCATGTCGATCGGCGAGAATTATCAGGGCGATCGCTACGGCGGCGACGAGAGCGACGCGGACTAGGGTCAAGACCCAATGCCCTTTTCAGGGCAACCGCCTTGGGCGCATAGCTGCCCTCCGAAGGCTGCCCGAGATTTGCAGGACTCGATCGAGCGTCCTCGCTGATCGTGACCGCCGCAGTCGAGCGTAAACCGATCGTTCACATCAGCGCGGAAGTCCGGCCCTGCGGCGCCGCGTTGAATCAGCCCTTCAGAAAAAGGCTTATCTCCTCGAAGAAGCGGTTG
Organism: uncultured Alphaproteobacteria bacterium; assembly: GCA_963725195.1. Lineage (GTDB taxonomy): Bacteria > Pseudomonadota > Alphaproteobacteria > Rhizobiales > Beijerinckiaceae > Roseiarcus. The sequence goes on along the minus strand of CAVRXX010000030.1, from coordinate 149,003 downwards.
GAAGCCGGCTCATGCTCCAGGAACAAATGGTTTCGTCCGGGCAACGCAATGAAACGGGCGTGAGGGATGCCGGCGGCCAAATGGCGCCCGGCTTCGAATGGAACGATCAGGTCGTCCCGCACGTGCATCACGAGCGTCGGCGTCTTCACCTTCGAGAGAAGATCGGTGACATCGAGGCGGTTGGCGGTATCGAAATAGCGAGCGGCGCACTCGGGAGAGGTTGTTTTCCGTTGCAGCTCGTTGAAATGATCTGCCTGCTCGTGCGTTCCCCCCGGAATGAATTGCGCGGTGAACATTTGTCGAAAGCTTGGATCGTCCGCGCCCCATCCGTGACGCATCAACGTCGACATCGCTTCGCGCATTTCTTTCTCAGCTGGAGCGCGTTTCATTCCGCCAAGCGCGAACGCGCCGTACAGAACAAGGTGTGACACCCGTTCCGGGCGCCGCACCGCGTAGGCAATGGCCACGGCGCCGCCTTGGGATATTCCGAGTAGCGGGAAACGATCGACGCCACCGCATCGACGACTGTCTCGAGATCGGTCACCCAGGCGTCGAGCGAGAGCGTATCGACGTCCCAGTCGGACATGCCATTGCCTCTGGCGTCGTAACGAATAAGCGTATGCTCGCGCGACAACCCACGAAAGACATGCCGCCAAATCGGGCTTTCCCAATCGTATTCGAGATGGTTCATCCAGTTACCGGACTTCACCAGGAACGGCCCGCTGCCTGAGATCGCATAGGCAATGCGCACTCCATCAGACGCCCGACAATATTTGATCGTCTGCGCCACGTTCGTGTCGTCCGGTTGGGGGACGATGTCCGTTTTGTCCACATAATCGATCGCGAATACCTCGACCCCTTTGGCAATGTTTTTCAGTTTTTGCAGACCGAGGGTTCGAAAACCGAGAGCAAGTTTTCCGCTGATCTGATCATACACGGCGCGGGATATTGAGACGCCGCCGGGCTTGCAGACGCTCTCGAGCCGCGCCGCGATGTTGACCCCCTCGCCCAAAATGTCGTCGCCATCGATCAGCACGTCGCCCAGATGGACGCCGATGCGATAGACGACCCGCCTCGCCTCAGGCATACCGACGTTGCGCTCGACCATCATGTTCTGGATCGTCACTGCGCATTCGACGGCGGCGACGACGGAGGGAAACTCGAGCAACACACCGTCGCCCATCGTCTTGACGACCCGGCCGCCGAGACCCGCAACGATCGGAGCCGCCGCTTTGCGATGCTCGCGCACCGCCTTCGCCGTCCCCGCCTCATCCTCGCCCATCAAGCGGGAATAGCCGACAACGTCGACGGCCATGATTGCGGCGAGTTTCCGTGCTTCGCCCATCGTGTCCTTCACGCCCCGTCTACATCGGCGTGAAAATCAATCTAGCATACCGGGAAATCCCACATCTCGCTATCGGGCGCAGCGGGGGCCCGGGCCTCCCCTCACCGCCCGCCCTGCCCCGCGAGCAGCGCCTTGAGCGCATCCAGCGTGTCGGCTTCCGCAATCGGCTTGTCGCGCCGCCAGCGCAGCATCCGGGGAAAGCGGACGGCGACGCCGCTTCTGTGCCGCTTGCTCGGCGCGATGCCCTCGAAGCCAAGTTCGAACACCTGCGTGGGGTCAAGCCGTCGCACCGGCCCGAAGGTCTCGACCGTGGTGCGGCGGACGATTGCGTCCATCTCGCGAATCTCCTTATCCGACAGGCCCGAATAGGCCTTGGCGAACGGCACCAGTTCGCGGGTCCCGGCCTCTTCGCCGGCGCTCCAGACGGCGAAGGTGTAGTCGGTGTAGACGCCCGAGCGGCGCCCATGGCCGCGCTCGGCATAGATCACGACGGCGTCGACGCTCATCGGATCGAGCTTCCATTTCCACCAGACGTCGGTGCGATCGTCGCCCTTGCGGCGGCCGATTTCGTAGGCGCCGTCGCGCGCCTTCAGCATCAGCCCCTCGCGCGTGAGCGCGCGGGCCTGCTCGCGCTTCTCAGCGAGCTCCTCCCACGTGTCGGCGGAAACGGTCGGGCTGATGCGGATCGGCAGACGCTCGCCGCGCGTCTTCGCTTCCGCGAACAGGCGATCGACAAGCTCTTCAAGCCGCGCGCGGCGCATATGCTGGGGTTCGCCGCGCAAGTCGCGGCCATCGCTCTCGATGAGGTCATAGGCGATGAAGGCGACCGGCAATTCGCGCATCGTCTTTTCGCTGACGATCTTGCGGCCAAGCCTTTGCTGCAAGCTCGCGAAGATCGCGAGGCCGTCGAGCGAATCCGTCGAGAACTCGTGCTCAGGCGGGATGAGCACGACAAGCTCGCCGTCGATCGCGGCGCCAGAGGGAAGAGCGCGCGCCAGCGGCTTCAGATCAGGATAGGCGTCGGAAATCAGTTCTTCGCCGCGCGACCATAACCGCCAATTCTCGCCGCGCTTGAGCAACTGCGCGCGGATGCCGTCGTACTTCCATTCGATGATCCAGTTCGACGGCGGCCCGAGGGTCGTAGCCATGTCGGCGAGCGGCCGGCTCCACGATTGCGCGAGATAGAACGGATAGGGCTTGCCAGCGTCGAGCGCCTGCGCCTCCGCATGTAGCACCTCGCCGATCAACGCCTCGAAATCCGTGGCCGTCGGGATCCGCCGCGCCTGGGAATAGCCGATCAGCCGCTGCGCCATGCGGCCCTCGTCGACGCCCGCGACTTCGGCCAGCGCCTTCACCACCTGCAGCCGCGACACGCCGACGCGCAATTCCCCGGTGATCAGCTTGAAGAAGGCGAGACGCTCGTCCGTCGGCAGCTCGGCAACCCATTGCTTGAGCCTTGCGTAACGCTCTTCCTCGTCAAGCGAGGGAAGCGGCAGCAGCCGCTGGCGCATCCACACGTCGAGCGAAATCTCTTCGCCACGTGCGCCCTCGGGCAGAAGCAGCGACAGTGTCTCGGCAAGATCGCCGACCGCGCCGTAGCACTCCCCGCACAGCCAATCGGGATAGCCTGAACCCTCAACCGCAAGACGCCACAAAAGCCGGGTCGGCGCGGTCTGCCGCGGCTTGCCGCCGCTCAGGAAATAGACGGTCCAGGCCGCGCTTGCCCATTGCTTAGGGTCGGCTTTGGCGGCGGCAAAGAACTCGACCATCGCCGCCTGCTTGGCGCGGGTCGAGGTCCCGGAATTGAGCCGCCGGTAGAGCGCAGCGAAGGCCCTCACGCTTCGCTCTCCGGCAGTGCCCCGCCCTCGCCTTCCGGCGGCGCTTCGGCGCCGGCGGCGTCCTCATCGTCGCCGTAAGCCGTCGTCAGCGCTCGCGCGTCGAGACCCTTCTCACGAAGGTAGCGCGTCAGCGGTTCCGTGTACCCATGCGTCACGAGAACGCGCTCCGCGCCCGTCGCCTCGATGGCGGTGAGGAGGCCCGGCCAGTCGGCGTGATCGGACAGCGCAAAGCCGCGGTCGAGTCCGCGCCGGCGGCGGTTGCCCCGCACCTGCATCCATCCGCTCGCCAGCGCGTCGGAATAGTCGCCGAAGCGCTTGAGCCACGGGCTCGCGGCGGCGGACGGCGGCGCCAGAATGAGGGCGCGGGCGAAATCGCGCTTGTTCTGCCCCCGGATCGCAGTCCGGGGGTCAGTGGCCAGACGAGTCTGCGGCAGGGCGATTCCGGCCTCGCGATAGAGCGCGTTGATCGCCTCGACCGCGCCGTGACAGACAATCGGGCCGAGCGCCGGGTCGACGTTGGCCAGCACCCGCTGCGCCTTGCCGAGCGCATAGGCGAAGAGGATGCTCGCGCGCCCGGCGGCGATGTTCTCGCGCCGCCAGGCGTCGATTAAGGCGAACGTCTCGGCTTGCGGGCGCCAGCGGTAGATCGGCAAGCCGAAGGTCGAACTCGGTGATGAAGGCATGACAGCGGAGCGGCTCGAAGGCGGGCGAGACGGCGTCGTTCTCGAGCTTGTAATCGCCCGAAGCGACCCAGGTCTCGCCCTTCAGCGACACACGCACCTGCGCCGAACCCAGCACATGGCCCGCCGGATGAAGCGAAATCTCGACCCCGTTCCTCGTCAGGATCTCGCCATAGGACGCCGTCTCGATCGTGACGTCGCCAAGGCGCTTACGAAGGATCGGCGCCGTGTCGCGGTGACAGACATACACCTCCGAGCCAAAGCGCGCGTGATCGGAATGCGCATGGGTGAGAACCGCGCGCTCCACCGGCCGCCAGGGATCGATGTAGAAGTCGCCCGCGGCGCAATAGAGCCCGCGGTCGGTTGAGGCGATGAGGTCCAAGGCAGATTTTGCGTTCGGTAACGGGGTGGACTGCCCAATATGGGGGTTAGGCTAAGGCGCAACCAGTTGGACCCGTTTCGATCCAGAAACTACGGCGTTGGGCGGTTCAGCAAAGCTCGAACTCGGGCGCATTTGCCTACCACGGCTCAATCGTGCGACGGCAGTCGCGCATCTCAAGGAGGAAGCGAGCGTGGCGGTCGACAATGAAAGTTCCATCCTGAAGCGGGTCGCGTATCGCTTCATTCCGTTCCTGATGCTCTGCTACTTCGTCAACTATCTCGACCGTGTGAACGTCGGCTTCGCCAAGCTCACCATGGACGCGGATCTGGGCCTTTCGGATACGGCGTTCGGGTTCGGCGCGGGCATTTTCTTCCTCGCCTATTTTCTGTTCGAGGTTCCGTCGAACGTCATCATGGACCGGGTCGGCGCGCGGATCTGGATCGCGCGCATCATGCTTTCGTGGGGGCTGGTCTCGGGAGCCATGGCCTTCATCCCGCAGATCGCCGCCTGGACGGGCTTCAGCCCGGAACATACGTTCTACGGCCTCCGCTTCCTTCTCGGCCTTGCCGAGGCAGGATTTTTCCCCGGCATCATCTTCTTCCTGACGCTTTGGTTTCCTGCCTCCTACCGCGGCCGGATCGTCAGCTATTTCATGGCGGCAATTCCGCTCTCATCCGCGATCGGCTCGCCAGTTTCGGCGGCGCTTCTCGGCCTGCATGGGGCCGGCGGACTCGCAAGCTGGCAATGGCTCTTCATCATCGAGGCGCTCCCCTCGATCCTTCTCGCCTTCGTCGTCTTTTTCTATCTGACGGATCGGCCGGCGGACGCCACATGGCTTTCGGCGAGCGAGCGCGATTGGCTTCAACGCCGTCTCGCCGCCGAGGACGCGCGGCGCACCCATGTGTCTCCCCAGAATATTCTCGCGAGCCTCTATGACTATCGGGTGCTCGCGCTCGCGCTCATCTATTTTGGCAACGTCGCTTGCCTCTACGGAGTCAGCTTCTGGCTGCCATCGATCGTGAAGGGCTTCGGCGTCTCGATCGCCGCGACCGGCTGGATCAGCGCCATTCCCTATATCGTCGGCTTCTTAGGGATGATCTGGTGGGGCCTTCGCTCTGACAAGCAAGAGGAGCGCACCTATCATTTGGCCGGCGCCCTCCTCCTCGCCGCCGTCGGCGTCGGCGGCTCCGCTTTCCTCACCGATCCTGTCGCAAAAATGATCGCGCTGACGGTCGGCTCGCTTGGCGTTTATTCGGCGCTGCCGCTGCTCTGGACCCTGCCGACCGCCTTTCTCGCCGGCGCAGCGGTCGCGCCCGGCATCGCCGCGATCAACGCCATCGGCAATCTCTCCGGCTATTTCGGCCCCTTTGTCATGGGCTGGATCAAGGACCTGACCGGGGAATTCCGCTGGGGGCTCGTCACGATCGCTCTGTGCGCGCTTGTCGCCGTCGTCATCACGCTGATGCTGGGACACGACGCCGAACTCGAGAGAGCGCCTGAACTCGCGGAATAGGAGCGCGCCGAGCGGCTTAAGCTCAGCGGCAGATATCAAGGAGGTTATCCGCGCCGACCGGCCACCAAGCGTGCGGCGCCTTGGCGTAGGACGCGAGGATCAGGAATTGATCGTCGCCCTCCACACGAGCCCCGACGACCACGATTGTCAGGTCGCCCGGCCCGTTCGTCTTGCTGCCGAGCTCCTCGGCGGCCAGTCGAAACGGATTGACATTCGCCAGCTCCGTTCCCGGAATGCGGTAGCCCCAGAACATCGTATGGGGAACGACCGGGCCGATCTGCGCCCATTCGCCCATCGGCATCTTGGGCGCGACCGCTGCGAGCGTGCGGCGGGCATAAGGGACAAGGCAGCCCACGTGGATGTGGAGCTGGTCCTGAGTCCTGACAATTGCGGAGTTCACGAACAGCGCAATCGCGTCGCGCTCCGGCGCGCGTCCGTCCGCAGCTTTGAGGAACGTGCGCGCCCGCCACGCGGCGTCGAAATAGTTCGGCGCCTCGGGCGATTGCAGAAACGGGTCCTCAACCCCCTTGATCCGCCGCGTCGGGGCCAGGACCGTGTCATCCAGGAACGGCGGACGCAGGACGACGGTGCCGAGCTCCTCGCCGCCGCTGAGATTAACCTCGAGGCACGGAAACGGCGTTCCGGTCAGCTTGTAATCGGCGACGCAGGCGCGCACGACCTGCCACAGCACCGTCCGATGGAGCTCCATCGCGTAGGCCGCGAAGGCCGCCGAGACCGTGAGAACGGCGACGACGGCAAGAATCCGCAATGTCTTTCCGCCGCGCGTCACGATCCCGTCCTGCGCATTGCACTCAAGCCCTCTCACGAACGTTCTGCGCGCCTAGCATAACGGGGCCATGAACCACAATTTCCGATTGCAGGTCTCTGACGTCCGATCGCGGCGCTTGTGCGGCCGGCCGGGCCGGCGCGCGTCTATTGCGCCTTGTCCTCGGCATGGATCGCATACATCTCGGGAAACAGGCGCTACTTGAGTTTCGTGGCCGCCTCAGGGCTCTCCATCAGAAGCTCGTCGACCTGCGACGAAGCCAGGATGGCGCGCGAGCTCGGGATCATTGAGCCAGTCGTTGCTCCAAGTCCGACGTCGTCTCAAGCATCCTAACCGGAAATATAGACCCAGGCCCGGCGCCTGGGACGCGGCTGTCCTCAGTCGTACTATGTATCCTCGCGCAAAAGCTTACTTGATCCACGCTAAGTTCGCTATGGAATTGTCTTCCTTTACCCGGATTGCCCCAGTGCGATTCGACTAACATGATACAAGTCTAGCTGCCTCGCGAAAATGATCTATCTGAAAGAACAACTTTAACAGCGAACGGAGCAAGGCAGACAAGATCTCAGCGTTTCCGCCCGTCCGTCCAGCGCGCCGATCGATCTCATGCGCACATTAACGACCATGTAATCCTACCTCGATTCCACCTTCGCTTCAATTCACTGAAGGGCATCGGAAGACGGCGAGCCCTAGCGTCGCCTCTCGCATCCAACGCCGGCCCTTTCACTCCTCCTTTATACCCCATACTCCGGAAGGCCTGCTTGGCGCGGTAACTCGCCTGCTTGTTTGTCGCGTGATAGTTAGACCCGTTTCCGGGCCCCGGGCCATAACGCTCTGTCCTGGCCTCGCAATGCTTCCGAAGGAGGGCAATAGAAACAGCGGTCGGTTTAAGCGGTAGATCCAAGCAGATTTGACTTGCTGCTCGATGAGAAAGGCGCGCTCGACCAGTCGAGCCGGCGTTTCAGATTGTGAATGTATTGTGAATGTATTGTGATGAATTCAACCTTTGGCCTACACATTTTCGTGATACACGTAGAGTCGGTTGTGTTTGCTCTGTTGCCTCCCCTTTTTTGTTAGTTGCCCTATGTTAACTTTAAACTTATGGGTGGGTGTTAGCGGTGTTTTCTACAAGCTAGAATCGCCTAAATGCAAAATAGAGAACATTTTGACTTCAGTCAGAATGCTCTTTGTTTTTAGTATTGTACAATTCTTCAAGAGGGAGGTCACCATGGGGCGCGTAAAGGGTATCTGCTACGGAAATGACGCCTTTCCGGCTCCGTACAATCCTTCTGTAGCAAACAGCACGCAGGTATTTTTTGGCAGCGACAATACTGCCGACTATATAGGATCTCTATTTCGTTCAAGCTATGCAAATTCCGTCCAACCGTGGTGCCAAAGCATGGCTCCAGGGGAAACGACGTGCCGAGCCGACCTGCCAAAGATGCATACCATGGGCGTCGAGGTTATCAGGCTTTATGACTGGGACCCTCGGAACCCCCATGACTTGTTTCTCGACGCTTGCCAATACGAAAAAATCGGCGTGTTGGTCAGTGTTTCTAACTATTTCCTTCAGCCTGGCGGCGGCTTGCCAAACATGAACACGCAAATACCGGCGCTCATCCAATCTTTTTCACAGGGCGGCGATTACCACCCAGCAATACAGGGGATTGTATTTGGGAACGAGTTTGATCTGCCCGGCAACGGTATCAGTGTAGCGAATTGCGTTAGTTTTACAAACACCTGGGTCTCGATCGAACAGCAGCAATTTCCCAACTATCGCAAACTGCCAATTGGGCATCCGGTCAGTTTTTCTATGCAAAACAACCGCCCTCCTTGTTGGTACGCATGGGATCAACTCATTCCCCAACTCAGCGGGTTGAATTCTCGGCTATTTCTCGCCCCCCAAACCTACAACACTGCCGGCTATCTGTTCCAGAACGATGGTTCCGGCACAGGCTGGGTCGACCGCACTTTCAATCAGTACAACCTCCCGATCTGGTTTACCGAAATTGGGCAGGACCGCACCAAACCCGATCATGTCAATGTTTTGATGGGTCAACTCAGCGGATGCATCAACTACAACAAGCAAAATCCGTCAAAACTGATCGGATGCTGCATGTTTTCGTATTCTGACAAAGTCTGGATGCAAGGAAGCAGCGAAGGTTCGTTCGGCGCGTGGACACATGCTGGCGCGGGTCCGATCACCGTCACCTACACCGGGAAGGATTTCACGCATTGGGACGCGCCCACGCTCGGCACGTTGAATGTCGATCAGATAGAGCAAACTGATTTGTACTTGGCCGTTGCAAAGTGTTACAACGTGTCTTAGTCAATAACGCAAAGGCTTGGGAAGGGAGAATGCTCGTTCTCAAGTCATGCCGAGCACATTGCGAGGGTTCGCGCGGGTCGGGGCATAAGGGCGTCAGCGCGTACCCCGCCCCCTCCTCCTGAACCCATATTCCGGCACGCCCCGCTCGGCGCCATAGTACCCTGTATGGCAGAAACTTGCCGGACATCACCAGCGGGACGCGGACGCCTTTCGGGTTCGCGAGCCGGTCGATCTCGAGGTCGAAGTCGATCGCCGACCCTCGAGGAGGCGGGATCGTCTTTGCGAGGAGCCCTAGGCGGTTCTTGAAGTAAGTCCGTCTAGCGACGGGCTATGGCAACTGAGGCAATCCAGGGGCCGGCGCCCTGCGTTTCAGGCCGCCTCGACGATCGTGACCGTGTCGGTCTGCACCTTTTCCCATTCCTGAAAGATGAAGCCCTGCTGCTCCATGTACAGGCGGATGCGCCTCGCGCTCCAGCCGAGGACGTCTTCCATGATCGGGATGAGGATGCTGAGCGCGTTGTCGCTCAGAATAGTTCGCTTGGCGATCTGAGTCAGATACTTGTTCTCTGAAACAGCGATCGTCATGCCTTCGAGGCGATTGACGTGCAGCATGACGTGAACGTCGGAACTGCCGTCGCCGACATAGACGACGCGATGCTGGCTGATCGCGGACCTTTCCCGCAAATAGTCGAGGATTGCGACCTTGCCATATCCCGCCCGCAAGCATTCGACGCCAGAGATTTCGCCCTGGTCGTTGTAGCAAAGCCTGCTCGCGAAAATGTTTTCCGGGGCTATGACGCCTTCCAGGGCCGCCTCCACGATCTCCTGCGGTCCCGCCGACACGACGTAGGGGGTGAAGTTGTGACCCTCCAGCGCGCCGAGGAGCCGAACGAGCAGTGGGATATCCGCCTTCAGGCGAACCTTTTTTCCCGCTGCGCGCAGGTCTTCCGCTCTGATCTTCCGGAAATCTGGATCGTGGACGAGCAGATAGGCAAGCTCTCCGCCCTGCTGGACGAAATGCTTCTTTGCAAGATCGGTGACCTTCTCGTGGAAGTTCGAAATCCCGAGCGCTTCGCTCAGCACGTAACCCAAGTCCTGAAAGCTGAGGGTCTGGTCGAAATCGCTAAGAAAGAGGAATTCCTTGGTCGTGCTTGGCTTGTCGACGAACTGCATGGCGGTGCTCCGATGCTGAGTCGTGCCTGGCGCGGGACTCAATCCCGCGTCTGCTGCAGTGCGAGAACCTATGCTGCAGTGCACAACGCAACCTACTCGGTTGCCGCTTCGGGGCAAGGGGGCTCAGAGAGGGCCTGCTCTGCGCCAATCGCATGGAAAGGCGTCATTCCAGCATACGTGCCGCTTTAACAAGAGACGGTCGCTTGGCGTTTCTGACCCACTGCGCGTGAAGCCGAAGACTCTACGAAACTGTTGGCCTTTGCTCCTTGTCGCGGCGATGTCGGACTCGTCTTTGCAGCGGCGCCGCGTGGGTAGCCGGGACAAGCCCGGCCATGACGGCGCCGGCTCAGAGGCGCAGACGCAAAAAAAGGCCGACGAACGGCAAACGCTACAAGAGCCCGTTTTTCATAAGATCTCTCGCGCTCGATCCATCAACCGCCGCTCACTCCTCCCTGAATCCATATTCCGGTATGCCTTGTTCGGCGCCGTAGTACTTGTAGGGCAAAAACTTGCCGGACATCACCAGCCGGACGCGGTCGCCTTTCGGGTCCGCGAGCCGGTCGAACTCGAGATCGAAGTCGATCGCCGACATGATGCCGTCGCCGAATTCCTCCTCGATCAGCGCTTTGAGCGCCGGACCGTTGACCATGATGAGCTCATAGAACCGATAAAGCAGCGGGTCGGTCGGGGGCATCGGCGTCCCGCGCGTCGGGACCTCGTTCAGCATCCGCTTTTCGGATTCGGTGAGCCCGAAGAGCTTGGCCGCCTTCTCGGCGAGCGGCTTCGGCAGCTTCATCTGCCCGAGCAGCGCGCCGACGACGAGAACCGGCGATAATCCCCCGATCTCGTCGGTGACGTGTTTCCAGGTCCAGCCCTTCTCGCGCTTGATGTCGAGGATCTTTTCGGCAAGTTCGGCTCGCGTCATGGGTCAAAAATCCAGTTCGGAGAACGGCGCCCCGTCGCGATGCAAGAGACGATCCACCCGCCAACGGATGGGCGGCGGGCCGGGCTCGGCCACGGCGCTTCAGAGCCGCCGCAGATTTGCTTGGCAAAATCAGAAGTCTATGGTATGGTGTTCTTGATGATCGAACACGCCGCCAGCGACGCCGGCAAAAGGGAAAGGGATGCAGCTTTGACCGGGCTTCCTGCACAACCCGAGAGGCGAGTTGAGCGGTCGGGCGGATTTCCTTACTTCTTCCTGTCGTAACCCATTGAAAAGTCGCGATTCGGAAAAATAAGCGCTAGTAAACGCTAGCACTTTTACTAGCGTTTAGGCTCGTTTAGGCGCGTTTTGCTTGCTTTTATTTGCACGGAGCTCGACCGGAAGTTGTATTTGCCGCCCTCAGCGGCTGGATCCAGCCCAGGCCCCGCCCTACCCGGCCGGTTCGCTCGACAGCGCCCAGCCGTCGCCACGGACCCAGTCCGTCTCGCTTGGCGCGCCGCCAAAGCGCAGCGAGCGCACCCTGTCGGTGCGGCCGCGGCGGAACGCCTTGTCAAGCTTCCGGCCCATCTCGGTGTCCTGCGCGCCTTCGCAGGGGATGAACACCACGCCCGTCAGCAGTCGGGCGGGCCAGGCTTCGCCGTGTTCGGGCCGCGTCACGATCAGCATGGCGCCGCTCGAGCCCGCCGCCTGGAGAGGAAAGACGAGCCTTCCACCGGGTTTGAGCGCGTCGAGCCAGGCGCGAAGGGGATGCGTGGCGGCGGCGTTGACATAAATGGCGTCGGCCTGAGGCAGATCCTCGACGCCGGAACGGGCGCGCACCTCGACCTGAGGATAGCGGGCGAGATTGGCGGCGGCGCGCGCGGCGATGTCCGGCGCGATCTCATAGGCGATCACTTTGCCGGTCGGCCCGACGAGCTCCGCGAGGATCGCGGTGTAATAGCCGGCGCCGGCGCCAATCTGAACGACCGTCTCGCCCTCCTTCAGGCGGAGCGCGTCGATCGCCTGCGCGTGCAGCGACGGCTGGCCGTTGTTGATGCCCCTCTCAGCGTCGAGGGCGATGAGGACGTCCTCGTAGAGGCGGGCCGGATCGTCGGACGAGGTCAAGCCGAAGAGGCCGCCGGAGCCGACCCGCCACGGTGGCGGACCGGCAAAATCCTCGCGCGGCACGGCGGCGAAGGCCTTTTCGATTCCGGGGTCCCGGACGTGGGCGCTGCGCGCGATCTCAGCCGCATAGGCCTGCCGGCGTTCCCGAACTCGATCCGCCACGCCGCGCTCCCGCTCTTCGAGCCCTTGACGACAATAGCCCGGCTTCAACGCGAGCGCATTGATCTTGGGTCCTTTCGGACCGAACATTGCGCGCGTGGCGGATGCCGATCTCGGAGGAAGGTTCGATGAGGAACGCCTGGGCGATGATCGCACTGGCCGCGGCTCTCGCTTCCGCGGCCCCCGCGGCGCTCGCTGAAGATGTGGCGCCGGCCAACACGCTTGCGGACCTTCAACGTCAGTTCAGCGCCTGCATGAAGGGCAAGTCGGCTGGGCCGGCCGGCTCGCGGCTGACGATCATGCTGATGATGAAGCGGGACGGCTCGATCTTCGGCAAGCCGCGCATCACTTTCTCGCATCTCGAGGGCGACAAGGAGGCGCGGCAAGCCTTTGTCGACGACGTCGAACGCGCGGTCGAGACGTGCCTGCCGTTTCGGATCACGCCGTCGCTCGGCGGCGCGATCGCCGGGCGTCCGTTTGTGATCACTCTGGGCCGGCCAAAGGCGGAGCAAAGGATCTGACGCCTCTGGTCGGCGCCACACGCGCAACCCTTGAGCAAGCGCCTATTTCGGCGGCCTGATGGAACTTCGCGCTTCGAACGGGGTTCACTCGAAGACGTGTTTCACGAGGCAGGCGTTCATGTCCTCATTGAGCAGAAGCTTGCTTGCATGCGTTGTCGTGCTCGGCCTGTCGTCTCCGGCCTTCGCCCAGCCGAAGGTCGACGCCGGGAGCGGCCCAACCAGCGGCGTGACGTCCACAAAGGACGCCGGGAGCGGACCTACCAAGGGCGCCAAGCCGAATAGCGCCTCGACCGGAGGCTCGCAGCCCGTCACCCCCGCGACGCCCGAAAAGAAGCAATAGCCTTGGTGCAAACGTTGCCCACGGCCGCCACGCGCAAACAAACCGCCGCCCGCGCGGCCAACCCAGGACTGGAGACAATCATGACCGACCGCAACGACCGCATCCGCGAGATTGCTTATTTCCTGTGGCTCGACGAGGGCTGCCCCGAAGGCGAGGCGGAGCGCCATTGGTCCACTGCGGAGGCCATGCACGACTCTCAGCCTTCCGAGCGCAAGCGCCTCGAAGGCGAGCCTCCGGGCCAAGAACCGGTTCGGGCTGGCCCCACCACCACCCGTCGAGCAGCCGCGGAGTAGCCGGTTTTCGGTGTTTGTTGTACCTGTCAGACAAGAGCGCGACAGGGTTTCGCGGTGGCTTTTTCCGGTTGCCAATGCTCCACCGGCTGTGCGCCGTAGCGTGCCGCGAGCCGGGATGTTTTTAGCTTGATTTGACGACAATGTGTAGTATGCGAGCCCGGTGCGGTTGCCTCTGAGGACAATGGGTTGAAACGTGCCGGTCAGCCGCCCGATAAGAAGCGCGCGGATCAGCTGATTACGAAAGGAGCGTCGGCGCGTCGGCCGGCGCGGCGCCACGACGATCTGGCTGCCCATCATTACCGAGCCATCATCGAGTCCTCCGAAGACGCCATCTTGTCGAAGGATCTCAATGGCGTCATTCTCAGCTGGAACGCCGCCGCGCAGCGGCTTTTCGGCTTCACGGCCGAAGAGGCGGTCGGCAAATCGATAACGATTATCATCCCTGTCGACCGACTGGACGAAGAACCGGTCATCCTTGGGAAGATTGCGCGCGGCGAACATATCGAGCACTTCGAGACCGTCCGGCAACGCAAGGATGGCAGCCCAGTCGACATTTCGCTGACCATCTCGCCGATCCGGAACTCGCGCCGGAAGGTTGTCGGCGCCTCGAAAATTGCGCGCGACATCACGGAGCTGAGAAGGGCGCGCGATCGTCAGCACTTGCTTCTGAGAGAGATGAGCCATCGGGTCAAAAACCTCTTTGCGCTCTCCGGCAGCCTCGTGGGTTTGAGCGCGCGCTCCGCGAAATCCCCACAAGAGCTCGCGGAATTGACCCGCGGGCGTCTCGCTGCGCTGGCGCGAGCGCACGCTCTCACCTTCTCGCATGGATTTGGTCAAGCCGCGCCCGAGCCGACGACACTTCAATCGCTCGTCCGGACGATTGTCGCTCCGTTTGACGAAGCGGGGCAATCGCGCATCGTGCAGTCTGGAATTGATGCTCGAGTTTCCGGGTCCGCCGTCACGAGCCTCGCCCTCCTATTGCATGAATTCGCGACCAACGCCGCCAAATACGGCGCCCTCTCCGCCGACACGGGCTCGATAAAGGTCGTATTTGCGGAAGAGGGCGACTCGATCGTCATCCACTGGACCGAACGTAGCGGCCCACCGGTCACCGCGCCGAGTGGAAGTTTGGGATTCGGCGACGTGCTGTCGCGGATCGCGGTTTCCGACCAGCTCGGCGGCGCCATAGTCCGCGACTGGCGGCATGAAGGACTTTCGATCCGCTTATCTGTTCCACGATCACGGCTCGAGACTTAGCCGAGCGGCCGGGCATAATGGACTAGGCCCCGACGTAACCGCCGGGGCCCATTAATCCGAACGCTATTGCCAAGTCTGGGTCTGATACCAGGAGTTGATTTGCTTGCGGGTTTCATCCCTGGCAATGCCGTATCGCTCCTGAATGATCCCCTCGAGCTTTTCCCGGCTGCCATTGATTTGAGTGAGGTCGTCGTCGGTCAGCTTTCCCCACTGCTGCTTCACGGCGCCCTTCATTTGCTTCCAATTTCCTTCGACCCGATTCCAGTCCATCGTCGCCTCCTTCGTCGCATGGCAAACGACGCGCCTGCCCGTTCTGTTCCAGAAGCAGCCGTTGGAGACCGCTGCGGCGAGTAGCCGGACGGAACCTGTAGGGTCCGAGGAGCGTTTGTGATCAAGCCGGCGAGGGCGCCGACAGGCGGAGGACGTCGATACGGGCCTGTGAACAGGTTTCCCGCTGTGGTTGATTGGGGCGCCGCTGACAGCGCTCCTGGGGGCGCCATGAGATCCTTCGCCGAGAACCGTGGCTCCCCGGGAGCGGAGAACTCGCCCGGGGTTTCGTGTGGTCGGATTGTGAGCCGCGGCCTCGCCGGCGAAAGCATGTTCAAGTTCAGGCAGACGATCGGACAGCTGGAGCCGCGGACTGGCGTGGTGGCGCGCCGCGGCATAGATTGGGCGCGAACAGCCAAAGCGTCCGGGAGGCGTAGCTTGCCACATAACCGATCCAATGCCGTCCTCCGATAGGCCTCAAAAACCCGTCGTCGAATCCAAATCCGAATCCGAGCCTGCAGATCCCCTTTTGCACGCGCTTCATCACCGCGTGCGTCAGCAAGAAATCCTTGCCGAGCTCGGCGTCGGCGCGCTGCAGGGACCCGGGTTCGATCAGCTGCTTGCGGATACGGCGCGCTTAACTGCCGAGGGCCTACGCACTGAGTTTTGCAAGGTGCTCGAATATATTCCGAGTGAAAACCGTTTGCTCGTCAGGGCGGGCGTCGGTTGGGAGCCGGGCGTTGTCGGCGTCGTCAGCATCGGCGCGGATCTCGCTTCACCGGCCGGATTCGCGCTGAAAACCGGCAGGCCAGTGATCTCCAATCATCTCGAAAACGAGGAGCGTTTCAGAACGCCCGAGATTCTGATCAGACATGGCATCCACCGCGCCATGAACGTTATTCTGCAAGGAGACGGCCGGCCGTTTGGCGTGCTGGAGGTCGACAGCCGGTCAGATGAAGAGTTCGTCGAGCATGATCTCGCGTTCCTCCAGGGCGCCGCCAATATCCTCGGGATGGCGATCGAGCGCGAACGGCACGAGCGCAATCTGAAGGCGGCGCTGGAGCGCCAGCAATTTCTCGTCAAGGAGATGAACCATCGGGTCAAGAATAGCCTTGCGCTGGTCATCGGCATGCTGCGCCTTCAGTCACGCGAAAACACGGAGCCGGAATTCAGGCAACACGTTGAAGACGCAACGCTGCGCGTCGCCGCCATCGCAAGAGTGCACGAGCAATTGTATCAATCGGCAGACGTCGAGCGTTTCGACGTCGGACGATATATCGAAGCGATTTGCAAGGACCTCGGGGCCAGCTTTGCGCAGTGCGAAATTCACGTTCAAGCGCAGCCTGGGATCGTGATTTCGACCGACCGCGCGATTTCATCTGCGCTGATCGTCAATGAGCTGGTGTCCAACGCCGCAAAGCACGCCTATCAAGGCGGTGGCCCGGGCAATGTATGGGTCGATATCGGCGCGACCGGCGTCGACAGCTTTTTCATCGCCATTCGCGATGAGGGCGGCGGACTTCCGGAAGGCTTCCAATTCGGCGAGGGAAAGGGGTTAGGCGCTCGCATGGTCCGCGCGCTCGCCGAACAGTTGAGCGCGTCTTTGGAGGTCGTCGCGCGCCGTCCTGGCGTCGAGTTCGTCGTCACCGCCCCGCTTGCTCCCTAAGACGCTCGACTTCATCTCTCCGCGTCCTTGCCGAGACGGTCGAGCAACTGCAGAAGGTGGTCGGGAATAGGCTCGACACTAACGGCGTCATACATCGCTTTCAGCTGGGCGCCGATATATTGGTCGGCCTTCGCGGCCTCCGCGCCGCCCGCTGGCGCATTCTTTCTTGCCCTCTTTCGCGGTTTCCTCGACCTTTTGTCCGGCATTGATGAATCCCCGAGACCCCTCATCTTCGCTGCGGTCACCCCGAAGTCCTCCGGACGCCCGCCTCATTCGATGCGGAAAACTACCGGCAGACTACTGTAGGAACCGCAAGGAATCGATCCGTCTTTAGCTCAGTCCGGCGCGACTTCGACCGACCGCTCTGAAGGGGGCGGATCACTCGTTCCAGTTTTCACGATGTCCTTCAGCGGGGCGATCAAACGCCATCTGACGCCGTCAGGCTCGAAGCTCAATACCGAAGAGGCGTTGAGGCCAGCGGCCGTCAGACGTTCGATAATGACTTTGCCGAACCCGGAGGTTGCCGCCGGGTCCACGCGGGGTCCGCCGCGTTCCTGCCACGTCATCTCAAGCTTCGGCTCGTCCCCGCTACTGTCGATTTGCCAAACGAGAGAGACCTCGCCGTCAGCTTTCGAGAAGGCGCCGTGCTTGACAGCGTTGTCGCACAGCTCACGCAAAGCAAGGCCAAGCGTTTGGGTCGCATTGGGACTGAGCAGGACCTGCGGCCCCCCGATTACGAGGCGCCTTTCCCGACGCCGAGCCGTTTGGGCCCGCACCAGCGACTCGAGCGGCACGCCGCGCCAATTCCGATCGGTTAGCAAATCCTGACTGGCGGCCAGTCCGAGCAGCCGTTCGGAGTATCTTTCCTGAAATTCCTGGACCGTTTTGGCGTTCGCCACGCCACAGCGCGCAATGGCTTGCGCGACGGCGAGCAGATTGCGCGAACGGTGATTGACCTCCGCCATGAGGTCCCGGATGTTGCCCTCGCGCAGCTTTTGTTCGTCAATGTCGGTGGTCGTGCCATACCACTTCACGACGGCTCCTTGCGCGTCAAGCAGCGGCGATGCGCGACTGAGATGCCACGCGTATCCCTTGCCAATCGCAAACAGGCGGTGCTCCATTTCATAGGGAACCGCAGCCTCTTTGGCGCGGAGCCACGCTTCCGCCGTTCCCCGCCGATCATCGGGATGGATAATCTCCTCCCAATCCGTCTGGCCGATCGCTCCATATCTCTCGCGACGCGCATTGGCGTATTCGATGCGGCCATCGGGACCCGCGGTCCACACCAGTTGAGGCACGCTATCAGCCAGAAGGCGGAAATGCTCTTCGCGGCTTCGCAGTTCCTGCTCGGTGTGTCGATGTTGCTCTGTTCGCAAGGACAATAGTTGGGAAGTTCTGGCCAAAGCATCGGAAAGGCTGTCAAACTCGCGAATGCCCGTAGATGGCGCGGCGGGCGCCGGCGCGCCGGTCAGCACATTCTTGGTCTTCGACTCCAGCTCTCGCATTCGTCGTGTGAGTGCGCGACCATTCAGATAGGACAATAGTAGGCTGCCCAGCATCGCAAGCGCCGCCAGGAGTGAGGTGAGCGCAAACGCGCTAGGACCAATTCCAAGCCCGCGCGCATCTGCGGCGACGCCTACAGTCCATCCCCCCTCCACCGGCGCGTAGGCGGAGACTATCTTTTGTCCATCAATCGAATTGTGAGTCACCGTCGATGCAGGCAAGCTTCGCGTAGCATCACGAAACTCTGGGCTCGCCAGCGTCCCCGGACCCCCAGCTTCGCTCGGAATCCGCGCGACAAAAACGCCCTTGCGATCGACGATTCCAGATAGCCAGTCCGGGGGAAAGTTCTGACGTCGCATCAGATCGCGGAATCGTTTTAGAGAAAGAAGCATCGCGATTTCATAGACAGGCTTGCCATCAAGAAACACCGGGGTTTCGATCGAGGCGTTCGGTTCTGGCAACGCTGGATCCGCGTTGACGTCCGAAAGAAAAGCGGAACCCGATTCGATCGCCCGCCGAACGAGCGCGGTGCGATCGTGCAGCAGCGGTAAATCCGAAGGCGCCGGCGGAATGCTCAGCACAGGATCGCCGTCGGCGGTCGACACGATCAATTTGACGCCAGGCGCTTCAGCAAGCGTATCTCGCGCTTGCTCCGCGAACCCGGTCAAATCCCCATGCTGAAGGAGACTTGAATGCGACAGCGCCGCAGACAGAAGAAAATACGCGTTGATTTCGCGCCCAACAGTGTCAGCGAACGCATTAGCGTCGCCAATTAGCTCATTCCGCTCCGCTTCCCGTTCGTCATGGGCGATCCATCCGACCATGAGCAACGCGAAGAGGACGAGCGGCAGAACGATGACAAGCGTCGACACGCCCAAACGCCAGCTTAACGACCGGGACTTGGCCATAGCGCCGGTCCTGTCAACCAAATCCTTCGGAAGGGTAAACGACTCCTTCAGCAGGGGGTTTTCCAACCGCCTTATCGGTCCGGCGGCTTTCCGCGCGCAGCGTCGTGCTCCCTGCCAGCGAGTTGTATCGGCCGTCGACAACACGATCCCAAAGTGCGGCGATCGCGCCGTCATCCCTCGTCGAAGCGGCGCCGAACCGCGCGAGCTCGTTGAGCAGAGAGTGCGGCGGCGATCGCCCCGATGCCGATGACGATCCTTCCTTGGTCATCCAGGACATGGATCCGTTTTCCTCGCGTGCTCTCAAGCTCGGCCATACGGAAAACTCGACCCCAAACTGTCTCGAGGTCGGCCGCCGGATGGCGTTCGCGCGACAGTCGCGATCCATCTCCGCCGATCAGGCAGAATTCGTAATACGACACGGCAATTCCTCCCTCACTCGCCCTCGGCATGCCGAACGTCTCAGGAGCGCTAAGGTTCCGGCTGTGCAGACATTTCTTGGCGCTTCGCTCGAACGGAGCCGACAAGACGCCAAACAGCCGTCCGGGACTGTCGTCAGCCGGCCACCGCTTTCACTACAGTCCTCTGGGACTTCCGATCGAAGAACAAGGCTTGGCTGATCACCGCCTTGACCGAATCCGCGCTGAAGGGCTTGGTGATCAGGAACGCCGGCTCTGGCGCTTGCCCGGTGAGAAAGCGCTCGGGAAAGGCGGTTATGAAAATAACTGGGACTTCTTGTGTTCCCAAAATCTCATTAACCGCGTCAAGACCCGAACTTCCGTCGGCAAGTTGAATGTCGGCCAGAATAAGGCCCGGACGGCGCTTGAGCGCTGCGCGCACCGCTTCGGTATGAGTCCGAGCAATCGTCGCGACGTCATGGCCCAGCTGCTCGACGAGCGTCTGGATGTCGAGGGCGATGAGGGGTTCATCCTCGATGATAAGCACTGAGGTGCGAATTTGTTCGGAAATTTCGCGTCCAGCCCGTTCAATAAGGTCAGTCGCCGCCTCTTCCGAGCAACCTATGATTTGCCCGATTTCCTTCGGTCTAAAAGATTCGACCGCGCTCAAGAGGAAGGCCATTCGCGGCTCGAGAGAGATGGCCGCGAGATTCCTGTTTGCGCCGCCTTCGCCATCGAAATCCGCAAGATCGACATGGGCGTTGAGCGGCACATTGCGCCAGCTGCGCAAGAACAACTTGTAGAGGGCGACTTTAGGATCGAGTTCGGCGTCGAAACAATCGGGATCCGCTAAAATCGCTTCGAGCGTGGCGGCGACATAAGCGTCGCCCGCCGCCTGGGTTCCGCACAAAGCGCGTGCAAACCGACGCAGGAAGGGGATGTGCGGCGCAATTGCGTCCGAGATCGACATGTCGTTCCTCCTCGTCATCGGGCGTCCAAATCGCAGTGGGGATTAGTTCACAAGCAATCGCGCCAATTGCAAGCCCCACCTCCTTCTGAGGGCGGAGTATATCCCGCAAGGGCGCCTGGGGGAATTGTCGATCCTGAGTCCTGAGCTCTCGCACACAGATCATGACCCGAATTGCGTATCCACGTGTCAAAACCCGCCGCGACGGATTTTGTTCCCGAGTCCTCTAACAAAAATGTTTTGCCGGGCGGCCCGGGCGTGGAGATCGGCCCCAACGACGCCAACTCAGGCTGACGAAGCGCGGGGGCAGAAGCGAGCCGACATCACCAGCGTGTCGCGCCTGCGAGGCCTTATGGAACAGCCACAGCCGGAACTCGTTTACGATGGGGTTCAAACTGGGGCTTGCTCTTGCGAACGAAAGACGGCGTGTTGAGGTGGACGCACGGCCCGTCTTTCGAGGAAGACGGGATCCGTTTTCGTCTTTGGGCGCCGAAAGAAGAGCGGATCGCACTGGTTATCGACGGCCGCGATCCCGTCGCGATGGATCGCAAAGAGAACGGCTTTCACGAGACCTTGGTCAACGGCCTGCCCGCCGGCGCCCGGTATATGTTCGCTCTGTCGAGCGGACAACGTGTTCCAGACCCGGCGTCTCGCTTCCAGCCCGACGACGTCGACGGCCCAAGCGAAGCGATCGATCCACGCTCATATGATTGGCGCGAGTCGTGGACAGGCCGCGAGTGGAACGATGTTGTGCTTTATGAACTCCACGTCGGCGCTTTCTCGCCTCAAGGCACGTTTGCGGGGGCCGCTCTTAAGTTGGACCACCTCGCGGACCTCGGGGTGACGGGCGTCGAGATCATGCCGGTCAGCGACTTCAAGGGCCGCTGGAACTGGGGCTACGACGGGACGTTCCCCTACGCTCCCGACGCAAGTTATGGGCGACCGGAAGACTTCAAGGCGTTCGTCGAGGCCGCGCACGCTCACGGCGATCGCGGTCCTGCTTGACGTCGTTTACAACCACTTCGGGCCTGAAGGGAATTTCCTTCGGCTCTATGCCCCTGATTTCTTCACGAGCCGGCATAAAACGCCTTGGGGCGACGCGATCCAACTTGATGGACCCAACTCACGCCCGGTGCGCGACTTCTTCATTGAGAACGCCGAATATTGGCTCGAGGAGTTTCATCTCGACGGGCTGCGCTTCGACGCCGTCCACGCCATCAAGGACGATTCGCGGCCGGATCTTCTCGACGAACTTGCGGCGCGCGTTCGCGCGCGGTTCTCGCGGCCCATCCATCTCATCCTGGAAAACGAGAGCAACGATCCGCAGCGCCTGACGCGCCACGGCGGAGAGCCCAAACTCTACACCGCGCAATGGAACGATGACATCCATCATGTTCTGCATGTCGCGGCTACGCATGAGAGCAGCGGATACTACGCCGCTTACGGCTCAACGGAGCTATTGGGAAAAGCCTTCGCCGAAGGCTTCGCCTACCAGGGCGAGATGATGCCTTATCGCAATGCGCCCCGCGGCGGGCCGAGTGCCGAATTACCGCCCACCGCCTTCGTATCGTTCATCCAAAATCACGACCAGATCGGCAATCGCGCGTTTGGCGAACGGCTGAACTCTTTGGCGCCCCCGGAAGTTATCCGGGCGCTGGCAAGCGTCTATCTACTCGCTCCGCAGATACCGATGCTGTTCATGGGTGAGGAATGGGGCGCGACGCAGCCATTCCTCTTTTTCTGCGACTTCAGTGGGGAGCTGCGGGAGGCCGTGAGAAGAGGACGGCGAGAGGAATTCTCGCGCTTTCCCGAGTTTGCCGATCCGGACCAAATGGCCAAGATCCCCGATCCTTGCGCTGAGGCGACATTCCTCGCATCCAAGCTCGATTGGAGCCGGATCGACCTGACGCATCTCGCCTATTATCGCAAGCTGTTGAAGACCCGTCGAGAAATCGTTCAGCCCTTGCTGCCTTTCATTCGCCATGGGGGCAAGGCGCTCGTGGTAGGTGAGCAGGCTTTGCGCGTCGTCTGGCGAGCGGGAGAGCGGCGGCTCGTCCTCGACGCCAATCTCTCGTCCAGTCCCGTCGCGTTTCCAGCGACCAAAATCCAGCCGTTTTGGCTTTGCGGCGAAGCGGGCGCTTCCTTCGGACCTTGGACCGTGCGCTGGGGACTCGATCCGGAATGAACGTTCCGCGCGCCACCTATCGCCTGCAGCTCCACGCGAGCTTTGGTTTCAATGACGCCGCGAAAGTTGCGCCTTACCTCGCGCAACTCGGCGTCAGTCACGTCTACCTCTCTCCGATCTTCAAGGCGCGCCCAGGGAGCGTGCACGGCTACGACGTCGCCGATCATAACCAACTCAATCCCGAACTCGGGACGGAGGCGGATTTCACGTCGATGATCGAAGCCTTCCGCCGTGAAGGGCTCGGGCGGATCCTGGACATCGTTCCCAATCACATGGGCGTATGGGGCGCCGACAATCCGCTGTGGCTCGATGTTCTGGAGTGGGGTCCCTATTCCAAATATGCAGGCTGGTTCGACATCGACTGGTCAGCGCAGGACGGCAAGCTGCTCGCGCCTCTGCTTGGCGCGCAATATGGCGAGGAGCTGAGATCGGGGAAACTCAAGCTTCATTTCGAAGCCGACGGGAGTTTCGCCGTTTGGGCTTATGAGGCTCACAAGCTGCCGATCCATCCGCTGACCTTTCCGCAAATTCTTGGTCATCAACACCCGGCGCTGGATCGGATGGCCGACCTCTTTCTCGACTTGCCCCAATGGCGGCCGCAGGTAGCGGAGAGAGCGCGCGCGTTGAAGAGCGAACTCGTCTCGCTCGCCAACGAAGATAGTGGCGGTCGCGCGGCGATCGATGCTCGCGTGGATGAGTTCAACAGCGACTGGCGTGAACTCGATCGGCTCATTCGTGAGCAGTTCTGGCGCGTCGCCTTTCATCGAGTGGCCGAGGACGAGATCAACTACCGCCGCTTCTTTAATATCAACGACCTTGCCGGGCTGCGCATCGAGGTGGGCCCGGTCTTCGACCATGTGCACGCCCGCATATTCCGCATGCTTGAAAGCGGCGAAATCGATGGCCTCAGAATCGATCATATCGATGGGCTGTTTGATCCCAAGGCCTATCTCGAGGCGGTTCGGGCGAGCGCACCCCGACCGTTTTACTTGGTCGTCGAAAAGATCTTGGCGACCCACGAGTCGCTGCGGGCGGGCTGGCCCGTCGAGGGCACGACCGGCTACGACTATACCAATCTTGCGCTTGGCGTGCTGGTGGACCCCGCGAGCGAGGCGGCTTTCACGCAAGCCTACTATGATCTCGCCGGCGAAGACCAGGATTTCGCCACGGTCGCGCGCGACGGCAAGCTCAGGATCATGGAAAATGAAATGGCGAGCGAGCTCAACGCGCTCGGTCGCCGCGCCGCGCAATTGGCCGGTCAGAGTCCGATGACGGCGGATCTGACGCGCGCGCTCCTCCAGCGCGCGATCAGACAGGTCGTTTCGAACTTTCCGGTCTACCGGACTTATCTCGACTTTGCCGGGATGCCAGCCGACGCTGACCGCCGTGATATCGCCTGGGCGATGACGCGCGCCCGGCGTTGCGATCCGGATGTTCATCCATCCGCCTTCGATTTCCTGCAGAACCTCCTGATGGCGGAAACGGAACAACCGCCCACTCAAGAGCTCAGCCATACCGCAGGGCTCCGCTTCGCGATGAAGGTGCAGCAGTTCTCGGGCCCCGTAATGGCCAAGGGTGTGGAGGACACAGCCTTCTATCGCTACAATCGGTTCGTCGCGCTCAACGAAGTCGGCGGCTCGCCCGAACGGTTTGGCCTCGCCCCTGCCCTGTTCCACAAGGCGAACGCCACGCGCGCCCAGAATTGGCCGCACGCGATGCTGGCGACCGCGACGCACGACACCAAGCGCGGCGAAGACAACCGGGCGAGGCTCGCCGTTCTCTCCGAAATGCCGGAGGAATGGCGCCGGCAGGTCGAGACCTGGACCCGCATCTTGCGAGCGAGACGTGGCGACGTCGAGCGCATAGCGGCGCCCGACCGCGACGACGAATACATGCTCTACCAAATGTTTGTGGGCTCGTGGCCCATCGACATGCTCGACAACCCCAGCGATGAGCAAAAAGAAGCCTATGGCGCCCGCCTTCACGCGGCGATCGAGAAATCCCTGCGCGAGGCGAAGCGCCGCTCGAGTTGGACGGCGCCCGACGCGGACTATGAGCAAGCGACGCAGGCCTTCGCGATGGCAGCGCTGCGGTCCGACACGTTCCTTTCCAATTTTTTGCCCTTCGTGCGGCGCGTGGCGCGCCTTGGAATCGAGAACAGCCTCGTTCAGACCGTTGGCAAACTTACAGCGCCCGGCGTGCCTGACATCTATCAGGGCTGCGAGTTGTGGGACCTCAATCTTGTCGATCCCGACAATCGGCGACCCGTCAATTTCGCTCTTCGTGAGGCGGCCATGGCGGACCTCGCCGCTCGTGTCAAAGCCAAAGACCAGCGTTCGGCGCTGTTCACGATGCTTACGAACGAATGGCGGGATGGCCGGGTTAAGCTGGCGACAACCGCCCTCCTGCTCGCTCTCCGGCGAGAGGAGCCGGAGCTTTTCGCCGCCGGCGACTATCAGCCAATCGCCATCGAGGGAGACCGATCGGATTGGGCTTTTGGCTATGTGCGGGCTCTAGGAGACCGAAAGCTCGCCGTCGTGATGGCGCGCTACCCCGCCCATCGAGAGGCGGAGCGCAAGTGGAGTGCGACCGCGCAATTGCCTGCCGGCCGGTGGTTCGATCTCTTCCGCGGCCAGGATGCGATTGTCGGCGCTCCTCTCCCCGAGTGGCTGCAGCCGCTGCCGTTCGCCGTATTGCTGGCCCGCTAGAGCAGGATGACTTTGGGCAGAATCGGTTTGGATTCCCGAATCGGGCGTATTCTGATTCACCGTGCTGACTGGGCAGGAGGCCAGCATGGATGGGCAAGCCTTATTCGATGGATCTTCGCGAGCGCGCGGTGGGGGCGGTTTTGCGAGAGGGGCTGTCGCGGCATGAGTCGGCGGCGCGCTTTGGGGTCGCGCCGAGCACGGTGATCAATTGGGTGCGGCGGTTTCGGGAGACGGGGAGCGTCGCGCCTGGCCAGATGGGCGGGCATAAGCCCAAGGCGATTGCTGGCGAGCATGCTACGTTTCTGTCGCGGCGGGTCCGGGACGGGGCCTTCACCTTGCGTGGGCTGGTGGCCGAACTGGCTGAGCGCGGGCTCAAAGTCGATTATCGGTCGGTGTGGAATTTCGTTCACGCCGAGAAGCTCAGCTTCAAAAAAAACCGTGGTCGCCAGCGAGCGCGATCGGCCTGACGTGGCGCGGCGGCGGGCGCAATGGACGAAGCGCCAGAGCGGCATCGACCCCAAGCGCCTGGTGTTCATCGACGAGACATGGACGAAGACCAACATGGAGCCGCTGCGCGGCTGGGCGCCGAAAGGCGAAAGGCTGGTCGCCAAGGTTCCTCACGGCCATTGGCAAACCATGACCTTCGTCGCCTCCCTCCGTCACGACCGCATCGAGGCGCCGTGGTTGATCGACGGTCCGATCGACGGCGAAAGCTTTCGAACCTATGTCGAGAAAGCGCTGGCCCCGACGCTCAAGCCGGGCGATGTGGTGATCATGGACAACCTCGGCAGCCACAAGGGCGAGGCGGTTCGCCAAGCCATCCGCTCAGCCGGGGCGAAGCTGTTCTTCCTCCCCAAATACTCGCCCGATCTCAACCCGATCGAGCAAGTCTTCGCCAAGTTCAAGCATCTCTTGCGCAAAGCGGCGGCGCGAACCCTCGAGACAGTCGTCACCGCCATCGGCGAACTGCTCGACGCCTACTCCGCCAAAGAGTGCGCCAACTACTTCACAAACGCCGGCTACGGACAAACCTGAAAACATCCCGCTCTAGACGGCCGGCGCACTACTTCGGGGATTGGCGGTCTGTCCTCTCCGGGACGCGCTCTAACAGCAGCATCGAGCGCGCCGTCACGTCGTAAACGGTGCCGATGTCGAGCTGGCTCGCGTCCAGCTGCGGGTCCGTCGTGTCAAAGAGCCGCTTCCACCCGTCCGCCTCGTAGCAGGGCGGCATGGTGAACTTGACGGTCTCATGATGGGCGTTGAACACGATGAGCAGCGTGGCGTCTGCCCCTCGCTTCTTTATGCCGGTCGCCTGCCCGCGCCCATCCAGGAGCATGCCGAAGCAGCGCATTCCGTTATCCCACGCCTCTTCAGTCATCTCCGACCCGCTGGGATCGATCCAGGCGACGTCTTTCACCTCGAGGTCTGGATTCATTTCACCGGTCAAGAAGCGCGAGCGGCGCAAAACCGGGTAGAGGTGAAACGCCGCCGTCAGGCGACGGAAGAAAGTCACGAGCGATAGACGCTCCTCATCCATCTCCCAGTTGATCCAGCTCGTCTCGTTGTCCTGGCAATAGGCGTTGTTGTTGCCATTCTGCGTTCGGCCAAACTCGTCGCCGGCGCATACCATCGGAGTACCCTGAGACAAGATCAGCGTCGCGAGCAGATTGCGGAGCTGACGCCATCGCAGGGTTTGGATCGCCTTGTCTTTGGTCGGCCCCTCCGCGCCGCAATTCCATGAGCGGTTGTCCGAGTGCCCGTCGCGATTGTCCTCGCCATTCGCCTCGTTGTGCTTGTCGTTGTAGGAAACGAGGTCGCGAAGGGTGAAGCCATCGTGGGCGGCGATGAAGTTCACGCTCGCCCAAGGCCTTCGGCCGCGAAAGTTGAACTTGTCCGGTGAAGCGCAAAGACGGGGCGCCAATTCCTTCGCCGTCGCGTGGCCGCGCCAAAAGTCCCGCACATCGTCGCGGAAGCTATCGTTCCATTCCGCCCAGCCGGGGGGAAAGCCGCCCACCTGATATCCGCCGGGGCCACAGTCCCACGGCTCAGCGATCAGCTTGACTTCGGTGAGCACCGGGTCTTGGCCAACGACCTTCAAAAATCCGCTCTCGGTGTGGAAGCCGTCAGGCTCTCGCGCAAGGATCGTCCCCAGATCGAAGCGGAACCCATCGACGCGCGTTTCGGTCACCCAATAACGCAGACTGTCCACGACCATCTGGATGACGCGGGGGTGGCTGAGGTTGACCGTATTCCCGGTGCCTGTGTCGTTGATATAAAAGCGCGGCTGATCCGGCATGAGCCGATAGTAGGACTGATTGTCGATCCCTTTGAAGGAGAGCGTCGGCCCGCGCTCGTTGCCCTCGGCGGTGTGATTGTAGACGACGTCGAGGATCACCTCGAGTCCGCCATCGTGGAGCCGCGCGATCATCTCTTTGAATTCGCGCAACGAGTTGGGCACGTCCGACGCGTAACGGGGATCGGGCGCGAAAAAGCCGATCGAGTTATAGCCCCAATAGTTTCTCAAGCCCTTTTCGAGCAGGTAATTGTCGTCGATAAACGTATGGACCGGCATCAGCTCCACGGTCGTAACGCCGAGCGATTTGATGTAGTCGACGACGGGCTTCGAGCCGAGCCCCGCATAGAAACCTCTCAGCTTCTCGTCGACCTCTGGGTGCAGCTTGGTGAAGCCTTTGACATGCGTCTCGTAGACGATCGTGGCTTGCCACGGGACGGTTCGGCGTCGATATTCGCCATGCCAATCGAAATTCGGATCGACGATGACGGATTTCGGCACGAATGGCGCGCTGTCGCGCTCGTCGAAGGTCAGGTCGTCTCCCTCGGCTCCGATTGTGTAACCGAAGACTGCTGGATCCCAAGTCAGCTTTCCCGAGTGCGCTCGTGCATAAGGGTCAAGCAGCAGCTTATTGGGATTGAAGCGGTGGCCAGCCTCCGGCTCATAAGGGCCATGCACGCGAAAGCCATAAAGTGTTGCCGGGCCAACCTCCGTCACGTGGCCGTGGAAAACTTCGTCGGTACGCTCTGGCAGTTCGAAGCGGCCAATCTCGCGGCGGCCTTCCGTGTCGAAGAAGCAAACCTCGACCCGCGTCGCATTCGCTGAAAAGACAGCAATATTCGCGCCCTTCTCGTCCCCCGTCGCGCCGAGCGGATAGGGCTTGCCTTCGCTGATTTCCATTTCGAGTCCCCCTTGCGGCGTTCATGGGCCGCATATTCCCGCAAACCGTGAACGCTTCAAAAGCCGTCCGGTTCCTTCCTGCGTCATCTCATCTTTCCTGACGTCATTTCGATGGAACGAAGCGGCGGCTTGTGAGTTCTGAGCAACGCGAGAAGCTCCGCCGGCGGGGCGATCAAGGAGGCTTCAATTGGAGCGGACGTCCGAGGAAGAGTCTTATGGGCTCCTTAGCGCGAGCGGTATTCCGGTTGGCGGTCCAGCCCCCTTCCCGGTGCAATTCGAATTCGGCGCCGGCGACAAGCATAATTGGCGGGGGCGCAGCGACGAGCGGATCAAACTCGCCGTCATGACAGCTTTGCACTGGGACCTGGCCGTTCCACGCGACCGCGTGCAAGTGAGCGTCGAGGGAGGATGGGTGACACTGACCGGGCAGGTCGAGCGCGACTATGAGAGGTCGCGCGCCGAGGCCGACGCGCGGACGATCCCAGGCGTCGCCGGAGTGACAAACCGTCTCTCGTGCGAGGCGGCAATAAGCGCATATCCAGCGCGTTAGGGCAAGGTGCCGACCCGCCGGCTGAACAGCATGAGCGGCCAAGCGGCCAGGATGCGGACGATCATCGCGGGCGGGTAGGCGGGATGGCTGGGCAAGCCGTCTTCGGCCTCGTCTTCCGACCGTCTGAACCGCGTGCAGATCCGCATTTCCACCGGCGGCGCATCAGGCCCGAAAGGGGCGCGGAGCGCCGACACCCAGGGCCGCTTGTCGTCGAAGGCCACGTACATCGGCGTTGCACAGCAGCTGGCGATCATCCGACGGGTCTTTGTGGCGTCGGTGAGCCTCGTAGCCTCAAGGCGGTCCGCGCCCCGCGTACAGGCGATGCGGTCCCGGCGGAACACCATGAATTCCGTGCCGCCGTCCGTGCTCGGCGTTGGCGCTGAAGTGGCGGATGCGGCGACCCGCTCAGCCGCGGCCTGACAGTCGTCGCAATAGCAAGTGCTGACAACGATGGGCTCGGCCCACGCGCCGACCTCGACTGCGCCACATTGGCAATGCGCGACGTGTGTTGGCTCTGTCGTCGTCATGGGCTCCGCTCCGCCAGCCTTGATCTTCACGTCGTGCAACCAGCGCGCGAATTCCGCGCAAAAAAATGAAAGAAAATGCGCCTAAACGCTAGTAAGTTTAGCTTTCATTTCCTTTCATTAATTTTTCCGAATCGGGACTTTTCAATGGGTTACGAGAGGAAAAAATAAGAAAACTCCGCGACCCGATGAACTCGCGTCTGAGGTTGTGCGCAACAAGCCTCAAAGCTCATCTTCTTCCCTTCCTCTGGCGCACGCACGCGGAGGTCCTGTTCCGCGACTAAGAAAAGTATAGCACGAATTCAGCTTTTCATAAACAGCTTGCGCTGATTTCTCCGCCCTACCCCAGAAATTGGGTCACCCATCGACCAAACGGACGTGCTACCCTTTTCCGGACGCCCGATCGCATACAGGCCCGCGATGGCTTTGCACTCCTTATAGGCCGAGACGGCGGCCTTGCGTTGGCTTCGGTCCATGGTTGCTACCCCCTCCGCTTCGTCGGCGCATAGGGGTTCTTGCTCCCGGCGCGCATCGACAGGCGGATCGGCACGCCGATGAGGCCGAAGGTTTCGCGCAGGCCGTTGACGAGATAGCGCTTGTAGCTCTCGGGAATCTTGTCGACCGAATTACCAAACAGCACGAAGAAAGGCGGGCGCGCCTTGGGCTGCGTGATGTAGCGGATCTTGACTCGCCGGCCGGACACGGCCGGCGGCGGCGTCGCGTCGACGACCGGCGCAAGCCAGCGGTTGAGCCGGCCGGTCGAGATCCGCATGTTCCAGATCGCGTCAGTCGCGATGATCGCCTCCATCAGCCGGTCGACATGCGCGCCGGTCAGGCCGGAAAGGGGGATCACGCGCGTTCCGCGCAGCTGCGGCAGGAGCCGGTCGGCTTCCTCGCGCAATTCACGCGCCTTATCGCTCTTGTTGTCTATGAGGTCCCATTTGTTGAGGCCGATGACCAGCGCCCTGCCCTCCTTCTCGACGAGATCGGCAAGCGTCAAATCCTGCTTTTCGAACGGGATCGTGGCGTCGAGCAAAAGCACCACGACTTCGGCGAAGCGCACCGCGCGCAGCGCATCGGCGACGGCGAGCTTTTCCACCTTCTCGACGATCCGCGACTTCCGGCGCAGGCCCGCCGTGTCGAAGATCCTGAGCTTGCGCCCGTTCCACTCGGCGTCGAGGCCGATCGAGTCGCGGGTGATGCCGGGCTCGGGGCCAACCAAGAGGCGATCCTGGCCGAGGATGTGGTTGATGAGCGTCGACTTGCCCGCGTTCGGGCGCCCCAGCACGGCGATGCGCAAGGGCTTGGCGAGATCGAGCTCGCTCCCATCCTCTTCTTCGCCCAGGACAAGCCGGGCGGCCTCGCTCTCCTCGTCGGGATCGAGACGCGCGGCGGGCGGCAGGACTCCCACCAGCGCATCGTAGAGTTCGCTCAAGCCTTCGCCATGCTCGGCGGAGAAGGCGATCGGCTCGCCGAGGCCGAGCCCAAACACTTCGTAGATGCCCGCCTTCCCTGCGGTGCTTTCCGCTTTGTTGGCGATGACGATGATCGGCTTGCCGGCGCGCCGCACCGCTTGCGCAAAATGCTGGTCGGCGGAAGTGAGCCCGGCGCGCGCGTCGACCACGAACAGGATTGCGTCGCAATCCATGAGCGCGGCCTCCGTCTGCGCGCGCATTCGGCCCGCGAGCGTTTCGGCTTCACCTTCCTCGAGGCCGGCGGTGTCGACGATGGTGAAGGCGAGATCGGCGAGCCGGGCTTCGCCCTCGCGGCGGTCGCGGGTGACGCCCGGCTCGTCGTCGACAAGCGCGAGCTTACGCCCGACCAGCCGATTGAACAGCGTCGACTTGCCGACGTTCGGCCGGCCGATGATCGCGACCTTGGCGCTCATGTCGTTTGAGCCCCGCGCCTCAAGCGCCGCCGTTACTTCGCCGCCGCCGCCGATCGGTTCGAGGCGATAAGACCGAGCCAGCGGCTCGCCGCTTGTCGCTCGTCGGGCGAGGCTTCGGGATCGCCCAGCACGAGATCGAACTGCTTCGAGGCGTCGTCATAGTCCTTGCGTTCGATCGCCAAGGCGCCGAGCGCGAGCGCCGCGAGGCGCCGATAGGGTCCTCCGGCGGCCGAAAGCGCGGTCAGCGCCGCTTCGCCCTTCTGCTGCTCGCCGGGGATGTCCACCCTCAAGAGCGCGGCCCGCAAGCGAGCGGTGTCGCGCAAGAGCGGATCGATCGCGGCGTCGCCGGAAATGGCGTCGAAGGCGCCGATCGCGCCCTGCGCGTCTTTGCTCGCCTCAGCGCCGGCCGCGGTCATTTGGGCGAGCGCCCGATAGCCGCTCGGCCCTTGCGCCGCGATCTTATCGAGACCCGCCTTGGCTTCGTCGAACTTGCCGGCTTCGAGGGCGGTCAGCGCCTGCTGGAACTGGTCGCCGGCGGCCTGCGTCGCCTGTTCGCGCTCATACTGCCAATAGCGAAAGCCCGCCGAAGCAAGCACGATCAGCACGGCGGCGGCCAGGATCTGGTTCTGGTATTTCTTCCAGAATTCCGCCGCTTTGTCGCGCCGGACTTCCTCGTCAACTTCCTGAAAGATGTCGCTCATTATCGGGGCGGCCTATCACAGAGGCTCAGCGAAAGCGAGCGGCGCGAGGGCGGAAACCGTCTAACGGAACGGATGCGGCTTCGCCGCGGCCTTCGCCTCCTGAGCCAAGCGCAGGATCGCGTCGCTTATCTCTTCGTCGGCTGCGCGCGCCTCGCACAGCTTGGTCGCCAGTTTTTTTGGCATCAACACTCTATAGACGCCGCTTTTTCGGGACTTCACGGTCACGCCTTCTCGAACCAACTCATAGGCCGCCGCCGTGAGTTGAACCTCAATCACCGGTTTCCTCCGCTGCCTTTGTTCGCCCGCAAGATCAACGGGCGAAAGGCCGCGAAGTTGCGTGCGTCGTTGGGAAGGTCCAACAATAGTCCGCGCTCCCTGCCCCACAATCTTAAGTTCGAAACGAATCTGGTTTCCGTGATCGAGGCGCGGCTCTCGCGGCAATCGCGCTGGCGCTCGCGCCCCGCCAGCGAATAAAAGACGGCTTCAAGGTTTAAGGCAACGCCTTGCCTAGCTTCTTTGGCCGACAAGGCGGATTGCGTAAACGCTCGGGCCTGAATGCGAAGACCAAGCATTGATAACCGAGGCTATGGAGTCTCGTTCGTCGGCGCTGCGATTGCGTCGATGCTTGCGGCCGCTCTCATCGCGCTTCTCCCCGTTCCCCCCGCCGCCGCAGACGATGGCGCGCCGGCCGTTTCCCCCGAACGGATCGAGGACGTCCCCTCGATCAAGCCCGACCCCTGGCCCGACTTCGACAATTTCGCCTGGCGCGCCTTCATCGCCCTCAACTGGCCCTCGCTGACCGATCCCGCCAATCGCGGCGAACCCGACCGCGCCAGGACGCTTGGCGATAAAGGCCCCCGCGTTTGGGAGACCTTCAAGGCCCGCTATGAACTGTTCCAGGTCGGTCCGGACGGGCGCCCGATCGCGCCCAAGCCCTGGGCGACCTACGAAGCGGCGAACCCGTGCGGAGCCAATCTCGACAATCGCGCGAAGACGCTGGCGACCTTCGATCCCTTCATGGACTTCAATCAATCCGCCTTCCTGCCCGGCATCGCCGCCAATCCGCTGGTCGCGCAGAATCGCACCTACACGCGCTACGAAGCGCGCATCAACGAACCCGAGTATTCGGCGCTTGCGCTCAAAGGTTGGAGCCTGGGCGAGACGTTGCCCGATCCGGCCCACCCCGCGGAACTGCCCGCGGGCTCGATCGCGGTCAAAGCGGCGTGGAAGGTCCTTACAGCGGCGGATGCCCCGGCGGTCCGAGCGCGCTATTACGTGGTCGAGAACGCCAATGTCGTCGACGTCGCCAAGACGCTCGCCGCGGGCCATGTCGTCTGTTCGAAAAGCGACGTCGCGCTCGTCGGCCTGCACATCGTCATCCGGACAAAGGATAGGCCGCAAGGGCTGTGGAGCACGTTCGAGCATGTCGACAACGTGCCTCCGGCTGGCGAGGGCGAAGCGCGCGAGCCTGACGCCAGGCAAGCCGGCGCGCCCTATTCCTATTTCGACGCATCGAAGCCCAAGCTTGGCCTTTGGCCGGCGTTCGGCTTGCCTGACACTCTTCCGGTCAGCATGGACCATCCGCCCAAGATCGACCCCACGCCCATGCAGGTGGTCCGGCGGCATCCGATCCATGCCTCGACCATGGCGATGAACCGGGCCTATTGGGCGCTCAAGGGAATCAAGGGAACCGTGTGGGAGCATTACATGCTCGTCGCCAGCCAATGGCCGACGAGACCCGCTCCCGCAGCCCCACAAAACGACGGCGCCTATTTCCCCGGCCAGCCGCTCGAGGCGGACGCGCCGCGCGAGAATTACCAGTCGGCGGACGCTCCACATGAAAACCTGGTCAACACCACGATCGAGACCTATTTCCAGGACCCGCCGTCAAGCTGCATGTCCTGCCATCAGAGCATCTCCAACGCGCTCGGACGGGATTTCGTCGGCATGCTTGGCAGCTTTCGCTAGAGGCTGCGTTTGGGTGGCGCCCTCATCGCGAGCGCGCCGCCCTATGAACCTGGATCGTCGCCTACCCTCGGGGCCAAGACCGGCGAGTCCTCTCGATAAGGATTCCATCAAGACGCAGCTTTCTTTAAGCTTACGGATACAACCAAGGCGGGAATTCCTTCCAAATAAGGGTTAGCAAAACGAAGCTAATGCGCTTAAACGCTAGTAAATTGGCTAGCGTTTACTAGCGCTTATTTTTGCGAATTGAGCCTTTTCAATGGGTTGCGGGCGATGTAAGTTAAGAAAATCGCTTCCTCGCCCCGGCTCGCGCGACGGGTTGCGGGCCAACGTTTCGAACAGCCGCGGTCTCTCGTCCCACCCGTCTTTTGGCGAGCGGGACTGAGATGCACTTGCGCGCGAGCCCCAGATAGCGACGCGGCCCATCCCATACCAGCGCTTCATCGTGGCGAAGGCGCGCTCCACGGCTGAGCGTACGCTCCCGTCCAGGCATTGTGGAATGTCTGCCAGGTCTCGAGCGGATAGCGGATGTTTGACCTTCCAGACGATCCCATCGACCAGCCCGCGACGCTCGAGCGTCTCTCGCAAAGCCTGGCTGTCATAAGCCCTGTCGGCGAAATAGCCCTGTTCGTCACCCTGGATCAGCGCTTCGCCTAAACGACTGTCATACATCTGATTCATCTCGCCTTGCGCACCAGCCCGTTTCTCGTCCACCGCCAGATGCACCTTGTATCCGAAATAGTCTTGTCCCTTGCGCGTGAATGAGCTCTTCCGCGATTGACGCCGCGCCTCGTAAGTATGCCTTACTGCCCGGCGATGGGGTCGCGTCGACCCTGCCGCGTATGCACCGCTGATTCCGCCAGGGGCAATACATATCGCACATTTCTGATTTTGTAAAGATAATTCGCTATCGACAGATAATTCGTAGAGAATTCGTGGCGCTTATGGCGTTGGCTGTTGGTCAGCCATGCCGACCGGCGCGCGGCCTATGGCGATTGACGGCGCGCCGATTTGGAATCATTCTAAACCGGCGGCGCGGTTCGCCGGGCGGGCGTGCCCGCATCACGACGCGATCCCATCGACGGAGGACCCGGTCATGCGTGAGACTTGCAACACACCCGGAATCAGCCGCCGCACGGTCCTTTTCGCCGCCGCGGGCGCGGCGCCCCTCGTCGCGCTCACGAGCGGCGCGGCGCAGGCCAAGATCGCGCAGACCGCGGTCCATTATCAGACGACGCCGGGGACAGATGGCCACCAGTGCGACGGCTGCAACTTCTTCGTGGCTCCCAATAGCTGCAAGATGGTCGACGGCGACATCTCGCCGACGGGCTGGTGCGCCTTGTGGGTGAAGAAGGCGGCCTCCTGAGTTGGTCTAGCCCTAGCAGAAGGGTCGGCGGGATGGGGCTCCCCCTGTTCTTATGGACCTGAATATCAATTTCTTCTATCAACGAAGTATGCTGCTAGGCACCCGGGCTGGGGAGCCACGGATGAGCTCAAGCGGGCACGCCTAGAATGGCCGACCAATTCGCCGTTAATCTTAGCCGAGAAGGAGCTGTGTCTCCGGCTTCACGGCGGCGTCGACGGTCGGTGGTTGCAGCTCTCGCGATAGCGCTCACCGCCCTCGCCGCAGCGCTTTTCTGGTTGCGGCCAGCGCATCCTGACGGCGCGAGGGCAGCGCACGTGGCCGAGGCGGTCGCCCGGGGAGAGGAGGCTTATCGGCGCGGCGACGTCGCGGGTGCGATCGCTTTATGGCGGGAGGCGGCCGAGGCAGGCAATGCGGCGGCGGAGAACGAACTTGGGCTTGCATTCGAGAACGGTCGCGGCATGGCGCGGGATTACCGAGCGGCGTTGCGACTTTTTCGTCAGGCGGCGGCCCAGGGCTACGCCCCCGCGATGACCGAGCTTGGCGGGATGCGGCTGACGGAAGGGGAGGCGTACGCGCGCGCATCATCACCCATTCCGCGGCCGTCACCCCTTTTGCAGCAAGCTTGCCAGCGAAGGCGTGTGAGACGTGGTTGGACACGGTGCGTAGCCAGAAACCGAGATGTGCGGTCAAGACCGATGCGGGCGGGGTTGAGGACATGGCCACTCCTAGTTGACTAGGAAACTACCCAGTTAAGTTTCCTTGTCAACTATTTTCGCCGGGTCACGCCAGGAGCAAATCCAAAGCGCGAAGGTACTGCCAAGGCGACCTTCGGTACCGCTGGGCGTTCCGCGAGATTATGCCGGCCGCCAGTGGTATCTCGAGGCTTGGGACCGCGGCGGCGACGTCCGCAAGCTCCGGCTGTTCTACGGGAAGGGCCTCGGCGTCGCCAAGGACGAGGCTGCTGCAAATTTCGACACGCTGGCGAGCAGCCCAGCGGCCATGTGCGGCTGAGACTGAGGCCGCGAAACTAAACTAAGACCGGCGCGAGGGCCTGAGCCGCGCGTCAGCCTCGATCTCGACCTTCATTTCCGGCTTGAGCAGCGCCGAAACCACGACGATCGTGCCAGCCGGACGGATCGCGCCGAAAACTTCGCCCTGCACGGCCACCACGGCCTCGCAATAAGAGACGTCGGTGACGAATGTCCGCAATCGCACGATATCGGCAAGCTCGCCGCCGGCCTCCCTCATCACCGCGGCGAAGGTCGCATAGATGTTGCGCGTCTGCTCGGCAACGTCGTCCGGCATCGCCATCTTCGCATAGTCATAGCCCGTCGTGCCCGCGATATGGACCTCATCGCCCGCGACGACGGCGCGCGAATAGCCATATGTCTTTTCGAACGGCGAGCCCGACGAAATCAGCTTCCGATCGCTCATGCGAACTCCATGATGACGGCGTCGACCGCGAGCGAGTCCCCCTCCTTGGCGAGGATCGCCTTCACCGTCGCGTCGCGCTCGGCGGTCAGCACGTTTTCCATTTTCATCGCCTCGACGATGCAGAGGTGCTCTCCCGCCTTCACCTCCTGACCAACCTTGACGGCGATCGCTTTGACGAGACCGGGCATCGGGCAGAGCAGGAAACGAGAACCGTCCGCGCCCTTGCGCTCAATCATCAGCGCCGCGAGCTCAGCCTCGCGACGGGTGTAGACGCGGGCGTCGACGGCGACTCCTGCGTGGGAGAGCGCATAGCCGTTGAGGATAGGGCGCGCTTGAACGGCCACGTCGACCCCGTCGATGGTTCCGCGCCACAACGGATCGCCGGGCTTCCAGTCCGAATGAACCTCGACCTTGCGCCCGTCGGCGAACAGGATGGCGGCGCCGTCGCGCCTGGGCTCGATCTCGAGCTCGATGCGGACCTTGCCCATCGCGACGACCCGCTTGAGCTCGAAGCGCATCTGCTCGGGCTCACGCAACTGCCCGGAAATATGCCGCTTTCGCTGGTTGAGCGTGTGGTCGATCAGCGCCGCGACCACAACGAGGCGGCGCTCGGTCTCGCCCTTGGGCGTCAGCGGATGAAATCCGTCCGGAAATTCCTCGGCGATGAAGCCGGTCGACAGTCGTCCCTCGCGCCAGCGCGGATGCTGCATCAGCGCCGATAAGAAAGGGATGTTGTGGCGGATGCCGTCGATGACGAAAGCGTCAAGCGCCGTCGCCTGCGCGTCGATTGCGCCGATGCGGTCCGGCGCATGGGTCACGAGCTTGGCGATCATCGGATCGTAATAGATCGAGATCTCCCCGCCCTCGAACACGCCGGTGTCGTTGCGCACCGTGACGCCGTCGCGCGTCCCTTCAGCCGGCGGCCGGTAGCGCGTGAGGCGTCCGGTCGACGGCAGGAAGCCACGGGTCGGATCCTCGGCGTAGACACGGGCTTCGACCGCCCAGCCGGTCAGCGTCACATCCGCCTGCTTGAGACGCAAAGGCTCGCCTGCGGCGCTGCGGATCATCTCCTCGACAAGGTCGACGCCGGTGATGAGTTCGGTCACCGGGTGCTCGACTTGCAGGCGGGTGTTCATCTCAAGGAAATAGAAGCTCCGGTCCTGCCCCGCGACGAACTCGACGGTGCCGGCGGAATCGTATTGCACGGCTAACGCGAGCGCGACGGCCTGTTCGCCCATCCGTTTGCGCGTTTGCGCGTCGATGAGCGGCGAGGGCGCCTCCTCGATCACCTTCTGGTTGCGACGCTGAATTGAGCATTCGCGCTCGCCGAGATGGATGACATTCCCGTGCTTGTCGCCCAGCACCTGAATCTCGACATGGCGCGGATTGACGATGAATTTCTCGACGAACACCCGGTCGTCGCCGAATGACGATTTGGCCTCCGAGCGCGCTCGGGCGAAGCCTTCCGCCACCTCCTTGCGGGAATGCGCAATCCGCATCCCCTTGCCGCCGCCGCCGGCGGAGGCCTTGATCATTACCGGATAGCCGATTTCGTCGGCGATCTCGGCCGCTCGCTCCGGTGTTTCGATCACGCCGAGATGGCCGGGGACAGTCGAGACCTTGGCGGCGCTGGCGAATTTCTTCGATTCAATCTTGTCGCCCATCGCCTCTATGGCTTTAGGGTTCGGGCCGATGAAGACGATGTTCGCTTGCGCCAGCGCATGGGCGAAGGCGGCGCGCTCGGAGAGGAAGCCATAGCCCGGATGAACGGCCTCGGCGCCTGTCTTGAGACAGGCTGCGACAATCTTGTCGATTGCGAGATAGGACTGGGCCGCAGCGGGCGGACCTATCGCGACCGCCTCGTCGGCCATCTCGACATGCAGCGCATCCTTGTCGGCTTCAGAATAGACGGCGACGGTTCTGATGCCCATGCGGCGCGCCGTCCTGATGACGCGACAGGCGATCTCGCCGCGGTTGGCGATCAGGATTTTGTTGAACATCGCGCCCCTACGAGAAAAGCGCCTGGCCTTCCTTCAACCGCCGTTTCTAGGGGAACAACGGAAGCGGGTAAACAACCTCAGACGATGCGCTATTCACCGACCCGAGGGCGCGGCCGCTTTCACTCGCAGACTTCGACCTGCCGCCACGCGTTCTCAAGCCTCGCCCGGGTGAAATAGCACCCATAGGTCGGCTTTAAGAGAGGAGTCGCGAACGGCGGTCCTGGCCACGGATAACCGCTGAAGCCAAAGAAGCTCGGGCCGACTGTCCATCCCGCCCGCTCATGTGGATAAGTGTATAGCTGAGCTTCAGCTGCGCCTGGCTGAGCGAGGACGCCGAGCGCGAGAACGGCGGCGCCCATAAGGGAGGCTGCAGCTTTAATCATGCCGAGATACCCCTCGATCGCGGCTTCCACCTTTGAGCGCCTCTCGTGCCGCCACCATCCGATAGCGCGCGCCATCAACGGCCGCAAGGCGCTCCGACGGTTGGGAGACGCGCCCGGATAGGCTATCGCGCCGTTGCGCGGAGCGCGGCCTCGGCGCCGCGCCTGCCTGCCGCGGCTCGCTCCTTGACCGCGGCCACGAACCAGTCGGGCGCGCGGTGCGCCTCGGCGCACACATTGAGCAGCGCGGCTAACGCCTCGACGGATTTGCATTCGTCGACACGGGCGAGGAGCCAAGCCGCCCGCTCGTCGCTGACAACGCCCGCCGGCTCAGCCTGGCGGACGACGTGTTCAGCGATCATGTCGACAAAAAACTCTTTCCACTCGGGTGCGTTGTCCATCTCGGCGCGCACGACGGCAAACAGTTCATCGGCGGATTCGCGCGACACTTCCCGACTGGCGAACACTTCCCGCTTCAGCCAGGCGACGTCTTGGGCCGTCACTCGGCGGCCGAGGATCATCGCGCTGATGATCGTGCGGCTCCTGTCGATTGCGAACGCCATCATACGCACCTGCACTCTTTCCGGTCCGGCGACCTTGTCGACGGGTCTGGATGCGCAAAGACCCTGCGCCTCAATATTTTCCCGCAGGTGAATCCGTCGGCGCCGTGGTGAAAAGCGTGTTGGCACAGTTAAGCTTGAGCAAAGGCGCATGGTTTCACGAAGATGAAAGCCGCGTTAACGAACGATCAAGAAAGTCCTCACGCCCTTGTCATTGGACGTCCACGCGCCGCTGATCTAGCGTTCGCGCTGTCCCTGAATCCACGAGGAGGAGATTCGTTCCATGAAAACAGGGCTTTCGGTAATCGCAGTTGCGACCGCGCTTACTTTGGCGTCCTTTGTCGGCGGGAGCTCTGCCGTGGCGGATGATTCCGCGCAGCAGCAGGCTAGATTTAGCCCCGAGGACCGCGCGGCCTTCCTCGATGCGCGTATCGCCGCGCTGAAGGCCGGCCTCGAACTGAACGCCGACCAGGAGAAAAATTGGCCGCCGCTCGAATCGGCGATGAGGGATCTCGCCAAGCAACGGGCCGAGCGCTTCGCCGCTTGGAGAGAGCGGCGCGAAAGCAGTCAAGACAATCAAGGCGAGAATTCCGAAGTCAATCCGATCGACCGGCTCGCCCGTGTTTCCGAAAGGCTGAGCGCCCGCGCCGCCGACCTGCAAAAGCTGGCCGCGGCCGCGAAGCCCCTTTACGACAGCCTGAACGACAGCCAGAAGCGTCGGTTCGCCGTGCTTTTCCGCGGGCCCGCGGGCCACGGCCAATGGCGCCACTGGCGCCGCGACGGTTGACGGCCCGACCTCGCCCGCCCGCTTACTTGGTTCCGCCGCGCTAACCCCTTCGGCGTGGCTTCTGGCCGTCGTGTCGCCGCCGCCTCTTCCGACGCGACGGCGATGGCGGGGCGCGGCCGTCTGTGTCACAATTGAAGGCC
Organism: uncultured Alphaproteobacteria bacterium; assembly: GCA_963725195.1. Classification (GTDB taxonomy): domain Bacteria; phylum Pseudomonadota; class Alphaproteobacteria; order Rhizobiales; family Beijerinckiaceae; genus Roseiarcus. The sequence goes on along the minus strand of CAVRXX010000030.1, from coordinate 108,252 downwards.
AAGCCGGCAGCCGAAGGAGGAATCGATGGCGAAGGGACAGATGCGAAACAACAAGGAAGCCAAGAAGCCAAAGTCGGACAAGCCCAAGGGCTCGGTGTCCGAATACAAGAAGTCGCAAGGCCCAACCGGCCAGGCGTTGCAGGCGCCGGGCAAGAAATCCTGAACGGATTCATCTCGCTATTGCGAAGTAGACCCGTAACGCCTCGAGGCCGGGCGCCTCACAGCGGAATGTTGTCGTGTTTCTTCCACGGGTTCTCGAGCTTCTTGTTGCGCAGCATCGCGAGCACGCGTGACAGGCGCTTGCGGGTCGCGCGCGGCATGATCACTTCGTCGATATAGCCGCGCTCGGCCGCGACGAAAGGTGAGAGGAAGGCGTCCTCATATTCCTTCGTTCTTTCAGCAATCTTGGTCGGATTGTTGATGTCAGACCTGAAGATGATCTCGACCGCGCCCTTGGCCCCCATGACCGCGATCTGCGCTGTCGGCCAAGCGAGATTGATGTCGCCGCGCAAGTGCTTCGAGGCCATGACGTCATAGGCGCCGCCGAACGCTTTGCGGGTGATGACCGTGACCTTGGGAACGGTCGCCTCGGCGTAAGCGAACAAGAGCTTCGCGCCATGTTTGATGAGGCCGCCATATTCCTGCGCGGTGCCGGGCAGGAAGCCGGGCACATCGACGAAGGTGATGATCGGAATGTTGAAGCAGTCGCAAAAACGGACGAAGCGCGCCCCCTTGCGCGACGCGTCCGAATCGAGGACGCCGGCCAGCGCCAGTGGCTGGTTGGCGACAATTCCGACCGTCGCGCCGCCGATGCGGGCAAACCCGGTCACGATATTTTTGGCGTGCGCCTCCTGGATCTCAAAGAAATCACCTTCGTCCGCAACTTTTAGGATCAGCTCCTTGATGTCGTAGGGTTTGTTTGGATTGTCGGGGACCAAAGTGTCGAGCGACGCGTCGATCCGATCGGGGTCGTCGAAGCTCGGCAGCGCCGGCGGTCGTTCGAGGTTGGAGGCCGGCAGGAAATCGATCAGCCGGCGCATCTGCAACAGCGCCTCGACGTCGTTCTCATAAGACCGGTCGGCGATTGAGGAACGGGTGGTGTGCACCTGCGCTCCGCCCAGTTCTTCTGCGGTCACGCTTTCGTTGGTCACCGTCTTCACCACGTCCGGCCCAGTGACGAACATGTAGCTCGTGTCGCGCACCATGAAGATGAAATCGGTCATCGCCGGCGAATAGACGTCGCCGCCGGCGCAGGGACCCATAATCACCGAAATCTGCGGAATGACGCCGGAGGCGAGCACGTTGCGCTGGAAGACTTCGCCGTAGCCTCCAAGCGCGGCGACGCCCTCCTGGATGCGGGCGCCGCCGGCGTCGAACAGGCCCACGACGGGAGCGCAGTTCTTGAGCGCCATGTCCTGGATCTTGGTGATCTTCTGCGCATGCGTCTCGCTAAGCGAGCCCCCGAAGACAGTGAAATCCTTGGCGAAGACGAACACGGTGCGGCCGTTGACCGTGCCCCAGCCGGTCACCACTCCGTCGCCCGGTATCTTCGTCTCCTGCATCCCGAAGTCGTCACAGCGGTGCTCGACGAACATGTCGAACTCCTCGAACGAGTCGTGATCGAGCAGGAGTTCGATGCGCTCGCGTGCGGTGAGTTTGCCCTTGGCGTGCTGCGCGGCGATGCGCTCTTTGCCGCCGCCGAGGCGGGCGCGGTCGCGACGGGCGTCGAGGCGGGAGAGCATTTGTTTCATCTGCAAAGTCCGGGTTGCTTCCGGCGTAGCCTAGCACGACCTGCGGCTCGCCAGAATGCTCGCTTCACGAACTCGCAGGACGTCCGCCCGCACAGGACAGTTGCGGCAAGAAACCGATTGGCCAAGCACAGTTCGCTACGACGAACCTACCATCCATGAGATTCTCGTCTCAGGCGATCTCGCGGTGGTCCGCCTGACCTGGACTCTGACGGAAGAAAAGAACGGCGCCCGCGACGTAACGAGAGAGGAAGGGATGGACATCTTCCCGGCTCGGGGATTTCGATGCCCATCAGCCATTCCAGGTGGCGAATATGCCGCCGGCCGCGGCGGCCATGACGGCGGTCGCGATCCAGCCGAGCGCCTTGAGCCACGACTTGACGCAAACTCGCCCATCACCTCCGCCGCGAGGCCATCGGCCTGACCGTGACGAGCGCCACGACCACCCCGCTGACCACGGCGCCGAAGATGAGCGCCTCGTCTGGCGCGCGTCCGACGCCGGTTCACCCCCAGACCGGACGGGGCGTGTACGGTTCTTCCAGGGTCGCGATTTCCTCCGGCGTCAGCTTCAGCGACAGGCTCGCGACCACGTCATCGAAATGCTGTAACCGCGAAGCGCCAATGATCGGGGCGGTGACTTCCGGCTTCTGCAACACCCAGGCAAGCGCGACCTGCGCACGCGGAATCCCCCTCGCCTTCGCGACCGCCGCCACGCGATCGATCACAAGCCGGTCGGCCTCGAGGCTTTTCGCAAAGAGCATCTTGCCGAACTCATCGTTCTCTTGGCGTTCGGTGGTTTCGTCCCAGTTTCGGGTGAGGCGCCCGCGCGCCAACGGGCTCCAAGGGATGAAACCAATTCCCTCAGCCCGGCAGAGCGGCAGCATCTCGCGTTCCTCTTCCCGGTAGAGCAGGTTCAATTGATTCTGCATGGTCACGAAGCGCGTCCAGCCATGCTTTTCTGCGACGTAAAGCGCGCGAGCGAACTGCCATGCGGCCATGTTGCTGGCCCCGATGTATCGAGCCTTGCCGGCCTTCACGACGTCGTGGAGCGCCTCCATGGTTTCCTCGATCGGCGTGGTCGGGTCGTTGCGATGAATCTGGTAGAGGTCGACATGATCGACGCCGAGCCGCCTCAAGCTCTTGTCGATTTCAGTCATGATGGCCGCGCGCGCGAGCCCCTGCCCGTTCGGACCGGGCCGCGTCCGCGCCGAGACTTTAGTGGCGATCACGACTTCGTCGCGCTTTGCGAGCTCCTTCAGCGCCCGGCCCAGGATTTCCTCGCTGGTCCCGTCCGAATAGACATTGGCGGTGTCGAAGAAATTGACGCCGAGCTCGAGCGCGTGCTTGATGATGGGTCGGCCCTTCTCGTCATCGAGCGTCCAAGTGTGGAGTCCGCGATCGGGAATGCCAAACGTCATGCATCCGAGACAGAGTCGGGAAACCTCAAGCCCGGTCCCGCCCAGCTTAACGTAGTCCATTTGATTTGCCCCGACCTTTGATGCCCGACTGGCGGATCACGTCGCCCCGACTGGGGAGGCGCTCGTCTTCGGATGAGATGCGAATCCTTCCGCGAATGTTGTGTGATGCCCGCCATGCTCAAAGGCCTCGGAGGCCAGCATGCTTCGCAGGAACGGGATGTTCGTCTTGACGCCTTCGACCGCGAAATCCGCTAGCGCGCCGTCGAGCCTTGCAATGGCCGCGTTCCGGTCTCGTCCGTGAGCGATCACGAGAGCGAGCATGGGATCGTAGAACGGCGTGACGGTGTCGCCCTCCGCGTAGCCGACATCCATGGAAAGGCCGGGGCGGACGGACGGCGGACGAAAGACACGGAGCGCGCCGGGAGACGGCAAGAACCTGACGGAGTCTTCCGCGTAGATCCGGGCCTCGATCGCGTGGCCGTCCGGCTCGGGCGCTATGGGGAGAATATCCCCGAGGCGCTCGCCGCTCGCGAGGCGAAGCTGGATCTCCACGAGGTCGAGTCCGGTGATGAGTTCTGTGACGCCGTGCTCGACCTGCAGCCGCGTATTCACCTCCAGGAAGTAGAAACGTCCGTCGCGGTCCATCAACATCTCGACGGTCGCTAAGTTCCGGTAACCAAAGCGGCCGAAGAAAGCAGCGAGGCGCACGCCGAGGTTGTGCGCCGCCCCCTCGTCGATGAAAGGCGCCGGCGCCTCCTCGATCACCTTCTGATGGCGCCGCTGCACAGAACAATCGCGGTGATGGAGGCTCAGCGCGTCGCCCATTCCGTCGGCGATGATCCGGAATTCGACATGCCGGGCCTCCGTGAGCCAGCGCTCAAGGAACACCGTGCGATTGCCGAAGAAGCGCTCGGCGAAGCCGCGCGCCTTCGCAAGCGCGTCTGCGAGCTGATCAGGGCGATCGACACGCTGCATCCCTACGCCGCCGCCCCCCGCCGACGCCTTGATGAGAAGCGGATAGCCGATCGCCTTCGCAACAGCCTCGGCGTCCCCTTCCTCTGGAAGCGGAGCGCTCGCCGACAGCACCGGGAAGCCAGCCTCGACCATCACTTCCCGCGCACGGGCCTTGTCGCCGAGCGCGGCGATATGTTGAGGCTCGGGTCCGATGAAGGTGAAGCCGGCATCGACGACCTTGCGAGCGAAACCAACGCTTTCCGACAGGAAGCCGTAGCCTGGGTGGATGGCGTCGCACCCCGTCCGATGAGCCGCTTCGAGGATCGCTCCGGGAAGAAGGTAACTGAGCTGGGGCCGCGCTTCGCCGATGTGCATGGCCTCGGTCGCCTCCCTCACGTAGGGAAGCCCGCCGTCCGCCTCGGAATGCACCACTGCATAGGGCACGCCGAGACGTCGCAACGTTCGCGCGATCCGCATAGCGACGACGCCGCGATTGGCGACGAGCACCTTCTTGAGCATCAGCCGACCTCCCACCGCAATCGCCAGTCGTCGGCCGATGGCGGATCGATTGCTAGTCCGTCTCGATCAGAGCCAGGACATCGTCCTCTGCGACGACTTGCCCGGCCTCGACGAGAAACGCCTTCACTCGCCCTGCCCGCGGCGCCGCGACGGGAATCTCCATCTTCATCGATTCCATGACGAGGATCGTGTCGTCCTTCGCGACTTCATCTCCTGCTGCAGCGACAATCTGCCAGATCGAACCGCCGATCGTTGCCCTCACCTTGACTTCGCTCATCTTGGAGTCCACCTCACGGCCTCATGCCCGCCGAAACAAGCCCAGGCTGGCGCAGCGGCGCCGCAAGATTGGCGAACTCACACAGCAGCGGCCGCGTGTCGCGCGGGTCGATGATCTCTTCCACGAGGAACGCCTCCGCGACGCGAAATGGCGAACTGAACTTGTTCAGGCGCTCCTCGATCTCGATGCGAAGCTTCTCCGGATCCTCGGCGCGCTCCAGCTCCGCGCGATAGGCCGCCTCAAGTCCTCCCTCGATCGGCAGGGAGCCCCAGTTGCCCGATGGCCAGGCGTACCGGTAGTGCAGCCGCGTATGGTTCGAATGCGCGGCGCCAGCGACTCCAAAGGCCCGCCGCACCAACACGGTGCACCATGGAACCTGAGCCTGATAGACCGCCGCGAGAGCGCGCGCGCCGTGACGGATCGTGCCCGCCTTCTCCGCTTCCGAACCGATGAGGAAGCCCGGAATGTCGGCCAGATGCACGACTGGCAAATGAAAGGTCTGCGCGAGGTCAAGGAACCTGATCACCTTCATGGAACTGTCGGCGGTCCAACCGCCGCCATAGAAATACGGGTCGCTTGCGAGCAGAGCCACGGGCCACCCGTCGAGGCGCGCCAGGCCGGTGATTGTGGCGCCGCCGTACTTGCGGCCGATCTCGAAGAACGAATCCTTGTCGACGACCGCGCGAACGATCTTGCGCATGTCATAGACCTTGCGCCGATCTCGCGGGATCGCCTCGATCAGGCTCTCCTCTCTGCGATCAGTCGGGTCGTCCGACGTCGCCCGGGCGGGGAGCTCGTAGACCGATGGAGGCAGATACGAGAGAAACCGGCGCGCGCGCTCGAAGGCTTCGTCCTCACTGTCGACGACGTCGTCGATTGCGCCTGCACGCGCATGGATATCGGCGCCGCCGAGGTCCTCCTTGCTAACAATCTCGCCCGCCCGCGCCACAAGGGGCGGCCCGGCGATAAACATCTGCGAGGTCTCCCGGATCATGATCGAATAGTGGCTCGTCACAAGCCGAGCCGAGCCGAGGCCTGCGACCGGCCCGAGGCCGAGCCCAACGACTGGGACAGTGGCGAGGTTGGCCACCACCCAATTCCAACCCTGCTGATAGGGAACGTAGGTGCGGCGGTCCACCTCAAGCGTCTTGACCGATCCGCCGCCGCCGGTGCCGTCGATCAACCGGACGATCGGCAAACGGAGCTCGTTCGCCATCTGCTCCGCATAGACCTGCTTGCTGCCGATCGCGGCGTCCCCGGCCCCGCCACGCACCGTGAAGTCATCGCCCCCAACGACGACCATCCGCCCTTCGATCCGCCCGCGCCCCATGACGAAATTGGCGGGAAGGAAATCCCGGATCTTGCCATTGTCATCATAGTCCGCCTTGCCGGCGATCGCCCCGATCTCGTGGAAGGAGTGGGCATCAAGAAGCCTATCAATCCGTTCGCGCACCGTGAGGCGCTTGTTGTCGTGCTGGCGCTTGACTTTCTCCTCGCCGCCCATCTTGTAGGCGAGACGCTCGCGCGCGCGGAGCTCGTCGACTTCCTTCTGCCAGCTCATCCCCTTCCCTCCCGATCCGGACGCATTCGACTTTCCGTTCACCGGCCGCCAAGACCAATATGCTCGATCGGGCGTCCTGAAGCGCTGGTCGGATACCCCTCCGATCTTTGCTCACCTAGCATCGAAACGCGTCCATCGGGAAACAACAGCGGCGTATACGATCGCTCTTTCGTCGTCAACGATATTCGATTATTATTCGGGTTTGTGGCTGACCGCTGTCGAACGAAAGACGGTCGCGCTCACGCTTTCGAACCGACGGTCAACGTAGCGGGGCGGCAACTTTGCGGATTGACTCGATCGACCAGCTGCGCGCGCATGTCGGCGCCAATGTCGCGGTCAGCGACTGGATGCCCGTGACGCAGGCGATGATCGACAGCTTTGCGGACGTCACGAAGGACCGCCAGTGGATTCATGTCGACGCGGCGCGCGCTCGTGAACAGATGCCGCAAGGGCGAACGATCGCGCATGGCTTTCTCGTTGTGTCTCTACTCGCTCCGTTGTTCGAGCAGACGATCGAGATCGGCGGCACGTCGTCTGCGATCAACTACGGCTTCAACCGCCTGCGCTTTACGGCGCCCGTGATGTCGGAGAGCCGCATTCGCGGACGGTTCGATCTCAAGGCCTATGATGAGGTCCCCGGGGGCGCCCAACTCACCTGGGCGGTGGCGGTCGAGATCGAAGGCGAAGACAAACCGGCGGTTGTCGCGGAATGGCTGACGCGCCGCTACCGATAGCGCGCGCGACGGCCCGCAACGCCGTCGCGCCTGTCGTAAACCTTATGCGCCAATCTTCATCGTCACGCACTTGAGCTGCGTATAGTCGTGAAGCGCCTCGACGCCCTTCTCGCGCCCATGCCCACTGTTCTTGAAACCGCCGAACGGAGTTTCGACTCCGCCGGCGAAATGCTCGTTCACGAACACCTGTCCAGCGTCCAGCTGAGCCGCCACGCGGTGCGCCCGCGATATGTCCCGCGTCCACATTCCCGCGACAAGGCCATAGTCCGTGTCGTTGGCGATGCGAATGGCCTCTTCTTCCGTGTCGAAGGGAATGACCGCCACGACAGGTCCGAAAATTTCCTCCCTGGCGATGCGCATGTCGTTGTGAACGTCGGCGTAAACGGTCGGAGCAACGTACCAGCCGCGAGCGAGATCGGTGTCGGATGGAACATCGCCTCCCACCATGACCTTGACGCCCTCCTTCTTCGCGATGTCGTAGTAGGACAACACCTTGTCGTACTGCGCCTCGGTCATCATCGGACCGATGGCGCCGGCCTCGTCGCCGCCGACTTTCACTGTCTTGACCGCCGCGGCGAGCGCGTCGACGAATTCATTGTGGATGCTCCGCTGAACCAGACAGCGCGTGCCGGCTGAACACGCCTGGCCAGCGTTGGCGACGAAGGCCTTTACCGAGCCGGGAACCGCCTGCGCGAGGTCGGCGTCCGAAAAGACAATGTTGGGCGATTTTCCGCCGAGTTCGAGCGTCACCGGAATGATCCGCTCCGCCGCCGCCTTGCCGATCTGTCGTCCCGCCCGAACTGAGCCCGTGAAGGCGATCTTGCGGATCGCCGGATGATCGACCAGCGCGACGCCGGTCTCGTTGCCCGTGCCGGTGACGATGTTGAGCACGCCCGGCGGAAGGCCGCACTCCTCTACTGCCCAGCGGGCAAGCTCAATCAAACCAACCGACGTGAATTCGGACGGTTTCGAGACGATCGTGTTTCCTGCCGCGAGCGCCGGCGCGATCCCGCGCGCCGCCTGATTGATCGGGCCGTTCCAGGGGAGGATAATGCCGACCACGCCGAAGGGCTCGCGGCGTGTATAGGAGTGATAGTTCGGACCGAGGTCGATCGTGTCGCCGCCCTGGGCGTTGATGACGCTCGCATAGAATTCGAAATACTGCGCCGACCCCTCGATGTCGCCGGCGGTCTGCGCGGCGGGTTTGCCTGTCTCGAGGCTTTCAATCTTGACGAGGTCTGGGCTGCGCTCCCGCATCTTCTGGGCAATCGCCCAAAGGATGCGCCCGCGTTCAATCGGCTTGCGTCCGCGCCAAGCCGGCAAAGCCGCTGTCGCGGCCTGGACGGCCCTATCCACGTCGACCGCATCGCCGCGAGCGACGGAGAAGGATTCGCCACGCGTCCGTGGATTGCGCTCGACGAGATACGCTCCCGAGTTCGGGGCGACGAATTTGCCGCCGATGTAGTGGTTCCATTTGTCCATTGTCGCGTTCCTCTAATGCTCGAAATCCAGTCGTCGCATCGCGCTTTGCGGACGGCTTGCGGTGGATTTTGCGCGCGCCCAGGCTTCAGATCCTGGAGGTCTCTCCGTCGGCGAGGCAAAGTTCCGTGACATGCAGCCCATGCTTCGTGACACGCGAGGGGAAGCGATCTTTGAGCCGCTCCTCATGGATTGGGATCACGCGCCGGGTCTCCCCGCCGACCGTCCTCACCATTTCGTCGGTCGCGAGGAGAAGGTTGGCATGGCTGCCCATGGCGAGGCCGACGGGAACATACGGCCGGTCGGGCGCGCCGCCCGCGCCGGAATCGCCGAGATTGTCGAACTTGTAGACAAGATCGCCGGCAAGCACCCATGTGTCGTTGGATGGAGACTTGCCGTCGTTTCGTACCGCGACCCACATGCAGCCGAAAGTATGGGTGTCGTACGCGGGATGAAGATCGATGCCAGGGAGGACGTTCTCGACCGCGCCGTCGACGCAAACCAGCCGCCGCTTCTGAGCGAGTTCAACTCCGCGCAGAATGTCGCTCGTGTCGACGGCAGTAAGCATAAACTGCATCTGGCCCGGCAACGACATGGCCCATACCCACTTCGTCAGCTCGCGTTCCTGGATGTAGAACGTGGCGTTGGGGAACGCCTCGACATTGCCGAAATGGTCGAAATGCGCGTGGGTGATCAGCGCGGTGTCGACGTCTTCCGGCGACAGCCCGACCTCGGCCATCACCGCCTCGGGAGACTGCCAGGCAGCGACGCCAAAGGCGTCGGCAATCTCTTTTGCGAAGTCTTTGTTGTTGTAGCCGACATCGACCATCGCGACATGCCCTTCGCCTTTGATGACGACGTAGCAATTCGGGATCATTCCGACGCCCTGATTGTGCGCGCCGTAGATCATGGCGCTCATCGGGTAGTGATCGTTGTAGCAATATTCCAGGACCCAGATCGAATAGCGGGCCATTTCATCTCCTTCTTGCGTCTCCTCCGACGTCGTTTCTTCTCTCACGCGCTAGGCTTGAGACGAGTGATGGACCCTCGGAAAGCCATCACGCTTTGTGACCCGGTTCCAGGTCTCTGCGGCGTTCGCGCGTGCTCAATCGCCGCATCTCAGGTCGAGCGCTCTTAGCGCCGCGATCTGTGGGATTGTCGGAACTCACGGAGCTCTAGGGCTCCTCAAGCGAAACTCGTTCCCTCGCGATTCCTCTTCGAAACAAAAGCGATTTTTATTCGGGTTCTGACGATAGGCGGTCGATCAATCGGGTGTCAAGCTTCATCCGCGCAAGACGGCCAAAGCTCACTTGACAATCGCGCAAGTCGAACGCGCCCTCAATGGCGGTGCGAATTGCGGATCGCTTCCACGACAATGACGATCGAGCGGAGCGAAAAAGCCGCGCACGATCGCGAATTCGTGATCGGGCGCGATGACTAAACCGCCCTTCCCATTTCTATCCGATTGACCACTTGCCAGAGAATGGGTCTTGCGTCGGGCTCCTGCGGGGAAAGCTGATTTTCTTTCGTGAGGGGCCGGCTCGCCTTGGATTCGCTCCAATAGAATGTCCCCCTTCTTACACCAGCTGAGGCAGGGCAAGCCGCGAGGCTAGGCTGAGAGCGATACTTGACCTTCGTGATCTCGCCGGAAAGCAAGCAATCCACAGCTCTTGCTTCCATCTGCGCATAGACGGTAACGGGTAGAGCGCGCTATTTTGACGCAATTGAGCGTCGGCGGGGAACGACTGGTATTGATTATGGCAAAGCGACACAACGACTGGCGCGCCGTGATCAAGGATGCCGTCGCCCGGGTCGATGAGGAGAAGACCCTCCACAAACAGGACCGCAGCCGCCAACGCCGGGCTGAGATTCTCGCCGCGGCGCTCCGCGTCTTCGCCCGCGAAGGAATTGCGCGGGCGCGCATCAACGACATCGCCAGCGAGGCTGGAGTTCCATCGGCGTCGATCTACGATTATTTCGACACGAAGGAGGAACTCGCTTATGCGGTTCCGATACACCAGCAAACCGATTTCTTCGCGGAATTCGAGGAACGGTCCCGCTCGCTCGTAACGGCGCGCGAATGCCTCTCGGAATACCTCTTGTTGACTGCGGATTTCGCGCGGCGGCATCCGGACTGGGCGCGAGTGCTCTACCTCGAGGTGTGGCCGAGCGTCCTCATCAAGGAGGCGCGTGTGCGCCACGTCCTCGATGACTACGCCCGCATCGTCGTTCGGCTTATCGAGGAAGGCGCCGAGCGCGGCGAATGGCCGGTCCAGCCGGACCCGTACCAGACAGCCACCATTCTGATCGGGTCGCTGAGCCAGCTCATCATTACCTGGCTGCTCTTCCGCGCGCCGAAACAATTGACGCGCGCGGCGCGGCTGCTTGTCGCTCGCCTGATGCTGGTCCTGGAACTGACCGAGGTCGAGCAGCCGAAGAAGCTCAAGGCGGTCTCCGCCTAGAGCCGATCGGCGCTGTTGAGGCCAACGTCCATGCGCGGACGCCCAACGCGTCTTATGATCCCTGGTTCGCCGCGCTTCTCGGGAGCAAGCCCCTGGCCAAGACCCAGGCTCCTCGCAATGACCATTCGATCAATGCGCAGCCTGCTCTAAGCTTGTGGATACAACCGAAGCGGGAATTCCTTCCAAATAAGTGTGAGCAAAACGAAGCTAATGAGCCTAAATGCTAGTAAAAGTGCTAGCGTTTACTAGCGCTTATTTTTGCGAAATCGAGCCTTTTCAATGGGTTGCGGGCGATGGAGTTAAGAAAATCGCTTTCTCGCCCCGGCTCGCGCGTCAGGTTGTGGGTCAACGTTTCAAACAGCACACGTCTCTCGTCTTCCCGCGCGTCTTTCGGCGAGCGGGAACCGGATTCCGTCAAAGCGAATATATTGCACACACTTCTGATTTTTGTCAAGTAAATTCGCAGCGAACTCGTGGCTCGGCGTTGGCTCTTGGCCAGCCCTCCGCAGCTCGCGCCTCAGCCTCCAAGGCTGGCGAAGCGCTCGAGGTGAAACTCGGCGTTGCCGAACATGGCGTCGATCGCCAGCACGCGGCGGTAGTGATGGCCGACCTCCAGTTCGTCCGCCATCCCGACGCCCCCATGGATCTGGATGGCGTTCTCGCAGACGAAGCGGCCAGCTTTGCCGACCAAAGCCTTGCAGCCTGACGCCGCCCTGCTTTGCTTCACCCGATCGTCGCCAAACCGGGCCGCGAGCGCGCGATGCAGCGACGAACGGCCGAGTTCGAGTTCCGCCGCCATGTCGGCAAGCCGATGCTGGATCGCCTGGAATGAGCTGATCGGCGCGCCGAACTGGCGTCGCAGCGATGCATAGTCCCGGGTCAGATGCAGCGCGCGCTCCATCGAACCAACGGCCTCGGCGCACAAGGCGACGACAGCGAGGTCGACTACGTCCTCGATCGCCTCCGCCGCTTCGCCTTCCCGGCCAATAAGCGCCGCGGCTGGCGCCAAGCAGTCGCGAAACGAGAGGTCGGCCGCGTCGAACCCATCGATCGTCCGGTACTCGTCGCTTTCGATTCCCTTCGCCGCGCGCGGGATCAGGAACAGTGACAGTCCGGCGCGGTCTCCGACAGGCCCTGAAGTGCGGGCGGTCACCAGCAGTTGCGACGCGAGTCCGGCCCCATGGACGCAGATCTTGTCGCCGTTGATTCGCCATCCCTGGCGGGTGCGCTCCGCTGACGTCGCGACCTGCGCGATCGCGCCACGGGTTGCGGCCTCCTCGTGCGCGAAAGCCAAGATTGTCTCACCGGAGATCGCGTCCGCTATCGCTGCGCGCTGCGAAGCATCGCCAATCAGCGCGATCGCTCGCGCTCCGAGGAGAATCGAAGAGACAAAAGGTTCGACCACCAGCCCGCGGCCGAACTCTTCCTGGATGATCGCGAGCTCAACCGGCAATAGCCCCGCCCCGCCCGCTTCCTCAGCCAGTCCGACCGCCGTCCAGCCGTTGGCCGCGACTTCTCGCCAATATCCTTCCCGCCCCGTCGCTTTGCGGCCCCCTTGGAAAGGATGCCGCTGGGCGGCAAAACGCCGAACGCTCTCGCGCAACAACGCCTGCTCGCCCGTGTCCGCGAAGTCCATGACCTGCCCTCCCTTACAGGTCGCGCGGCGCCGCGATGGGCGTCGAGGCGCTGGGAGCGCTGGCTGGTCGATAGTCCGTTGACAGCTCGCGCGTCCGTCTCAAGCCGGTCTCCTCATGGCCGTGTTGGGATCGAGAAGTTGCTTGGCGATGATGTTGCGCTGGATCTCGTTGGAGCCGGAGTAGATCGTGGCGGCGCGCAGGAAGAGATGCGCGCCCATGGCTCCCGGCTCGTCGTCGGGGTCGAAGATCACGTTGGAAAGGGCATCCTCTGCGGACGGGTCCTGCCAGTGGCGCAGGGCCCGCGTTCCGAGCGCCTCGATGATGAGGCTCGTGAGCTTCTGTTCAAGCTCTGAGCCGCGCAACTTCAGGATCGCGCTGACGGCGGACGTTCCGGACTTGTCGTCGAGCGCGCGATAGACCGCGAACTCGAGCGCGTCGAGTTCGATCTCCGCTTCGGCGACCCGTCGTCGCAACGATGGATCGGCGGCGAGCGGCCGGCCGTCCTTTCGCTCACGCGCGGTGATGGCTTTCAGCCGTGTGAGGGCGCGGCGCGACTTGGGAACATGGGCGCTGAACGTTCTTTCATGGGTAAGCAGGAACTTGGCGTAGTCCCATCCGCGATTGGCCTCGCCGACGAGATCGTCGCCCGGGACGCGAACGCCGTCGAGCGTCACCTCGTTCACTTCGTGCCCGCGATCGAGCGTAATGATCGGCCGAAGCGAAACGCCGGGCGCCTTCATGTCGAGGAGGAAAAAGGAAAGTCCGCGCTGCGGCTTGACGTCAGGATCGGTCCGCGCAAGGCAGAACATCATGTCCGCGAAATGCGCATGCGTGGTCCAGATCTTCCGGCCTGTGACGATCCAGTCGTCTCCGTCCCGCAAGGCCCGAGTGCGCAGGGAGGCGAGGTCGGACCCTGCGTCAGGCTCCGAGAAACCCTGACACCAGAAGACCTCTCCGCTGAGAATCCCCGGCAAATGCCGGCGCTTCTGGGCGTCGGAGCCGTAGGTGTAGATGGTGGGGCCAGCGAGTTGGAGACCGAACACGCTTAAGGGCGGCGCATCGGCGGCCGCGCATTCGTCGGCAAAGATGTGCCGCTCGACCGGCGACCAGCCCGTGCCCCCGTATTCCTTTGGCCAGGAGGGGGCCGACCAGCCCTTTCGATAGAGGATCGCGTTCCACGCCTGCATATCCTCCCGCCGCGGACGAAAGTCGAGCCGGGTGCGCGCGGCGAGTTCGGGCGGGAGCGACTCTGCGATGAAGCTGCGAACCTCGTGGCCGGAACGCCTCCTCGTGCGGGTCGCGGGAAAAGTCCATCTGGCGCGTATCCCTCTCCGCGGACGAAAACTGCGCCGTCTCAGTGTGCGGTGAGCGCGCGCACGTCGGTGACGTCCTCGAGATCGGCAAGCGCGCCGTAAAGCCGTTCGGCGTCCACATTCGAGCCGCGGCAGCAATCGAGGAACTTTCGCTTGAGCTCTCCCTCTCCGAGCGGGAGGCGCGCGTGACCGCGTGCGAAGCGAATGTCCCCGCTATCCAGCACGCGTCCGTCTTCGGTGACGATCGCAAGCCGATCGTTGAGGCTGAAGGCCGGCTCCACGGGACACACGCTGTCGTCCGCCCTGATGGCGACCTTGCTTATCAGCGCCTGCACGTCGGAGCGCTGCACATAGCCGTCATCGAGCTCCCGCAATCCGACCGCTCGTGAAGCGATGGAGGCCGCCACCGCGAACTCGATGCTGAACTTCGCTTCGAGCGATGTTTTCGGGGCATGGTGGCGCAGGATCGAGATCTGCGTGTCGCCGATGCGCGCGTTAACCGAACGCACGTCGGCGGGTTGCAGATCGTGCGCGTTAGCCATGTCGATCGCCCCGTCGATAATGCGGTGGGCGCAGTAACAGACCGGATATTTCTTGAAGGACAGACCGACAGTCCTGATCGCCAAATCCTTACCAAAGCCGGGACCCGGCGGTGATAGGTCAGCGGCGCTGTTCGGAGACATTGCGCTGAGGAGACCGGTCGAGCGCTCGAGCGCGTCGAAGGCTGCATCCATCCCCGCTTCGGCGAGCCGGGCCGCAAGCACTCCCGCGGCAGCCGCGCGAGCGACCTGAAATGATTTCATCATGCTTCCGAAACTGGCGACGATCCCGCCGGACATGCCGGCCGCAAGCCCGACCGCGTTCCGCGCTTTTTCGGCGTCAAGGCCAATGAGATTCGCGACTGCAGCGGCCGCTGCGACGACGCCGACTGCCGAAGTCGGATGCCAGCCCTTAAGGTGGACGGCGTCTGGCTCCCTGGCGTTGAGCTCGGCCCATACCTCATACCCAACGAGATAGGCTTGGATCGCGGCAGCTCCCGAGGCGCCGCGCCGCTCCGCCTCCGCGAGAATCGCCGGCGCAAGCACGGTGCTCGGATGCGCGCGCAGGCCGACATCGTCATAGTCGAGCACGTGGCACGCCGTCGCATTGACGAGCGCGGCCGCCTCGGCGGAGATGCGCTGCGCGCCGAAGAAAAGGCTCGCCTCCGGCGCCGCGGTTTGTCCGCTTTGTTCGACATACTGCTTGACGATCGGAACTGGCATTTCGCGCTGACCGCAGATCAGCACGCCTGCGGCGTCGATGAAGCCGGCCTTTATGATTGGGAGCACGTCGTCCGGAACCGATTCGAAACCGGGATTTCCGACGAATTTGCCGATCGCCTCGGTCAGTCCGGTCATCTGCGCCTCCCCGCTGTCTCACCGGCCGCTACATGCCGATCAGATCGGCCTTATCCAACGTGTTCTTCAGCATTCGGACGGTCGCAGCGTCCACCATGACGCCGTCAATGCTCACCGCGCCCAGGCCTGCCGCTTCGGCCTTGGCGTATTCGCTCGACAAGCGTCGAGCGGCCTCGACCGCGTCGCGTTTCGGCGTGAACACGTCGAGCGCGATGTCGATCTGAGAGGGATGAATTGCCCACTTGCCAACGCAGCCGACGATCATGCCGAGCTCGGCCTCCTTCCGGTACTGATCCGGGTTCTTGTAATTGCCGTACGGGCCGTCGACGGGATCGATCCCCGACGCGCGCGCAGCGAGGGCGAGACGGAACCTCGGATAGTACCAGATGTCGCCCGGATAGTCGTTGTCGCCGCCGGAACGCACCGCCATCGCCTGGCTCGCCGAATAGTCTCCCATGCCGAAAATGGCGCACTCGAGTCGCGGATGCGCCTTGCAGATCTCGTCGATGTTCTGCAGGCCCTGAACCTCCTCGATCAACACCTCGATGCCGATCGGCTTCAAGAGCCCGATGTTCATCTCGATCTGATTGAGGAGCGTCGCGACAAAGTGCACGTCCGAGGCCGAAGTGACCTTCGGAACCATGATCGTGTCCAGATGCTCGCGCGCGCCTTCGACAATTGTGATGATGTCCTCGTAGGCGTATTTGGTGCCGAGATCGTTGATGCGCACGCAGCGCGTCTTCTTGCCCCAATCGAGATCGCGAAGCGATTTCACCGCCATCGCACGCGCCCCGACCTTCGCCGATGGAGCGACCGCGTCCTCAAGGTCGAGAAACACGTGGTCGGCAGCGCTCGCCGCGGCCTTGGCGCTCATCTTCTCGCTCGAGGCCGGAGTTGCGAGCTGGACGCGTCTCAGGCGCCTTGGGCGCTGGTAAGTCATGTTCGTCCCCTAACCTGCTATGCGCCGCTCGCGAAGGCTCGCGATGTCCGAGTCGCTGTACCCAAGGCGACCCAACACCTCAGGCGCGTGCTCGCCGAGCTTCGGCGCTCGGCTCCAGATCCGGCCGTTGGTCTCCGTCATCTTGATGGGCACTCCGGCGATTTGCAGCGGACGTCCAACTCCGGGCTGCTCGACGTCGACGATCATCTCCCGGATGGCGAAGTGCTCATCCGCGAGAATGTCCTCAATGTCGTTGGCCGGGCCGAACGGCAGCTTCCCGCCGAGGAGCGCGCTGAGTTCCTTCTTGGTGAAGCGCGAGGTCATCCGTCCCGCCTCGCAATAGACGAACTCCTGGTTCGCCACACGCGCCTCGCGCGTCGCCGACCGTGGATCGTCGATGAGGTCGCCGCGCTGGAGCAACGTGCAGAAGATGCGCCAGAATTCGTCGGTGTGAGCAGCCACCGTGATCCAGCCGTCAGCCGCCGGAAGCAGGCCGAAGATCGCGAACATCGGATGCCGGTTCCCCTCGGGGCGCGCGACCACGCCATTGACCGCGCGCTGGTATACAATGCGCTCGCACAGCGAGAGGATAACGTCGGTCATGGCGACGTCGACCAACTGACCCCTCCCCGTCCGCTGGGCGCGCAGGAGGGCGCAAACCAGCCCATAGGCCGCCATCGCTCCCGGCACGATGTCGCCAACGCCCGGACCAACTTTCATCGGCGTGCGGGGGTCCGGGCCGTTGATGCCGATGACGCCGCCAATCGCCTGAGCAACGACATCGTAGGCCTGCCAGTCAGCATAGGGACTGCGTCCGGTCGATGGATCGCCGAAGCCGCGAATGCAGGCGTAGACAAGCCGCGGATTCTCGGCTCGCAGGACGTCAAAGGAAAGGCCCAGTCGGTCCATGACGCCGACCCGATAGTTCTCGACGACGGCGTCCGCGTTGCGGCAGAGCTTGATGACGATGTTGCGCCCTTCCTCGGTCTTCAGGTCTACGGCAATGCTCTTTTTGTTGCGATTGACGCTGGCGAAATAGCCGCTGTAGGCATGCTCTGTATCGTCGGGGTGGAAGGGCGCGTTGAACCGCACATAGTCGCCTGTGAAGGGCTCCACCTTGATGACCTCGGCCCCCTGGTCTGCGAGCATCATCGTGCAGAACGGGCCGGCAAGCATCTGGGTCAGGTCAATGACCCGCACGCCTTCCAGCGCGCCATGCGGCTCTTCGGTCATGGCCTAACTCCACGCCGCTTGACGAGAACCTTGCGCTCGCCTTCGAACACGATCTTGTCGTTCTGGTTGACGCCCCAGTGCTTGAAATGGACGATTCCGGCCGCCGGATCGTCCGCGTCCGACACACTGAGGACCTCAGTGAAGGCGATGATCGTGTCGCCAGCGAAAACCGGCGCGCCAAAACGGATTTTGTGCAGGCTCAGCTCGGCAAGTGCGTTTTCGGACGTGTCCTGCGAAGAAAGGCCGATCACCAGCGCTGCGGTGTAACCGCCAAACGTCATGCGCCGTCCGAAAGGCGTCGCCTTCGCCGCCTCCTCGTTGAAATGCCCCTGAGCTGAATTCATGACCAGGTTCGTGACCATCACATGCTCGGCGGCCTCGATGGTTTTGCCGCGCGCATGACGCGTGACGGCGCCTACGACAAAATCCTCGAAGTAGTTGTCCTTGCCTGTCAGGTCCGAGGGATTGGTCATTTCGGCTTGCCCAGGAGATGATCCGAGATGATGCGAAGCTGGATCTCGGACGTTCCCTCGAAGATCTTGGTCAGCCGCGCGTCGCGCCAGTAGCGCTCGGCCGCGTGCAGCTTCGTGTAGCCCGCGCCGCCATGAATCTGCAGGGCTTCGCTCGTGACCCGCTCGGCCATCTCCGAGGCGACATATTTGGCCATCGACGATTCCAGGTCGCAACGCTCGTCGCCATCGATCTTCTCGCAAACTGAATAGAGAAGCTGGCGCGCAGCCTCAACCTCGGCGGCCATATGCGCGATCTTGAAGCGGATAGCCTGAAACTCCGCGATCGGATGCCCGAACTGCACCCGCTCTTGCGCGTAGGCAATCGCGTCGTCGAGCGCGCCTCGCGCGACACCGATCGCTCGGGCGGCCGTGTGAGCGCGGGCCCGCTCGAGCCCGTGAAGCATCAAGTAGAAGCCCTTGCCAACCTCGCCGATGATATTTTCGTGAGGGACCCGCGTTCCGTCGAAAGCCAGTTCCCACGTTTTCCAGCCAAAGTACCCGATCTTTGGAATCGGATTGCCGCTGCAGCGATTGGGAAGCTGCCCGCGCGGCTTCTCGATGAAGAAAGTCGTCATGCCCTGGTGACGCTTGTTTGGATCGGCCGGTTCGGACGTGCGCGCCAGCAGGATGATGAAGTCCGAGCCGTCAGCGAAGGTGCACCAATATTTGTTGCCGGTAATGACCCATTCGTCGCCGTCGCGAACGGCCCGGCACTTGACGCTCGCCACATCGGATCCGACGCCCGGCTCGGACAGCGAGCCGCAGCCGATCATTTCTCCCCGGACCATTTTCGGAAAATACTTGCGCTTCTGCGCCTCGCTCAGACCCATCGAAACGGCCATCGCATTGCCTTGCGCGATGATCGACCCGACCGACATCCAGGCGCGCGCAAACTCCTCCGTCACAAGCGAATGCTCGGTCGCTCCGAGCCCCATTCCGCCATATTCGGTGGGGAAGAGAATGCCGAAGAAGCCCATCTCCGCGATCTTGTCACGAAGCGACATCGGGATGTCGCCCTGCACCGGGTCGAGCTTATTGGCGACCGGGAGAATTTCGTTAAGCGCGAACTCTCGGGCGGTTTGCTGGATCATCCGCCGTTCTTCAGTCATGAACGTCATTTGCTTTTCGACTCCCCGGATGGCCGTCTGACGATGAGATTTGAGCGAACGAAGTCGATCACCCGCTCGTCCTTCTGATTGAAGCCTTCGGTCTTCCAGCTGACCACGCCCAGATCCGGCCGGGACGACGAGAGGCGTGCGTCCAACACCTGCGAGACTGCAGAGAGCGTGTCGCCCGGGTAGACGGGCTTGGCGAACGTGAGGTCCTCGACGCCGAGAAACGCGCCGCCCGATTCCGACAGATCCTCGACCGACAGACCGAAGACAGTGGCGAACACGAGCATCGGACAGACCAATTCCTGCGGATGGCCGTGTGCGCGCGCATATTCGGCGTTGAAATAGAGCGGGTTGAAGTTCAGGGTCAGCGTCGTGAACAGGCTGTTATCGCCAGCGTTCAGGGTTCGGCCCCAGTGATGCGTAAACCGTTGGCCGATTGCGAAGTCTTCGAAGAACCGCCCTTTGCGGCGGAGTTGCGCGCGGCTCCGAAAGTCGTCCTCCAACACATTCCTCCCGTCGGCGACGAGTCTCGCCGCTCCGCCCCAGCTCGACGATAAACACCCGTCGCTTTGACGCCAGAACGACCTTCCCGAAGATCGCGACGCCGTAAGCGCGCGCGGACCGCCGGCGGCGCCTGCTGCAGCGCCTGAAAATTAGAGCGCGAGAGGTCGGGCGTCAATGAAATTCGACAAATATTCGGATTCGGATTGAACAGGCGAACGGCGTCGGCGCTCGCCGGCGCTTGAAGCATCTTGGGCATGGACGGAATTGCTGACGGCTCGGTTACGCCGCTAGCAACGATTCTTCAACGATGCGTCAGAGTGTGGACTCGACGCCGAGAATGGCCGTTGTCTGAGCGGAGAGCAGTCCACCGTTGCCATGCGCGAGAGCCACTTCGGCTCCGGCCACCTGCCGTTCTCCTCCATCGCCGCGGAGCTGCGTCACCGCTTCGATCAGGGTGAAGATGCCGTACATGCCCGGATGGACGCAGGAGAGCCCGCCGCCGTTTGTATTGACCGGGAGCCGGCCCCCAGGCTCGATTGCGCCGCTTGCGACGAGCGGACCCCCTTCACCTTTCTTGCAGAAGCCGAGGTCCTCGAGGAACAGAAGCACATTGATCGTGAAGGCGTCATAGAGCTGAAGAACGTCGACGTCCTTCGGCTCGAGCCCAGCCATCGCAAAAGCCCGTGGTCCCGATTGCGCGGCCGCGGTCACCGTCAGATCGGGCATCTGGCTGATCTGACGATGTGTCTGGGCGGACGCGCATCCGAGCATATAGACCGGCTTGGACCGCAGATCCTTCGCGCGTTCCGCCCTCGTGACTACGACGGCCCCTGCCCCGTCCGTAACCAGGCAACAATCGAGCAGGCTAATGGGATCGCAGATCATTCGGCTCTTGAGGACATCCTCGACGCTCAAAGGATCGCGGACGAACGCAGCCGGATTTAACGCCGCCCATTTGCGCGACGCGACCGTAACCGCCGCGAGCTGCTCCCGAGTGGCGCCGTACTGGAACATGTAACGGGCCGCCGCGAGCGCGTAGGACGAGATCGGTTCGCGCGGATTGTAGGGCGCCTCGTAAGGAGGCATGTCCGGACCTGATCCGCGACCGGTGCGCTGGTTGCTTCCGTAACAGATGAGCGCAACGTTGCATAAGCCCTGCTGGAGCGCCAACGCAGCCCATAAAAGATGGTCGACGAAAGAATTGCCGCCGGTATTTGTGCCGACCGCCACCAGCGGCTTCACGCCAAGATATTCGCCGACGACGAGCGTCGGCAGGATGTTGGTCATGTTCGCAGTGAAGAGGCCGTCTACGTCCGACAGTTTGAGTCCCGCGTCGGCGAGCGCGTCGCGCACCGCGAGCCCGAGCAAGTCAAGATGGCTATATCCGGGCGCGGCGCCGATCCCCGCGAGACCCACGCCGACGAGCGCCGCGGCGCCACGAAGTGAGGATTTGCCGGGCATCAGACGGCGCCTCTCGCGGTAAAGACTATGTAGGGGGCGCCGTCGCCTCCGGCGATCGACGCCTGGACCGGCATGCCGATCTTGACCCCAGCCGGCGGCACGCCCTCTATTCGGCTGAGCATGCGCGCGCCCTCTGAGAATTCGACGATCGCGACGTTGTAGTCTCCGCCGCGCTCCGGCTTCTGCCGCACGATCGTCGTCGAGTACACCGTCGCCTCGCCGGAAATCTTCCGCCATTCGAGACGACTGTCGCCGCAATGGGGACAGATCGTGCGCGGGAAGAAAATTTGTCGGCCGCAGGCGACACAGGTCTGGAGCCGGATCTCTCCGGCCTTCAAGTAGGATTCAAAGACTATGCCGGGGGCGTCTGACGCCGCCGCTTCCGCGCCTGCCATGGCTCTTCCGCTCCGAGATGCTTAGGGTCCAATAGATGATGTTCACTTTTGGGGCCGCCCTTGCCCCAGGGGCGCGATCATCGATTTGCGAAATCGGGCGCCCTTTTCTCCAGAAACGCGTTGACGCCCTCGACCATGTCGGAGGTCGCCGCGCAGGCCCCGAAGCCAATCCCTTCCGCTTGAAGCTGGGACTCGAGGCTTGAGTTCGAGCGACTGGTTGAGGAGCAGTTTGGTTCGCGCGATCGCCTTCGTCGCGCCCTTCGCGAGCCGCTCCGCGAGCTTGGCGGTCTCCTGAACGAGTTCCGCCGCCGGCACAACGCGATTGACGACGCCCAAGCGCTCAGCATCAACCGCCTCGATCCGGTCGCTCAGGAGCGCAAGCTCCATAGCGCGCTTCATTCCGAGTGTGCGAGGCAGGAAATAGGTCGAGCCCCCATCGGGGCTTGTGCCGATCTTCGTATAAGCCGTGGTGAAGAACGCATTGTCAGCGGCGATCGCGAGGTCGCACGCAAGGACGAGGCTGAACCCGAGGCCGGCGCAAGCCCCGTTCACGCTCACCAGCACAGGCTTCGGCATTCGCCGAAGCAGGTAGATGATCGGATGCATCGCGTGGCAGGTGGACTCGAAATGCGCCCGACGCGCATCGGCGTCCATCGCCATGTGCTCGGTGAAGCTCTTGATGTCGCCGCCGGCCATGAAGTGGTTGCCCGCTCCACGAAGAACGACGCATCTGACCGACGGATCGTGCTCGACATTGGAGAGAAACGCGATGAGATCATCCCGCATCTGGTCCGAAAAGGCATTCATCTGCTTGGGCCGGTTCAGCGTCGCCCAGGCGATTCCGTCCGCAGCCTCACCAGCGAAATGCCGCTCAACTCGGTCGTGCACGCGCGCCTCCTTGGCCTGCCGTCAGAATCGCGCGAGAACGTGGTCGACGTATTCCGCGGCCGAAGCGAACGGTCGGGCGCTCGACATATCGGTGATCTTGTCATACGCGGCCGCGACGGAATCGGGATCGGCTGCTTGATCCTGAGCCAGATAAACGCCCTCAGCCTCCATCATGCTCGTCTTCGCAAGATAGCCCGCGCCCACGCTGATCACGTCTCCCGACGACTGGCACTCCTCGCTGCACAGATAGAGCACCGCGGCCGAAACATATTCGGATTTGAGATACGGCAGCGCGTGCTTCGGCATCAGCGCTTCGGTCATTCTCGTAGCCGCAATGGGAGCGACGGTGTTGATGAGAATCCCGTTCTTGCGCCCCTCGAGCTTGATGACATTCACCAGCCCGACCAGCGCCATCTTTGCCGCGCCGTAGTTCGATTGACCAAAGTTTCCATAGAGCCCGGCGCCGGAAGAGGTCATCACGATCCGGCCATAACCCGCCTCTCGCATATGCGGCCATGCAGCGGCAGTGCAATAGACCGACCCCATCAGGTGGACGTCCACGACCGCCCGGAAGTCCTCCGACGCCATTTTTGCAAAGGTCTTGTCTCGCAGGATCCCGGCATTGTTGACCAGGACGTCGATGCGGCCGAAGCGCGACACAGCATTTTCGATCAAACGCTTGGCGCCAGCCTCATCCGACACGCTATCGTAGTTCGCCAGCGCCTCGCCGCCGCCCGCTTTTATCTCCGCGACGACACGATCCGCCGCCTCGGACGACCGTCCCGCGCCATCGAGGGCGCCGCCCAGATCATTGACGACCACCTTTGCGCCGCGTGACGCAAGCATCAGTGCATGCGAGCGCCCGAGTCCGCTTCCGGCGCCGGTGACAATCGCGACCCTGCCATCAAATCGTACCGGCATGACTCCACTCCAAACGGCTGCCTCGAGCTCCGGTTGCGCTCGCGTCCTGCGCGAAGGAACCCATCAGCCGAACGCACCAAGCGCGCTCGCGTCGTCAGCGCGCCGCGAGCGATAGGAGCTTCGAGCTCCCGCAGTCGATTTATCGTCAGGTACAGCTTGCTGTCAATTTCTGTTCCGAATATTGTTCGGTTTTATGATCCCTCCGCTCCAACCACGCGCAACCGCAGTGGGGGCGCGGCTTGGAAAGCGACCGAAACAAGCTGCGGGCGTCAATTTCGATCGTCGCCAGCATAACGAAGAGACAAAGGACGGAAACGGACAAGGAAACCAAGAATGTACGATTACATCATCGTCGGCGCGGGTTCCGCTGGATGCGTGCTCGCCAACCGTCTGTCGACGAATCCGAATCGCCGCGTCCTGTTGATCGAGGCGGGGCCTGAACCGACGAGCCCTTGGATCAAGATCCCGGCCGGCGTCTCACGAGTTTTCCAGCCCGGCCCTTACAATTGGGCCTATACGTCAGAGCCGGAGCCCGAGCTTCAGAACCGCGCCATGTACTGGCCTCGCGGCAAGGTGCTTGGGGGATCAAGCGCGATAAACGGCATGCTCTATGTCCGAGGTCACGCGCGCGATTTCGACAGCTGGGCCCAGCGCGGCAATGTCGGATGGAGCTGGAGCGATGTTCTGCCCTTCTTCAAGCGCAGCGAAAATCAGCAGCGAGGCGCAAGCGCCGCGCATGGCGGCGACGGCGAACTGTCGGTCTCGGATCCGATCGTGCGCAACACCTTCTCCAAGAAGTTCATCGAGTCCGCGACGGCGCTCGGCTTTCCCA
Source organism: uncultured Alphaproteobacteria bacterium (assembly GCA_963725195.1). GTDB lineage: Bacteria > Pseudomonadota > Alphaproteobacteria > Rhizobiales > Beijerinckiaceae > Roseiarcus. Next base: position 83,952 of record CAVRXX010000030.1, on the reverse strand, counting down.
AGCGCGACGACTTCAATGCAGGGGAACAGGACGGCGTCGGCTTCCTTCAGTACACAATCAACAAGGGCTCCAGGCATTCATCTTACGAAGCGTTTGTAAAGCCGATCAGGAATTGGAAAAATTTGACGATCGTCACTGAAGCTCTCACCGAGGCGGTGCTCCTCGAAGGCAAGACGGCCGTCGGCGTCAGGTATCGCAAGAACGGCGAAGTCCACGCCGAGAAGGCGGCGCGCGAAGTTGTCATCAGCGGCGGCGTGGTCAATTCCCCACAACTTCTGCTCTTGTCCGGGATCGGTCCGGCGGATGAACTGAAACAGCAGGGGATCGAGGTCAAAGCCGATTTGCCGGGCGTCGGCGAAAACCTGCACGATCACCTGTTCACCAGCCTCATCTGCAACGTCGAGCCGAGCGTCTCGATCAACCACAAGCTGCGGGGTCTGCGCGCCTACGTCGAGGGCGCACAATATGTCGCTTTCCGAGCCGGAAACCTGACCAGCGGCAGTTCGCAGACCAGCCTGTTCGCGCGCGTTATGCCGGGCGTCGACCATCCCGATATTCAAATCAACACACGTCCCTTCAGCTTCGATCACGACAAGGCCGGCAAGTGGGCGATATCCACCTATCCGGGCACGATGGTCTCGATCAACCTGTTGAGGCCGCAATCGCGCGGGCGCATCACGCTTCGCTCCGCCTCTCCGGCGGACCCTCCCAAAATACTTGCCCGCTTCCTGTCGCAGGAAGTCGACCTGCTCGGTCTATTGGAAGGGCTCAAGCTCGCGCGCCGGGTCATGGCGACTCCGCCCATTTCCAACGTGCTGGTCAGCGAACGCTCGCCCGGCGCGGGGGTCAAGTCCGACGAGGACATTAAGGCGTTCATTCGCGTCAACGCGCAGTCCGTCTATCACGGCGTCGGCACATGCAAGATGGGGATCGACCCCATGGCCGTCGTCGATCCGCGTCTGCGCGTCCATGGCGTCGCTGGCCTCAGGGTCGCTGACGCTTCCATCATGCCATCGATTACGTCCGGCAACACCAACGCCCCGAGCATCATGATCGGCGAGAAGGCCGCGGACATGATCCTCGCGGACAACCCGTAATACGGAATCTTGCCTGATTAACTCTCCCTCCTGCACGAGTCCGTTTTGAGCGCAAGCGACTCGGCTGGCCTTGGCAAATGAGGGCGAAGGCGAAGCGGCCGCCTCCGCCCCTCGCTTTGCCCTGGCGTCACGGTTGAGGGTAGCCGCCGTCGACCGCCTGCCTCACGCCGCGGCGGCCGTCGCCTTTTCGTTGGCGACGATCTCGCTGAGCACCGGATGGAGATACTCGAGAAAGCGCTTCGGGTTCTCCGACATGGGGAAGTGACCGAGCTCCTTCATGTACTGGAACTTCGCCTCCGGATTCGCGCGCAAGATCTCCTGCGTGATTGCCGGTGACGCCGACCAGTCATACTCCCCGGTCAGCAGATACATGGGGCAGGCCTTCGGGTCTTCCATCTTGAAGAGGCCGTTGCGCAGATCGCCCTTGGCAAAATAATAGTCGAGGTCGCCTTTGAAGACGCCAACGCCCGACTGCATGTAGTGCCACAACGTCTCCCAGGTGTCCTCCTCCGGGCTCTGCGGGGCGATCAGGCTGCGGTTGAGCGATGCTCCAGCTTCGCCGCTATTGACGTCCGAGCGATCCATATATTCGGACTCGTCGACAATACCCGACAGCGATAGGACCGCCCCGAGCCCGGACTGCAAGCCGATCACCGCGCGCATCTTTTTGGGGTATTTCATCGCCAGATGAAGCACGACGCGTCCCCCCATCGAACAGCCCATGATCACCGGCTTCTCGAGACCGAGCGCGTCGGCGACCGCCCAGATCGTGTCCATGTAGAGGTCGGCGTCGAGAGAGTAGAACTCCTTCTCGAATCCCGGAGGCGGCGACGACTTGCCGTGCCAGGGCATGTCGAAAGCGACAACCCGGAACTTGGAAAGAACCTCGGGGTCGTTCTGGACGCCGCGATACTGACGCGTGTCGCTTCCCGCGGTGTGCAAGCAAATCAGCGGAATGCCCTGCCCCGAGTCTTCGTAGTAGATCCGGTAAGGCCTGCCGCGGAAGTTGATCCTCAAATAGTGGCCGGTGACCGGTTCAATCTGCGCGTTCATCAGGCAGCCCTCCGCATACGGATTCCGTTAACCACGCCCTTGACGAAAAAGAGGTTGACGAGCACCGGGAAGATCTCGCCGGTCAGCTTCGCATGGCCGCACTCGACCATCGCCATCACATCCTGATAGCCGGGCGGCGGATATTTCTGCGAGAAAATATCCCAGCTCTCCGAACTCGCAGAAAAGGTGAAAAGCGGCTTGTCCGTGGTGTTCTGGAGCGGGGTCACCGACACCACCAATCCCTTGGCGATCTTGACCAGGTAACCCTGGTCATCGATCTTGATCGCGAAGTCGAAGTTTAGGAACCTTCCGCGATACACTTGCTTCTTGTCGTTGTTGTTGTGGTCTTTGATAACTGTTTCAAGATCCTTGGTGCTTGCCATAGGCGCCTCCGTCTTTCGCTGGTTTCCTGTCCCTGTCCGTCGTCGCAGCGATACGACCGCAGCCGAACATTCTCATAGCTCTTGTGGCGTTAGCTGTTGGTCGAGTGGGGAAAGAGAACTGTGACGGCCATGACGACAGAGCGACCAAGGCGCCGCCACGACGGGGTCGTTCGACAGCTAACGTCGTAAGAACGTTCTCATGCTCGCTCATTGCTCAGCCTTCGATCGAACGACGCTGAATAGGCTCGCCGCAATGACCGTGGTGATCCCGACGAGGCCGTATTGCCAGGCTGGACCCGCTTGCAGGAAGGTTGAGGCGCCGATCATCAGCTGCACCATCACCGCGCCCATGAGGGTCGCGACGAACGACCCGCGTCCGCCGGCGATGCTCGACCCGCCGAGCACGACCGCCGTTATGCTGAGAAGCGTGAGGTCAATGCCGGTGACAGGCGAACCGATGCCGATCTGCGAAGCCAGCAGGAGCGCGGCGACGCCGGTGAGGAACCCGGAGGCGCCAAACGCGGCGAGCACGACGCGCGCATAGCTGACGCCGAGCTTGCGCGCCGACGTCTCAGCCGAGCCGATCGCGCGCATCTGCCGGCCGATGACGCTGTGGCGAAGGAGCCACTCGAAAAAGATGATCGCCGCGACGGTGACGATTGTTCCGAGAGGAACGACGCCAAGAGCCGTCGACATCGTGTCGCCGACGACGGTGTCGATCATTCCATCCGGTTGAGGCCGCAGCAGGAGCGACACGCCCTGCAACCCGATAAAAGACGCGAGCGTCACCACCACGGACGGAATTTGCAAGAGGATGATCAGCGCGGCCTGCAGAAGACCGTAGACGGTGCACGCCGCGACGATGGCGACCGCGCCAAGAAAGAGCGCCATGCTCGACGCGCCAGAAGGCATGAGGAACGAGGCAAGCACCACCGCAAGACCCGCGAGCGGGCCGACCGACAGGTCCATACCGCCGACAAGGACGGCGCAAAGCTGAGCGGCGGAGATGAACGCGAGCAGCGACGTCGCGGCGAGGATGTTGCTGATGTTGAACGACGTGAGGAAATACGGGTTGATCGCATTGATCACTCCAGCGATCACGATTGTCAGCACGCCGAGCACGAGGGGAGGAAAGTAGTCGCCGCGGAGGAAGTCGTTGAGCCGATGGTTGGAGCCCGCGCCCGGTCGCGCCTGCTCCCGCAGCGTCGTTACGGTCATGTTGGCTTCGGTGATGGCGGCGTCATGCACTTCGGCGCCCGACAGTTCCTTCACCGCCACGCCGCGGGCGAAGATCACAACCCGGTCGCAGAGCCCTTCGATCTCGACCCCGTCCGCGGACGACACCACCACGGCCGCGCCGGAATTCGAGATCTGACGTAAGCGCCGATAGATCTCGCTGCGCGTACCGATGTCGATGCCCTTGGTCGGCTCGTCGACAAGCAGCGCCGTTGGCGAGGCGAGCACCTCGCGCGCGAACAGCACTTTTTGCTGGTTGCCGCCGGAGAGGTTGGCGACTGGCGTCTCAGTTGAGGGCGTCTTGACTTCGAAGTCGGCAGACGCCCGCTTAGCGACAGCCGCTTCACGGGTGAGATCGATGATTCCGTGCGACGAGAACATCGAGAAGGCGGTAAAGCCGATGTTCTCTCGTACGCTCAAGCTCGTGAAAACGCCTTCCGCGTGACGATCATCGGGAATGAAACCGATGCCCGCGCGACGAGCGGAGCCAGGCCCGCCATGGACGGGGCGACCGCCAACGAGAATCCTACCGGCGTCGGATCTGTTCAAACCCGCCAGCGCCCGGACGAACTCTCGTTGTCCCTGGCCCTCGACCCCGGTGAGGCCGACGATCTCGCCAGCGCGAACGACGAGGCTGACGTTGGAGAAACCCGGGCCGCTAAGGCCCTCGCTCTCGAGCACAGGGGCCCCGTCGACCACTTCCCCCTTTTCCGGGAACACCTGCTCCAGCGGCTTGCCCACGACGAGCGTGACGATCTGGCTGTTCGTGATATCCTTGCGCAGCCGCGTGTCGACAAGCTCTCCATCGCGCAGGACGGAGATGCGGTCCGCGATGCTCATGACCTCGTGCAACCGGTGCGAGACATAGACGACCGCGACGCCGGTCTTCCGCAAATCGGAGACAACATCAAAGAGCTTCTCGACGTCCTCCTTCTGGAGGGGCTCCGTCGGCTCGTCCAGAAAGATCACGCGCGGCGAGATGACCAGGGCGCGAGCGATCTCGACGACATGACGCTGGGCGAGCGAGAGATCTGCGACGCGCCGATTGACTGCGGTCTGCAGATGCTTGCGAGCGATGCTGTCGATCAGTTGCGCGGCCTCGACGCGGCTGCATTGGGCGCGGAACAGCTTGATGTTCTCGAGAACCGTCAGGTCAGGCGCCAGCGCCGGATGCTGGTAGGCGACCGCAACGCCGTGCTTGCGCATGATCTCAATGCTCGGCTTCGCAATGCGTTCGCCGCCGCAATAGACCTCGCCGGCATTCGCGCGAAGCGTTCCGGCGGCGATGCCGAGCAGCGTCGACTTTCCGGCGCCGTTCTCGCCGACGATCGAGTGGACCTCGCCCGGATAGATGCACAGCGACACGTTCTGCAGCGCGAGGACCGGACCAAAGGTTTTCCGTATGCCTCTGAGCTCGAGAGCAGGGACGGCGTCGTCGGCGCTCTCGGCCATCGCAGCGACGGAGCGCGCGCCCGAGTAGGCCGACGAGGCGCCTGCCGTCGGACTCGGCGCTAAGGTCCTCGAAAAGCGCAGCCACTTGGCGGCGTCCGGCAACCAGACGCTCGCAATGACGATGAGCGCCTGCACCACATATTGCATCGACTGCTGGAAGCCGAGCGAGACCACGAGCTGGCTCAGGTAGGTTAGAAGGATCGCGCCGATCACAGTCGCCGCGATGCTTGCGCGGCGATCCGGAACCGCGCTGCCGCCGACGACGACCGCGGCCACCGTCGGCAGCATATAGTGGTCGCCCGACATCACGCTCGGCACCTGGAGAAAGCCCGCCATCAGCACGCCGCTTGCCGCGAAGCAAAAGCCGGCGAAGGCAAAAGTCATGATCCGGTAGAGATTGACCGGCACGCCGGACGCCGCAGCTGCGCGCGGGCTGACCCCTAGGGCCACGAATCGGCGCCCGACGCTCGTCCGCTCCATCGCCAGGCCGACAAGGATAGCGAAGACCAAGACGATAAGCGCGGTGTTTGGAATGATAAGCGGCCTGCCCTGCGTGAGGCCGCTGAGAAGCGGCGGCGCAGTGTGCGGAGAGCCGCCGGAAATGACGAGCGTGAACGCGATCAGCACCGCATTGACGCCAATGGTCGCGACCAGCGGGGGAACCCGCAGCAACGCGACAATGACGCCATTGACGACGCCGGCGGCCACTCCGATCATGAGCGCGAGCAGAACGCAGCCAGCCGTCTGCACTGCAGAAGCCTGCGGCGACGGCAACACAGTGACGATGACGGCCGCCAGCGAGATGGCGCCGGCGACCGACAAATCGAAACCACGCTGCTGGATGACGACATGCTGACCGATCGAGGCGAGCGCCAGGATCGCCATGAACGGCAACATGGATAGGAAAGCATCGGCGTGGACGCTGCTGGGAGCGAGCACGCCGCCGACAACAAAGAGCACGACCGTCGCGATCGCGAGCTTGGACCAGTGAGGAAGACTGGCGCTGTTCCGTTGCCAACCGCCCAGGACGGGCCGCCGTCCCTGGGCTTCAACCTCGACCATGCCGCCACCGCCGATCGGATGACATCAGCGGCGCGTTCCTCACGAACGCGCCTCTTTCCGCCCTATTTGCTGAACAGCGCCTTGAGCTGCGCAGTCGAGAGCTGCGACGAGATGTTGGCGTCCGGAGGCAGCGACTTGTCGCAATGAGGCGCAAGCTTGGGGTCCTTGGACGTCGTATCTTCGTATTTGATCATCGAGATGATGCTGGGTTCGGTGTTGTTGAGACCCTCAGCCGCCGCGAGCGCCTTGCGGAGCGCGTTCCGCACCATCCAGGTTCCCGAGGAAACGGTGATGAGGTTGAAATTCGGGTTGGTCGCGTGCTTCTCCTGCCAGAGGCATCCGAGAGAATTGACGTCTTCCGTCACGGCAAGCGTCAATGGCCGTCCCGCGGCGACGAACGCCCGAAGCGCCGCCGCCGTTCCTTCGCCGGAGTCATGGAACGTCGCGTCGATCTCAGGGTACTTCGCCAGGAGCCCTGCAGTCACTCGTTGCGTCTCGGCCGGATCCCAGTTGACGTAGACGGGCCCGCCTTCGAGCACCTTCACGTTCGGAAACTTGTCGAACACGCTGCCCCATCCCCTTCTTCATTTCCAGCGTCACAGGATTGCCGGCGACGCCACCGAACTCAAGGAAGTTGCCCTTGCCGCCGAGCGCTTCCGTCGCCCAATTGGCCTCGTCGACCGCCTTGGTGCGCTGATCTTCGGTGACCGCGACCAGATAGTCCTTTAGCCGCTCGCCGGGGAAATGGAGGCCCGTGTCATAGGGCACGACGATCGAGCCGGCGGCGGTCGCGTCGCGCATGGCCTTGATCAGCGCCGGACCGAAATCCGGGAACACAAGGATGATGTCGACATGCTGGGCCGCCAAACCCTCGATGTCCGCGATCTGCTTCTGGGCGCTGCCCTGCGCGTCGGTGTGGATGACTTCCTTGATAGTCGAGCACTTGCTCGCTTCGTCCTTCAGTTCCGCAAGCGCCGTCTTGCGCCACGAATTTGCGAAGAACCCGTCGGAGAGCGCGACGCGCACCGGCTTCGTGCCGCACAAAGTGCGAATATCGATGGCGTCGGTGTAAGGCCCCGCCTTCTCTGGGGCCATGTCCAGTTTGGCGTACGGAGAGTCTTTCGCATACAGATTCGTGGAGCCGATCATTGAGCCGATCAGCACCGCGCTCATGGACAGCGCCGCTGCAATCTTCATTGTTTTTCCTCCCTTTCGTCGACCCAGCGCTCTTCAGAGCCGTAGCGCTCGCTGAACAAGTCGGTTCCCAATTCCGAAAAGTGTTCAGGTTATGAGTTCTACTGTGATCGCAGAAAAATTGTCAACGAGTCCGAGCGGGATTCGTCCGATCGAGACGTGTCGCGCCGCACGAGCGCCCGCCGCGTTCGATTCCGAAGAGAACGCGCTGCCGGCGGCGCGGCTGTCTTTCCCAGATCGGCAGAGCCGCAAAAAGGTCAACTAAAGCCGGAATGGGTCGCAGCGAACGTGTTGTCGCCCGATTGTTTGACTAGATCTCGCGCAGGCATCCACGGTTTTTCATCAGCGGGAGGACCCAGCAGAATCATGTTTGCCGCCAAGAGGACAGGCGGCTTTGTCCGATCAAGCGCGGCGCCCTTCAATTGACACCCATCGGCGCCGTCGATAATCTGAAAAATAGTCGCACTTTCTAGGTCCCTGCCCCTGTGACACGCCGCCGGTGCGGCCGACCGGACCTAACGACGGCGGAGACTCCTCGCCCAGGTCATCGCGAGCCGCGATGCCGCCGTCGCGAATTAATATCCGTAAGATCTTCAAAAGGGGCGCTGATGCGCATTTTCGCGAGCGGATTGCGCTTTCCCGAGGGACCAATCGCCATGGCGGACGGTTCCGTGCTCGTCGTCGAGATCGAGCGGGGAACTCTGACGCGGGCGCATCCTGACGGACGACTCGAAGTCGTGGCCGAGATCGCAGGCGCGCCGAATGGAGCCGCCATAGGTCCGGACGGCCGCATCTTCATCTGCAATAGCGGCGGATATGGCTGGATACGCGAGGGCGCGACGCTGCGCCCGGGCAGGCAGAGCAAGACATACACCGGGGGCGGGATCGACGTCGTCGATTTAGCCACCGGCAAGGTCGAGCGCCTTTACGAACGCTGCGGGGAGAACCCGCTCAAGGGTCCCAACGACCTCGTCTTTGACGGCCAAGGCGGCTTTTGGTTCACCGACCTGGGCAAGCTGCGTCAGCGCGACCTCGACCTCGGCTTCATCTACTGGGCGCGCGCAGACGGAAGCGAAATCCGCGAGGTGATCGGCGGCATGATTACGCCCAACGGAATTGGCCTGTCGCCCGACGGACAGCGACTCTACGTGGCCGAGACGATTCCGGGCAGGCTCTGGTCGTGGGAGATCGTGGCGCCCGGCGAGGTCCGCAAGAGACCGTGGCCAGCGACTTACGGCGCAACCTTTGTGGGCGCCGGCGGCGGCGCCGTTCGGTTCGACAGTCTCGCCGTCGCCGCATCAGGCAACATTTGCCTCGCCGCGCTCGACGCTTGCGCGATCCTCGAAATGAACCCCGATGGGATCATCGTGAGACGACATGCCGCGCCGGATATGCTCGTGACCAATCTCTGTTTCGGCGGCTCGGGTTTGCGGACAGCCTATGTGACCTTATCTCACCAAGGCGTGCTCGCGGCGCTCGATTGGCCGGATGCGGGCCTCCCGCTTCATCACGTCGAGTATCCGCAGCAGGTTTAGCCGGCGTCGCGCCGGTTCGTTTTGTGGCGTCCGGACTCGACAATGTCAGCCGCCGAACCCGCAGCATGAGTTGCTCGTGTCGACCAGCCGGAATCCTGGCGTCAGCTTTGAAACCCTGTCCAGATGTCTGTACGCGCCCTTCAGGAGAGCAAGCGCCTGCGTCCCGTCGAACGACAAGCCCGCTCGGCTCTCGCGCTCGACATTCGCAAGGGTTGCCTCGATACCCTCCGCCGCCTGCCGCAAGTGATGACCCACATGCCGGATCGAATCCTCGACGGCGAGATTAAGGACTTGCTCTCGGGTGTCCTTATACGTGAGGCGCGCGGCGTCGAGCAGCGGTCCATCCAGACGACCCCCGCTTGCGCCCGCGGCTGCAAGAATGAGCAAACCGGCAAGTTGACCGGCGACCGTTCGCAAACCCTCGAACGCCGGATGCACGTCGAGAAGCAGGCGTATGGTTCTATCATCGGCAGACGACGCGTGGATGTCTCGTGTAGTGTCGTCGCGTGTTTGCGCGAACGACCGGTCGGGCCGGCCGGGCGCCGCTGGGTCCGCGCAAACGAAAAGGCTCCGGGCTTTCTTCATCGGCTTGGCGTTCCCCTGTCCGCTCTCGACGGCTCGCTTGACTGGTCTCCTAGGATCAGACGAATAGCAAGATGCCCTGCAGCGCAATCGACCACCGTTGGCGCCCCTCGAAAGGGTTTCGCTCCCTGAGGCGCCGGACCCGCCGAGAAGACGGACGCCACCTCCGGCTCCGCGACGATCTTGGACACGGTTTCGGCCGACTGCGCCCGCGCCAGCGTCTTGCCGCTATCGAGAGCCGCTCCCACGGACCCGTGATGGAACAGATCGGCAATGGCGCTGTCGCCCTTGGGTTAGCCCGGGGGCCCAGTAAATGATTGTTTATGCGTTCGCTGGAGCGCTGTTTCTCATTCTATGCGCGAGCGCCGCGCTGGGATCTTACGTCAGGGATCGCCTGCCCGATCGACATCGTTCGCAAGAAACCATGGCGCTCGTGCAAATCACGATCTCTCTCCTCGTGACCTTTACTTCTATTGTTCTTGCTCTTCTGACGAGCGCTGTGACGACCGGATTTAATCAAGCGTATCGTAACTTTGGGAATTTTGCCAGCCATCTCGTTCAGGTGGATCAGTGCTTCCGCGACTATGGCTCAGAGACGGATTACATGCGGCAGGAGTTCCGCGGCTATGTGGCAGCCGTAATCGCGAGCACTTGGCCGGATGAGCCGCGGCCCAAGGGCATTCCTCATCCCGATGTATCGCATGAGCCGATCAAGGGCGAGGGCGTCTCGCTGACGATACTTCTCAACAACATCAGGACCGAATTGCGAGAGCTTCTGCCCAAGGACACCATGCAGCAACGCATACTCGCCGATTGCGAAGCTGAATTCGCCTCCTTTCTCAAGAGCCGCTGGGATGTCATCGAGGAATCCGACAGCTCCATTTCTCCGCCCTTCTACGGAGTTCTGACGATCTGGCTGATCATTCTGTTTGCGAGCTTTGGGTTAACCGCGCGGCCCAATCCGATCACGATCATCATCGTTGTTCTGACCGCGTTTTCGATCTCGGTCGCGGTCGGCGTCATCGCCGATCTCGATCAACCCTACGGGGGACTCTTCGGCATTCCGAGTGCGCCGACCCGCAACGCATTGGCCGATATGATCCGCAACTGATCTCCGCGGCTTCCGTGCTCACGGACCACGCCGTCGTGGAGGGGCCACGAAAGGCTGCGGCCCGCGGAGTGAAGGTGCGAATCTGGCGGGACGCGAGGGAAGCGGCGAGACTGAGCGAGTTCGACGTTGGGGCGCCATCGTTCTCCACATCACCCCCGACGCCGGCCTCCGGCAGCCCTTTGGCTTTCGTGCGGAACAGCGACCGTATCCGGCTTAGCGTGGAGGAGCGCCGGCTGGAGATGATGGTTGATGCTACGGAGCCTGAAAAGTGGAAGGCTGCGACGACGTCCCTTTCGCCTCCGCCGCCCCTGCGCGGTTATGCGAAGCTATACAGCGAGCAAGCATTGCAAGCCGACGAAGGTTGCGACTTCGCCCTTCTCGAGGCGGTTTGAGCTATGTCATCGGGCAGTCGGTCGCCGCTCGACACCTCTATCTTCGAATTCTTGCCTGGATCAGGACCACCGCAAGAACGATGATGCCGAGAACGCCCTGGTAGATCGATGGGGGAACGCCAGCGATCGTCAGCGCGCTTGTGATGCTGGAGAGGCAGATCACGCCGACAAGGACTCCGGGAATGGTTCCCTCGCCGCCGTACATGTAGACGCCGCCAAGAATTGTCGCCGCGAAACTCAGCAAGAGATAGTCGGCGCCCTCGCCAGGCGTCGCGCTGATGTTCTGGTAGAGGTAGATGATTGCGCCGACCGCGCATAAGAGGCCGGACAAGCCGTAGCAGAGCAGCTTCGTCCTCATCACCGGCACGCCCGCGATTCGCGCGGCCGCTTCGTTGTCGCCGATTGCGTAGATGTAGCGTCCCCATTTGCTCCTATGCAGAAGCAGGCTTGTGGCGACAAATCCGAGAACGAGAATGATGATCGGAAATACGTTTTCGCCGAGCGGCAACGAGTCGAACAAGGGCGAGATCGCATCGTTGTATTCGGACACGGTGATCGGCTGACCAGCCGCGAGGATCCACGACATGGAATCCGCGACCGACAGCATGCCCAGCGTGACGATGAACGGGGGGATCTTCGTTCGCGACACGAAGATCCCGCTTATGAGCCCGGCGACCGTCGCAGCGGCGAGAGCGCCAATCGTGCCGCCAACAATGCCAAAGTCAGAGCGAAAAAAAACGATCGCCGAAATCGACATGGCGACGAGGGAGCCGACGGCCAGATCGAATCCTCCGCCGATGACGACCAAGGCCTGGCCGAAGGACACGAGGCCAAAGGCGGCGGCGCTGGCGATGACCAGAATCAGATTCGTGGGTCTGATGAAGACGCCATGCGAAATGACGGTCGCGATGACGAGGACCGCAACCAGTAGAAAAAGCTGGTTGTAGCGCTCCAGCCTCGCTTTGGCCTTAGTCATTGCGAGTTGCATAGTAGACCGCTCCAACCAGAATGGCGCCTTGGATGATTCCCTGGATGTAAGGTGACACGGCGAACGCCGTGATCACTCCGTAAAGAACGATGAGGATCACCGCGCCGACAATCGCTTTGAAAATGTTTCCCCGTCCGCCTGTGAGAGCGATGCCGCCGAGGACAGCTGCTGTAATGGCTTTGAACTCGTACCCTTTTCCGACGGTCGGCATGCCCGAGCGCACGTAGGACGCCATCAGCAATCCTGCGACGCCGTAGAGAACGCCAGCGACCCCGTAGACGCCGATGCGGATCTTCGCGACCGGAATTGCCGAATAATAGGCGGCGCCCTCATCGCCTCCAATCGCGTAGACGTACCGGCCGATGGCGAAGTTTGATCGAACGAAATAGGCGACGGCGCCGATGACGATAAGCCCGACAAAGAAGAGGGGCACAATCTCGAACGCGCTGCCCAAGGCAATTTGCTGAAACGATTCATCCAGGATCGGAATGAGGCGCCCGTTGCTGACGCCGCCGGCCAAGCCGCTGACGACCCACATCATCCCAATGGTGGCGACGATCGGCGGGACGCGGCCCTTTTCGACCAGCAGGCCGTTCCCGAGCCCGATCAGACCGCACACGACAAGAGGAAGGACGATCGAAACGCCCAGTCCGAAGTCCGGGATCAAGAATGCAGAGAGCGTACCTGCGAGCCCCATAACGGCGCCGACCGAGACGTCGACGCCCCGTACGATCAGGACCATCGCCTCTCCGAGCGTCGCAATGCCCAAGACCGCCGACAATTCGAGGATCGTGAAGAGGTTCGAGAGATTGTAAAACGTGCTCGCCTTAAAAATCGCGGCGACGAGCAAAAGGGCGCCGAGGATGACGAAGACATCGAGCTCCCTGAGGATCGATCTGAGGCGGTGGGGCAAGACTATGCTTCCTTGTCCGGTTCGATTCGCTTCGGGGCCTAGCTCATCACCGCCGGCGAGCCGTTGCCTTCGAAGCTTGGACCAGGCGTTTCGACTTCGTACTGGTAATAGCGAACGATCTCATGGGGAGTGATGGACGCTCCGGTGAGCGTGGTCACGATCTTGCGATTGACGATCACCAGAAGCGTGCTGACAACGCCAATGAGTTCGCCGAATTCGGTGCTGATGACGACCACACCCCTGCCCGCGCTCGCCATCGCGCGAATGGCCTCGTTGATGTCGTCTTTAGCCCCGATGTCGATTCCCTTATAGGGCTCATCCAACAACAGCAGCCGATAGCTGTCCTCGAGCCATCTCGACAGAACCACCTTCTGCTGATTGCCGCCGCTGAGTTCGGCGACGAGCGAATTGATTGACGCCATCTTCGTCTTTATCTGAGCGGCCTTCTTGACGGCGCCCGCCCTGAGCTCGGCCGTCGGAAGAAAGAACCGCTTCTCGAAGCTGACTTTGGGAAGCGAGATGTTCTCCTCGATGTTGCGATCGAGAAGGAGACCTTCGGCAAAGCGATCTTCCGGCACGAAGGCGACGCCGCGGTTCAGCATTTCCCTTGGGCTTCGCGCGTCGATCGTCCTGCCATCGATCGAGACCGTTCCCCGTGTCGGCGCCATCAGTCCGAAGATGGTCCTCAACAGCTCCGATTTGCCGGCGCCCTCAGGCCCGGTAATGCCAAGGATCTCGCCTTCCCGGACCTTGAGCGAGAACTCCGCCGCGTCGCGTGTCCATGACAGGCCTTTGACATCGAGCAGCGTGCGTCGTTGCGTGAAATCGTTCGCCGCGTCCGCTCGCGACGGACGGCGCACCTCGTGACCGACGACCGCGACGGCGAGGTCCTGGGCAGTCGTCGAAGTGGCGTCGAGCGTTTCGACGAGCGCGCCGTTCCTTAGGACGGTAATTTCGTCGCTCAGCTCCAGGACGTCGTCGAGAAGGTGTGATATGTAAATGATCGTGACGCCCTGGCCCCGCAATTGGCGCAAGACCGCATGCAGGAGCACGGTTTCTTTTTTGTCGAGCGAGACGCCGCCCTCATCAACGATCAGAAGATCGCATTGGCGCACGAGCGCTTTGGATATCGCCACGATCTGCTTGTGAGCAGGAGAGAGCTCGCTCACCGGCAAGCGCGGATCGACATCGACGCCAAGCTCGTTCAACACCTCCCGAGCCCTACGGCGCATCTCGCTCTTGTTCAGGGTTCGAAATGGCCCATGGATTTCGCTGCCGAGGAAGATGTTCTCCTCGACTGTCATCGTAGGCACCAGATCGCCCCACTGATGAACGATTGCGATTCCGGCGCGGCGCGCGGACATCGGCGTTAGGTACGGAACCTCGATCCCGTTCAGTTTCATCGTGCCTGACGTTGGCCTGATGTCGCCGGCGATAATTTTCGAAAGCGTTGACTTTCCGGCGCCGTTCTCGCCAACCAATCCTCGTATCTTTCCCGATGGAATTGCGACACTGACCGCCTCGAGCGCGCGCGTGTTTCCGTAGTGCTTCGAGACATTCTCGAGTTCGAGGCGGTGAGCCACGGCAGCGGTCTCCTCGGGTCTATCAGGCGGAAGTGCGAAAGAGCGCCGCGACCGTCGGCCAGTCCGCTCTTCGAAGCGCTGTAAGCGCGCTTCTCGTGATGGCGACTCACGCCCGACGTTTGGCGACCAACGATGGTCGCCAAACGGTAAACGTTACGGCTCAGGACTGGCCTACGCTTTGGTGTTCTGGAGGTCGTACGAGGTCCTTCGGAACCTCCCCGGTTTTCAGATATGCCTCGACATCGTCGTAGCCCTTGACCTTCGAGGCGTCGAAATAGAGCTGCTCGTAGTCGCCAGTCTCCGGCGGAATGAGCGGCAGCTTCGCGTCCAGCGTGAATTTGATCTGCTTCGCGAGGATCGCCTTCACGTCGGCGTCAGAAACGCTGAGCATGGTTGGCGCGTTGGGATTGGGCCAGGTGCGAAGCTTGAGATACTGGATGCCTTTCTGATCCAGCGTCCCATTGAGGTATTGGATGGCCTCGGGGATCGCGAAGGCGCCGTAATAGGGCGGGCACTCCGTCGACATCATGGCCTTGCCGTCGGCCACAGCCTGGATGAAGGCGACGTCGCCGTCCTTCGACGCGATGCGGCCGTCGAGCAGCTCATTCCGACCCGCGGCCTTGATCGCCTGCATCGCGCCGAGACCCTCGGCGTCCGAGTAGGTGAAGATGACATCCATCTGGTCGTCGGTGAAGCGCTGTAGAAATCCCTGCATCACGCGCCGGCCGCCGTCGTTCGACCACTTGCCTTCCTCGGTCGAGAGAATCTTGACGTCGGGGTAGTGCTTGATGACTTCGCGGATGCCGACATACATGTCGTTGTTCGGAGACGAGCCAAGCTCGCCCTGGATCTCGACGATGTTGCCTTTGTAGTCGCCGTGCTTGCGCTTCAGATGATCGAGCGCATAAGCCGCCATCGTCATGCCGCTCACGCCGTAGTTCTGCGTGATGTTCAAGACGTAGGTGCCGGTCGGCGGTTTCCGAATGAGCGCGCGGTCGATGACCACGAGCGGAACATTGGCCTTGGTCGCCATATCGATCACGGGATCCAAGGGCTGCGCCTGATTGGGGGAAAGAATGAGGATGTTCGGCTTCTGCGCGAGCAGGGTCTGGCAATCCTGAAGCTGCTTGGCGGAATTGCCGGCGCTGTTCGTCCATACGTAGTCGACGCCCGGGCCGACCGATTTGAACTTCTTGCCCCACTGCTCCATCGAGTTGACGAAGGCGGCCCGCCAGGAATTGTTCATGTCGCCGTTCGAGAAGGCGATGAGATAGTGCTGCTTGGGAACCAAATTCTCCGAGTCGGCGGCGAAAGCCGATGGCGTCCGGATCACAGGCAATGCGCCCGCGACGCCGAGAGCCGCCGCGCCGTGAAGAAAGCGGCGGCGATGAGGGCGAGCTTCGTTTGAGCAGTCAGATTCGAGTTGGTCATGGTCTTCCTCCCATTGCGCAACGCCATGATTGACGTTGCGGCGTTCAACTTGATTCCGTGCGGCCATGTGGCCGCTCGACTTGAGAAACTCGTTTTAGATCGAAGTCCGTTCAGACATGAATTGCAGCCTGTCAGCGTGACATCGATTAGATTTGAAGTGCAGTTCATCATTTTCTTCCTCCTTTGCGGATCGAAGTGGCGGACCTACGATGAAGTTCCGCCGCCGGTGACGTTGATCACCTGACCTGTCATTGCGCTCGCATCTGCACCGCAAAGGCGTCGCCTCCCGCTCCCGACGCACCTCGGCAACCGACTTCCCCTCTACCTCGGCGTGGCGCCATGACATCCTCGATCCGATCGCCCTCGATCGGCCCAGGACAGACCGCGGTGACGCGAATGTTGTGGGACGCGACTTCGAGAGCGAGCGTCTGGGTGAAGCCCAGGATAGCCCATTTCGAACAGACGTAGTCGGCGCGATAATGGAGATCCCGACGGCCGCATTCGATGCGGTGGTCACAATCGCGCCAGCCCTGCGATCGAGCATAAACGGCAGGACCGTTCGAGTAACCAGCATCGTCCCTGTGAGATTGATCTCGATCGTCGCGCGCCAATGCGCCGGAGGCATGTCCTTGATCAGGCTGTGGTTACCGTTGAACCCCGCATTGCTCACAAGGACGTCGGCTCTCGTCCTCGTCCCGCACGTCGGAGCGGAAAAACTCGGACCGACGGCCGAGTGCGGTGATCTCTCTTGCCGTTGCGGCGGCATCTTGGAAATCGAGAATGGCGATGTCCGCGCGTTCGGCGGCGAAGGCCCGAGCAGTGTGCCGACCGAGACCAGCTGCTGCGCCCGTGATCAGCACGTTCTTTTGCGCGAAGCGCGTCGAAGAAAATGCCTTCCGTCATCGCTTGTAGGCCCTGAGCGTGTCGTCCCGCACTGTAACGCCAAGCCCTGGACGATCGGGAACCATGAGGCGTCCGTCCTTCAGCGCGAAGGGTTCGGCGAGGAGCTCGTCTCGCAGCGGATTGTGCTTGCGGTCAAATTCAATGACCGGCTCGTTGAGCAACGGCAGTGGATTGGCGGTGTGCGGGAAAGGTGGAATTGACGCCACCGCGTGAAGCGCCGCCGCGACCGCGATGCCAGACCCCCAGACATGAGGGATCGTCGCAACGCCATAGCTTTTCGCCAGCGCAAGGATGTCGAGCCAGCCCGAAAACCCACCTGCGCAAGCAAGATCCGGCTGGGCAATGTCGACGCAGCCGCCGCCGATGAGATCCCGGAATCCGTAACGTGTGAATTCGCACTCGCCCCCCGCCACGGCGATGGGATTCTCATACCGCACTTTGCGGTATCCCTCGCGATCCTCAGGCGTGACCGGCTCCTCGAAAAACTCGACCTGATGCGGCTCCATGAGCCTGCCCATGCGAACGGCCGAAGCGGCGTTATAGGCGTGATTGGCGTCGACAAGCAGTCCGATCCGCGGACCAACCGCCGTTCGGATAACGCGAAGGCGTTCAATATCGTCAGCGAGGCTAAGCAGGCCAACCTTGATCTTGAGGAACTGGAAGCCAGCGTCGGCATAGCCTGAAGCCTCCTTCTCGAGGGCTCGCAGAACCGCCGGCATGTCGCGGAAATTGTCCGGGTAGTAGCAGCCGGTCGCATATGCGGTAACGCTGTCGCGGAAGCGTCCTCCGAGCATCTTCCAGACGGGAAGGCCCGCGGCCTGGCCCGCAATGTCCCAGAGAGCGATATCGATGGCGGAGATCGCCTCAATATACGTCCCCTTCTGCCCGAAATCGCGAGAGAACGCGTAATGCTCTTCCCAGATTCTCACTGGCTCGGTCGGGTCTCGCCCAATGAGCTGAGGCGCAAAAACACCGTCGACGCAGGCGGCCACCGGCTCCGGCGGACCATACTGGCCGCCTTCTCCCCAGCCGACGAGACCGGAGTCCGTTTCGACCCGGACCAGGTAACTGTTCCGTTCCGGAAAAGCGGCCTGCGACGAATAAAACTTCTGTGCGCCGAGCGGCGCGCGAAGGATGTGCGAACTGACAGATTTGACTTTCATCGGGCGTCCGCGCCGGAACTCGCTTCCTGCGCCGCCTCGAACCGATCCTCCATCCGCAAATAGGCGTTCTCGAGGTGCGCCCGCATGGCGCGCGAAGCTTGAGCGGCGTCGCACGCGCAGACAGCGTCCATGATTGCAATATGCTCTGGCAACGCCAGTTCACGGGATTCAGGATATTTGCGGATGGCCGTATTCTGCGTCCACTGGATCAGATCCATGTGAGATGACAGAAGCTGCTGCAGACGTGCGTTGCCGCACGAGTTGCGGCCGAAATCGTGGACCGCCTCATCGGTCTCCGCCAACAACGCACTGTCACCCTTGCGAGCCCGGACGCCGGCTTTGACGTAAGCTGCTCGGACGCGGTCCGCCTCCCGCGCATCCGCACGCGAGGTGGCAAGCTCGATCGCCATGCATTCAAGCGCGATCCGCAACTCAAAGATTTCTTGCAAGGTCTTCAGAGTCATCTCCGCGACATAGACGCCCTTGCGCGGCTCCACTGTTACGAAGCCTCGATTCTGCAGAGTTCGCACAGCGTCACGGAACGGCGTGATGCTCACGTTCCAGTTGGTCAGATAGTCGGACGCGCTAATTCTCTGGCCGGGACGCAAGCGGCCAAGCGTGATTTCTTGCCGTAGCGCGGCTTCGACTTGCTCGCTGAGGGAAGCTCGATTGAACACGAGTGTCACCCTAATGTCCTGAGGGGAGTGACGCTCATATCGTGCTGGCGCATCGAACCCACGCGCTCAAGCTGTCTAGCGAAGTCCGGGTTGACCTTCGAACGCCAGGTTCGAAAGCCAACAGGCCCTGGCCAGCGGGCATTCGTTGCGCTGGGCCTTGATCGGCTGACGTCGCGGAAACGGATGTCGAAGATTTTTGGCTTTTCGATCGCGCCAACGGCGAAAACAGATGTGTGCTCCTGGTCAACGCTTCCTCCTGAAGTGTGATGTATCAGATATAAGGCATTACTTCAACTCGCGCGTACTGCCTTTATTGACAGAGCGTTCCCGCGCCCTGCACCATAGGAGTCCCAACGACGTGCGGGATTTCCCGCGTCATGCGGATGTTTGGCCGCGTTCTGAGTTGTATCGAGCTCGCTTGTTTTTGCTAGTGAATGGTACGACCCTCGAAGCGCGCCTGCCGCGGACGACGCCCCTACTTTCGTTTCTGCGCAACGACTGCTCCCTCAACGGCCCGAAATACGGCTGCGGTCTCGGCGAATGTGGCGCCTGCAGCATCCTTGTCGACGGCAAACTCGCGAGAAGCTGCGTGCTAACGCTTGCGAATGTCGAAGGGCGGCGTGTGACGACGCTCGAGGGCCTGGCCGACGGCGAGAAGCTTGATCCGGTCCAGCAAGCGTTCGTCGCCTGCGCAGCGACGCAGTGCGGCTATTGCCTCAACGGCATGATCATGTCTGCGCGCGCCCTGCTCGATGCCAACCCTGATCCGTCCGACGCCGACATTCGCGAAGCTCTGCGTTTCAATCTTTGCCGCTGCGGCGCGCATGTCGAGATCATCGCGGCCGTGCGGCTCGCGGCGGCGCTCGCCCAGGCATGATGTCGCTTCAGCCGCAGGGCCTACGACGCGCCGACTATCTCGAACCTTCTGGGACGCTTGCGGTGGTCCGGCCTGCGGCGCCAGGCGCGCCGCTCGATGCTGCGCCGGCAGACGATCTCGAACCTTTCGTCCTCGTCCGGGCCTCGGGCGAAGTCACCGCCTTCAACGGCCATGTCGACCTCGGCACGGGCATCCGCAGCGCTTTGGCGCAGATCGTGGCGGAAGAGCTGGATGTCTCCTTCGCGCGCGTCGCGATGGTGCTCGGCGACACGGGCCTCGCTCCCGACCAAGGACCGACGATCGCCAGCGAGACGATCCAGCTCAGCGCAATCCCATTGCGCCGCGCGGCGGCGCAGGCGAGGCGCTTCCTCGTCGGCCGCGCCGCGGCGATCTTCGGGATCGCGGCAGAGGCGCTGATCGTCGAGGATGGCGTCGTCCGGCCTCTTGCGGACGACAATCGCCGCCTGAGCTACGCCGAACTGATCGGCGAAGAGCGGATACGGCTGGCGCTTGCGGACGATGCGCCGGTCAAGGCGCCAGGCGCGTACCGCATAGTCGGCACGTCGCCGCCGCGTGTGGATCTTCCGGCGAAGGCTACGGGCGGCCTCGTCTATGTCCACGACATGCGCGTGCCCGGCATGCTGCACGGACGCGTCGTCCGGCCACCCTATGCCGGATTCGATTCGGGCGCTCACGTCGGGCGCTCGCTGATCCGCGTCGACGAAGCATCCGTCGCTCGTCTTCCGGGCGTCGTGACCACGGTGGTTGTTGGCGATTTCGTCGGCGTCGTCGCTGAACGGGAGGAGCAGGCCGAGGCGGCGATGCGCGCACTAAGCGTCGACTGGCGCGAAGGAGCGAAGCCGCCGGACCTCGCCGACGTTGCCGCCGCGCTGACGCGCAACCCGTCGCGGCGGCGCAAGCTGCTCGACAAGGGCGACGTCGATAGCGCCCTCAAGTCGGCGGCCACGCGGCTCACTCGCTCCTATGTCTGGCCGTATCAGTTACACGGGTCGATCGGCCCGTCCGCCGCGCTCGCCGACGTCACGAGCGACCGGGCGCGCGTCTGGTCCGGCACGCAGAACCCCTTATGGATGCGGAGCGACCTGGCGCTGCTTCTCGACCTTCCGGAAGACGTCATCGAGTTGATCCGGATGGAGGCAGCCGGCTGCTACGGCCGAAATGGGGCGGACGACGTGACGGCCGACGCCGCGCTTCTGTCACGCGCGGTCGGTCGGCCGGTCAGGGTGCAGCTGACGCGCGATCAGGAGCATCAGTGGGAGCCGAAGGGCGCGGGCCAGCTGATGAGCGTTGACGGCGGCATCGACGTTCGCGGCGGCGTCGCGGCCTATGATTTCGCCACCCGCTATCCGTCCAACCCCGCGCCCACACTCGCGCTGATCCTCACCGGCAAGATTCCGTCGACGCCCGCGGTTGCGGAGATGGGCGACCGGACGGCGATCGGCCCTTACGATTTCGCCAATCATCGCGTGGTCGTCCACGACATGGCGCCAATCGCGCGTGCTGCCTGGCTCAGGGGCGTGTCGGCCCTGCCCAACACCTTCGCCCACGAATCCTACATTGATGAGCTGGCGGCGGAGGCCGGCGTCGATCCTATCGCCTACCGCCTGCGCTATCTCAAGGACGCCCGCGGGAGAGATCTCGTCGAGCAGGTCGCCGCAAGAGCCAAATGGGAGCCGCATGTCGGGCCACGCATGCGACGCGACGGCGAGAGCGGAAATCTCTTGGGGCGCGGCTTCGCTTACGCGGTCTACGTCCACTCGAAGTTTCCCGGCCTCGCCTCGGCATGGTCGGCTTGGGCCGCGGATGTCGCTGTCAATCCCAGCACCGGCGAGGTTTCGCTGACCCGAGTCACAGTCGGGCAGGACTCCGGATTGATGATCAATCCCGAGGGCGTACGTCACCAGATTCACGGCAACGTGATCCAGTCAACGAGCCGCGTGCTCAAGGAGAAGGTCACCTTCTCCGACATCGCTGTGACGTCGCGCGACTGGGGAAGCTATCCGCTCCTAACGTTTCCTGAGCTCCCGGCTATCGATGTGCTGATGGTCCCGAGGCCAGAGGATGAGCCGCTCGGCGTCGGCGAATCCACCTCGGTGCCGAGCGCGGCGGCGATCGCCAACGCCATCTTCGATGCGACTGGCGTGCGGTTCCGTGAGCCGCCCTTCACGCCCGACCGCATCCTCAAAGGCTTGCGCGAGGCCGGGTTTGCCGAGGAGGCGCCGCGCGAGACGCCGTCTCTTGCGATTCCGGCGGCCGCTCCTGCCAAGCCGCGGCGGCGGCTCGGTCCGCTGCTCGCGGCGGCGTTCGGAGCGCTTGGGTCGCTCGGCGTAGCGAGCCTGCCGATCCGCGGCGCGATCGCGCCTATCGCCCGGCCCGATCCCGCGACCTGGTCCGCCGCGACCATCGAACGCGGCCGGGCGCTCGCCGGTCTCGGAGGGTGCGTTCATTGCCATACCGCGCCTGGCGGCGAGGAGCTGGCGGGCGGACGCGCCATCGCTACGCCCTTCGGCGCGGTCTATGCGACAAACATCACGCCCGACGAAGCGACGGGTATCGGGACATGGTCCTACCCGGCCTTCGAGCGGGCGATGCGCGAGGGGGTCGGACGCGACGGGCGCCATCTCTTTCCGGCGTTCCCCTATACGTCCTTCGTCAGGACGAGCGAGGCCGACCTGCAGGCGCTCTATGCCTATTTCATGGCTCAGCCGCCGGTCTCGGCGCCGAACCGTCCGGCGGACCTTCGCGCCCCGTTTGGCTTTCGTCCGCTCATGGCGGCGTGGAACACGATGTTTCTTCAGGCGAAGCCCTTCCAGGCGAAGCTCGATCGTGACGCTCAATGGAATCGCGGCGCCTATCTCGTCGAAGCCCTTGGCCATTGCTCCGCCTGCCACTCGCCCCGCAACTCGCTCGGCGCCGAACTCAAGGGCGCCGATCACTTGGCCGGCGGCGAGGTCGACGGCTGGTTCGCGCCGCCGCTCAACGGGTCGTCGCCCGCGCCGATCGCCTGGACTGAGCAGGCCTATTTCGACTACCTCCGCAGCGGCTTTTCCGCAGAGCATGGCGCAGCAGGCGGGCCTATGGCGCCAGTCGTCGCCGGGCTGAAGCCACTGCCCGATTCCGACATCCGTGCAATGGCGCGCTATCTCGTCTCGCTCGCGCCAGCGCCGCCCGCCGCTGACCCGGGCCTCAAGGCTCGCCTCGAACAGGCGGCGAAAACGCGGGCGTCAAATCCCGCGACTTTCGCCGGCGCCCGCATTCACGACGGCGCCTGCGCCGTCTGCCACGAGCCGGGACAGGGCCTCGACATGTTCGGCGTGAAGCCGTCGCTCGCGCTCAACAGTGCGATCCACGCCGAGAAGCCGGACACGGTCCTGCGCGTTATCCTTGACGGCGCGCATCCGGAACGGCTCGGCGAACTCGGCGCCATGCCCGCCTTCCGCCATCACCTCGATGACGCGCAGATCGCTGACCTCGTGACCTATCTGCGCGCCCGCTTCGCCCCGGACAAGCCAGTCTGGACCGGGCTTCGGGAGGCCTCCGCCCGGCTGCGCACAGAACCCTTGACAGCGAGCGGCGACGCGATATTTCATTAGTGTGCTAATGATCTGGCGCGCGCCTGGGCAAAGCGCCGCGCGCTTCCAATGGCGAGGCGAGCCATGAGCCACGGACAGGTCGAGTCGGAAGCGGACGACAAGGTGCGCTGCGACGCCTGTCCCGTGACCTGCTACATCCGCCCTGGCATGGCGGGGGCCTGCGACCGCTACGCCAATCGGGACGGCAAGCTCGTTCGGGTCGATCCGCATGTCCTACTCGAGCGAACGATGGAGCGCGGCGGCACAGTCGTGCCGTTCTCACGCAACGCGGCGGAATGGTCGGGCGCCGTGCTGCCGGAGGATTCCGTGTTCGTCACGGCCATCGGCGCTGGAACCACCTATCCGGACTACAAGCCCGCGCCCTTCATCGTCTCGTCCCAGGTTGACGGCGTCGATATGGTCACGGTCGTGACCGAGGGCATCTTCAGCTATTGCGGCGTCAAGGTGAAAGTCGACACCGACCGCTACCTCGGTCCCGAGCAATCGACCGTTCGCGCAGAGGGCGAGGCCGTCGGGCACGTGACGACGGGGGAATACGGCTCGCAGATGCTCTCCCTCGGCGGCGTGCATCACCTGACCGGCGGCTCGAAGAAGGAAGGGCGCGTCACCTGCGATGCACTGCTGCGCCTCTCGAACGGCCGGCCGGTTGAATTGACCGTCGATGGCGGCGTCACGATCGTGGTCGAAGCCGGCGCCGCCCCTATCATCAACGGCGTCCGCGAGGAGCGGATGCGCGTCGGCTGCGGCTCGGCGACGATCGGCATGTTCGCCAAGCAATGGCTCGGACACGTCGATGAGGTGGTCGTCGTGGACGATCACATCACGGGCGTCCTCTCGGAACACCAGGCCGGCAAGATGCTCGACATTCCGCCGACCGGCGTCAAGATGAAAGGGCGGCGGTCGACGCCCGGCCGATACTTTCAGGTCGCGGAGCCCGGAACAGGCTGGGGCGGCGCCAACATTTCCGATCCGCTGTCGATCCTGGGACCGTTCAATCCGAAGGAAGCGCGGCCAGGCCTAACCATGCTGATGGTCTCGACGACGGGAGAGCACTACGGCTTCTACCGGCTCGATGAGGCGCTGCGGCCAGTCGAGGCCGAATTGCCGGAGGCCTTGCGCCTGTCGGTCGAGCGCATCCAGGAGAACTGCGAACCGGCGTTGTCGACGGTCATGTTCATGGGCGGCGCCGGCGGTTCGCTGCGCGCGGGCGTCACAGAGAACCCGGTTCGTCTGACGCGTTCGGTCAAGGAAGCGCTGACCCGCGTGACCTGCGGCGGCGCGCCCGCCTATGTTTGGCCAGGCGGCGGCATCACTTTCATGGTCGACGTGACACAACTGCCGGCCAATTCCTTCGGTTACGTTCCCACCCCGGCCCTTGTCGCGCCGATCGAGTTTACGATGCGGCTTTCCGACTACGCCGCGCTTGGCGGACATATGGACCACGTCCGTCCGTTGAGCACGCTCACCGATGGGGCCACGAAGCATGTGCGTCAGATCGACGGGAACCCATGGCCGGTCCAGCCGCCGCAGCAACAGCTGAAAGCCTGAGCATGAACGGGACGGAGCGCGCCCAGCTCCGCATGCTGCCCGACGGGCGGCGACTGCACCTGCAGGACGGCCCGATCGACCTGATCGTCGAAGCGGCCGGTGCGCCGGCGGCTGTCGCGGCCGCCTATCGCGCCGCGGCGGCGCGGTTTTGCTTGGTGCTCGACGAGCTCTGCGGGGAACTCGCGGAGTTGCGCGCGCCCGCGACGGCTGCGCCGCGTTCCTTCCGCGGCCTTGTCGCGCGGCGGATGGAGGCGGCGGTCGCGCCGCACGCGCAGGACGCCTTCATCACGCCGATGGCCGCCGTCGCGGGCGCCGTCGCCGACGAAATCCTCGCCGCCATCCGCGGCGCGACGGGCGAGGGCCTCGCCCGGATCTCCGTCAACAACGGCGGCGACATCGCGCTTTGGCTTGCGCCGGGCGAGGCGACAACAGTCGGTCTCGTCAGCCGGCCCGACCGCCCGGCCCTGTTTGCCCGCGTGCGACTTGCGGCGGCAGATGGAATTGGGGGGATCGCCACTTCCGGCGCGCCCGGCCGCAGCTTCTCGCTTGGCGTCGCGGACGCGGTTACGATCCTTGCGTCTTCCGCGGCGGAGGCTGACGCGGCCGCTACTGTCGTCGCGAACGCCGTCGACCTTCCCGGCGATCCGCGCGTCGAGCGGCGTCCTGCCCGGAGCCTCCAGCCGGACAGCGATCTCGGCGACCGGCTGGTGACACGCCGGGTCGCGCCGCTCGACCCGGATTCGATCGCACTCGCCCTCGACCGCGGCCTCGCGGCGGCTCGGCCGCTCATCGCCCGAGGGGCAATCGCCGCCGCTGCGCTCCATCTGCAAGGCGTCACGCGCGCCGTGAGCCGCGACGGACGCCTCATGGCGCTCGAGGCGCCGCAAGTCGACAGTGATTTTGAGGGAGACGCTCGATGCCTGATATAGACGTGCGCAAGCGCGTGACCATCGTCGAGGAGATCTTTCACGAGGGCGGCCCAATTGCGAAGAAGCCGCTGAAACGCGGCGCCGCGCTCGCAGTGATTTGCAATCCTTTCGCCGGGCGCTATGTCGAGGATATCGCGCCATTCATGAAGGACCTTGAGCCGCTCGGCGTCGCGATGGCGCGCGATCTCGTCGCGGCTCTCTGCCGTGACCCAAAGGCGGTCGAGGGTTACGGCAAGGGGGCGATCATCGGCAGCGCGGGCGAGCTCGAACATGGGGCGCTCTGGCACGTTCCCGGAGGCTACGCGATGCGTGCGATACTCGGCGACGCCAAGGCCATCGTGCCCTCGACGAAGAAGGTGGGCGTCCCCGGCGCGCGGCTCGACGTTCCGGTGACGCACATCAACGCCTCGTACGTGCGCAGCCATTTCGACGCTTTCGAGATCGGCGTCGCCGACTCGCCGCGCGCCGACGAAATTCTGCTCGCGCTCGTCATGACGACCGGACCGCGCGTTCACGCGCGCGTCGGCGGACTCAAGGCTTCCGACATCAAGGGAGAGGATGGACTGCGATGAGCCTCGACATCCGCAAGATCGTGACGGTCGTCGACGAGACGCTGACAGAGATGGGACGGGCAGTCTCGCCGCCCGTGCGGCGTGCAGCCGCGATCGCCGTCATCGCCAATCCGTTCGCGGGCCGCTATGTCGAGGATCTCACACCCCTGATCGAAACCGGCGAGCAGCTTGGCAAGCTGCTTTCCGAGCGCGCGATTGCGGCGCTGGGAATCAAGGGGCAGGACGCTCAAAGCTACGGCAAGGCGGCGCTGGTCGGCGAGAATGGCGAGATGGAGCATGCCGCGGCGCTCTTGCATCCGAAGATGGGCGCGCCGGTGCGCAAGGCTCTGGGCAAGGGTGCGGCGCTGATTCCATCGTCGAAGAAACGGGGCGGCCCCGGCGCCGAACTTGACATTCCGCTCGGCCACAAGGACGCAGCCTTCGTGCGCTCGCACTTCGACGGCATGCAGGTCAGCATCAACGATGCGCCACGCGCCAACGAAATCGTTGTCGCGGTCGCCGTCACAACAGGCGGGCGGCCACTGCCTCGCGTCGGCGGCCTCGAAGCCAAGGACATCAAAGGCGAGGACGGCCTGCGCTGAACGCCCTCGCGCATGCGAGTCCGATCCATGAGTCCTCCCGACGAGGACCGCGCGAACCCGCCGCCCAATGGATTGGAGCGCATCGCCGGCGACTACGTGCTCGACAGCCAGGTGGGCTTCATCCTCCGGCAAGCGAGCCAGCGGCACACCGCGCTGTTCGCTTCGCGCATGGGCGCCGAGACCACGCCGACACAGTGGGCGGCGCTGGCCAAGCTTCATGAGATCGGCCCGACGTCGCAGAATCAGCTCGGGCGGATGACCGCGATGGATGTCGCAACGATCAAGGGCGTGGTCGACCGGCTGATGAAGCGGGGGTTTGTCCACTCCAAGGCCGACAAGGCGGACGCGCGCCGCAGGCTGCTTGTGCTGTCGGAGGACGGCCGGGCTTTCGTCGAAGCGAATGTCGCGACGGCCCACGCCATCACGCGAGAAACCCTCGCGCCGCTCGCCGAGCGCGAGAAGGCGCTGTTCGTCGCCCTCTTGGGCAGGCTGAGGTAGAAGCGCGCGTTCGTTCGGCAACGTCGCGACGAACCGGCCGCTCGCGCTGCTATGGGGAGAGGCGGTGAGGCAGACCTCATGGTCTCTGGTTTCGACAACCAGCGCGCGAGCTTCGAGAAAGCAAACGCCAATAAACGCGCATAAAACTCACCTAAATGCTAGTAAACGCTAGTAAAAGTGGCTAGCGCTTACTAGCGCTTATTTTTGCGAATCGAGCCTTTTCAATGGGTTGCGGGCGATGTAGTTAAGAAAATCGCTTCCTCGCCCCGGCTCGCGCGGCGGGTTGTAGGCCAACGTTTCAAACAGCCACGGCTTCTCGTCTTCCACCCGTCTATCGGCGACCGGGAAAGAGATTCCGTCTGTGGCAACGGATAGCAAATATTTCTGATTTTGTCAAGACAATTCGACATAAAAATCGACGTAAAAGTCGCGCTCGACCGTCGCTCGTTCCGTCTCAAAAGCGATTTCACTTGGGCCTGACGATTTCCATCGCCGGGAGCGACGAACACAATCTTCCGATCTGGGCGTCCCGCTTCGATTCGACCCAGAAGCAGGACGCTCCGATGATTGCGCACAGCATGCCAAGGGCGCCCATCCCCGCGGCAGATGACCGGATGCCTGCCGCATTTTCCGGCTTGCCAAGGGGAGCGGATGGGCTACCATTCGTGTACTAATGACCTTGCCGCCGCTGGCGTCGACCCCAATCTTTGAACGCCGAGGCGAAGCCTGCAGCCAAAGGGGCCGCCATGATCGGAAACGGACTGAAAAGCCTCATCGCAGTCGCGGCGACCTTGACGATGTTCGCGTCGGCTCGCGCCGATGACATCAAGATTGGCGAGATCAACAGCTATTCGGGGCTGCCGCAATTCACCGAACCCTATCGCAAGGGCTGGCAGCTCGCCATCGAGGAGATCAACGCCAAGGGGGGCGTCGACGGCAAGAAGCTTGTCGTCATTTCCAAGGATGATGGGGGCAAGCCGGCCGACGCGGTGACCGCGGCGAACGAACTCGTCTCGAACGAGGGTGTCGCACTGCTCGCCGGGACCTTCTTCTCCAATGTCGGGTTGGCGGTCGCGGATTTTGCGGCGCAAAAGAAAGTGCTGTTCGTCGCTGGCGAGCCGCTGACCGACGCGATCACCTGGTCCAAGGGCAACCGCTACACGTTCCGCCTCCGCCCCTCGAACTACGTGCAGGCGGCGATGCTGGCGGACGAGGCCGCCAAGCTTCCCGCCAAGACGATGGGCGACGATCGCGCCGAACTACGAATACGGCCAGTCAGCGGTTGCGGTGTTCAAGAAGCTGCTCTCCGCCAAGCGGCCGGACATCGAATGGGTCGCCGAGCAATGGCCGCCGCAGGGCAAGATCGACGCCGGTCCGGTCCTTGAGGCGATCGACGCCGCCAAGCCTGACGCGATCCTCAACGTCGAGTTCGGTCCCGATCTCGTGAAGCTCGTGCGCGAGGGCAACACCCGCGGCACCTTTCAGAACCGCTCGGTCGTCAGCTTCCTGACCGGTGAGCCCGAATATCTCGATCCGCTGAAGAGCGAGACGCCAGTCGGATGGATCGTCACCGGCTATCCCTGGTACGACATCAAGACGCCCGATCATGAGGCTTTCCTCAAAGCCTATCAGGATAAGTACCACGACTATCCGCGCCTCGGCTCGGTCGTTGGCTACTCGCTGATGAAGGGGATAGCGGCGATCCTCGCCAAGGCCGGCTCGACCGACACCGACAAGATGATCGCCGCCGCGGAGGGCGTGTCATTTGACACGCCGTTCGGGCCGGTGACCTTCCGCGCCATCGACCATCAGTCGACGATGGGCGCATTCGTCGGCAAGACGGCGCTCAAGGACGGCAAGGGCGTGATGGTCGACGCCGTCTACCACAAAGGTTCGGACTACATGCCCAGCGACGAGGAAGTGAAGAAGCTCCGGCCGCAGAACTGAGTGGAAGGCGGAGGCCTCGGCCTCCGCGCCGTTTGCGGTAAGCGCGGATGCAGCTTTTCGTCGTTCAGCTTCTTTCCGGCCTCGCTAGCGCCGCATCGCTGTTTTTGGTGGCCTCCGGCCTCTCACTGATTTTCGGCGTAACGCGCATCGTGAATTTCGCTCACGGCGCATTCTTCATGCTCGGCGCCTATCTCGCCTTCACCTTGACGGATCGGTTCTCGGGGCCGTTTGGCTTCTGGGGCGGCATGGTTTTGGCCGCGGTCCTTGTCGGGCTGTTGGGCGCCCTGTTCGAGATCCTGCTGCTGCGCCGTATCTACCGCGCGCCGGAATTGTTCCAGCTTCTCGCGACCTTTGCCGCGGCGCTTGTCGTGCAGGACGTCGTGCTTTTGATCTGGGGTCCTGAGGATCTCCTCGCGCCACGCGCCCCGGGGCTGGCGGGGGCGGTCGAAGTGCTCGGCAAGCGCGTGCCGTCCTACGACCTTTTCCTCATTCTGCTCGGGCCGCTTGTCCTCGCGCTTCTGTGGCTGCTTCTTCATCGCACGCGCTGGGGCGTGCTTGTCCGCGCCGCGACGCAGGACCGGGACATGGTCGCGGCCCTTGGCGTCAATCAGAAATGGCTGTTCACCGGCGTCTTCGCGCTCGGCACCTTTCTCGCTGGCCTCGGCGGCGCGCTGCAGGCGCCGCGTGAAGCTGCCGACCACACGATGGACCTGCGCATCATTGTTGAGATTTTCGTCGTCGTGGTGATCGGCGGCCTCGGATCAATCGAAGGAGCCTTCGTCGCCGCGATCCTCGTTTCGCTGCTCAACGCCTTCGGCATCCTGATCCTGCCGAAGATCTCGCTCGTGCTCGTGTTCCTGCTGATGGCGCTTGTGCTGGTCATCCGGCCGCGGGGTCTATTCGGCAGACGGGAAGGCGCGGCGCGATTGTCTGGCGCAGCCGCGGTGAGCGTGTGGAAGCCTCTCGACCGCGACGGCCGCGTCATCGCCGCGGCGCTGATCGCCGCGGCGGCGCTGGCGCCGCTCGCGCTCGGTCCTTACGGTCTCGTCGTCGCAACGGAGATCGCGATCTTCGTCCTGTTCGCGGCAAGCCTGCACCTGCTTGTCTCGGTTAGCGGCATCGCTTCGTTCGGGCACGCCGCGTTCCTCGGCCTCGGCTGCTACGGTGCGGCGCTCGCGGTGAAGATGCTTGGATTGCCAATGCTGCCGGCGCTCGGCGCCGGCCCTCTGCTGGCGGCGCTCGGCGCCGCGGTGATCGGCTGGTTCGCGGTGCGCCTCTCTGGCGTTTACGCCGCGATGCTGACGCTCGCCTTCGCGCAGATTCTGTGGTCGATCGCCTTTCAGTGGGTCCCCGTGACCGGCGGCGACAATGGCCTGCTCGGCGTCTGGCCACCACCCTGGGCGGCGAGCGCCGCCCATTTCTACTGGCTGACGCTCGCCCTTGTCGTTCTGGCGGTGGGGGCTCTTCGCATGATCATCTTCTCGCCCTTCGGCTATGCGCTGCGGGCCGCGCGCGACTCCGACCTGCGCAGCGAGGCCATCGGCATCGACCGCAGACGGATGCAATGGCGGGCCTTCGTGATCGCCGGGGCGGGCGCCGGGCTCGCGGGCGCGCTGTTCGCGTTCCTCAAAGGGAGCGTCTTTCCGGACACGATGGGCGTCTCAACCTCGATCGACGGGCTGGTGATGGTGCTGCTCGGCGGTGTCGAGACCGTCTCCGGCCCGATCGTCGGGGCCGTTGTCTACAAGCTTCTGTCGATCTGGCTCATCAGCCACACCGACTATTCGAAGCTCGTGCTCGGCCTCGTCATCATCGGCCTCGTACTGCTGTTTCCCCAGGGGATCGCCGGCTCGATCCGCTTGCTGCGCCCGCGCCGGGTCGCGTCCTCGCGGGAGAAGGCCGCGGCATGAGCGCGCTGCTTGAAGCGCATGACCTTGCCAAGGCCTATGGCGGCGTCCACGCGGTGCGCGGAGTCTCTCTCGGCGTCTCCCCGGGCGAGATTGTCGCGCTCATCGGCCCCAATGGCGCGGGCAAGAGCACCTGCTTCAACGTGCTCAACGGCCAGATCCGGCCGGACGCCGGGACGATCCGCTTCGACGGCAGGGACATCACTGGCTGGCTGCCGCGCGAGGTCTGGCGCCTTGGCGTCGGCCGCACCTTCCAGATTACCGCGACGTTCGCGTCGATGAGCGTGATCGAGAACGTTCAGATGGTTCTTCTGTCGCACGCTGGCCGCGCCGCGCGGCTTTGGGGGCTTGCGACCCGCGCCGGACGCGAGCGCGCGGAGTCCCTGCTGGCGCTCGTCGGCATGCTGGCGCAGGCCGAGCGGTCGTCAGCCGAGCTCGCCTACGGGGACCTCAAGCGGCTCGAACTCGCTATGGCGCTCGCCAATGAGCCGCGGCTTCTCTTGATGGATGAGCCGACTGCAGGCATGTCGTCCCGTGACCGCGTGGAGCTGATGGCGCTCTCCGCAGGGATCGCGCGCGAGAGGAATCTCGGCGTGCTGTTCACCGAGCACGACATGGACGTCGTGTTCCGCCACGCGGACCGCATCCTCGTGCTGAGTCGCGGCCAGCTCATTGCCGACGGCACGCCGGCCGAGGTCAGACGCAATCCCGAGGTGCAGGCCGTCTATCTCGGGGAAGGCCTGACCTACCATGACAGCCGGGCGCAATGACGGACATGCTCTCGGTTCAAGGCCTCAAGGCGAGCTACGGCGCCGCGCAGGTTCTCGACGACGTGTCGTTCGCCGTGCGGAAAGGCGCTGTCACGGCGCTGCTCGGCCGCAACGGCGCGGGCAAATCGTCAACCTTCAAGGCGATCGTCGGCCTGATCGAGCGCAAAGGCTCCGTCCGCTTTCTCGGCCGCGAGATCGGCGCTGAGCCGACCTATCGGATTGCCCGTTCTGGCCTCGGCTACGTTCCGGAAGACCGGCGCATCTTCACCGAGCTTACGGTTGAGGAGAACCTGGAGGTCGGCCGGCAGCCCGCGCGCAGCGATGCTCCGCGCTGGACGCCGGAGAAAATCTACGCGCTATTCCCCAATCTCGCCGAGATGCGGCGCAGGACGGGGGGCGCGATGAGCGGGGGCGAACAGCAGATGCTGACCATCGGGCGGACGCTGATGGGAAATCCGTTGCTCCTCATGTTGGACGAGCCTTCGGAGGGCATCGCGCCTCGCATCGTCGAACAGATGGCCGAGGCGATCCTCGAGCTTAAAGATGAGGGCCTTAGCATCCTCGTCTCGGAGCAGAACCTGCACTTCGCCCGGCTGATCGCCGACGAAGCTGTGATTCTCGAACGCGGCGTCGTCCGCTTCGCCGGAGCGCTTCAAGATCTCGAGGCGCAGCCGGCGGTTCGCGACGCCTATCTCGCCGTCTGACCATTGTACAAATCAAAGGAGGTTCACCATGGCCCAAGACGTTCCCGCCGCCTCCAGCGCAGGCAAGACCGTCATCCGCAACATCGGACTCCTGATGTCGGGGGCTATGGAGAATCCGATCCTCGACGCCGACACGGTCGTTGCGGTCGACGGACGCATCACGGCGGTCGGGCGCTTGAAGGATGTGGACGTATCCGGCGCGACCACGGTCGTCGACGCAAAAGGCGTAGTCATTGCGCCTGGCCTCATCGACAGCCACGTGCATCCCGTCTCGGGCGACTGGACGCCGCGCCAGAACCAGCTCGGCTGGATCGACTCCACCCTGCATGGCGGCGTCACCACGATGATCTCGGCCGGCGAAGTGCATCAGCCTGGACGCCCGCGCGACATCGTCGGCCTGAAGGCGCACGCCATCACCGCCCAGCGCACGTTCAGCGCCTTCCGCGTCAACGGCGTCAAGCTGCACGCCGGCGCGCCGGTGATCGAGCCGGGCATGAGCGAGCAGGACTTCAAGGAGCTGGCCGAAGCGGGTGTCAAGCTGCTCGGCGAAGTCGGGCTTGGGGGCGTGAAGGACGGCGCCAACGCGAAGCAGATGGTCGCGTGGGCGCGCAAATACGGCATCCAGTCGACTATTCATACCGGGGGCCCCTCGATCCCCGGCTCGGGCCTGATCGGCGCCGACGTCGTGCTCGAGGCCGACACCGACGTTGTCGGCCATATCAATGGCGGCCATACCGCGCTGCCCGACAAGGAGATCCGCTGCATCTGCGAGGGATGCAAGCGCGGCCTCGAGCTCGTCCATAACGGCAACGAGCGCGCAGCGCTCTACACGCTGCGCACGGCGATGGAGCGCGGCGAGCTTGGTCGCGTCATTCTCGGCACCGACGGGCCCGCGGGCTCAGGCGTGCAGCCGCTCGGCATCCTGCGCATGGTCTCGATGCTCGCGAGTCTCGGCGACGTGGCCCCGGAGATCGCGTTCTGCTTTGCGACCGGCAATACCGCGCGCATGCGGGCGCTCGACTGCGGCCTTGTCGAAATCGGCCGCGCCGCCGATTTCGTGTTCATGGACAAGGCCCAGCATTCGGCGGGAAACGGTTTCCTCAACTCTGTCCGCCTCGGCGATCTGCCGGGCGTCGGCATGACGATGATCGACGGCGTCGTCAGGACCGGCCGCAGCCGCAACACTCCGCCAGCCGAAAAGCTTCCGGAAGTTGTGAGGGGCTAACCCATTTTTCGCGCTGGCCAGCATCGAGCCTCCAGCAAAACACCTGTGTTGCGAGAATGACTTGAGTCGATGTGAAGACACCGCGCAAAGCGGACGTAGAGAAGCAAGGAAGGCAGCGTTTTTTGACGGGTGGTTCACGCGCGTGAATTTCCGGCCGATCACATCATCGGCAACATCTCGAGCCGATCGGAAGGCGACGTGCGGCCAGTGAATATCAAATTCCCGCATCGCTACGGGCTGGGCAGTTCACCATGCAAAGAATTTGGCGCGCCCCGTCCGACGCGGGCCCGCGCCTTGAACGTTGTGTCGTCCGTCCAGGGGTATAGGCGCCCTGTCACCTTCCGGAAAGAGAGCCGCAAGAGATCGGGCGCCGCTGCGCCCGGCGTGTCCGCTTCGTAAATCTCGCCGGCGATTTTTGCGTAGCCCACTCGAAAGGACGTGTTCGCCTTGACGACCACGAGATCGTACATCAGCGGCTCGATACCGAACCCGCGGTACAGTTGAGGGTCACCGGGGCTCACGATCGTCTGGCAAACGAGGACGTCAAGGTTTGTGAAGCGCACGACAGCGCTTTTGCCGATGCGTGAAATGCGGCCTCCATGCCCGACGAACTCCTGCCGAAACTCTCCGTCGTGCAGCGAACGCACATAGCCGACCGCGTTGATGCGGACGGCGCTCGCGTCTGCATGGCCTCCGATCGCGAACTCGGCCGACCCTCCGACGCCGACCTCGAAGGCCCGCGCAACCGCAGCCGGATCGCTCACTACGGCGGCGGATCGCGCCGTTGATCTTCGTTCGAGCAGACGTCGCGCCACCGCCATGCTGTCTCCTGGGGCGCCGGCGTTGGGAGAATCCGCCAAATCCACGAGGATGACCGGTTTGGATGCTGTTGGGTCTTCGGCCCGGTCGATGATGAAATCAATGCTCGACAGCTTGGGGGTGAATGCGTGGCGAAGCCCGTAGAGTCGTTCGGCCAGATCGCGCGCGTATCGCTCCGCCTTCTCCGGATTGCTGGCGATCGCGACGGTCGCGGAGTTTGGCTTCGAGACGTCGAGCCACGGCTGCATCTGGAAAATCGAGAAATCCAGCAATTCTCCGCTATCGACCAGGCGCTCAGCGTAAAGCGACAAGTCCCGGAAGGGGCCGGAAAGCGTGTTGTAGGCCGAGGCCGACACCATCATGGGAACCGGCGACCAGGCCATTGCAGGGGCGGATGAGGACGTGAGCGCAGCAAGACCCAGCCGCGCCGTACGACGACCGGTTTCGGCGAAGTCCACATGCGGGTAGGTATGGTAACCGCACATGATGTCGACGGCCGACGCGAACGCCTCAGTGATGTACCCGTGCATGTCGAGCGACGCGGCGAGAACGCAGGCAGCCGGAACCAATTCGCGCACCTGTCGAACGATCTCGCCCTGGGCGTCATCGAAATCCGTTGTCTGCAGCGCACCGTGAAACGAGAAGAAAACCGCATCCAGCGGCAGGTTCGCCTCGACCGCCGGCAACAGGCTTTTCAAAAAGGCTTCCATGACCTCCGATTGAGCGGGGCCTCCGCTCTGCGCGCAGAAGGCGGGCCCGAACACGATCTCCGGCCGGTGCGGGGACGCCTCGAGGACCTCGATCATCCCTCCGACCGCGCATTCGATGCCCTTCAGCGC
This sequence comes from uncultured Alphaproteobacteria bacterium, assembly GCA_963725195.1. Classification (GTDB taxonomy): domain Bacteria; phylum Pseudomonadota; class Alphaproteobacteria; order Rhizobiales; family Beijerinckiaceae; genus Roseiarcus. Next base: position 48,367 of record CAVRXX010000030.1, on the reverse strand, counting down.
ATCGCGAACCTCATTGGGCTCCAGAACCCAACCGCTTCTCCTCCAGTGTGCAAGTCCCGAAAGAAGCAGATTGAAAGAATTGCTCTCCTGCCGGATTTCGGTGATCAGAACTTTCATAACGCCAAGCCGTCCTGTTCTCCGCTCTGTCCATTGAGGCTCTCGAAGATGTTGAGCAAGGCGGGGTGGATCTCGCGATAGGTCTTGTAAAGCCGGTCATAGACGGCGCCAGCTTTGGCCTGCGGCTGATATCGTTTGCACTCACCCGCTTGCGGATCGAGAGCGCGCTCGCCATTCGCGCTGAGGGTGCACCGATAGGCTCCGACCGCTCCGACGAACCTCGGGGCGTCAGGGACCAGCACCGTTCGACCGAGCACATCGGCGAGCATTTGCATCCAAACCGAGCTCGACGCGCCCCCACCCACGACCCTGATCTCGTCGATATGTCCGCGCGCTTGAGATTCGAACCATTCGATCGACATTCGATGCGAGTAGCAAATGCTTTCCATCATGGCGCGAACCATATGGCGCCGGTCGTGAACAGTTGTCAGATTGAGGTAGACGCCTTTGGCGGCCTTCGAGAAGGGAGGGAGCTCGCCAGTCAACCAATGTGTTGCGAGGAGGTTGTCGGAACCTGGGGCGAGCTCCGCGACTTGCGCGTTGACGAAGTCCAGGAATCCCTCTCCCCGCTTCGCTCGTTCCAGTCCATAGACCTGTTCGACGATCCAGTCGAAGGCAAGGCAGGCTGATTGCAAGCCGTAAACGGCGCCGTCATATCGTCGGTCGAGCGTCACCCTCAGGGAGGATTGGATTGTCTCGTCCGCCCCGAGCACGCAGAGCAACCAGGAAGACGTGCCGAGATAGATGTGCGTAGCGCCGGGGACGAGCGCGTTGGCCCCGGCCGTTATCGCGGGAAGGTCGCCGAAGCCTCCAAAAACGGGGATGCCGGCGGTGAGGCCCAGATGCGCGGCGGCGGCCTTCGTGAGATGTCCCACGATCTCGCCGGCCGCAGTCGAGGGAGGAAACTTGGCGATGTCGTCGGCAAGCCCCGCCGCGGCGAGGATCTTCTGATAGCGGCGATGCAGCGACGGCCTGTCCGACCGGATAAAGTCGTCGGACGGCTCGGTGACGACGGCGCCCGTCGCCATCCACTTGAGATAGGTATTCATGCCCATAACCCACTGGCTCGTCCGCCAGAGGTCCGGCTCACGCCGCTTGAGCCACATGAGGCGCGGCCAATATTCCTGGCCAGTCCCAATGAATTCGCCGGCGCGCTCGTTTAGCCGATTGGCTTCCGCGGTCGCACGGCTGTCCATCCAGATGATCGCGTCGCGGAGGACTTCTCCGTCCTTGCCAACGGGAATGATCCCTTTCCAAGGAGCGACAAAGACGACGGAGCGGACGGCGTCAGAGGAAAGGCCGGATTGTGTGAGAGCCCGCCTGCCTGCTCGGCCCCCTGCGTCCCATAGGGAGCGAGGATTCTGCTCGGCCCATCCGACCCGTCGTTGAAAGAGCGGGTATAGCTCGCTCGCATGAGCGAGGATTTGGCCCGTTGCGTCGAAAAGCGCGGCCTTCAGCGAGGTCGTGCCGAAGTCGTAGGTCATGACGAGGGAATGCAGCGCGTCTCCATCCATCTCAGGCCCCTCGTCCACTCACGCGCTCAGACGTTCGCATGCCTCCTCTGCGATCGGCCTCGGACAGGATCGGAGCCGCTTTTTGGCCATCGCGATCGAACACGTCGCTCGACGGCTTGCGGCGGCCGCCGCTCCCTATCCGGCCCGCTCGAACACCCGCGGCAGAAACCGGCCCTCGCGCACGGCGGCCTGGTCCACGAGATGGCAGGCGGCGAAGTCGCCGGGGCCGCGGCGCAGCAAGACCGGATCGTCAGAAGCGCAGCGATCGAAGGCGAAGGGGCACCGGGTGCGAAAGCTGCAGCCGGGAGGAATGTCAATCGGGTCCGGAGGCTCGCCCTCGAGCAGGTAGGTCTCGGCCTTGTAGGGCCTCTCCTCAATCACGGGAACGGCGCTCAGGAGGGCCCTCGTATAGGGGTGCCCGGGATCGAAGAACGTCGCTTCGTTGGTCGCAAGTTCGACGATCCGTCCGAGATACATCACCGCGATGCGATTGCAGACGCGTCGAACCATGCTGAGGTCGTGCGAAATGTAGATATAGGTGATCCCATGACGGACCTGAAGACGTTCGAACAGGGCAAGCAGCTTCCCCTGCTCGACCTGATCCAGCGCCGATAATGTCTCATCAAGGATCAATAGCTCAGGCTCCAGCACCATGGCGCGAGCGATGTTTACGCGTTGCCGCTGTCCTGCGCTGAGACCAACAGGAAGGCTGTCATGCACCTCAGGCGGCAAACCAACTTCAGCCATCGTGCTCCGGACCCGCTCGTCGATTTCCTTACGGCTGAGCCCGCCGTGGATGCGAAGAGCCTCGGCGATCGTCCGCCCGATGTGCAGATGCGGCGGGATGGCGTTGAACGGATCCTGCAGAAGCAGCTGGAATCGCTTCCTGAGCGCCAGAATCTGCTTCGACGACATGTGGGCGATATCCTGCCCCTTGAATAAGATCTGCCCGCGGTCGGGCGCCTCAAGGTGGCTGAGCAGGCGGGAGAGGGTCGACTTTCCACATCCGAACTCGCCGACAATACCGAGGTTTTCGCCTCGATAAGCGTCGAAAGTCACACCCCGCACAGCCTGCACCGTTCGTCGGCCGAACAGTCGATTGCGGTCCCGCGTCTCGTAGGACTTGGCGACGTCCTGGACCGAGAGGACCACTTCGGTTTCCCCGGCCGGTCGGGCGGAGGCGGCGCTCGACGCTCCGGCGTCGTCCCAGATGCGAGGCACCTCCTGGATCAACTGGCGCGTGTAGTTGTGCTGGGGCGCGGAAATGAGGCTCCGAACTTGTTGCTCCTCGACGACCTTTCCGCGCGCCAGAACGAGAACGCTGTCGGCAATCTCGCTGACGACGCCGAGCGCCGAGGAGACGAAAATGATCGCCGTGTTGAAGTCGCGCTGCAACTCGCGGAGCAGCCGCAAGATTTGCGCCGCGACCGTGACGTCGAGAGGCTGAGTGATGTTATCAGCGACCAGAAAAGCCGGATTCGTCACAAGCGCGTCCACGATCATGACGCGCTGCATCATCCCGCCGCTGAACTGGAACGGAAACTCGTCAAAGCGCCGCCTGGGCGAAGGGATTCGCACCGCGTCGAGCACACGCACCACCTGTGTCTCCGCCTCGCTCCTGGTGAGGGACGGATTGATGGCGCGCAGCTTCTCGACGATCTGATTGCCAATGGGAAGCGTCGGATCAAGCGCGCTTCCAGGATCCGAACCGATATAGGCGATCTCGCGTCCGCGCAGACGCTGCATCTCGCTCTCCGGCAGACGCAGCAGATCCCGCCCACGGTAGAGCAGGCTTCCAGACGTGACCCGGAGCGGCTCCCTTACCCAATTGACGAGCGCTCTCGACAGAACGGTCTTTCCGGACCCGCTCTCCCCGATAATCCCAATGACCTCGTCCTCTTGAAGCGTGAACGCCACGTCGCTCAGAACCGGCTGGGTGCGCCCTTCCCCGCGCTGAAGCTGGACCGACAGGTTTTTGACCTCGAGGACGGTCTTGCCGGCGCTCATCCGATCCCCTGCAGAAGCCTGTTGCGCGCGCGCTCGAGCGCGCTGCCCATCAAGTTGATGCCGCACAAGCTGATGGCGAGCAAAAGTCCTGGAACGGTCGTGATCCACCACGCGTTGATCAAATACTTGGTGCCATCCGCAATGATCGTCCCGAACGTCGGCGTCGGGGGCTGGATGCCGATGCCGATGAAGCCGAAGATGGCTTCGAAAATCATCATGCGCGCGACGTCGAGGACCGCAACGAAGGCGATCGGAGGCAGGATGTTCGGGGCAATGTGCACGAACAGAATTCGCGCATCCATGGCGCCGAGAATCTGCGCGCCCCTCACATATTCCTTGCGCCGCTCCGACAGCGCGGCGCTTCTTGCGATTCGCGCGTAAGCTGGCCACCCGGCGAGGATGAGAACGAGAATGATCGAACCCGGCGTAGGGCGCGACACTCCGAGAATTGTTATGGCGAGAATGATGACGGGAATCGACATCTGCGCGTCGGTCAACCGCATGAGAATGAGGCTTGGCCAACCGCTCCAGTACCCCGCGACCATCCCGACCAGAGAACCGACGAGGAACATCCCCACAACGCTGGCGACCCCGATCATCAAGGCGTTGCGCAATCCAATAAACGACCGGACGAACAGGTCGCGCCCTAGCTGGTCGGTCCCCAGTAAGTGGGGCCAATGGGATCCGTCGAGCGGCATGGGCGGCAGAAACCGACCCGCGATGTCGAATCGCGTCGCGGAGAGTCCAAGCATGTCGGGTCCGACTATCGAAATGAGCATGAGGCTCAGAAAGACGATGAGTCCGACTTTGAACTCGGCCGTGCGCCAGGCCTGCGCGAGCATATTGGCGCCGAGGCCCCTCGGGCGCGTGCGGGCGGACTGGACTCGGCCAATCGCCAGATCGCTCGCCATCAGTATTGAAGCCTTCTGTCGATGTTCGTGGCGACGAAATCGACGACGATATTGACGCAGACCAGGACTACGCAAGCGAGGATTCCGATCGCCTGGATAATCGGAAAATCCCGCTGGAAGACAGCGTTGATCATCAGGAGTCCGATGCCGGGGTAGTTGAAAATGTATTCAACGACGAAGAGACCGCCGAGCAGCATGCCGACGATCTGGATGCCCAGCAAGTTGAGCAGCGGAATCGAAGCGTTCCTCAAGACATGCGCTGTGATCATCCGGTAGCGCGACAAGCCTCGGACCTCTCCCACGGCGACATAGTTCTCAAGGAGGTTCGAGGCCACGGACACGGAAATCGACCGGATCATAACTGGCGACAGCTCCACGGCCAGCACAAGCGCCGGAAGGATCGCATAGCTGACCCCCTGGTAGCCGATCGCCGGCAGCCAGCCGGTCTTCGCCGAGAAGATCAGAATGAAGACGACTCCAAGCCAGACATTGGGAAGAGACACCAGGATGGAGCTCACGTAGATCGCAACGCGATCCGGCCAGCCGCCGGACCGCAGTCCGGCGGCGACTCCGATGGGCACGGCTATGATCAGCGAGAAGAGGACGCCAAACGCCGCAAGCAAGAGGCTGTACGGCACGGTCTTCAGAATGAGCTCGCTCACCGAAGCGCGATTTTCGGTGTCGAACGTATTCTCGCCCCGCGATCCCCCGGTGCTCCCGCCCTGAGCGCTGCGTATGAAGGAATGACCCAAGTCGCCGTGAGCGATTTGAAGCAGATAGCGGCCGAACTGGACCAGGATCGGATCACGGAGCCCAAGCTTCTTCGCAGTCTCCTCCATGACCGACGGCGAGGTCATTGGGCCCAGCATGATGCGCACGGGATCCCCCGGCACGATTCGCAGGAGCGTGAAGATCAGGAGCGCGACGAGAATAACGATCACCACTCCCTGCGACAGACGCCGCAGGAAAAAATCGAGCGCAAACATCACTGCGTGAGCCCTGGGGAGAGCGCCGGGCCCTTCCCAAGCCTGCGCCTATGTCTCACGTCAACTCAGCCTTGCTGAGGTCGATGGGGCCGTTCGGAAAGAAGTAGACCCCTTTCACGTTCTTCGCCATTCCGTGGAAGTTCACGGCGGAGAACAGCGAAAAACTCGGGACTTTCTTCGCGATCGTCGGGAAGGTCTCCGTCTGCAGAATCTTCAGTCGCTCCTCGGGCGTGGACGCGTTGCGCTCCTTGTCGAGCACGGCGTCAATCTCCGGATCGCTCACGCCGCAGATCAGCGCGGCCTTGGAATACCAGTTCGGCCGAAGCACGAGGTCGGGCTCGGGCGATCCAGTGATCCACCCGACGTCGCACATGTGCCCCGGTCCCTGCCCGTCGGCGCGCCGATAGATCGCCTGCTCCCAGGCGGCGGGCTCGAGGACGGTAAGCTTCACATCAAAGCCTTGCTCGCCGAGCATCGCGGCGATGAGCTCGCCATATTCCTTGGTCTTCGCATAGAATCCGATCGACGTGATGTACTCGAGCTGGGGCAAGCCCTTGCCCCCTGGGAACCCGGCGTCGGCGAGAAGCTTCTGGCTGAGCTCGGGGTTGAAATCCGGATAGCCAGGAATGTCGACAAATCCCCATTTCATTGGTGAGACGTAGCAACTGGACGGCTGAGCGGCGTCCCCCATCAGCGCCAGAATCTGCTGACGGTCGATCGCGTGACAGGCCGCCTGGCGAATCCTGACGTCATCGAATGGCTTCTTGTTGCAGCGGAAATGGAGATATTTGTTCTCCGTCGAAAGACCGCGATGAACGGCAACGTCAGGATTCTTAGCGAGGGTCTGATACTGCTCCGGCTCCAGCCGCTCGATAATCTGATACTGACCGTTCAAGAGACCCAGAACGCGCGTGTTCGAGTCCGGAACATAGGCGTAGACAACCTCGTCGATCTTCGGCCGACCGCCATAATAATCGTCATTGGCGCGAATGATGTTCTTGTCGCCGTCGGTCTCAATATATTTGAAGGGTCCCGTCCCGTTGGGCCGCTTCTCAAGGATCTTCGGATCCGCCACATCCTTCGCGGACATCATTGGCAGAAAGCTGGCGACAAACCAGTAGGCCGACGCCGGGTAGCCGTATTTTTCCGTATGGAGGCGGACGGTGTAAGGATCGACGATCTCAACGTCGACCGGTCCGGGGTACCAGGCTGCGGCAGGACGGGAGGATTGCGACGCATATTGCATCGTCGCCTTGACGTCCTCGGCGTTGAACTCCTTGCCATCGTGGAACTTCACCCCCTTGCGCAGAACGAATTCGAGCGTGTTCGGATCGATCAGTTTCCAGCTCGTGGCGAGATCGGGCTGAATCTCGTCCACCTTCCCCTCCTGCATCGGAGAGCGCGTCAGATGGCTGAAAATGAAGGACTCGAAACTGAGCTGGCCAAGCGTCGTGTGCGAGGTCGGGTCCCAGTTGCCCGTGACTGGGCCCATCGAAGCGAGCACAAGAGTCTTCTTGTCCTGCGCATGGGCCGGACCGATAAACGAGCTTGAAACGCTGAGACCAGCGGCGGCGACGGCCGATGCGCTGCCCAGGAATTGCCGGCGTGTCTGGTCCATCGTTTGCCCACTCCCTTCAACGTTTCCGGGCCGCGCCCAAGCGCCCGCCCTGATCTGCTAACCCGCTTGGCGCAAACTGACGCACCTTCGGCCGATTGCACGAACGGTAGGTCGAAATCGACTGTTCAGTCAACAGAAAAAAGAGATGACGCTAGTCGGCGACGTGGACCTCGACCCCGGCGGAGCGTAGCGCTTCGGCCATAATGGGATTGGGCGGGCGATCCGTGACGAGGCGCGCGACACCATCCAGCGGGCAGACCTGGGCCATCGCCACCCGCCCGAACTTGCTGTGATCGGCGATCACCGTGACCTGTTCCGACTGCCGAATCATGGCCCTCGCGACCATGGCCTCCTCGACGTCGAAGTCCATAAAGCCGCCGGCCGCGTCGATCGCGCCGACGGTCAGAATCGCGTGATCGGCGCGATATTGCCGGATCTGGTCGAGGGCGACGGAGCCGAGCACCTCGCCAGTCTCCCCGCGATACTCCCCGCCGACGAGATGGACCCGTGCGATCGACCCTGAACCGTAGAGGTTTTGCGCGACACCGACCGAATTCGTGATGATCATCAAGCGCCTTCGGGCCAGCTCGCGTGCGAGCGCCTGCGTGGTCGAGCCGGTGTCGATCATCAGGGTGTCGTCATCCTGGAACAGCCTCGCGGTTGTCCGGGCGATGCGCTCCTTGGCGTCGGCGTTCTCGATCAGCCGCTCGCGGAAAGGCGCTTCGGCGGCGGTCTGCGGCTTCTGCGCCCCGCCATGCACCCGCCTCAGCAGGCCCCGTGCGTCGAGCTGGGCCAAATCGCGCCGCACGGTCTCGCGCGAGACCCCGAAGCGGGACGCAATGTCCTCCACCTTCAGTTCGCTTTGTTGTCGTGCGAGTTCGAGAATCGCGCCGCGCCGCTGCGCCGGAATCATAAAGTCCCCTGATCCATGTCGATTTCCCCGATGAAAACAGTCCGAAGCATCGCCTCCAAAATCGGGCTTGCGAAGATTCGAGGCAGCAGCCTATCATGACTGAGCAGTCATGCCTACGAAATGAGCGTATCGAATTTATGACCGTTCGGTCATCGCACTCGAGCATGTTCGACATCGCGGTGATCGGCGCCGGCGTCGTCGGCTGCGCGGTCTTCCGCGAATTCGTCCTCGCCGGAGCGCGGACGATCATTCTTGAGCGCGATGCGGACTTTCTCAACGGCGCGAGCAAGGGCAACAGCGGCCTGCTTCATACCGGGTTCGACGCTCAGCCTGACACTCTCGAGGCGAAATGCGTACGGGACGGCTACCGGCGCTATTGCGAGATCCATGAGCGGCTGAATCTTCCGCTGCGGAAGACCGGCGCCATCGTCATCGCTTGGACCGAAGGCGAGGTCGCGAAGCTGCCGGCAATCATCGCGCAGGCCCGCGCGAACGGCGTGGACGTTCGTTCCCTCAGCGCCGCGGAGGTCCGCCGCGAAGCGCCTGATCTCAACGAGTCCGCGAAGGCCGGAGTCCTGGTGCCAGGAGAATCGGTCATCGACCCGTGGTCGGCGCCGCTCGCCTACCTGCTGCAAGGGCTGGCGAATGGCGGCGTCGTACTGCGCAACGCAGAGGTCGGCGCCGGCCGCCTTGCCGATGGGACCTGGTCGCTGGACGCGACGGGCTGCAGCGTCATCAAGGCGTCGGTTGTGATCAACTGCGCTGGAAACTACGGCGATCTCGTTGAAGCCATAGCGAGGCCGAGCCCGTTTCATATCCGTCCGAGGAAAGGTCAGTTCGTCGTCTTCGATAAGACGGCGTTCGGGCTCGCGCCTCGCATCCTGCTTCCGGTGCCGAGCGCGCGCACCAAGGGCGTCGTGGTCGGCCAGAGCGCCTTCGGGAACTTGATCGTTGGCCCCACCGCCGAAGATCAGGACGAACGCCGAATCGCGACCGTCGAGGAAGCAACGCTCGCTGCTCTCATCGCCGAGGGATCCCGGATCGTGCCCGCGCTCGCGCAGCATTCCGTCACCGCCGTCTATGCCGGCCTGCGCCCCGCCACGCAGTTCAAGGACTACCAGATCGAGGCGTTGCCGAAAGAGCGGTGGATCACGGTCGGCGGCATTCGCTCAACTGGGCTTACGGCGTGCCTGGGCATCGCCCGTCACATTCGCGAATTGTATGAGGATCGTTTTGGCGCGCTGGCTGGCCGCGAGTCCGTTGCGTGGACTCCAGCGCCCAATCTCGCCGAGGATCGCCCGCGCGCCTATCAGGAAAAGGGACGCTCGGCCATCGTCTGTCACTGCGAGCTTGTGACGGAAAGAGAGATTGAAGCAGCTTTCGAGGATCCGCTCCCCGTGGCCACCCTCGGAGGGCTCCGGCGTCGCACACGCTGCATGATGGGCCGCTGCCAGGGCTTCTATTGCACGCGCCGCATTTCCGAGCTTGCCGCAGGGCGCATACGTGACCTGCCAGAGCCCACGGCCAATCGGCGGAACAATGGCTGATGCGATCCGCTATCATTATTGGCGCGGGACCGGCGGGACTGACAGGGGCGCGGATACTCCGCGACAATGGCGTCCGGGACGTCCTCGTCCTGGAACGAGCCCCGGTGGCGGGCGGACTCCCTCGCCACTGCGGCCATCCAGGCTTCGGTCTTCTCGACTTCAGGCGCGTCTGGACCGGGCCGTCTTATGCCGAACGTCTGATCAAGGCGGCGCGTGGCGTTGAGATCATGGCCAACGCAACCGTCACCCGCATAGAACCGCAAGGGCGGATCGAAGTTGCCACGCAAGCCGGGATCGAGAAGCTCGAGGCGCGCGCGATCCTGATCGCGACGGGCATACGCGAGACTCCGCGATCGGCGCGCCTCGTTTCCGGCGCGCGGCCTTGGGGAATCACGACAACCGGCGCCTTTCAGGACATGGTCTACAGCGGCGCCATGCGGCCTTTCAGCCGACCCGTCATCGTCGGGACGGAGCTTGTTTCCTTCTCGGCAATCCTCACGGCGCGTCACGCCGGAATTCGTCCCGCCGCCATGATCGAAGAAGGAGACCGGATTGTCGCGCGACGCCCACTGGACGTCGCCTGGCGAGCGCTGTTCGGCGTTCCCGTCCTCACCCGGACGCGGCTTCTGCGCATCAACGGCTTGGACCGTGTGGAGAGCGTGGAGATCGAGCGCGACGGAACGCGCTCGACGCTCGCATGTGACGGGGTGATCTTCACCGGGAAATTCAGGCCCGATGCGGCGCTCATCGAAGCGAGCCCCATCGTCTTCGACCACCTCACCGGGGGACCCGCGATCGATTCGGCATGGCGGTGCTCCGATCCCCACTACTTCGCCGCAGGGAACGTCCTGCGGCCGGTCGAACATTCCGGCTGGGTGGCGGCGGAAGGCAAGTCCGCGGCGCACTCGATCCTGAAGGCTCTGGCGGGCGGCCTGCCGGATGCCGAGGCCGCGACCACGCTCAGCGTGGAAGGCGCCCTGCGCTACGCCTATCCCCAACGCCTTCTGCCGAACGATGGCCCGATCACGATTTTTGCTCGCGCGGCGCGGGCCCACAAGGGTGTGCTGCGCCTGAGCGCGCGCGGCGAGACACTCGCGGTGCGCCGCATCACCGCGCTTCCTGAGCGGCGGCTCCGCCTCACGTTTCCCGGCGAACGCCTGCGCGGGAAGCGGGACGCGGTCATCACGCTCGACTGAAGGACTCGAACAGCGACGTGCCGTCGATCCTCGCCATCGATCAGGGAACGACCTCGACGAAGGCTTACGTCAGCATCGACGGCGGCGCCGCCGACATTTGTCGGGAGTCGCACGCACCGGCAGATCCGCCCTTACGCCGGATGGGTCGAGCACGATCCGATCGAGATCAGCAACCATGTGCTGGAGCTCGCGACGTTCGCCGGATCATCAGATGCGATCGGTCTCGCCAACCAGGGCGAGACTGTTGTCGCCTGGGACGCTGAGACGAAGCGTCCCCTCTATAACGCGATCGTATGGCAGGATGAGCGAACGCGGGAAGACGTGGAACGGCTTCGCAGCGCGGGGCTCGAGGCGCTCACCCTCGAACGCGCCGGACTGCCGCTGGACCCATATTTCTCCGCTAGCAAGTTGCGCTGGCTGCTCGACAATGCAGAAGACGCGCGTAGCCTCGCACGGACAGGGCGGTTGCGGATCGGCACGAGCGACGCCTTCCTGCTCGACCGGATTTGCGGCGCGTTCTGCACGGACGTCTCGACCGCCTCGCGCACGAGCCTCGTCAATCTCTCGACCCTGCAATGGGATCAAGACCTCTGCGAAGCATTTGGCGTGCCCATCGAGTTGCTTCCAGCCATCCTGCCGACGACGGGCGCATTCGGCGAGATCGGCGGCGGCGGCGCGATCTCAGCGAGCGCCGTCGATCAGCAGGCCGCTCTTTTCGGGCACGACTGTCGAAGGCCGGGCGAGGTAAAAATCACCTTCGGCACGGGCGCGTTCGCCCTGGGGCTGACAGGGGAAACGCCCGAGTTCGGCGCCCGTTCCGGGCTTATCCCCACCTGCGCATGGCGGCTTGGGCAGGCGGCGCCCGCTTACGCTCTGGATGGCGGCGTTCTCACCGCGGGAGCGGCGGTGGAATGGCTGAGAGGCGTCGGCCTGCTCGATACGTTTGAGGAGCTCGATGCATTCGAGGGTCTCTCTGCGGCAAGCAGAGGCGTCATGTTCGTGCCCGCGCAGTCCGGGCTTGGATGCCCTCACTGGGACCGGTCGGCGCGCGGTCTCTGGATCGGAATGAATCTTGCGACTTCGCGCGCAGATCTCTGCCGCGCGGTGGTCGAGGGGATCGCCTTCCGGACCGCGGAATTGATCGACGCGTTCAACGCGGTCACGCCTTGCACAAGGATCGCGGTTGATGGGGGTCTTACGCGGAGCCGCTACTTCTGCGGCTTTCTTGCCGAAGCCATTGGAGGCGAGGTCCTGGTCGCGAATACGAGCGATGTCACGGCGGTCGGGCTCTTGCAGCTCGCGAGTCTCGGCGCGTCCGTCGCGGCGCCCGCGATTGAGATTGAGTATCGCCGCGTCGCTCCGACGGGCGCGCTTGAGGACATCGACCGACATCGCTTTGCCGAAGCGCTGCGACGGGCGTCCCGGTGGACGGGGCGCGTACCGGACAGTCACGTCGCGGCCCACACGACAACAACCGCAGGAGGTTTGGAATGCTGACCGACGAGCATTGGGATGTCGTGGTGGTCGGCGCAGGCTCAGCCGGCGCGCCCCTTGCGGCGCGCCTTTCCGAAGATCCAGGCCGCCGCGTGTTGCTTCTCGAGGCCGGACGAGACTGGCGCGCATCCGAGGCGCCGCCGGAAATGCTTAGCGCGAATCCGTGCGCGATCATCATGGAGCCGGAGATGCAGGCGGCGTGGCAATGGCCAAAACTCATGGCGCGTCGCACGACCATTCAGGAGCCTCGGCTCTATTGGCGCGGGCGCGGCCTCGGCGGGAGTTCGGCCATGAACGCGCAGATCGCGATCCGGGGCGTCGCCGACGCCTTCGACGAGTGGGCCAAGGCGGGCTGCGAAGGATGGGCGGCCTCGGACGTCGTGCCGATATTCTCCGCCATCGAAGACGATCCCGAAGCGCCCTTCCCCGACCAGCATGGAAAAGGAGGACCGATCCCCGTCTATCGCGCGCCGGTCGAGAGCTGGGGTCCTGTGGACCGGGCGGTTCGGGACGCGGCTCTCGACCTCGGCTATCCCTGGCACGAGGACCTCAACGCCGCCCATGGCGAGGGTGTGGCGTGCTATCCGATCAACAATCGTCTCGGCCGGCGCGTGTCGACCAACGAGGCCTATCTCGAACCGGCGCGCAATCGGCCGAATCTCACGGTCGTGGGCGACGCGCTTGTCGACCGCGTGACTTTCAATGGAACCGTCGCGAGCGGGGTGCGCGTGCGTCTGTCCGGCAAAGGCTGGACGAACTTGGCGGCCAATGAGGTCGTATTGTGCGCCGGAGCCGTTCACTCGCCGGGAATCTTGATTCGTTCGGGGCTGGGGCCGGCGGGAGTGTTGAGAGAATTGGGCGTCTTTCCCCTTCGCGACCTGCCGGACGTCGGAGGCAACCTTCTCGAACATCCCATCCTTCGCCTCACGGTGGCCTTGAAGGAGGAATTCGCACCGCGCGACCGGGACGCGCGTCACACGAACTGCTGCGTCAGCTACACGTCCGGCATGGGCAGCGCGGGGCGGCGCGACATGCTGATGATCGCGTTCAACCATCTGGGCGTTTCCGTCGATGGCGTTGCGATTCCGGGCGCCCTTGGCGTATCCGTCTTTCAGGCCTTTTCGCGGGGCAAGGTCCGCTTCGCCTCGCCGGAGCCCGACCATGATCCGCTGGTTGAGGCCAACATGCTCTCCGATTCCCGCGACATGGCGCGAATGCGGGATGCCCTGCGCCGCGGCGCAGAAATCGTCCAGCATCCCGCCATCGCCCGCGTTGCGCGTTCCGTGACCTTTGGAGCCTCGGGTCTGAGCCTCGATGAACACTTCGCGATGAAAGAGGACGAGCGGGACCGCCTCACCCTATTGGAGGCGGGCGATGCTCAGCATGCCGCGGGAACCTGCCGAATGACCGCCAGAACAGAGACGTCGGGGGTCGTGAACCCGGACGGTTCGGTCAAGGGCGTGCAGCGCCTCCGGGTGGCGGACGCTTCCATCATGCCGCTCGATTGCCGGGCGAACACGCATTTCACCTCAGTCATGATCGGCGAAGTTGTCGCGGCGCGTATGAAGCGCGCCGTCTGAAGCGGCTGCAAAACTCGGAGTGAGATTCTATGGACGTGCAGGCCTATTTCGAGGAATGGTCCCGCCTGCCGGGCGAGACCGTCCGCATGGCGATCAGCACCAAGCACAAAAGCGTCCGCGCGACGCTTGAGCGGATCACCCGGGGGCCGAGCAACGAGGATTCGGGGAACGCTTCGCGTTCCTTCGGGGTTCCGGTTCCCGGCGTGGACGTGACCGTGCCGGGCGTCGAGCAGCCGACAGCGGTCGGCTCCTACGCGGAATTGCCGCTGGGAGGCGCCTTTGGGCCGTCGTTCGCTCTGCACTTCTGGTTTTATTCGAGCGTTCCCGGTTGGGAGAACCTGCAGACGCTTGTGGCGGGGACCTCGGGAGAAGGCGAGACGTTCGCGCTCGCCATCCGAAAGTCGGAGCTCGTCGTCTCGGTCCGAGGGCAATCACGCGCCCTCGGCCTCAGCGTTCAGCCTCTTGTCTGGTACTCCGCCGTCCTCAGCGCCGACACTCACCACGGCAAGAGCGAAGTCCTTGTCCACATCAAGCAGGTGAAGGGCCTTCCGGGACCGGCGGCCGTTCCTCATGTCCGCATTGCCTTCGATGGCGCGGTTCCGCGCTTCGACAAGCTCCTTCTCGCAACTCGCGCGATCAGTCCAATCGGTTCAGCGGTCGACGGCTTCAACGGCAAGATCGACAGCCCGGCGTTCTTCGACCGCGGCGTCGCGGCAGAGGAATGCGCCGCATTGCACGCCGCCGCCCGCGAGAACGCGCGTCTTGCCTGGAGCTTCGCCGAGAATTTCCGCTCCTGCGAGATTCGCGAAGTCACGGGACGCGCGCCAAGCGGCCTCATCCGCAATGGCGCTGAGCGCGCGGTGACCGGCCGCAACTGGACGGGGCTCGAGGACTCATTCGTCGCCGCACCAGACGAGTACGCGGCGATCTACTTCCACTCGGACGAGATGATCGACTCCGGGTGGGAGTACAACCTCTCCTTCGAGCTGCCGAAGGATCTCAAGAGCGGCATCTATGCGGTGCGCCTCGAGACCGGGGGACGCGCGGACCTTTACCCGCTGTTCGTGCGCGCCAGAAGCGAGGGCGCCGACGTCCTGTTCATCGCGCCGACCAACACCTATCTCGCCTACGCCAACGACCATTTCGCGGCGTCCGACATGAGCGCGATCATGGGGCATGAGCGCGTGATCTCCGAAGATGAGATGTTCATCAACGCGCACCCCGAGTTTGGCCTGTCCTGTTATGATCGGCACAAGGATGGAAGCCCGGTTCGCTACAGCAGTCGCAGACGTCCCCTCCTCAACATCCGTCCACATTATCCGAACTGGCTTACCGGCAGCTACCGGCACTTCCCTGTCGACCTCTTCTTTCTTGAGTGGCTCGAGCGTCTGCCTCATTCCTACCATGTCGTCACAGACGAGGACGTGCATGCCCGGGGAGCCGAGCTGCTCACGAAGTACAAAGTCGTCGTGACCGGATCTCATCCGGAGTACTGGACCAACAAGGCTCTTACAGCGCTCGAGGACTATGCGCTTGGCGGCGGCCGGATCCTCTATCTCGGCGGGAACGGCCTCTATTGGGTCACTTCGATCGATCCAGATCGCCCCTGGATCATCGAGGTTCGTCGCGACAATTCCGGCCTGCGCTCCTGGGACGCGCCTATCGGCGAGCGGAATCATGTCCACACCGGCGAGCCTGGAGGCCTGTGGCGTTATCGGGGGCGCGGGCCGAACACGCTTGTTGGCGTCGGATTCGCGACGGAAGGTTTTTCAAAGGGGAAAGGCTACAAGCGGGCCCCGGAAAGCTACGAGCCGCGATTTAAGGCGTTCTTCGACGGGGTGAGCGAGGATGTGATTGGCGAGGAGGGCTACGTTCTCGGCGGCGCGGCCAGCGACGAATTGCGATCGTTATGACCTTGCGCTCGGCTCTCCGGCCCACGCGACCATCCTCGCCTCAGCCACGGGCCTTGGACCGGAATATCTCATGGTGCCGGAGGATCTGGGCACTCCGATGCCGAATTCCGACGGTCCCAACCGTCCCGACATGGTGCGAGCCGACATGGTCTACATACCGGTCGCCGCAGGCGGTGAGATCTTCTCCGTCGGCTCCATTGGCTTCGTCGGCGCCATGGCGTGGAACGGCTTCAAAAGTAGCGCGGCGAGGCTTCTCGACAACGTGCTGGCGGAATTCGTCAAGGGAACGAACGCGGCGCGGCCGGAAGCCCCGGCCCAACCATGAAGCACCGGCTGCCGGTCGCCGAGGTGGAAAAGAAGTAGGAGTGCCCGGTCCATCCCGTCGGAAGCTGCCCTGTGCCTAGCGGTCACGCCGGCTCGCCTATGGTTCAAGCAAGTGAGAAGCTCGATTGTGCCCGTGGACGCCGGAAACCGGCAAGCACCATTTCGACGTCATTGACGGACTAACGAACCCGGCTTCGACGCTGTTTTCCGCGTGTTTGCGCCAAAATAGTCTCACATCGAAGGGAGCGACTTTTTCCCATGGTCGGCCGCCAATCGGGCGCGGAACGCTTCGACCTCAGCGAGCGGAGCGTCCGCGCACTCGAAGGAGGCGGGAAAGGACTTCGCGTCAACCTCCGCGCGAAAGCGCTTCAGCGCCCGCACGCGCTCATCACGCACGGCCTGATGCTTAGCCGCCAGATCGCCCCACCTGCGCGCGTGGCGAGGCAAACGGCTCGATTCACCACAGATGTCAGAAGTGAAGAGAAACGTCACATCCGCGTCAGGGCCAGAGCCGAGCGATATTGTGACGAGGGAGGTGCGGCGATGGATCTCCGCCATAACGGGCGCAGCGATCAGCTCGCATTCGGCTGCGAAGGCGCCGGCGTCTTCGAGGCGCCGGAACCGATCCCAGAGCTCAAGCGCCTCGGTCGCGCTCTTGCCCACTGCGCGCACGCCGCCGACCCAGGTCGATTTGCGCGGCACAAAGCCGAGATGGCCGACGACCGGAATCTGCTCGTGGGCGAGACTCCCCACCGTTTCGCTGCCGCGGCTCGTCAGCACCGCATCGGCGCCCCCGGTGATCGCCGCGAATGCGGCGCGCCGGATCTCGTCGGCGGTCACAGCCTCGGCGAAGCCAAGCGCGGCGGTGACGAAAACGCGCTGCGAGCCCTCGCGGACGCGGCCGACATTAGCTACGCGGCAGACGACCATTTCAACGCCGGCAGCCTCAGCGGCGGCCGCCTCGTCCGCCGTATCGGCCGTCACCTGAGCCGCCTGCTTCCCCACGCTTTTCAGCGCGCGAAGACCTGCGACGGTCTGGGCGCGCTCAACGTCGCGACCGCCGAAATCGAAGATGCGCGTCATCAGCCCTTCTTGAGCTTCTTGGCGTAATAATCCGGGGCTTTGACGCCGGGTTTTGAGAACCAGGCCGGCGCGCCCACGCCCGAATAGAGCAGGATATTCCCCCAGGGGTCGAACGCGCCGGTGCGCACGATCACTTTGGCCTTCGCCGCCATCTCGCCGAGGATCGCCTCGTGCTTCACCGGCGCAAGTTCGGCGTCGCCGAAGAGCCGCTTGATCGTCGCAAGCAGCGGCGCGTTATACTCTGGCAAAGTGTCCGCATAGGAAAGGCGCTCCACGATCAGGTTCTCGGAAATCGGGGTTAGAACCGTAGCGAGATCCGGCACGTCGGGCGTGATGGCGAGGTCGATTCGCCAGGCGGTCGAAGGAATTGGAAAACCCGCATCGCAGACAATCATGAGATCGCCATGTCCCATGGAGGCGGCATAGACCGCGTCGGCGCGGGCGCGGTCGGGAAGGCTTGGGACAACGCCAAGCTTCGTACAGGCGATGGCGCCGCAGACCACGCCGTATCTCACCGCGTCCACGACGCTCCGCCCTTCCGCCAGCGCAACGGCGAACCCTGAATTGAACGCATCGCCCGCGCCGGTCGTGTCGACGACATCGACGGGCACGGCCGGCACCATCACGTCGAGGTCTTCAGCGAGGATCAGCGCGCCCGTGCGCCCGAGTGTGACAACGACGGTCCGCACTCCCCGCTTGCGCAGCCCCGCCGCGAGCTCGCGCGACGAGCTCGGGTCGTGGGCCGGAAGGCCGAGGAGGATGCGCAGCTCGCTCGTTCGGCGTCAGGTAGTCGACGTCCGCGAATATCTCTGGCGGCAGCGCCCGGGCCGGGGCGGGATTGAGAATTGTTCGCGCGCCGTGCTTCCGGCCAAGCTCCATCGCTCGCGACGCCGCTGCGATCGGCACTTCCAGCACCGCCATGACGACAGAGCTTTCAGCGATTCGGCTCTCGGCCGCGTCGACGGCGGTGGCGTCCAGGAGCTCGTTCGCGCCCATGTCGAGAATGATGAAGTTCTCGCCCTTCTCGTTGAGGATGATGAAGCCGACGCCGGTCGCGCGCTCACGACGCACAGTGAGATGGGTCGTGTCGACCGCCTCCGCCGCATAGAGGTCAGTCGCGATGCCGGCAAGCTTGTCCGTCCCGATCATCGCCACCAGCGCCGAATGCGCGCCAAGCCTCGCCGTGCCGACCGCCTGGTTAGAATCCTGCGCGGATATTCAGGTCGCGGCGTGTCAACCCCTTAGAATTGGCGGAACCAACGAACGCCTTCCGCCGCTCATGACAGCGCCTTCGCATTCGTCCTGCGCCGTCATTCGGCGGCAAATCGGGGCGCGAAGCCAGCGCCCGCAGGCACGCTCTGCGCTGCGAATCCGATCCCCGGGAGTTCATATAGACGAACAACGGGACGTGCTTTCGAACTCGGGCAAGTCGAGATATGAATCATTGGCAAAGCATTACGCGTCAGGGAGGCGTGGTCATGGCGATCTGCGGCAGGCCTATAGGGCCTTTGCCAGCGCCAAGCCAGAGAGGCGGGCCGAACTGCTCAAATTGCTCACAAGTTTCGTCGGCAAGTCGTGGTCCGAGCAGGGCTGCGCAGACTGCCACTTTCATGTCAGCCTCGATGACCCGAACATGTTCTATTTCTACGAGAACTGGGCGGAGCGCTCGGACTTCGACCGCCACATCGCGCTCGACTACCAGAAGGACTGGTTCGCGAAACAGGGCGAATATCTCACCAAGCCGGTCGAGCTTCGCTTTTTCGAGATGCTGAGCCCTTACGACAAGTGATAGCCCGTGGCGCGCAGTAGGGCTATATCGCGGCCCAAGAAAAGACCGCTCTACCCGCTGGGAAGATAAGCGGCGTCTCTGACCGCCCGGGGTGCGCGATGCACGCGGCCTGCAGATTGTTGAGTGCGGTACGTTACCCCAAGCGGATATAGGGTACGCCTTTCGCTTCGATTTCCTCAACCGAATCCGAATAGCCGGCGTCGGCGTAGCGGATGACTCCAAGGGCTGTGTCATTGGTGAGCGCACGATCCAAACGTTCGGCCGCCTCCGGCGTTCCATCGGCGACGACCGTCACGCCGGCGCTCGTCATGTAGCCGGAATATCCGCCCCCGCCCGAGTGCAACGCCACGAGATCGGCCATGGATGCGCAGAGCGTCATAGCGTCGAGAAGCGGCCAGTCGGCTATGGCGTCCGATCCGTCCTTCATGCGCTCCGTCATGATATTCGGGTGCGCCATGGCGCCGGCGTCGAGATGGTCGCGCGAGAATGCGATCGGGCCGGCGAGTTCGACGCGCGCAACGAGATCGTTGACCCGAAGCGCCAGCGCTGTCCGCTCTCCGTGACCGAGCCAAGCGATTCGAGCCGGCAAACCCTCGAACGGGATGTTGGCGCGCGCCAGACGAATCCAGTTCGTGACGATCGCGTTGTCCGGAAACATCTCGAGGACGAGTTCGTCGATCCGCGCAATGTCGTTTGGCTCGCCCGACACCGCGATCCAACGAAACGGCCCGATGGCGCGAGCGAACAGCGGACGCAGATAGGCCTCGGTGAAGATCGGGATCTCGAATGCGTCGACAACGCCGGCCTCCTTCGCCTGCGTGCGAATGAGATTGCCATTGTCGAAGACCTCAGCGCCCGCTCGCCGGAAATGCAGCATGGCTCGCACTTCGTTGGCGATCGAGGCGCGGCTGGCGGCCATCAACTGTCCCTGGCCCTCCTCGCGCAAGCGGCGCACCTCCTCAAGACTCATACCCTTCGGGACGTATCCGTAAACGAGGTCATGCGCGGAGGTCTGATCGGTCACGATGTCGGGCGTGATCCCGCGCCGGGCGATCTCTGGATAGATATCGGCGGCGTTTCCGACGAGTCCGACTGATAGCGCGCGCTTCTCCTTGACGGCCTCTTGGATGCGCGTGAGCGCGTTGTCGAGGTCAGGCGCAATTTCGTCGAGATAGCCGATCGCCTCCCGCTTTTTGGCGCGCTCTGGATCGACTTCCACGCAAAGGATGGCGGCGCCCGCCATCCTTCCAGCGAGCGGCTGTGAGCCCCCCATCCCGCCCAATCCGGCCGTCAGGATGAAGCGGCCCGCCAACGAACCGCCAAACCGCTTCTCGGCGATCCGCATGAAGATCTCATAGGTGCCCTGGATCACTCCCTGGCTGCCGATGTACTGCCAGGCGCCGGCGGTGAGGCCGCCCCATGCGATCAGCCCCTTGCGCTGAAGTTCGTAGAAGACCTCCGCCTTGGCCCATTGGCCGACGATGTTGCAGTTGGCCATGATGACCAGGGGCGCCCGCGCGTGGGTGTTCATCAAGGCCACGGGCTTTCCCGACTGGATCAAGAGCGTCTGGCCCTCGTCCATCGATAGGAGAGTTTCGACGATCGCGCGATGGGAGGGCCAGTTCCGCGCCGCCTTGCCCAGCGCTGCATAGACGACGAGATTGTCCGGGTCCTCGCCGACCGCAAGCACGTTTTCGAGAAGACGCAGCAGCGACTCCTGGCGCCAACCCTTTGCTCGCCGCGCAGGGCCGCCGGGTATCGGAAAGCGCGGATGGCGCGGATTCGGTGTCGGCATTAGCGGCCCTGAAGCGCATAGCGAGAGATCTCGATCCCCATGGCCTTCTCTACGGGCGGATACACTGTCGCGTCGAGGACGCTCGCCGAAAGCGGCAGGATCTCTTTCGGGACATGCAGGATCAGGACACCCATGCCCTCGCGAAGCTCGCCGACGCTGAGGGTATCGCCCTCAGGCGAAAGGGTGGTGATGACCGACGGAAAGGTCGCGAGCCGCTTTCCGCCTGCGTCATCGACCGCCATATATTCGTTCATAACATGCAGGGTCACGGCCTGGTCGCCGTCTCCGACGACGAGCGAACCGATGTCGAAGGCTTCGTTCATGTAGGAAACCCGCTTGGAACGAATTGTCCCTTCGGCAAGGATATGGCCGCCGGTCGTGTTGCAGATCGCGTCGATCACCGCCGCGCCGCCGCGCCGCTCCGCCTCGATGATCGCCTCTCCCAATTTCAGAGCCAGCGATATGCCCCCGAGCGCCGCATGCGCGCGCACGTAAGACGCGCGCAATGGATTGCGGGCCGAAGCGATGAAGCCCCCCGCATGATCAGCCGCCGTACGCAGGACCGGGGAGACCTTCGCCGTCGCGCCCTTCACGACAAGCTCGATGTACCGATTCTCCGCCCTGTTCCCGCCGACCGCCGTCTGGATCGTCGGTTCCGGCGACCCCGCCATGCCAATGGACCCCATGTCGCCGGTGGGGTGGGCGCGCATGTCGCCGACGGCGTCCAGCGCCTTCACGCCGAGGATCGCTGAAGGCAACCAAGCGTTGAGGGTCGACGAGCGGCCGTTCTGTCCGATCATCAGCGCGGCGAGCGGCGCCCCCAATGCTTCTTGAAGGAGCTGCACCGCCTTGACGTAATCGACGCCGCGCATCTCCCATGGCGTTGTCGACGCAGGCGCGCCAATGGCTGCGGCAGTCGCAACCCAGTCGCCATCCTTGAGTTCGTCAATCGAAACCAGCTCCGGCTTGCCGGCGTTAACCGCCGCACGGCCGAGCATCCGTCCATGATCGGCCCAGCCCCCTCCGCCGGCGGCGTAGACCGAACCGCCCTTGACGGCGGCCTCGACGTCTTTCTCGACCAGTATGCGGCCCATCCGTTATGTCTCCGTTATCTGGGCATTGGCGTCGAGGGCGATCACCGCTTCGAAGAGGACAGCGGCGCCGCGCGCGATCGCATCGTTGTCGGTCCATTCGTCGGGGGCGTGACTGCGTCCTCCTCGGCTTGGCACGAAGATCATCGCCGCCGGCGCCACGCGCGCGATCCACGCTGCATCGTGGCCGGCGCCCGAGGCGAGAGAGCGCGTCGTCGCACCGGTCGCCTGGGCCGCTGCTGCCAGAACTTCGAGAAGTCGAGGATCGCATGCGACTGGCTTGCTGTCCGAGACGCACGCGGGTGCAGGGCTGGTGACGTCATGATGGCGCGCGACGTCTCGCGACCGCCTGGTCGAGCCATGAGGCGAAAGTCTCCATGTCGGCCCTCCGTTCGGCGCGCGCGTCGATCAGCAGGCGGACATGGCCGGGAACGACGTTGGCCGCGTTAGGCGCCATGGAGAACTCGCCGACAGTCGCGGCGAAGTGGCCTGGCTTTCGCGGGCAGACGCAAAGCCTCGTCGCGAATCTTCAGCACGAGATCAGAGGCAGCGACCAGCGCATCGGAGCGCGCGTCCATTGGCGTCGTGCCGGCGTGATCCGGCCGGCCCTCGATCGACGATCTCGAAGCGCGTGATCCCAGCGATGCCCGTGACGAGGCCGATGTCGCGACCCTCCCGCTCCAGCACAGGCCCCTGCTCGATATGCAGTTCGAGGAAAGCAGTGATGTCGGGCCTGCTCTGCTTCAAAACGGCGGCCGGATCGCCGCCGACGGAAGCAAGCGCATCCGCGAGCGCGCCGCTCTCGTTCCGCCTCATGAGCCACGCCTCGGGCATCTGCCCGGTCATACCTCGGCTGCCGATGCAGGACACGCCGAACGGACTCACCTCTTCGGCGAGAAAGTCGACGATCTCCAGATCATGGGCCAGATCGACACCCCGCTCCGCCAGAGACCGCGCGATTTCCAGCGCCGCGACGACGCCTGCGACCCCGTCGAAACGACCGCCGTCCGGAACCGTGTCGGAATGCGAGCCGAGCATGATCACGCCCTTAGCTCTCCTATTCCCCGCGCGCCGGCCGATGAGATTGCCGGCGGCGTCGACCCGCGTCTCGAGTCCCGCAGAGCGCATGCGCGCTTCAATGTATGCACGGCCTTCAAGAAAAAGCGGCGAAAAGACGCGGCGCGTCCAGGGCCGATCGGGCTCGGTCAGGCGGGCCAGCGCGTCGATGTCCTCAGCGATACGGGCGGCGTCGACCGGCAGGTTGCCGCTCATGCCGCCTTGTCCGCGATGAGGATGCGCTCGGGCGGACGGACGAAACGGCCGCTACCCGGTTCCGCCAATACCTTGGCTCCGTCATAGGCAAGGCGACCGCGCACGTAGGTTGCGGCGACCTTGTAGGGAAGGGTCATGCCATCGAAGGGCGACCAGCCCGCGACGCTGTTGCCACTCTTCGCCGTATCCACCACGTAAGATTGAGGAGTGAGCACCATGATGTCCGCGTCGCGCCCGGGCGTCAGCGCGCCCTTCAGATGATCGAGCCGGAAGTGCTTCGCGGGATTCTCAGCCATCAGCTTCGCCATCCAGGTAAGCGGAACTCCGCGGTCGAGCGCGCCCTTGACGAAGAGCGGCGCCATAGTCTCGAGACCGGGCAGGCCGGACGCATTGGCGAGCATGTCGGGATCGGTCTTGCGGTCGAGCGACCAGTTTACATGGTCGGTTGAGACGAGATCGACGTCGCCCGCCGCGAGGCGGCGCCACAGTTTCTCGACCTCGGCGCGGGGCCTCAAAGGAGGATTGCATTTGGAACGGCCGCCGAGTCGGCGCGCATCGTTTTCCTCGTCCAGCATCAGGTAGTGGATGAGGCACTCCGCTGTCGCAGCGTAGCCCTGCGCCTTGTAGCTCGCCGCAATCTCGTATCCCCGCCCGAGCGAACAATGGACGACATGAGCCGGGCAACCTGTCGCGGCGCCGATCTCGTAGATCGAGGTCATCGCCAGAAGCTCGGTCAGGGGCGGCCGCGAAAGACCGTGGGCCCGCCAGTCCGTAATCCCGGCCGCTTTCACCTTCGCCATGCTGGCGCGGACGTACTCGTCGTCTTCATTGTGCACGCCCGCCGTTAGCCCGGTCGGCGCCACCGCCGCGAAACATTCCGCCATGAGCGGCGCTGGGATGCGCGGGAACCGCTTTGGGTCCGTGCCGAAGGTCGAGAACTTGAACGCGGCGACTCCCGCTTCCGCCTGCTCGGCGATGCGCACGGCGCCCTCATCGGGATCGACTGTGCCATAAAGGGCGAAATCAACCCGCGCCTGCTCCCCCGCATGGGCGGCCTTGCGCTTCACAGCCGCCGCGGATGAGATCAGATCCCCTTCATCATAGGGCATGTCGACGATCGTCGTGACGCCGCCCGCGGCTGCGGCGCGGGTCGACCAGATGAAGTCCTCCTGGTTTTTCTGTGACAGCGAATGGACCTGCGCGTCGATGACGCCGGGCAGGATGAAAGCTGCGCCAAGACGGTGGCTTTCACGCGCGGAGGGCGCATGGCCTTGCCCGACTTCGGCGATCCTGCCATCCGCGACCGCGACATAGCCGTTTCTCAGGATGCGGTCCGGCAGGATCACGGAGCCTTGCAACACCAGAGCGAAGTCCGTCATGTCGATCTCCGATATTGAGGCCGCGCGCTCAGGCGTGCGAGACGATGCGCGCCAACGCCGCGGCTTCGGCGACGGCGGCCAAGGTCGGATCGATCACCGGCGCACCGAGTTTTGCCTCGAGCCTTGCGCGTTCCGGCGAGAATCCGGCGCAGCCGAGAATGATGCATTCGGCGCCAAGCGTTCTCAGCCGCTCGCCCGCATGGGAAAGACGGTCAAGCGGATCGCCGCCCTCTTTCTCCAGCACGACCTCGGCGACCAGCGAAGAAAGGGCGCCGAGGTCCTCGATGCGCGCCCGATGGCGCATGATCGCCCTATCAGAGAGCGCGATCACGCCAAATCGCAGGCCTTGCGCGATGGCGGAGCGAACGCCGGCGTCCTGAATACCGACGACCGGACGGCGCGTAAGCGACGAAGCCGCGTCGAGACCCGGCTGCGCATAGCAGGCGATGACGAAGGCCGCCGCGTCGGAACGCCGCCCAACAAGCGCGGCGACGCGCTCGCCGGAAGCGGCGATGTGATCGGCGGTGATGATCTCGGCAGGGTTCTCTGCGATCGTGAGGCACTCCACAGGAAGCGCAGGAAAGGCCTCCGCAATCGCGTCCTCGATCCCGCGCGTCACTGCCTCGACACTGTTCGGATTGATGACGATGATGGGCGCGTTCGCACACGAAACAGCAGCGGTCATGACAGGCGATGCTCCAGACGGGCCATGAGCCGCACAACCGGCCACAGCGCAACGAGGTAGATGAGCGAGGCAAGAATGAGAGGCGAGGTGTTGTAAGTGAGCGAGCGCGCCAGATCGGCTTCATGCAGCAGCTCCGGCGCCGAAACGACGCTGGCAAGCGTCGTCAGCTTCACGAGCTCGACTGTATTCGAGATGAGATCGGGCAGCACATTGCGAACGCCTTGCGGGAATGTGACGAAAAGAAACGCCTGCGTGGCTGTAAGGCCCGTCGAACGCGCAGCGTCGGCCTGCTCAGGAGGAACCATTTTCATTCCGGCGCGGTAGATCTCGCCATAGTAGCTCGCCGAATTGCAGAAGAAAGCGATGGCGACCGCGGCGAGCGCTGGAATCTCGTAGCCAAGAAACGGGATGCCCGCATAGACGAAGATGATGAGGACGAGTGGAGGAAAGGCGCGGAAAAGATCGATGAAGGTCATCGCCGGCCAGCGCAGGACGCGGCGGGGGGATGTCGCGAGGAGCATAGCGCCAACGCCGGAGATTAGACCGATGGGGATCAGGATCGCGCAAAGCAGCAGGGTTTCCTTGAGACCCGCGAGGATCATCGGCAGGACGCGGACCATGATGGGGATATTGAAGAACTCGTCGCGGATCGCCTCCATTAGCGCGCTCCCCAGGATGTGCGCCGTTCGAGGCGGCGCGAAAGCGCGATGAGCGGGATGAACAGGAGTACGTAGAACGCGGCGCCGATCGTTAGCGGCGTGGCGTTGGAGGTCAGCGATAGCTCGGAGGAGGCGCGTCCCAAGATCTCATCGACCCCGATGGCGCTGCCGAGCGCGAGATTTTTGGTGATCGAGATCGTCCGGTTCGTCAGGGGCGGAATCGCCAGTCGGAACGCCTGGGGAAAGACAACATGAACGAGCGCGCCCATGAAGCTGAGCCCAGTCGACCGCGCCGCCAGCCACTGTCCCTGCGGCACAGAGGTGATGCCGGCCCAGAAGACCTCCTCGGCGAAGGCGGCGAGAACGAGGCTCAGCGACAGCCACAACACAACGAGACTTGGAAGCGTCACGCCGACATTCGGCAGGCCGAAGAACACAACGAGTATGATCGCGAGCGGCGGCAGCGCGCGAAACACGTCGACGAAGACAAGGATCGGCGCGTTCGCCAACCGAAAGCCGAACGAGCGCAGGCCGGCCAGCAGGGCCCCAAGTCCGATGCCGGTCAGGACGACCGCGAGCCCGGCGAAGACGGACACGCCGAGCCCGCTCGCAACGTCGCGCCAGGTTTTCGCCGCGACTTCTGCGTTGAAGAAGGTGAAGAGGAATCGGTCCCAAGCTGTCATGGCCCAGCCCTCAACGCCTGACCTGATGCAGGAAACGCCGCGTACGCTCCTCGCGTGGCGCAGTGAAAATGGCTTCGGCTTCGCCTTCCTCGACGATCACGCCGCCATCGAGGAACAGCACCCGGTCCGCCGCATCGCGGGCGAAATTCATCTCGTGGCTGGCGATGACCATCGTCATGCCCCGTTCGCGCAGATCCTTGACCACGGCCAAAACGCTGCCGACGAGCTCCGGGTCCAGCGCGGAAGTCGGCTCGTCCATCAGGATGATCTTCGGTTTCAGCGCCAGCGCGCGAGCAATTCCGACGCGCTGCTGCTGGCCGCCTGAAAGCTGACTCGGATAAGCGTCCGCTTTTTCCGCCATGCCGACAAGCGCGAGCGTCTCCATCGCGAGCGCATTGGCCTCGGCCCGGGACATTTTCTGCACCTTCCGCAGCGCCAGCGTGACGTTGTCGAGGGCCTTGAGATGCGGATAGAGATTGAAACTCTGGAACACCATGCCGATGCGCTGCCGCATCCCATTGACGTCAAGGCTGCGTGCGAGCATGTCGACGCCATCGACAAAAAGCGCACCGCCGTCGGGCCGCTCCAGAAGGTTGCAGCACCGGAGGAGCGTGCTCTTGCCCGAGCCTGACGGTCCGATAAGGAAGACGAGTTCGCCCTCGGAGACGCGAAGGTCGACACCCTTCAGAACCTCGGTTTCGCCATAACGCTTGACAATTCCTTCGGCGTCGATCAGCGGACGCCCGTCCATCGGAAAATCCCGCCGGTCAGCACTGCGGCTTGTGCGGCGTCGGATCGTAGCCCGTCATGCCCGGCACGCCATATCCGGGATAGACGGTGAGAGCGGCGGACCCAGGCTCCGGCTCGACGCCGAACCACTTCACGTAGAGTTTCTTCAGGGTGCCGTCGAGCTTCATGCACTCGAGCGCGTTCTCGAGCTTGTCGCGCAACGGGACGTTGTCGTTGCGGACCGGCATCGACCAGACGAGGCCCGTCTTGTAGAGATATGCGTTCTTGAGTCTCGGGTTGTTCTTCACCACCCACGCGACGACCGTGGCGGCCGAGACATTGGCGTCCGCTCGACCGCTCAGCACGGCCTAAACTGCATCGGTGCTGGTCGCGAAGGACACCGGCTTCCAGCCCATCTTGTCCGCTTGCGAGGTCACCCATTGCTCGTAGATCGAGCCCTTCTGCACGGCGATGGTCTTGCCTTTGAGATCGTCGAGCGAATGGATGTCCGGAGCAGACTTGAGCGTTAAGAAGCGGTAGTCGGCGTCGACCAGTCCCTCCATGAACAGCATCTGCTTGGCGCGTTCGGGCGTTACGGTCACGACGGCTGTCAGAAAGTCGTAGCGGCCTGCCTGCAGCGCGGGAATGAGACCGGCGAATTGCGTGCCCTCGACGTCGATCTTCTGCTTGATCCGGCGGGAGATATCGTCGACGACGTCGATGTTAAAGCCTTCGAGGCCGCCGCCTATCTTTGGCATGGCGTGCGGGGCAAAAGTCGCGTCGATCGCCGATTTTAACGGGGGCAGTTCCTCGGCCTTAGCGCTTTGCGAGAGGAGAGCAAGGCCGAACGCTGTCACGACAACACGAAAGCGTTTGATCAAACGGGACATTAGGGCTTCTCGGAGCGACATTGAGAACGACGATTAATGCACAGGCATTGCCTTATGGCCATATCCAATGTCTTGGAACGATCTGTGCGATCGCCGATCGGGGCTCTTCAACTCTGACCGGTGCGAGCGTCGGGGAGCCTTCAAGCGCGACTACAAGCCTGGAACCCTCCGCGAGAAACTGTTCGGCAGCGGCGCTCGGCTCGGTGGGGATCATCCGGCCGCAGGGTATCGGAAGTTCCAGGAGGAACGGCGGCTGGATGCGTTACTGAACGCACAGCAACGCTAGAACAGCCTTTGCGCATCGAGCAGTTGAGTGTCCCGCAATCCCGGGCGAAGCGAGCATCGCTCTCGTCGAGCTGCTTAAGATAGGCGGACGGTAAGCGACCAATCAAAGCGTTAAGTGGTGAGCGCGGTGGGAATCGAACCCACGACCCTCTGATTAAAAGTCAGATGCTCTACCTATTGAGCTACGCGCTCGCCTCGAGGCCGTCGAAGGCGCGCCCTGCCCTACAGCCTCATAGGTGACGGGTCAACGCCGTTGTCGGCCTTCAGCCGGGCCGTTCGCGCGGCGCGCAGCCTCGCGAAATCGTCGCCGGCGTGGTGCGAGGAGCGGGTCAGCGGCGACGACGACACGAGCAGGAACCCCTTGGCGAGCCCGATCGTCGCGTAATCGGCGAACTCCTCGGGCGGGACGAACCGCTCGACCGCGTGGTGCTTCGGCGTCGGCTGCAGATATTGGCCGATGGTGAGGAAATCAACCTTGGCCGCGCGCATGTCGTCCATCACCTGCAGGACTTCGTTGCGCTGTTCGCCGAGGCCCACCATCATGCCCGACTTGGTGAACAGCGAGGGGTCCAACTCCTTGGCCCGCTCGAGCAGCCTCAGCGAAGCAAAATAGCGCGCGCCCGGCCGCACGGTCAGATATTTCGACGGCACCGTTTCGAGATTGTGGTTGAACACGTCCGGCTTCGCCGCGACGACCTCTTCGAGCGCGCCCTCCTTGCGCAGGAAATCCGGCGTCAGAACCTCGACCGTCGTTTGCGGGGCGGCGCGGCGAATGGCCCCGATCGTTCGCGCAAAATGCCGCGCCCCGCCGTCGGCAAGATCGTCGCGGTCGACCGAGGTCACAACGACATGGCTAAGGCCGAGCTTGGCGACCGCGTCAGCGACGCGCGCGGGCTCGTCCTCGTCGAGCGCGCCCGGCAGGCCGGTGCGCACATTGCAAAAGGCGCAGGCGCGCGTGCAGGTGTCGCCCATGATCATGAAGGTGGCGTGGCGCTTGTCCCAGCATTCGCCGATGTTGGGACAGCGCGCCTCCTCGCAAACGGTCGCAAGCTTGAACTCGCGCACCAGGCGCATTGTCTCGGCGAACACGGGCGAGCCCGGAGCGCGCACGCGGATCCAGGGCGGCTTCCGGGCGACAGGCTGGTCCGGCCGATGCGCCTTCTCGGGGTGGCGCAAGCTCAGGCTCGGTCGCGGTTCGGTCAGGTCGATGAGCCGGGTCATGACTTTATGTAGGGTTGGCCCGCGGGGCGGTCAAACGTTGCCGTCTTCAACCTGGACCGCCCGAATTCGCGCGGATGCGCCGCGACGACGACCGCCCGCGCGGCGCAAATAAACGAGCGTAAACGCCTCCTAAACGCGCATAAACGCTAGTAAAAGTGCTAGCGTTTACTAGCGTTTATTTTTCCGAATCGAGACTTTTCAATGCGTTACGAGCGATTTAAGTCAAAAAATCCGGAGCCAGCCTCCAACTCCGCAGGCGATGTCTCGAGCGGGCTCGCCTCGTCCGTGAATTCGGGCGCTCCCGCAAGCTCCGCCCCCTCCCCGTCGGCCTCGACCGGCTCATCGGCGGGAATTTCGCCGATTGCCTTCAAGTGCTCCTGCACCGCCGCGGCGAAGGCCTCGTCGATGCCGAGGTTGGCGGCGACGCGGTTGATCTTATCCAAAAGCTTCTTGCGCGCTTCGTCGTCATAGACCTGGTTGGCGCTGGCGACCGTCTGGTAACGGTCGAGCCGGTCGAGCGCCTTGAGATAAGGGGTGATCGCCGAGATGTCGCCGGCCGCGATCCCCTCGGCCGCGAGTTGCACCGCAGGCGCGAGACGGTCCAATTGCAGCTTCGCATGTTCGGCGCCGCTGTCGACCGCCCGTTGCTGCAGCTCCTTGGAGACGATCTGCCGGATGCGTGAGGGACTCACGCCTTCCTCGGCCGCGATTTCGTCATAGGTGAAGCCCTCGCGCAACTGGGCGAAGATGCGTCTTCGCCGGAACATCATGCCATGCGCGCCCAACCGCCGGCGCCGAACGGGCGCCTGTTGTTCAACCATGCAACCTCTCCTTCCGTGACTCGGATATCGGGTAAAAGGAGATATAATAGCAAATCTTCTGCAAAACACAAACAAATGTCGATGCGATTTGGGTTTGTCTTGAAAAATATCTGTCAAATCAATGAATTACGACGTAAAGACGGACTGTCGCCGGCCTCCCTGAAGGCCGCCCGGCCTAGGATCAAGCCTAATCAGGTCGACCGGTTTCGACGTTCACTCATTTTGAGGGATGGCAGCCGCTCGCCCAGCCAATGTCGCCGGCTCGGATGTCGTTCACTCCTCCGGCAGCCCCGCCTTGCGCAGGCCTTCGATCGTCCACGGGACGTTCGGCGCATGCGCAATAAACCATTTGACCGTGAGATTGGGATTGAGGCGGCGGGCTTCCGCCAAGGGCGACTTAGCCTCGTCCGTCCTGCGGTCGAGCGCGTAGGCGGCGGCGAGGTCGGCGTACGGTATGAAGTTTCGAAAACCGGCTTCGATCGCGTTGTGAATTCCGTCGATCCCGGCAGCGTAGTGACCCTGTCCGAGTTCCACATCGGCGATCGCGAAAATCCAAAAACCCATATTCGGATCGCGCGGACTCAGTCGCATCGCTTGCCGCAGATCGGACTTGGCTTGTTCGAAACGGCCGAGCCCAGTTTCGGTGACGGCTCGGCACTCGTAGAGCAGAGCAGCATTTGGATTGACGGCGAGAGCGGCATCGGCGGCGCCGAGCGCTTCCTTCTCGCGCTGCGAAAGGTGGTACAGGTAAGTGCACTTCGCGTAATACGCCCACCAGTTATCGGGGACGAGCCCAAGAGCCCTGTCTGCCTGCGCGATTATTTTCGCATCATAGTCGGTCTGGGGATTCGTCCATCCGAATACATAGTCGAGCATATAGGTGCGAGCATCGCCCGTCAGCGCGCTGCCATCGTTGGGGTCGGTCTTGAGCGCTTGCTCGAACAACGTGCGCGCCGCGTCGTTGTTGTCCTTCGTAATCGTTGCCTGCTGCAACAACGCCTGACCGCGCATAGTCAGATCGATGGCGTCGGGGTTTTTGGAGCGGCCGCCTTTTTCCGCTTCCGCCCTGACGAGTTCGTAACCCAGACTATTGGCCAATCGCGCCACCACCTGATCCTGCAGCTTGAACAGGTCGGACGCGTCCTCCTCGAAGCGGTCGGCCCAGAGATGCGCGCCAGACGCGGCGTCGATGAGCTGAGCGTTGACGCGCACGCGGTTTTGATCGCGCTGCACCGAGCCTTCGAGGACGTACCGCACCCCGAGTTCCTTGCCGATCTCCTTGGCGTCGATGCTCTTGCCCTTGAAGGTGAAGGCTGTATTGCGCGCGATCACAAAGCTGTTGCGAATGCGCGAGAGATCAGTGGTGAGGTTTTCGGTGACGCCGTCAGCGAAATAGTCTTGGGCAGGATCGTTGGAGAGATTGGTGAATGGCAGCACGACGATGGAAAGATGCGCAGCCTCCGCCGGCCGCGGCGTGGTCGCGATGGGCGCGGTTCGGTTTCCAGCGAGGAAATACCAAGCGCCGCCGACGATTAAGATGAGCGCGATGATCCCCGCGCCAAGGGGCGCCTGCCGCGAACGCTGTTTCGGCTCGTCCGACTTCGCTTCCATCGCGGGCGTTGCCTGCGCGGGGACGCCGACTTGCAGTGAATAGACCCGGATCGACCTTTCGATGTTCTTGAGTTGCGTTGGGCCGAGATCGGTGACCGACATATCGAGCCTGCCGCTCACCTGCCGGTAGGCGTCCTCGGAAAGACAGATGGCGCCGGGCTTGGCGATGCCCTCAAGACGCGCGGCGATGTTGACGCCGTCGCCCATCAGGTCGCCGTCGCTCTCCTCGACGACGTCGCCCAAATGAATGCCGATGCGAAATTCTATGCGCTTGTCGGGCGCGACCCCCGCATTGCGCTCGACCATGGCGTGCTGCACTTCGAGCGCGCAGCGCACGGCGTCGACGACGCTGCGGAACTCGATGACGCTGCCGTCGCCGGTGCGCTTGACGATGCGGCCATGGTGCACGGAGATCGTGGGATCGATCAGATCGCTGCGCAGCGCGCGCAGTCGCGCCAGAGTTCGATCTTCGTCCGCGCCAGCCAGCCGGCTGTAACCGACCACATCCGAGACCAGAATCGCCGCAATCTTCCGGGTTTCGCTCATGGCGCACCCTCCGGGCATCATGCGGCTTAGCACAAAAGCCGTCGAAGCGCTGGTTATATGTTGAGCGAGCCAAAGGATTCCGTCCCCGAGCCAATACTCGAAGGGCAGGCTTGGGATCGGTTCGATGCGCTCGGTAGATCTTCTCCTTCCCTTGGCTCCGCCTCGAAAGCCCGCAACGCATATAAGACTCGGCCCTTTCACATCCTGGCCAAGCTCGCGATGTAGAACCCGTCCGTGCCGGTCGTTCTCGGGCTGAGACGGAAGCCGGGGCCGAGCGTCGATTGATGCTCCGCCAGCGCCGGCAAGCCCGCGGACCGCGCTTGCGCCGCGGCGTCGATCGGCAAGAGATCGTCGTGGCGGCGCATGAACTCGGCGATCCGGTCCTCGTTCTCGGCGCGCAGGACGGAGCAGGTCACATAGACGATGCGCCCGCCCGGCTTGACGAAACGCAACGCGCTTTCGAGCGTCTCGTCCTGATCCTTGATGCGCTGCTCGAGCGCGCCGGGACGAATGCGCCATTTGGCGTCGGGATTGCGCCGCCAGGCGCCGGAGCCCGTGCATGGCGCGTCGATCAGCACCAGATCGCACCGCCCGTCGAGGTCGGCGAGCACGTCCGCTTGGCCTTTCGGCGCCCGCACCTGGACATTGCGAGCGCCCGAGCGGGCGAGCCTCGCGAAGATCGGCGCAAGGCGATGCGAGTCGGGGTCGGCGGCGTAGATCTGTCCCTGGTTCTCCATCGCGGCGGCGAGCGCCAGCGTCTTGCCGCCCGCGCCCGCGCAAAGGTCGAGGACCTGCATGCCGGGCTTGGCCTCCGCGAGGAGCGCGGCAAGCTGCGAGCCCTCGTCCTGCAACTCGACGAGGCCCTTGACGTAGGCCGGGTCGGACGCGAGCGGCGGCGCGCGGCCGTCCGGGCGCATGGCGATGCGCAGGCCCACGGGAGAGAGCGGCGTCGGCTCGGGCTTGAGATGGGCGAGCGCGCGCGAGCGCCTTGTCGCGATTGGTCTTGAGAGTGTTCACGCGCAGGTCGACCGGCGCGCGCTCGGCGAGCGCCCTGCCCTCCTCCGCAGCGGCGGCGCCGAAGCTCGCCTCGAACTGAGGCGCAAGCCATTCGGGGAAATCTCCGATCACATGCGAGGGCGCGCCCGATAAGTCCGCGGCTGTGAGCCGCGCAACTTCGCCCTCCGTGAGCTTCGCGGAAGCGTGGCCCTCGCCGGTGAACAAAGCGGCGATCGCCTCGACGCCGAGATCGCGCGTCTGTCTGAGCGCGCCGAGCACTTCGGCGCGCGGACTTGGCTCGCCCATGATCCAGGCGGACGAGCTTTTCCGGCGCAGCGCGTCATAGACGAGCGCCGATATCGCCGCCCGATCGCCCGAGCCCGCGAAGCGGTGCGACAAGCCCCAATCCTTCATCGCGTCCGTTCGCGGGCCGGCGACGGGAGTCGATATCCGTCAAAACTTCGATCGCGGCGGCGGCGCGGGCGGCGGGAGTCATGGAAGGAGCCTTTGGGGAGGTGAATGTTGGGTCTGCGGCGCATCGCAGCGCTTGCCGCGCCCCGTGACGACGCCGTCAATTCGCGTTGGGCAAGACGCTGCGCAAGCAACTCGCCGTCAGCGGCATGACGAAATCCTTGTCCGCGCTGACGATCCGCAATGGGCGCGCCGCCTCATAACAGAGCGACGGCGAAACGCGAAGCCCCGACTCGGCGGCTCAGAGCGCGCGGCCCACCTCCTCGCTCACACCCTCGGACGAGGTCAGGTGGGAATGGGACGGCTCCAATCGCGCTCCCTAAGCCTTCCTCCGTTCGCCCCCTGACCGCCGGGGACCTCTTCGCGGGCGCCGCCTTCCTTGCCGCTGTCTTCTTGGCCGCTGTCTTCTTGGCCGGCGCCTTCTTCGCCGTCCCCTTTCTCGCGACAGGCTTTGCCCTCGCCTTTGGTTCGACGGCCTTCTTCGCCCGCGCGTGCTTGACGTGGATCCGCTCGACGCTGCGCGTCGGCGCATGCTCCTGCGCCCACGTCACCGCAGTGTCGAACGAAACCGGCTGCTGGTAGACCAGCTCGTGATGGAGCTGGCCGGTGTTCTCGTCCTGCCAGAAATAGGTCACCGAACTCTCGGGCTTATCATCGGCGTAGGACGTATAGACGACCAAGCACGGCGGCGATGGGACAAAGATGTCGAGATCGCCAATTCCGACGCTGGTCCAAGAAAGCAACGTCGCCATGACCAACCTCCCTTTTGAGCCGCAATCCTATCCCGCCGCTTCTCAGCGGGCAACGTCGAGCGAAGCGGCGCGGCGACCGCGATGGCGGCACATTCAAGAATAAACTAAAATGGGTTTCGCGCCGTCTCCGACGCGGCGCCGCCAGATCAGGAGCTTCGGATGAATGATGCGAAACTGGAAGCTCGGCTCCTGACCGCCGCCGAGCTCGAGCTGGTCGCTGTCACCAGGCCGCCGGAAATCGACGCGCCAGTCCGTCGAAGAGCTCAAGGCCGCCGCTCGTCGCCTGCGGGAGGCGCACGATCGCGCCAGGGGAATCGGAACGCGCCAGGCGCGCGAGATGCGCGGCAAGGCCGAGCCGCGGGGCGCAAAGCCGGCGCAGGACAATTTGGGCACCTTGGCCAAGGCGCAGGCTTTGCGCGACGCGCTCGAGCGGGTGGAGGCGGAGCTCCGCCGCCGCGACGCGGCGCTGTAGCCGCGTTCCTAGCCCGTCGAGGACGGCGTTCTTCCGAACGCCCTTTGGAGCGCGGCTGTCGCGATCAACGATCGCGTCTACACCGCGCTACTGCCCCATTCCCGGCAAGGTCCCCATGCCCTTGCACAGGATCGTCAGCATCACCTCGTCGGCGCCGCCCGCAATCGACGCAAGGCGGCCGTCGCGAAAGGCGCGGCTCACCGGCGTCTCGTTCATGTATCCCATGCCGCCCCAATATTGCAGGCAGGCGCTCGGCAATTCGCGTCCCAACTGACCCGCCTTGAGCTTCGCCATCGACGCCAGTTGCGTCACGTCGGCGCCCTCGATCATCGCCTCCGCGGCGCGATAGATCAGCGAGCGCAGGAGCTCGATCTCCGTCTGCAATTCGGCGAGCCTGAAGTGCACCGTCTGATTGTCGAGGATGGTGCGCCCGAAGGCCTTGCGCTGGCGCGTATAGGCGATCGTCTCGGCGATCGTGTGCTCGTGCGCCTTGAGGCAGGACGCCGCCACCCACAGCCGCTCTTCCTGGAACTGCATCATCTGGTAGACGAAGCCCTTGCCCTCGTCGCCGATGCGGTTGCGCTTCGGAACCCTCACGCCCTCGAAGAAAATCTGCGCCGTGTCGGACGCGCGCATGCCGAGCTTGTCGAGCTTGCGCGCAACCGTCACCCCCTTCGTTTTCATCGGCACGCAGATCAGCGACTTGTTGCGATGTTTGGGTCCGTCGCTGGTGTTGGCGATGAGGCACATCCAATCGGCTTGAGCGCCATTGGTGATCCACATCTTGCCGCCATCGATGACGTAATCGTCGCCATCCGACCGCGCATTCGTTTTGATCTCGGCGACATCCGAGCCGGCCCCGGGTTCGGACACGCCGACGCAGGCGACCACGTCGCCCGAAATCGCAGGCGCGAGAAACTCCCGGCGCAACGCGTCCGAGCCAAAGCGGGCGAGAGCGGGCGTGGCCATATCCGTGTGGACGCCGATCGCCATGGGAACAGAGCCGCTGTGCACCCCGCCGAGTTCTTCCGCCATCATCAAGGCGTAGGAATAGTCGAGGCCTAAGCCGCCGAATTCGACCGGCTTGTTCAATCCGAGAAAGCCGAGGTCGCCGAGCTTCTTGAAGAGCTCATGCGTCGGGAACTGACCAGCCGCCTCCCACTCGTCGACATGCGGATTGATCTCGGCGGCGATGAACTTCTGCAGCGTTCGACGCGGCTCCTCGTGCTCGGCCGTGAACAACATCGGAGCCCTCCGCTTCCTTCCCCTGACTATCAATCTATCATTGAATGACGATCTGTCGCCCGCATCGGACCGCCGCTCGCGACCAAGAAGAACCTGGCTTTGGAATTGTTCTAATTACGAAATGATCGCAAAGGCTTGCGGCCTGATTGGCGTTTCTCTACCTCTGTTTCAACCGTCGGCGGCCTTGCCGGCGACAGCCGAGAGACATTCATCATGCAGATCGCCGCGACCCCGGATGATGAGACGATCGCAGCGCTGGACCAGATGAAAAGGTCGGTGCGGATGGCCTTTTGCGGAATCATGCAATCGACGCGGCTCCCGCCCATGGCCGCGATGAGTCTTGCGGCGACTGCGGTCGGTCTTCTCTATCTCGAGGTGGCGGACGCGCATCGCGGAGATAACGGCTGCCCTTGCGGCTGGGAGCCACGCAGCGCGGCCGACCTCGAAGCGCTGCAAA
This sequence comes from uncultured Alphaproteobacteria bacterium, assembly GCA_963725195.1. Classification (GTDB taxonomy): domain Bacteria; phylum Pseudomonadota; class Alphaproteobacteria; order Rhizobiales; family Beijerinckiaceae; genus Roseiarcus. The sequence goes on along the minus strand of CAVRXX010000030.1, from coordinate 11,315 downwards.
CGTCGCTCGCGCTCGCCGCAAAGCCGCATCGCCCCGATTTCCGCGCAGTTCAGGTCGCGGGCAACGCCTGAGATCGCCCGCCTGCGGGGCGCGGACGCGTACCCTCACACGACGTCCGCTTCGAACCGCGCCGGCGCGTTGGCGCCCATGAGACAAGGGGCGACGAAGAGCGTCGTGCTCCACGCCCCTCGCAAAGTGCGGCTCGCCACGACGATCCAGAAGATCGCCAAACACACCGTGAGCCCTCCGCCGGCGAAGCTGAACAGGCTGAGCCCCGTGACGCGCGCGAGCGCAAGCGTGGCGAGGGTGTAGACCGCGAGCGGGAAGGTGAAGCCCCACCAGCCGAGATTGAACGGCAGGCCCTCGCGCAGATAGCGCACAGTCTTGAGGATCGCGAGGCTCAGCCACCAGACGCCATAACCCCACAGGATCAGGCCTCCGATCACGCCAAGGCCGAAGGCGACCTCGCCCACCGACGCGAGCCCGTTGGCGGCGAAAATCGTCGGCGCTGCGCCGCCGAGCACGACGAGGCCCAGCGCTCCCGTCCCGATCGGCCCGAGCGCGAGCCAGGCGGAGACGCCCATGTCGCGCTCAGGCAGCTTGTGCAGCGCAAGCCTCAGGAACAGGAGCACGAGGACGCTCATGGCGAGCGGCACCGAGCACGCCCAGAGGACGTAGCTGAGGATGAGGACCAGGAAGGCCTCGGGGGCCGCGAGATGCGGCGCCAGCAGTCCGCCGCTTGCAGCGGCGACCTCCGAGGCCACGATGGGAAGCAGCCAGACCGCCGTCAGCTTCTCCATCGAGTGCTCCTGGCGGGTGAACATGAAATAAGGGATGGCGAGCCCGCAAACGACCGACATCGCGGCGTCCGCCTGCCAGAGCGCGCGCGCGACGCTGACGGCTGAGCCGCGTTCCGAGGAAATCAGGGCCAAAGGCGAGAAAGCCATTGACGATGGTCGCGAGCCCCATCGGGATCGCGCCAAAGAACATCGACATCACCGGGTGTCTGAAAATCAGCGCCGCTTCACGGGGGAAGAGAAGCCAGCGCGCGGCGTAGAGAAGGCTGAACAGCGCGAAGAGCGCAATATTCGCGAGCCACAAAGCCGACCGCCACTGCGCGCAGGCCCGGAAGGGGAAGCGGAAACTGATTCAAGGTCAGCGCCAGCGCCCCGGTCCCCATGGTCACAGTGAACCAGTTCGGGGTGAAGTTGCGGACGATCTCCAGGAGCGGCTTGGCGTCCCTGCGCGCGAGCGTCTGAAACTGGATGTCGAGCAAGCTCATCGGTCTTTCTCCTGCACGGAGGCCAAGATAGGTTGCGCCGATCAATCATTCCAATAGATGATTTTATTCGTTATGATCTAGTTTATAGATTGAACGAGGCGACCGTGACGCTGGAGCAGTTGCGCATTTTCGTGAGTGTCGCCGAGCGCGGACACGTGACGGAAGGGGCGCGAGCGCTCAACCTCGCGCAATCGGCCGCGAGCCATGCGATTGCTTCGCTCGAAGCGCGCCATGACGTACGGCTGTTCGACCGCGTCGGCCGGCGCATAGCGCTGACCGAAGCGGGGGCGGCGCTGCTTGCCCAAGCGCGCCGCATCCTCGCTGAGGTTGAGAACGCGGAGCAGACGCTTGCTGAATTCGGGGCGCTCGAGCGCGGCGTGCTGAGCCTGCATGCGAGCCAGACGATCGCCGGCTACTGGCTGCCGCCGCGCCTCGTCGCCTTCCGACGCGCCCATCCGCGCATCGAGATCAGATTGACCATCGGCAATACCGCCGAGGTCGCCGCAGCGGTCGAGAGCGGCGCAGCGGAACTCGGCTTTGTCGAAGGCGCAGTGAAAAGCGAAAGCCTGGAAAGCCTCGTCGTTGCGAGGGATCAGCTGGTCCTCGTCGTCGGCCCGGAGCATCCTTGGGGCGACGCTCGATCGCTCAAGCCCACCGACCTTCTTCAGGGAGAATGGGTGCTGCGCGAGATCGGATCGGGCACGCGGTCGGCGTTCGAACAGGGCTTAAGGCGGCTCGGCGTCCGGCCCGAAAAGCTCAGGATTGCGATGGAGCTCCCCTCGAACGAAGCCGTGCGCGCGGCGGTTGAGGCGGGCCTGGGCGCGACGGCGACCTCCGCCTCAGTCGCCGCTTCGAGCCTAGAGGCCGGCTTGCTTCGGCAGGTCCGTTTCAAGCTGCCCGACCGCGAGTTTCATGTGCTGAGCCATAAAGACCGCCGCCGCAGCCGCATTGCAACCGCTTTGTTCTCGATCCTCGCCGTCCGTAGCGCCTGACTGCTCACGCCCCTGACGCTCATCGCTTGCGCGGAGTTGATCGAATCGCACCTTTCAGCGATTTTTCGCACTCCGCTCGCGACATGGGCCGCATCGGCGAGGAATTGTTTGCTACGCCCACCGGATACGTGAGGAAAAATTCTTTGTGACCCAACTCACAGCGGGTCACCCGTGAGCATGCAACAAACCGGTGTTCTCGACAGCCAACAAGCGGGAGGCGGCCATGGGCGTCTTACAATTGGGCAAGGGCTTCTCGGTGCGAACCTTTGAGCCGCCGCCCGAGGGCTTTGATCCGGACAGAGCCAGTGACCGCGAACGGATCGTCCATGGCATCCCGCGCTGCCCGGTGGCGTTCGGCGCCCTTGAGCAACGCATCCGCACAAAACTTAAGAATTTCAGGTTGATCGAGCCGCAGTTCGAGCCGCGCGACCAAAACGAGAGGCTGCCGAGCTTTCGGCCTGCCGTCGCGCCTCAAACCACAAACAACTGGTGCGGCGGCATCACATTCCCGCCCTCTGGCGATGCGCTGAAATTTGTCGAGGGAACCTGGACAATGCCAGCCGAGGTGTTTCCGGGTTCTTTGACTGCCGGTACGATAAATGATGTCTGGTACAGCGCCTCGTTTTGGATCGGACTCGACGGAGACGATGGATCAAGCGATGTGCTGCACGCCGGCTGTGAAGTGGACACCATGAACGTGTCCGCATCCGGCGGCGGCGCCTACGTCAACACGCAGTTCAAACCCTTTTGGGAATGGCGCCCCGCCGGGTCGTTCTATGTCACCAACATGCCTGTGACGAACTCGGACGAACTCACCTCTTTGATCTGCCTGCATCAAGGTTCGACGAACCAGGCAACCATCTTTCTGGGCAATCTCACCACGAAGGTCGGACTATGGTTTCAGGCCACTGCGCCGGCCGGCGTCTCGCTCTCGGGAAACTGCGCCGAATGGATTGTCGAGGCGCTGGCGATCGACACGCCGGCTCCGGAACTGGCGATCTACGGTCAGGGGATAGCATTCACGGACTGCAATGCCGGGACAGTCAGCGGTCGATCGGTCGACCTGTCAACCGGCGGCATCATCAACATGGTGGATGCCTCAAACAAGCCGATCTCACAGGCCAACATCGTGAGTCCGACAGAGGTTACGGTTTCCTACGTTTATGCTCTCCACAGAGGGCCCGTCGGCTGAACCGCTAAGTTCAGAAATCGATGAGGAGGCCATCCCAAACCTCCCGCCGACGCCGGTAGCGGACGCCGCGAGCGACGTCGATCGCTCACGCCCTCACGCGCCCGACGGATGATAGTTCGGGCTCTCGCGGGTGATCGCGACGTCGTGCACGTGGCTCTCGCGCAAGCCCGCGCTGGTGATGCGCATGAAGCGCGCCTTCTCTTGGAACTCGGGGATGGTCTGCGCCCCGACATAGCCCATGGCGGCGCGCAAGCCTCCGGCGAGCTGATGCACGATCGCAGCCGTCGGGCCGCGATAGGGCACCTGCCCTTCCACCCCTTCGGGCACGAGCTTGACCTGATCCTTGACGTCCTGCTGGAAGTAGCGGTCCGCCGACCCTTGAGCCATCGCGCCGAGCGAGCCCATGCCGCGGTAGCTCTTGTATGAGCGCCCCTGGTAGAGGAACACTTCGCCCGGGCTCTCGTCGGTGCCGGCGAGCAGCGAGCCGATCATCACGCTATCCGCCCCGCCCGCGATCGCCTTGGCGAGATCGCCCGAATATTTGACGCCCCCATCGCCGATCACCGGCACGCCGGACTCGCGCGCCGCCTCGGCTGCTTCGAGGATCGCCGTCAGTTGCGGCACGCCGACGCCGGCGACAATGCGGGTGGTGCAGATCGAGCCAGGGCCGATGCCGACCTTGATCGCGTCGGCGCCGGCGTCGATCAGCGCCTGCGCGCCCTCGCGCGTCGCCACATTGCCAGCGATGACCGAGACCTTGTTGGTCGCGCGCTGGATACGCCGGACTTGGCTCAGGACCGGCTCCGAGTGGCCATGCGCGGTGTCGACGACGAGGCAGTCGACGCCTGCCGCCATCAGCATCTCCGCGCGCTCGAACCCCTTGTCGCCGACCGAAGTGGCGGCGGCGACGCGCAAGCGTCCGTCGGCGTCTTTGGCGGCGTTCGGATGCGCCGTCGCCTTTTCGATGTCCTTGACGGTGACGAGGCCGACGCAACGGCCCGCTTCGTCGACGACCACCAGCTTCTCGATGCGGTTGAGATGCAGGAGCCGGCGCGCCTCGTCATGGCTCACCCCTTCGCCGACCGTCACCACCTTGCGCGTCATGAGTTCCGTCACCGGCTGGCGCGGATCGTCGGCGAAGCGCACGTCGCGATTGGTGAGAATGCCGATGAGTTTCGCAGGCTTGCCGTCCGGCCCGCGCTCGACAACCGGAATGCCCGAGATCGAGGCCCGGCGCATGAGGGCGAGCGCGTCGGCAAGCGTCGCGTCGGGAAAGATGGTGATCGGATCGACGACCATTCCGCTCTCGAACCGCTTGACCTTGCGCACCTCGTCCGCCTGGTCCTGCGGCTGAAGATTGCGGTGGATGACGCCGATCCCGCCGGCCTGCGCCATCGCGATCGCGAGTCGCGCCTCAGTGACCGTGTCCATGGCCGCGGAGATGATCGGCAGATTGAGACGGATCGTGCGAGTGAGCTGCGTGCCGATATTCGTTGCGCTCGGCATGACCGCGCTTAATCCCGGACGCAGCAGGACGTCGTCGAACGCAAGACCTTCGGGAATAGAATTCGGTTCAACGACCGCCATCGCCTTGAGTCCTATGTGGATCGAAGGCGCGGATTGTCAAGCGCATCCGCTGCATGGCGCGGCTGCCTAACACGGGGCGCGCGAAGTTCCTAGCAAGTCCGCGTTGGCTCCGAAGCCGTTTTCCCGCCGCAATGGTGCTCTCGCGACGCGACGGCCCTGAAGTGCCTCGCCCGGATGATCGCCGCAATGGAGGTGACAATTCGCCGACAGCCTGAACGCGCTCCGCCGCGGTGAGCGTTCCCCACGGATGCCGGCCCAGCGTCCGCGATCATCTCGCCGCCGTCTGTGCGCGACCTCAACCGAAGTCCCGATCCGACGTTGTTTGCGAGCCGGTCGAGAAATCGGATTCTCGGCCGGACAATCGAGCTATCGGAGCGCGTCGACCGAAAACGAGCGAGCTCGCGGGCGCGGCGAGCCCGCCGAAGGCTGAGGCCCAACGCGAATTGTCGCGCTCGGCGATGCTCCTCAACGGGCGTTCCCGCTGCGGAACGTTCAAAATCGAAAGCGCGGCGGATACGCCCGCCGCGCTCATCTGGCGGCGCCCCGGCTCAGGGGCGCCGCGTTCGCCGCTAGTGAGGCAGTTTGTCCGCGAGGACTTCCACCCGCTGCATTTCCGGCGTCTTTACGAACAGATCCGCCTTCGAGGTGATTTGCTTCGCGAGCTTGCCTTGGAGATGGGCGTCGCGGCCGCGCTCGTTGGCGAACGCGTCGAATATGCCGAACATCCTCGGCCCCATCCGGATCGCGAACCAAGCCATCGTGTCGGGCTCGTCGTTGATCATCGACCTCGCGCTCGACAGGAAATTCGCGACCTCCTGCTCCTTGCCGGGTTTGGCTTCGAGTTGAACGTATAGCGCATGCTGAGTCATTTCGCTCTCCTCTCGTTTGCCCGCGCTAAAGTGGATAAAGGGAAAATTTGCCTATACGATGACGATCTTCGGGCCTCGGACAATCGTCATCGTGAGCGTTATTGATTACGTAAAGCTCAATCGCAAGAACAACTCGCCATATCGGCGCCGGCCTCAAGTCGATACGATGGCTTCAGGATGGCTTCGCTGCAAAACGGCAGTTTGAGCCAAAAGACGATCAGGCTTTTCTTGCCCGCGCGGCGCGACCATTTCGCCAGTCGCGCCCCGGGTGGCAGGATGTCGCATGTCGAGCCCAGCCAGAAACGAAATGGACGTCGACGCGTTCCTCCTCTCGGCGGAGGGGCGGCAAAGTCGCTGGGAGCTGCGCGACGGCCAGCCGGTCGCCGGCGATTGTGCAACTGGCGTGGCTTCACGCGCTTTGCGGGCGGGATAGCTAGGCCTTGACGCGCCCAAAGTTCGTGCTCTGCAAACTTCCAAAGATTCCGCGAGCCCGATAACTAATCTTTGAACAGCATAACGGAGCTTTGATCGGACAAACCATTCGGCTTCTGGAACAGTCCCGAGGACTGCAGAGTTTGCGTCAGCCGTAAGCTATGCATTGTCGAGGGTTTGTCACGGGCAATATGGTTAAGCACGAAGCAATTGTAGCTGAGCCCGCCGCCAACAAGGCTGCGCGAAACGCAGAGATGCTGGCTCCCTCCGAGACCGAGGTTGAACAGCCTCTCCTTCCGGGCCTTGAGGAGCCGGAGCCGACAAAAACCCCAAAGCGCCCGGCGACGCCTTGTGCGGGTTGTCCTCCTGGTCATCGCGGCGATCATCGGGATTGGCGCCTGGCGTTTTCTTTGGCCGCACGGCACCCCCAAGAAGCGAGCGCCGCAAGATGTCCAGTCGGTCGGCGCCGCGAAAGTCACCGCGGGTCAAATGAATGAGACGCTGACAGGCCTCGGAACGGTCACGCCTCTCGCCACCATTACGGTTCAGACGCAGATCAATGGCCAACTGATGGACGTCGGCTTCCAGGAAGGCCAACTCGTCCACAAAGGCGACTTTCTCGCGCAAATCGATCCTCGGCCCTTTCAAGCGGCGCTCGATCTTGCGCAAGGGCAACTCGCCCATGATCAGGGGCTGCTCGATCAGGCGCAATCGGACCTGCAGCGTTTTATAGTGCTGGGTCGCCAGGACAGCATCGCCATGCAGCAGGTGGCGGATCAGAAATTCCTCGTTCAACAGGACAAAGGGCTTGTCCAGCAGGATCAGGCGAACATCGAGACGGCAAAACTCAATCTGACCTATTGCCACATCGTGGCGCCGGTCACGGGACGGGTCGGCTTGCGTCTCGTCGATCCTGGAAATTACGTCCAGACGTCGAACACGACCGGGCTCGTAGTGCTGGCTGAGGTTGAGCCGATCTCGGTCATCTTCGTCATTCCCGAGGATGCGATCCAGGACGTCTGGGACGAAGTGAGAGCGGGACAAAAGCTCGCCGTCTCGGCCTATAACCGTTCGGACGACAAGCTGATCGGCACGGGGACCCTGGAGAGCGTCGACAATCTGATCGATACGACCACGGGCACGGTCAAGCTGCGCGCCAGCTTCCCCAACACGGACGAGAAGCTTTTTCCCAATCAGTTCGTCAACGCACGGCTATTGGTGCGTACGCTCGACAAGGCGACGATTGCACCCGTCGCCGCTATCCAGCACGGCGCTCCAGGAACCTTTGTCTTTCTGGTCAAGCCAGACAATTCGATCGGCGTTCAGAAAGTCCAGACGGGCGTCTCCGACGGCGATCGGATCCAGATCACATCCGGGCTGAAGCCCGGCGATACGGTCGTGATTGACGGCGCCGACCGGCTTCGAGACGGGTCGAAGGTCCCGATCGTCCCCGATGGAGACGGCACAGTAGGAAACGTGAATGACGGCCCTGGCGCTCCGCCAGGCCAGCAGCCGAATAACGCGCGCCATGTCCCGCCAGACGCCCGCGTAAAGCCGGGCGACCAGGGGTCGAACCAGCCCCCGGCGAAGAACCCTTAAGAGCTCGCGATGAACCCGTCGCGGATTTTCATTCTCCGCCCGGTCGGCACGACCCTCCTGATGGTCGCGATGCTGCTGGTCGGCGTCGTCGCTTCCGGCTTCCTTCCCGTGTCGGCGCTGCCCGAGGTCGACTATCCAACCATCCAGGTCTCGACCTTCTATCCGGGCGCGAGCCCGGAGGTGATGACGACGGCCGTTCCACCGCTCGAGCGGCAGTTCGGCGAAATGCCGGGGCTCAACCAGATGAGCTCGATCAGCTCCGCCGGGGCGGCGGTCACGACCCTGCAATTCTCGCTCGACCTGTCCTTGGATGTCGCCGAGGAAGAAGTGCAGGCAGCGATCAACGCGGCTGCGGGCTTGCTGCCAACGGGACTGCCGGCGCCGCCGGTCTATGCAAAGGTCAACCCAGCGAACGCGCCCGTCCTGACGCTCGCCGTCACGTCGAAAACCTTGCCGCTCACTCAGCTTGAGGATCTGGTTGACGTGCGCATGGCGCAGAAAATTTCGCAGGTGAACGGCGTCGGCCTCGTGTCGATCGCCGGCGGCCAACGTCCGGCGCTACGTGTCCAGGTCAACCCGAGAGCGCTCGCCGCTTATGGTCTCGCAATCGACGACATCCGCACCGACATCACAAATCAGAACACCGATTTGCCCAAAGGCAATTTCGACGGCGCGAGGCAGAACTCCACCATCAACAATAACGATCAGCTTCAGACGCCCGAGGACTACAAGCGTCTCATCATCGCCTACAAAAACGGCGGCGCAATTCGGCTCTCTGATGTCGCGACGGTTGTCGAGGGCCCCGAGAACTCGGAACTCGCCGCCTGGGCGAACCGAACTCCCGCGATCATCCTCAACATTCAAAGGCAGCCCGGCACCAACGTCATCGCCGTCGTCGACGCGGTGAAGGCTCTGCTGCCGAAACTCGAACGAACGCTGCCCGCGGGCGTCGACGTGGCGGTTCTCTCCGACCAGACAGGAACAATCCGCGCCTCGGTCGCCGACATCGAATTCGAGCTCGCCCTCGCCGTTGGGCTGGTCGTGCTCGTGATCTTCCTCTTTCTGCGCAACCTGCCGGCGACGGTGATCCCGAGTCTCTCTGTGCCGCTGTCGCTCGTCGGCACCCTCGCCGGCATGTACCTGTTCGGATTCTCGCTCGACAATCTCTCGCTCATGTCGCTCACGATCGCGAGCGGATTCGTCGTCGACGATGCGATCGTCATGATCGAAAACATCTCTCGTTACATCGAGCGCGGCGACTCTCCGGTGGAAGCGGCGCTGACCGGCGCAGGCGAGATCGGCTTCACCATCATATCGCTCACGGTCTCCTTGATCGCGGTCCTCATCCCGCTTCTCTTCATGCAGGACGTCGTGGGACGGCTTTTCCACGAGTTCGCGATCACGCTCCCGATCACGATCATCCTTTCGGCGGTGGTCTCGCTCACGCTTGTTCCGATGATGTGCGCGCTGATCATGCGTCACCATCCCGAGGCGTCCCGCAGCCGCATTTCGCGCATCGCCGAGAGGGGCTTCGAGAGCATCATTCACGGCTATGACGTCACGCTTCAGTGGGTGCTAAATCACCAAACTCTCACTCTCATCGTCGCGATCAGCACGCTCGTTTTGACTTGCGTGCCAATTTCACATCCAAATTCCGAAGGGCTTCTTCCCAATCCAGGACACGGGCGCCATTCAGGGGATAACCAGCGCCGCCCAGGACGTCTCGTTCGCCGAGATGGCGCGCCGGCAGCAGGCGCTCGCTGAGGTCATTCTCAAGGACAAGGACGTCACCAGTCTCTCGTCCTTCATCGGCGTCGATGGGGTGAACGCCGCGCTCAATAGCGGGCGGATGCTGGTCGCGCTGAAGCCGCGCGACGAGCGCAGCGAAACGGCCGTCGAGATCATCCGCCGGCTCAACTGGGAGACCAAGAGCGTCGCGGGCATTTCGATCGCGATGCAGCCCGTCCAGGATCTGACCATCGATAAGCACCGTCGGAAAGGCGCAGTACCTGTTCTTCCTCGAGAATCCGAACCAATCCGCGTTTAAGACCTGGGTCCCTCGGCTCGTGGACCGCATGAGTTCGATGCCGGAGTTCGAGAACGTGTCGAGCGATCTCGAACTCAACGGCAAGCAGCTCAAGATGACCATCAGGACCGCGGAACAGCCTCCCGCTTCGGCATCACGCCGGCCACCATCGACAATGCCCTTTATGACGCGTTCGGGCAGCGCATTGCGTCGACCTATTTCACCCAGACAAACCAATATCGCGTAATTCTGAGCGCCGACATGAGCAATCTCGCCGACGTGCGGCACACTCTGGACGGCATCTATCTGCCTTCCGCGACCGCGGCGAACGGCCGGGTTCCACTCTCTGCCGTCGTCTCGCTCTCCGAGGACGCGGCGCCGCTGAAACTCGAGCATCTAGGCCGGTTCCCCTCCGTGTCGATTTCCTCGATCTCGCGCCGGGCGCTTCGCTCGGCGACGCAGTCGATGAGATCAAGAAGGCGGAAGACGGCGTCGGCCTGCCCGAGACGTTCACCACTGCCTATCAGGGAGCGCTGAGCGCCTTCCAGAAATCCCTGTCGAACGAACTCTACCTGATCCTCGCGGCGGTCGCCGCGGTCTATATCGTGCTCGGGGTCCTCTATGAGAGCTTCGCGCACCCGATCACCATCATCTCGACGCTTCCCGCCCGGGTGTGGGCGCGCTGTTGGCGCTCAACATCGCCGCCGGCCTCGACATCATCGGCATCATCGGCATCGTGCTCCTGATCGGGATCGTGAAGAAAAACGCGATCATGATGATCGACTTCGCGTTGGAAGCGCAGCGCGTCGAGGGCAAGAGCCCCCGCGAATCAATCCATCAGGCGTGTCTCCTGCGTTTCCCGGCCTATCCTGATGACGACGATGTCGGCGCTCTTCGCCGCATTGCCGCTAGTGTTCGGGCAGGGAACCGGATCGGAACTGCGCCGACCGCTCGGGATCTGCATTGTCGGCGGATTGCTGTTCAGCCAGCTCTTGACCTTGTACACGACGCCGGTCGTCTACCTCGCGATCGATAGGCTGAGCGCAAGCCTCTTCGGTCGCAACGCGGGCGCCGCACCTAGCGCCGCCCCGGCTCAATGATGGCGAAGCGCGGCGGCCCATGAACATCTCCAGGCCTTCATCGCCCGGCCCGTCGCGACGACGCTCCTCACCATCGCGATCGCGCTTGGCGGGTTCCTCGGCTACGAGGCTCTCCCCGTCTCGCCGCTGCCGCAGGTCGACTTTCCGACGATTTCAGTGACCGCGCAGTTGCCGGGCGCGAGCCCCGATGTGGTCGCGACCAGTCTTGCTGCGCCGCTCGAACGTCATCTTGGGCA
>CAVRXX010000029.1:0-31097 GCA_963725195.1 uncultured Alphaproteobacteria bacterium | reverse complement strand
ATTTTTCTTAATCAGCGACGGGCCCATCGCGCGGCTGCATCGCCGCTGACATCGCTCAAGAGCGCGTCTGGCGCCCCTCGCCCGCTTCCGCGAGAGCCTTGAGCCCCTCGCGATAGGTCGGATAGAGCTGGCTTAAATCCGAGAAGCGCTTTGGCCTTGGCGATCGAGACCCGCTTGTTGTCGGCGTAGAACTCCCGCGCCATCGGCGACAGCCTCGCCTCGTCGAAGGGCTCCTCGGGCGGCGGTGCCAGGCCGAGCAGCGCCGCCGCATAGGCGACCACGTCCTGCGGCGGGGCGGGCTCGTCGTCGGCGACGTTCCAGACCTGGCCTTCGAGGCCGCGCGTGAGCACGAGGCGGGACATCTCAGCGATGTCATCGACATGAGTGCGGTTGAACACCTGACCAGGCTTGACGATCCGCCGTGCGTCGCCGCGGCGCAGATTGACGAGCGTATTGCGGCCCGGCCCATAGATGCCGGCGAGCCGCAGGATGTCGGCTTCGGCGCCGCTCGCCCGTGCCACCGCCGTCCAGCGGGCCTCGTCCTCGAGCCGCGCCAGTCCGCGCGGCGTGCTCGTCCGCGTCGCGCTGGTCTCGTCGACCCAACCTCCAGAATGGTCGCCGTAAACGCCGATGGTCGAGTAGTACATGATGCGCCGCAGCGCCGGCGCCGCGCCGATGGCGGAGGCGAAGCGCTCGAGCGCCGCCCCCGCCCCATCGCGCGGGGGGATGGAGACGACGATCGCCTCGGCTTTCTCGAGCGCCTGCCCCAATCCGGGCTCGGCGTCAGAGCCATCGAACCGATAGGCCTCGACGCCCTCGCGACGCAGGGCGTTCACGGCGTCGGTCGTTCGCGCGGTCCCGCTCGCTTCGATCCAGGACTCGCGCTGAATGAGCCGCCGGGCGCAATAGCCGAGGCCGAAGAAGAATACCTTCAAGCTGTACGCAGCGCCGCTCGCGGCTCGGGAATTGCGCGGCCAACCGACCTTGCTTCTTCAAGCCAGCTCGCGATTGCTTCCTCGACGTTGCGCGCGGCCTCCTCGCGAGTGTCGCCGTCGGACATACAACCCGGCAGGTCAGGAACGGTCGCAAGGAACCCGCCGCCATCTTCCTCGAAAGCGGCTCGATTACGACCGCATATTCAGGCTTTCGCATTCGAATTCCTTACGGCGTCGATGAACCGCACGAGCTTCCGAACATATACAGGCTTGATTGGGCGGCGAAAGGGCACGTGAGGATTTCACGTTGGGAAGCGTGAGAGATCTTATAATGCGAGCCTCCGCCAGACGGCGGAGTGCACCTCACGCCATAGGCCCCACACACACGTTCGACGTCGGCTATGTTCCAATCCGACGTCGGACTCGACCGCATCCGGTCGAGAAGATCGCTCCCCATGTCCCTCCCGATGGCCCCGCTACTTCTTCTTCGGGATATAGAGGTCGGTCAGGGTTCCGGCGAAGGCTTCGGCCGACATGGCGAATGTCTCCGAGAGCGTCGGGTGCGGATGAATGGTGAGGCCGACGTCTTCGGCTTCGGCGCCCATCTCGATCGCCAGCGCCGCCTCGGAGATAAGATCGCCGGCGTTGGGCCCGACGATGCCGCAGCCGATCAGACGCTGGGTCTCTTCGTCCCACAGCGTCTTGGTCAGGCCCTCGTCGCGGCCGAGCGACAGAGACCGGCCGCTCGCCGCCCAGGGGAAGACGGCCTTGCCGTATTTGATCCCCTTGGCCTTGGCTTCGGTCTCCGTGACGCCCGCCCAGGCGACTTCCGGATCGGTGTAAGCAACCGACGGGATCGCCTTGGCGTCAAACGAGGATTTGTGTCCGCTCGCCACTTCCGCCGCGACCTTGGCCTCGTGCGTCGCCTTATGCGCCAGCATCGGCTGGCCGACGATGTCGCCGATGGCGAAGATGTGCGGCACGTTGGTGCGCATCTGGCGGTCGACCGCGATGTAGCCTCGCTCGTCGACGGCGACGCCCGCAGCTTCCGCGCCGATGCCCGCGCCATTCGGGCGTCGTCCGACGGAGACCAGCATCGCGTCGAACGTCTCGGTCTTCGCGCCGTCGGGGCCTTCGTAAGAGACCTTGAGCCCATCCGGCTCCGCCTGGACGGCGGTCACCTTCGTCTTGAGCAGGATCTTGTCGTAGAGCCGGCCAATGCGCTTCGCGAGCGGCGTCACGATGTCCAGATCCGCCCCGGCATCAGCTGGTCCATCATCTCGATCACAGTGATGCCGGCGCCGAGCGAATGGTAGACCGTCGCCATTTCGAGGCCGATGATCCCTCCGCCGAGCACCAGCATACGCTTGGGGATGAAACTGATCTCGAGCGCCGCGGTCGAATCCCAGATGCGCGGATCGGCGGGGATGAACCCCGGCGCAGCGGCTTCGGAGCCGGCGGCGATGATCGCCTTGTTGAAGCGGACGACCCGCGCGCCCTCGGCGGTCTCGACGCGCAGCGTCTTGGGCGAAGTGAACTGGCCGACGCCAGTCACGGCCTTGACCTTGCGCTGCTTGGCGAGGCCGGTGAGGCCGCCGGTCAAGCGCTTGACCACGCCATCCTTCCAGCCGCGGATCGCCTCGGGGTCGAAGGTCGGCGGGCCGAAGCTCACGCCGTGCGAACCCATGGCCTTCGCGTCATCGATGACCTTGGCGACATGCAGCAATGCCTTGGACGGGATGCAGCCGACGTTGAGACACACGCCGCCGAGCGTTGAGTCGCGAGTTCGACCAGAACGACATTCTGCCCAAGATCGGCGGCGCGAAAGGCGGCGGTGTAGCCGCCGGGACCCGCGCCCAAGACCAGGATATCGGCCTCGAAGTCGGCCTGCCCGCCGGGATCCGCCGCGGGCTTCGGCGGCGGACCGGCGGCGCCGAGCGCCTTCGGGGCCGGCTCCTGGATCTCGACGCCGCCGCCTTGGACGCCGGCCGGCGCGGCCGCCTTGGGCGTCTGCGGCGCGGCGGCCTTCATCTCGCCTTCGCCGCCGAATAGGTCGCGAGCAAGTCGCCTTGGCTCACCTTGTCGCCGACCTTGACGTGAATCTCGCCGATCACGCCATCCTCAGGCGCGGGCACGTCCATCGTCGCCTTGTCGCTTTCGAGCGTCAGGATCGGCTCGTCCTTACGACGCTCTGTCCTGGCGTGACAAGGATTTCGATGATCGGCACATCCTTGAAGTCGCCGATGTCGGGAAGCCGGATTTCTTTGGCCATCGCTGTCTCTCTATCGGGCTGCGGTCACAAGATGATGCGCCGCATGTCCTCCAAGAGGCCCGCGAGATGGCGCATGAAGCGAGCGGCCGCAGCGCCGTCGATCACTCTGTGATCGTAAGATAGGCATAGCGGCAGCATGAGACGAGGCTCAAACGCCGATCCGTCCCAAACCGGGGCCATCTTCGAACGCACGACGCCGAGAATGGCGACCTCGGGCGCGTTGACGATCGGGGTGAAGGCGGTGCCCCCGATGCCGCCCAGCGAAGAGATGGTGAAGGTCGCGCCCTGCATTTCGGCGGGCGCGAGCTTGCCCGCGCGGGCCTTCTCCGACAGGCCCCCAAGCTCGCGGGCGAGGTCGATGACGCCCTTCTGGTCGACGTCCTTGACGACCGCGACCACGAGGCCCTCAGGCGTGTCGACCGCGACGCCAATATGCCAATAGCGGCGCAGAATCAAAAAGTCGCCTGAAGAAGCGAGTGCGGCGTTGAAAGTCGGGAAGGCCTTCAGCGTGGCGACCGCAGCTCGCATGAGAAGCGGCAGCAGCGATACACGGTAAGGCTTTGACTTATCTTTCTTCGCGTCTTCGTCGAGAGCTTTTCGGAAGGCGTCGAGATCGGTGATGTCGGCTTCGTCGCAGTGGGTGACATGCGGAATGTTGACCCAGGACGCGTGAAGCCGCGGTCCGGAGATGCGCTTGATGCGCGACAGCGGAACGGTTTCGATCGGCCCGAACTTGGCGAAGTCGACCGTCGGGACCGCAGGGAGCGCGGCGCCGCCTGCAGCGACGGCGACGCCCGCGCCGCCTTCGCGGGCGATCGCCGCCTTCACGTCCTCGCGGGTGATGCGGCCTTTCTCGCCCGTCCCCTTGATCTGATTGAGATCAAGCCCGAGCTCGCGCGCCAGCCGCCGAACGGCGGGGCCAGCGAACACGCCGGCAAAATCGGCTAGCGCCGGGTTTGCGGCAGCCGGCCGGGGCGGCAGGTCCCTGGGCGCGACGGGCGAGGTCTCGGGCGCTTCAGCGGCGTCCTCCTCTTCCTTCGCATCCGCCTCGTCCTCCTGGTCAGGGCCGACTCGGCGCACCTGCTCCGCCGGCGTCGAGCTTCGCAATCAGCGAGCCCATCGACACTTTGTCGCCGACCTTGACGAGAATCTCCGTGATCTTGCCAGCCGCCGGCGACGGCACATCCATCGTCGCCTTGTCGGATTCGAGCGTCACGATCGGCTGCTCCGCCTCGACCGTGTCGCCTGCCTTCACCAGAATCTCGATGATCGGCACGTCCGTGAAGTCGCCGATATCCGGGATTTTGACGTCGATCGGCGCGGCCTTGGCGGACGAAGGGGCGGGCGCCTTGGCCGGAGAGGCTTTCGCGGGCGGGGCGGCATCCTTGGCGGCGGCGCCCTTGGCGGAAGGAGCGGCGGCCGGCGTGGCCGCCTTTGCGGCAGCGCCGGAAGCCTGCGCCGTCTCCCCTTGCGCGGACTCGACCCGCGCGATCAGCGTCCCCATCGAGACCTTGTCGCCGACCTTCGCCACGACCTCGGCGACTTCACCCGCTACCGGCGAGGGCACGTCCATCGTCGCCTTGTCGGATTCGAGCGTGATCAGCGATTGATCGACCTTGACGACGTCGCCGGGCTTCACCAGCACCTCGATGACCGGCACGTCCTGGAAGTCGCCGATATCGGGAACCTTCACGTCGACCTTCGCCACCGGCGCTCTCCTCAGCGAACAGATTGTCTAGGGACTGCCGAGATTTCAGTTTCGCGCCGGATTTGGCCCTTCCGGATCGATGCCGTATTTGGCGATCGCCTCGGCCACACGCCGGTTGGGCAGCAACTGATCTTCCGCCAGAGCCTTCAGACTGGCGACAGCCACGTGGTAGCGGTCGACTTCAAAGAACGAGCGCAACCGGCGGCGATAGTCGGAGCGTCCGAAGCCGTCCGTTCCGAGCGTCTTGTACCGCGCCGGCACATAGGGCCGAATGCCGTCCGGCAGCGCCTTTACGTAGTCCGTCGACGCGATGACCGGCCCCTGCCCGCTCGACAACGCCCGGGTGATGAACGGAACCTTTGCGTCCGCCTCAGGATGCAGCAGGTTCCACCGCTCGACATCGAGGCCTTCCCGGCGCAACTCGGTGAAGCTGGTGACGCTCCACACCTCGCTGCTGACGCCGTGCTCATTTGCCAGCATCTCGGCCGCCGCTTCAACCTCGCGCAGGATGGCGCCCGCGCCTAACAGACGCACGCTGAGGCCCGGCTGATCGGCCTTGACCTCGCGCAGCTTGTAGGCGCCCTTGAGGATGCCCTCCTCCGCCCCTTCCGGCATCGCCGGATGAGGGTAATTCTCGTTCAGGGTCGTAATGTAGTAGAAGACGTCGTCCTGATCGACCAGCATGCGGTTCAGACCCGCATGGACGATCACCGCCAGTTCGTAAGCGTAAGTCGGATCGTAGGTCACGCAATTCGGGATGGTCGAGGCCAGGATATGGCTATGGCCATCCTCGTGCTGCAGGCCTTCGCCATTGAGGGTGGTGCGGCCGGAGGTGCCGCCGATCAGGAAGCCGCGCGTCCGCATGTCGCCCGCGGCCCAGGCGAGGTCGCCGACGCGCTGGAAGCCGAACATCGAGTAGTAGATGTAGAAGGGCATCATCGGCACATTCGAGGTCGAATAGGACGTGCCCGCGGCGATGAATGAGGCCATTGCGCCCGGCTCGTTGATGCCCTCCTGAAGAATCTGGCCTTTCGGATCCTCGCGGTAATACATGAGCTGGTCGGCGTCCTGCGGCCGGTAAAGCTGGCCGACCTGGCTGAATATGCCGACTTGGCGGAACAGACCCTCCATGCCGAAGGTGCGGCTCTCGTCAGGGACGATCGGGACCACACGCGGACCAAGATCCTTATCGCGCAGGAGCACGGTCAGAATCCGCACGAATGCCATGGTGGTCGAGATTTCACGTCCCTCTGCGGTCGCTTTCAGTAGCGCGTCGAAGGCAGTGAGCGGCGGGACGAGAAGGGGTTCGCTCTTGCGCCGGCGGGACGGAAGATAGCCGCCGAGCGCCGCGCGTCGCTCCCGCAGATAGCTCATCTCCTTGCTGTCTTCGGCAAACCGCAGGAACGGAATCTTGTCGAGCTCTTCGTCTGAGACGGGAATTTGAAACCGGTCGCGGAAGGCTATGAGCGCCTCATGGCCAAGCTTCTTGGCCTGATGCGCGATCATCTGCCCTTCGCCGGCCGAGCCCATTCCATAGCCTTTGACGGTCTTGGCGAGGATGACGGTCGGCTGGCCCTTGTGGTCAATCGCCGCCTTATAGGCCGCGTAGACCTTGACGGGGTCGTGCCCGCCTCGGGTCAGCGCCCAGATCTCGGCGTCCGTCCAATCCTCGACCATGGCCGCCGTTTCGGGATAGCGGCCGAAGAAGTTCTTTCGGATGTAAGCGCCGTCTTTCGACTTGAAGTCCTGATATTCGCCGTCGACGCATTCGAACATCAGCTGACGAAGCATTGCCGGCCGTGTCCTTGGCGAGCAGCGCGTCCCAGCCGGAGCCCCACAGGCACTTGATGACGTTCCAGCCCGCGCCGCGGAAGTCGGCCTCCAATTCCTGCACGATCTTGCCATTGCCGCGCACTGGCCCGTCGAGCCGCTGGAGGTTGCAATTGATGACGAAGATGAGGTTGTCGAGTTTCTCGCGGCCGGCGAGCGAGATCGCGCCAAGCGATTCCGGCTCGTCCATCTCGCCGTCGCCGCAGAAAACCCAGACCTTGCGCGGCGCTCGTATCGGCCAGGCCTCGCCCATGCAGATAGCGGAGAAACCGGGCCTGATAGATCGCCATCAAGGGTCCGAGACCCATCGAGACGGTCGGGAACTGCCAGAAGTCCGGCATCAGCCAGGGATGGGGATAGGAGGCGAGCCCCTTGCGGCCGACTTCCTGGCGGAAGTTTATGAGCTGCTCTTCGCTGAGCCGCCCTTCGAGGAACGCGCGCGCGTAAATGCCTGGCGAACTATGGCCTTGGAAATAGATCAGGTCGCCGCCATGCGTCTCGTTGCAGGCATGCCAGAAATGCATGAACCCGGTGTCGTACAGGGTCGCCGCCGACTGGAAGCTGGCGATGTGGCCGCCGAGCTCGGACGATTCCTTGTTCGCTTTGATGACCATCGCCGCCGCATTCCAACGGACATAGCGGCGGATGTGCTGCTCGATTTCTCGGTCGCCCGGATGGGGCGGCTCGGCTTGGGGAGGAATGGTGTTGACGTAAGCGGTGTTGGCGGCGAAGGGCAGCTTCGCGCCCTTGCGACGAGCCGATGAAACAACCGCGTCGAGGATGTCGTCGACCTTGCCGATTCCCTCGAAGGCTTCGACGGAATCGAGCGCGTCGAGCCATTCGTCGGTTTCGTCGGACTGGTCCTTGACCCTGTCGTCCATCGCGGCCGACCTCCCTCTCACTTATACAAAAGTCGTAAGCGAGCTGGCGCAGTCTTCTCACGCGCCACTGCGCTTGGCAATCGCGACAGGTAGGGCCGCTGCCATGTTGATTCTGCATGAGCGCGGCGGCCGATTGGCCGGCGATCGGCAACGCGTTAGAAGGGCCGCGCGGGTCCGATTGGCGGACGGTCGAAGCCATGCGAGGGAACACGATTGGCCGGTGTGACGACCCATATCCTGGACGTGACCATCGGCCGGCCGGCTGAGGGCGTCCGGATCGAGCTTTACGAGCTGGAAGGCGGCTCCGAGCGCAAGCTCGTCTGCCGATGTCGTGACCAATACGGACGGCCGCACCGACAAGCCCCTGGTGGCGGCCGATCAGGCCCGCGCAGGGCGGTTCGAGCTCGTCTTCCACGTCGGCGACTATTTCCGCAGCCGGCGCGCCGAGCTAGCCGACCCGCCGTTTCTCGACATCGTGCCGATCCGCTTTGGGGTCGCCGACGCCAAGGCGCACTATCACGTTCCCCTCATCGTCTCGCCCTGGAGCTACTCGACCTATCGGGGAAGCTGAGGACTGCGGCCGGCGTTGGTCTGGTCGACCGGTTTGGGTTTTCTTGGCGCCTCACCGTTTCGCGGCGAAAGCCCCCGATTCTGAGGGTTGGATTTCCTTGGATTTCCTTGGATTCTCTCGTCCGAATTGAGACTTTTCAATGGGTTACGCGGGATTTTCGCGGGACGAATTTTTCTCGCGCCCTTTCCCTGCGTTGAGAGGCGCCGCGAGGGGGACCGTGCGGTCGAGGCCATGCGGAAGCGCAGGATTGTTCATGGGCCAAGCTTAGCCTTGTTTCTGATTTTTTGCAAAAGATTGTCGTGCGCGCCGTTCGCCTTTCGGATGCGAGCAAAGAGGGCTCAGCCGATCTTTCGGCGGTGTGGCGTTAACGAGGCGCCCCAGCGTGGGAGCGCCTCGCATTATTCAGATTAATGGAACGGCCACATTGGGCAGACGGCGATGTAACGGAAATGCGATTGGCTCGTATTAAAGTCGTGGACGACGCCGCAGTTCGAATTGGCGCCCTCGGGCGTCTTCGCCCGGCTCAGGCGCTCTCGCAGTGTATCCATGCATCTGCGCCGCTCGCGACGCCTTCCTCGAAAAAGGCTACGATGGCGTCAGCATGGACGAGGTGGCGAGCCGCGCCGGGGTGGCGAAGCAGACCGTCTACGCTCGTTACGCCAGCAAAGACGCGCTGTTCCTAGCGGTCGTCGAGAGCCTGCAGGGCAGGATGCTTTCGGCAGTCTCAGCGACTGCGCCCCTGCCGATACGCGATCGGCTGCAAGCAAATCGGGCGTGAACTGCTCGAACTCGTGCTCGATCCCTCGACTCTGTCACTGTCCCGAATCGCCTTCGGAGCTTCCTACCGTTTTCCGACCCTTGGGGCATTCCATTTATGGAGCTAGAATCAATAAATTGCATGCGGTTCTTGCCGATATCCTTGAGCAAGCTGCGAAGGAGGGCTCGCTTTCGGTCGACGATCCGAAGGTTGCCGCCGAGCAGTTCCTCGCTCTTGTCAGGGGCGAACTGCACCTTCATTGCCTCTATGATCCGAGCTTCCGGCCGGCGCGCGCCAAGATCGAGCGGCAGATCAAGGCGGGCGTCGATTGCTTCATGGCCCGATACGGCGCGGCGGCGACCTCGTCGGCTTAGGGTCAACGGACACTGGCTGGTCTCGACCCCGATGCAGCGACGGCGCTGGGGATCCTGTTCGCCGCGACAGCAGTAGCAAGGTTTGCCTCGAGGAAGATATTCAGGTTAACACTGTCAACTCCAACATCTCCCAGAAGGAAGGCGCCTGTCTGCGTAACCAGTAAAATCAATGGCTTCCTGTCAAAAGCTACATTTCCTTCTCAGTTCTCGCGCTTCTTACTCCACACAAAGCACGAATTGACCTGTCCGATTTGTAATGCTACCGTTGAGTTGTATCGGGGGCGGTCTACAGCGGGATCTCGAACATGCGCAAAACGTTGTTGGTGACGACCGGATTGGCCTGGCTAGGGCTGACGGGTGTAGCGGGCGCCGTGACGGTGACGCTGACTCCAGGGCCAGCAGATCCACAGTACTTCGCTTCGCTCTCCGCAGGCGAAAGCGACTTCACATTGGGCGACGTCACCTGGTCGCTCGTGTCCGGTAGCGCCTCCACCGAGAAGGGAAGTGTGGCTGGCCAATACGCCGCTCCTTTGGGAATGGGCACGAGCACAACGACGGGCACGACCTATATGTCCGTTCAAAACGGCGGCACCGAGCAGGCGACCTGGGCCACGCCTCAAACCAGCCTCAGCATCTATTGGGGGTCGATCGACGCCATGAATGTTGACGGCATCCTCAATCAAGTGTCGATTACTATCGATAGCTACACGCTGACGGGCACCGATTTGATGGCGCTCGGAGCGACCGGAAACGGCGACCAGGGCTCACCCGCGGACAACGAGTGGGTTACCATCACTGGTCTTGGTTCGTTTACGACGGTTGCTTTCCACGACGCTGGGAAGAATGCGTTCGAGTTCAGCCTTGCTTCTGGGGTTCCGGAGCCGTCGACCTGGGCGATGATGGCGATCGGCTTTGCGGGCCTGGGTTATGCGGCGTTCCGTCGGAACTCAAAAGTTCGTGCGCTTGCGGTCTGATCGTTTCAGTCTCGCGGCGTATGCAAAGGGCTGCCGCGAGGCGGCCCTTTCTACTTTCCCCCGGCGTGTACCGGGGCCGGCTCTCCAGCCCGATTTGACCTGTCCGACTTCTCGGGGAAGGAACTGGGCTTTGAGTTTATCTGCCATTCTCAGCGCCAGCGTCCAATGGAGCTTCCCGCCAAAGCGGTCGATCCCATAGACCGATTGGGTTTGATCTTAGGGCGAGCGAGCGGATCGCGAGCGCCGGTCTCGCGCCCTCCGTAGGAGCTTAACAAAGCGCCAACGAAGGCGGTCGTTCTCATGATCGATGCTCGGCCCTGGAGGTTCGGCGCTTATTCACGCTCGCGCAGTGACACAATTTTCATCCCGGAGATTGTAAAACTCCTCGCGTCACGCCTCGCTTGTTTTTTTGCACTGCACCGTTGAATAAGCCTGCTCACTATATTATAAGTGTGCTTATGTTATCGCTTGCTCACAAATGGACAGTCTCCCCTGCCCGCGAGCTGGGTTTCGCCCTGCATGACGTCGCTCGGCTGCTCAGGACCTATTCCGACCAGCGCGCCCGCGAACTCGGCACGACCCGCGCCCAATGGGCGGTGCTGTCGCGCCTGCAACGCTGCGAGGGCGCCAAACAGAACGAACTGGCCGAGGCGCTCGACCTCGCGCCGATCACGCTTGGACGGCTGATCGACAAACTGACCGCCGCCGGCCTCGTCGAGCGGCGCGACGATGCGACCGACCGGCGCGCCAACCGTCTCTACCTCACTGAAAAAGCCGCGCCGGCGTTGAAGGACCTGGGGGCGCTCGCGGAGGACTTGATGGGCCGCGCGCTGGCGGGTGTCGACCAATCGACGATCGACGCCATGCACGACGGCCTCATGACCATGAAAGCCAATCTCAAGAACGAATTGATTGCTGGAGTCGAATCCAAGTGACCCAAGCCAAACCAGCTTCCGGGCGCGATCCCGCGCCGGAGGACAATCCGCCCGCCTCGCCCCAATCGGGGCAACCCTTGCCTTTCACGCCGGCGAAGGGAGCCGCTCCGCAGTCGGCCGGGCGCGAGCCCACGCCGCAGGCGCCATCGGGGCAGCAGCCCTCACAGCCCATTCAGTTCGCGCCGGCGCGAACGCCTGCGCCCGGCCCGCAAACCCCGCCGTCCGCGCCGCCACCCGCCGCGCAGACGCCGATCGTCGTCAAGCCGAAGCGCCGCGTCAGCCGGTTCGTCATGCTCGTCGTCATCCCTCTGGCCGCGCTCGCGCTCGGTTTCAGCTGGTGGTTGAGCAGCGGCCGCTATGTCTCGACCGACAACGCCTATGTCGGCGCCGACAAGTCGATGATCGCGCCGCAGGTCACCGGCGCGATCGTCGCCGTGCATGTGATCGAAGGGCAGAAGGTCAAGGTCGGCGATCCGCTGTTCGACATCGATCCCAAGCCCTATGAGATCGCCCTCGCTCTCGCCAAAGGCAAGCTCGAAGCGGCCAAGGTCGAATTCGCCAACCTGCAATCCACGTATGCGAGCAATATCGACCAGATCAAAATGGGCCAGGACGCGGTGAAGGTCCGTCAGGCCGACTTCGACCGGAAGAACGACCTGGCCATTTCGCGCTCAGGCACGGCCGCCGATCGCGACACCTCGATGGCCAACCTCATTCAGGCCAAGCAGATCCTCGAATTCGTCAAATGGCAGCAGGGGACGGTGACGGTGAAGCTCGGCGGCGGCCCCAATACGACGATCGACCAGTTCCCCGACTATATGCAGGCGAAAGCCGCGGTCGATGACGCAGAGCGCAATCTGCGCAACACCAAGGTGCTCGCGCCGATCGATGGCGTCGCGACGCAGGTGCCGGAGATCGAGCTCGGACGCGTGGCGGCCGCGGGCCAGCCGGTGTTCGCGATCGTCGCCGATACGGGCCTGTGGGTCGACGCCAATCCGAAGGAATCGGACTTGACTTACGTCCATGTCGGCTTGCCCGCGACCGTGAGCGTGGACACGTTCCCCGGCAGGGAATGGAAGGGGACGATCTGCTCGATTGCGCCGGGCACGGGAGCGCAATTCGCCATCCTTCCGCCGCAGAACGCGAGCGGCAACTGGGTCAAGATCGTCCAGCGCGTGCCGCTTCGCTTCTGCTTTGGCGCGAAGGAGGACACGACGGGTCTGAGAGCCGGCATGAGCACCTATCTGACCGTCGACACGGGGCGGGTGCGCACGCTTGCGGGGACCCTTGACGGGCTCAAGCAGTGGGTGGTCGGCTACGTCGACACGCTCCTGGGGGCGCGCACCGCCGTCATTCGATGAACGCGCAAGCGCCCGCCCCGCCGCTCTACGAGACGATCTCGCCGACGCTCAAGTGGCTGCTCACCGTCTGCATCATGATGGCGACCATCATGCAGGCGCTCGACACCACGATCGCCAACGTCGCTTTGCCCTACATGCAGGGGTCGCTCGCGACGACGCAGGATCAGATCAACTGGGTGTTGACGTCCTACATCGTCGCCGCCGCGATCATGACCTCGCCGCTCGGCTGGATGGCGACGCGCTTTGGCCGCAAGAAGCTGTTCATCGTCTGCACGGCCGGGTTCACCGTCGCCTCGATGCTCTGCGGCGTCGCGCTGTCGATCGAGCAGATGGTCGCCTATCGGCTGTTGCAGGGCGTGTTCGGCGCGGCGCTGGTGCCCTTGAGCCAGGCCGTGATGCTCGACATCTTCCCGCCCGCCAAACGCGGCTCGGCCATGGCGATCTGGGGCATGGGCGTGATGCTCGGACCGATCATGGGCCCGACGCTCGGCGGCTGGCTCACCGACTCCTATTCCTGGCGCTGGGTGTTCTTCGTCAATCTGCCGTTCGGCATCCTCACCACCGCAGGCCTCTGGGTCTTCATGAGCGAAACGCCGACGCGGCGGGACGTTCCCTTCTCCTGGTTCGGTTTCTTGAGTCTGTCGCTCGGCATCGGGTCGTTGCAAATGATGCTCGACCGCGGCGAGCAGCTCGGCTGGTTCGAAGTCGCCCGAAATCTGGATTGAGACGATCCTCGCGATTGTCGGCTTCTATTTCTTCCTCGCCGACTGCCTGACGTCCGAGCGGCCGTTCATCAGCGTCCGCATCTTCAAGGACTGGAACTTTTCGATCGCGCTCGTCTTCATGTTCCTGGTCGGCATCATGCTGCTCGCCAGCATGGCGCTGGTGACGCCGTTCATTCAGAACCTGCTCAATTACCCGGTGCTTCTCGAGCGGCGTTCTGCTCGGCACGCGCGGCATCGGCACATTTGTCGGCATGTTCCTGGTCGGCAGACTGAGCGGCAAGGTCGATCCCCGGATCATGATCTTCATCGGTCTCGTGCTCGCGGCTTCGTCGCTCTACCTGATGGTCGGCTGGACGCTCGACGTCCCGGCTCGGACGATCGTGATCAATTCGGTCGCGCAAGGGCTCGGCCTCGGCTTCATCTTCGTGCCCCTCAACACGATCGCCTTCGCAAGCCTGCCGGGTGAATTGCGCACCGAGGGCGCCGCGCTTTGGACCCTCATCCGCAACATCGGCTCGTCGGTCGGCATCTCGATCGTCATCGCCAAGCTCACCAGCATGACGACGATGTTCCACAGCCAGCTCGTCGAGCACGCGACGCCGTTCAACGATGCGCTGAGAATGCCGAACGCCTCGCTGGTCTGGGGCCATGGTCTTCCCAGCATGGCGATGCTCGAAGGAATCATCACCCAGCAAGCGGCGATGATGGCCTATTCGAACGATTTCCTGTTCATGACCTTCGTTGCGCTCTGCGCCTTCCCGCTGCTCGCGCTCATCCGCTCGCCAAAGTCTGCGGCGCCGGTTTCGCGCGAAGAAGCAGCCGCGCACGCAGTGATGGACTGACGGCTGCCGACCACGCGACGCTCGGCGAGCCGCTGCCTCGCCTCAGGATCGTGGGCGGGCAGATAGACGGTCGGCCGCGCCTCGACGAACGCCCGGATGGCGGCAAGCGTCGCCGCCGCTTGGTCGTCGCTGTCGCTGACGCCGTCGATCGTCCCCTTGAGCATCGCCTGCTCGTTATACGACGCGTCGCCGGCGATGAAGATGGTCTTATCGTCGTCCTCGACCACGACCGAAAGGTGATCGCGGGTGTGGCCGGGCGTGGCGACGGCGACGATCGCGCCATCGGGGGTCAGGCGCTTCGATCGCCGAAACGGTCCGTAGGGACCGTCATCGAGAATGAGAGGCTTCGGATCGAACGCCTTGGGCCAGCGCTGCGGCAGATAGCCGCGCAACTGTCCAGCGGCGCCGGCAGCGCGCTGCAACTCGGCGGGAGAGACCAGAATCTCGCTCTTCTGGAAATGGCCAAGGCCGCCATCGTGATCGATGTGCAGGTGGGTCAGCACGACGCGCGTGACATCGGCTGAGCCAATGCCCAGCGCCTTGAGCCGAGGGCCGGCTTCCTGCTCCGGCTCGATGTCGAAGCGAACGCAGAAGCGAAAATAGGGATGCCAGCGCGGCAGGCGTTTCACACCGGCTGACACACCCGTATCGACCAGGATCACGCCGTCGCGATGCTCGACGGCGTAGGCGTTGATGGGCAGCCAGTCCGACCACTCGGCGTCGAAGAGCGGCGCGATGCGACGTGCGAGCCCATGCCCCCGTCCGACGATCTGACTCGCCTTGATTCGAACCCGGCCGGTTTCGATGACGTGGACGCGCATTTGCCGTCGCCTCCCTATGCGCGACCGGTTCGGCCGAGATGCGTGTCGCCGAAGCCGCTCGCATATTTCAAGCCGAAGCCGAGCATGCGGTCGAAGCCGATGTGCGCGATTAAGATCAGCCCAAGCGCCGAGGCGACAGGCGAGCCGACCGCAAAGCCTGCAAGCGCGAGCGGCAGCGCCAGCGCATAGGTATGGACGAGA
The DNA here is from genome assembly GCA_963725195.1 of uncultured Alphaproteobacteria bacterium. GTDB lineage: Bacteria > Pseudomonadota > Alphaproteobacteria > Rhizobiales > Beijerinckiaceae > Roseiarcus. The sequence goes on along the minus strand of CAVRXX010000029.1, from coordinate 15,910 downwards.
TTGTAGGCGAGCGCGCCCACTCTCGGCCCGGCGAGATAGGCGAGCATCGAAAGATCGGGCGCAAGGAACAGAATCACCAGCCCGAGCCACGAGAAGCCGGAATGGCCGTAAAGCGCAATCGCTGCAGCAAAGGCGGCCGCGCCCTCGAGGCGCAGAACCGCCCTGACCCCGCCCGACGCCGACCCGCCCGCGGCGCGCGCGGGAGCCGGCGCGCTGGCATGGGCGAGGCGGGTCAGGATCGCGGTCATCGAGGTCTCCTTTAGCGGCCGCACCGTGGCGCAACCGCTTTGGCCTTCTCGATACGCCCTCGCCGACATCTGCGGAATTGCATATTTCTCTTGATCAGCTATACGTTTTCGTATGAGCGGCCGCGAGCCCGACTGGGATGAATTGCGCACCTTCCTCGAAGTCGCGCGCGACTTGAGCCTCAGCGGCGCCGCGCGTCGGCTGGGCCTCGCCCAGCCGACGGTCGGGCGCCACATCGACAGGCTGGAAGAGGCGCTCGGGGCGACACTGTTCACCCGCTCGCCGCGCGGACTCAGCGCCACCGCGGCCGCGAACGCGCTGGTCCCGCACGCCGAAGCCATGGCGGTAGCGGCGGCGGCGCTCGCGCGCTCCGCTTCTTCGGCGACGGCGGCCGATCGAGGCGTCGTGCGCGTCACCGCGAGCGAGATCATGGGCTCGGAGGCGCTGCCGCCGATTTTCGCCGGTTTTCGCGCCCGCAATCCGGGGGTCGCCGTCGAGCTCGCGGTCACCAACCGCAACCAGGATCTCGCGCGCGGCGACGCCGACATCGCGGTGCGCATGGTCCGCCCGACCCAGAGCGGGCTCGTCGCGCGCCGTATCGGCTCGACGCGCATTCGGCTTTACGCGCATCGCGACTATCTCGCGCGGTTCGGCGAGCCGCGCTCGTTCGCCGATCTCAAGCATCATTGCCTGATTGGCTTCGACCGCGACAATCAGTCGTTTCGGGCCGCGGGCGCGTTGGCGGAAACGCTCACGCGCGAGGACTTCGGCTTTCGCTGCGACAGCGACGTCGCCCAGCTCGCGGCGCTGCGCGCCGGCGTCGGCGTCGGCGGCTGCCAAGACGCCATCGCGCGGCGCACGCCGGAACTCGTCCCGGTGCTGCCGAACGCCTTCCAGTTCACGCTCGAAGTGTGGCTGGCCATGCACCGCGATTTGAAGACCGCGCCGCGTGTGCGGCTTCTGTTCGACTGGCTGGCGTCCGGGCTCAAGGATTACGTCAAGGGACGCCCGGCCGGAGAGCGAAAGCGTTAACCGACGCGCTGGCGGGCTCAAGCGCTACGCGGGAAATATGGGGATTGGCGATCGCCAGATCCTGTGCGAGATGGAGGGGAACTACTGGCGAAGCTTCGTCGTTGTTCTTAAAGAAGAATTCCATGACGGACACCGGCTCTCACCCATACGACTCAGGTGTAAGGATTACCGACACGATCGGGGCCGACCGGTCGCTCGCCTACAGGCCCCCGGCCACTAAATCGCAGGCATAAGACGAGCTACACATCGGAGATGCGATGCAGATCACTCTCGTTCCAGACAGCAGTATTGCTTTGGCGCCGGCCGGGCTTACCGCGGCCGTTGACGCTGCCGCAGCCATTTACGAGCAGGATTTTCCAGGCAACTATAATATCAATATCAGCTACGGCTGGGGGACGTTTGATAATACGTCGTCGAATGAGCTGACCAACCCCAATAGCGGCGTCTACTCACTCGGGGGCGGGACCGCGACAACAGTAAGCTATTCCCAGCTTAAGGGCTGGCTGACCGCGAACGCGGATACGAGCACGCAGATCGCCGCAGATGCGACCTTACCCGCCAGCAGCGCTTCGTTTCCGGGCGACGCCAATACGTTCTTCGTCAGCTTCGCGGAAGAAAAAGCGCTCGGCGTCTTTACTGGAGACAGCAGCGCGATTGACGGTTCAATCGGATTCAATATCGGGGACGCAAGCACGTCCCAGGACTGGGAGCCGGCGGCTCTAACCGAGATAGCCCATGCCCTGGGCTGGGATAGCATCGCCGGAGGCGGATCCTTTCCCGACGTCTCAGATCTGTTTCGCTATTCGTCGCCCGGACACTACGGGTGGACGTCCGGGCAGTCCGCCTATTTTTCTATCGACGGCGGCAACACGGACTTGGCTGATTTCGCCACGTCCTTCGATCAAACCCTGTTCACTGATCTGCCTGCTGACGATCCCTTAAGACTGCCGTTCACCAGCGCCGCAACAACCTTGACGGCGTTTGATATTGAAGCGTTGAGCGTTATCGGGTTTGGAGTGGCCAATGCCGCCTCCCCGCCGCCACCGCGCCGCTTCAACGCTGGCGGAAACTCCTCCGACGTCCTTCTTCAGAAACACGATGGGAACGTCGCGATCTGGCAAATGAACGGGACCAACCTGACTGGCGGCGGTCCCGTCGCCGACCCTGGACCGACTTGGACCGCCATCGGAACCGGCGATTTCAATGGCGACGGTCATTCCGACATCCTGCTTCAGAGCAACGATGGTGAGCGTTGCGGTCTGGGAAATGAACGGGACCAACGTGACCAGCGGCGCCGTCGTGGCCGACCCCGGACCGACTTGGACCGCCATCGGAACGGGGGATTTCAATGGCGACGGTCACTCCGACATCCTGCTTCAGAGCAACGATGGGAGCGTTGCGGTCTGGGAAATGAACGGGACCAGCCTGACCAGCGGCGCCGTCGTGGCCGACCCCGGACCGAGCTGGCACGCCCTCGGCACAGGGGATTTCAACGGCGACGGTCGTTCCGATATCCTGCTTCAGAGCAACGATGGGCAGCGTCGCGATCTGGGAAATGAACGGGACCAGCCTAACCAGCGGCGCCGTCGTGGCCGACCCCGGACCGAGCTGGCACGCCCTCGGCACAGGGGATTTCAACGGCGACGGTCATTCCGACATCCTGCTTCAGAATAACGATGGCAGCGTCGCGATCTGGGAAATGAACGGAACCAGCGTGGTCGGCAGCGCTGTCGTAGCCGATCCCGGCCCAACCTGGAGCGCCGTCGGAACAGGCGATTTCAACGGCGACGGTCATTCGGACATCCTCTTCCAGAACGCGAGCGGCCAAGCAGCAATCTGGGAAATGAACGGGACTAATCTGGCCGGCAGTGGAGTCGTCGCGTCCAACCCGGGACCCAGTTGGCGTGTGATTTGACGCAGCTGGATTTTCAACGAACCGCGTCGCCTACGCCGGCCGCGCGATCTCAAGCACCAGATCCGCGAGGCGCTCGGCAGCGTCCGGGACGCCGACCGATTTCGCCGCCCTCGCCGCCGCCTCGAGCTTCGCCGGCGCGGCGAGCGCGTCGCGCAGGATCGCGGCCAAGTGTTCGGGCGTGAACTCGTTTTGCGGCACGACAATCGCGCCGCCGGACTTGGCGAGCGCCGCCGCATTCGCCGCCTGGTCCTGATCGAGCGCATGAGGAAACGGCACGAGGACCGAAGCTCGCCCGATGACCGCAAGCTCGGAGACGGTCGAAGCGCCGGCGCGGCCGATGACAAGATGGGCTGCGGCCATCCGCGCCGGCAAATCAGGGAAGAATTCCGCGATCTCGACCGGAAAGTTCATCCGCGCGCAAGCGCCCGCGACGCGCGCGCTATCCTCGCCGCGCGCCTGCTGAGTCAAGCGGATCCATTGCCGTTCGTCCGGATTGAGGAGCGCGATCGCCGCAGGCACGACGTCGGCCATGACGCGCGCGCCCTGCGAGCCGCCGGTCACCAGAAGGTTCAGGCGCCGCACGATGGGCTCGGGATAGGGAATTTCGGCCGCCGCGATGACCGACGGCCGAACCGGATTGCCAGTCACGCGGGCTTTGGCCGGATCGACGCCCTTCAGCCCCGGAAAGCCGCAAGCGACACGGTTGACCCGTGGGCTCAAAAAGCGATTGGCGCGTCCCATCACCGCGTTCTGCTCATGCAGGACGGACGGGATCCTGAGAAGCCAGGCGGCGATGAGCGGCGGCACGGTCGGATAGCCGCCGAACCCAACCACCGCGCGCGGCCTGATGCGCCCGAGCTTGAGGACGGCCGCCGCGAGGCCCGCGCCCAAGGTTACGGAAGCGCGCGCCTTGGCGAGCGCGCCAGCTTCCGTCGTCGTCGCTGACGGAATGGCGTGAATCGCGCGCGCCGGAAAATCCGCGCCGAACTTGAGCGCCCGGCTGTCGGTCGCGAGCTCCACTTCGGCGCCCCGCTTGGCCAAGGCGGCGGCCAGCGCCGCCGCTGGAAAGAGATGTCCGCCTGTGCCGCCCGCCGCAAGCAGGATCGGACGCGACGAACTCATCCCTCCGTCGCCGCGGGATGGTCGAGATCGGCGGCCGGCCGCTTACGCGTCGTCGCGATGAGGAAGCCCATGCCGAGGCCGAGCGCGAGCAACGATGAGCCGCCGTAGGAGATGAACGGCAAAGTCATTCCCTTCGCTGGCATGGCGCGCAAGTTGACCGCCATATTGATCCAGCTTTGCACGGCGAACATGACCGTGAGGCCGGCCGCCGCAAGCCGGCAGAACGGATCGGGGTTGCGCGCCGCAAGCGTGAGCGCGCGCAGGACGATGAAAGCGAAAAAGGCGATCAGCGCCATACAGGCGATCATGCCGAATTCCTCGCCGGTCACAGCGAAAACGAAGTCGGTGTGGGCGTCGGGCAGGATTCGCTTGTAGATGCCCTCGCCTGGGCCCCGTCCGAACCAACCGCCCGAGAGAATGCTCTGCAGCGCGGTGTCGACCTGGAAGGTGTCGACCAGACCGCCGGTCGAGTCCGGATCGAGAAAGCGCAGCACGCGCTCGTGCACGTGCGGCGACAGTTTGAACACGGCGAACCCGCCGGCCATGCCCATGCCCCCGACGGCGACGACCCAGAACCAATGCAGGCCGGCCAAAAAGAAGAGCGCCGTCCACACGACCGCGACCAGCATCGTCTGGCCGAAGTCGGGCTCGAGGATGAGCGGCACAATGGCGATGGGCAAGAGCAGGAAGGAGAGAAGCTTCGCCCAAATTGCGGTCGGGCCCGTGCGCCCACCTTCGGTGAAGGCCCAGGCGGCAAGAACGACAAACGCCGGCTTGATGAACTCCGATGGCTGGAGGCCAAAGATCCAGCGCCTCGCCCCTTTGACCTCCGCTCCGAACATGAGCGCAAGAATGATGAGCGCGAACGACACGGCGAACGTCACCAGCGCCGCGCGCCGCACGTGCCGAGGCGAGAGAAACGAAGTTGCAATCATCAGCGCCGCCGTCGGGATCAGCATCAGAGCCTGACGGTTGACAAAGTGGAAGGTCGAAAGATTGAGCCGCTCCGCCACCGCCGGACTTGCCGCCAGCGCCATCACCAGGCCGATCACCATGAGCGCAACGAACGACCCGATCAGCCATCGGTCCGCAGTGCGCATCCAATCCGCAACGAGGCCGCGTTCCACCCTCGAAACCATGAGCCCTATCTCCCCGTCTCAATGCGCGTTCCGGCCGCCGCGCGCTCATGAAGCCATTTGGCGACCTCCGCCCGAAAGGCGTCGCCGCGCGCCTCGAAATTCGCGAACTGATCGAACGACGCGCAGGCGGGCGACAGCAGCACGGTTGGCTCGCGCGCTGTCGAGACTGCGCCGCGTCATGAGCCGCCGCCTCAATGGCTGCGCTCAATGTCCCGCAAAGTTCGAAGGGAACAGCGCCGTTGAGCGTATGCGCGAATTCATCGCTCGCCTCGCCGATCAAATAGGCCTTGGCGACGCGCGGAAAGAGCGGCCGCAGCGACTCGACGCCGCCCGCCTTCGGCCTGCCGCCGAGTATCCAATGAATATCGTGGAACGACAGGAGCGCCTTCTCGGCGGCGTCGGCGTTGGTCGCTTTCGAGTCGTTGATGAACAGCACCCGGTCGAGCCGGCCGACCTCTTCCATGCGATGCGCGAGCCCAGGGAATGTCTCGAACGCGCGCGCGATGCGATCGCGCTCGACGCCGAGAGCCCTCGCGGCGGCGTAGGCGAACGCGGCGTTCTGCCCGTTATGCGCGCCGCGAAGCGCCCGCGCGCCCGCAAGATCGGCCGCTGGCGCGGCTTCCCCTCGGGCCATCACGCGATGCTCGCTGACCCAGACGTCGGCGAGCGGAGACTCCGCGCCCGACACCGCAATGACGCGGGCCATGCCAGCGCGCGCTTTCAATCGCGCATAGATCTCGCGACAGGGCTCGTCGTCCACGCCGACCAGCGCGATCTCGGCCTGCGCGACAAGCCGCTCCTTGATGGCGGCGTAGCGGGCGAGATCGCCATGCCGGTCGAGATGGTCAGGCGTGATGTTGATGAGGAGTCCGACGGTTGGCTCAAGCGAGGGCGCGAGGTCGATCTGGTAGGACGAACATTCAACGACATGGATGCGCCCCGCCGCGGGCGGCGGAAGGTCGAGGACCGGCACGCCGATATTGCCGCCCATCGCAACCTCGCGTCCGGCCTCCTTAAGCACATGGGCGATGAGCGCGGTGGTCGTCGATTTGCCATTGGTGCCGGTGATGGCGACAAACGGCGCGCCTGGCGCCCTCGCGCCGCGCTCCCGCACGAAGAGCTCGACATCGCCGATGATAGGAACCCCCGCATCGTCCGCAAGGTTCACCGTCCAATGCGGCTTCGGATGGGTCAGCGGCACGCCGGGCGCGAGCACAAACACCCGGAAGCCGCGCCAGTCGGCGTGAGCGAGATCGACCAGCGCCACGCCCTCGGCTTCCGCGCGCTCCCTTGCCGCGGGACTATCGTCCCACGCGGCGACCTCAGCGCCGCCGGCGACAAGCGCGTGCGCCGTCGACAGTCCCGACCCGCCGAGGCCGAAGAGAGCGACCCTCTGTCCGCGCAGGGTCTCGACCGGCGTCATCGTCACCTCAGCTTGAGGGAAGCGAGGCCGACCATCGCGAGCACGAAGGCGATGATCCAGAAGCGCATGACGATCTGCGGCTCCGACCAGCCGAGCTGCTCGAAATGGTGATGAATGGGCGCCATGCGAAAGACGCGCCTGCCGGTGAGCTTGAACGAGACCACCTGCACGACGACGGACGCCGCTTCCATCACGAACAGCCCGCCGACCACGGCCAGCACGATCTCGTGCTTGATCGCAACGGCCGTTGCGCCGAGCAGGCCCCCCAGCGCCAGCGATCCCGTGTCGCCCATGAAAATCTGAGCCGGGGGAGCATTGAACCAAAGGAACCCGACGCCCGCGCCAATCAACGCCCCGCACACGACCAAGAGGTCGCCGGAGAACGGGACATGATTGATCAGGAGATAGTGCGAATAGACCACATTGCCGGTGATATAGGCGATGAGCCCAAGCGTCGCGGCGCAGATCATCACCGGCACGATCGCGAGGCCGTCAAGCCCGTCGGTCAGGTTGACCGCATTGCCGAAAGCGACAATGACGAACGGGCCGAACAGCAGGAACGCCCAGCCGAAATCGAATACAAAGCCGCTCACGAACGGCACCGCCAGTGCGGTCGCACCATTGGCGCCAACCTTCATCAGCGCGTAACAGGCGAGCGCGGCGATCACATATTCGCCGAACAGGCGCGCCCGGCCCGAGAATCCGCGCTCCGACTGCTTCGTGACTTTCAGATAGTCATCGTAGAAGCCGATCACGGCGAAGCCCGCGGTGACGAACAGCACGATCCAGACATAGGGGCTTGCGAGATTGGCCCACAGCAAAGCCGAGACAAACAACCCGAACAGGATCATGAGCCCGCCCATGGTCGGCGTGCCCTTCTTGGTGAGAAGATGCGAGGCCGGTCCATCGACGCGGATCGGCTGCCCGCCGCCCTGCTTGAGACGCAAGGCGGAGATGATCGTCGGACCGAAGAAGAAGACGAGAAAAAGACCGGTGCCCGCAGCGCCAAGCGTGCGGAACGTGAGGTATCGGAACAGGTGGAAGACGCCCGGAAGCTCGGACAGCCATGTGAGCACGCCCTAGCCTCCCGCGCCAGCGAAGCGATCGCGCAAAGCCGCGACCAGCGGGCCCATGCGGCTGCCGTTGGACCCTTTGACCATCGCGATATCGCCGCCGCGTAGGGTCCGAGCGACTTGGTCCGTCAGCTCGCTCGACCGCTCGGTCCAGGCCGCCCGCATCGACGCGGGCGCCGCGTCGAACAAAGCGCGCGTGAGCGGGCCGGCGCCGAACAAGAGATCGACCTTGTTGGCTCTGAGGTCGGCGGCGAGTTCGGCGTGCATCGCCGCAGCCTTCGGCCCAAGCTCGAGCATGTCGCCGATGACCGCAATGCGGCGTCCCTTGGGTCCGGGCTTGGCCGCGGCGAGCAGCGCGAGCGCCGCCCGCATCGACGCGGGATTGGCGTTGTAGCTTTCGTCGATGATGGTCGCCGGCCCGTCCGGCGTCGGGATGGAGAAGCGCTCACCCCTGCCCTTCTGCGGCGAGAAGCCGCGAAGCGCGGCGGCGCAGATTTCAAGGTCCGCCCCGAGCGCGTCCGCCGCCAGGAGCGCGCCGAGCGCGTTCTCCGCCATATGCGTTCCGGGCGCGCCCAGTTCGAACGTCAACTCACGGCCGAGAACGCGCGCCTTGACGCGCGAGCCGCCATCGATCGCCTCGATGTCGAGGAGACGAGCATCGCAATCGGCGCCGCGGCCAAAGCTCAAGACCCGCGCGCCGCGCGACGTCGCCGCCTTCTTGAGCCGCTCGAATTGCGGAGCGTCGCGGTTCAAGACCGCCGTTCCTTGAGGTTCGAGACCGAGGAAGATCTCGGCCTTCGCATCGGCGATCGCCTCGATCGAGCCCAGATGTTCGATGTGGACGGGCGCGATCATTGTCACGAGCGCTGCATGCGGCCGCGCCATGCGCGTGAGCGGCGCGATTTCGCCCGCGTGATTCATGCCCATCTCGAACACGCCAAAGCGCGCGTTTGCGGGCATGCGCGCGAGCGTCAGCGGCACGCCCCAGTGATTGTTGTAGGAGGCTGTCGAAGCATGAGTGAGACCGCAGGCCGTCAGCATCGCGCGCAGCATCTCCTTGGCGGTCGTCTTGCCGACCGAACCGGTCACGCCGACGATCTTCGCTTTCGACCGGGCGCGAGCGGCGACGCCCAGCCGTTCCATCGCATGAAGCGTGTCCTCGACCGCGAATACCGGACCGAAGGCGGCGAGCTCATGCGCGCGCTCGCGCGACACGACGGCCGCCATGGCCCCAGCTTCTATGGCGCGCGCGACGTGATCGTGGCCATCATGCGCATCGCCTTTGATGGCGAAGAAGAGGTCGCCCGCCTCGAGGGTCCGGCTGTCGATGGAGACGCCCGTGACGCTCGCGCTGAGCGGCGCGCTGGGGGCGGCGCCGAGCGCCGCGCTGAGTTCGGCTTGGCTCCAGAGCGCAGTCATGGCGCGTCCTCGAGCGCCGCGCGCGCTTCATCGGCGTCGGAGAACGGCAGCGTCTTGTCGCCAACGATCTGCCCGGTCTCGTGTCCCTTGCCGGCGATCAAGAGCGCATCGCCCTCGCGAAGCATCGCAACGCCTGCGTGAATGGCCGCCGCACGGTCGCCGATCTCGATCGCCGAAGGCGCGGCGGCTAAGATCTGCGCGCGGATCGCCGCCGGATTTTCGGAGCGAGGGTTGTCGTCGGTCACAATCGCGACGTCGGCTGAGCGCGCGGCGATCTCGCCCATGATCGGCCGCTTTCCAGGGTCGCGGTCGCCGCCGCAACCGAACACCAGGACGAGACGCCCGCGCACGAACGGACGCAGCGCGGCGATCGCCTTCTCCAGCGCGTCCGGCTTGTGCGCATAGTCGACGAAGACGCTCGCGCCGCGCACGTCGCCGATGCGCTCAAGCCGACCGGGCGCGCCTTGCAGCGTCTGCAGCGCCTCGAACACCGCATCGGCTTGGCTTCCGGTTGCGATGCAAAGCCCTGCGGCGACCAGCGCGTTCGAGATCTGAAAGTCGCCGGCCAGAGGAAACTTCACACGCCGGCTGCCGTCGCCAAACTGAAGATCAAGAGCCGAAGACAGGCGATCGCGCGCGACGGCGTTCAATCGAATTGTCTCGCCTTTCGCGCCGACCGTGATGACTCGAAGGCCCCGCGCGCGGGCCGCCGCGATCACACGCGGAGCGATGGCGCTGTCGGCGTCGATGATTGCAGGCGCGCCATCCGGCAACAGATCCTGGAACAGCCTGAGCTTGGCCTTGAGATAGTCCTCGACCGTCGCATGATAGTCCATGTGGTCGCGCGTCAGATTGGTGAACGCTCCCGCGGCGAGGCGCACGCCGTCCAACCGCTTCTGGTCGAGGCCATGCGAGGAGGCTTCGATCGCGAGGTTCGTGACGGCATTTGCGGCGAGTCGATCGAGAAGCTCGTGCAGCGCGATCGGGTCGGGCGTCGTCAGCGATCCGTAAACCGTCAGCGGGCGCGACACGACGCCGATCGTTCCGATCGAAGCGGCCTCGCGCCCAAGCGTCTGCCAAATCTGGCGCACGAAGGCGGCGACCGAGGTTTTTCCGCTGGTGCCGGTCACCGCCACGATCGTCTCCGGCTGGCGCGGATAGAAGCGCGCGGCGGCGTGAGCCAGCGCGGCGCGGGCGTCGGCGACCTTGACGAAGGCGGCGTTCGGCGTTTCCGCCCAACGCTCGGCGACAATTGCGGCCGCGCCTTTCTTCACCGCCTCGCCCACGTGATTGAGGCCATCGTCCTTGGCCCCGGCAAGCGCGAAGAAGACGTCGCCGGGCGCAGTCTTTCGGCTGTCGAACGCCAACCCCGCAACGGCGCGCGACGCAAGCTCGCGATCGGCGTCCTTGAGCTCCAGGATGTCGCCAAGCCGTCTCATCGCGCTGAAGGTCACTCCTTGCCGGTCTTGTCGGCGTCGGCTCCATACCCCAGCCGGGCGATGATGGGGAACGGCTGAGTTGGCGGCTCCTTCATCGGCGGCACGCCCTCGAGCGGCTCGACCCGGCGGATCAGCGCGCCGGCGACCCGTCCGGCGTTATAGGCGGCGGTATGGTATCCATGATCCTCGGGCAAGGGCTGCGGATCGTCGTAGATCGTCAGATAAAGGTATTTCGGCTTGTCGGCCGGAGTGATCGCCATGAAGGTGTTGAATACCCTGTTCTGCGAATAGTGCCCGTGGATGATCTTGTCGGCGGTTCCCGTCTTTGCCGCCGACGTAATAACCGGGAATGTTGGCGAAACTTGCCGACCCATGCGTCGCGTTGGAGCGCATCAGATAGCGCATGGATTCGGACGTCTGTGCGCTGATCACCCGATGGCTGACCTTCTCCGCCTCCTCTTCGGTGCGCGGCAGAAAAGTCGGCGTCATCATCTCGCCGCCGTTGACCAGCGCGCAGACCGCCATCACCGCCTGAATGGGCGCGACATTGAGGCCCTGGCCGAAGGCGATGGTCATCGTGTTGAGAAGCGACCAATGCTTGGGCACGAGCGGCTCGGCGCTCTCCGGCAATTCAGTGCGCAAGCGATCGAGCTGGCCCATCTTTTTCAAGAAAGCCTTATGGCCCTCGACGCCGACCATCAGCGCCAGCCGCGCGGCGCCGATATTCGAGGAATGGGTGAACACTTCGGGCACCGTCAGCACGCGATGGGTGGCGTGAAAATCGTGAATCGTGAACCGCCCGTAGCGCAAGCTGTCGCGCGCGTCCACATGCGAGCCGAGATTGACCTTGCCGGATTCGAGCGCCATGGCGAGCGAAAGCGCCTTGAAGGTCGAGCCCATCTCGTAGACGCCGACATTGATGCGGTTGATCTTGCGTCGGATCTTGCAGCGTCGCTCGGATCGTTGGGATCGAAATCGGGCAGCGATTCGAGCGCGATCACCTCGCCGGTGTTGACGTCGATGATCATGCCCGCCGCGGCCTTGGCGTGGAAGCGATCCATCCCGTCGACGAGTTCGTCGCGCAACGCGTGCGTGGCTTTGAGATCGAGCGACAGGCGCACCGGTTTCAGGCTGTCGGGATCGACCGTGAAGCCAGCGACATGCGGATCGGTCAGGCTTTGTTCGTCGAGATATTTCTCCATGCCGGCGATGCCGACATTGTCCTCGTCGACGAAGCCGATCACGTAGCGCGCCGATCGGACCGTTGGGATAGACGCGCTTGTTCTCCGGCAGGAAGCCGACGCCGGGAAGGCCGAGGTGAAAGATCTCCGCCTGCTCCTTCGGCGTGATGTGCCGCTTGACCCAGATGAAGCCCTTCTTCGAGCTCAACCGCTCGCGCAGCTCCTTCGCGTTGACGTCGGGAAGCACGGCGGTGATGAGCTCGACCGCCTCGTCGATGTCGATGATGCGGTTCGGCTCGGCGAACACCGACATGGTCTTGATGTCGGTCGCCAGGATCGCGCCGTTCCGGTCCAATAGATCGGGCCTCGCGCCGGAGACCGCGTCATCGGCCGCTGTCTTCAACGTCTGCGGCGGATCATGGCTGAGGCCGAGCACGAGCAGCTTCACGCCGAGCCCGGCATAGGCGACGAACAGCCCGAGCGCGATGGTCCGCACGCGCGCGCTCGAACGGTCGAGCCGGGTCGAAAGAAGGGCGCGCGCGAAGGCCTTGAGCTTCGCTTTGTTTGCGCCCGCCGGCTGAGGGAGTCGCGCGCCGGGCGGCGTCGAGATCGACGCCGAAATTCTTTGGCAAATAGCGCCTGAGCCAGGCGATCGCGGCGTCGGCCAGGGCGTCCATGAGCTTGAGGCGCGAGCGCGTCTTGGGTTTGGCCGTTGAGGCCGGCGGGGTCTCGACCATCGCTCACCTCACCGGCGGAGTCGAGACGGAGGCGGTGACCGCCGGGGTCGAATTGTCGGCTGTGAATCCGAGCGATTCGAGCGCACGGCCGATCGAGTCGGTCTTGGGCTGGGCGTCAGGCAACTCGTTGACGGTCGCGATCTGGCTTAAGGCCAGCGGCTGCAGACCGAGCTTCGAATCGGCGAGCGCCTGCACGCGGTCGGGCCGGGCGAGATGCGCATATTCGGCGCGCAGCAGATTGATCGCGTCCTTCTCCTTGGCGATGAGATGGCGCGTCTTCACCAATTGCTCGGAGGCGTAGATCGTGCGGTACTTGACGCCATAGACGTAAGCCGCCGACCCGATCAGCGCGGCGATGGCGAAAGCGTGCAGGATACGCCACATCTTTTCTTATCTCCCCCTCCGCGCCGGCAGTCGCGCCAGCTGCCTCAATTCCCTCATCCCGTCCCCGCGGCGGCGCGCTGGTGCGGACGCCAAATCGCAGTTTGGCCGAACGCGAACGCGGGTTTTCGCGCGCCTCGGCTTCGCTCGGCTCGATCGGCTGGCCGCGTGGAAACGTCGAATGTCGGCTCGGCCTCGGCCGGTTCGCCGGGCAAGCGGCGCGAGGCGGCTCGTCCGCGGCCCGAGCGGGCGGCGAAGAACTGCTTGACGATCCGATCCTCGAGCGAGTGAAACGTCACGACGGCAAGGCGGCCGCCGGGCTTGAGCAGCCGCTCGGCCGCGCAAAGGCCGCTGCACGAGCTCGGCGAGCTCGTCGTTGACCGCGATGCGCAAGGCCTGGAAGGTCGCGCGTCGCGGGGTGGGTCAGTTCGCCACGCCGCGCAGGCGCGACGCGCGCGACGAGGCCGGCGAGCTCGAGCGTCGAAGTGAACGGCTTTGTCTTGCGGTCGGCGACGATGGCGCGCGCGATTCGGCGGGCGGCGCGCTCCTCGCCGAAATGGAACAGAATGTCGGCGATCGTCGCCTCGTCCTCGTCGCGCAGGATTTCGGCGGCCGAGCGGCCGCCGCTCCCCATGCGCATATCGAGGGGCGCGTCGAAGCGCAGCGAGAAGCCGCGCGCGGCTTCGTCGAGCTGCATCGACGAAACGCCGATGTCGAGCACGACCCCGTCGACCGCGTCGACGCCGAGGCGCCTCATGACCTCGTCGAGCTCGCCAAAGCGCGCCTCGACAAGCTCGAGCCGGCCGCCGGACGAAGCCTTGAGCTGTTCGCCGGCCCGGATCGCCGAGGGGTCGCGATCGAGCGCGATCACACGGGCGCCACGTTCGAGAAGCGCGCGCGCATAGCCTCCGCCGCCGAACGTGCCATCGACATAGAGGCCGCCTCGCGCGAGGATCGAGCGCTTCCATCGCCTCGTTGAGCAGAACAGGAATATGGCCGAGCCCAGCGGGCGCGGCGGGGCTCATCCCGACGCCCCCGGCGGCGCCTGCGCGTCGCGCTCCGCGCGCAACCGCCGAACGCGCTCCCGCGCCTGTTCGAGATGAGCCTGAAAGCGCGTCGGCTCCCAGATCTGGAACTTGTGCCCCTGGCCGACGAACACCGCCTCGGCGCCAAGCCCCAACGAAGCCTTCGAGCCGTTCCTCGAAGAACACCCGCCCCTCCGCGTCGAGGCGCAGCACCTCGCTCATGCCCAAGAGCGCCGTCGCGAAAGCGTCGCGGGACTGCGAATAGGGCGGCATCGTCTGAAGCAACGAATCGATCTCGGCGATCAGCGCATTGCCGCCGCAGTCGAGCGCCGGCGCGTCCAGCGACGGATAGGCGTAGACGCCGGCGAAGCCGTCCTTCGCCAGCACCTGACGGAACGGCGCGGGTATCGAGATCCGCCCCTTGGCGTCGAAGCGGTGGGTGAAATTCGAAAGAAATCGATCCACCAGGCAGCCCTTCGGCGCGCGAGCAAGCCCGCTTGAGCCGCTTTGTTGCGGCGTTAGGCGACAGCGCGGGAGCGCGATCGGGTGACGGGACAGCGTGGGATAGCATGGGACCCCATGGGTATCAACGCTCTAGGGGCTCAAGGTTAATCTTCCGTTAGGACGGAACTCCTCTGCGCATTATTTGCCGCTCGTTCCCTTCCCCGCGGGCCGCAGATCCCGCCATCGACTTCACGCGTGACCGCCGAGCCCACGAAGGACTGCTTGGCTTCCGTATGGTTAACGAAGTGTGAGCGGCGTCACGGCGCGACGCCGGACGGAGGTCTACAACCGCCTCGACGAGAGCAGGACGATGATCTTCAACCACCGATTTGCCCTTAACAATTTGTTACTTGCATTCGAGCGGTAAGGTCGCAATCATCCTGTAGAAAAGGTCAGGGCGATGGTCGCTGTCATGCTTTTTTGGGGCTTGAGCTTAGCCGCTCTCGGCTGGCTCGTCTTCAAAATCGCCGAACGGATGTGAAGGCGCGGATCAGCCCTTCTGACACTGGCCACGCAACCGAATTCACGAGGATACTCAGGTGACGATCGTCTTTGTAGGAGCCGCCGGCTGGCTCGTTCTTTTGCTCATGTGCGCTTACGCCAAAGGCCGCGACCGACGCTATTAGGCCACCTGTGCGACCGCGAGGCTGCCCGCAGGCAGCGGCTTCAAGAGTTGCCTTGGCTGAAACCGAGTGATCGAGCCACGCGGCCCAATCCGCGCGGTCGAGAATGGCGATCTGCCGGTCGTGGTAAGGCGCGATGTCGGGGCCGGGCGGCATCGTCAACATCGTGAAGGCCTCGCCGACTTGCCTTGTCGGTCCGCCAGATTCCGGCGACGCAAAACCACGGCTCGCCGGCCTTGGTGAACAGCCACTTGTCCTTCCGCTTCTTCTTTTTGTCCGCGGGCTCGGTGAACTCGTAGAAGCCGTCGGCGGGAATGAGGCATCGGCCCGAGGCGAATTCGCGGCCATCGGAGCGGAAATTGTAGACCGGCTTGCGGTTCTGCCCGGGCCAGCTCCAGCGCCGTTGCACGAGGTCGCCGGCGTCCGGCTCGCCGTCGACCGCGCGGACGATCGGCGCCGTATCCGTGATCTTGATGTCCTCTCGCGCCTCGATGTTGGGCGTGCCCTCCGAAAAGCGGATCTTGATTCGGGTCTGAGAGAAGCCCTCGAAGAGCGAGGCTGCATCCGTCACCAGGCGATAGGCGTTGCACATGGCGTCAGTCCGGAGGGAGGATTCGCGTTTGGCCTCACATACACTGGCCGCGCGGATTC
>CAVRXX010000028.1:0-102017 GCA_963725195.1 uncultured Alphaproteobacteria bacterium | reverse complement strand
GAAGGCCTGAATATGTCCGTGACAATCCGAGATTGCCGGACGCGTGACAAAGGCAGCCGGCAAGTTACCTGCGGCTGCATGTCCCGTTGGCGCCGCCTTCTAGCGACACGCCGCCGCCCGGCAGTACGATTGATATCCGAACGTTCGTGAAAGACAGATAGACGAGGGTGACCTCTTTCGCTCCAAACCGCCGCGAATCAATCGTATCGATCAAATGCTTCGTGCTTTTGACGAAATGAAGCTTGGAATTGACTCTGTTCGTCTCTACTGGCGCTTCTGAAATTCTAAGAGCAGGTTCGCCCGTCGTCGATGTCAATCCGAATAAATGATTGCCCACACCCGATTTCATAACAGAACAACCCAGCCGTTTCCCCGTTACCTTAGGTTAGCGTGGGAAGACAAATTCGCAACTAGCATATGTGTCGAGGAAGGCGTCGAATGCCCGAGGGCGACGAGCCAGCAGCCTCCACTCGTCGCGACGTCGAGAACTTGCCCTTTCTTTGCGCCTCGCGACAGTTCCCGACCCTCGCCAATCCTTGGTTGAGCCATGCGAATCGGCGCGCTCGAAGAGCGTCCCTGGCGGCGGAACAGATCGGTGTCGCGCTTGTTAACGTGCCCGACGGGCGCCGAACCCCAGCCCCCCAGCCAACGGCGCTCGTTAGCCCCGCGTCGGCCCTCCCCGCGCGGGGCTTCGCTTGTCAGCCCGCCATGGCTCAGCCAGACGCCTGATCTTATCCTGCCGCTGATTTTACCCGTGCTCTCGGGGCCGAAACACCTGGGTGGCCGGGTCAAGCCCGGCCATGACGCTTTAACACAAAACTAACGCTATAAGAGGCGCGAATCTCGTTGCCCAAACCAGAAACGCATGTTACAGATATTTCTCTTGGCAGAATCAATCCGCGCTTTGGCGTCAGCCAGACTGGATGGAGGTTGCAGGCTGTTTGACACGTTAGTCCACAACTCCAAAGCGCAAGCCATAGAATGGATGGAGTTTCTCATTTCAATCGGCCGTAACCCATTGAAAAGTCCCGATTCGGAAAAATAAACGCTAGTAAACGCTAGCCCTTTTACTCGCGCTTATGCGCTTTAAGAGGCGTTTATGCGCGCTTATGCGCGTCTATTTGGACGGATTTTCCCCATCGGGTTGCGCTCGCGTCTTCCTTCTCGCGCGCCGGCGCCGACCACCGAGCCGATCCGTCACCAGGCAAGGGCGGTCGACAATGCGGGAGCGCTTATCGGCTCGGCGTTCATCGTCAATTCATGCCCCGCTTACCAGACTGCGGGTGTTCGGTCCGGTTAGGGCTCGACCAATCGTTTTGGGAGGACTTCGATGAAGACAACGTTCGTTGCGATGAGCCTCGGCGCGCTCGTCGCCCTTTCGCCGCTCTGCGCCATGGCGCAGTCCGAGCCCGAACAGGTGGCGCAGGCCACTGCCCCGTCAGCCGGAACGGCGCACGCGGGCGGCGGCGGATCTCACCGCAGACATTTGCGCTACCACGGCAGCCAGAGCAGAGAGCGGGCAAGAGCTGGGGCCGAGCACATGCGCCAGATGCGTATGGCGCCCGCGCCTCCCAAGAGCTGACAGCCTACAGCGGCGCGCTGCACACTTGGCCGCGCGCAGCTCTAACGATTCTTGGGCGTAGCTATGTCACTGGGCAGGGCTTCGCGCCCCAAATCTCCTGAGCGTATTGCGCGATCGTGCGGTCGCTCGAGAACTTGCCCGAGCCGGCAAGGTTGTGAATGACCTTTTGGGTCCACTCATCGTGATGATGGTAGAGATCGCAGAGCCTCCCGTCGGCATGAAGATAGGAGGTGAGATCGGCCAGGTGCATGAAGTGGTCGCCGTTGGTGAGGAGCGCCCCGCGCAGGGGTTCGAAAATCCCAGGCTCGTGCGGGCTGAAATGATCGGAGAAGATCAGGTCGAGCGCCTTCCGGGTCTCCGGCTCATTTTCATAGTGCCAATGGGGGTTGTACCAAGGCTGGCTACTGGCGACTTGCTGAGCGGTGAGGCCGAACAAGAAGAAATTGTCTTCGCCCGCCTCCTCAGCCATTTCGATCGTGGCGCCGTCGCGCGTCCCGATGGTCAAGGCGCCGTTCATCATGAACTTCATGTTGCTGGTGCCGCTCGCCTCGTAGCCGGCGGTCGAAATCTGGTTCGAGACATCGGCGGCGGGGATGCAACGCTCGGCGAGCGTCACGTTGTATTCCGGCAGGAACACGACCTTGAGCTTACCGCGCATCGCGGGATCAGTGTCGATCGTCTGGGCCAGATTGTTGATGAACTTGATGATGACCTTCGCGAGATAGTAGGCCGGCGCCGCCTTGCCGGCGAAGAAGAACGTGCGCGGCGGCAGGTCGAGACCGGGATTCTCGTGCAGACGCTGATAGAGGACGACGATCCTCAGAGCATTGAGAAGCTGGCGCTTATATTCGTGAATGCGCTTGATCTGGCAATCGAAGATGGTGTCCGGATCGACGGTGACGTCCGTGTGCCTTTTGACCCAGTCGGCGAAGCGCGCCTTGCACTCGCGCTGGGCCTTTTGAACGTCCACAAGGAACGCGGCGTCCTTGGTCAAGGGCCGAAGCTTTTGCAGCTCCGCGAGGTCCGTGATCCAGCCGTCGCCAATCGCCGTCGAAATCGCCGTCGCGAGCCAGGGATTGGCCAGCTTGAGCCAGCGCCTCGGCGTGACGCCGTTCGTCTTGTTGTTGAAGCGCTCAGGAAACACTTCGGCCAGGTCTTTGACCGTCGTCTTACGCAAAAGCTCGGAGTGGATCGCGGCCACTCCGTTGGTGCTGTGGGATCCGACGATCGCCAGATGGGCCATGCGGATGTGCTGCGTCTGACCCTCCTCAATGAGGCTCACGCGAGCCGCGCGTTCGGGGTCATTAGGATGATGGGCGCGAACATCATCGAGAAACCGGCGATTGATCTCGAAGATGATCTCGAGTTGGCGCGGAATGAGGATGCGCATCCACTCGACCGGCCAACGCTCCAGCGCCTCAGGGAGCAGCGTGTGGTTGGTGTAGGCGAGCGTTGCGCGCGTGACTTCCCACGCTTCGTCCCACCCGAGATGCTTTTCATCCAGCAGGATGCGCATGAGTTCCGGCACCGCAAGGGTCGGGTGCGTGTCGTTAAGCTGAATGGCGGCCTTCTCCGGCAGAAGCCGCCAATCGGAATTCGACTCCCGAAATCTGCGGACGGCGTCGGCCAGCGAACACGCGACGAGGAAATATTCCTGCATAAGCCGCAGTTCGCGCCCCTGCGGCGTATGGTCATCCGGATAGAGAACGCGGGTGAGCGATTCGGCGTTGAGCGCCTCAGCAATCGCAGCGACGAAATCGCCTCCGCTGAACCGCTGAAAGTCAAACGAGTTCGCGGCGGTTGCGCTCCACAAACGCAGCGTGTTGACCGTCTTGCCGCCGTAGCCGACCACCGGTCGATCGTAGGGGACGCCGATGAGCGTCGAAGGCCTGTTCGGGATCATGCGAAGCTTGCCTTCGCGCAATTCGAACGAGCAGCCGAACGTCACTTGGACGCTTTCCGCTGGCCGCACGATTTCCCACGGATCTGGATGAGCGAGCCAGTTGTCCGGGCGCTCCTCCTGCCAACCGTTTCGAATCTTCTGCTGAAAGATGCCATGCTCGTAGCGCAGGCCATAGCCCATCGCCGGCAGTTGCATCGTGGCCATCGAGTCGAGGAAGCAGGCGGCGAGACGACCGAGACCGCCGTTGCCCAATCCCGCGTCGGGCTCCTCGTGAAGGATCTCCCACCAGTCGCGACCATCGGCGCCGAAGCTCGGCCCGACAACGGGATCCAACAAGAGGTTCATCACATTGTTGCCGAGCGAACGGCCGATCAGAAACTCGATCGAGACATAGTAGACCCGCTTCGGGTTCTCGCGCGCGTAGGTCTTGTGGGTGCGCAGCCAACGGTCCGAAAGAATGTCTCTGACCGCGCGGGCGGCGGCTTTGTAGCGCTCACGTGTATTCGCGGTCTCGGGCTCGACGATATTGTCGTACTTCAGATGCCGCTCATAGAGGGCGTCCGGCGACCCAGAGAACAGGGCCGCGCTAATCGCGTAGCCCTTGAGAAGCGCAGTGGCGTCCGGCGTGGCTTGCCCCGCTCGGCTAAGCTCTTGCACGTCGTTCATTGGCCTCAACCTCCCGAAAAGGCTTTGATACGCGGCGCTTGTGACGCTCAGGCGACGGCGGCGGGCCTCATGCCGTCCGGACTGTTCACACGTTGTCGCCCTCGGTCGAGCCCACTGCTCGCGCCTTCTGGCCGCCCCATGTCCAGTTCTTGATCTCCGGCATGTCGTCGCCGACGCGGCGGATATATTGGCGATGGTCGATGAGACGGTCGCGGATCGCCTGCTTGGCGTAGGCCGCGCGCTCGCCGAGCTTGGGCACGCGGTCGATGACGTCGCCGACCAGATGGAACCGGTCGATTTCATTGAGCACGCACATGTCGAAAGGCGTGGTCGTCGTCCCCTCCTCCTTGTAGCCGCGCACATGAATGTTGTCGTGGCCGGTCCGACGATAGGTCAGGCGATGGATGAGCCACGGGTAGCCGTGAAAGGCGAAGATGATCGGCTTGTCGACGGTGAACAGGGCGTCGAAGTCGCGGTCGGAGACGCCGTGCGGATGCTCGTTGTGAGGCTGAAGCGTCATCAGATCGACGACGTTGACGACCCGGATTTTCAGTTCTGGCGCGTGCTCGCGCAGGAGGCTGACCGCAGCCAAAGTCTCGAGCGTCGGCACGTCGCCGCAGCAGGCCATCACGACATCCGGCTCGGCCCCGCGGTCGTTGCTGGCCCATGGAAAGATGCCAAGACCCGCCTCACAGTGCTTGATGGCCTCGTCCATGGTCAGCCATTGCGGCGACGGTTGTTTGCCCGCAACGACGACATTCACGTAATTGCGGCTCTTCAGGCAATGATCGGTGACCGAAAGCAGGCAATTCGCGTCGGGGGGCAAATAGATCCGCACCACCTCGGCCTTCTTGTTCATCACGTGGTCGATGAAGCCGGGGTCCTGGTGGGAAAAGCCATTGTGGTCCTGGCGCCAGACGTGGCTCGACAAGAGATAATTGAGCGAGGCGATCGGCCGGCGCCACTTGATATCATTGCAGACTTTCAGCCACTTCGCATGCTGGTTGAGCATGGAATCGACGATGTGGATGAAGGCCTCGTAGCAGGAGAAGAAGCCGTGCCGGCCGGTCAGCAGGTAGCCTTCGAGCCAGCCCTGGCACTGGTGTTCGCTCAGCATCTCCATCACGCGTCCGTCGGGCGCGAGATGGTCGTCGTAAGGAAAGGTCTCGGCAACCCAGGCGCGGTTGGTGACCTCGAGCACGTCCTGCCAGCGGTTGGAATTGTTCTCGTCCGGGCTGAACAGGCGGAAGTTCCGCTGCTCCAGATTGAGCTTCATCACGTCGCGCAGGAATTGGCCCATGACCCGCGTCGCCTCTGCGATTACGGCGCCAGGCGAAGGCACTTCGACCGCATAGTCGCGGAAGTCCGGGAGCCGTAGGTCGCGCAGGAGCGCGCCGCCGTTCGCATGCGGATTGGCGCTCATGCGGCGCGTTCCCTGCGGCGGAAGCGCGGCGAGCTCAGCCTTGAGGCGGCCAGTCGCGTCGAACAGTTCCTCGGGCCGATAGCTCTTCATCCACGTCTCGAGGATGCGCACATGCTCGGGGTGGCCGCGCATCTCGCTCATCGGCACCTGGTGCGAACGCCAGTATCCCTCTTCCTTCTTGCCGTCGATCTCCTTGGGACAAGTCCAGCCCTTAGGCGTGCGCATGACGATCATCGGCCAGATCGGGCGTTTGGAAAATCCATTCTTCCGCGCGTTTGCCTGGATGTCGCGGATCTCGCCGACCACGGTTTCAAGCGTGGCCGCCATGAGCTCGTGCATCACGGCCGGCTCATGCCCTTCGACGAAATGGGGCGCGTATCCATAGCCACGAAGAAGCGAGTTCGAGCTCCTCATGGCTGATCCGCGCCAGCACCGTCGGGTTGGCGATCTTGTAGCCGTTGAGATGCAGGATCGGCAGCACGGCGCCGTCGCGCGCCGGGTTGAGGAATTTGTTGGAATGCCAGCTCGTGGCGAGCGGCCCCGTCTCCGCTTCGCCGTCGCCAACGACCGCGGCGACGATCAGGTCGGGGTTGTCGAACGCGGCGCCGTAGGCGTGGGAAAGCGCGTAGCCGAGCTCGCCGCCCTCGTGAATGGAGCCAGGCGTTTCAGGCGCCACGTGGCTCGGAATCCCGCCTGGAAACGAGAACTGGGTGAAGAGCCGCTTCATGCCCTCCACGTCTTGCGAGACGCCCGGATAGATCTCGCTGTAGGTGCCTTCGAGATAGGTGTTGGCGACCAACCCCGGCCCGCCGTGTCCGGGGCCGGTGATGTAGATCATGTCGAGGTCGTATTTCTTGATCAGCCGGTTGAGGTGCG
Organism: uncultured Alphaproteobacteria bacterium; assembly: GCA_963725195.1. Lineage (GTDB taxonomy): Bacteria > Pseudomonadota > Alphaproteobacteria > Rhizobiales > Beijerinckiaceae > Roseiarcus. Next base: position 95,567 of record CAVRXX010000028.1, on the reverse strand, counting down.
CGTAGATGAAGTTGAGCCCTGGCGTCGTGCCCCAGTGCCCGAGCAGACGAGGCTTGATGTGCTCCTCTTTGAGAGGCTCACGCAGCAGGGGATTGTCGAAAAGATAGATCTGACCCACAGACAGATAGTTGGCGGCCCGCCAGTAGGCGTCGATGAGCGCGCTTTCGGCTTTCGACAGCGTGCTTGCGGCTTTCGTCGCGCTTTCCTTTTTCGACAGAGCGGTCGTGGTCGCCATCGTCATCTCCTCTCTGTTTCCTTCTCGCGCCGTTCAGGAGGCCTAGTGTTGGCCGATATCATTCGCATGACAAGGGCCCCGGGCGCGCTTGAGCTTCCGCTCAACCTCAGGATGGGCCGCGCGTATCAAGGCCGAATGTCACGGCGACCAGCAGGCGTCGGCTCTATGGGTCGGGCGCGCCCTCGACTTCCCACGTGGCGCGTAACCAATGGTCAAGCTCGCGCCCGTGCGGGTGGCCTTCGTCGACCCATATCTGGTAAGCGCGCTCCCGGATCTGGTCGTCTTTGGTCCCGAGATCCTTTTCGATCGGAGCGTCGCTCTCAGCGCCCGAATCCGATTCAACCAGCGGCTCATTGGCCATCGATTGGGCCTCCTCAGCGCGATGTTCGCTTTCGCCTTCGGCGATCCGCGGCTCCACGTTGTGCCGATTTTGTGACAATTGAACGACGGCGCGGCCGAGACTTCCTTTCGCGCTAGCTGCATTGCGTTTGATCAAAACCTGGTTCAACTGAACAGCGTCGCCTGACGCGCCAACAGGGCCGATAAGGAAGCTTTCCATGTCTGTTGCGCCGATCCACGCCGACAATTCCGCGCAGGCCGAATATTGGAGCTGCGTCGCCGGACCGAAATGGACCGACCATCAAGAGCATCAGGATCAGGTTCTGCGCCCGGTTTCCGACCGGCTCATCGCGGCAGCGGAGCCAAAGCCTGGCGATCGCGTGGTCGACGTCGGCTGCGGCTGCGGCGCCACGACAATCGACTTCGCCGCGCGTGTAAGCCCCGCCGGAGAAGTCCTGGGGCTCGACATTTCCGCGCCGATGCTCGCGCGCGCCCGCGAGCGCGCGCAGCCGAACCGCTCGATAAGGTTCGAACTCGCCGACGCCACCGTCTACGACTTCGAGCGCCACGAGGCCGATCTCATCGTGTCGCGGTTCGGCGTCATGTTCTTCGCCGATCCGGCGAAGTCGTTCGCTAATCTGCGCAAGGGCCTCAAGCCCGGCGGCCGGCTCGCCTTCGCCTGCTGGCGCGAGGCCAAGCAGAATCCCTTCTTCATCCTACCGCTGCGCGAAGCCGCCAAGCACGCCCCTCCCCTGCCCGAGACAAATCCCGAGGACCCTGGCCCGTTCGCCTTCGCCAGCGAGGCGCGGGTGCGGCGGATCCTGACTGACGCCGGCTTCGCCAACATCGTTCTCACTCCCCACGATCTCGAGCTCGACATTGCCATTGGCCGCGGGCTCGAAACCGCAGTGAGGGCCGCGATAACCATCGGGCCGACAAGCCGGATGCTCGACGGCCAGAGCGAAGCGGTTCGCGCCGCCGCGACCGCGGACATTCGCAAGGCTCTCGCCGCGCACGCGCGAGGCGACAGCGTGCCGCTTGGCGCGGCGATCTGGATCGTCACCGCGACGAACCCGACCCGATAGAAGCGTGGATGCAACTTAAACGAGAGTTACGTGCAAGTGAATCCAAGTAAATCCAAGGAAAATCGCTTGCATTTCGGGGGGACTTCTACCGCGCGCACGATACAAATTTGAAGGCAACATTGCGGCGAAGCATCGCGCAAGTGAAGTGGAAATACATCCGGGAGCTTTGCTTAACAGCCAGCCTGCTAACCTTAGCAGGACTTACGCTCTACCGGCTTCTACTACCGCGTTGGAAGCAACCCAAAGAACCGTCCAAGACGAACCGCAGTAAGGGACAAGCCCGTCCGCCTTGCGACATGCCACGATCGGAGCCTTCTCGCATCCGGGGCAATTGCCCTCCACGGTATCGCCCGGCTGTCCCTGGCGCAAGCTCCTGTCGCTGACGGAGCGCCTGCCGCTGGTCGAGAGGCGCAGCCGGCGAAGCTCAAGGCCCCGCGACCAGCGTCCGCCTTTTCTGTTTTGCGGGGATTGCTGAAAGGTGGTGGAAACCGGGTAGAGGCCCAGCCCGCGGTCGTCGCGCATCAGAGGCCTCCGCTCGCGCCGTCAATGACGGGGCCGCTTCATGCGGATTTCGTCCAGGCGCACAACGAAGCATCCTGGCGCGGTGATTGAAATTTTAACGGGTTCTGGCGGGCTTCCTGCCGCGGCCTTCGGCTATCACAAATACAAGGGTCCTCGGGCTGTGTGGCGACTTTGGGCGGAGGCTGTGTGAGAACTTCCGCGCGTTTTCACACGAGCCTGTTTCGTTCGCTTTTGCGAGGCCTTATAAGCGCGCCAGGGGTCGCTTCAGGAAAGACCGAAGTCTGGGCGAAACCCGTCATTCCATGGCGAGTGCGAAACAGCCTTCACCGCCCAAAGCACGCCCGTTCAACCAAGCGGGAGGCATGGGCAGTGTTTAGGCTCGCGCGCTGGCGTCTGAAGCATACAAGGCCCCGGCGTCGGCGGCCCGTTCACTAAAGAAGCTTCGTCGGCTTGCAAGGAGAGACAGCCGACGCCGAGGCTTTTGGAACTGGATATCGTGTATTTTCGACGATGTCGTCAATTTCTGACTTACCCCAGTCAAAATGTAGCACGTCACGGTTCTTCTTGCAAAGGATTTCGCTGTGACAGTACAATTCACCAATCGGTTTTCCTCTAAGATATTCATCAGCTTCTTGGCTGAACACTCCGTTCATCCGGTTGCTCATCCCACAATCAATTAATTCAAAGCCCAGGGCGTTATTGAATAGCGCTCTCAGCCCCATATCGGAAAACTGAAAAAAATTCCAGGGCCTTTCATGGGCACCAAAAGAGAAATGTGTTTCGACGAATACGTATCCTCCAAGTTTTAGGAGTTTTTGTATCTCTTGTGCAACAATCCACGGCATGTGGAAGTGCTCGAATACTGCACTGGAGAAAATTAGATCGAACTTTTCGTCCTCGTCGAAATAAGAAGAGAGTTTATGCGCATCTCCAACCACATCAACATTCTCACCTTCGTAAAAATCAAATCCAACGTAATGTGCGGAGGAGAACGGCCCCCTGGTGGCACCCCCCGTAACGTTTCGCGAGCCTATCTCCAGAATTCGGACGCCTGGCCTATTAAACGTGTGGGATAAATAAGACATCCATTTTGAGTGATGCACAAATTTCGGCTTAGGGACACTATGATCCAATTGCGAGTAAGAGAATTCAAGACAGATGTTGTCTCTGATCTCCCGTATTTCTCTGAGGGCTTCCTCCCTCTGGTTTCGAGCTACGCCCAGCTCTCTGAGGGCTTCCTCTCTCTGGTTCCGAGCTTCGTCTCTTTGTAGATAAAGACGTCGAAGAATAGGAATGTTATGGTGAAATGTAAATCTAGTCATGTCTTTCCGTGAAATTCAAGCTATCCAAGGATCCCAAATTCCTCGACAAGCTGCGCGACACGCGGGCTCTACGTTTGATCCGCCGACGCACGCCTTTGTCTTCCGGTCGGTCGACGAAAAAAAGCCAAATCAGGCCCTCAATTCGGCTGCGCGGCGGCGACGCGTTTCTCCAAACAATCTGCCCCGTCTCAATCGCCTCGTCACGCAGCGCAAGCAGGGTCACAAAGCGTGTTGGCAGCGCGTTTCCGCAACGACCGATTATGGCGCAACCGACGCCTTCAGCCGAAGACCCTTTTTTGCGCGTTCGCCGGTTCATAGCGCGGATCTGAAAGACAGCAAAGGGTCGACAGCGACTCAAACATCCTTCAAGCCAGCAACTTCGCCCTTGGGCGGTTGGCGCGCCTACAGATGTCATATCGGGAAGGACCGGAGTCCGCGCCCTAGCCGTCATTCCATTCGACCACGAAATAGGTTTCACCGCCCATTCGAGACGGTGTCCAACAAGGACCGAAGGTGTTATTCACTCGCTTCGCTCGCCGCGCGATCCTTCGGAAGACCACCAAGCTCGATCGTTCGATACCGCAACCCGCATGGTGCCGCACGCGCATTTCAGCGACCGCCGCGCGCCTATACAACCAGCGGTCGATCCGTTCCGCAAGGTGGACACGAATTATCAAGCCCGGCCCGCGGTCGTCGCGCATCAGGGGCCGCCGCTCGCGCCATCAAGGATGGGGTCGCTTCACGCGGATTTCGTCCAGGCGCACAACGAAGCGTCCTGGCGCGGCGATTGGAAGTTCTAACGGGTTGTGGCGGGCCTGCCGCAGCCTCCGGCTATCACAAATACAATGGTCCTCGGGCTGCTATGGCGGCTTTGGGCGAACTCTTGCCGTTCCTACTCGATCGACGGAGGTCTGGAGTCCGGCCCGAAGTCTGCGTTGATTGGAGGCCAGCGAACCTTCGGCATGCGCGAGGGTGGCCTCTATCCGCAAGGTGGGGCTGTGTTGCTCAAGAGAGAGGGCTAGGTAGAGGTCGTTTATGAAAGGCCTCGTGCTGACACTGACTTGTTCCAGGAGACGGATTGATATGCCTTGCGCCGGGGACGAAGTTTGCATGGCACGAGGATACGCCAATATCCCCGACGATGGGGGGATTGCGCAAGTGGAATGAATGACATCCGTGGCGCCGTTCTGTCAGCCTCGTTGGGGATCGAGAACGAGCTGGTTTTGCTGGTCCTCGCAGACCAGTTCGGGACCAACGATAGCGGAAGAGTAAGGGACGAATACTTCGGGCGGCAACAAGGATTGCGTGAAGATCATAGCCTCGGGCGGAAAATTCATCGGGTAAAATCGATCATTCGGAAATGCAGGACGATGGGGGTTGCTGACGAGATCCTTCAGAGAAATGCTCTGACGCCTGAGACCCCCTGAAGTGGCCCCGGATTTTGGGACCAGTGGCTTGGTTGGAAGAAGTCTGCTCCGAATGAGACAGGACGGAGCGGAAGATGACGAAGACGAGACGGAAGATTGACGCGGCGCTGAAGGCGAAGATCGCGCTGGAGGCGCTGCGGGAGCAAGTGACGGTAACCGACCTGGCGCAGCGCCATCAGGTTCATCCGAACCAGATCTACGCGTGGAAGAAGCAGCTGTTGGACAACGCGGGGCGCGCGTTCGATTCGAGGGTCGGCGTGGACGCGGAAGCAGCGTCGGCGCGCGAGATTGAGAAGCTTCACGCCAAGATCGGCCAGCTGACGATCGAGAACGATTTTTTCGCCAAGAGGTTCGGCAAATGAGCGCGTCGGACCGTCGAGCCAAGCTCGATCGCGAGCATGCCGATTTATCCATGCGCCGACAATGCGCGATGCTCGGCGTGGCGCGCTCGGGCGTCTATCGCAAGCCGCGACCGGCCAACGACAACGACCTCGAGGCAAGGCGGCGCATCGACGCGCTGTTCACCGCGCGACCGTTCTTCGGGGCGCGACGGATCGCCCGCACGCTGAGCGAGGAGGGCTTTCCGATCGACCGCAAGCGCGTGCGCAGGCTGATGCGGTTGATGGGGATCGAGGCGCTCGGGCCGAAGCCGAGAACGACCAAGCCCGCTCCGGAACACAAGATTTATCCCTACCTGCTGCGCGATCTGGCGATCGAGCGGCCGAACCAGGTCTGGGCGGCCGACATCACCTATATCCCGATCGGCCGCGGCTTTCTCTACCTGGTCGCCGTCATCGACTGGGCGAGCCGGGCGGTTCTCTCCTGGCGGCTGTCGAACACCATGGACGCCTCGTTCTGCGTGGCGGCGTTGGAGGAGGCGCTGGCCGGCTATGGCGAACCGGACATCTTCAACACCGACCAAGGCAGCCAGTTCACCAGCGCGGCTTTCACCGGCGTGCTGATCGAGGCTGGCGTGCGCATCTCGATGGACGGGCGCGGCCGTTGGATGGACAACGTGTTCATCGAACGCGTCTGGCGCTCGCTGAAATACGAGGACGTCTATCTGAAGGGCTACGCCGACGGGCGCGAGGCGAAAGCCGGCATCAGCGATTGGATCATTTTCTACAACGAGCGCCGCCTTCATCAGGCGCTTGGCTATCGCGTGCCGATGGCCGTCTGGCGCGAAGGCGCGCCGCCCAAGGCCTATGGACATGTGGACAACGCAAACGCGTTGACCACATGCCCACAGGCACATCAGAATCAGCAGCAGACAGAATCCTTGGCGGCTTGATAAAGGGCAACCAGCAGACGGACTTCCAACTTAGCCGCCGCCAAAAACGGTCCCGCTGCGCGGGGCCACTCGCCCCCAGCCCCACCCACATCCCGCGCGCAACCCTATCATCCTCCATATTCCGGCGGCAAGAGATGGCTGTGGTATGAAGTGACAGTCGCGCTGTAGCGCGGAGATCGTCGAAGATCGCGGCGGTTAGAGTGAAATTGGAGCGCCGAGTGTTCAAAATCTTTTGCTTCGCAATCGCCCTGTTGAGCCTGTGGATCAAAAGCGGCATTCCAATCTTGGCCATACCAACAGCGATCTACGACGATGCTCTTTTCGTCAGATTCAGCCGTGCGTCGGCTCTGGAGACTGGCTCGGAACCTTCGACAAGACAACCACCGTCAAGGGGATGTTCTATCCGCTTTTCATATGGATCTCTTTTTTTTCTGGGAATTCCTCTAAAGATGGGTGAGCAGATCGTATATCTTCTTGCATCATATCTGGTTGCGCGCCTTATTCGGCGTGAGACGATATCAAAACAATGGATATCGGCAATCGTATTCTCTTTTCTTGCTATGAACCCTGTGATGTCGACCGCAGCGATGTCTCGTGTCATAGGAGAGGGGTTATACATCGGGCTTTCGCTTGCTCTTATCGCAATGATAACGGAGATAAGCTTTATTTCAGTGCATAGAAAATTATTCTACTCAATAAGTGTAGGCACATCACCGGTTTCTTGATGGCCGCGTTCTGGCTGACCCGCGAAGAGGGCATTTGGCTCGTGCCATCCATCATCGTGGTTGTTGCGATCTCACTTTGGTGACGGTTCGCGATGGACGGGAACGGAGACAGTATCGAAGTAGCGTTCATCGGAAGAGCAGCACATAGGACGCGCTCAGCAGCTGATTACCGTCGATGTCGGGGTCGCAACCATGAATTTGTTTTACTACGGCGAGTACCAAACGGTTGAGGATGAAAAGCGCCCTACTTCCTACGTGCTTACGGTGCCCTTTCCCGGATCAGGCCAAAACTATCAAAGCCGCTCTGTGGTCTTTCCGAAAGACGCGCGAGAGAGGGCTTATGCAGTGAGCCCAGCGGCCCGCGAGCTTCGCCAGTCCCTCGACGGAACTCAGGGCAGAGCCTGGCGCGACATAAGCTGCAGGCGAGTACGACGAGACGTGGAGGGCTCGGCTTACTCAGAGATTTGGCCGGCTGGTTCCTATGGGCGCTGAGAGACGCAGTCGCAGAGGCGGGACGTTACCAGTCCGCGAAGGCTGCTTCAGACTTTTTACACGCGGCTCGCCAACGAGATCGACAATGCATGCAGCAGCGGCGCTGTGGGTCCACCGGCCTCGCGCAGAGTCTAGCTCCGGCATTTCGGTGGCATTACATCGCAGACGCAGCGCGAAAAGTCCCATCCGTTTTAAATATTGTGATGAGCCTTGGGGCGAGCAACGTCATATCATTTAACAGCTGGCGGCCGTGGATATGGCTGACCAATATCGAACATGGTCGGCCCAATCCTGGCCAATCAAAAGCAGCCCGATCAGCATCTCCGGATGGGTAGCGGGAAGAGCCAACCGAGGAACTGTACGGTCGAAGGTGCGGCAACTTCCGATGTGGGCGCTTTCCCAGCTACCCAACGTGAGGCGGCCCATCCGGCCCTACGCTCCACTCGCTTCAATCTGACAAGCGATTGCCCTGACCGCGATTGCCAATTAGTCGTGAAGGCCTCGGACGCTCCCATCTCGTTCGTTCCCAATCTATTCTTTGAAGGTCGGTGGTATAGCCAACACTGAACAACTCAGCCTGTTCATCGACAGCGTGACGGAACCGTCGCCAGACGCTCCGTCTGGTCGCACGTCGCGGGTTCATCCTTTCGATTGCAAGTCATATCGCTGCGGCCTATCGGGTTTTGATGTTCCCAGGAGGGGTGGCGGCCAGCATCGGCCTCGTAATCGGGTTTTTCCGTTGGCGTCCCATACATACGTCGCCGGTACTGGCGGCCCTTGCGTTAGCGAGCGCCGCCGCCGTTATCTCGCGCGTCTTTTTGTTATCGTACATAGATGTCACGGCGTTCCCTACGGCGAATACGCTCTACGCTGCTCCGGCCTCGCCATTTGCCATTCTATATGTGGCTCTCGGCTGCCTAATTGGCTTCAGAGCAATTCAAGGACGCTTCGCGATAACAGTCCACGGCGAAGCGCTCCCCCCCTCGCGGGCCTGAGGTCTTTCAAGAGGTGCTTGAAGACATTTGGCGCAGGAGCCTGTGCGCGCAAACGGCGGACCGCGTGGTGTCTCAAGATGACTGCAACGGTCGAAACCGGCCCTACTGATTGGGTTTTGACCTAAAGCGAGGAAGGGTCAAGCCGGGCCGCGAGGGAGCCACCAGCCGCCGCATGAGCCTTTGCCCGAAACCAGGGATCGCGGTTTCACGGCTCAAGCGAGGCTCGCTTATAGCGCGAGATTGTAGCGCAAGCGCAATGAGATTGCCGCGCAAGCGCAAAATATCAAATAGCGCGGCATTTGACGCGGGCCGCGAGCCCCGGCAAGATTCCGCTCCATGGGGAGGCGCAGCGTTTGCGATCCGTTCGACGCGGCGGCGATCGTCGAGCGGATAGCCACGGGCGAAACCACGGCGGCCGACGCTTAGCGCCGTTACGCCGCGACGGCCGTGCGGCCGTGCGCCCGCGCGACCTTCGCCGGAGCGTTGAGCCGCGCGAGGATAAGCGCGGGCCTCCCGATCGCCGTCAAGCGCGAGCGCAACCTCAAGCGAGGCGTGAGCGGCCATGAAATCCGAAAGCGTGCGGGAGCGCCCGATCGCAGTCGAGCGCAAGCCGGTCCGGTCCTCGTGATCGGCCCGGACGCCGCATTGCGCGTGCGCGGCGGCGCTCTCGACGTCGAACACGGGTCGGGCAAGGATCGCGTTCACGTCAGGATCGATGTCGATGAGCCGAAGCCGGCCGCCATCCTGTTCGACGCGCATGGCGAGTTCCTGACCGGCGAGGCGATAAGATGGTGCGCCCGATACGCGATCCCTCTCATCCTGCCGAACGGCCCCGGCCGCGCGATCCTGTTTTATGAAAGCGCGCTCGAAGCGGACGGCGCGGGCGAGGGCGTCAACGGCAAGCACGCCGCCCGTATCCTCGACGTCGGGCCTTCGCTCGTCCGCGCCCAGGCGCTCGCCGATCCGGTCCCGGTCGCGCGGGCGATTGTGAGCGCGAAACTCAAGGCGTCCGCCGAGAGCGTTCCGGCGATCGACAAACGGCCCTGGAGCTTGAGGCTCGACGAAGCGCGCTCCGTCGCCGAAATCGTGACGATCGAAGCCCGCATCGCGGCGGCCTACTGGCGAGCCTTCCGCGATCTGGGCCTCCGCGAGCGCAAGGGCGGCGATCTCCCGCGCTCATGGCTCAGGTTCGCCAACCGGCAAAAGGGCGCTCAATTTCTCGGCTCGAAGCACGCCTCGCATCCGATCAACGCCATGCTCAACTACGCCTATGTGGTCGAAGCGGGGCGGCTGGCGCGAGCTTTGACGGCGGCCGGCTTCGCCCTGCCGATAGGGTTTCTCCACAGCGACAAACACGGGCGGAACTCGCTCGTTTGGGACGCGATCGAGCCGCTGCGCCCCTTAATCGACGCGCGGGTGTTCAAGTTCATCGCGCAGAGAGAATTCGTCCGGTCGGACTTTCCGCAAGCGGGTCGGAACGCGCATCGGATCGATCGCGCGATCATCGCCGAGCTTCTGCGGGTTTCGCTGTTGCCGTGGGAACGGCACGAGGACGCGGCGCGATGGATGGAGAGGACGATTGCAGACGCCGTCAAACAACGTCTAAGGGACTAAGGCTTCAATCTCGCCCGCCGCGTCACCGGCTTCATGCTGGGAGGAAGGCGATCCTGAAAATGGATCGCGCGCCTTATCTCTCAAAGCCGCGCTGGCTGGCGAGATTATGGGCGCGAACGAAGTCGGAGTGAAGCGGGCCGAAGCCCGCCCTAGTCTCCGATCGCAATTCCGCATAGGGCGTCGAAGGACGCCCGTCTCTCGACGGGCTATGTGGCGAAACAACCGGCTCCGGCCGGGTCACGGCGGGGCGAACGAGGCGCGGGCGCGCGTTGGCCGTCCGCACTAGTGAAGGCAATGGAACAGCCGCCGCGCCATGCTCGGCGACAAAATCCGTCAGCTCAATAATCTGCGCAACGCGGCCCTTCGGAACGGGCCGATCGCCGCGCGTCCACTTGGAGCCTTCGTTGGGCTCAACGCCGAGCAAATATGAAAGCCGGTACGGAGTGAGGCCGGCGCGCTCAAGCCGCTCGCGAAGTTCCTCAGGCGACATGGACCGGGTTTTACCACGCGAAGGGGCTGCCAGGCGATCCGCGATCGAGGCCAGGACAGATCGTCAAATTGTCTGTGGTGACGATCGTAGCCATGCTTCTGGCTCCGATTCACTGATCGTGACGCCAGGCCCGCTTAGGCGGCTTCTGGCGGGCTTTGAGAGAGGGCAGCGTCATCGGCGTCCCCGGATCCATTGTCGCCGCCGTTGGCCGCTGGCGGGGATCCTCGAGCCCGCCTGAGCCCGTTGACTCCGCCTCCCTGGGAACGGCCGCGTTCAACGCGCCAGTAAAGACACTCGACATTTAGCTTGACGCGAATCGGTTTGCCCGTACGCTAGAGGCTCACCCGAAACAGGGTTCCTTTGGTGAAGTGGCGTGGCCGATGAGGCCACTGCCGCTTCAAACCCCTCCACCGCCAGGCGCGGTGGACGCTGGAGACCTGTTCATGTCGGGGACAATTTCTTTGAATGACGCCGTGCCCGCCTCCGGACTTGATCCGGGGGCTGCTCCCGATTGGCGCTCGGTCGCGCCGTCGTCGGCAAGGCTGTCCTTCGCCACTCCACAATTCAGCTGCACCCGCAACGAGCGCGACTGGTTCCTCTACCTGGCGTATAGCGCCGGCGAGAGGCCGGGCACAGTGCTCAGGCGCTTCGCGGAAGCTTACGCGAGCGGCGCTCCTCGTTCCCTTCATCCCCGAACTCGGCGAGCCGAAAAACCAGCGGCGGTTGATCCGCCCTGCCGACAGGGCGCTTTTTTCCTTCATGCTCGAAATCGAAACGTCGAAGCGAGCATACGGCGCGCGCGCATGCCGACGGCCTGTCGCTCAGCGCGATCATGCGCCGTTTCGTGGTCGACTACGTGCGGAGAGAGCGAGCTGCGCGACCCCCGGAAGCCGCGCCCGTCCAGCCGAAACCGAAGCGGATGAAGGGAGATCGAGCCGCCTGAAAGAATGAGGCCCGCGCGATGTGGCGTTCGCGCGGGCCTCACGTTTTCCCAAAGAACGCGCCCGACCAAAGCGCAATGACCGGATTGGAAGGCCAGCCACTATGCATGCCAATAATGCACACTCAAGCGTAGCACAAGCCTTTGATGTCGACGCGGAATGGGGGCTCTGAGCCATGGCCCGCGCCCCGTCACGCCCCCGGCCCCCTCGCGCCCCGACCTACGCCGAAAGCCGCCCTCTCAAACCAGATGAACTCGCCCGGCTCGGCTACTCGCCAACGTCGGGACGCCGCGTCGCCAGAACCGTCAAGCGCGTCACCAAGACCACGAAGACGTGGAGCGAGCGCCAGACGGTCCAGGCCGGGAAAGGCGGCATGACCAAGGAAGCCTACACGAAAGAAGTCGAGAGCGGCCGGAGAGCCTACGCCGACGCGGCGACCGCGAAGCGGCAACAACAGGCCCGCCAAGCCCGCGAACTCCTAGCAGGACTTTCCCGGAATAACCCGCGCGGAGCGCCAAGCGATCTACGCAGGTTACCGCCGCGGACAAGACGGCGGGCGTCCGCTGACGAAGCGGGAATATGAACTCTTGCAAAAGGCGACGCGGCGCGTTGACCCGGATGACGATCCGACTGGCAAGCTCAAACAGGCGATGGGTTACCCAACCGCCGCTGCGTTCCCCTTCATGAGAGTGGCCTGAAGACGAATTCAAGAAAAGGAGATTGCCAATGGGCGAAGCCCGCCGCCGCTTGATGAACGAGACCGACCCGTCGAAGCCGGTTACGCGACCCCCTATAGGACCGTACGTCGATAAGGCCGCGCTCGCGAAGGCGGGCTTCATCGAGCTTCCATCCTCACGCTTCACCATGACCGACATCTCGATCTCCGAGCTTTGGGACCGGGAGAAAGCAAACCTTCGGCGGCGGCTTCCGCGGGCGGCAAGCGGACTTGAGCCCCTATCTCGACCTCGCTCAGTGCGAAGCGGAGGCGCGGCGCGGTGTCGAGTGGCTGCAAAGGGCCGCCCGCGCGAGAAACAACGCGCCAACGCGAAAAAATACGCCGAGACATACGCGCCCCGCCGCGCCGAAATCTTAAAGGCGTACGCGCCCCACCGCGCCGAAATCGACAAGGCGCGGAGTAAACGCGCCATCGGGCCGCCGCCTCAACAATCGCCTGACGGGAGGCATGATCGTCGGCGTCGATTGCGAGGGCATGAACGTCGGCGGCCATTTCATCCTCGTGTACGCTCGCGACGGGACCGGTTCGAAAATCGCTAACGCCATAAGCGCGGAGGACAAGCCTAAATTCATCGACGGCGGCGAGGCGGTCTACCGCCGCCAACGGCCTTGCATGTTCATGATGGGGGGCGTCGAGGACCAGGGATATAGGGATCAAATCCTTGAAAGCCGCGAGGGCTTGAAGACCTATCAGACATGCGAATGGCTTCTAAAGTCGGCGCGTGAGTTCGCTTCGAAAGACCCGAACGGCAAGCAACCCGTCTTTGTCGGCTACGGCTGGAATTACGACGATGCGCAAACCCTCGCCGACCTGTCCAAGAAAAAGCTGACCGCCATCAGCAAGGGCAAGCCCGCGAACCGCCTCGACGACCCGACATGCCGCCGCAACCCCAACCGATGGGAGCCGTGCGGCGACTACGCGGTGGCCGTGCTCAAAGGCAAGTGGATAAAGATTTGCAAGCTCAAAGACCCCCGCCATCCCTTCAAAAAGAGGTCGATAAATTACACCGAGAAAATCGTCATCTTCGATGTCATCAGCTTTTTCAACAATATGAGCTTCGTCGACGCCCTCGCCACCATGCCCGGGACCGTGACCGACGAAGAACTCAAGACGATCAAGGCCGGAAAGGCGGCGCGTGGCAAACTCGACCAAAAGGACTTGACGCCCGCGATATTCGAGGAGCTACGCCGCTATACCGGGCTCGAACTCAAAGGTCTGACTCGCCTGATGGAGAAGACGCGGGGCGCGCTTGAAGGGCTCGGTATCGAGCTCAAACGCCTTCACGGCCCTGGCGCGGCGGCGCAAGGATTGCTTCGAAGCCGCCTTAACCGTGACGACGCCCGCGCGATCCTCGGCAATATCGTGATGGGCGACGATGACGCCGCGAACGGCGCGGACGAGGTCGATGACGACCCCCTCGCGCTCGCTCACGGGTTCGACCGTGCGTTGGACGCCGCGATGATGGATTTCGAGCCCGACGAGGCGGCGCAAGGCAAGTTATGGCGCGAAGCTCTCAAATGGGCGAACCACGCCTTCTTTGGCGGGCGGATCGAACTCCTGAAGCAAGGCGTGACGACCGCGCCTCTGTGGTCTTACGACATATCGTCCGCCTATCCGGGGATCATCGCCCGTCTGCCGTCGATGAAAGGCGGCCGATGGCGCATCGTAAAAAACCCGACGCGGGAGGAAATCGAGCAGGCGAACATGCTCAGCATGTTCAAGATCGTGACAAACTTCGCAAGCGGACGCCCTTTCTATCCGGGGCCCTTTCGCAATTCCGATGGCTCGGTCATGTACCCGGCTCGGACCCGCGGCGTTTACATGCGCGACCACGCGCTCAGCATGTTCGAGTGGAGTGCGAAAATGCCCTTCAGCCCGCACGATGCTCCCATCAAAGTTTTGGAAGGGATGATTTTCGAACCCGCCGACCCGGACTTTCACCCGTTCGCGTGGGTGCAAGACCTGTTCGACGAACGCGCCCGGCTCATAAAAATAGACCCCAACGACGTCACCGCCATCGTCATCAAGCTCGTGCTCAATTCGCTTTACGGCAAGCTGGCCCAGTACGTCGGGATGGCGGGACAGCCGCCGAGCTACGCATCGCCGTGGATGGCCGCCGCCATCACCGCCGGGACGCAGCGCATGCTCATGTCCGCCGCCCTCACCGCGCCCGACGCAATCGTCTGCTTCGCGACTGACGGGATCGTGGCGGAAAAGGAGCTTCCCATCCCGACCACCGCGCCCGGCGAAAAGAAACTGGGCGAATGGGAACATCCCAAGATCATGAAGGGGGGCGGCGTGTTCGTCCAAAGCGGAGTCTATGCGCTCTGTCTCGAAGTCGGAAACCCCGACAGCATCGTCTACAAGTGCCGCGGCTTCAATCCGGCGAAGGCGGGCGACGACAAGCTCCCGTGGCGGGAGAGGATGCGCAGGGCGATGTTCGAGGACATTCCCGCTTGCTGGAAGGCTGGGAATGCTCGCTATACGTTCCACTATCAACAATTCATGGGGCTCGGGCTCGCCGTCGCATCGCGGGAGACCGAGACCGTCATCGGATGCTGGAAAGAGACGAAACGCGACCAGCAACTCGACGCGATGAGCCGGAAAAGAAAGCTCCCGAAAGACTTGAATCTCCGCCGGGCGAGAGCGGAGCGGCTGGTCCCGCTCGACGTGAATCATAGATCGTTGGACCTCATGAGCGGGCGATGGAGCGACGCCCGCAAGGTCGATTGGCTCGACCCGGAAATGAAAGACCTCAACGACGAGGCGGACGAGAATGACAACGTGCTGGCGGGGCTGTCATGAGCGACGGCGCGTCGGCGGAGACTGCATTCGGGGTCGGAGCACGCGTCTCCCCCTTCGAAATCGACCTGGATCGGCGTCGAGATCAAGAGCGTCATCGTCCCCCAGGACTTCCTGCCCGGCCTGTCGAGCGACTGGGCGCGCCTTCGCTTCGCCGGGCTTGAACGGGGGAAAGAGCTTGTCGTCGGCAAGATGGTCGGCGTCGTCAATAGCGCGGAGAAACGCGCCCCCTCTATCGAGGGCGGATGGCGGGGAAAGGCGCGCTCCATCATCTGTCTTCACGGATCGTTTGAAATGACGGCGCGCCTCGACGCCGACGAATTGACGCGTGCTTTCGACCGCGATCCGAAGCTTGCGAACGCTCACGGCTGGGCTTCCGAGCAAGCGCGCTATCCGGGGCTCGTCAAGTACAGGATTTCCGCGTGCCAAGCCATCCTCCCATCGGCCTTCACCCGGCACGCGGCTCGAGCTTTCGACGCGGGCGCAAAGAAGCTGGAATTCGATATCGACGTCTGCCTTTGGGCGACCGGCAAGGTCTCGTCATCGTGGAGCCCGTACGAATGGCTGATCGTGTCGTACGTCGAGGGTCGGGCTTTCAGGATGAGGGCCGGTCGGCGGATGATGATATCGCCGCGAGAGCTTTTGCGGCCCTCAGAAGCCCGCTGACGCGTTCTGTCCGCGTCCCCTCGATCGATCACGCTTTCTCTCTCCATGCGAATTTCTTCCAATGGTCGCGGATACCACGACCATTGGAGGAGTGTGAGAATGCTGAAAGGAGACCGGCGACCCGTCCGCAGACCTCCGCTAGGCGGCCTATTCGTTTATGGCCGCGACAACCCCGGCGCATATATCCGACATAACGTCGACGATCACCTTGGAGGGCTTACCACACGGCTTCGGCCGCATGTAGCGCGTTTTTTCCTCGATGAGGGCGCGCTCGCGCGACAGGCCGGACTCGCGGATGGTGCAAAGGTCGCGCTCCGACTCAGCCGCGCTGCGCACGGTTTCCAACGGCGTACACCGAATTGGAAACCCACCGAGGCAGCGATTGCCGCATCGGCCGCAATCTCTCCGATGGCAGAGGTCACAATAGGCGGCCGATATCCTCGAGGCGCACCGGCAGCCTTCGCCAGCTCCTCCCTGAAAAAAGGCCAGCAGCAACGATGTTGGCATGAGGTCGCCATCTGGAGTATTTCGGTTTCAATAGCATAGGTTTGCCCCGCTTTTTGGAGCGGCCAAATCCGTGGAGGGCTCGTCTTTGGCAAGGTTCAAAGTTCATCACCGGATCCCCTTTTTTGACCGCCTTTATCGCGATCGGGATCGGGCAAGGGCAGAGCGAGATCGCTATAAGGCTGAGTTAAGCGAAGAGCGAACTCGCCATGGGGCGGAACGAGATGCTCTGATAGCGGAAGCGCGCCGTCCGCGCCCCGCCGACAGCGAGCTCGCACACGTGGAGGTTCCGCCCACACCTTTCGGCAGGACAGAGGCGCTGGCAGACGTGGATGATCGCGAACTTGTCCCTCGCATTGTCGCCGCCTATCAGGCGTCGAACGCAATCAGCGCGAAACCGTCACAATCCATGTGGGAAGTGATCGCGGAAAAGAAAGGCGATGTTCACGAAGCTTTGGCTCGCGGCCAAATTGAAGAAGTGCAACGACTGCTTCGCGACCCAGGGAAGACCGACCTATTCTACGGGTTCGACAATCTCGCCCGCAGCATAAACACGGAAAGGCCGGGGCTAGAGCTCCATAGCGTCGTGATATATCAACATTTATTGTTTCTTGCGGAGGCGACCGGGGTAAAGCGACGGTGGAACCCCGAAAATGCCACAACCTTTCCTTTGCCAACCGTTGACAAGTTGCTTGCGCTGATCGACGAGGGGGTGGGGCACCAGGTCGTGTTCCCAAATCCTTTTCCCGGAGAAATCGGCTTATCCAGTTCGCGCGGCATCATCAGCCATCGCTCCGTTCAGGCGATTTACCAAGCGTGGCGAGTTTATAATCTTGTAAAAGGAAATAGAGACGCGCGTATAGTTGAGGTCGGCGCGGGTCTGGGTCGAACGGCCTTTTATGCCGCTAAATTTGGCCTTCACAACTACACGATTGTCGACCTACCCTTAACCTCCGTTGCGCAAGGCTATTTTCTGGGACGAACTTTGGGACCGGATGCCATCTGCCTCTTCAAGGAAGAGCGCTCAGGAATTGCAATCTTACCTCCATTGGAGTTCTTGAACTCCGACGATCGATACGACCTTGTCCTAAACGCAGATTCTCTGACAGAGCTTGACCCGGAGACGGCGAGTGCCTATTGCGAGGCCTTTCGTGATCGTGCCAATATTTTTCTTTCCATCAATCACGAGGTTAATCCGTTCACCGTGCATGAACTATACGCGGCGATAGCGGGACCTGCGGTAAGTCGAACCCCCTACTGGATGCGGGCAGGATACGTCGAGGAGATCTTTGTGAATAAGTGAATACCGAATGAAGTCGCAGAGGATCGCCATACCATGATGTTCCCTTGGAGGACATTCTGCCGATCCTCTACACAGCCAAGCTCGGCGCTCTCCGTCTTCCCTTTGGAAAATCCAAGACACTGGCACAGTATAAAAATTGCGGACGTTGCCATTGGCTAATGGCCCTGTCCTGATCGCGAGCGTGATCGATGCACGGGCGCATCCGTGGCTTTTCTTTTTACAGTTCGAAGGTCGGTGAATTTTAGCAAAGCTCGGGTATTTACTCGGCTGGCGATGCTCTGATAACGGAAGCGCGCCGTCCACGCCCCCGGCCTGCGCGGGCCGCCCAAACCCCGGAGGCGCGCTGCCGGCCCGAACCCGCGCTTCGGTATGAGCCGAGATGGCTACGAGGCCGCGTTGGCGAGCATCTCTCCGGAATTGATGCAACGATTTATCACCCGGTACGAGGAAGAGTGAGACCTGCGCTGCCGCTGGCGGCCTACCCTTCCCTTCGATCCCGCACGCACGTCGCTGGTGCTCGCCAGCGTGTTCAATCCAGTTCAGAGGTTCTGTGCGTCAAGTTCAGCAAAGGCGGTCATGACATTGGCTGTGTTATGCGGCTTGGCGGAGGTGGGTTTTCTTGAGCTCCTTAAGATCGTTCATGTTGAGGTAGCGGTGGGCTTCGAGCCAGTTTTCGTGGGTCTCGACGGCTAAGGCCCGGACGAGGCGGAGGCAGGCTTCTGGGTTGGGGAAGATGCGCACGACGTGGGTTCGGCGTTTGATCTCCTCGTTGAGGCGTTCGAGCATGTTGGTGCTCTTGAGATGCTTATGGTGCTGGCGGGGCAGCCGATAGAAGGTGAGCGTCTCTTCGATGGTTTCCTCGACCCATGCGACGAGCTTGGGATAGCGGGCCCCCCATTTGGCGATCCATGCGGCGAGGTCGTGGCGGGCCTCCTCGATCGACCGGCGGTCGTAGAGCCAGCGCAGTTCCTGCAGGCAGTCGTCGTCGGCCTTGCGCGGCAGGTGATCGAGGGCGTTGCGCAGGAAGTGGACGTAGCAGCGCTGGAAGGCGGCTTCGGCGAGGACCTCGCGGACGGCTGCGCGAAGGCCGGCGTGATCGTCGGCGACGACGAACTCGACGCCATGGAGGCCGCGCCGGCGCAGCTCGAGGAGGAAGTCCTTCCACGAAGAGCGGCTTTCGCGGTTGGCCATCTCGACGGCCAGGATCTGACGGCGCCCGTCCCAATCGATCCCGATGGCGATCAGCACGGCCTGGCTCGTCACCACGCCGCCCTCGCGCACCTTCTCGTAGCGGGCGTCGAGGATGAGGTAGGGGAAGGGCTCGGCGAGCGGGCGCTCGGCAAAGGCGTTGAGGCTTTCGTCCAGGCGCTTGTTGATGGCGGAGATGGCGGAGGCCGAGAAGGCGTGGCCGCAGAGCTCCTCGGTGATCGACTTGACCTTGCGGGTCGAGACGCCCTGCACGTACATCTCCGCCAGCGTCGCCACGAGCGCCTGCTCGGAGCGCTGGTAGCGCTCGAAGAGCTCGGTCGAGAACCGGCCGTCCCGGTCCTGCGGCACGCGCAACTCGAGCTTGCCGACCCGCGTGATCAGGGTGCGCGTGTAATAGCCGGAGCGATAGCCGAGCCGAGCGGCCGTGCGCTCGCCTTTCTCGGCCCCGAGCGCGTCGGTCATCTCGGCTTCCAGCATCTCCTGCATCACCGCCCGAACGATCTCGCGCAGCCCATCCGGGCTTCGGCGAAAAGCTCGTTGACGGCGGCGATCGCAGGCTTAGCTTCGGTCTTGGTCATGGCGGCGGTTCTCCAAAGAATCAGGTGACTTCGACATCACCAGCCTGCCATGACCGCCTCTCGCCCCTCAGGGCTTTTGCTGAACCTTCAACACACTACTCGTTCCGGGAAGACCGCAATGCCTAACACCACCGTGCGGCCAGCGGTCGCCTGAAGGGCCCAAGCCCGTTCGACGGTCCTCGCTCCGGCCCGATGCGCCGCCCGATGCCCGGGCCGCTCGAGCATCGGCAGGCGCTCTGCACCAGCGGTAGAACTCGACCAGCGCCAACCGCTCCGCCAGCGACAGGAGCTTGCGCCAGGGACAGCCGGGCGATACCGTGGAGGGCAATTGCCCCGGATGCGAGAAGGCTCCGATCGTGGCATGTCGCAAGGCGGACGGGCTTGTCCCTTACTGCGGTTCGTCTTGGACGGTTCTTTGGGTTGCTTCCAACGCTGTAGTAGAAGCCGGTAGAGCGTAAGTCCTGCTAAGGTTAGCAGGCTGGCTGTTAAGCAAAGCTCCCGGATGTATTTCCACTTCACTTGCGCGATGCTTCGCCGCAATGTTGCCTTCAAATTTGTATCGTGCGCGCGGTAGAAGTCCCCCCACCGCTTGCATTTCTTTAGATTCCTTTGGCGGAATCTGGACTTTTCAATGTGTTACAGAGAACCAAATAAAAAATTCCTTCGGCGCCAACTCGCGTTCCGGGTTGTAGACGCGGCCCTCTCAGCGCCTTCTCGCTCCATTCTCCCGTCGCCGAACCCGCCGGCGGCGGGGTTGTTCTCCGGATGGAAATAGATATAACACATATTTCTGTTTTAGAAAACCCTTTTGCGCTTTTTTTCTCCGCCGGCTTTGACCAACTCACGCACGGGTCAAACCTTTCTTGTGGTATTGCATGGTGCGTGGGGGCGCGCCCGTGTCCGAAGTCCGGAAGATTGCTGCGATCCTGGTGGCGGACGTCGTCGGCTACAGCCGGCTCGCGGGGGCGGACGAGGACCGGACGCTATCGCAACTCCGTGCGCTGCGCAGCGATCTGATTGATCCGGCCGTCGCCGACCATCACGGGCGAATCGTCAAGCGCACTGGCGATGGGCTCATCGCCGAGTTTCGCAGCGTGGTCGAGGCCGTGCGTTGCGCCATTGCGATGCAGAATGGCCTCATCGAACGCAATGTTGGCATGGCGGACAACCGCCGCATCGATTTCCGCATCGGCATTCATCTCGGGGACGTGGTCGAAGAAGCTGACGGCGACCTGATGGGCGACGGCGTCAACATTGCCGCGCGGCTGGAGGGGATCGCCAAGCCCCGCGCGATCTGTCTTTCCGAGGACGCCTATCGGCAAGTCAAAGGGCGGCTCGGTCTCGCCGCCAGCGATCTCGGCCTCACCCAACTCAAGAACATCGCCGAGCCGATCCGGGTCTATTCGTTGCAAGTCGGCGAGCCGGCCCAAGAGAAGGTTGGGGCAGAGTCGCAGGCCCGTCAAAATCCGCCTTGGTCCAAGCCGCGCTGGGCGCTTTGGCCAGGACGCATGGGGATGCGCCTTCCGATCGTCATCTCAACCGTATTTCTTGCTGTTGTTGCGTTTGGGGGGCTCACTTGGTTTCTGTGGCCACAACATACACCGATAGTCCCGAACGAGAATTCAGCTGACAGAAACGCCATCGGTGTTAGATTTATACGTAAATTCGTTTGATGAGTTTGAAATTAGGGTCGATGGGTTCTCTAATATTAATGAAACTGGCGGTGTGACCAGAGTGAATTACACAATCGTTGGCGATCTAAACTCTAAGACAAAGTATATGTTATATTATGTTCCTCACTCAAGGGACACACTAAGTTTAATATATACGTTGAAGACATTCAGCAAGTCTATTATCTCCATCGTTGACGATTCGCTCAGTTTAAAGACCAAAAACCAATTAGACAATTACAGTGTAATGCTTAGAGACTTCAGTTTCTCTGGTGCTGTATATATATACTACGAGGACGATATATTGGACAATGATCAGGCGTACAAAATTACTTCATCCTATAGAGAAGCCGGCCAAACATTGCAGTTGCGCTCTTTGGATTTTAAACTTAAGGCGTGGGACGAGATAAAACTAGGGCGCCTTTCAAAGATGCGAAGATACAAGATAAATAATGCTGGTCGAATTGTTCCTATCGGGAATGCGTTATAAACCACTATTAAGTATCCGTTAGTGGACCGAAGCATCACCCGTGCCCGCCCGCACAAGAACGCCCGTATTTGGAACCTTACTATTCAAACTCATAGGCGTGTTCCGCGCCGACCGGGTACGCCCGGCAAGCCCGGCATCCCTCGGCCATCAATCCCCGCCCGCCGGGCTCCAAAGTGACCCGCGCAAGGAGCGACGTCGTAGCCCGCCACTGAAAACGCCCCAACCGGGCAGGGCTTCAAGCACCAGGGTCCACCGATCGACATTTGACCTTAATCTTCACCCGCCATCCTGCCCGCGCAGGAATCCTCGCGATGACGAATGTATCCCAAACGCAAAACGCGCTAGCCGGCGTCTTGGCCGCGGAGGAACGCCCGCATGATGAAATTGGCCTGTTCGGGCCCGTAGGCATGTTCCGCGCCGACTGGGCAGGCGCGACGGGCGCGGCAGCTAAGGCCCATGCAATCCGCGCCGGCTCCGCTTCGAAGATGGCCTGCGCACGCCGCAACATCGTAGCCGGCGCTTGAGAACGCCCCGACCGGGCAGGCGCTCAAGCACCAGCGTCCCGTGCAGGATTCGCATGGGGCTCGGACTGTCGCGGGTTCGGCAATGGCGAGCTTTTCGCTAAGCCCCAGCGCGCCGCGGTAGGAATGCCATAGCCCGTAGCGCGGATGGATGAGAATTCCGATCGGCGAAGGATGGACGGCCTCGGCGCGCTGCGCCCATTGCTGGAATGGCAAGAAGGGCGGCCCGCCGAAGGGAAACAGCGCTCTCGCGCCGAGTTCGCCCGCCAGGGCCGCGATCACCCGCCGGCTCCAGCGGTCGAGCGGATCCGCGAGGCCGTCGCTCGCCTCTGGGCTCGCCGCAAATGCGCTCCAGCCCTCGCGCCCGGCCATGCCCGCGAGCACGATGGTGCGAACGTCAGCGAGTTCGCCGGTCCGCTCACCCTCCTCAAGGAGGAAAGCGCCGCGCGGAACAAGGCCGATCCGCCGAATGCCGGCGAACACAATCCCGACCTCGACGCCCTTCATGCGGATGGTCCTGCGCGAAGGCGACAAGTCGTGGTTGGCCTTATCCGCATGTCAGTCCTGTTGGTTTATATACGAACCATCTTGCGCCAAGCCCCCGCATAGCGCAAAAACGCCAAACGCACGCCGGCGAGAGCGAGTGCGGCGCCACGGCGGAGGCTCTCATTGGACGCAGCCTATGTTCAGCTGGACGGCGATTGCTTCCAGGCGACGGCGCTCACGGGCGGCCCTTGGCATCCCGACCATCAGCACGCCGGGCCGCCCTCCGCGCTCATCTGCCGCGCGATCGAACGCGCCGCCGCGAATGATGGCTTGACCCATCTCGCACGGCTCACCGTCAATCTCCTGCGGCCCACACCTGTCGGCGAATGCCGCGTCGACGTCGCGGCGGACTACGTCGGCCGGAGCACCGGCCACTATTCCGGGCGCTTGACCGCGCAGGGCAAGGACGTTGCGCGTTTCACCGCGCTCATGCAGCGCGAGGACGATGTCCCGGTTCCCGAAGGAACGCTTGGGCATCCCCCGCCTGCGGCGCCGAAGCCGCCCGACCAATGCCCGGCAGTCACAATGCATTTCACCGACCGAGCATTCGGCTACGCCGATCTAGTGGAGAACCGGCTCGCGGCGGGACGCTTCTTCAAAGGCCCCTGCGCCGCCTGGTTTCGCATGAATCATCCGTTGGTCAAGGGCGAGACCCCGAGCGCCTATCAGCGGGTGGCGGTCGCGGGCGACTCGGGCAATGGAATTAGCGCGTCATTGGACTTCGCCAGTTACGTTTTCCTCAATTGCGATCTGACGATCAACCTTTTCCGCCGACCGCAGGGAGAGTGGATCTGCCTCGAGGCGCGGAGCCTCTTCGGCGACAACGGCTGCGGGCTCGCCGAGTCCGCCCTCTACGACGAACGGGGATTGATCGGGCGGGCGACACAGAGTCTGGCTGTCAGGCCGCGATAAGAACGCGCCGCGCTATCCTTCTCCCCGCATAGGGCGTCAAGAGACGCCCGTCTTTCGACGGGCTTTGCGGGACGAGGGGGGAGCCGGCCGAATTCACCCAGCCACGAGGTCAAGGTGAGCGCGGCGCATCCTACCTCGTCCTCAGCGCCTCGACACCGGGCAGCGCCTTGCCCTCCATCCATTCGAGGAACGCGCCGCCCGCGGTCGAGACATAGGTGAAATCGTCGGCGACCTTGGCTTCGTTGAGCGCGGCGACGGTGTCGCCGCCGCCGGCGACCGAGGTCAGCTTGCCTTGCTTGGTGAGCGACGCCGCCGTTTTTGCGATCGCCATCGTCGCCGCCTCGAAAGGCGGCGTCTCGAACGCGCCGAACGGTCCGTTCCACACCAGCGTCTTCGCGTGCGCCAGAACCTCTTCGACGCCCGTCACGGACTTCGGGCCAATGTCGAGGATCATCTCCTCTTGAGGCACATGATCGACGTCGACGACATGCGCGTGGACATGAGGCTTGAGCTCCGCCGCGACGGTCGCGTCGACCGGCAGCAGGATGCGGCATTTGGCCTTCTCGGCGGCTGCGACGATCGACCGCGCGGTGTCCGCGAGCTCCTTCTCGCACAGCGACCTGCCGACCTCCTTGCCTTCGGCGAACAGGAAGGTGTTGGCCATGCCGCCGCCGATGATGAGGACGTCGACCTTGTTCACGAGATTGCCGAGGAGTTCCAGCTTGGTCGACACTTTGGCGCCGCCGACGATCGCCGCGACCGGCCGCGCCGGATTGCCAAGCGCGAGCTGCAGCGCTTCGAGCTCCTTCTGCATCGCCCGCCCTGCATGGGCCGGCAACTTATGGGCAAGCCCCTCCGTTGTCGCGTGCGCGCGATGAGCGGCGGAGAAGGCGTCATTGACATAGACGTCGCCGAGCTTGGCGAGCTCGTCGACATGCGCCGGATCGTTCTTCTCCTCGCCCTTATGAAAGCGCGTGTTCTCCAAAAGGAGCACGTCGCCGTTCTTCATTTTGGCGATCGCGTCGTCGGCTGTCTTGCCGATGCAGTCGGAGCAGAAAGTCGACCGGCCGCTTGATGATGTCGGCGACCGCGGCGGCGACGGGTTTGAGCGAATTGGCGTCGTCCGGGCCGCCCTTGGGCCGACCGAAATGCGCAAGAAGAATGACCTTGCCGCCCTTGTCCGCAATCTCGGTGATGGTCGACGCCACCCGTTCGATGCGCGTCGCGTCGGTCACCCGGCCGCCTTCGGTCGGGACGTTCAGATCGACGCGCAAGAGGACGCGCTTGCCGGAGACGTCAGCGTCATCGAGGGTGCGGAACGGTTTGCTCATCTCAGCGCCTCTCAAGCTTCCGACGGCAGCGATGCGTTCCAGTTCCCTGCCGTTCTGTCATGCCCGCGGGAAGCGGGCATCCGGTCCAGCCGCGTCCGTTCGAGCGGGGTTTTCGCGACACGACTCTGGACCCCCGTTTTTCGCGGGGGTGAGACCAAACCGTCAGATGAGCTTCGCCATCGCGACCGCGGTGTCGGCCATCCGATTGGAGAAGCCCCATTCGTTGTCGTACCAGGAGAGCACGCGGACGAAGTTGCCGTCGATGACCTTGGTCTGGTCGAGATGGAAGATCGAAGAGCGATCGTCGTGGTTGAAATCGCTCGAGACGTTGGGCTCATCGGTATAGCCGAGGATGCCCTTGAGCGAGCCGTTGCCGTCCGCCGCCGCCTTGATTGCGTTGTTGATCTCGTCCTTGTTGGTGTCGCGCTTGGCGACAAACTTGAGGTCGACGACCGAGACGTTCGGCGTCGGCACGCGGATCGCCGAGCCGTCGAGCTTGCCCTTGAGCTCCGGCAAAACGAGGCCGACCGCCTTCGCGGCGCCGGTCGTCGTCGGGATCATCGACAGCGCCGCGCCGCGGGCGCGGTAGAGATCCTTGTGCAGCGTATCGAGCGTCGGCTGATCGCCGGTGTAGGAATGGATGGTCGTCATGAACCCGTGCTCGATGCCGATGGCGTCGTTGAGCACTTTCGCGACCGGCGCCAGGCAATTGGTCGTGCATGAAGCGTTGGAGACGACGAGGTCATCCTTGGTCAGCTTGTCGTTGTTGACGCCATAGACGACAGTCAGGTCCGCGCCCTCCGCAGGCGCCGAAATCAGGACGCGCTTGGCGCCTGCCTTGAGGTGGGCCGCCGCCTTCTCGCGAGCGGTGAAGATGCCCGTGCATTCAAGCGCGACATCGACGCCGAGCGCCTTGTGCGGAAGCTCGGCTGGATCCTTGATCGCGGTGACCTTTATCTTGTGGCCGTCCACCACGATCGTGTCGCCTTCGACGCTTGACCTTATGAGGAAAGCGCCCGTGAACGCTGTCGTAGCGCAAGAGATGCGCGTTTGTCTCGACCGGGCCCAGATCGTTAATGGCGACGACCTCGATGTCCTTGCGGCCCGACTCCAAAATCGCGCGCAGCACGAGCCGCCCAATCCGGCCGAAGCCGTTGATCGCTACCTTGGCAACCATCCTAAATCACTCCTCCTGCGCCGGCCTCACCGCATCGGCCCGCCGACGCCTCGCACATCAAACCGCTGAAGTTGCGGTTATTGTCCGTTTCGCCGTCCGAAGTCTACAGGCTCGCAGGAAAATGCGACACTTCATTTGATTTGCCGCAAAAACGCGCAACGCTCTTTCAGGCCAGAGCGCAACCCTGCCGCAAGCTTAGGCTGTTCCCCAAACCTGGACGATGCGCGGAAGAGCGGCCAGCGTCGAGGGGTCGTCGGCGAAAGCATTTAATCGCGAAACGAGCGTGTCGATCTCCTCCTCTTGAGCGAGCCCGTATTTGAGGAGGGTCGAGCCAATCATTTGCATTGTCACTGCGGTCATGCGTTTGTGCGGTCCGGACGCATAAACCGGCTGAAAGACCCTCCACTGCGCTCCGTGTAAGCCGGCCGTCAGCGCGATTGCCGGCAGTCCGCGACCCAGATTAGCATCCGCCCCGCCGCGGCGCACCGCTTCGGTGTAAAGCGCCTGGAACCGATCCTGCGCTGGCTCGGGCGGGTGGCAGAACGAGCCCGACATGTCGATGTCCTCAACAGCCATCCGTCCGCCCGGCGCGAGAAGCGCTTTGAGGCGCGCGAACACTCGGGCCGGCTCGCTGACGTGCGACAAGAGGTACCGCGCGTGGATGAAGGAGAAGGGGCCGCCGTCGAAAGTCGAGGCGTCTGCCGTCACGAATTCGACGTTGTCGACCCTCGCTTCCTTCGCGTCCGCGCGCGCGAGATCAACCACGAGGGGATCGAAGTCGATGGCGGTGACGTGACCCGTCGGTCCGACGGCGCGCGCCATGTCGAGCGCGACATGCCCACCCCCGCTTCCCGCGTCCAGGCATCGATCGCCGCTTTTGAGCCCCGCACTTTCGAGGAGCTCCAGCGTCGTCGCCTGCATGGCGTCCGAAAGCAGGTCGAGTCGCTCTTTGCCCTCTTTCCCGCCCGCAATCGCGTACGAGCCCACCAACGTTTTGCCGCGAGCGATCATCTCTGCGAACCACCTTGGGAGGCGCAGGAGCGCCGCCGGTCCGAGTGGAAAGAGCCCCGAGATCTGCCCCGTGTCAGGAGCGAAGGCTGCCGAGCGCCGCCTCGACCACCGCCTCCGGCGTGATGCCGAAATGCTGGTAGACGGCCTTATAGGGCCCGCTCTCGCCAAAGCTCTTCATGCCGATGAAGGGCCCATCGCCAATGATCGCGTCCCATCCGAATCTCACCGCCGCCTCGACGCCGACCTTGACCTTGGCGGAGCCGATGACCGAGCGGCGATAGTCCTCCGGCTGCTCGAAGAAGACCGGGAAGCAGGGCAACGACACGACCCGAGCGGCGACTCCCTTCTCCTTCAATTGCGCCTGCGCGGCGACAGCGAGCGAAACCTCGGAGCCGGAGGCGAAGATCGACACTTCCGCCTCCCCCGACGCCGGAGAAATCTCGTAGCCGCCCCGCGCGCACAAGTTCTCCGCCACATGCGTGGTCCGCAGCGCCGGCAGACCCTGCCGCGTCAGCGCCAGGATCGAAGGCGAATGCTCGCGCTCGAGCGCCGCCTGCCAGCATTCGACGGTCTCGACGCTGTCGGCGGGGCGCCAGATGTAGAAATTCGGCATCGCCCGCATCGCCGCCAGATGCTCGACCGGCTGATGGGTTGGGCCGTCCTCGCCAAGGCCGATCGAGTCGTGGGTGAACACATGTACGACCCTGACCCCCATCAGCGCTGCGATCCTGAGCGAAGGGCGGCAATAGTCGGTGAAGCAGAAGAACGAGGCTCCCGATGGGATAAAGCCGCCGTGCAGAGCGATGCCGTTGCATGCAGCAATCATTCCGTGCTCGCGGACGCCCCAGTGGATGTAGCGCCCGGAGAAATCGTCGGGCCTGATTTCTTTCTCCTCTCCAAATTTCGTGTTGTTCGACGGAGTGAGGTCGGCCGAGCCGGTGATGAGCTCGGGCACGGCGGCTCCAATCACATCGAGCGCCGCCTGGCCAGCCTTGCGGGTGGCGACCTCCGGCTTTTCATTGACAAGCTTTTGCTTGTAGGCGTCGATGACCTTGTCGAGATCCTGCGGCAGGTCGCCGCGGAGCCGCCGCTCGAATTCGGCGCGCTCCTTCGGGTCAAGCGCCTCGAGCGCGCTGTTCCACGCGTCGCGTTGCGTCGTGCAGCGCGTTCCCGCCTTGCGCCAGACGGCGAGAATGTCGTCCGGGATGACGAACGGCTCGTAGGGCCAGTTCAGGTTCTTGCGTGCGCCAGCGACCTCGCTAGCCCCCTGCGCGTCACTGTGCGCCTTGCTGGGTTCCCGCATGGGTTGGCAGACCAAAGCCGATCGTCGTCTTGCACGCGATCATGGTCGGCTTGTCGGAATTCTGCGCTGCGTGGATGGCGTCGAGGATCGCCTTTGGATCGTGCCCGTCGATGTGGGTTGAATTCCAGCCCGCCGACTGGAAGCGGGCGACCTGGTCGATGTTGTCGGCGAGGATCGGGATCTGCCCGTCGATCGAGATCCCATTGTTGTCCCAGAAGACGATCAGCTTCTTGAGCTTGAGATGGCCGGCGATGCCGATCGCCTCCTGGCTCACGCCTTCCATCAAATCGCCGTCGGAGGCGATGACATAAGTGTGGTGATCGACGATGCCCGGAAAGCGCGCGGCCAGCATGCGCTCCGCGATCGCCATGCCGACCGAGGTCGCAATCCCCTGCCCGAGCGGGCCGGTTGTCGTCTCCACGCCCGGAGCGCACCAGTATTCGGGATGCCCCGGCGTCCTCGAGCCGACTTGGCGGAACTGTTTGATGTCTTCGATCCCCAGTCCTTTGGCGCCGCCGACGCCGGTCAGATAGAGCAAGCTGTACAACAGCATGCAGCCGTGGCCGCCCGAGAGCACGAACCTGTCGCGATCGGGCCAATGGGGATCGGACGCGTCGAATTTGAGCACGTCGCGCCAGAGAACCGTGGCGACGTCGGCGCATCCCCATCGGCAGGCCGGGGTGGCCGCTCTTGGCCTTCTCCACCGCGTCGAGGGCGAGAAAGCGGATCGCATTGGCCATCGCGTCGTGAGACACGCTCGTCGCACAGGGGACAGGGTCGTTGTCGCCATCGGGGTCTCCTCAAACAATAGGGCGCCGGCAATTTCGGAGTTCCGAGCTCGGGCAGTAATTTGAACCCCGGGCGGAACGGGCGCGCCAATTAGGGGCGGTCGCAGGAACCTGTCAATTGCGACCGCGCGCTCGTTGACCTTTCGTTCAAGCATCGCGTAAACAAAACCCCGCAATGGATGGAATCAACACCTCCATGGATTCGCTTGACGCCTCGCTGAAACGACTGGCTTCCGCGGTCGAAGCGCTGGAGTGGGCGACTGAGGTCCGCCTGCGTCACGACGAAGCGCGCGCCACGACGCAAGAAGAGTTCGCGCTGATGCAAGACGACCGCTCACGGCTCGCGGTCGAACTCGACGCCGCCGTCGACCGCTCGCGAGCCTTGGAATCCGCCAACGCCGAAGCGGCCAAGCGGCTTGCTCGCGCGGCGCAAACGATCGAACGCGTGCTCGGTCGGCCGCCTTCGGGCTCGGACACTTAAAAGCCGGTCGGCCATGGAAAAGGCCCGCGCCATGTCACAGGTTTCGGTCACCATCGACGGGCGCAAATATCGCCTGGCTTGCAATGAAGGCGAGGAAGCGCGGCTCGAGTCGCTCGCCGGCATGATCGATGAAAAGATCGGCGAAATGCGCTCATCGTTCGGCGAGATCGGCGACCAGCGTCTCGTCATCATGGCCGCGCTGACGATCGCCGACAATCTGACCGAAGCGCGCGAAGCGGCCGAGGCTGAACGCAATCGCTCCGAAGCCGCCGAGCGGCGCGCCCAAGCCCTGGCTTCCCGCCTCGACGAACTGGGTTCGAGGCTCGAATCCGTCGTCGCGCGGTTGGCGGGCGAAGCGGAGGCTTGATCCTTGCGCGTTTAGCGCCAGGCGGTCAATTCCGCTGACAGGTAACTGCGCCAAGCGGCTCTGTCGCCCGGGCGCCGAGCGCAGCCGCCGCTCTGGATCGAGCCGCAAGCGCAGCGCTCAGGCAAGGTCATGATCCTGAGGCGATTCGCGGCCTGGCGGGCCTCAACGAGGCCTCGGTCTCAGCTTGCTCCCCCTGGCTTGCGCCCTGCGCGACATGGGTATATACCCGCGAATGGAGACGACTTGCTACTGCGTCGCGGTTCGGACCGCCGCGCGAAGAACGACCGCGCTCTATGACGCGCTCCTTGAGCCGGCGGGCGTCACGCTCGCGCAGTTCAGTCTTTTGAGAAAAGTCGAGCGCGCCGGAACGGTTTCGCTCACCAAACTCGGGCAAATGGCGGAATTGGACCGATCAACGGTCGGGCGCAACGTGAAGGCGCTCGAAGAGCTTCGGCTTGTGCGCACGGCCTCGGCGCGCGACCAGCGCGAAGCGGCGGTGCGGCTGACGCCTGCCGGAAAAGACGCGCTGCGACGCGCCGCTCCCTTATGGGAGGAGGCCCAGCGGCGGGTCGAGGCGGCGTTGGGCTCCAGCGGAGCGGCGCAGCTGCAGACGCTCGCGCGCCATCTTTGATTTTTTGGCGAACATGCGGGTGGATACCCGTCACCTGGAGCTGAAGATGACGATATCGGGGCCGGCTGTTGCGACCGATGCTCAGCCGCAAAAGAGACCCGCGGCCCTCTCGCTGTCCAACAGGCTCGCCTCGGCGATGGCGAAGCGCGGCGTCTATTACGGCTGGTTCGTCGCCGGGGCGACATTCGTTGTCATGCTCGCGACCGCGGGCGCCATGGGCGCGCCGGGCGTCATCATCCAGCCGCTCGAAAAGGAATTCGGCTGGAGCACGGAGGAGATTTCGGTCGCGCTCGCGGTGCGGCTCGCCCTGTTCGGGCTGATCGGGCCGTTCGCCGCCGCCCTCATCAACCGCTTCGGCGTGCGGCCGGTCGTCGTGTCAGCGATCGCGATGATCGTCTTAGGGATCCTCGGCTCGATGGCGATGACCGAGGTCTGGCAGCTCATCGCGCTCTGGGGCGTCGTTGTCGGAATCGGCACCGGCATGGTCGCGCTGGTGCTGGGAGCGACCATCGCAGCGCGATGGTTCGTTCATCGACGCGGCCTGGTGGTCGGCATGCTGACGGCGAGCAACGCCACCGGGCAATTGATCTTTCTGCCGCTCATCGCGAAGCTGACGGAAGCCTATGGCTGGCGCAATGCGCTCGCTTTCGTCGTCGCCATGCTGCTCGTCGCCGGCGCGCGTGGCGCTCATGCTATTGCGCGATCGGCCGGCGGACGTCGGGCTCGCTCCGTTCGGCGAGCGCGCCATCCAGCCCGCGCCGAAGCAGGATCTGCGGCTGACCGCGATGATGGCGTCGCCGCTCAGCGCGCTCTATGCGGTCCGCGCGAGCCGCACCTTCTGGGTGCTGTTCGCGACCTTCTTCGTCTGCGGGCTTTCGACCAACGGCCTCATCCAGACGCACTGGGTCTCGCTCTGCGGCGACTATGGCATCGCGCCGGTCGCGGCGGCGAGCGCGCTCGCGGTGATCGGCGCCTTCGACTTCGTCGGCACAATCCTGTCCGGCTGGCTGTCGGACCGCTACGACAACCGGTGGCTTCTGTTCATGTATTACGGGCTGCGCGGCCTTTCGCTGATCGCCCTGCCGTTCACCGACTTCTCGGTCGTCGGGCTCTCGGCCTTTGCGGTCTTCTACGGTCTCGACTGGGTCGCGACCGTGCCGCCGACCGTGCGGCTGACCGCCGAGCGGTTCGGCTCCGAGAACGCCAATCTGACCTTCGGCTGGATTTTCACCGCCCACCAGCTCGGCGCGGCGACAGCAGCATTCGGGGCCGGGCTCTCGCGCAGCGATTTCGCGACCTACCTGCCGGCGCTTTATGTCGCCGGCGTCGCCTGCGTGATCGCGGCTGCTTTGGTGCTCACGATCGGCCGGCGGCCCAAGGAAGCGCTCGCGACGGCTTGAGTGCGGCCGTCGTCATTGCGAGGAGCCATAGGGCGTCGAGAGACGCCCGTCCTTCGACGGGCTATGGCGACGAAGCAATCCAGAGGCCGAAGGGCGTCCTACGCTTGCCTGGATCGCTTCGCTTACGCTCGCGATGACGACCCGGTTTGAGCAGAGCGCTTCTCCGACTAAAGCGCCCTGCCCTCCCGCCGCATCAGCCTCAGCACGGCGACGAGCGTCGCCTTGAGCGAGGCCATCACGATGTTGGGGTCCATGCCCACGCCGTGCAGGGCGCGGCCCTCCGCATCCTGGATCTCGACATAGCTAGCCGCAGTCGCATTCGCGCCGCGGCCGACCGCGTGCTCATGATAGTCGATGAACGAGAACTCGACCTTGAACGCCTTCTTCAGCGCGTCGACAAAGGCGTCGATCGGCCCATTGCCCTCGCCTTCGACCGTAAAGGTCGCGCCGTCGGCCTTCCGCAGCGTTGCGACGAGCTCGCGATTGTCCGGGCTCGTCGGGACCGTCTGCTGCTTGATGAGCGTCATCGGTGGATCGTCGAGAAGAAAGGCCTGGCGGAACAAGGCCCACAGCTCGGGCGAGGTCAGCTCCTTGCCCTCCGCGTCCATCCGCTCCTGGGCGATCTTGGAAAACTCGACCTGCAGCGAACGCGGCAGGTCGAGGCCGTAGTCCGCGCGCAGGATATAGGCCATCCCGCCCTTGCCGGACTGGCTGTTGATGCGGATCACCGCCTCGTAGTCGCGGCCAACGTCCTTCGGATCGATCGGCAGGTAAGGCACAAGGAACAGCGGATCGTTGCGCTTCTCCTGCGCCTCGAAACCCTTCTTGATCGCATCCTGATGCGAGCCTGAGAAGGCGGTGTAGACCAGTTCGCCCACGTAAGGATGGCGCTGGTGCACCGGCAGTTGCGTGCAATGCTCGGCGACGTCCCGGATCGCGTTGACGTCGGTGAGGTCGAGCTCGGGATTCACCCCCTGGGTGAACAGGTTCAAGGCCATGGTGACGATGTCGACGTTGCCGGTGCGCTCCCCATTGCCGAACAAAGTGCCCTCGACCCGCTCGGCGCCCGCCATCAGCGCCAGCTCCGCCGCCGCGACCGCCGTGCCGCGATCGTTGTGCGGGTGG
Source organism: uncultured Alphaproteobacteria bacterium (assembly GCA_963725195.1). Lineage (GTDB taxonomy): Bacteria > Pseudomonadota > Alphaproteobacteria > Rhizobiales > Beijerinckiaceae > Roseiarcus. Next base: position 62,538 of record CAVRXX010000028.1, on the reverse strand, counting down.
ACGGACAGGATCACGCTCGAGCGATCGGATATGCGGCGCCCGAACCATTCGAACTGGTCGGCATAAGTGTTCGGCGTCGCCATCTCGACCGTCGCCGGCAGGTTGAGGATGAGCCGCTTCGAAGGCGTGGGCTCGATGACCTCCTTGACCGCCTCGCAGATGTCGAGCGCGAAATCGAGCTCGGTGCCAGTAAAGCTCTCCGGCGAATATTCGAACTGGAAGTCCGTGCCCGAGGCGGCGTCGGCGAGCGCCCTCACCTGTTTGGCCGCGTTGACCGCAATCTCGGTCACGCCCCTGCGGTCGGTCCGGAAGACGACGTTACGCTGCAAGGTCGAAGTCGAATTGTAGAAGTGGACGATGACCTTCTTCGCGCCCTTGACCGCCTCGAACGTGCGCTCGATCAGTTCCGGGCGGCACTGGGTCAAGACCTGGATGGCGACGCCGTCCGGGATCGCGCCGCCCTCGATGATCGAGCGGACGAAGTCGAAGTCGGTCTGCGAGGCGGAGGGAAAGGCGACCTCGATCTCCTTGAACCCCATGTCGGTCAGGAGCCGGAACATGCGATTCTTGCGCTCGACGCCCATCGGCTCGATCAGCGCCTGATTGCCGTCGCGCAGGTCGACCGAGCACCAGATCGGCGCTTTCTCGATAACCTGCGAGGGCCATTGCCGGTCCGGCAGGATAATGGGCGCGTAGGCGCGGTACTTTTGAATAGGCATCTGTGTCATGACGAACCCTGGGAAAACTTGCGGCGGCGCTTGGCTGAAATCAGCCGGCCGAGCGTGCCTGTCGAATGAAAAGGCGGATGCGAAACTATGTCCCGACGCGTCTAACGCGCCGGGCGGCTAAGGTGCAGGGTCGTCGACCAGGTTCGCATGGGCGCACCTTCAAGCAGAGATGAGCGAAAAAATCAACCCGCGGCATTCGTCGGAATGGACAAGCGGCCCCGCCCCAGCCACAAGCGGGCCCGACGCGGAGAGAGACTTGACCGCATTCCCCATCCTCCAGTTCGGCGCGAGCCGCTTCCTGCAGGCGCATGTCGACCTGTTTGTCAGCGATGCTTTGGCCCGCGGCGAAGCGATGGGGCCCATCGCCGTCGCGGGAACCACGGGGAGTCCGGAAAGCCGCCGGCGCATCGCCGCCTTCGCGACCGGCCTGCCCTACCGCGTTCTCGTCAAGGGCCTCAGCAATGGCGCGGTCGTCGACGAGAGCGTGGAGGTTGGGAGCGTCGGCGCCGGCGTCGACGCGACGACGCAATGGGACGAGCTCGAGCGCCTGTTCGTCGCCGCGCGCTGCGCCGTGTCGAACACCGCCGACCGCGGCTACGAGACCGACCCCGACGACCGGCCGGACGCCGGACCGCCCCGCTCGTTTCCGGCCAAGCTCGCCAAGCTCCTGCTCGCGCGCTTTTCGGCAGGCGCCGATCCCATCACCCTGTTCCCATGCGAACTCACGCCGGCCAATGGCAAGGTCCTGCGCGGCGTGGTGCTCGATATGCTCGACCGCTGGCAGGCGCCGGCGACGGCGCGCCGCTGGGTGGGAGAGGAGTGCTTGTGGGTCAATTCGCTCGTGGACCGCATTGTCTCAGAGCCGCTCGAACCCTTAGGCGCGGTGGCCGAGCCCTATGCTTTGTGGGCGATCGAGGACCAGCCGGGCCTCGAACTGCCTTGCCGCCATCCCGCCATCATCGTCGCCGCCGACCTCAAGCCTTACGAGCGCCTGAAGCTCTTCATCCTCAATCTCGGCCACACCTATCTCGCCGAGATTTGGGCGAGGCACGCCGGCGCGCCGGGCCTGACGGTCCGCGAGGCGGTGGCCGACACAACGATGCGCGCGAAGCTTGACGAACTCTACGCCGAAGAGGTGCTTCCGGTGTTCGCGGCAATCGGCATGGGAGATGAGGCGCAGGTTTACCTCAAAACCGTGATCGAGAGGTTCTCCAATCCGTTTCTCGACCATCGTCTTGCGGAAATCTTCACCAACCATGAAGCCAAGAAGCAGCGCCGTTTCGGCGGCCTTATCGATCTGGCCAAGGCGAACGAGGTCCGGGTCGCGCAGCCGCGCCTGAAAGCGGCGCTCGCTGACGGCTAGCATGATGCGCGATCCCCTCGCGGCGGGCGACCTCATCGCCGAGCGTCGTTTCGCTTACGCCAAAGCTGCGGCGGAAGAGGGCGACTTCAGCGCGGCGGCGCAGCTATTCGAGCAGGCGCTCGAGCGCGCGCCGAATTGGGCGGCGGCGTGGTTCGCGCTCGGCGACGCGCGGGAGAAACTGGGCGACCTCGACGCCGCGGCTCAAGGCTTTCGCATGAGCCTCGTCGCCGATCCCGCCGATGCACAGGGCGCGAGGGCCCGGCTCGCGCTCATTGGGCGGGGGGAGGCGCTCGACCTCGCTGCCGCCAGCCTATGTCGCGCGGCTGTTCGATGACTATGCCTGGCGCTTCGACAAGCATCTCATCAAAAATCTCGGCTACCGCGCCCCCGCCCTTATCGCCGACGCCTTGAGCGCCGTTGCGCCGGGCCGCGGCTTCGTCTCGGCTCTCGACCTTGGCTGCGGAACGGGACTCATGGGGGCGCCGCTGCGCGAGCGCATCGACCGTCTCGCCGGCGTCGACCTCTCGGCGGCCATGATTGCGAAGGCGCGCGAGCGCGGCCTCTATGACCGCTCATGGTCGGCGATGCGGCGGCGGTCCTGAGCGGCGAGCCGCCTGGGAGCTTCGATCTCATCGTCGCGGCGGACGCGCTCGTCTATGTCGGCGACTTTGCGCCTCTGTTCGCCGCTGTCGGGTCTGCGCTGACCGCGGACGGCCTCTTCGCCTTCTCGGTCGAAAGTTGCGAGGGCGACGGATTCAAACTCGAGCCCACGATGCGGTTCGCTCACAGCCGCTGTTACATCGAGGCGACCGCCCGCGAGGTCGGCTTGGCGCCCCTCCTCATCCGTTCGGCTTCGACGCGGCGCGAAGCGGGCGCAGATGCGCCGGGCCTGATCTGCGTATTCGAAAAGACCTAAGCGGGCTTGCTCCGGCGACCTGATGGCCGGCGGCGTACAATCGGAGCAATTCGCCACCAGGATCACAAAGACCACCAAGAAGCTTCGTGCCCTTTGTGCCGTTCGTGGTGAACCCTTAAGCGACCCGCCACGAACCGGCCAGCGGCCGGGAGCCTGGCTGCTCATCCGGGCGCCGCCTCGCCTGGGGCGGCCGATACGCCATCCGGCAATGGCCGGCGCAATAGGACTGGCCGTCGACCGGCGTGAGCCCGCAATAGGCGAAGTCCCCGCTTCTCGGATCCCCGAGCGGCCACCGACAGGCGGCTTCACGAATGTCCTCGAACCGCAGCCGTCGCATCTCTCCGATCTCGGCTTCCCCGAATGTCCACGTCGGCGTCCTCACCTCCGCGTGGCGAGAGACCGCGAGCGGCGACGACGTGGGCGCCTTTGTCGTCGGCATTTGGCCGAGCGTAGCGAGCCGTCGCCCATTGGGGCCGAGCCGCGCGGGCCGGCGCGGCGCCAGACGCAGCGCGCCCGCCGCCGCCGCTGAGTTTGATCCCGATCCGGCTCGCCTTGCCGATGACAGCGTTGCGGGATCCCACGCCGAGCTCGGCCGCGATATGGCTTGCGCTCTTTCCTGCAAGCGCAAGCCTCTTGAGGTCCTCGACTGCCTCGGCGGTCCACAGCATTTCAATGCTCCAATGGCTGTCGCGGCGGCCTTTCAGCCCCGCGGAATGGTCTGAGAGCGGATATTCTTTTCCTGGCAAAGGCAGAGAGACGTTGTATCCCCATAACCCGCCAGCCTGGGAAGAATTTCCAATTTCTTCAGCATCTTAAAAAAACGAATCACCGCGCAATCGGCGATTTGGAATAGTCCAACTGGGGCCATGAATACGGTATAATGGTCTCGCGGTGCGGAATACGAGGCGCGCATTCCGAACTGGCGGGAGATCGTTATGCTTGAGCGACCCAAGTCGTCGGGGACGCCGCCGTATACGTCGTACCGAACGTTCAAGACGTTCATCGAGGATCTTCACGAGCAGGGCGTTCCGTCGCGCATCGACCGCAGCGTGCTGACCCGCTTTTCAGGCGTGGTCGGCAGTCAGCTCATGCATGCGCTTCGCTTCCTTGGTCTGATCGAGGACGACGGACGCCCCACACAGCGCCTCAAGGAGCTGACGAAAGCGCATGGCGCTGGGCATTGGCCCGAGAAGCTCTTGGAGCTCCTTCGACAGGAATATGCGCCAATGTTCGCGATCGACCTCGAAACCGCGACCCCATCCCATTTCAACGAGGCGTTCAGACGGGCTTTTCCGGCTGCGGACGCGGTCGTCCAGAAGTGCGTGACCTTCTTTCTCTACGCCGCGAACGATGCGGGCGTGAAAGTCAGCGGCCGCGTGCTCAAGGGCCGGAAGCCGCGGTCGCTCGCGCCGCGCAGGAAACCCGCAAGGCCTGCGTTCGTCCATCCGCCGATAAAGGAGATCGAAGCAGGACCGCCGCTGCCACCGCCACAACCGGCCCCGCCCCTCGGCGACATGAGGAAGCCGTCAGAAATCCTCCTCGCGCACCTCGACCCCAATGAGATGGACGACGAACAGCAAGCCGCGGTCTGGACCCTGTTGAAGCACTTCAAGTCGAAGGGATTATGAGGATCTCCTAGAGACCAGCTTCCCGGCCCGCAGCGGGATCGGCGGCGCGCTCCTTGGCTTTCTCCTCCGCTCGCTGCTGGCGCGCCCTGATGATCGCTGCATTCAGCTCGCCGCCAAAGACGAACAGGAGCGCCACCCAATAGAGGTAGACAAGCGCGATCATGACGGAGGCGAGGCCGGCGTAGGTGGAGATGTAGTTGCGCAAATACTCGCTCAAATAGGCGCCGAAAAGCTCGCCGAAGGCGATGCTGGCGACAAAGGTCACCACCACGCCCGGCAGGATATCGAGAAACCCGACCCGATGGGCGGGCAGGATGAGATGCGCCAGAATGAGCGAGCTCGCCAGCATCAAGCCCGCGATCACGATGCGGAGGAACGTAAGCAGGCTGTGCGCCTCCTCAACCGAGGGAAAGAAGGCCGCCAGCGTATCCACGATCAACGGCCCGAGCACGACCAGAAAGGCCAACGCCAGCAGGGCGAATGATCCGGTCAACACCAGTCCAAGCGACTGGAGGCGCAGCATCCACCAAGGTCTCGGCTCAACGAGGCCATAGGCGCGGTTGAGCCCGACCCGAAGCGCTTCGATGGCGCTCGAAGCGAAATAGAAGGAGAAGACCGCGCCGAACGTCAGCAATCCGCCGCTGCGCGGGGTCGTCAGAACCCGCTCGACCTCGTCGGCGATCGGGCGGGCCACAACCTCGGGCCATTCGGCGAACACGAGCTTCGCCGCCTCATGCGCCAGTTCCTCCGAGCCGAAGAAACTTGCGACCGCCGCGACGAAGATGAGGAACGGGAACAGCGACGTCAGCAGCGTCAGGCCGATGTAGCTGGCGATCGCCCAGCCGTCATCGGCGGCGAACTTCTCCGCCGCCTGCCAGACGATTCTCAGGCGTGCGCGCACCCTTCTCGAGCCTCCCGTCGCAAACGGCCATTTTGACCGCATGCCGCCACAAGCGCCACCCGCGTGACGCCGAATCCACACCCTTCAGCGCTAGGAAACGCATTGCAACGGCGAAGGCGAGGACGCATGCTGCGCCGCAGCAAAGCGGCGCCCACCCGAAGGAGACACGCGCTCCATGACGCTCGACGACCTCGCCCGCCAGGCTCATTTCTCGGCCCAGGGACTCCTGGATTGCGCGCTCGACGCCGTCCGCGATCGGGTGAGCGAGAACGGCAGGCTGAGCGCCGACAAGATGGAGGCCGAACAGCACGCCGTCCATGGGCTGGCGTGGCTCGCGACCTATGTCGAAGCGATCAAGGAAATGGCGGGATACGCTGAACGCATGAGCGAGGAGGGCCGCTTCGGCGAGACCGAGCAGCTCATGACGCGCATCGGGCTCGGCGAATATCTCACCCAGATGTTCCACGGCATCCCGATGAATCAGGGTGAAATCCTGCGCTTGACCGACTTCGGCCTAGGGCCTCAGGACATCGAGCCGTTTCGCAACGCCACCGTAGAATCCCTGATCGCCGGAGGCGCTACCCGCGAAAACCGCGCCGCCCTCGCCGCCTTGATCGCGGAGGCGGGGGAAGGCGCGATCGGCGACCCCGGCCTTGACGAGACGTTCGAAGCGATTCGCGGCGAGATGCGCCGATTCGCCGACGCCGAGGTCATACCCCATGCCCAAGGCTGGCATCGCGCCAACGCCTATATCCCGCTCGAGGTCATCGCCGGCTTGAGCGCCATGGGCGTCTTTGGCCTCACCATCCCCGAGGCCTACGGTGGCATGGGTCTCGGCAAGGTGGCGATGTGCGTCGTGTCGGAGGAATTGTCGCGCGGCTATATCGGCGTCGGCTCGCTGGGCACGCGCTCCGAGATCGCCGCCGAACTGATCCTGGTCGGGGGGACCGAGGCGCAGAAACAAAAGTATCTGCCAAGAATCGCGAGCGGCGAGGTCCTGCCGACCGCAGTCTTCACCGAGCCAAACACCGGCTCCGACCTCGCATCCTTGCGCACCCGCGCGGCCAAAGACGGCGACGACTATGTCGTCAGCGGAGCCAAGACCTGGATCACCCATCCGGTTCGCGCCGACCTGATGACGCTGCTCGTCCGCACCAACCCGGACGAGCGCGGCTACCGGGGCCTGTCGATGTTTCTGGCCGAGAAGCCGCGCGGCACAGACGCCGATCCGTTCCCAGCCAAGGGCATGTCGGGCGGCGAAATCGAAGTGCTCGGCTATCGCGGGATGAAGGAATACGAGATCGCCTTCGACGGCTTCCGCCTGCCGGCCGAGGCGCTTCTGGGCGGGGTGGAGGGCCAGGGCTTCAAGCAATTGATGGAGACGTTCGAATCGGCGCGCATCCAGACGGCGGCGCGCGCCGTGGGCGTGGCTCAATGCGCTTTCGAGCTGGGCTTACGCTACGCCAGGGAGCGCGTGCAGTTCGGCAAGGCGATCATCCATTTTCCCCGCGTCGCCGACAAGCTCGTGATGATGGCGGTCGAGATCCACATCGCCCGCCAAATTGCGTATTTCGCCGCCCGCGCCAAGGACGAAGGTCGCCGCTGCGATCTCGAGGCGGGCATGGCGAAGCTCATCGCCGCGCGCGTCGCCTGGGCCGCGGCGGACAATGCGCTGCAGATCCATGGCGGCAATGGATTCGCCCTCGAATATCCGATCTCGCGGGTTCTCTGCGACGCGCGCATCCTCAACATTTTCGAGGGCGCGGCGGAGATCCAGGCGCAGGTGATCGCCCGCCGTCTGCTCGAAGGCGCCAACTAGGGCGAGACAGCCGCCAAACTTGGCGCGCAGCAATCGCGCGGACGTGCCTCTTTGATTTTGCGCCGACGCAAGGCAGGCGGTAGATATTCCCACATCGGGGATGTTTGCATGGGGCTGGCGTCTTCGTCTGGGGCCCGACCGACAGCGAACGTGGCTTAGCGGCCGTCTGGGTCCGCGGCCCGCGGGGGATTCATAAATGACCAGACTGGTCTTATTTCTCGCTTTGATGGGGTCGGCTCGCCGCCGCCCGGGCCGAGGGCCTTGAGAATCTCCCTGCGACAATCGCCGTCAAAGCCGGCGTCCCCGTGTCGCGGCTACAGGCGGCGGGAGCGCAGATTTACGTATGCGCAAAAAATACTGGGGGCGCCTTGAACTGGAGGTTCCGGGAGCCTGTCGCAACCCTGCTGGAAGAGGGAAAGACCGTCGGACGTCATTTTGTCGGCCCGACGTGGGAATTCGACGATGGGTCGCGAGTTGTGGGCGAACTGGTGAGCAAGGCGCCGGGCGCGACGGCCAAGGACATTGCCTGGTTGAAACTCTCAGTCAAAGACCCTCCGAAATCCGGTCTCGTCGCAGGCGCAACATCGGTCTTACGCATCGACACGAAAGGGGGCGTCTTCGGGGGAGCTTGCGACAGCGAAGGCGAACTGCATTCGGAGCCGTATGCCGCGACCTACGTATTCGTGAAATAAAGAGGTCAGTTTCGCGCTTCGCACGTAACCGCTGGGCGGATCTGTAGGGCGGCGTCGCTGACGCCGCCCGGCCGGGTCCCATAGCCGGTCGTGAGACGGGCGTCCTCATAGACGCCCTATCGACCGGCCCTACAGGGAAGGCGGCTCAGATCCGCTCGATCCGCACATGCGCGAGGCCCGCGACGCGGAAGCCGAGCGCGCTCGCCGCGACGGGCGAGACGTCGATGATGCGGCCGCGAATGAACGGTCCCCGGTCGACGATTTTCAGGATGGCGCTGCGGCCGTTGTCGAGATTGACCACCTTAACCCGCGTCCCAAACGGAAGAGTTTTGTGGGCTGCAATCAGACCGCTGTAATGTGGATTTTGATAATATGAGGCTATACCCAATTCACTTGCGGCCGCAACGTTCGTATATCCAACAATGGCCGCACATGCAAACACGATTTTAAGCATCCATTACACCTCTTGTTCTCAACGTTACGATGCCCCTCTGGAGGGTATATGAGGCCAGAACAAGGCGATCTTATTTGCCACTTCGCCAATGTTTCACTCAACTTGACAATGGAACGGGAATATGCAGGGCGGTAAAACCGCTCTAGATTGCCGACGGCTCCGCGAGTCAGGAATCGCGGCGGCGGCGAAGGGAGAGGGTTTGGATGAAGGTGCTCATTATCGGCGCGGCGGGTATGATCGGACGCAAATTGACCGCGCGCCTCGTCCGCGACGGAAAGCTCGCCGGCAAAGCCATCACTCACGCGCATCTCGTCGACGTCATCGCGCCGCAGACGCCAGCCAACGCGCCGTTCCCGGTCGCGCTCGACGCCTTCGACATCGCGGCCTCTTATGTCGCCTCAAAGCTCGTCGCGCCGCGTCCCGACATTATCTTTCTTCTGGCTTCAGTGGTCTCGGGCGAAGCGGAAGCTGATTTCGACAAGGGCTACGCCATCAATGTCGGGGGAACCCACGCGATATTCGAGGCGATCCGGCGCGAACAGGCGCTCTCCGGCGGCGCCTATAAGCCGCGCCTCATCTTCACCTCATCGATCGCCGTCTATGGCGCGCCGTTCCCGGAAAAGATCGGCGACGAGTTTCTCGCAGCTCCGCTGACCAGCTACGGGACCCAGAAGGCGATCTGCGAGCTCCTGCTTGGCGACTATTCGAGGCGCGGCTTCTTCGACGGCATCGGCCTGCGGCTGCCGACGATCTGCGTTCGCCCTGGCCTGCCGAACAAGGCCGCTTCCGGGTTCTTCTCCGGCATCATCCGCGAGCCGCTCGCCGGAAAGGAGGCGATCCTGCCGGTCGGCGACGACGTTCGTCATTGGCACGCCTCGCCTCGCGCCGCGATCGAGTTTCTCCTGCACGCGGCCGAACTCGACCTCTCGCTCCTCGGCGCCCGCCGCTCGCTCAGCCTGCCCGGGGTCAGCGTCACGGTCGGCGAGCAGATCGAGGCTTTGCGCGCCATCGCCGGCGACAAGACGGTCGCCCTCATCCGCCGCGAGCCCGACGAGACGATCATCAGAATCGTCGCCGGCTGGGCGCGAGATTTCGATCCCGCGCGGGCAAAAAGCCTCGGATTTCAGGCAGACGCCAGTTTTTCGGCCATAATCAAGGCCCATATCGAGGACGAGCTCAATGGGGTGAGGGCGTGACCGCACAATGCTAGACCTTCCGGCCAGAAGCGAAAGCCGCGCCGAGGCGCAGGCGATCTCGGTCGCGCTCGCAAAGCACGCAAGCGCGCCGGGGTCGGCGCTGCCGCTGCAGAGCTTCGGCCTCGCGGCGCGCGTGCTTGCCGTGACGATCGGGTTCGTCTTCCTGGCGATGGGCCTTTTTTACGTGTCACGGCTCACCGCGCATCGCGACATGTGGCTGCACAGCAAGATCAGCGGCGTCGAGACGACCGTGGAGGCGTTCGGGCTCGCCGGCCCAACGCCGCCGCCGCAGGACTTGGCGCAGAAGATCCTCCATAGCGTCGATGTGAAGTGGCTGGCGGTCGCGACCCCCTCGGGACGCCGCGAGTTTGTCATCGCCGGCGGGCCGCCGGTGGGCGCAGAGTTGATCACCGCCGACGACAGTTCCTTTTTCGAGAGCCTGGCGGCCACCTTTCGCACCCTGTTCGCTGAACCCCACAGGGTCGTGAAGCTGAGCGCCCCGGCCCAAGCAGGCCAACCGGCGATCGAATTCGCCTTCGACGAGGACTCCGCTGATCCAATCGTTGTGGCGCGTGTCGGGCAATTTCCTGGCGATTGCTCTCATGATCGCCGCCGTTGTCAGCTGCGTGCTGTGGGCGGCCCTGTGGCGCATGGTGCTTGAGCCGGTTCGCCGGCTCACCTCCAACATCATCGCCTTTGGCGAAAGTCCGCAGGACGCCTCGCGCGTGATCGAGCCTTGCGGGCGGGGCAACGAGATCGGCCGCGCCGAGGCGGCGCTCGCGATCATGCAGCGGTCGCTCGCCCATGAGCTGGCGCAGCGCAAGCGCCTGGCCGAGCTCGGCATGGCGGTTGCGCGCATCAATCATGACCTGCGCAATATCCTGAGCGCCGCGCAGCTCATTTCGGACCGCTTGGCGACAATCCCCGATCCGCTCGCCCAACGGCTTGCGCCGCGTCTGGTCGCGACCCTCGATCGGGCGATCCAGTTCTGTCAGTCGACGCTGACCTATGGCGCAAGCCGCGAACTTCCTCCTTCGCGCCGCGCCTTCGACTTGAGCAAGCTGGTGCGGGAAGTGGTCGAGACGGGGAAAGCCGAACACGACGCTGCGATCGACTACAACATCGACATTCCGCCGCGGTTCTGCGTCTATGCCGATCCGGACCACGTCCTGCGCGTGCTCGACAATCTGAGCCGCAACGCCGCCCAGGCTTTGATGGCCAAAGGCGCAACGGAGGGGCGGCCGAAGGCCATTCGCTTCGCGGCCATTCGCACCGACGGGCTCGCGCTGATCGAGATCAGCGACACTGGACCCGGATTTCCGCTCGACCAGAACGAGCGGATCTTCGAGCCTTTCCACAAGTCGACGAGCGAAGTTGGCGCCGGCCTCGGGCTTGCGATCGCCGCGGACCTCGTGACGCGAAACGGCGGCGCGATCACGCTGGCCCCGACAAAGGCCGACGATTTCTATTGCGGCGCGCGATTCCTGATCAAGCTGCCGACCGCGGAAGGCGCGTCTCGCAAGCCCGCGCGGGCTCTCCCCGACGCCCGCCAGCAGCTTCCATAATCCGCCCTCCCCGAAAGGGGCATTCCGCTTCGATTCGCCCGACTTTGAAGCGGCGCGCCCCTCAGCTTAGACTGCGGGCCATGACTGGGATGGCCGCAATCGCAAGACGCGCTGCGCGAATTCGAAAAGCTCCCTCGCGCCATTCAGGGGAAGTGTGCATGACGGTCATGACGCCAATGGCGCGAACGCAGACGATCGCCTTCCTGTCTTCGGGCGCGAAGGAAGCCAACGAGGCGCTCGAGAGGCTCACGGCTCTCTATGGCAACAGCCCGCTCGACGAGGCCGACGTCATCGTGGCGCTCGGCGGCGACGGCCTCATGTTGCAGACCCTGCACATGTCCATGAAAGCGCCGAAGCCGATCTATGGCATGAACCGCGGATCGGTCGGCTTCCTGATGAACGATTATTCCGAGCAAGGCCTGCCCGAACGGCTTCGGGTCGCAGAGCGGTCGATCATTCACCCGCTCATCATGCGCACGCGCGACATCAACGGCGCTGAGACGACGGCGCGGGCGATCAACGAGGTGTCCCTGTTGCGCCAGACCTACCAGGCGGCGAAATTGCGCATCGAGATTGACGACATCGTCCAGCTCGAGGAACTGATCGCCGACGGCATTCTGGTTTCGACGCCGGCCGGCTCGACCGCCTACAACCTTTCCGCCAACGGGCCGATCCTGCCGCTCGGCGTGCCGCTGATGGCGCTGACGCCGCTCTCGCCGTTCCGTCCGCGCCGATGGCGCGGGGCGCTCCTCAGGGATTCCCAGCGCGTCACCATCGAAATCATGGAAGCCGACAAGCGTCCGGTCGCCGCCGCCGCCGACCATTTCGAAATCCGGCGCGTCGTCGAGGTCGATGTGGCGATGGACAAGGTGACGTCCCTCATCCTCTTGCATGATCCCGGCCATTCGCTCGACGAGCGAATCCTGCGCGAACAATTCCGCTATTAGGCGCGCGCAATGGCCAAATCCGCCCGCGTGATCCGCGACACTGTCCTCGCGACGGGTCGGTTCGATCTGACTCGCACCGAGATCGAGGTCATTGAGGACGACGGCTCGAAGCGCACGCTCAAGCACGACGTCTATCGCCATGGCAAAGCCGCGGCCGTGCTGCTCTACGACGCGAAGCGCCGGGTCGTCGCGCTGGTCAAGCAGTTTCGCGCCGGCGCCTATCTCAGCGACGGAGCGCTCGCCACGATTGAAGCCTGCGCCGGCATGCTGGACGGCGACAAGCCCGAAATCTGCGCCATCCGCGAGGCGCTCGAGGAGACGGGCATCGTCATCACAGAGCCTGTCCACGCCTTCGACGCCTATATGAGCCCAGGCGGCATGACCGAGAAGATCGCCTGCTTCGTCGCTGCTTACGGCGAGGCGGACCGGACCGGAAAGGGCGGCGGCGTCGATGAGGACGAGCATATCGAGGTCCTCGAGATCCCGTTCGGCGAGGCCGCTCGCGATGATCGAGGGCGGCGCCATCGCCGACGCCAAGACGATCGCGCTCATTTCCTACGCGAGGGCCAAGGGCCTCTTGTAGCCGCGCTCCATAGCCCGTCCGTGAGACGGGCGTCCTTGCGAACGCCCTTTGGAGCGCGGCCGACGCGATCGGCGATCGCGTCTTCAAAGCTCGCGGCGCAGCGTGACGGAGCGCGCGCTCTCCCTCGCGATGACAATTCCATCGGAACGGAGTACGCTTGACTCGCCTGCTCCGTTCAAGAGCACGCCGCCCGCTAGAACGAATCTCGGAACGCCGCATGGCCCGTAGAGCAGGAAGCGCCGATCTGCCGCTGCATGGCGGGCGGGTGCCCTTGTGGCTCGCCGGCCGCATGACGCGGCTGGGCAGCGTCATCGCCGAGGCGATCGTCCACCATTACGGCCGCGACGAGTTCCTGCGCCGCCTCGCGCATCCGTTCTGGTTCCAGTCGTTCGGCGCGGTCATGGGCATGGACTGGCACTCCTCGGGCGTCACCACGAGCGTGATTGGCGCGCTCAAGCGTGGCCTTGAGCCCTTGTCGGGAGAACTCGGAATCCATGTCTGCGGCGGGCGCGGCAAGCAATCGCGAAAGACGCCTGCGGAACTCACCGCGATCGGCGAGCGGGTCGGAATCGACGGCGCCGCGCTCGCCAATGTCAGCCGGCTGGTGGCGAAGGTCGACAGCGCCGCTGTCCAGGACGGTTTCGACCTCTATCTGCACGGCTTCATCGTCACCGACGATGGGCGTTGGACAATCGTCCAGCAGGGCATGAACGATGCGAGCCGGACCGCTCGCCGCTACCATTGGCTGTCCGAGGGCCTCAAGAGTTTCGTCGAGGAGCCGCACAATGCGATCGACGGCGCCCATCAAGGCGAGATCGTCAACCTGACGGATCGCCGCGCCGACGCTTCCCGCCGGACCCAGCTCGACCTTCTGTCTTCGCTCGGTCCCGATCGCCTCACGCGCGAACTCGTCGCCATCGAAGCCAAACCTCAGAAGCCCCCGCCCGATCCCATCCAGCTCACCCTGCCCCATCTCGTCATGCCCGCTCATCACGACGTGCGCGCGAGCGACGTGCTTGAGCCGCGCCTCCATGCGAGCTTCACCGCGGCGGCTGATCGGGGACCCGCCGACTTCGCCGAATTGCTTCTGGTTCCAGGCGTCGGCGCGCGCACGGTGCGCGCGCTCGCGATGGTCGCCGAAGTGGTCCACGGCGCCCCCTATCGCTTCACCGATCCGGCGCGCTTTTCGTTCGCCCATGGCGGCAAGGACCGCCATCCGTTCCCCGTGCCGCTCAAGGTCTATGACGAGACGATCGCGATCATGAAGACGGCGGTCGAGAAGGCGAAGCTCGGCCAGGACGACAAGCTCGCCGCCCTCAAGCGCCTCGACGACGAGGCCCGCCGGGTCGAGAGGGTCGCCGGTCCGCCGGTCGAGGACGTGATCGCCGAAGAGCGCCGCCTCTCGCATGGCCTTGGCGGCCGCAGCGTGTTCGGCTGGGAGCCGGCGTCGGAGACGCTTCCCCTCGACCGGAAGCCGAAACCGGCGGTCAATCGCGGATGAATTCGACTGAATTAGCCCGAATACGTGCGCGAGAGTGCGCAACCCTGTCTACAACATGGCGAAGCCGGTGAAAGCGGTCCCGATGCGAGCCAGCCTAGCTATTAGTTTAGGGCGCCGGACCGCTCGCAATGACGCCTCGGCTTGTCAAGACGAACCAATCGCCGCCCCGTTTCTCAATTCGCAAGACGCGCCCCGCCCCAGGGATAGAATCTCCCGGCGCTACCTCTTGCAGACCAGAGCGACTGTCAACCACGGCGATGCCGTCCCGTGCATCCTCGACGGTATAGTCTCGGAGCAAGGGCCCCGGGGTGTCGGATCTGGCCGTTTCATTCGGGGCGGAAGGGTCCGCCCTTGCCATAAGCGACGATTGCTTTGGCGCGGCAGGCGGGAGCGGATTGGCCGATCTTGCGCCCGCGACGGCAGCTCTCTTCTCCAACTTGTTGAGCCTCGTCGTGAGGCTAGCAATTTCTGAGGACGGCGCAGCCGCGACGGCGACTCTCTTCTCCAATTTATCGAGCCTCGCCAGGACATCGGCAGATTCTGAGACAGGCGTCGCGGGCAAGGCGGCTTTTTTCTCTAGCTTATCGAGCCTCGCCGCAATATCGGCAAATCGGGACGAGGAATTCTTGGTCGACGTGCTCGCTGAGCTTATCCAAACGAGCTCCGTACTCGTGCTCGATCTGGTCGAGCCGGGCCGTCAGCTGTGTGAGCGCGGCGCTGAGGTCGCGAATCGCGGGCCGCTCCTCCTCGCGCGCGCTTTGGCCCGTGATCGCCACTAGATCCGCCTTGAGGACATCAGCAGCCGAAGAAAGACCGGCGATCGCCTGGCTTTTCGTGGTGGGGAACGTCCAGTTTAGTGGCGAACCATAAATCGCGGATACACCGAAGACCGCAAACAACATCAAGCCGGTTCCAAGGAAAAGCGGCTTAAGGCGGCGCGATTTTGCTTTTTCTGCCTGAGGCGGAGGCCGGCGATACGCCGCATCGGCAAGCGGAATAACTTCGGGCGCCGATGTTAAGGGTTTCTGCAGGGCTTTATTCCAGGAGTCGAACGCCATCGGACCCCCTGCCAACGTCGCGGGTTTGGGGGGCGCTGGACTGGCCGGCGGCGATTCGCTCACCTGCGCGGCGGCGGCTTCCTTCACCTGCTCGGCGGCTGCTCCCGTCACCTGCTCGGCCACGGCGCCTTTCTGGCTGAGCGCCTCAAAAAGACGCTGAGCTTTCGCAAAATCCTTGCGATCGAGGGCCACCAATGCGTCCTTGATGGCCTCGGCGACGTCCTTCCGTCCGACCGCCTCAAAAAGACGCTGAGCGGTCGCATAATCCCTGTCGTCGAGGGCTGCCGACGCCTCCCTGAGAGGATCAACCGCTGCCCCGTCGAACGACGCGACCGCGACCGGCGAATCGCCAATTTCATGATTTCTGCCGATCTTCCCGGCAAAGAAGTTTCTTTCCGCCTTGATAGAAGGCTCAGCGCGCTGCGCGATTTCCGCCTTCAATTGGCCTTCGTCCCGGGCGCCGGTAGCGGGAGAGCCCCCTCCGGACGCCGCGTCCGCTGCAGGCGCTGGAGCCGCCGCCTCTGATCCCATCGGTCTTGCGACCGATGACTCGCAACCTTGGCTTTGTGCGCCGGTTTCCCCGGGTGCGGAAGAGTTCTCTGAATTCAAATCGGTGTCCGTCTCGTTGAGTGCGTCCGATGATGTTTCGCCAATTCCAAGCTGCGCACTTAACGGCGCCTTGAGGATTTTTTGCGGCGGTGCTCTATCTTCGCCTCCGATCCGCGCGCGCAATGTTAACGTCGGCTTAACGTGACACGTCGTTAGGACGGCCTAGGGGACGACGGCTGTGCGCAAATGAGGGCTGCGTTCGTGCCTGCGTCTTCCGTGAAGGTGGAACGATCCTGAAGGAGTCGTAGCGGCTCCATTTCCCTAGAGCCCGATGTCCCAACCGTTGCACGCTTGCAACAGCCACGGGAATTATGACCGCTGTGTGACCGTCCGCATTGACTTCGTTCCTAAGCGGCAGCTAGATCATCGCCGGCTAGCGAGAGAGCTAGACCATCCTCGCTAGCGGGCGCTAGGTGAAAGCGAGGTATCAAGGGCGCCACTAACCTGCATAACTAAGATCGCGGGTTCGTGCAGAGGTATATAAACCACAGACTTTCTACGCATCCTACCTAAGGACGAGGAGTGCCTGTTCTCCTCGTCCTTCGTGTTGTGACTAAGCTTACTTGAGATACTTAAGTCTTTGTGTTGCACGTTCGCCGCAACAATGGGAATAGCGGCCAACGCATGGTGGCGACGGCTGGTCGGGTGAGGTTCACCCCAAAGGGCGCCAAGCATCTGATTTGAACCATCAGCAGGCGATTAGGTTTTGACCAAGGCTCTCGATTCTTGGAAGGAAGGGCCTGGCGCAAATGGTCTACGTTTGCTGCGGCGCGATTTGTCCTCATAACAATCTGTTCCGCGAAACCGAAATTCGTGCTATATGTCTTTCCTCGGCATCGCGAACCCGCGGAAGTCCGGTGTGGAGACGAGGATGGACCAAAGAGGTACAAGCCAACGGGCGCGGTATCGCGGCCGGATTTCCTTATTTGAATTGGCTCGTAACCCGTTGAAAAGTCTCGATTCGAAAAAATAAACGCTAGTAAACGCTAGCACTTTTACTAGCGCTTACGCGTTTTTACGCCCGTTTATGCGCGTTTAATAGGCGTTTGCTTGCACGGGATTTGGCGTGGGTCGGCGCGCGCGCATGGCGCTTCGAGCAAATGGTATTCGGGTCGGAAACGCGATCGTCATCGCGAGGATCGCGGCGACGTAGCGATCCAGGGGCCGTAAAGCGCCCGCGACTCCTGGATCGCCACGTCGCCTTCGGCCTCCTCGCGATGACGACGCCATCCGCGCTCGTGACGCTGATCCCGTTTCTTGCGCCGGGACGCCAGCAAGCCTATCTAGGATGGAGGAGCCGAATCCATGTTCATCCAGACCGAAGCCACCCCCAATCCCGCGACCCTGAAATTCCTTCCCGGACGGCCGGTGATGGACGAGGGGACGTTCGAGGCGCGCGACGAGGCTCAGGCCGAGCGCTCGCCGCTCGCCAAGGCGCTCATGCAGTTGCCAGGCGTGGGCGGCGTGTTCTTCGCCAATGACTTCATCTCGGTGACCAAGACCGAGGGCGAATGGCAGCATCTGAGGCCCGCGGTGCTCGGCGTCGTGACCGAATTCTATCTGTCCGGCGCGCCCCTGATCGAAACGGGCGGGGCCGACGCGGTCACGACCGGCGAGTTCTTCGATCCCAAGGACGAGGAGCAGGTCGAGGCGATCAAGGAACTGATCGAGACCCGCGTCCGTCCGGCGGTCGCCGGCGACGGCGGCGACATCATCTTCAAGGGCTACCGCGAGGGTATCGTCTATCTCAAGATGAAAGGCGCCTGCTCTGGGTGCCCGTCCTCGACGGCGACGCTGAGGCACGGAATCGAAAACCTTCTCAAGCACTTCCTGCCGGAAGTTCAGGCCGTGGAAGCGTTCGAAGGCTAAAGCCTCGCGGCCTTGTCAAGGCTGCCCAATGTTCACCCATTGGCTCTTTCTTTGGCTCTTCATGCTGATGTGGGGCGGCTGGCTGACCGTCTGGAACGTCATGGCCCGCCGCGTGAAAGCGGCAGCTCAAACGGAGAGCGCCGTCTCACGGCTCACGCACGTCGTCCCGCTCCTTATCGCCGCCTACCTGCTCGTCGCGCGTGTCCCCCTGCCCCTGCTCAACGACCGCTTCGCTCCGCTCGCGCTTTGGACCGCTGTGCTCGGCGCGGCGCTGACCTTCGCCGGCCTCGCCTTCGCCATCTGGGCGCGGTTCCTCATCGCCGGCAACTGGAGCAGCTATGTCGAGCTCAAGCGCGAGCACGAGTTAATCATGGAGGGACCTTACCGATGGGTCCGCCATCCGATCTATACCGGCCTCCTTCTGGCGTTCGTAGGCTCGGCCTTGGCGGTCGGCGAGTGGCGCGGCGCGCTCTCCGTCGCCATTGTCGCCGCCTCGTTCTGGCGCAAGCTCAGGCTCGAAGAGGCCATCATGCGCCGTCAGTTTGGCGAGGCCTACGCCCGATACGCCGCGCGCGTACCGGCGCTCGTGCCGTTTGTGTTGTGATTGACTGGCCCCCTCACCGCGTCGCCTTTTCGCCACCCGCCGCGGTGATGACCGCGACAATGATGAGCCCGGTCAAGAGAAGGCGCACCCCGGCGCTGACGCCGAAGGTGTTGAGCATCGTCAAGAGGAGCACAAGGAACAGCGCGCCGCCCCAGACGCCGGGCAGATTCGCCCTGCCCCCCGACACCGACGTGCCGCCGATAACGACGACGGCGATCGAGGCCAAGAGATACTCATTGCCGATGTCGACGTTCGCCCCGCGGAAATAGCCCGCGAGCAGCGCCCCGTTGAGGCCGCCCAACGCGCCGCACAAGGCGTAAGTCGCGCAGCGCACCGGCTCGACCTTGACGCCCGCGAGGCGCGCCGCGCGCTGGTTCTGACCGATGGCGACGACCGATCGCCCCCAGATCGTGCGATTGAGCGCGACGCTCGCGCCAACGGTGAACAGCACCGTCAGGATCGCCAATATAGGCACGCCCCCGACGACGATGTTGGTGAAATCGGCGAAGCCGGGCGGCGGCTTGATCTGAAGCCCACGCCCGTAAGAGATGTCGATGGACTGGATGATGAAGCTCGCCGACAGCGTCGCGATGATCGGCGGGATGCGAAGAGCCCAGATCAAGAGGTAGTTGGCGAGGCCGACCGCAAGCCCGCAGGCGATCGCTGCGGCGAGGCCGACGATGACCAGCCGGTCGTCGCCGCCCATCGTCTTCATCGCGACTGCGCTGGCGAGCCCGATATTGGCCGGCAGAGACAGGTCGACATTGCCGGGCCCGAGCGTGATGACGAACATCTGCCCGACGCCGACAATGACGGTGAACACGGCAAGCGACAGCGCGGCCGTGAGCATGCCCCCGGCGCCGTAGCCTCCCGTGAAGGCGACTGCCGCGAGCCAGACCACCCCGGCCCCGACAAAGGACCAGATCCATGGCCGCTTGAGAAGCGTCTCGAGTGCGGCGGTCATCGCTCCGACCCCTTGCGGGTGATGGCGACGCGTGCGGCGAGGACGATGATGAGGATCGCGCCATTGGCGGCAACCTGCCAGTCGGGCGGAATATGCATGAAGGTCAGGAGCGGCGAGGCCGCCATCGCCATGGTGAGCGCGCCGAGCACGGCGCCGATCGGCGACACGACGCCGCCGACGAACTCGCCGCCGCCCAGAATCACGCCGGCGATGGAGAGCAGGGTGTAACCGTTGCCGATATTGGCGTCGGCCGAAGTGGTGATGCCGACCAGCGCCATTCCCGACAGCACGCCAAAGACGCCGGCCAGTGCGAACAGGCTCATTTTGGCCTTGAGCACCGACCATCCGGCGCGCTCGATCGCCAGCGCATTGCCGCCGGACGCGCGCAGGATCGCGCCATAGGACGTGCGCATCAGCCCGAAATAGCCGACCGCCGCGATGATCACGGCGGCGACGATCGGAAACGGGATGAAGGGCGGCTTGACCCCCATGATCGCCAGCAGCCAGCCGGGCGCCTTGCCGCCGGGCTTGGGCAGAAGGAGGATGGCGAGGCCCTGCCAAACGAAGCTCATGCCGAGCGTAACGACGATCGAAGGGAGATTGCGTACGTAAATGAGCGCGCCGAGCGCGGCGTAAAGCGCAACGCAGCCGACCAGCGTCAGCACCCCAAGCCACGGCGTGTCGTGCAGCCAAGTCGCCGCCACGCAGCAGACGAAGCCGACGAAAGTGCCGATCGACAGATCGAGGTCGTTGCCCGCGATGACGAACATCTGCGCCATTGTGGCGAGCGCGATGGGAATCGCGAGATTCAGCATCAGCGTAAAGCCGAAATAGCTGATCGCGCGCGGGTTGAGCCAAGCGATGGCCGCGACAACCAGAGCCAGCGACAAGGCCGGGAGCGCAGCGCGCAGCCGCCGTCGCCACTGGGCTCCGCTCGCGCCCGCCGACGGGACAGCCGTAGCCACGCTCATGATCAGGCGACGCCTGCGAAGGAAGAGTGGATCACCTGCTCTTCATTGAGTTCGTCGCGCATGAGTTCAGCGACGATCGCGCCATTGCGGAACACATAGGCGCGATCGCAGTTCTTCAGCTCCTCGATCTCGGTCGTGTACCAGAGGAAGGTGCGCCCGCGCTGCGCCTCGGCGCGAATGAGGTCGTAGACTTCGAGCTTGGTGTTGAAATCGACGCCGCGCATCGGATCGTCCATCAGCATGATGCGCGCATCGGAGCCAAGCGCGCGCGCGAACAACGCCTTCTGCTGATTGCCGCCCGAGAGCGAAAGAATGTTGTTGTGGACGTCGGGCGTGCGGATCTTGATGCGCTCGCGCCAGGCGTTGGCGAGGTCGTCTTCGAGGCGGGGCGAGAGCAGCGGACCAGAGCGCAATTTCTTCAGCGACCGCACGCCGATGTTGTAGGCGATCGACCATCCCGGAAAGACGCCGTCCGACTGCCGGTCTCCCGCGACAAGCGCGACCGGCGCGCTGACCATCGCGCCCGTGCGCGGATGCGAGGCGGCGGAGAAGGCCGCCAGCAGAAGATCTGTCTGGCCGTGACCGGCGAGACCGGCGAGGCCAATGATCTCGCCCTCGCGCGCCACTAGATCCCAATCGCCGGTCTGTCGTTTGGGGCGCACGCGAACAACGACCGGAGTTTCGCCGCCCGCTCCAGCCGCAGCCGGACCTTGCGCCCGTTGGGCTTCGGGCTCGATGCCGCCCATGGCGCCGACCAGCTTCGCCCGGTCGAAATTGCGCGCGACGTCTGACACGACCACCTTGCCGTCGCGCATGACCACAATGCGGTCGCACGTCGAGAGCACCTCGCCAAGGATATGCGAGATCAGAACGCAGCTTGCGCCGGACTCGAGCGAGCGGCGGACATGGGCTAGGAGCTGCCCGGCCGTGTGCGCGTCAAGCGAGGAGGTCGGCTCGTCCAGAATGACGAGGCGCGCGCGCGCATCGGAGACCGAGAAGGCGCGCGCGATCTCGACCATCTGCCGTCGGCCTATAGTCAAGTCCTGAATGAGGTCGCCCGCCCGCACGCCGTGGCCCGGAAAAATCTCGTCGAGCTTGTCTAAGATGAGCCGCCCAGCCCTCCGGCGCCAACCAAACCCATAGATCGCTGGATGAACGACGCGGGCGTTCTCGGCCACCGTCAGGTTCGGGCAAAGCGACAGTTCCTGAAAGACGCAGCGCAGCCCCAGCGCTCTTGCGCGCGCCGAATTCCAGTGCGGGTGCTCCTCGCCGTCTACGACGAATTTGCCGCGATCCGGAGCGACGCCGCCGTTCAGGATGTGCATGAGCGTCGATTTGCCGGCGCCGTTATGGCCGACGACGCCGACGCATTCGCCTTCAGCCACAGAGAAATCGACGCCGTCCAAAGCCCGGACGGCGCCGTAAGACTTTTCGACGCCGCTGAAATCGACGAGGGAAGCGCCCGCGTCTCCCATGATCTTGTTCGCCCCACGTCCGCGGGGCGCCGCCTGCTCCCCGTCCCTTATTTCATATTCGCCTTGATGGCGGCGATGGCGTCCGCTTGCGTATACTCATGGCTGGCGACACCACCCTTCGGAATGTTCGGCAGCTCGGCCTCGAACGTGTCCTGTGTGAACTCGAGCGCGGGCGCCTGTCAATCGGCGCGCGCGCAATCCAGGAGATCTAAGTTATGCCACGCTCGGTAAGCGGCATTGTCGCCGTGATGCTCACGCCGTTCACTGACGAGGGCGAGGTCGACTACGCCAGTCTCGAACGGCTGATCGAATGGTATCTGGCCAATGGCGTCGACGCCTTGTTCGCCGTCTGTCAATCGAGCGAGATGCAATATCTGAGCCTCGAGGAGCGCGTGGCGATCGCCCGTTTCGTCGTGCGTCAGGCGCAAGGGCGCGCGCCGGTCGTCGTCTCCGGCCACGTGAGCGACACGCTTGCGGGGCAGATTGAAGAGCTTACGGCCATGGCCGAGGCGGGCGCGGACGGACTCGTTCTGGTCACCAATCGGCTGGACCCTGCGAATAGCGGGACCGCAGCCTTTCGCTTAAGCCTCGCGTCGCTGCTCGAAGCCCTGCCCTCCGATCTGCCGCTCGGCCTCTACGAATGCCCGGCGCCCTACCGTCGCCTCCTGAGCGACGAGGAATTTCGCGCCTGCCTCGATACGGGCCGTTTCACCGTGATGAAGGACGTGAGTTGCGACCTTGCGACCGTCAAACGGCGTCTCGCAATGGCCGCCGGCTCCGACTTCGCGCTCATCAACGCCAACGCGGCGATCGCCGTCCCCGCCATGCGCGCCGGCTCCCGCGGCTTCTCAGGCGTCTCCACCAACATTCATCCAGACCTCTATGCGTGGCTCTATCGCTCAGGCGACAGCGAGCTTGCGCGTGAACTCGCAAACTTTCTGGTGACGGCTGCGCTGTCGGAGGCGTTCGGATATCCGGCGCTGGCCAAGATTTGTCATCAGCGCCTTGGGACGCTGACATCCGTCCGCTGCCGCGTGATCGACTTCGACGTGCGTGAGCGTTTCTGGGCGCTCGACGCGATCGTCGATGCGGTCATGGCGGGATCGGAGACGTACCGCGCCAAAATCGCGGCGCGGTCGAAAGTGAAGGTGAACGCGTAGCGGCGACGGCCAACCGCCGCCGCTCGCGGCCGCTTTTGCCTACTTGATATTCGCCTTGATCGCGGCGATGGCGTCAGCCTGCGTGTATTCGTGGCTCGCGACGCCGCCCTTCGGGATATTCGGCAGTTCCTTCTCGAAGTCGTCCTGGGTGAAAGCGAGATAGGGCACGGTCAAATCGTGCGGAATGTTCTTGTTGCCGTCCAGAACCTGCTGCGCGACCCAGAAGGCGAGAGTCGAGACGCCGGGCGCGATCGACGCCGACCAGGTCTTATAGCCGTCCTTGTCCTTCTGCTCTTTCCACCACTGCAACTCGTCCTGGCGATTGCCCTCGATGATGGTCGGACGCGGCTTGCCCGCCGCGGCGAAGGCCTGCGCGGCGCCATAACCGTCGCCGCCCTGATCGACGACCCCGACGATCGGCGGCAGCGAGGGCAGCACGGTCGCAACCGCCTTCTGCGCCGTCGTCTCGTCCCAGTCGCCTTCGACCGAAGACACGATCTTGAATTCGGGGTGTTCCTTGACGCCTTCGGCAATGCCGGAGTGGATGGCGTCGTCGATCGAGGTGCCGGCGAGGCCGCGGATCTCAAGCAGATTTCCGCCCTTCGGGTCGAACTTCGCCAGATGGTCGACTTCCTGCTTGCCCATGTCCTTGTAGTCGACGACCACGCGATAGGCGCAGGGCTCGGTGACGATGCCGTCGAACGAGACGACGACGATGCCGGCGTCGCAAGCCTGCTTGATCGCGCCGTTCAGCGCGTCGGGCGAAGCGGCGTTGATGACGATCGCGTTATAGCCCTGCAGGATGAGGTTCTGGATCTGCGCCGCCTGGGTCGGCACTTCCTTGTCCGCGGTGGTGAATACGTCCGCCGCGCCGACGATCTTGTCCGCCACCGCCTTCTTGCTGACAATGTCGTAGCTCTTCAGCATCGACTGGCGCCAGGAATTGCCGGCGTAGTTGTTGGAGAAGGCGATTTTCATCTTGCTCGTGTCAGCCAGGGCCGGCGCGGCGAAAAGCCCGGCCGCCGCGGCCAGTGCGAGCATCGAGACCTTGCGATTCATCAAAAAGTCCTCCCTCTGAGACGAGTATTCAGCGCTCGCGACGCGCTTGAATTTCCGCGCTTGTCCTTGATGGTGCGCCGGGCGGCTAAGACCGCCGCTCTAGCTGGCGACAGCTAACATGCCAGAGAAAAGGCGGTCAACGCCCGAGCTATGCTTCTCGTTAGAGCACGCTGCGTTTGGGTGGCGTCGGCGTCGCGAGCCCGACGCCCGGACAAGACCTGGGCCAAGACCCGGGGGTCCTCGCGGTGACGATTCCATCAATACGCAGCCTGCTTTAAGCTTGCAGACGCAACCAGAGCGGGAATTCCTTCCAAATAGGGGCTAGCAAAACGAAGCTCATGAGCTTAAACGCTAGTAAATTAGCTTTCATTTCCTTTCATTTTCTTTTCCGAATCTCGCCTTTTCAATGGCTTGCGCGTGAAAAAAATTAAAAAATCGCCCTCCGCGCCGGCTCGCGCGGCAGGTTGTGAGCCAACGTTTCAAACAGCCACGGTTCCTCGTCTTCCCGCCCGTCTTTCGGCGAGCGGAAAGGAGATTCCGACAGACGGAATACGTAGCACACATTTCTAATTTTGTCAACAACTCCGCAGAGAATTCGTGGCTCTTATGGCGTTGGCTGTCCATCAGCTCTTCGCGGCTACGCCTTGCGCGTCTAGATGGCGCCGTCGCCGTCATCGCGACCTCCCCGGCTCTTGGTCATGGGGACGCCGACGCCGAACGGATTCGACCCGTTCATTGCCTCGCTCGCCGGCCGGTTCGGCCTTGTCCAGGTCCGGCCGGACAAGGTCGAGCCGCAGTGGCAGAGCTGCCACAACGACCCGGCGGCGCAACCGACGCTCGTGCAGCCGCTGCCCGAGCCCATCGACAACCCGGCCGCGGCCCCGCAAAATCAGGCCCTGCTCTATACCTATAATTTTGCGCCCCGGCAGACCGATCCGCCTCAGTTGACCGTGAGTTACCTCCTTTGGGCGCCGCTGACCGCTGAGGTGAAATGCAGACTCGAGACGGAGGACGACAGCGCTCCGCAAAAGCAGGCGTTTGCCGCCGTCGCCAAGGACTTCATCGACGACAAGCTCGCCGACGCCCTTCTTTACGCCGGGTCCTACCGCAAGGAGGTCATCCGTCCCTCCGTCCAGGGCGCGCTCTGCAAGGTCACCGGAGGGATATGGCGTGGCGACACCAGGACATGCACGCCCGGCGACTACAATGACCCGACGGCCATCATCACCCACAGCCTCGGCGGCTACATGCTGATGGACTCGATCCAGGCGGAGATGCGGACCGACAACTGCCGGCCGACCAGCAGCGGCAGCGGACCGGCTGAGAAAATTCTGGAGAACACGCCGGTCATCTACATGATGGCGAACCAACTCGCTCTGCTCGATCTCTCGACGCTACGGCGCGACCCGCAGGCGCCGAAAACAACGACGGCGATCGACGCGGTCACAAAACAATTCGCCAAATGCTGGCTCATTGCGCGAGCGGCGCGGGCGCGGAGCGAAGGGAAGGCGTCCGCCACGGCGATCAGCCATGTCGTGGCGTTCAGCGACCCCAACGACATTCTGTCGTGGCGGGTCGAGCGAAAGGACCTCAAGCTTCCCAAGCCTGATTGGGGCGCGGTCGCGGTGACCAACGTCTATATGTCAAACAGCGAGTTCAGCGCACCCGGACTGTTCTCGGACCCCACGAACGCCCACACCGGCTACTTCGTCAACCCGGCGGTCATGGACATGCTGACCTGCGGGATCAACAACAACTCGCCCTGCGCCGTCAGTGTGAGCGCGCACTGAGCGCGCTCGAACAGCGCGAGCGGCAGTCGAGAACTCTTCGACTGACGCGACAAATCGAAACGTCGGCTTTCATCCCTGCGTTGCCCGCTCAACTTGACGGCCGCGGCGCGGCATCGGAAAAGACGGCTCCTTTGGTATGTGGAAGCCAGGATGCAGCGGGTCACGCTGATCGACAACTATGACAGCTTCACGTTCAACCTCGTCCATTACCTTGGCGAGTTGGGCGCGGACGTGTCTGTGTGGCGCAACGATGAGATCACGGTCGCCGATGCGCTCGCCGACAGGCCGGACGCTATTGTTCTCTCGCCTGGCCCTTGCACGCCGAACGAAGCGGGCGTCTGTCTGGATCTCGTTCGCGCGGCGAGCGAAACGACGCCCATGCTCGGGGTCTGCCTTGGCCACCAGGCGATCGGGCAGGCGTTTGGCGGCGACGTCGTGCGCGCGCCAACGCCGATGCATGGTAAGGTGTCCCGCATTTCGCACAATGCGCGCGGGCTCTTTCGTGGCCTCAACGGACCGTTCTCCGCGACCCGTTATCATTCGCTCGTCATCGAGCGGTCAAGCGCGCCCGCCGAGCTCGAGGTGAGCGCGGAGAGCGACGACGGTCTGGTGATGGGGGTTCAGCATATCGACCGCCCGACATTTGGGGTCCAATTTCATCCAGAGAGCATCGCCAGCGAGCACGGCCGGCAGATTCTGCGCAATTTCCTAGACCTGGCCGACGCCTTTCATCAGCGCCAGCAAACATTCTGACGAGAACACGAAACGAGGATATGGAATCCTTCAAGCCTCTGATCGCTAAAGTCGCCGCGGGGGCGACGCTAACGCAGAGCGAGGCGGAGAGCGCCTTCGATTCGATGCTTTCGGGCGAAGTGACGCCCTCGCAAATGGGCGGGTTCCTCATGGCGCTGAGGGTCCGTGGGGAGACGGTCGAAGAGATCACCGGCGCCGTCGCGGCCATGCGCGCCAAGATGCTTGGCGTAAAGGCGCCGCCCGGAGCGATTGACATTGTTGGCACCGGCGGCGACGGTTCGGGCTCTCTAAATGTGTCGACACTGGCCGCGATCATCACCGCGGCCTGCGGGGTCATGGTCGCCAAGCATGGCAATCGCGCCGCGTCCTCGCGTTCGGGCGCCGCGGACACGCTCGCCGCCCTCGGCGTCAAGATTGGACTCTCGCCCGACGGCGTCGAGCGCTGCCTTGATGAGGCCGGGATCTGCTTCATGATGGCGCCGACGCATCACGCCTCGATGCGCAACGTCGGTCCGACCCGGACCGAACTCGGCACGCGCACGCTGTTCAACATTTTGGGGCCGCTCTCCAATCCGGCCGGCGTCAAGCGCCAGCTCGTCGGCGTCTTTTCGGCCGCCTGGCTCGAACCGATGGCGGAAGTCCTCCGCAATTTTGGCTCGGAGCGCGTCTGGGTGACGCACGGACTCGACGGCCTCGACGAGATCACCACCACGGGGCCGACCAAGGTGGTCGAACTCAAAGACGGCAAACTCCACGCCTTCGAACTGACGCCGGAAGCAGCCGGTCTTCCTCGCGCGGCGCCGGCGGCGCTGAAGGGCGGCGATCCGGCCTACAACGCGAAGGCGATCGTCGATGTTCTCGACGGCGCTGAGAGCGCCTATCGTGACATTGGGGTCATGACCACGGGCGCGGCGCTTGTGATCGCCGGCAAAGCCAGCTCTATTAAGGAGGGAGTGGCCATTGGCGACGCGGCGCTCCGCTCCGGCGCCGCCCGCCGCACGCTCGATCGATTGATCGCGGCGTCAAACGCTTGACGGTCGGAACGCCGATGACCGACATCCTGAAGAAGATCGAAAGTTACAAGCGCCGCGAAATCGCCGACGCCAAGGTCAGGGTGCCCCGCGCGACTTTGGAGCGCGAGATCGACGGCCAGTCTCCCCCGCGCGGCTTCATCAAGGCGCTTCAAAGGGCGATCGAGGAAGGTCGCTTCGGACTGATCGCGGAGATCAAGAAGGCGAGCCCTTCGAAGGGTCTCATACGCGAGGATTTCGACCCGGCCGCTCTCGCTAAGGCCTATCAGGCCGGGGGCGCGTCCTGTCTCTCCGTGCTGACCGACGGACCCTCATTTCAGGGCGCGCCGGAGCATCTGATGAAAGCGCGCAAGGCGACCACCCTTCCCATATTGCGGAAGGACTTCCTTTTTGACCCCTACCAGGTGCTGGAGGCGCGCGCCTGGGGCGCCGATTGCATCCTCATCATCATGGCCGCCGTCGACGACGAAGTCGCCAAAACCCTCAACAAGGCCGCGCATGACCTTGGCCTCGACGTGCTTATCGAGACGCATGACGAGAACGAGCTTAAGCGCGCGCTTTCTCTCGAGGGCCGCCTGATCGGCGTCAACAATCGGAACCTTCGCACGTTCGAGACCTCGCTCGAAGTGTGCGAACGCCTCCTGCCCTCAATCCCGGACGGAAAAATCGTGGTCGCCGAAAGCGGCATTTCCGATCACGGAGACTGCAAGCGGCTGGCCAAGGCCGGGGTGGAGGCGTTTCTGGTCGGCGAGGCGCTGATGCGCCACAAGGATGTCGCGGCCGCGACCCGCACCCTGCTGACGGGAATGTAGGGCCGCTCAGGTCGCCGAGCCTTCGCGCCTGCGACGCTTTCGCCTTTAGGTCCGGTCCGCATAAGGGGGAACCTCGACCAATGTTCCTACCAGCCGCAAGAGCGCCTGCTGCTCAACCCCGTTCCTTCTCTCAGGAAAGCGCCGATTTCAATGGGACAAACGGCCGCCGGAAGGCGCGTTGGGCTGATGGATAACGAAGGCGTCCCCGTCCGCGGGCGCCCGGGCCAGAAACCACGTATCGCCGTTCGGGCTGCGGTATAGCTCTCGTCGATCTGGCATACCGGGCTCCCATGCTTGCCGCTTGGCATAGCATGAGTTAGGGGTCGCCGGCGAAGTGGCCTCGCATCTCTCGAATTTCGAACTGAGACCTGCGAGGCGCCGCGCTCTATTCCCGTTCTCCTCCCTCAGGCGCGGTCGGCTTCCTTTAGACGCCGACTGCGTTGCGGACGAGCGTTCTATTTTCGTTCTCCCCTACACGTGGTAGCTTGAATAAGGCGCGATTCGCCGGATTGTGACATAGGACATGAACGATCTTTTTGGCGCGGCAGCGCCCCGACGCGGCAAGCCCGCGCCGATCAACGGCAAGTCTGGCGCCCGCAATGGAACGCCGGACGAATCGAACTACACCGCCGCCTCGATCGAAGTGCTCGAGGGGTTGGAGCCGGTGCGCCGGCGCCCTGGGATGTACGTGGGGGGCACCGATTCCAACGCGCTCCATCACCTCTTCGCAGAAGTGATCGACAATTCGATGGACGAAGCCGTCGCCGGCCACGCGACTTTCATCGAGGTCTCGCTCGAGGAGAGCGGATACCTGAGCGTGATCGACAACGGCCGCGGCATGCCGGTCGACCCACACCCCAAATTTCCAAAGAAATCGGCCCTCGAAGTGATCATGACGATGCTGCACGCGGGCGGAAAGTTCGACAGCGGCGCCTACGAGACCTCGGGCGGGCTTCACGGCGTTGGCGTCTCGGTCGTGAACGCGTTGTCCGAGAAGCTCGAAGTCGAGGTCGCTCGGGGCCAGACGCTTTATCGCCAGACTTTCGCGCGCGGAAAGCCGACGAGCGGGCTCACCGTCGTCGGTAAGACGCTCAATCGTCGCGGCACGAAGGTGCGCTTCCTGCCCGACCCGCAAATCTTTGGGCCTCAGGCGAGGTTCGACCCCGCCCGGGTGTTCAAGATGGCGCGCTCGAAGGCCTATCTGTTCGGAGGCGTCGAGATCCGGTGGCGCTGCGCGCCCTCGCTCATCAGCGACACCTCGAACGTTCTCGCGGAAGCCACATTTCATTTTCCGGGCGGCTTGCGAGACTACCTCGCCGCCGACATCGAGGATCAGGAGCTCGTAGCCGACCAGGTCTTCACCGGCCGCGTCGACAAAGCGGGCAAGCACGGCTCGGTCGAATGGGCGATCGCGTGGCTCGCAGGCGATGACGGGTTCGTTCATTCTTATTGCAACACCATCCCTACTCCCGACGGCGGGACACATGAAGCAGGCCTCCGCACCGCTTTGTTGCGCGGGCTCAAGGACCATGCGGACCGCATCGGCCAGGGCAAACGTGCGGCGGCGCTTACGACCGACGACGTCATGGTGAGCTGCGCCGCGCTAATCTCGGTCTTCATCCGCGAACCCGAATTCCAGGGACAGAACAAGGGCCGCTTGCAAACGGCCGAGGCCGCGCGCCTGGTCGATAACGTGGTTCGCGACGCCTTCGACCACTGGCTTGCGGCTGCGCCAAGTCAGGCGGCCAAGCTCCTCGACTGGTCGATTGAACGCGCGGAGGAGCGCCTTCGCCGTCGCATGGAGAAAGAGGTCGCGCGCAAGACCGCCGTGCGCAAGCTTCGGCTCCCCGGCAAGTTGGCCGATTGCACGAATTCGTCGGCGCAGGGCTCTGAATTGTTTATCGTCGAGGGCGATTCCGCTGGCGGTTCGGCCAAACAGGCGCGAGATCGCGCCTCGCAAGCGGTGCTGCCCTTGCGGGGCAAGATTCTCAACGTCGCCTCAGCCGCGCGCGATAAGCTCGCGCAAAATCAGCAGCTTTCCGATCTGATGCAAGCGCTCGGCACCAGCGCTGGGGCGCACTATCGCTCGTCCGATCTCCGCTACGACAAAATCATCATCATGACCGATGCGGACGTCGACGGCGCTCATATCGCCTCGCTCCTCATCACCTTCTTCTACCGGCAAACGCCAAAACTGATTGAGGAAAAGCACCTTTATCTTGCCGTTCCGCCGCTTTACCGGCTGACCCAGGGCGCGCGCTCCCTGTACGCGCGCGATGAAGCGCACAAAGAGGAATTGCTGAAGTCGGGATTCAGCGGTCGTGGAGCGATCGAGGTCAGCCGCTTCAAAGGATTGGGCGAAATGCCAATGCGGGATTTGCGCGATACGACCATGGACCCCGCGAAGCGCACTCTGCTGCGGGTCGCGGTCGTGGCGGAAGAGAATGAGGCGACGGCCGAGGCGGTGGAGCGTTTGATGGGAGCAAAACCCGAGGCGCGTTTCGCCTTCATTCAGGAGCGCGCGCCAAAATCCCTCGAACTCGTGGACGTATAGCGTCTCCTTGCGGCGTTGGAGCTTGAACGCCGTTCGTCCTCCCGCGAGCTGGCCTGACGGCCGTGTTCCACTCCCGCCCTTCGGTGAACACCCGCTTTTTTGCAGGCCGCTTGCCGTCTGCAACGTTCAGTTCGCAAAAATCACTCGACACGAGCGGTTTAAATGAACAAATAGTTTACGCGCTCTCTTGGACCATCTGGCAACGCGGTAAAAAATACGCTATCCTATGCGCGCAAGGTCCGGTATTGGCCTAGCGGGCTATTGATGATGCGGGCGCTACATTTTACTTTTATGCCGGTGGCGGAGGGGTATTCGCCGACCGTTGCGCGTCACTGCGCTCCACGTCATTCCGCGTTGAGTCTGCCGACTGAGGGGTTCTGCCTTTGAGTTGGTCGACGGACAAGCGGATCGCGCCTTCAATCGAAGAAGATTGTTTAGACGAAATGTCGCGTCGGAGTTCGCTGAGGGTCCAGCGGACCGCGAGGGGCACGGTCGCCCTCCGATCGATCGGGCTTTGGGTGGAGATCTGGGACTAATATGAGCAAGGGTAAGGACTTTAGGGCGCCTCGCAAGCGCGGGTTCGACGACGATGGGCCGATGCCTTACGAATCAAGGCCTCGCCCGTCTCGAAGCTATGGCGGTGGTCCGGAAGGAGGCGGTTTCGGCGGCTCGCCCATGGGCGGCGCCGCGGCGCCGATCGATTCAGGAGCGCCGCCAGTCGACGCGGTCGTCAAATGGTTCAAGGCGGACAAAGGCTACGGATTCGTCGAGTTGGCGGGTGGCGCGGGCGACGCCTTCCTGCACGCCAACGCCTTGCACGCCGCAGGTCACGACACGGTTCCCGCTGGCGCCAAATTGCGCGTCCAGGTCGGCGCGGGCGCCAAGGGAGCGCAGGTGACCCGGGTGATCGAAGTCGACACCGCTGGGGTCGTCGAACGCCCGCCACAGAGGTCCTCGGGCGATGGGTTCCGCGACGGGCCCCGACCGCGACGGGTCGCCCCTGATCCGTCGACCGCAGTGTCGGTCACTGGAAAGGTGAAGTGGTTCGACGACGCCAAGGGGTTCGGGTTCGTCGCCAGTGAAGATGGCGGCAAAGACGTGTTCGTCCATATCTCCGTCCTCGGCCACGCCGGCATTTCGCATTTGGCCGAAGGCCAGCAAGTGACGATGAGAGTCGTGGACACGCCCAAAGGCCGCGAGGCGATTTCGCTGTCGCTCTGAACGAACGACCCCGCAATAACGCAGGGAGCGCTTTTGCAGCGCTCCTTTTGACTGTCCAATAGTCCTTCCGTCCCATTCCCAGACTGTTGGCGTTTCCCATGCAACCTTCCCGCGACATTCGCCGCCTCATCGAGATCATGGCGGCGCTTCGCGATCCTGTTCGCGGCTGCCCGTGGGACGTCGAGCAGACCTTCGCCTCGATCGCGCCGTTCACTGTCGAAGAAGCCTACGAAGTGGCCGACGCGATCGAGCGCGGAGCGACGGAAGATCTGCGTGAGGAACTCGGCGATCTTTTGTTGCAGGTCGTCTTTCACGCCCGCATGGCGGAGGAGGCGGGTTTGTTTGATTTCGGCGGGGTCGTCGAGGCGATCACCGCCAAGCTCGTGCGGCGTCATCCCCACGTCTTCGGCGACGCCGGGGCGATGAGTTCGGACGAAGTGAATGCGCTGTGGGGCCGCATCAAGGCCGACGAGAAACGCGCTAAGCTTGCATCGACCGCGACGGTCGAGCAGCCTCAAGCGGCCAAGTCGCGCGCACTGGACGGAGTCCCTTTCGCACTGCCGGCGCTTTCGCGGGCGATGAAACTGCAAGAAAAGGCCGGCAAGGTCGGTTTCGACTGGAACAATGTCCACGCGGTCCTGGACAAGATCAAAGAGGAGGTCGCGGAGGTCGAGGCTGAGATCACGGAGGGCTCGGCGCAGGCGCTGTCGAGCGAGGTGGGCGATCTCTTATTCGCGGCCGTAAACCTTGCCCGCCATCTCAAGATCGATCCCGAGGCCGCCTTGCGCAGCGCCAACGCCAAATTTGAACGGCGCTTCGCCCGTATCGAGGACCGCTTGGCCGAGGCGGGCCAAACCCCCGAAGGCGCCAGTCTCGACGAGATGGAGCAGCTTTGGGCCGAGGCCAAGGCCCAAGAGCGGCTCGCTCACAAATGAGCTACCGCGCCGCGCCGATCGTGTCGGCCATCACCGCGCCGCGCTCGCCAAGTGGCTTTGTCGATTCCGACGGTCGAATCCCGCGCTGTCTGATGCTCGATCTCGGCGTTCAGCTCGCCGCCAAGCAGAATTACGATGGCCGAGATCCACATCCACATCATCATGCCGACGGCCGCCCCAAGCGACCCATAGGTCGCGTTGTAAGCGCCGAAATGGGAAATGTACCAGGAGAAGAGAACCGAGGTGATCAGCCATCCGATCGCTGCGGCGACGCTCCCGACCGAGAGCCATTGCCAGCGCGCTTCGGTGCGGCTCGGCCCATAGCGATAGATCGCAGCCAGAGCGATTGCCGCGAGCGCCAATAAGAGCGGCCAACGCAGAATGGCGATGGCAAGGCTCAGAAGCGACGAAAGGCCGAAAGCCGAAAAGACCATCGGCGCGATGACCACGCCGCCAAGCGCAACCATGAGCGAAAGGATGGCGACGACCGTGAAGAGAAGAGAGAGCAGGTTCAGCTTCACGAAGCTTCGTTTTTCCTTCTCGTCATAGACGACATTGAGGGCGTCGATGATCGCCTTCATCCCAGCGTTGGCGCTCCAGATGGCGATAGCGAGCCCGGTTAAGAAGCCGAGGCCGAGCTTCGCATCGCCTTTTGCAGCAATCCGGGTGATCTGCTCGTGAAGAAGCTCGACCGCGCCGGCTGGAAAAACGCCGGCGGCCAGCGAAAGATGCGCGTCGATCGTCGAGGCGTCGGCAATCAATCCGTAGAGCGAAACGAACGCGGCGACAGCGGGAAAGATCGCCAGCAACGAATAGAAGGCGACGCCCCCCGCGACCGCTAGCAAGCGATTGTCATTCACGCTTGCGTAGACGCGCCAGAGGATATCCTTCCACCCCGCCCATGGGATGTGCCATGGGGCCCGCGCGCGCCGTCCCCTGCCCTGCTCCCGAGCGCGGTGAACTTGGTCGGAAATCGGCTGGTCGTTCTCGATCTGCTCCCTGGGCCTCTTGTCGGGATCGAGTTGTGTCTCCGAAGGAGATTCCGCCATTGTCTGCTCGCCCCAATAAGGGCCGGCGCCCCGCGCAACGAGACCGCCGGCATAAGACAAATCCTGGAAGAAGGCGCGTTGTTCCCTTTCAAGGAGCGATCGCTCAAGGCGCCGATGGCGCCCGCGGCCGCCGAAATCGGAACTGCGACGGTCCTTGGAGCGTTTGGCTAAGAATTCGCTGGGAAGAAGCGGCGGGGATCGATGTACATCAGCTGTCTGGCGACCGACTATGACGGCACGCTTGCGCACGACGGAATTGTCGAGGACGCAACGGCCGAGGCGCTTGTCGCCTTCAGGCGATCCGGCAGGAGGCTTCTCCTCGTCACGGGTCGCGAGCTGCCTGATCTCATGCGCGTCTTTCCTCGCATTGATCTTTTCGATCGCGTCGTCGCGGAGAACGGAGCATTGCTCTTTGACCCCGCCACGAAAAAGGAAACGCCGCTTGCTCCTGAGCCCCCGCCAGCATTGGTCGAGACCTTGCGTGAGAGGGGCGTCACGCCGCTTTCGGTCGGGCGCTCCATTGTCGCGACCTGGGAGCCAAACGAAAAACTGGTTCTCGAAGCCATCCGCCAGCACGGGCTTGAGCTGCAGATCGTGTTCAACAAGGGAGCGGTGATGGTGCTGCCTCCCGGCATCAACAAAGCCAGCGGCTTACAGGCGGCGCTCGAGGACCTGGGCCTCTCCGCGCACAATGTCGTGGCGGTCGGCGACGCCGAGAACGACCACGCATTCCTGCAGGCGAGCGGATACGCCGTCGCAGTCGCCAATGCCTTGCCTGCGATCAAGGATGAAGCCGATCTCATCACCAGGCAAGCGCGCGGCGCCGGCGTCGCGGAGCTGATCGAGGCGGTGCTCAAGAACGACGTCGACGCCTTTCACTCGAGCAAGACCCGCAACAGCGTCGAGGTCGGCCGCGGCGCCGATGATCGCCCGATCGTTGTTCGACCCCATGGGGGCTCGGCGCTGATCTGCGGCTCTTCGGGCGGCGGCAAATCGACGGTTGCGACAGCGTTGCTGGAGCGGATCGTGGCGGCCGGGTTTCAGATTTGCGTCTTCGATCCGGAGGGCGACTATGCCGAGTTTCGCTCAGGCGTCGTGCTCGGCGACGCGAAGTCACCGCCTCAGCTCGCGGAGGTCGTCAAGTTGCTTGAGCGGCCGGACGACAGCTTCGTCATCAACCTGTTGGCGGTTCCGACCGAGGACAGGCCGGCGCTGCTCTCTGATTTCATTTCTGCCATCGCCAACCTCCGCGCCAAGATTGGACGCCCGCACTGGGTTTTGATGGATGAAGCGCACCATCTCCTGCCCGCCGAGCGCGACGTGAGCGCGACCGCGTCTCTCGAGTCGCTCCCCCCGGTCATTCTCGTGACCGTCGATCCCGCGACCTTGGCGGTCGATGCGCTCAGCAAAGTCGATGACATCTTCGCTGTCGGGGACAAGGCCGCGGAAGCCATCGCCGGGTTTGCCCGCGCGCTATCGGTGCCCGCGCCCGAATTGCCGCCGTCGGCGCCGAGCAAGGGCGAGGCTTTGTTCTGGCGAAGAAGCACGGGGCGCAAAGCGCAAATCATGAAGTCCCACGCGCCGGCCGAGAAAGCCGAGCGCCACATCCGGAAATATGCTCAGGGCGCCCTGGGAGAGGACAAGAGCTTCTATTTCCGCGGCCCCACGAACGCCCTTAACCTCAGGGCGCAGAACCTGACCCTGTTCATGCAGATGGCCGACGGGGTCGATGACGACAGCTGGGTCCACCACCTTGAGGCGCACGACTATTCGCGCTGGATTCGTGAAGCGATCAAGGATGACGAACTGGCAGACGAGCTCGAGCAGATCGAAGGTCAGCTCGCGCGCGATCCGAAGGTCACTCGACGCGCGGTGCGAGAGGCGATCGAGCGCAAGTACACGGCGCCCGCGTCCGCGCGCTAGTTTAGACTAGAGCCTGTCGCATTTCGGTGTAATCGACGGCGTTAGCGCACCCGCCCCCTCTTGTGGGGGCGGGCGTTGCCCGTCGAAAGACGGGCGTTCTTCCGAACGCCCTAAGGGTGGGGAGTTGCGCAAGTCGACGAGATTTGCGGATGCGCCGGTACTCTGTTGTTACTTAGGGCGGCGCGACCCCCCTCGTTGATCCTCCCCCACAAGAGGGGGAGGAAACGCGCCGAAGCGATCCTTGCGTAACTTAAGAGCAAAAGGCTCCATGCCTTCGCGTCAGGCGCCGAACAGTCCGGGATCCACCACCACTGATGGCTGCGGGATGACGCTCGGCGGCTCCGCAATGGCGCTGACCGGCTTGGTTTCGTCCCGAACGGATTTGCCCCCGCTAGCCTCCGCCAGAATGATGGTCGCGGCGTCATGGAGCGTGTTGACGGCGAAATCCGCGCCAACCTCGGCCCTGACCGTCTCGAGGACGGAATTGGTCGCGGTCCAGAGCCCGAGCATGACCTTTGCATCGGGCGCTTTGCTCTTCGCGCGCCGCGCCGCGTACTGGATGCGGGCGGGCGTCTTGCAATCGAAATACGAAAGACAGACCAGCGCCGCATCGGAGAGATCGAGCTCGGCGAGGTTGGCGGCCGACAACGTGCTTGGCACCAAGACCCGCGCCGGGACGCCATGGGCGCCTGCAACCATCGCCACCATGGAGGCGGCGGCGCCATCGAGGTCGGTGTGCGTTCCGACCACGACCAGAGGCGCCTTAGTCCTCCAGGCGCCAATCAACTCGTCCGGGTGAACGAACGGCAAACTCTGCGGCTGCGCCCCCTTTCCTCCCCGCACGTCTCTTTTCAGAGCGCGAAATTCATGGACGATGTCGGCGAACAGGCCTTCGACCGACGCTCTGAAGGTCTCGAGCTGCTCCACGCCGAGAAAACCCCGCTCGACATCCCTGTGCGCCAGCGCAAGCGCCGGACGCGCCACGAGGTCGCAATAGTGCGACAGCGAGTGTCGGGCCATGAAGACCTTGGCGTGCTCGACGACCGCGAGCGGGTCGTTGGAAAGCATGCGATGATAAAACACCTGCGACTCCGAAAGCGCCGGCTCGTCGCCCAAGAGCACGTCGAAGAACTTGAGCGCTTCGACGTGACGGCCGAGCGCGACCAGAACAACGATGAGCGGCGTGGCGATGACGAGCCCGACCGGACCCCACAGCCACGCCCAGAACGTCGCCGCGATGATGATCGCAATGGGGGTCAGACCTGTCGAACGTCCTTCGAAAATCGGCTCGATCCCCTGGCCGGTCAGGCCTTCGAGAACGACAAAAAGACCGATCGTCCAAAACGCCATCGACCAGCCCGAACCGATAGAGAGCGCCAGGGTCAGCGGAAAAATGGCGCCCAGGATAGGGCCGACGAACGGCACGAATCTCAGAATTCCGGCCAGAACGCCCCAGACGAAGGGCGTGGGAACTCCGATTGCCGCCAGGCCCGCCCCAACCGCCGCGCCAAAGCCGGCGTTGATGGTGAGCTGGGTCAGAAAAAGACGGCTCAATCGGCGCCCGGCCTCGTCGAGCGCCGCGGTGGTGTGGGGGATGTCCGTAGAGCCGGCCAGACGAATGAGCCGATCGCGAAGGTCCTCCTGCTGAATCAGGATGAAGATGACGAAAACGACGATCAGCGTGGTCGTCGCGAGAGGGCCGAGCAACGGATTGATCAACGCGACCAAGGTCTCAAGCGGCGCGCCCGGAGGCTCGTGCACTTCGACCGGAATCCAAGGGAACTCGATCGCATTGATGTCGGCCGGCGGCGCAGTTTCGCCGGGCTTTTGCTCCGCGCCCGCAAGCTGCTTGTCGAGCTCGATCAGGACGCCGCGCGCGCGTTCGAGCGTTCCCGTCGTCCCGCCGCTTCGCCCGCGAATGCTTTCGATTTTCTTGGCGATCGTCTCCTGATAGGTCGGCAGATTTTCGGCGAGCCGCTCAACCTCGCTGACCAGCGTCCGGGCCAGGGCGAAAATCGCCGCAAAAGCCAGCACCGCAGCGATAAGGACGGCGAGAACGCGCGGCAGCCTAAGCCTTTGCAGGAACCGCACCACGGGCGCCAGCATGAAGCTCAAAATGCCGGCAAGCGCGATGGGGATCAGCACCTCTCGCGCGAAATACATGGCCGCGACGACGATGACGCCGATCAGCATAGCGTTGAGCGTCGGCGAGACGTTGGGCGTCGACGAACGCAAGTTCATCGTCTCCTCCTCAAGCCGCGCTGGCAGACTTCACGCGCCAGCAGCCGCAAGCGGGCGCGACGCCGGGAAAGGAAACGGTGCGCCCAGCGAAGCCGCTCGCTCGTCACCCCCGCCCCGCTCGGACAATAGCCCCGCGACTGGGACCCGCGCAACGGCCCCGGAAAAGCCGTGGGGCGCGGGCAACATGCGCCGGCGCTGCGCCGGCTGAAGGCCCCTGGACGGTTGGTTCAAATGCCCGCCTTCTTAGTCAACTGGCTCGATCGACTTCCGGCAGGCCAATTGCTTGCGCTGTTTTGCGTCTTCTTCCTCGGCGTCGCCTGGTTCGGCATCGCAGCGATCCATCCCCGTTTGCGACGCCATCTGCATGGCGACGAGCCGTCCAACGAAGTGATCATTTTCAGCGCCGCCAACTTCGGTCTGCTTTACGCGGTGCTCCTCGGTCTCCTGACGATCGCGACCTTTCAGACCACCAAGGATGTTGTCGACACGGTCGGTCGGGAGGCCTCGAGCCTGTCGACCCTGTATGACGCCGCCGACGGATATCCAGACCCGGTTCGCACTCAGCTTAAGGCGGAGCTTCGCGACTACACACGGTATGTGATCGACAAGGATTGGCCCGCCCATAGACGGGGCCTCGTGCTCATGGGCGGCGAGCACCGGCTGCAAGAGGTCCGCCGAACCTTGCTCTCCTTCGAACCGACAACCAAGACGCGCGAAACGCTGCAGAACGAAATGCTGAGCGACTTGAGTGCGATGACCGTCGCGCGAGAGCAGCGGCTCTCGGCGGTGACAGCGGCCATTCCCAGCGTGTTGTGGTACGTCGTCGTCATCGGCGCACTTCTGACGGTGATTTTCATGTGGATGCTGCACATGAAGTTGACGTCGCAGATTCTGCTGGGCAGCGTCACCGCGATCTTCCTCGGGATCATGCTGTTCTTGATTTTCGTCATGGACCGCCCGCTGCAGGGGGCGGTCAGCGTGACGCCGGAATCGTTCCAATCGGTATACGATCAGGTCATGAAATGGGACGACTGACGCGCCTCAGGGAATTCCAATCTTGCGGTTGAGTAGACGCCGACTTGGCGTCGCCAGCCTCGCCACAATCTTCGCAGCCTGCAATCCCAGACGCGGCTCAGCGGAAACGTTTGTCTCAATCGGCAGCGGCGAAATGACCGCCGTTTACTACTCCGTGGCGAAAGCGATCTGCCAGGCTATTTTCAGCGAGCTGCGAGACCAGGGGTTCTGGTGCTCGGCGGAGACGACGCCGGGTTCAGCCTATAACGTCGAACGCATCGCATCGGGCGAACTTGAATTTGGAATTGTCCAATCGGACGTCCTGTTCGCCGCATACAAGGGAATTGGCCCGTGGGATGGCAAGCCGGTGACCGCGCTGCGATCCGTGCTCTCTCTCTTCCCTGAGCTCGTCACGGTTGTCGCTCGCGCCGACGCCAACATTCATATTCTGGCTGACCTTGCGGGCAAGCGAGTCAACGTTGGCACTCTAGCGGCCGGCCCACGAACGACCTGGAGCTTCATTTCGCCCAGCCTTGATTTGAGGACGCCGGCGCGGGTGACGGAACTGCGGCAAAGCGAGACGACCTCGGCGCTTTGCACCGGAACGATCGACGCCAGCTTCTTCGTTGTCGCACACCCTTCGGAACTCGTTTCCAGTCAGCTTGCCGCATGCCCGTCGAATTTCGTCGCGATCCGCGAATCCGTCATCGATAAACTCGTCAGCGAATATCCATTCTACGCACGACGGTTCATCCCCACTGAACTTTATCATCTCCCCGATGAAATTCGCAGCGTCGGACCTCTGGCGACGCTCGTTACCTCCGCTTCCAGCGATCCAGGCATGGTCGCGGCGATCACGAAGGCAATCATGACGCATATCGCCGAACTCAGAATGATGCAGCCGGTGCTGGCCGACCTTGATGCAGACGAGATGGTAGCGCAGAGCCTAACCGCGCCCGCACCGCTCCATCCCGTCGCGGCGGCGATCTATCAGAAGTTGGGACTCTTCAAGTAGCCGATTCTGTCCGGTCGTGAATTGGCGTCGCCCGCTCACGCCAATCCCAGCTTCTGCGCGAGGCCAATGCGTTGCAATTTCCCGGTCGCGCCCTTCGGGATCTCGGCGAGGAAGAGGATTTTCCGCGGCGTCTTGAACGCTGCAAGGCGTTCGGAGAGGAACGCGCCCAATTCCTGTTCGGTGGCCGTCAGGCCCTCGCGCAGGACGACCGCCGCGCCGACGTCCTCGCCGAGCATCGGGTGCGGCACGGCGAACGCAACCGCCTGCAGGACGGCGGGATGGTCCATCAGCGCTTCGTCGACTTCGCGCGGCGAGATTTTCTCGCCGCCGCGATTGATGATCTCCTTCAGCCGTCCGGTGAGCGTCAGATAGCCCTCGGCGTCGATGACGCCCTGATCGCCGGTGCGGAACCAGCCCTCGACGAAAGCCTCGTCGTTCGCCTTCGGGTTGCTCTCATAGCCGGCGGTGACGTTCTCGCCGCGGATGACGACTTCGCCGATTTCGCCGCGATCGAGCAACCGCCCCTTCTCGTCCATGATTGCGACCTCGGGACCGGCGGCGAGCCCGACGGAACCGGGTTTGCGGATTCCGTTGAGCGGATTGGACGCCATCTGATGCGTCGCCTCGGTCATGCCGTAAGCTTCGATAACGGGGCATTTGAAAGCCGCCTCCAATTCGCCGATGACGGTGGGCGGCAGCGACGCCGACGAGGAGCGCACGAAGCGCAGCGGATGTCGGGCGACGACATCCTTGTGGCGCCCGGCGCGCGTGAGAACTGTCTGATGCATGGTCGGCACGGCGGTGTACCAGGTGGGCTTGGCCTCCTCCATCTCGGCAAAGAACTTGAGCGCGTTGAACCCGGGCGTGCAAAAGACCGAGCCGCCGCGCGAGAGCGGCGCGGAGAGACCGGCGATCAGCCCGTGGATGTGGAACAAGGGCATCACGTTGAGCGCGCGGTCGCTGGCCGAAAGCTCGAGCGTGGTCGCGATGTTGCGGGCCGAGGTCCAGATGTTGGCATGGGCGAGCGGCACGATTTTCGGCCGCGAGGTGGTGCCGGAGGTGTGCAGAATGAGGGCGACGTCACCCGGTTCGGCGGGGCCAGACCTCGCCGCGGCGCTCGCCACCGAGCCCGACAGCCGGAAAGCGCCCGCCCCCGCTTGCGGTTCGGGAGCAAGCGCAATGAGCGCGACGCCGAGCTTCTCCGCGGCGCGAAGCGCGGGCGTCTCGCTCCCCGCTTCGACGATCAGCGCCTTTGCCTTGAGATCCTCGAGGTAGAACTCGAACTCGTCCTGCTTATAGGCGGGATTGAGCGGCGCCGAGGCCACGGCGGAGGCGACGGAGAGAAACGCCGTCGCCATCTCGGGTCCGTTCGGCAAGACGATTGCGACCCGATCGCCGCGGCCGATTCCGAGCTCATTCAGCGAACGAACCGAGCGATCGATGAGCGCGCGCAAGCCCGCGTAGGTCAGCGGCGGGCCACCGTGCGCGGCGATGGCGACCGCGTCGTCGTGGCCGCCTGCGATGAGCCCTCTCAAGGTGCGATCCGCGCTCATGTCCTTCTCAACCCCAAATGCGCTACTGGCGCGTCAGCGACAGTCCGCTGCCGCTGCGAGCGACCATCTCGCCCAAAAGCTTCGTCACCGCATAGACCGCGTCAAGATGCGGGGTCGGGACATTGACGAGCCGACCGAGTTCGATCACCGAGCCCAAAAGCGCGTCGATCTCTGTCGCGCGGCCATGCTCGATATCCTGCAGCATCGAGGTCTTGTGCGCGCCGATGCTCTCGGCGCCGGCGATGCGCTTTTCGATGCTGAGCCGGAAACGAACGCCTACCGCTTCGCCGATCGTTTGCGCTTCGCCCATCATCGCCGCGGCGAGCGCGCGGGTCGGCCCGAAGCGGCAGATGTCCTCGAGCGTCGCATGGGAGAGCGCGCTCACAGGATTGAAGGTCAGATTGCCCCAGAGCTTCGTCCAGATTTCGGCGCGCACGTCGCTCAGCGCCGGCGACTTGAAGCCTGCTTTCGTAAAAAGCTCGGACAGCGCCGCGATGCGCGCGGTCTTTTGCCCATCAATCTCCGCGACCGGCAGGCGGTGTCCTTCGATATGCCGAATGACGCCCGGGCTTTCGATCTCCGCCGCCTGGTAGCTGATGGCGGCGACCACGGCGTCGATGGGCAGATGGCGAGCGATCACGCCGCCCGGATCGACGCTCTCCAGCGTAACGCCTTCATGAGCCCCGCCATGCTTGAAGAAATACCACCAGGGTATGCCGTTTTGCGTCGTCATGAGCGTGGTCGAAGGCGTCGCGATCGAGGCGACCTCGGCTGCGATCGGCGCGAGTTGGTGGGCCTTGACCCCGAGCACGATGAGGTCCGCGCCGCCAGCCTCGGCGATGCGATCCGTCGCCTCGACGCGCGCGACCGCCTCTTGGCCATTCTCGATGAGCTTGAGCCCCCGCTCGCGGATGGCCTTCAGATGCTCTCCCCGCGCCACGACCTTCACGCTCTCGCCGGCCGCGGCGAGCTTGGCCGCGATGTGGCCGCCGATCGCGCCGGCTCCGATGACCGTGATGTTCATCGGGCGATCCGAATCCATCCTGAAGGCGACAAAGTTGATCCGACCGTCATTTTTCCATCACAATGGACCCCGCCGTCGATTCGACGCCGGCGTGAGGAGGCTCGAAGGCTTGGACTACCTCAAGCAGTTCCGGGTGAAACCAGGCCAGAAGCTCAAGCTGAACAAGCTTGATCCGGCCTACAAGGCCGAGCCCGCATCCGAGGCCGAAGCGAAGAAGGATACGGAGAGCTACCTCAAGAAGCTCGCCCGCCAGCAGACCCTGCTCTACGCGGAGCACAAACATTCGGTCCTCATCGTGTTGCAGGCCATGGACGCCGGCGGCAAGGACGGCACGATCAAGCACGTGTTCAGCGGCGTCAACCCGCAGGGCGTGCGCGTCGCACGATACAATCAGCCGACTCCAGTCGAATTGGCGCACGACTTTCTGTGGCGGGTCCATCCCCACGCGCCCGCAAACGGGGAGATCGCGATCTTCAACCGCTCCCACTACGAAGACGTGCTGGTCACCCGGGTCCACAAGCTCATCAACAAAGCGACCTGGACGGAGCGCTACGGACATATTCGCGATTTCGAGGCTTTGCTCACCGAAAAGAAGACCACGATCCTCAAATTCTTCCTCCATATCAGCAAGGAAGAGCAGCTCGCGCGTTTCGCCCAACGCCTGGATGACCCAGAGCGCAATTGGAAGATCAGCGAATTTGACTATTCGGAGCGTGAATTGTGGGATGACTACGTCGACGCCTACGAGGATGCGATCCGCGCGACCAGCACGGATCAGGCGCCCTGGTACATAATCCCTTCAAACCACAAGTGGTTTCGCAATCTTGCGGTGTCGCAGATCATCGCGGATTCCATGGCCGATCTCAAGCTCGCTGTCCCGGCGCCGGCGGTCAACCTTGCCGACATAAGGCGCAAATATCATGCGGCGGTTGAGGAAAGTCAGGGCGGCCGAAAGCGAAACGGTGGCGCTAAGGCTTGACCTCTCCCCAGCGTCTGGGGACAAATGATGGCAATTTTGGATCCATTTCTAGACCGC
Organism: uncultured Alphaproteobacteria bacterium; assembly: GCA_963725195.1. GTDB lineage: Bacteria > Pseudomonadota > Alphaproteobacteria > Rhizobiales > Beijerinckiaceae > Roseiarcus. Next base: position 18,525 of record CAVRXX010000028.1, on the reverse strand, counting down.
CCGATCAAAACAGGTAATATGCTCCGGCTCCCAAGAAGAGGGAGCCGTCTTTCAAGGCGCAATGGGCCGCACTGATCGGCGCCCGTCTTGCGCCGGGATCAAAGAGCGCACCATGGGGAAGCGGACGTTCAGGATTGTTCTGATCAAGCCGTCGCACTACGACGACGACGGCTACGTCATTCAGTGGCGCCTCTCCACCATTCCTTCGAACAGCCTTGCCAGCGTCTACGGCCTCCTGGCCGCTTGCGGTGAGGAGAAGGCTCTCGGCTCTGACGTCGAGATCGAGATCGAAGCCTGCGACGAGTGCAACACGGTCATCAACGCCAAAGCGGTGGCGCGCCGGATAAAAGCGGCGGGCGGCGGATTTGTCGGGCTGGTCGGCGTTCAGTCGAACCAGTTCCCGCGCGCGCTTGATCTTGCGCGCGAGTTCAGGGCGGAAGGCTTAACCGTCGCAATCGGCGGATTTCATGTTTCGGGCTGCCTATCGATGCTTCCGGAACTCCCGGCGGACTTGAAAGAGGCGCAGGCGTTGGGCGTCATCCTGTACGCCGGCGAGGGCGAGGGGCGGATGGCCGATTTCATCCGCGACATCGACGCCGGCCGGGCGAAGCCGATCTACAATTACCTGAACGACATGCCCGGTATGGAGGCGGCCGCGATCCCGGTGTTGCCCAAGGAAGTGGTCGGACGGATCGTCGGCCATCACGCGTGCTTCGACGCCGGTCGCGGCTGCCCCTTCCAGTGCAGCTTCTGCACCATCATCAATGTACAGGGCCGCAAGTCGCGCTATCGCAGCGCCGATGACGTCGAAGCAATCGTGCGCGCCAACTACGCCCAGGGCATCAACCACTATTTCGTCACCGACGACAATTTCGCCCGCAACCGCAACTGGGAGGCGATCCTAGACCGGCTGATCGATCTGAGAACCAACAAGGGCATTCCGATCAAGCTGATCCTTCAGGTCGACACGCTCTGCCACAAGATCCCCGGCTTTATCGAGAAGGCGGCGCGGGCCGGCTGCAACCAGGTGTTCATCGGGCTCGAGAGCATCAATCCTCAATCGCTCCAGGGCGCGAAAAAGCGGCAGAACAAGATCTGGGAATACCGGCTCATGCTGCAGGCGTGGCGAAAGCACAAGGTGATGACCTGGGCGGGCTTCATCATCGGTTTTCCGACCGATACGCGCGAATCCGTCTTGCGCGACATCGACATCATCAAGAAGGAGCTGCCGCTCGACATCCTCGAATTCTTTTGCCTGACCCCCCTTCCCGGCTCCGAGGATCACAAGAATCTTTACCTCAAAGGGGTCCCAATGGACCCGGACATGAACAAATACGACGTCGAGCATGTCTGCACCGGACATCCTCTGATGTCAGGCGAAGAGTGGAACCAAACGTATCGCGACGCCTGGAAGCGGTACTACACCGACGAGCATGTCGAGACGGTGCTCAAGCGCGCCGCCGCAACGGGCTTGAGGATGAACAAGATTGCCGACGTGATGACGGCCTTCTCCTCCGCCGCGCGGATCGAGGGCGTCCACCCGCTGCAATGCGGCATCGTCCGCCGAAAGGTGAGGACGACCCGGCGGCACGGGATGCCGATCGTCAATCCGCTGATCTTCTATCCCGTTCGGGCGGTCGAGTTCGTGTCCGTGGTCGCGCAATGGCTGACCGTCGGGTGGCGCTATCACAGGATCAAAAAGCGGGTCGTCGAGGATCGCGCCAGCAAGACTTACGTCGACGACGCGACGCGCCCGGTCTCGATCGAGGAGCCGGAGAACGATGAATTGGTCATGTTCTTCGCCGACAAGATCCCGGACACCTACGGCGCGCCGAAGAGGCAACCCGCCATCGCTTCGTGAGGCGCGAGCGCGCGAAGCTCGGGCGCTAGTCATTCCCAAGCCGAACGAGTTCGGCCTGCCAATTTTGGTTTCCCGAAGACAGACGAACCCGCAGCAGCTAACGATTTCCTTAATCTCGCCGCCGATGATATGGAAACGCCGCTCGGGCGGGATTCGCCGGCAGCGATTTATCAATGCGGGTCGGCGATTGGCCGGGGCGAGGGACTGAAGCAATTGTCGGTTTGGCGTCAAGCCCGTGAGCGAGTGCTCTCTCTCCTCAACTCGCCCTCGAACGCGATCCTGCGCCGGCTCCTGACCGATGAGGGCGCGAAGCACTGGAAAGGTTATGTTTTCGGCTTCGCAATGATGGGCCTGATCGCCCTCACCACGTCGCTGTCAGCGTGGATCATCGGCAAGATCATCAACGAGGTCTTTGTCGGGCGACGTCTCGCGGCCGTGTGGGAAATCACAGCGGCAATCGTGGTCATTTACACGGTCAAGGGCCTGGCCACCTACGGACAGCAAGTCGTCCTTTCGCAGGTCGGCAACAGCATTGTCGCTGACGTCCAGAAGCGCATGTTCGACCAGATGCTGCGGATGAAGGTCAGCTATTACGGCCAGTCGCATTCGTCGATATTCATCGCCCGTCAGGCCTTCATCGCCCAATCGGCGACCACCGTGCTCAACCTTCTTATCACGACATTCTCTCGCGACGCCCTGACGATCGTCGGGCTCGTCATCGTCATGGTGTCGCAGGATCCTCTGCTTTCGTTCCTGGCGTTGATGTTGGTTCCGCTCGCCGTGTTCGGAGTCCGCAGGATCGGCGTCCGGGTGCGTAAGATCATGGCGAACGAGTTCCAGGGCGCCGCACAGATGATGGAATCGATGCAGGAGACCGCGCAGGGCATCCGCATCGTCAAGGCGTTCACGCTCGAAAATTTCATGCGCGACCGGCAAGCCGCCGCGATCGAAGGCTTCCGAAAGGCGGCCAACAAGCTCGCCCGCGTGAGCTCCCGCACGAGCCCCATCATGGAGAGCCTGGGCGGCTTCGCTATCGCCGCCGTGGTGCTCTACTCGGGATACACCGTGATCATCCGCGGCAATCCACCCGGGAGCCTGTTTTCGTTCATCACTTCGGTGATCATGCTCTATGAGCCGATGAAGCGCGTGGCCCGATTGCATGTCGACCTATCGGCTTCGCTGTTCGGCGTCGCCATGCTCTATGACTTCCTCGACGAGCGCGACTATGAGGAGGACGCGCCTCGGGCGCCTGAGCTTAAGGTCACCAACGGCAGAATCGAATTTCGCGACGTGGTGTTCGGCTACCGGCCCGGGGAGCCAGTCCTGCACTCGATTAGCTTCGTTGCTGAAGCGGGCAAGACGACGGCGTTGGTCGGTCGCTCGGGCGGCGGCAAATCGACGGTGATGAACCTGATCCTGCGCCTCTATGGAATCGGGTCGGGTGAGATCCTATGCGATGGCCAGGACATCGCGACGGTCAGCCTCACGTCGCTGCGCCAGCAGATCGGTTATGTCGCGCAGGAGAATTTCCTGTTCAAAGGTTCGGTGCGCGACAATATCGCGATGGGCCGGCCGGGCGCGAGCGAGGACGAGATCGTTGCCGCCGCGCAGGCGGCTTATGCGCACGATTTCATCATGAGCTTCGAGCAAGGCTATGACTCGCCCTGCGGCGAGCACGGCATGCAGCTCTCCGGTGGACAGCGTCAGCGCATCGCTATCGCCCGCGCCTTCCTTAAGGACGCGCCGATCATCCTTCTGGACGAAGCGACTTCCGCGCTCGATTCCGAATCGGAGCAGGCGATTCAGAAGGCGCTGCGCACCTTATGCGAAGGGCGCACGACAATCGTCATCGCCCACCGGCTGTCGACGGTGGTGCAAGCCGACGAAATCTGCGTCCTCGACCGCGGCCGCATCGTCGAGCGCGGGCGGCATGGCGAGCTCCTGGCGGGAGGCCACACCTACAGCCACATCGCGCAGACGCAGTTTCCCCGCGACGCGGCCTGACCCTTTCGCCGCCGTTACCCGACCAAGGCGCGGAACGATGAACCAGCGCCTCGATGCGCGACGCGTTGACCGACATGAGGCGCTAAGCCGGACGCGATTGACAGCGCGGATGGTGCTCATCAGGCTTCGCGTCCTCCGTGATGGGCCGAGGTCCGAAATGCGAGGGAAACCCCGAGGTCAGCTTTTGCTCCTCGCGGCGGCGGTCCTTGGCTTCGCGCTGCGGCCGAGCCCGGCGGAGGCGCAAGCCTCGGACGCGAGCGCGCAAGGCGCGCTGTTCGAGCAACACTGCGCAGCCTGCCACGCCATCCCCACGACCCGTGCGCCCACTCGCGCGTCCTTAAGCGCGATGTCACCGAGCTTCATTGTCGATTCCCTCACCTATGGCCTGATGAAAGCACAGGGCTCGGCGCTGACGTCCGAGGAGCGGGTGGCGCTGGCCGAGTATCTGACGGGCCGCGAGGTCGGCGCCGAGGCGCCGATGGCCGGCAAATGCGCCGCCGCCGCGCCGCCACCATCACTCGACCAGCCGTCGTTCAACGGTTGGGGCGCGAATGTAGAAAACTGGCGGTTCCAGCCCGCGCCGGGCCTCGCCGTCGCGGATCTTCCCCGGCTCGAGCTCAAATGGGCGTTCGGCGTGCCGGGCGCGGTGATGATGTTCGGTCAGCCCACGGTGGCGGTGGGCCGCGTGTTCATCGGCGGCCAGAACGGCCATGTCTACGCGCTCGATCAAAAGACCGGCTGCTATTATTGGGACTATCGGGCGACCACGGGCGTAAGGACCGCGATCACCGTCGCGCGCTTAGCCGGCCGGATGGTCGCCCTATTCGCCGATCGCCGCGGCCACGTCTATTCCGTCGACGCCGGGACCGGCGAAACGGTCTGGAAGACGACGCCGGACGATGAAGCGGCGACGCAGATCACCGGCGCGCCAGTCTTGTTCGAGAACAGGCTCTATGTCCCCATTGCGGTCACCGACGAGACCCGGGCCGTCAATCCCGAATACGAATGCTGCAAAGGCAGAGGGGCGGTGGCAGCGCTCGACGCGGCGACCGGCGGCGTCGTCTGGACGACGTACATGACCCCGGAGGCGACGCCGCAAGGCCGCAATGCGATCGGCACGCAGCTTTATGGTCCCTCCGGCGCATCGGTGTGGTCGGCGCCGACGATCGACGCCAAGAAGCGGCTTCTCTATGTCGGGACCGGCGACAACCACTCAGCTCCGGCGACCAATACGAGCGACGCCGTTCTGGCGCTCAGGCTCGACGACGGCAAGCTCGTCTGGTCGCGACAGTTATTGGCCGGCGATGTGTGGAACGACGCCTGCGGCTCTGCCGGCAAGATCAACTGCCCAGAACCGGAGGGGCCGGACTACGATCTTGGCTCGTCCGCCGACCTGATCGCGCTCGACGGGGAAAAGCGCGTGCTGACCATCGGCCAGAAGTCCGGCATCGTCTGGGCGCTCGATCCGGATGACGGGGGCCGTGTCGTATGGCAGCGCCGCGTCGGCATTGGAGGTCGGCTCGGCGGCGTCGAGTGGGGGACTGCGACGAACGGGAAAGCGGTGTTTGCGGCGGTTTCAGACAAGCACCCCAGACTCGATCAGACGGCAGGGGGCGGGCTCTTCGCGCTCGCCGCCGCCGACGGCGCGGTTCTGTGGAGCGCGCCGTCGGCGAATGCGTGCGCCGACCGGCCGAATTGTAGCCCCGCGCAATCGGCCGCTGTCACCGCGACTTCGGACTTCGTGCTGTCGGGCTCGGTCGACGGCCACATCCGGGCCTATTCCGCCGCCGATGGCCAAGTCCTGTGGGACTATGACATGGCGAGGCCCTTCGTCGCGGTCAATGGCGTCGAGGCGAGAGGAGGCTCGCTAGACTTTGCGGGCCGACGGTCGCGAGCGGCTTGATTTTCGTCAACGCGGGCTACGGCCTCTTCGGCGGAAGGCCTGGCAACGTGCTGGCCGCTTTCGCGCCGGCGCCGTAGCGAGGCCGGCGCAAGAGCCCTCTCACACGATCCGGCTCTTGTGGCCCTTCCAGTAACGCTCACGTAAAGGCGCCTTGTAGAGCTTGCCGGTCGGCAGGCGCGGGAGCTCCGCCTCGAAATCGATCGAGCGCGGGCATTTGTGATGGGCGAGATGGTCGCGGCAGAATGCGATCAGCTCGGCCTCCATCTCGATCGCCGGCGCGAAGCCCGGCATGAGCTGCACGACCGCCTTCACTTCCTCGCCCATCTCCTCGTTCGGGACACCGAAGACTGCGGCGTCCGCGACCTTCGGATGGGTGACGAGCAGGTTCTCGCATTCCTGCGGATAGATGTTGACGCCGCCCGAGATGATCATGAACGCCGCCCGGTCGGTGAGATAGACGTAGCCCTCCTCGTCCACATAGCCGACGTCGCCGACCGTGCTCATCGTGCGGTCGGGCGAGTTCGCCTCCGCAGTCTTCTCTGGATCGTTGAAATATTCGAAAGGAGCAGCGGTCTTGAACCAGAGCTTGCCGGTTTCGCCGGTGGGAACCTCGCGCATCGCCTCGTCAAGAACGTGAAGCTCGCCGAAAACCGCCTTTCCGATCGTGCCCGGATGCGCGAGCCATTCGGCGCTGTCGCACAAGGTAAAGCCGAGCCCTTCGGTGGCCCCGTAATATTCGAGGATGATCGGCCCCCACCAATCGATCATCGCCTGTTTGACCGGCACCGGACAAGGCGCGGCGGCGTGGAGGACGATCTCGAGCGAGGAGAGGTCATAAGCCCGACGCGTGTCTTCGGGCAGCTTCAGCATCCGTGAGAACATCGTCGGCACAAGCTGCGTATGGGTGACGCGGTGTTTCTCGACGAGCTCCAGGAAATCGTTCCGGGTCGAAACGCTCCATGACGACGACCGTCCCGCCGAAGCGAATCGTTCCATAGACGCCGGTCAATGGGGCCGCGTGATAGAGAGGCGCAGGGGAGAGATAGATCTGTCCCTCGCGAAAGCCGCCAATTGCGAAACCGCGGCAAGGAGGTTCGACATTTGCGCTGGCGGCTGATCGGGCAGAGGCCGGAGCACGCCCTTCGGGCGACCGGTCGTGCCCGACGAATAGAGCATCGCCTCCACCGAGCCGCTCGTCGGCGATCGGGGTTAAGGGAAATTCAGCCGTCGCCTCGCTGAAATTGCGCACGCGCGACCCTTCGCCGGGACCGTCGACGATGAGGCAGAGTTCGACCGCAGGACATTCGGCGAGCGCCGCCAGCGCGATCTCCCGCTTCGCCTGCGAGGTGATGAGCACCCTGGAGAGGCTGTTGTTGACGATGTAGGCGAGCTCGCTTGCCGTGAGAAACGAATTGACGGCAGTGTAGTAGAGCCCCGCTCGCTCGCCCGCGGCGCAGCACTCGACATAGCGCGGGTGGTTCTCCATGAAGATGGCGTAGTGGTCGAGGCGCTTGAGCCCGACCGCGCGCAGAAGATGAGCCAGACGATTGCTGCGCGCCTCGAGCTCACGATAGGTGATCGTCTCGCCGGACTCCGCCATGATAACGGCTGGCTGGTCGGCGCGCGCTTCGGCATGCAGCCCTGGATACATGCCTCAACCTCCCCTCGCGCGGCGCCGGTCTTTGCCGGCCCGGAACAGCGTCGCAGGCGATCGGCGCCAGCTTCAACGGCCGAGCGCCGAGATCAAACTGTCGACCCCCACGGGCGAGATGCGGAACAGGCCCGAATAAGGTTGGCTGAATTCAAGAATCAGAAAAACCGCACTCGCGACCGCGGCCGAGCCCAGCGCAGCGATGGCGACGCTGAGCGCGTTGAACGTGCCCAGCAATCCCAAGCTCATGAACAAGAGGGCCGACCATCCGATGACGACGTAAAGGAGAAGTTTTGGCACAGGATTGGCCAATTGCCGGGTCATCAGCAAAGTCTTCTCCACCACTTGCATGAAATTGGGCATGGCGGTCATGATGAGCTGCTTCTGTTGCTCGGTCACAGGCTCAAGGCTGGCGAAAAAACTCATTATATCATGCAGATCCGCCCGCAGCTGGGCATAAGGCGACACGCCGTTGGCGAGACCGCCCCAGAATCGGTCGCGCGCGCGCACGACCGCCGCTCGCAATAAATCGCGTCCGCGACTCGCTTCCGGCCCATATTGCTCAAGGGTGAAGTCGAGCCTCAGGATCATCGGCCCGAGCGACTGCAACTCGGTGTTCTGGTTGGTGTAGACGCCATAGCTCGTCCATACGAGCAGGCCGAGCACCAGAGCCAGCAGCAAGGTCACGAGCCCGATGATCGAGCCGATCATGCCCTTGGCGTCCAGGATATCCTGAACCGGCAACAGCCATTGGAGGACGAAGCCGAACAGTCCGCTCACGAAGGTCAAGAGAGCGACAATCAAGGTTCTTGGGAAGGAATTCACGCATCGCCTCCCGACGCGCAGACCGAAATACCACCGTGACGATGCAACGCTTCTGAACCTCCCGTAACGAACTCGCCCAACAGAGTTGGCTTCCGCAGGGGTTATTACCATTATAGAATTGATGAATCAACCAAAGGCGCCGTCTTTTCAAGGGGGCCTATAAGCGAAGCAACCGCATGGGCAGATTGCGAGCCAAACGGTCGCCTGCCGAGCCGCGCGGAGCGGATCGCGGCTAAGCCTGGCTCTGCGCGCGCGCCTGCTCGACCTGGATAGCGGTTTCAACCTTCTCATCCCCGCCACGATGGGCCGAGCGGATCATTGCGGCGTCCTGGCCGTCGAAGCCGATGGCGACGCGAACATAGCGATCGTCCGGACAGATGGGGGCGCTCGCATCGAAGGCGACCCAGCCGAAATCCGGAACAAAGGCCTCGGCCCATTCGTGCGCGCCCGCCTGCCCCCACTCATCGGCGACGCGATAACCAGAGACGAAGCGCGCCGGAATCCCCCGCCAGCGCGCGCAGGCGATGAAGATATGAGCGAAGTCGCGCCCGTGTCCCCGTCGCAGCGCGAAGGCCTCGATCGCGGAGCCAGCGGCGTCGGTCTCGTCGGGCTGACGAGCGATGGTCGTGTGCAGCGCGGCCATCAGGCGATGCATCGAATCGAGCGGGTCGGCGGCGCCTTGCATCGCCTCGGCGGCGAAGCCCCGCAGCGCCGCATTGGCGTGAGCGAGCGGACTTTCGCGCAAGTACATCTCCGCCGGCAGCCTTTCCGCCGCGCCCTTGACCACGCCCGCTGCGTCGCCCGTCTCGACCTCGCCAGAAGCCGAGATCGTCACCCGCTCGATGGGCCCATAATGGGAGTAGGAGGTGAGAACGTTTCCGTGCGCGTCCTCGGTTTCGCGCAACGCGCCGTCGGCGTCGACGTCGAGGCGCCAGCGCAGCACATATTGGCTGTCGAACGAGAGCGGCGTCAGCCTCAGGATCTGATTGACCGTGCGAGCCGGCGGGGAGAAGCGGTGGACGATCTGGTGCGAAACCCTGATCCGCATGGTTGGATCCGCGCCGCCTTATCTTAGTTGAAGAGATATTGGTCGGAGATCGTGTTCGAGAGGCGCGCGTTGTCCTCGATGAACTCGGTGATGAACTCGTGCAGTCCGCCCTGGAAAATCTCGGTCATGCTCGAACGCTCAAGCTTGGCGTACATCGCCCGCGCCTGGCGCTGAGCCAGGCCGCTGCGCCCGTCGTCGCGAGCGAGCGCGTCGAGCGCGCGGTCGATGCTCTCGTAGCAGGAGATAAGCGAGCGGGGCATCGCCAGCTTCAGGATGAGAAGGTCGGCGATCAGCCACGGCTTCACCCGATCGCGATAGACCCAGTGGTAGGCGGTGGCGGCCGAAACCGCGCGCAGGATCGCCACCCACTGGAAGTAATCGAGCGGCCCGCCGACCGTTTCCGTCGAGGGCAAGAGCAAGTGATATTTCACGTCGAGTAGGCGCGCCGTGTTATCGGCCCGCTCGACGAAGATGCCGAGGCGATTGAACCAATATGCGTCGTTGCGCAGCATCGTGCGATAGCAGGAACCGTCGAAATCGAGCGAGGCCTTCTTCACATAGTCGAGAAAGCGCATCAGCTCCTCACGGCCAAGCGTGCGATTGACGCGCCGGCTGGTCTCGAACCGCTTGAGCTCGAGCCACGCGTCGTTGATCGCCGTCCAGGTCTCAGCGGTCAGCGCAGTGCGCACGGCGCGCCCGGCGGCGCGCGCGTTCTCCAGGCAGTTGCGGATCGAGGAGGCGTTGGCGAGGTCGAAGGTCAAGTATTCTATGGCGGCCTCTTCGCTCAACTCGCCATGCTTCTCCACGAAGCTCTCATGGGCGCCCGCGGCGTTGAGCGCGCCCTCCCACTCGCCGACCTGTTCGCTGTCGGTCTTCGGGAGATATTCGAGCCTCAGCGTCGCCTCGATGGTGCGGGCGATAAAATCAGCCCGTTCCATCGAGCGGGCGAGCCAGAACAGATTGTCAGCGGTGCGCGCGAGCATGGGCGTCAGGCCGAGCTTTCCGGACCGTCGACGATCCAGGTGTCCTTGGTGCCGCCGCCCTGGCTCGAGTTGACGACCAGCGACCCCTCCTTCAGCGCGACGCGGGTCAGGCCGCCGGGCACGATCCGCACCTCATCCGCCCCGGAGAGGACGAACGGCCGCAAGTCCACGTGGCGCGCCGACACGCCGCTCTCGAACGAGGCCGGACAGGTGGACAAAGCCAAGGTCGGCTGGGCGATGTAATTGCTGGGATCGGCCAGGATCTTGGCGCCGAACTGCTCGCGTTGCGCCGCGGTCGCATGCGGGCCAACCAGCATGCCGTAGCCGCCCGAGCCGTTGACCTCCTTGACCACCAGCTGATCGAGCCGCTCCATCACATATTTGAGCGAGCTCGGCTCTCTGCAGCGGTAAGTCGGCACGTTCTTGAGCAGCGGCTCCTCGGAAAGATAGAAGCGGATGAGGTCCGGTATATAGCAGTAAATCGCCTTGTCGTCGGCGATTCCGGTCCCGATTGCATTTGCGATCGTCACATTGCCAGCCAAATAGGCGCCGACCAGTCCGGGCACGCCCAGGACAGAAGCGGGATTGAAGACCAGGGGATCGAGAAAATCATCGTCGAGCCGCCGATAAATGACATCCACCCGGCGCGGCCCCAGCGTGGTGCGCATGAAAACCTGATCATCCTCGACAAACAGGTCGCGGCCCTCGACCAGCTCCACCCCGAGCTTGTCGGCGAGGAACGAGTGCTCGTAATAGGCGGAATTGAACGCGCCCGGGGTCAGGATCACGATCGTCGCCTCGCCGCCGCTCGGCCGCGGCGCGACCGAGCGCAGGCAGGCGAGCAACTGGTCGGGATAGTCGTCAACCGGCGCGACGCTATGGCGCGCGAACAGGTCGGGCAGGAGCCGCATCGTCACTTCGCGATTTTCCAGCATATAGGAGACGCCCGACGGCGTGCGCGCGTTGTCTTCGAGGACGTAGAATTCCTCCTTGTCCACCCGCACGATGTCGATCCCGGCGATGTGCACCCAGACGTCGTGGGGCGCGCGCTGGCCGATCATTTCCGGCCGATAGAAGGGATTACGCACAATCAATTCGGGCGGAATGATCAATTCCTTGAGAATGGCGCGCTTTCCGTAGACATCCTTGAGGAACAGGTTGAGGGCCCGGGCGCGTTGCGTGAGGCCGGCCTCGAGCTTGCGCCATTCCGCCCGCGAGATCAGACGCGGGACGATGTCGAAGGGGATCAGCCGCTCGGCCGCGTCCTTGTCGCCATAGACGCCGAAGGTGATGCCGATGCGCCGGAACATGTATTCGGCCTGCGCGCGGCGGGACGCGAGCAATTCGGGCGGGGTTTCATCGAGCCAGCGAGCGACTTGGCGATAGAGCGGCCTCGTCTCGCCGGAGGCAATGCCCATCTCGTCGAACGCCGCCATGCCTGCCTAAACCTCGTCGCTGGCGTCGTCAGGCTCGAACGACGCTCCGTCTCGGTGAATCCCGTGTCGCAACTTCCGTGCCGTCGCCGCGCGCCCGACGAAGCGCCTCGGCGCCGTTCATTGCGATCTCAGCCGGCCAAGCCCCGAAATTCGCCTGCATGTCCAGCGCTTCCGCGAGCCGGAGCCTGAACGCATCGCGCGGAATCTCGATCGCGCCGAGGCTCGCCAAGTGCTCGGTCGAGAATTGCGCGTCGAGCAATCGGAACCCGCCGGTCCGAAGGCGCGCGAACAGATGCACAAGCGCAACCTTCGAGGCGTCGCGGACGCGGTGAAACATGCTTTCGCCGAAAAAAGCGCCGCGCAGGCTCACCCCGTAAAGGCCGCCGACCAGGGTGTCGCCCTCATAGGCCTCAAGCGAATGCGCATGGCCGGCGGCGAACAATTCGCCATAGAGCCGCACGATCTCGTCGTTGATCCAGGTCTTCTCACGCTCGGCGCAGGCGCGCACGACCGTTTCGAACGCACGGTCGGCGACCACCCGGAATCGGTCCGACCGCACCGTCTTGGCAAGGCTGCGCGAGACGATGAGCCCGTCGAGGGGGAAGATTCCGCGCTCCTGCGGCTCGACCCAGAACAAGTCCTTGGCGTCGCGACTCTCGGCCATCGGAAAGACGCCGATCGAATAGGCCCGGAGCAGGATGTCCGCCGTCAGCTCGAATTTTCGCGGCGCGGTTTTCATGTTTGCAATCGTGGAACTGTCCGCGCAGGCAGTCAAGCCGCCGAGCCGGCTGGCGCTGTAGCGCTTGCGCGGGCCCCGGGTGGCTCGATCCGTTTACTCATATGCACCGTCGTTCCGCCTCGAAATGGCCCGGTACGGTCTACACAGTAACCGCGCTTGGCGTAGAATTCGAGATTGGCCGCGAACGCCTGATTGGTCAGCAGGCGAATTTGCGTGCGTCCGGACTGAAGGGCGCGACGCTCGACATGGTCGAGCAAGAGGCGCCCAAAGCCCCTGCCCTGTTGCTCGGGCGCGACCGCGACGTTCTCGATCCACAGATGATCCGGTCGCGGAATCGTCTCGACGAGGCCGGCAAGGGAGCCGTCGACGATCAGAAGATCGATTGTGTGCTCGGCGACCGCGCGCTCATAGTCGGCCTGCATAGGAAGCGGCTCCCGCCCGATCAGCGGGACCCATTTGGCGTAGGCTGCCCGCGTCAGCGCGCGAATTCCCGCGGCGTCCTTAAGGACCGCGGGCCGAATTTCGATGTTGGATGCGGGGACTTTCACCGGCCAGATTTATCGCCAGGCGCAAAGCGCCCGCAAGGTCCCGTGGTGGCAACCAGCCCGTGAGACGCACTTTTGCTGCTGTGCTAGACTAATCGCTCGAGAGCGCGGCTTCGTCGTCGGTGAAAGAGGAGCGTTGGAACCATGGGATCGGCCGCCCGGGTCACTTCGGCAGCAGAGGGCCTGCCGCGCCGGCGCTTCACAGTCGCCGAAGTAGAGGCGATGGTCGCCGCAGGGGTAATGGAAGAGGACGAGCGCGTCGAGCTGATCGGGGGGGAATTGGTCCCGATGTCGCCAAAGGGAAACCACCACGAAGTTGTGAAGACCGCCTTGCTCCGCCGATGGTTCCGAGCGGCCACCGCCGAAGTCGAATTGACGCCCGAGACGACGTTCCGCCTCAGCGAGGACACCTATCTCGAGCCGGACGTCGTGGTTTATCCGAGCAGCCTGGAGCCGAAGGACCTCAGAGGCCAGAATGTGCTGCTCGTCGTCGAGATCGCCGATTCGTCCAAACGCTACGACATGGGCCGCAAGGCCAAGCTTTACGCTAGCTTCGGCGTGCGCGAGCTCTGGGTGATCGACGCGGTCAGGCTGACCGCGCGGGTCTTCCGCCAGCCCGCCGGCGAAGGTTATCGCGAGACGCGCGACTGCACCGCCGCGGAACGGATCGTCCCGCTATTTGCCCCGGACGCCTTCGCGTTGCGCCTGGCCGACCTTAAGCGGAAGTAGCGCGCCTACCAGGAGACAAGAGCATGCCTCCCGCCGCAAAGCTCACCACTTCGGCCGCCGAGGGTCTGCCGCGCCGGCGCTTCACGGTCGCCGAAGTGGAGGCGATGGTCGCGGCAGGCGTGATGGAGGAGGACGAGCGCGTCGAACTGATCGGGGGGGAATTGGTTCCGATGTCGCCGAAGGGGAACCAGCACGAAGTCGTCAAGACCGCTCTCCTCGATCGATGGTATCGAGTGCGGCCCGACGACGTTCGTCTGACCCCAGAGACGACGTTTCGCCTGAGCGAGGACACCTATCTCGAACCCGACGTTGTCGTCTATCCACGAACGAGCGGCCTCCGAGGGCTGACGGGCGCGAATGTGCTGCTCGTTGTCGAAATCGCAGACTCCTCGCTTCGATACGACATCGGCCGCAAGGCAGCGCTTTACGCCAGCTTCGGCATTCGCGAGCTTTGGGTCATCGACGCGGTTCGCACTGACGACGCGGGTATTCCGAGAGCCGGCGGCGGACGGCTATCGCAACGCGCGCGACTTTGGCCCTTCCGATCGCCTCGTCCCTCTCATCGCGGCGGAGGCGTTCACGCTGAGGCTCAACGAGCTGGAACTGAGCTGAGGACCTCTCGCCGGCGCTTAACTCTTCTTAGGACGCGCTTCCATCGGCACGACCCTCCCGCCGGCCGCGGCCCCTTCGTTACGGCGACGCGGCTCTTCAAGAAATTCGGTTTTCAGCTCGCCTTCATCGTCTTCCGGCGTGAGAACGGTCGTCTTCACGCCTGCTTCTTGAGCTTCACCACATTGTGCAGCGTCGCGTCGGCCGTCTCGAAGAAGCGTCGGACGCCGCGGGCGGCCTGGCGGATGCGTTGCTCGTTCTCGACCAGAGCGAGGCGCACATAATCGTCGCCGTGCTCGCCGAACCCGACCCCCGGCGCGACCGCGACGTCGGCCTTCTCGATCAAAAGCTTCGAGAACTCGAGGGAGCCCAGATGGCGGAAGCGCTCGGGCACCGGCGTCCAGGCGAACATCGAGGCGCTCGGCTTGTCGATCGGCCAGCCGGCCGCGGCGAAGCTCTCGATCATCACGTCGCGCCTGCGCTTGTAGGTCGCGCGCATCTCGCGCACGCAATCGTCGGGGCCGTTGAGCGCCGCGGCGGCGGCGACCTGAATTGGGGTATAGGCGCCGTAGTCGAGATAGGATTTCACGCGCGCAAGCGCCGCCAGGAGTCGCTCGTTGCCGACCGCGAAACCCATCCGCCAGCCCGCCATCGAAAAGGTCTTCGACATCGAGGTGAACTCGACCGCGACCTCGAAGGCGCCGGGCGCCTGCAGGATGGACGGCGGCGGCTCGTCGTCGAAATAGACTTCGGCGTAGGCGATGTCGGACAGCACGAAAATCTCGTGCTTCTTCGCGAACAGCACCAGGTCCTTATAAAAGTCGAGCGAGGCGACCATCGCCGTCGGGTTCGAGGGATAGCAAACCACGACGGCGATCGGCTTCGGAATCGAATGCGCGATCGCGCGCTCGAGCGCGACGAAGAATTCGGGGCCAGGCTCCGCCGGCACAGAGCGAATGACGCCGCCGGCCATCAGGAAGCCGAAGGCGTGGATCGGATAGGAAGGGTTCGGGACCAGGACGACATCGCCCGGCGCGGTGATCGCCTGGGCCATGTTGGCGAAGCCTTCCTTCGAGCCGAGCGTGGCGACCACCTGCGTCTCGGGATCGAGCTTGACCCCGAACCGGCGCGCGTAATAGCCGGCTTGCGCGCGGCGCAGGCCGGCGATGCCTTTCGAGGCCGAATAGCGGTCGGTCCGCGGCTTCCCGACCGTTTCAACGAGCTTGTCGATCACATGCTTGGGGGCGGGCAAGTCAGGATTGCCCATGCCGAGATCGACGATGTCGGCGCCGGCGGCGCGGGCCTTGGCCTTGAGCTTATTGACCTGCTCGAAGACGTAAGGCGGCAGACGCCGCACCCGGTGAAAATCGCTCATCGCAGCTTCTGGCCTTGGGTCAAATCCCGATTCGTCGGTCCACTGCGCCGACATGGGCCATGTAGCACCGGTAGCCCGAAGGCGGCAAACGGGCTGCCGGCTATTGCTGGGCGGCGGGGGCGTTCGAACTCGGCTTTTTTTGCGCCGCCTGCTGTTCGGCCAACGCCTTGGCGGCCGGCGCAAAGCCTTGTCGCAGCGTGTCGTCCCGCTTCTCGACCCCGTCGAGGTCGCCCTTGAGCGCCTTGAGCTGGTCACTCTTCAAGCTCGGTCGCGACGGCTCAGGCGGCGGCTGGAAAACCGGAATATAGTTAAGATCGCCGCTCGGTCGCGTCTTAGTGACAAAATCCGGCGGCGGTGCGACGTCGGTGGCGAATCCAAGGACCTTGAACGCCTGCTTCAGGATGCTGTCCTGCTGCTGCGCATAAACGCTCGACCCTGAGGCGAAGAGCGTGGCAAGGGCGAGAAGCCCGGCTAGAGCGATCCTCCTCGGGCCGCGTCCGGCGTTTTCGGCACAAATCGTGCAAACCATCTTTCCGTCCGAAAAGTCGTGTTGGCTTCGCGGACGGGTACTGACCTATTATGACGAAAACGGGACCGGGCCTCATGGCCCGGATTCGACAGGAAACGCTAATCATGGCCAAGACCAGTCCGACCAAGGCGAGGGCGCGCCCCAAGTCGAAGCCAACCAAGGCTGGGACGAGAGGCCCTGTCGCGAGCCGCGCCAAGCGGGAGGCGCAAATCGATGCGCCGCCTCCGGATCTCAAAGCGCCTCGCACGAAAAGCGCTCAGCGGCGAACCGAGCCGCCGGCGGCGCCCAAGGCGGCGGTTGCCCCCAAAGCGCGATATCTCGGCGCCTCCTTTGAAGGTAAAGCGATCGGCTCCTCAGCGGCGCCAGGCTGAGCGGCGACAGCCCGCCGAGATCCAGACCGCCCCCGTTCCGCCCGAGCCCATTCAATCCGCGGCGCCCGCTCAGCCGCCGGAGCCAGCGCGGGACGCTGCGCCTGCCGCCGGCTGCTCCCACGCAAGCGGCCAACGAGGGCGCCACACACTCGGCGCCCGATGTGGAGACGCTTGCGCACAACATCGCGCAGGCGATCGAGCAGGGCGGCAAGGTGCTTGCCGCCTACTTGCAGCCGCGGGCGAGCGGCGAGATCAAGAGCCACGCTCGCCGACGAAATCGGCGAGATGGTGCGTTCCATCGGCCGGGTGGCCGAATATTACATGGCCGATCCCCAGCGGGCGTTCATGGCGCAAACGGCGTTGACCAAGCAGTTCGTCGACCTCTGGGCTGTGACCCTGCAGCGCCTGCAGGGCGAACAGACGCCGCCGGTCGTCGCGCCCGACTTAAGCGACAAGCGCTTCGCCGACGCCGCGTGGCGCGACAATCCCTATTTCGACTTCATCAAGCAGGCTTACGTGCTGACCGCGCGCTGGGCCGATGATCTGGTCAAGCGCGCCGACGAGCTCGATCCCCACGACCGCGAGAAGGCGCAGTTCTATTTGCGGCAGGTGACGGCGGCGCTGTCGCCGTCGAACTTCCTCGCCACCAATCCGGAGCTTCTGCGCACGACGCTCGAGGAGAGCGGCGAGAACCTGGTGCGGGGCCTGAAGATGCTGGCCGAAGACATCCAGGCCGGGCACGGCAACTTGCGCATTCGCCAGTCGGACGCGCGCGCGTTCAAGCTCGGCGTCAACCTCGCGGCGACTCCCGGCAAGGTCATTTTCCGCAACGAGCTGATGGAGCTCATCCAGTACGAGCCGAGCACGCCCGAAGTCTATAAGCGCCCGCTGCTCATCGTGCCGCCCTGGATCAACAAGTTCTACATCCTCGACCTCAATCCCGAGAAGTCGTTCATCCGCTGGGCGGTCGCGCAGGGCTTGACGGTGTTCGTCATCTCCTGGGTCAATCCCGACGAGCGCCAGGCCGACAAGGACTTCGACAGCTATATGCGCGAGGGCATCCTCACCGCCGTCGACTGCGTCGAGCAGGCGACGGGCGAGCGCGAGCTGGCTGCGATCGGCTATTGCGTCGGTGGCACGCTGCTCGCGGGGACGCTTGGGTATATGGCCGCCGGCGGCGACAGGCGCGTCACGAGCGCGACCTTCTTCGCCACCCAGATCGACTTCGCCGATCCCGGCGATCTCAAGGTGTTCGTCGACGCCGAGCAACTGAAGGCGCTCGAGGAGCGGATGGCCAAACACGGCTATCTGGAAGGCTCGGCCATGGCCAACGCCTTCAACATGCTGAGGCCGAACGACCTCATCTGGTCCTATTACGTCAACAATTATCTCAAGGGCAAAGAGCCGATGCCGTTCGACTTGCTTGTCTGGAATTCGGACTCGACCCGCATGCCCGCCGCCAACCATAAGTTCTATTTGCGCCACTGCTATTTGCAGAACGATCTGTCGAACGGACGGATGGAGCTGGGCGGCAGGAGGATCGACCTCAGACAAGTGACGATCCCGGTCTATGAACTGGCCACCAAGGAAGACCACATCGCCCCTGCCCGCTCGGCGTTCACGGGCGCCAAATGCTTCGGCGGCCCGGTGCGCTACGTGATGGCGGGATCGGGCCATATCGCCGGCGTCGTCAATCCGCCGACCAAGCCGAAATACCAGTACTGGTCGGGCGGGCCTCCTCAAGGCAAGTTCGAGGACTGGGTGGCGAAGGCCAAGGAGACGCCTGGCTCATGGTGGCCCGATTGGCTCGCCTGGCTGACGGCGCAAGCGCCAGAAAAAGTCCCCGCCCGCAAGCCGGGCGACGGCAAGCTCAAGCCGCTCGGCGATGCGCCGGGGGACTATGTGCGGGTGAAGGCG
>CAVRXX010000027.1:0-37485 GCA_963725195.1 uncultured Alphaproteobacteria bacterium | reverse complement strand
ATTCCTCGGAGCCAGCCGCGTTTGAAGCCAGTCCACGACATGTGAGAGGAGAATTCCATGACCACTGAGGAACTTCACGAACGATTCAGGGGGATTCAGGGGTGCTGGAATCGGGCTTTGATCGAACTTCAAGAGGTTTCTGGTGGATTGGAGGCAATCATTAAGACGCCCGGCGAAAATGATCTTGTGGCAATTGCCAAGCACTATGGCCGAGATCCAAAGGTATTTGCGATTGGCATGTTTGACGCGGTAATAATGCTCAGGGCTTTAACGACCGTGCTGGTGATGACCGAACCCATGCTAAAGAAGATCCTACCACTCACGATGGAAGAGCACCTGGAGGCACAAGATGAGGTTTTGCATCGCCTCCTCGACCACATCGAGGCTCAAGGATCAGCATAACAAGGTTTCGTTGGTGAACCCTCGCCCTGAATATACGCTGTCGTGGGCGAGACGGAGCGGGCCGCGGATCGCAGCTTCTGTATTTTTCGCCCGGCCTTTTGTGCTAGGCTGGCTCAGAATTGTCAGAGGGGGAACGGACATTGCCCGAAGCATCCCAGCAACCTTCCGCGCAATGCTATTGGATCGCTGGCGCTGATCGCTGCGGTGGTCGCCGTCGCGGCCGCAGCCTTCGCCTACACCGCCGGATGGTTCTCGCCCGGGCGCCTGACGCCGCAGAAGCTGGTCGACGGCTTCGATCTGCGATCGCCCCCTCCGCTCGGCCATCGGCGCAATCACTCCAAGGGCATCTGCTTCACCGGCGTGTTCGAGTCGAACGGCGCCGGATCGGAGCTGTCGAAGGCCGTCGTCTTCGCGAAGGGCCCTACCCCGTGGTCGGTCGCTTCAATCTAGGCACGCCGAACCCGAACGCCGATGATTCCAAAGAGCGCGTGCGGGGCTTAGGGCTCATGATCTCGACGCCGGACGGGCAGGAATGGCGCATGGCGATGATCGACCCGCCGTTCTTCCCCGTCGCGACGGTCGAGGCTTTCCACGAGCTCCAAGTCGCGTCCGCCAGCAAGGAGCCTGACGCGATGGCGAAGTTCGCCGGCGCTCATCCCGAGATCGCGGCCTTCGGCGGCTGGGCGAAGAGCGCGCCCTGGACGGGCAGTTACGCCGAGGAGCCTTACAACGGCCTCAACAGCTTCATCTTCACCGATAGTTCCGGAAACGACCACGCGGTCCGCTGGTCGCTCGTTCCGGCGGCGCAGCCAGTTTCGGTGCCGCCCGAGGAGCTTGCGAAGCGCGGGCCAAACTTCCTCGAGACCGAGATCGTCGATCGCATCAAGAGCGGCCCGGCGCGTTGGACGATGCGGGTCACAGTCGCCAACGCTGGCGATCAGACCGCAGACCCCAGCAAGGCGTGGCCGCAAGACCGTCGCAGCATCGAAGTGGGCACGCTCAGTGTGCAGCAGATCGAGGCCGAGGCGGACGGCCCGTGCCGGGACATCAATTTCGATCCGACCGTCCTGCCGAACGGCATCCGGACGTCGGACGATCCGTTCCCCGCAGCCCGCTCGTCGGCCTACAGGGTCTCCTACGACCGCCGCACGGCCGAGGAGAAAGACTATCCGCGAACCGCCACGGGGTCCGGCCAATGACCAACATCACGCGGGTCCGCCCGATCAGGTTCATTCAGCGCTTCAATCCGCTTCAGCGAACGCTGCACTGGGTCATGGCCGTCTGTATTCTCGCTATGCTGTTCATCGGCGTCGGCATGGCCTCCACGGTCGCGCCGGAATATCTGACGCTCGTCAATATTCACAAGCCCCTTGGGATCTTGATCCTGATCCTCGCATTGATCCGCCTCATTGTGCGCCTGCGCTACGGCGCCCCGCCCCTGCCCGTCGACCTGCCCGAGCCCATGAAGCTCGCCGCCTATCTCTCGCATTACGCGCTCTACGCGCTCATGATCGCGATGCCGCTGATCGGCTGGGCGATGCTGTCGGCCGCGGACTACCCGGTGACGCTATGGCCCGGCATCTGGCTGCCGCAGATCCTGCCCCAAAGCGCGAGCCTGCATACGCTCTTGTGGAACGCGCATTTCTATCTCGCCTTCCTGTTTTTCGCGCTGATCCTCATGCATCTCGCCGCGGCTTTGTTCCACGCGCTGATCCGGCGCGACGGCGTCTTCAATTCGATGGGGCCCCTATTGAAGGGTGACGAGGCCGCGCCCGCGGAGTGATTGAGGATCGGTTGAGGACGCGGGCTCGGAGCGCGTTCGCCGGAATTTGCTTCCACCGGCCTCATCCTGAGGCGCCATTCGCCGGAGGCAAAGGGCCTCGAAGGATACTCCAGGAGGCGCAAACGAGGCGGCAAGCTGGACCATCCTTCGAGACGCGATGCTCCGCATCGCCCTCAGGATGAGGTCCGTAGGGTTCGGCGCCATTCCGAAGCGGCCCTTGACAAAAATACCTACCAGTTGGTACGGAGCGGGATGACCGAATCTCGCTACCGATGGGTGATCGTCGCGGCGGGCGGCCTTTTGGGCTGTGTCGCGATCGGATCGATGTTCTCTCTCCCCGTTTTGCTGCAGCCCATTGCCCGGGACACCGGCTGGTCGGTGACTGGCGTGTCGAGCGCCATGACCGTCGGCTTTCTCGCCATGGCGTTCGGCAGTATCGCCTGGGGCAACCTCTCCGACCGGTTCGGTCCGCGCGCTATTGTCCTGACGGGTGCGATCAGCCTGGCGGTCAGCGTGGCTCTGGCATCCCAAGCGACATCGCTTGTCGCGTTCCAGCTCATCTTCGGCCTCCTCGTGGGCGCGAGCGCGGCGGCGATCATCGTGCCGATGATGGCCTGCGTCACCGGCTGGTTCGACACCCATCGCAGCCTTGCCGTATCGCTCGTCTCGGCGGGCATGGGCATGGCGCCGATGACCATGGCGCCCTTGGCCGCGTGGCTCGTTTCCGCTGTGAGTTGGCGAACCACGCTCGAGATCCTCGCCGCGGTTGCCGCTCTCCTCATGATCCCAGCGGCGCTCCTGGTGCGCCGTCCGCCGGCGCTTCTCAGCGTCAGGGCCGCGACGGTCGGCGGCCAGCAGCCGGGCATGTCCGTCGGCGAGGCGTTGCGCTCACCGCAATTCGTCGTGCTCGTGCTCACCAACTTCTTTTGCTGCGCCACCCATTCCGGGCCGATCTTTCATACGGTGAGCTACGCGCAAACCTGCGGCATTCCGCTCGTGGCCGCCGTCTCGATCTACAGCGTCGAGGGCCTTGCGGGCATGGGCGGCCGGATCGGCTTCGGCCTGCTTGGCGATCGGTTCGGCGCCAAGCGCGTTCTGGTCCTCGGCCTGCTCGGGCAGGCGTTCGGCGCGCTGGCTTACGTCTTCGCCCGAGGCTTGGGCGAGTTCTATACCGTCGCGGCTGTGTTCGGCTTCATCTATGCGGGCGTCATGCCGCTCTATGCGGTTCTCGCGCGCGAGAACTTCCCGCTCCGGATGATGGGAACGGTCATCGGCGGCACGGCGATGGCCGGCAGCCTCGGCATGGCGCTGGGACCGCTGGCCGGAGGACTTCATCTACGATGCGCTCGCCAGCTACACGTGGCTCTACGTCGGTTCCTGGGCGATGGGCATCGGCGCCTTCCTGATCGCCATGACGTTCAGGCCAATGCCGAAGGAAGAGCCGGCGCTGGCGCCCGCGGCCGCGTAATGTTGGAAGCGGCGCGGGACAGCCCCTTCCGGCTCAACAAACGAAAACGCCGCCCATGGAGAGCGGCGTTCTGCAGAGGTTTGAAGAGACCCAGCTGCTACGCTGCGAGCGCAGCACGATTGCGCGATGCGCGATAACGCGCGAAGCCCAGGCCAGTGAAGCCAAGCAGCATCATCCCCCAAGTCGCGGGTTCCGGGATCGCCGACGGGATGGCGAGCAGCCCGTCGGTGTTGCCGGCGGGGTCGACATAGAAGCCGACGATCCGCCCCTCGTCGTTGATGCCGTTAAGCGTCGTGCTCAAAATGCCGTGCGGATCGTTCAACGTAATAAACGTGTCGAGGACGGTGTTGAATACGAGGCCATTCGTTTCGCCCAGGCTGTCGACGTAGTCACCGACCGCGATGCCATTGTCATTCAGCCCAAAGAAGGACGTCGACATCGCGCCCGGCACGGCGAATAGCCTAAAGGTTCCGCCCTTATCGATGAACGCCTCGGTCACGCCGCCCGTGACGTCCGTTCCGGCGATCCAGCCCAAGTTGTTGATCGCCGTCGTCGTGGTGCTCGTTGCCCCCGGTACGTCGAACTCGGAAAACGTCAGTGTGTTGCTGTTTAGCTGTGTAACCGTGGCTGTTGCCCTCGGCATCATTATAAAAACCGACCGCGATGCCAGAGTTGTTGACGCCGAGCAACTGGTTGATCGGGACACCACCGGCTGGGGTATTGGGATTGACCACTATCCTGAAGACACCGTTGTGCTCAAAGAAGCCAACATTGTCGTCATTCGGCGGGCCGATATTCGTGTCTGAAAGGAACCCAACGGTGGTCCCATTGTCGTTCAAACCGGTGACCTGGGTCTGAGCCGAACCTGGGAAGTTCTCGTTTTTGTAATCCACCTGCCCATAAGGGGGGGCAAGCAGGTAGCCCTTGTTGGGATGACCGGCCGCTCCGCTGCCGAAATACCCGGAGATCAAACCGGCGCTGTTTATGCCCAGCAACTGGTTGAACGTTGGGTCGGCGGCATTGTTCAGGGTTTCAAACGTGTATGTCGTTGCTTCCGCGCTTCCGGAGACGACCCCCAAGCCGCACGCCGCAGCGACGGTCGCTGCCGCAAGCCCTCGCCCATATAACCGCATTTTCGATGGAAATGCCGCAAAAGTAATCATCATCTCGCCTCCGGTCAAATTGAGCCAGATGCCATCAACCCAATGGTACTGCTATTTTTTGTTCAAACAACGCAACTAAAAGTCGGTACCGAAATCTCGCTCCGCCAGTACTACACATAGCCTCAATTACCGCCCATTTTCAACAAAAATGTGGCTGTCTGCAGTTCGCCGCGAAACCCACGGCTAGATCTTGAGCGTCCGGGGGACTTCGCTCGCATCTATTCGGCATTAGGAACGCTGCACTCGTGGGAAGCGGACAACGGTTTAATATGAAGAGTCGACATTCCGTTGCGTAAATCGGAACCTGTGCTATCAGCATTCTCTCATTCACTATCCAGCAATGGATCCGTTACGATCGAAGATCACGAAGCGCAATTTAGACAATCGGAAGCGGTGACAGTTTTAGGCGCCTGAGCGATTGAAGACAATTGATCCTGACCAAGGGCGCAGGCGGCTCGGCGGCCCCGCCGAGCGCTACCCTTCGAACCGATTGTTTTTCGGAAAGCCCTTTGGCGGCAGGCGGCCGGCTTCGGCGCGATTGCCGATCCACTCCTTAAGCTCAGGCCTTGCGACGGTGAACGTGCGCCCGGCCGAGTCGCGCCAGGTGAGGCCGTCGGCGATGGCAAAGATTTTGGCGTCGGAAATGCCGCCATCCTTGTAGCGCTGAAGCCGCGTTCCCTTGCCGCGCGCCATTTCGTTGAGCTGCGCAACGGGAACACCAGAAGCTTGCGGTTCTGCCCGATGATTGCGACATGGTCGCCTGCGGCGGCCACGATCACCGCCGCGGTTGCCGGGGCTGTGACGTTGAGCACCGCCCTGCCCTTGCGGGTCGAGGACAGAAGCTCGTCGTCGCCGACGATGAAGCCATTGCCGTCGCTCGACGCGATGAGCCGCTTCCCGCCCGCGGAATAAGCCCACACGGCGACGATCGAAGCGCTCTCGTCGATGTCCGCCATGAGACGGATCGGCTCGCCCTGCCCTCGCCCGCCGGGCAATTTGGAGGCGTCGAGCGTGAACACCTTGCCGTCGCTCGCCAGCACCAGAATTTTCGAGGTCGTTTCGGCAAAGAACGAGGTCTTCAAGCCGTCGTCGCCTTTGAACGTGGCGGCGGTGAGATCGGCGACCTGGCCTTTCATCGCCCGGATCCAGCCCTTCTGCGACACGACGATGGTCAAGGGTTCCCGCTCGATCATCGCCTCGGCGAGATCGGAGACGATGACGTTCGGCGCGGCTTCGAAACTGGTGCGCCGCCGGCCAAGCGCGGTGTCGGGCCCGAACTTCTTTTTGACGTCGCGGATCTCGACCGCAATCATTTGCCATTGCTTCTTTTCGCTGGCGAGGAGCGCCTCGATCGTCGCCTTCTCCTTGCTCAGGTCGTCCTGCTCCTTGCGCAGCGCCATTTCCTCAAGGCGGCGCAGGCTTCTGAGCCGCGTATCAAGAACGTAGACGGCCTGCAGCTCGGTCAGGCTGAAGCGGACTTTCAGCGCCTCTTTCGGATCGTCGTCCTCGCGAACGATGCGGATGACCTCGTCGAGATTGAGAAAGACGATGATCATGCCGGCGAGCAGTTCGAGCCGCTTGTCGATCGCCGCCAAACGGTGACGCGAGCGACGCACCAAGACGGCGCGGCGATGATCCAGCCATTGCCTGAGCGCTTCGCCGAGCGAAACGACCCTGGGCGTCACGCCGTCGACCAGCACGTTCATGTTGACCGAGACCCGCGCCTCGAGCTCGGTCAGCCTGAACAGGGATTCCATGAGCGTTTCGGGCTCGACCGCGCGGGTGCGCGGCTCGAGCACGATGCGCACGTCCTCAGTCGATTCGTCCCGGACGTCGGCGAGCAGCGGAATTTTGCGCTCGTTGAGAAGGTTCGCGATCTGCTCGATCAGCCGCGACTTCTGCACCCCGTAGGGAATTTCATTGACGACCGCGACCCAGCCGCCACGCCCTGTATCTTCCTTCATCCAGCGCGCGCGCACCCGAAAAGCGCCGCGGCCGGTCCGGTAGGTTTCGACGATCGCCGACCTGTCGTCGATGACCAGGCCGCCGGTTGGGAAATCCGGGCCGGGCACGAAAGTGGCGAGCGCTTGCGTGTCGGCCTCGGGATGGGCGATGAGATAGAGCGCGGCGTCGCAAAGTTCGGCGATGTTGTGCGGCGGAATCGAGGTCGCCATGCCGACCGCGATGCCCTGCGAGCCATTGGCGAGCAGGTTCGGGACCGCCGACGGCATGACGATCGGCTCTTTGGCGTCGCCCGAATAATTGTCGCGCCAATCGACCGAGTCTTCGTCGACGCCCTCCATGATGAGGCGCGCGACGTCGGTCATCCGCGCTTCGGTGTACCGATAGGCGGCCGCATTATCGCCGTCGATGTTGCCGAAATTCCCCTGCCCCTCGACCAGCGGGTAGCGCGAGACGAAATCCTGCGCGAGGCGCACCAGCGCCTCGTAGATCGCCTGGTCGCCGTGCGGATGGAACGAGCCCATCACGTCGCCCACGATCTTCGCGCATTTCTTGAAAGCCGTGCCTGGGTCGAGCCTGAGGATGTGCATGCCGTAGAGGATGCGGCGGTGGACGGGCTTCAGTCCGTCGCGGGCGTCGGGGAGCGCCCGTCCCATGATGGTGGAAAGGGCGTAGGCGAGATAGCGCTCCTCGAGCGCGTCGCGCAGCTTGACCTCGATCGGCTCCGGGGGCGGAGGAGGCGGGGGCGGCGGAACATGTTTGGCCATGGGTTGCGGGGTTACCCCGAGGCTTGAGTTGCGGCAAGGCCGAAGGCCCGGCGCGGGGCGCCTAGTTCAGCCGGCTTACACAAGTTCGTTAGCGACGGCTTCAGGACTTCCATCGCCACCTTTGTTAACCTGCAACAGAATCAATCTCTTAGCTAACGACGATCAAGCATCGCCGGAAGTCCGTGGTGCGATCACCTCGCCCCTAGCCGCGCGTCGGGGAACATCTCCTGAACAAGTGAATTCTTGGTCTGCGTGCGCCGGGGTTGGCGGCACGAAGGAGCTGCAGAGAAAATTGCGCGATCCTCCAATTGCTCAGTTTGATGGCAACGCCTTCGTCCGCCACTCTCGGTGCAAGAGGAAGGCAGGCTTGCTGCGGATCAATCCCGGCATCCCCGTCTTCGCGATCCTGGCCGAACCCCGAAGTGGATCCCTCAAATTTGTCGTGAACTCGCGCTTGCCAATTGGACCGCTCCGGCAGCAGCATTACATGATTGAGTCGAGCCGGCGGCATGAGACTTGCTCCGGCGGAGTTCAGCGTCGACTTGAGTTGAAAGGAGGAAGACTCCCAGGGGTTCGGCATCGCTCCAACTTAGAAACCCGAATAAGGGGACTGAGATGATCGCTCGAATCGCTGCACTATTGCTCGCCCTGTCCGCTACAGGGGCGGAGGCGCATGACTATTGGGCGGACGGGAAACCTGTTCCAGATTGGGTGAAGGCTTCATGCTGCGGACCAGCGGACGCGCATCATCTTCGCCCAGACCAGGTGCACCGGATTTCTGATGACTTTTACTCTGTCGATGGCTACGTCCGCCGTATTCCCGTCGGCCAGGCGCTGCCCAGTCAGGACGGCGACTACTGGATCTTCTATCGGGACGACGGGAGCGGAATCCAGTCCGGGGTCTACTGCTTCTTTGTCCCGATGGCCTTCTGATTTCCGTCAGGGATTGGTTGGACTCTAATCCGGCGCCGGACGCTGTTCGGCGCCGGATCAGAAGGGTAGACCGCTAATCGACGCGGCGGCCTATACTCTCATTAGGCGTGCTTTCCTGTGAGGTCTGCCCGCTAAGGGGATGACGCGCCGCCTTCGTGCCCTTACATACCGGGCGCGCGCCGGAGGAGGTTCGCGGCCCCGGCCCGCGCGGCGCCGTCGCCGTCCCGCTAGCCGCGCCTTGAAGCGCGCGTGCAGGAAGAGGGCCGGCGATGCCGCCGATGATATCGATCGCCGCGGTGACCAAGCGTTACAAGTCGGGCCTCGTCGCGCTCGACGCGGTCGATCTGGAAATCGCCAGAGGCGAGATTTTCGCCCTGCTGGGTCCGAACGGGGCCGGCAAGACGACGCTGATCGGGGTCGTCTGCGGCTCCGTGTCGATGACTTCGGGCCAAGTCCTGATCGACGGCCACGACGTGGTCCGCGACTATCGCGCCGCCCGGTCCATCGTCGGGCTCGTGCCGCAAGAGATCGCGCTCGACATTTTCTCCACCGTTCGCAGAGCGGCGACGTTCAGCCGCGGGCTGTTCGGGCGGCCGCCCAATCCTGCCTATATCGAGCAATTGCTGCGCGACCTTTCGTTGTGGGAGAAGCGCGACAGCCGAATCGTTGAGTTGTCGGGCGGCATGAAACGGCGGGTCATGATCGCCAAGGCGCTGGCCCATGAGCCGGACGTCCTGTTCCTTGACGAGCCGACGGCGGGCGTCGACGTCAATCTCAGACGCGACATGTGGGTGCTCGTTCGGCGCCTCCGCGACCAGGGCGTGACGGTCATTCTCACCACCCACTATATCGAAGAGGCCGAGGAGATGGCGGACCGGGTCGGCGTCATCAACCACGGCCGGATCGTGCTGGTGGACGAGAAGGCGGCGCTCATTCGCAAGCTTGGCAAGCGGCGCCTGACGCTCGTCCTGCAGAAGCCGCTCACGGCGCTGCCCAAGGAACTGGAGGGCTGGCCGCTCGAACTCGAGGACGACGGACATCGCCTCTCCTATCGCTTCGATGCGGGAGCCGAGGACACCGGCGTGCCGACGCTCTTGCGCCGCCTGAGCGAGATCGGCGTCGATTTCAAGGATCTCGACACCAGCACAACGACGCTCGAGGATATTTTTGTCGATCTGGTGGGGCGCGCGGCGTGACGGTTTCGGCGATCAATCTCAATGGCGTCTGGTCGATCTACCGCGCGGAAATGCAACGCACGCAACGCACGATTTTGCAAAGCGTTGCAACTCCCGTCATCACCACCGCGCTCTATTTCATCGTCTTCGGCGCGGCGATCGGCGGGCGCATTCGCGAAGTGAGCGGGGTCAGCTACGGCGCCTTCATCGTGCCCGGCCTCATGATGCTTTCGCTTCTAACGCAGAGCATCTCCAACGCCTCGATCGGCATCTACTTCCCCAAATTCACCGGGCAGATCTACGAGCTTCTCTCGGCGCCAATATCCTCGATCGAGGCGGTCTGCGCCTATGTCGGCGCCGCGGCGACCAAGTCGATCGCCATCGGCTTGATCATTCTCATAACCGCTTCGCTCCTGGTGCCGGTGCAGATCGAGCATCCGT
Source organism: uncultured Alphaproteobacteria bacterium (assembly GCA_963725195.1). GTDB lineage: Bacteria > Pseudomonadota > Alphaproteobacteria > Rhizobiales > Beijerinckiaceae > Roseiarcus. The sequence goes on along the minus strand of CAVRXX010000027.1, from coordinate 27,391 downwards.
TCTGGATGATCGCCTTTCTCGCGTTGACCTCGATCGCCTTCAGCCTGTTCGGATTCATCATCGGCATCTGGGCCAAGAACTTCGAGCAGCTCGCCGTCATCCCGTCCCTGGTGGTGACGCCGCTCACGTTCCTCGGCGGCGCCTTCTATTCGATCGACATGCTGCCGCCGTTCTGGCGGGCGGTGAGCCTGTTCAATCCGGTGGTCTATCTCATCAGCGGCTTTCGCTGGAGTTTTTATGGCCGGGGCGATGTCAGCGTCGGCGCGAGCCTCGGCTTCACCGCGCTGTTCATCGCCGTCTGCCTCGCGATCCTGGCATGGATCTTCCGCACCGGATGGCGCCTGAAGCCGTGAGGCATCGCGCGCAGTTGAATTGACCGGCGCGAGGCTCGCCTTCAGTATCCACCGAACATCTTGTGCGGAGCTGCGTCCTCGTCATGCCCTCAGGCCTCATCATCGTCACCGGAGGCTCGCGCGGCATCGGCGCGGCCATCTGCCGCCGCCTCGCCGCGGACGGCTACGCAGTCGCCGTCAACTACGCCGCCGACGCCAAGGCGGCTGAGGCGACCGTCGCGGAAATCAAGAAGTCGGGCGGCCGGGCGCAAGCTTTCCAGGCCGACGTAGCGGACGCCGGCCAAGTTCCTCGGCTGTTCGAGCAGGCGACGAAGGCGCTGGGGCCGCTCGCCGGCCTCGTCAACAACGCCGGCGTCACGGGTCGCTTCGCCACGACCGATGAGCGGGAGGCCGCGGAGCTGACGCAACTCTTTCGGGTCAACGTGCTTGGAACCATCCTCGCCTGCAAGGAGGCCGTGCTGCGGCTCTCGACCAGGCACGGCGGAGGCGGCGGGTCGATCGTCAATATTTCGTCGATCGCCGCAAGGACCGGCGGGCTGCCGGGACTCGCGTCCTACGCGGCGAGCAAGGGGGCGGTCGACAGCTTCACCAAGGGCCTCGCAACCGAGGTCGGTCCCGAGGGCGTCCGAGTCAATGCGGTCGCGCCCGGCTTCACCGCAACCGACATGAACCGCGACCAGATCGCCCAACCGGGCTTCCGCGAGCGGATCGAGGGGACGACCCCCCTGCGCCGCATCGGCGCCCCCGAGGAGATCGCGGAGGCCGCAGCCTGGCTCATTTCGCCTGCCGCCGCCTTTGTCACCGGTAGCGTGGTGACGGTCTCCGGCGGACGCTAGAAGCTAGACGATCGGCCGAATGCGTCGCGGGCCCTCGCCCGCGCAGCTCATAGGCCCGTCCGTGAGCCGCGAAGGCTGCCCAACAGCCAAAGCCATAAGAGCCACGACTTCTCTGCGAATTTTCTTTACAAATCAGAAATGAGAGTTATTGTATTCCCAATCGATAGCAGTCTTTCCCGCTCGCCGAAAGACGGGCGGGAACATGGGAGAGCTGTGGCTGTTTGAAATGTTGGTCTACAACCTGCCGCGCGATCCTGGGCGAGGAAGCGGCTTTTCTAACGTATGTTGCCCGCAACCCATTGAAAAGGCTCGATTCGCAAAAATAAGCGCTAGTAAACGTTAGCCAATTTACTAGCGTTTAGGCTCATTTTGCTAGCGTTTAGGCCTATTAGCTTCGTTTTGCTGGCCCTTATTTGGAAGCAATTCCCGCTTTGGTTGTATCCGCAGCATCGATCCAGGCCTAACCGATCGACTGAAATTCATCATCCTCTGCGGCCGGCTATCCCTGACGCGGGGCGCTATTCCCCTCGCCGGGCCGCGGCCGCCCATTCGAGCGCGGCGTTCTCGTCGGCGCGCGCGAACTGGCGAATGCGCACCGGCGAAGCCTTGAAGCTGTTGAGCGTCGCCCCATCCATTTGCTCTGGGTCGACGACGACAGCGAGCTTGACCAACGACTTGTGAGCAAGCGCCGAGCTTGCAAGCCCGCGCGCCAACTCGGCGAAATCGCCGCCAAAATCCGGGGCGATGATCACGACGAGGCCGGTCGCGGCTCCGCCCATGGCCGCGTTGATCGCCGCCTCGACGTCCTGGGCTGCGACCGCTTCGCTTGCGCGCAACGCTAGCGTCTGCGCCGGCCCGTCATGCACCCGCTCCAACATGGACCCCTCCTCGCGGCGTTCGCGGCGCCGATCAGATTTCCTCAGAAGCCCCCCTAGCAGATTGGCGCCCGCCGTTGCCAGCAGACATTGAGCGCGCAGGCGACCAATCCAGCCCGCCGCGCCACCATTGCGACGAGCCTAGCGTACCGACGCTAATGCCGAAGGGCCCCTACGTTCCCTAAATTGCTTCGTTTCGCTGGCAACGACCCTGCTGGTTCGACGCAAATGCAATTTGCTCTATTCGGCCGCAAGGCGCTTGGCGAAACTCTCAAGGTTGACCGCGCCGCGGCGATGCGTTCCCTCGCCGATCTTACGGACGCCGTCATGCGCTTCGACCGCGAGCAGCATAGTGCGGCCCGACACTTCAACGACGCGCGCGGTGGCGACGACCGTGCGCCCGACTGGAGTTGGCGCGAGATGGCGCACATTGACTTCGCTGCCGACGGTCACCCAGCCCGCGGGCAAATGCGGCGCTGCGGCCGCCGCCGAAGCCATCTCCATCGCCAGGATCATCATCGGAGTCCCGAAGACGAACGGCATGCCGTCGACATGCGCGCCGACCGTAAGTTCGCGGGTCACGACGACTTCATGCCGGCCGGTCATGCCGACCCGAACGTTTTCGAGCGGCTCCGCCATCGGAACTCGAGCGCGACCCCTATGGCTTAATCGAACGTCCCGCCCCAGGATCCCCAGATGTAAATGCAGCTGAACAGGAACAGCCAGACCACGTCGACGAAATGCCAGTACCACGCGGCGAACTGGAAGCCGACGTGGTGCCGGGGCGTGAATTGGCCTCTAAAGGCCCGCATGAGACAGACAAACAGGAAAATCACGCCGATGATGACGTGCGCGCCATGAAAGCCGGTCGCCATGAAGAATGTCGCGCCATAGATCGAGTTCTTAAAGGGGAAGGGCGCGTGGATGTACTCGTAGGCTTGAGTGAACACGAACAACACGCCGAGCGCGATGCCGAGCGCAAGGAAGGTCTTGAATTGCGGACGGTTGCCCTCGCGCAGATTGTCATGGGCGACATTGACCGCGGCGCTCGACGTCAGCAGCACGAATGTGTTCATCAGCGGTAACGCGAGCGGGTTGATCACCTCCGTGCCCTTGGGCGGCCAGATTCCACCGCTGAAATCGAGAAGCCCATAGGTCTGCGCATTGGCGGGATCGAGCGCGTTCCAGAAGAACGCCCAGAACCAGGCGACGAAGAACATGACCTCGGAGGCGATGAACAGGATCATCCCGATGGTGAGGCCATGACGGACAATTATATTGTGGTAGCCGCCCTGAGCCTCGGTGACGACATCGCGCCACCAGCCGACCATGGTGAACAGAATGCCCGCGATCCCAATGGCCAGAATTGCAGGTCCGACACGTGCATGAACAATATGAGACCAAAGGCCGTGAGAAACGCGAATGCCGCGCCGACAAGCGGCCACGGGCTTGGGTCGACGAGATGAAATCCCGGCCGGTCCGGAACCGCCGCGTCGGTCATTGTCTTCTCCCGTTCATGATCATCCCGCGGGCCCCGCGCGATCGGCTGAAGGACCCGCCGACGGCTTCTCGGCCGGCGGTGCGAACATCGTATAGGACAGCGTAATCGAATCGACCCTGGCCATCGACGGATCCTTCTCGAGCGCCGGATCGAGGAAGAACACCACCGGCCATTCCGCGGATTCGTGCGGGCCGAGATGCTGTGTCGAGAAGCAGAAGCACGAGATCTTGTCGAAATATTCCCCGGAGACTTCCGGCGTCACGTTAAAGGTGGCGCGGCCCTCCGCCGGCTTGTCGCTGAGGTTACGCACGCGGAAAAAGACCGTGACGGTCTTGCCCGTGCGCAGCCGGACCGAACTCGTCCTCCGGCTCCAAGCTCCAGTCGAGGCCCGGCGCGACGTTGGCGTCAAATCCCACTCGCAAAATCCGGCGCCCCTCTGCGTCCGAATTTGCCTTCACATGCTGCGGCGTGCCCTCATACCCCGTCGCGCGGCAGAACGCGGAGTAGAACGGCGCCGCCGCATAGGTGAGCGCGATCATGCCCACCGCCAACGCCCTGCCGCCCACGCCAATCAGGCGATTGTTGTGTCCAGTACGACCGCCGACAGAGACCGTGCGCCCATCGTGATCGCTGGGACCCGTCACGCCACGCTCCCGTGCCCCACGATGGCCGGCGCATGGTGGTCTTCGTCGACAATATGCGGCGGCGTCTCCCACGTATGGAAGGGCGGCGGGGACGGCAGCGTCCATTCGAGCGTCGTGGCGCCAGGGCCCCAGGGATTGGCGGCCGCGGGACGCTTGGCCTTGAACGCCTCATAGAGGAGATAGACGAATATGAGCGTGCCCGCGCCACCGATAAATGCGCCGATCGACGACACGAAATTCCAGAACGCGTAGGCCTCCGTGTAGTCGATGACCCGCCGGGGCATTCCCTGGAAGCCAAGGAAATGCTGGGGAAAAAAGGCGAGGTTGATGCCGACGAAGGACACCCAGAAGTGCCATTTCGCCAGCCTCTCGTCATACATGTAGCCGGTCATCTTCGGGAACCAGTAGTAGAAGCCGGCGAAGATCGAAAACACCGCCCCGAGCGACATCACGTAATGAAAATGCGCAACGACGTAATACGTGTCGTGCAGATAGCGGTCGATCGCCGCGTTGGCGAGCACGACGCCGGTGACGCCGCCGACGGTGAAGACGAAGATGAAGCCGATCGCCCACAGCATCGGCGGCCTGAGCGAAATCGAGCCGCCCCACATCGTCGCCAGCCACGAGAACACCTTCACCCCCGTCGGCACCGCGATCACCATGGTGGCGAAGACGAAATAGCGCTGGGCGTTGAGCGACATGCCGGTCGTGAACATGTGATGGGCCCAGACGGCGAAACCGAGAAAGGCGATGGCCAGCATCGCGTAGACCATCCCGACATAACCAAAGATGGGCTTTTTCGAGAACGTCGCCACGACCTGGCTGATCATGCCGAAGCCCGGGATGATGAGGATGTAGACCTCGGGATGGGCGAAGAACCAGAACAGGTGCTGGAACAGGATTGGATCGCCGCCGCCAGCCGGATCGAAGAAGGTGGTGTGGAAGTTGCGGTCCGTCAGCAGCATGGTCAGAGCGCCGGCGAGGACTGGCAGCGCCAGCAGGAGCAGGAACGCGGTCACCAGCACCGACCACGGGAACAGCGGCATGCGGAACATGGTCATGCCCGGCGCGCGCATGTTGAAGATCGTGGCGATGAAATTGATCGAGCCTAGAATCGAAGATGCGCCAGCGAGATGCATCGACAAGATGACGAAGTCGGCTGCCGGACCCGGTGTTCCCACCTCGCTGGACATCGGCGGATAGAGCACCCAGCCGCCGCCGAAACCTCTCATCCCGGGCGACCCTTCAGCGAATAGGGAGCACATGAGAAGCAAGAACGACGCCACCAGAATCCAGAACGACATGTTGTTCAGTCTGGGAAACGCCATATCCGGCGCGCCGATCATGAGCGGCACCATCCAGTTGCCGAAGCCGCCCATCATCGCCGGCATGACCATGAAGAAGATCATGATGATCGCATGACTGCTGAAGAACACGTTGTACATATTCTTGGCCGCGTCAGCCGAGCCGTCGCCGGTCATAATCGCAGAGACCCAGGGGAACACCTGAATGCCCGGCGTCATCAGCTCAGCGCGGATCATGATCGAAAGCAGCGTTCCGATCAGGCCGGCGATGATGGCCAAGATGAGATAAAGCGTCCCAATGTCCTTGTGGTTGGTGGAATAGAGATACCGCCGCCACCCAGTCGGGATGTGGTGCTCGTGCTCATGGTGAGCATCGACGTCGTGATGAGAGAAGTCGGTGACGGACGCCATGATTTAACGACTCCGGTGATGCATGATCGGCAGCCTCATTGACAGCGCCGACTAGGGATGGACCGGCGGCGCAACCGCTACGTCGATTTGGTCCGAAGCCGCGAATTGTTTCTTCGCCTGGGCAAGCCAGGCCTCATAGTCCGGCTGGCTCAGGACACGGACGTTGATCGGCATGAACGCGTGGTCAATGCCGCAGATGTTCGAGCATTGCCCGTAGAACATGCCCTCGTGTTCGGCCTTGAACCAGGACTTGTTGAGCCGGCCCGGAATCGCGTCGATCTTCACGCCGAACGACGGCACCGAAAACGAGTGAATGACGTCCTGCGAGGTGACATCGACTTCGACCACCTTGCCGACCGGAACGACCATCGCGTTATCGGCGGTGATGACGCGTGGCTGGCCAGGCTTGAGGTCCTTATCCTCCACATAGAGCGAATCAAACGAAAAACCGCCCACGGATTTCGGGTAACCGTAGTTCCAATGCCACTGCGAGGCCGTCACCTTCACCGTCAGGTCGGGCGCGGGAATGATGAGCTGGTCCGCGAGCAGCCGGAACGAAGGCACCGCGATGAAAACGAGCAGGAGCGCGGGCAAGACCGTCCACGTGATTTCGATCCCCGCGTGATGCGTCCGCCGCGACGGAACCGGATTGGCGGTCTCGTTGAAACGCCACACGATATAAACGATGAGCCCCAGCACCAGCAGGCATATGCCGAGAAATCACCGGAAGCAGGATCCAGTTGTGGAACCAGAACATGTCATCGGCGATTTGGCCGTTGGCCGGCAAAAAGCCGATCCCGCCCTGGTGGGGAGCCCCGACAACCTGGGCCGCGGCCTGCGACGCGGCGAGCGCAGCCAACGCCGTCACAAGGCCCGTCCTGATCGCCTTTGAGCGTACGCGCATAACGACCTGTCTCCTTCGCTTTGACCCGTGTCGTTAGCGCAAACGACCGCAATGCGCCACGCCCCCGGATTCCAGCGCGGCGCGCGGCGCGACAATAGACGGCGCGACAACTCGTTGACAAATAAAAAATTCTCTTCGTCCCTTCGGCGCAAAGCCGACCGGTGACGATATGGCGATCCTTTTGCCTTCACCCAGGCCCATCAACTCATGAGTATGTTCGGCAAATGCGACATTTTGTGCTTGGCGGAGCGCCCCCGCGCCCGCAATATGCCATATGCCTCCGGGGGCCGAGGCGTCGCGCGTCACGCGACCCCTTGAAGGATACGCGCGATGGCTAACGAGAGCGGCGAACAGTCGTGGCGACCAATTTTGCTGGCGTTGGCGGCCTTGGCTTTCGTCGGCTGGTTGGCCGCTGGCTTCATTTGGTGGCAAGGCTCGCGGACGCAGTCTAATTTGACTGAGCAGCTCGCCGCCGCCGAACGGGCGCGCGAATCCCTGGCATCGGACTTGCAGAACCTTGAAAAGACAGCTGGCGCTGCGGCCGATTTGAAAAAGCAGGCGGCGGACGCCGAGAAGGCGCTCGCGGACGCCTCTACGGCGAGGGCGTCAGCGCAGAACGAACTCGCCGATCTGACCAGGCAGATCAGCGACGCCAAACTCGTCATCTCGGGCGCCCAGGAAGAGGCGAGCGCCAAGACGCGCGATTTGCAAGCGGTCGACAGCCGTCTCAAGGACGAAAGCGACCGCGTGGCGGCTCTGCAGAGCCAGGATCAGACCCTCTCGGCCGAGCAAACGCGTTTGCAGGGTGATGTCGATGCTGCGCGCAAGGCTCTCGCCGATGCTCAAGCGCAGACGGCGTCCACGCAGAGGCAACTTGAGGCCTTGCAAGGCCAGATCAACTCCGCGACCGCCGAGCTCAACGCTATTCAAGCGCAAATTCGCGCAGCGAAGCCGGCGACTGGCTCGAGTCCAAATCCGTGACAGCTAATCGGGACCATGAGGTTAGCAAGGCTCATCGGAGATTGTACCGCCCCCCGCACCGTGTTTAAACAGCAATCGGATCCGCAGATGACCGCCGCGCCAGGACTGACGCAGCCGGGGGGCTTCATGGACGAACTGGTCACGAAAGACAAACCTCCGCTTCAGGCGGCCGAGCTGCGGCCCTATTCCGCGACCGAACTCAAGGCGGCGGTGCTGGCGAGGCTGACGCACGCCGTCGGCAAGACGCCAGAATCGCGCCACCCCGCGCGACTGGTTTCTGGCGGTCACGTTCGCGACGCGCGACATTATCGTCGGCCGTTGGCTCGAGCTCGCTGAACGCCGTCTATGCCGATGGGCGCAAGCGCGTCTACTATCTCTCCCTGGAGTTTCTGATCGGCTGACTTTTGTGCGACGCCTTGACCAATCTCGGTGTCGCGGAGACATGAGCGAAGCGCTCGACGAGCTTCGGCGTCGAATTGACCGAGCTTCGCGGGATCGAGCCTGACGCCGCGCTCGGCAATGGCGGCCTCGGCCGGCTGGCCGCCTGCTTCATGGAAAGCATGGCGACGCTGTCTATTGCCGCGACGGCTACGGCATCCGTTACGTCAATGGCATGTTCCGCCAGCGCATCAAGGATGGCTGGCAACTTGAATATCCGGAAACTGGCTTGCGAACGGCAATCCATGGGAATTCGACCGCCGCGAAACAATTATGGATCGGCTTCGGCGGCGAAGGTCATCGGGACCGAGCCGCCACCGGGCTGGCATCCGCAGCCCGCGGAAGCGGTCGCCGACGATACGCCGGTCGTCGGCTGGCGCGGCAAGCGCGTCAACACGCTGCGCCTTTGGACGGCGCGGGCGACCGATCCCATGCGGCTCGATGCTTTCAACGCCGGCGACCATGTTGGCGCTCTTGCCGGAGAAGCACGCGCCGAAAGCGCTTGTTCGCGTGCTTTATCCCGCGGATTCGACGCCGGCCGGCCAGGAACTGCGGCTGCGCCAGGAATATTTCTTTTCCTAGCGCCTCCATCCAGGACATCGTCCGCCGCCACCTTCAGTATTTTGGTGACGTCCGCACGCTGCCGCAAAAAGGCCGCGATCCAACTCAACGATACGCATCCCGCCGTCGCGGTCGCGGAATTGATGCGTCTTTTGATCGACCGACATCGGATCGGATTTCTCGGAAGCCTGGGACATGACCCGGGAGACCTTCGGATACACCAACCACACGCTGCTTCCCGAAGCGCTGGAAAGCTGGCCATTGCCGTTGTTCGAGCGGCTTCTGCCACGGCACATGCAGATCATCTACGCGATAAATGCCGCGCTTCTGCGAGAGCGCGCAAGGGCAAGAAATTGGACGAAGGCGCATCGGAATTTCCCTCATCGACGAAGGCGGCGAGCGCCGCGTGCGAATGGGAATCTGGCCTTCACCGGTTCGCACAGCATCAATGGCGTGGCCGCGTTGCATACCGACCTATGAAGAAGACGGTGTTCGCCGGGCTCACAGGCTATCCGGAACGGATCAGCAACAAGACCAATGGCATCACGCCGCGTCGGTGGCTGCGCCAGTGCAACCCGCTTTCTCGTTTGGCAAAACGCGATCGGCGACGCTTTCTTGATGATGCCGAAAAGCTTTCAGACCTCAATCGCGTCGCCGATGACCCATCGTTCAGGAACGCTTTGCAGCGGTGAAGCGCGCCAACAAAGTGGCTTTGGCGCAGTTCCTCAAAGAACAATACGGCTTTGTTGTCGATCCCAGCGCCTTGTTCGATGTTCAAGTCAAGCGCATCCATGAATATAAAAGGCAGCTTCTCAACATCATCGAGACGGTGGCGCTTTACGACACGATTCGAAGCCATCCGGAGCGCGATTGGGTGCCACGGGTCAAACTGTTCGCGGGCAAGGCGGCGCCGAGTTACCACAATGCCAAAATGATCATAAAACTGGCCAACGACGTGGCCCGGCGCGTGAACTCCGATCCGTCCGTGGACGGTCTTCTGAAAGTGGCTTTCATTCCCAATTATAATGTATCGCTGGCCGAGAAAATCGTTCCGGCCGCCGATCTGTCCGAACAGATCTCCACCGCGGGCATGGAAGCCTCCGGCACGGGCAACATGAAATTCGCGCTCAATGGCGCGATGACGATCGGGACACTGGACGGCGCCAATATCGAGATCCGCGATCGCGTCGGCGCAGACAATATCGTCATTTTCGGATTGACCGCGGATGAGGTTGCCGAAAGCGCGCGAAGGTCATCAACCCCGTGCGATCATAGAAAATTCCCGCGAATTGTCTCAAGCGCTCGCGACCATCGCGTCGGGCGTCTTCTCGCCGGACGACCCGCGCCGCTATGCCGAGTTGATCGGCGGCCTTTACGACCATGACTGGTTCATGGTGGCCGCGGATTTTGAAGCTTACATGGCCGCCCAGCGTTTGGTCGACAGGCGCTGGAGCGATCCGTCGGATTGGCGCGCCGCCTCTGTGCGCAATGTCGCCAATGTCGGTTGGTTCTCCTCCGATCGCACCATTCGCGAATACGCGACCGAAATCTGGAGCGCGCCCTTCGCGCCGATAAGCTGAGCGTAAGCCAAGGAGGCGATCGTGGGGGAGGATTGGAGAGCGCGGGACCAGGACCTCGACGCGATCGTGGCTGGACGCAGTTCCGATCCTTTCGCGGTGCTCGGGCCGCACCAGACGCCTGACGGATGGGTCATCCGCGTCTTCGCGCCTGAAGCCATTTCGGTGCGTGCGGTCACCCGCGACGGCAAACTCATTGCCGAGTTGCCGCGGCGCAAGGATGACGTTTTCGAGGCGCTCATCCGATCGCTCAAGGAGCGGCCCGCTTACCGGGTCGAGGTCACGACCGCGCATGGATCCCATTCGTATATGGATTCCTACGCGTTTGGCCCCGCTTTGGGTCCGCTCGACGACTATCTAGTGCGGGAAGGAACGCATCGCCAGCTCTACCGGCGGCTTGGCGCCCAGCTCACCCACCACGAAGGCGTCGACGGCGTGCTGTTCGCCGTCTGGGCGCCGAACGCGACGCGCGTCGAGGCTGAGCTCAGGCCCTCGACCGCTTCGGTCGTCGCCGACAGCGCGGACTTCACTTGGACCGACACGGAATACATGGCCAAGGTCGGGAAGGCGAGCCGCGGCGCAAGCCGATGTCGATTTATGAAGCCCATCTCGGCTCCTGGAGGCGCGGCGACGGCGGACGGTTTCTCACCTATGACGAGCTTGGCGATCAACTCATCCCTTACGTCGTCGACATGGGCTACACGCATCTCGAATTTCTGCCGATCTGCGAACACCCGCTCGATGACTCCTGGGGTTACCAGCCGACCGGCCTGTTCGCGCCGACTCGTCGGTTCGGCGATCCACCGGGTTTTGCCCGCTTCGTGGATCGCGCGCATGCCGCGGGCTTCGGCGTGATGGTCGACTGGGTTCCCGCGCATTTTCCGACCGATGCGCAGGGACTAGCGCATTTCGACGGCACCGCGCTCTACGAACATGCCGACCCACGCAAGGGCTTCCACCCGGACTGGAACACCGCGATCTACAATTTCGGTCGCACCGAGGTCGCCAACTTTCTCTATTGCAACGCGCTCTACTGGGTCGATCGCTTTCATATCGACGGACTGCGCGTCGACGCGGTCGCCTCGATGCTCTACCTCGACTATTCGCGCCGCGAGGGGAATGGCTGCCGAACCCGCAAGGCAGCCGGGAAAACCGCGAAGCTATAGCCTTCCTTCGCCGCGCCAATGAGCTCGTCTACGGCGCCTTTCCCGGGAGCGTCACCATCGCCGAAGAATCGACGGCTTTTCCTGGCGTTTCCCGGCCGACGCGATCAGGGCGGCCTAGGTTTCGGCTTCAAGTGGAACATGGGCTGGATGCACGACACGCTCGACTATGTGTCGGAAGATCCGATCTATCGCCGCTGGCATCACAACAAGATGACCTTCGGCCTTCTCTATGCCTTCAGCGAAAACTTCGTGCTGCCGATCTCCCACGATGAAGTCGTGCACGGCAAACGCTCAGTCATTTACAAGATGCCCGGCGACGAATGGCAGCGCTTCGCCAATGCGCGCGCCTTCTACGGCTTCATGTGGGGCCATCCCGGCAAGAAGCTGTTGTTCATGGGGCAGGAGTTCGGGCAGACAAGCGAATGGAATTCTAACGAATCCCTTCCCTGGTGGCTGCTCGAATATTGGCCGCATCAGGGCGTCCAGGCCTGGATCCGCGATCTCAACCGGCTCTATCGCGAGACGCCCGCCCTCCACGCGCGCGATTGCGAGCCTGACGGCTTCCGCTGGATCGTAGTCACCGACGACACGCAATCCGTGTTCGCCTTTCTGCGCTCCGGGGCGCGGAGCGACCCGCCGGTCGCGGTCGTCTGCAATTTCACCCCCGAGCCGCGCATGGCCTACCGTCTCGGCCTGCCTTACCAGGGCTTCTGGCGTGAGGCCCTTAACAGCGACGCCGCCTCCTATGGCGGATCCAATATGGGCAATTTCGGCGGCGTCACCGCGCAGGCTGAACCGTCACACGGCTTCCCGGCGTCAGCCACGGCGACGTTGCCGCCGCTTGCAACCTTGTTCCTCGTTTTCAGCCCGCCCGCCTGACGACGGAGTTCGCGATGCCCAAACTGAAAACGGCGAAGGAACTGGGCGTTTCGGCCCCCTTTTCCCGTCACGCCATGGCCTACGTGCTCGCGGGCGGGCGAGGCAGCCGCCTGCTCGAGCTCACTGACAGACGCGCGAAGCCCGCGGTCTATTTCGGCGGCAAGTCGCGCATCATCGATTTCGCGCTATCGAACGCGCTTAATTCCGGCATCCGCCGCATCGCAGTCGCCACGCAGTACAAGGCCCACAGTCTCATTCGTCACTTAGCGCGCGGCTGGAACTTCCTGCGGCCTGAGCGCAACGAGAGCTTCGACGTCCTGCCCGCGTCTCAGCGCGTATCCGAGACGATGTGGTACCTCGGCACCGCCGACGCGGTCTACCAGAACATAGACATCATCGAGAGTTATGGCCCCCAGTTCATCGTGTTGCTGGCGGGGGATCATGTCTACAAGATGGACTATGAGAAGATGCTCCAGCAACACGTCGACTTGGGGGCCGATGTGACCGTTGGCTGTCTCGAGGCGACTCTTCTACGAAGCAACCGCTTTCGGCGTGATGCATATCGACGCCAAGAACAACATCATCGCCTTCCTGGAGAAGCCAAAGAACCCGCCCCCCATGCCCGGCAAACCTGACGTCGCGCTTGCCAGCATGGGGATTTATGTCTTCGAGACGTCATTCCTGATTGATATTTTGAGGCGCGACGCGGCCGATCCGAATTCGAGTCATGATTTTGGCAAGGACATCATCCCCTACCTGGTCAAGAACGGCAAAGCGGTGGCGCATCACTTCTCGCAATCCTGTGTAACTTCGAGCGAGGAGGCCAAGCCGTACTGGCGCGACGTCGGAACCGTCGACGCCTATTGGGGCGCCAACATTGACTTGACGGACGTCGTTCCCGATCTCGACCTTTACGATCGCGGCTGGCCGATCTGGACCTACGGAGAGATAACCCCGCCGGCGAAGTTCGTCCATGACGTGGACGGTCGCCGAGGCCTTGCAGTGTCGTCCCTTTTGTCGGGCGGTTGCATCATCTCGGGCGCTTCCCTCAGCCGCTCGCTCATCTTTACCGGCGTGCGCGTCCATTCGTACACCACGGTGCACGAGACGGTTGTCCTCCCTTATGTGACGATCGGGCGCAATGTACGGCTCGCCAAAGCCATCATCGACAGCGAAGTGCATATTCCCGACGGCCTGGTCGTCGGCGAGGACCCGGAGCTTGACGCGAAGCGGTTCCGCCGCACCGAAAATGGCGTCACGTTGATCACCCAGCCCATGATCGACAAACTGGCGCAATGAGCGAGCTGAAGGTTCTCTCCGTCGCCTCGGAGATTTTCCCGCTTATCAAGACAGGGGGTCTAGCCGACGTCGTCGGCGCATTGCCTGCCGCGCTTGCCCGCGAAAACGTCGAAATCAGAACGCTCGTGCCCGGGTATCCGGGGGTCATGGCCAAGCTCGCCGGGGCGCAGCCGACGCACACGTATGACGAGCTGTTTGGCGGACCCGCGCGAGTCCTCGCCGGCGCCGCGGCCGGCCTCAACCTGTTCGCCATCGACGCGCCCCATCTCTACGACCGGCCCGGCAATCCGTACCTTGGCCCCGACGGGCTCGATTGGCCCGACAATGCGCGCCGGTTCGCAGCGCTTGCGCGGGTCGCCGCGGACATTGGCCTTGGGACGATCGACGCGTTCCGGCCCCAAGTCGTTCACGCGCATGACTGGCAGGCTGCGCTCGCGCCCGCCTACATGCACTACGCCGACAGGCCGCGCCCAGGAACCGCGATCACGGTCCACAACATGGCCTTCCAGGGCCAGTTTCCGATCTGGACCTTCGGAGAGCTTGGCTTGCCGGCGCACGCGCTCACGATCGATGGGGTCGAATATTACGGCGGCGTCGGCTACCTGAAGGCGGGCTTGAGGCTTTCCGACCGTATCACCACGGTTTCGCCGACTTATGCGCGAGAGATCATGACGCCTGAGTTCGGCATGGGGCTCGAGGGGCTCCTGCGCACACGCGCCGCCCTGGTCCAGGGAATCGTGAACGGCATCGACGACACGGTCTGGAACCCCGCCACCGACGCCGCGCTGGCGCAAACCTTTAGCGCGCTGCGCATCGATATGCGTGTGCGGAACAAGACGGCGCTGCAGACCAAGATGGGACTAGCGCCGCGGGTCGACCGGCCCTTGTTCGGCGTCATCTCACGCCTTTCGGATCAGAAGGGTCTCGACTTGCTGTTACAGGCCCTCCCGGGCCTTACCGCCAGGGTCGGTCAGCTCGCGTTGCTTGGCTCGGGCGAGCCGTCGCTGGAGGCCGGCTTTGCCGCCGCCGCTGCTGCGCAGCCGGACTGAGTCAGCTGCGTTCTCGGCTATGATGAGCGGCTGGCCCATCTCATCCAGGCTGGTTCGGACTTCATTGTCGTGCCGTCGCGTTTCGAGCCTTGCGGCCTCACCCAGCTCTGCGCGCTCCGATATGGCGCATCCCCGATAGTCGCGCGCGTCGGCGGTCTCGCCGACACCGTCATCGACGCCAACGAGGCTGCGACAGCCGCGGGCGTCGCGACCGGCGTCCAGTTCTATCCGCCCTCCGTTGAATCCCTGACCTATGCGCTCAACCGCGCGCTTGATATCGCTCGTGATCCGGCGACGTTACGGCGACTCAGGCTCAACGGCATGCGGGCGGACGTATCATGGCGCGGCCCAGCGAAGCGATACGCCGCGCTTTATCGCGATCTCGCAGGCTCTGCTGAATGAACGACCCAAAGGCGGCTCGGGGCGTCATCGTCTCTGCGCGCGGGCTCGAAGCGGCGCTCGTGCTGCCCAACGCCGAGGGCGCGTCGCTCTGCATCTATGACGGCGATCGGGAGATCGTTCGCGCGCCGATGGCGCGCGACGCGGACGGCGTGCTGCGTGGCCTCGCGCCGGGGTTCGGCGCCGGCGCGCGCTACGGCTTCCGCGTCCAGGGCCCCTACGATCCTAAGCGGGGATTCCGTTTTGATCCGTCCAAATTGCTGGCCGATCCTTACGCTTGGCGTTTCGATCGGCCGTTCCGCCTCCACCCTTCGATGTTTGCGTTTGGGGAGGACACGAGCCGCTACGCGTCGAAGGCGATCGCAGGAGCGGCGCCTGCTGGCGAGCCGGGACATCAGCGCATCGCTGCAGAGGCGCTCATCATCTACGAGCTCAACCTGCGCGGCTTCTCGCGGCTTAACCCGGCGATCCCCAAGGCGCAGCGTGGAACCTTCGCGGCGCTCGCGCATCCCGCGTCGATCGCGCATCTGACCGCGCTCGGCGTCACCGCGGTCGAGATCATGCCCGCCGACACATTCGTCGACGAGCGGCACCTCCCGCCGCTCGGCCTGTCCAACGCATGGGGTTACAACGCCGTCGTGTTCGGCTCGCCCGATCCACGCCTTGCGCCCGGCGGCTGGGAGGAGGTCCGCGCGGCGACTGACGCGCTGCACACGGCGGGCATGGAAGCGATCCTCGACATCGTGTTCAACCACAACGGCGAGAGCGATCAGTTGGGGCCGACGCTCTCGTTCCGCGGGCTCGACAATGCGGCGTGGTTCCGTCTCGACCCCAGCAATCCGGAGCTCTACGTCAACGATGCGGGCACCGGCAACTGCCTGGCGCTCGACCGCCCGCTGGTCATCGATATGGCGATCGGCGCGCTTAAGCGCTGGACGGTCCAGGGCGGCGTCGATGGCTTTCGCTTCGATCTCGGCACATCGCTCGGCCGCCGCGACACGGGCTTCGATCCGGAGGCGCCGTTCTTCCACGCGCTCGCCGCTGATCCCGTACTCGCGAAAGCGCGCCTCATCGCCGAGCCTTGGGATATTGGCCCAGGCGGCTATCGCCTCGGTCAGTTTCCCCCCGCGTTCGCCGAATGGAACGACCGCTTTCGCGACGCCGCGCGCCGCTTCTGGCGGGGCGATCCGGGACTGCGCGGTGAGATCGCCACCCGGATGGCGGGCTCGCACGACCTGTTCGTGCGCGCTCAAGCGCCATCCAAGGGCGTCAATTTCGTCGTCGCCCACGATGGTTTCACGCTTCGCGACCTTGTCTCCTACGACCGCAAGCACAACGAGGCCAACGGCGAGAACAATCGCGACGGCACGGACAATAACGACAGTTGGAACCACGGCGTCGAGGGGCCGAGCGACGATCCGACGATCGTCGAATTGCGTTCCCGGGACGAGCGTAATCTCCTCCTGATTTTGCTCGCGTCGCGCGGGACGCCGATGTTAGCCATGGGCTCCGAGCTCGGCTTCAGCCAGGGCGGCAACAACAATGCTTACGCCCAGGACAACGCGACCGGCGCAGTCGACTGGCGCGCCGCCGACGCCTCGTTGATCGCTTTCACGACGCGGCTCATCGCGCTTCGCCGCGCCAACGCCGGGCTGTCGCGTGACGCTTTCCTGACCGGATCGCCGTTCGACGCAAGCCAGCTGCCCGACGTCGAATGGCGTGACGCCAATGGCCCGATGACCCAGAGCGGATGGAACGATGCCGAGGGCGGCGTTTTCGTTGCGGTCTTCGCTACGTCTCAGGGCGACGGCGTCGATCGAGTGGCCGTGGCGATGAACCGCTCGAACGCAGACGCAGAAGTTCGCTTGCCCTCGCCGCGCCTTGGCATAGCGTGGCGCGCGCTCATCAACACACATGATCCCGAAACGCCTGAGCGCTGGCTCGCCCTCGCCGACCTCGTCCGGCTTCCGGCGCGCTCGTCGCTCATTCTCGCGGAGGCGCCGACCGCGGGCGGCGGCCTCAATTCCGGACCGCCCGGCGTCGAGACGGTCGACAGGCTCGCGAACGCGGCGGGGATCGCCGCGCAATGGTCAGACATCGGCGGCAAACGCATGACCGTTTCGCCGGAGAGCAAGATTGCGCTTCTCAAGGCGCTCGGCCTCGACGTTAAGAGCGAAGCTCAAGCGCGCGAAAGCCTTACTCGCCTCATCGACGAAACACAGCGCCGCCGCCTGCCCTTCTCGCTCGTGCTGCGCCATGGCGAGCCGCTCGTCGCGCCGTTGCGCGATTCGCCCTGGCAAGACCGATGCTCGGATCGAGCGGGAGGACGGAGCCGCCGCCGAATGGTCGATCGACGCCGCCGACGGCGTGCGGCGCGATCTGCCAGACGGACGCTCCGTCTCCGAGCGCGCAATCGCGCTGCCGACGCTGCCAATCGGGCGCCACCGTCTCATTGTCGGCGCCACCGAATGCGCGCTCACCGTCGCGCCCGCGCGGGCCTACAGTCCCAAAGCGGCCACGCGCAAGCGCTTTGGCGTCGCCGCCCAGCTCTACGCCCTGCGTCGCGAGGACAAGGACGGTCGCGACCAAGGGATCGGCGACTTTTCGGCGCTCGCAGTCGCAGGAGAAAAGGCGGGCCAAACCGGCGCGGCCTATCTCGGCGTCAGTCCGCTGCATATGCTGTTCCCGCGGGACCGGGAGCGGGCGAGCCCTTATTATCCCTCGGACCGCCGGTTCATCGATCCGATCTTCATCGACGCGCTCGACGATGCAGGCCTGCCGCGGGACGAAGCGCTGAACGCCGCGCTTGCGGCGTTGGCGCCGCAGTTCGCCGCCGCTTCGGAGACCGAGTATGTCGAGTACGAGGAGGTGTGGCTCGCCAAGCGCTCGGCGCTCGAAGCCCGAAGCGCGGCGTTCGCCCGTCTCCGCGCGGCGCGGCCAAGCGATCCAATCGTCGCCAGCTATCATGCCTTCGCAAGAACGGGCGGCGAGGCCTTGCGCCGTTTCGGCGCCTTCCAGGCTGCCGCTGACAGAGAGGCCGGCGAGAACTGGCGTCTCTGGCCCCAGGATCTGCGCGACGGCGATCCCAAGGCCATCGACCACGCGATCGAACGCAACCGCCACAGCTTCGAGTTCGCCCTCTTTTGCCAATGGCTCGCCGACCGCCAGCTTGGGCAAGCGGCCGAGCGCACGCGGAACCGCGGCCTGGAATTTGGCCTCTATCGCGACCTCGCCGTCGGGGCCGCGCCGGACGGCTCCGAATCCTGGGCGCATGCTCAAGCGCTCGCGCACGGGGTGACGATCGGGGCGCCGCCCGATCCTTTTTCCGTCCAAGGGCAGAACTGGAGCCTGCCGGCGCCAAATCCGCTAGCCGGTGCGCGCGAGGGGTGGACCTCGCTCAGCGCTGTCTACCGCGCCAACATGCGCCACGCCGGGATGTTGCGCATCGATCACGCGATGGGCCTGCAGCGTCTCTTCCTCATCCCCGATGGCGCGCGCCCGGCGGAGGGCGCCTATCTGTCCTATCCGCTTGAGGACCTCATCGGCCATATCGCGCTCGAAAGCGAACGCGCTCAGTGCATGGTGGTGGGCGAAGACCTCGGCACTGTCGCCGATGGTTTCCGTGATCGGCTGACGCGCGCCAATATCACCGGCATGCGGGTGCTATGGTTCGAGCGCAAGGGCGTGGAGTTCCTGTCTCCTGCGTCCTATCCGCCAACGTCGGTCGCCTGTGTCGCAACGCATGATTTGCCGACGCTCGCTGGCTGGTGGCAAGGGGCCGACATCGCCGAGCGGCTGTCGCTTGGTCTTTTGAGCCTGGCCAAGGGGGGCGAGGCGATCGCCACGCGGCGCGAGGAGAAGCGTACGCTTCTGCGCGCACTTGGCCAGGCGGGCTTCACAGTCTTCCAGTCGGAGGACGGGCCGCTTCCTGACGCGACGGCCGCCGCAGTTCACGCGCTGATCGGCGGGTCAGCGTCGATGTTCGCTCACGCGCAGTTCGACGATCTTGTCGGCGAAACGGTTGCGACCAATCTGCCCGGAACCGACCGCGAGCGCCCCAACTGGCGCCTCAAAGTCGGCCCGGACGTCGCCGCCGCCTTCGCGAGCCATCGGGCGCAGGCGAGCCTCGCGGCGCTGGCCAAGGGGCGGATGTAGACAAGTGCGCGGGCTTTTGACGGATCGGGGCTCCGATTCTAGCCCCCCCCCGCCCCCCCCCCCCCCCCCCTCCTCCCCCCCCTCCCCCCTCCCCCCCCCCCCCCCCCCCCCCCCCCCCCCCCCCCCCCTCCCCCCCCCCCCCCCCCCCCCCATCTAGGCAACGGATCGATTTCATATCATCGCTTTTCCCCCGGGTCAGGCCCCAGGAGAAAGCGACACTGCATCGAATGTCGGCGCGCGGCGCTTCTGCAATGATGAGCGCCATTCGCCAGAAGCCGCAAAAAGGGCGGCTTCGCGCCGCCCTTCGAACGCGCGGTCAGAAGGTCGAATATTTGGGTGCTGTGCAGCCCCCGCAGGCCCACGGCCACGACCAGTCGGCGACGCGCCCTTCGTTCGCTTCGACATAGGGGCTCCAAGGCTTCGGCGGCAGCGCCGCGCTCTGGTAGACGATGCTGAACTGTCCGTCGGCCTGGATCTCGCCGATCATCACGGGCTTGGCCATGTGGTGGTTCGGCAGCATCGTGACTTCGACGCCCGAAGGCGACTTGAACTTCTGCCCGATCATCGCCTGGCGCACCGCGTCGACGTCGGTCGTGCCTGCCTGCTGCACCGCCTGCACCCACATGTGGAACAGGATGTAGGCGGATTCCATCGGATCGTTGGTGACGTTGTTGGGCTTCTTCGAATAGTCGCGCCACTTCTTGATGAACGCCTTGTTCTCGGGCGTATCGACGGATTCGAAATAGCTCCAGGCCGCGAGATGGCCGACGAGCGGCTTCGTGTCCACGCCGGCGAGTTCTTCCTCTCCGACGGAGAACGCAATCACCGGAATGTCGGTCGCTTTCACGCCCTGGTTGCCGAGCTCCTTGTAGAAGGGCACGTTGGCGTCGCCGTTGATGGTGGAGATGACCGCCGTCTTCTTGCCCGCCGAGCCGAAGGCCTTGATCTTGGCGACCTCCGTCTGCCAGTCGGAGAAGCCGAACGGCGTATAGTTCTCCAGAATATCCTCATCCGCCACGCCCTGCTTGTTCAGGAACGCGCGGATGATCTTGTTGCTGGTGCGCGGATAGACGTAGTCCGTTCCCTCGAGGACGAAGCGCTTCACGCCGCCGCCGTCGTCGCTCATGAGATACTTGACCGCGGGAATGGCCTTATTGTCAGGGACCGAGCTGCCGTAAAAGACGTTGTAGGAATCCTCCTCGCCCTCATATTCGAGCGGGTAGAACAGGAGCCCGTTGAGCTCCTCGAAGACCGGCAACACCGACTTCCGCGACACCGATGTCCAGCAGCCGAACACCGCCGCGACCTTGTCCTTGCTGAGGAGTTCGCGCGCCTTCTCGGCGAACAGCGGCCAGTTGGAGGCGGGATCGACAATCACCGGCTCGACCTTTTTGCCGAGCAGCCCGCCACTCGCGTTCAGCTCGTCGATCTGCATCAGCATGACGTCCTTGAGGATCGTTTCGCTGATCGCCATCGTGCCCGACAGGGAATGGAGAATGCCGACCTTGATCGTGTCCTCGGCGAGCGCGTAGCTCGTCGTCGCCAACATCGCGGCCGAGGCGAGGGCGCCCCTTAGCCAGCCTCTGCGTGAAAGTCCCATGAAAACCTCCTCTTAAGTGTCGCGTGTCCGACCCGTTACCTCACGGCGGCCGGCCCATCGGCGACAGTGGCACGAGGCTCGTGCGGGAGATGAGAACCAAGCCGGATCGAAGGGATGGGGCCAGCTCGGCGGCCCGATCGTGCCGGTTTTGCGCGGCGGGCGCCGCCTCCTTGTGCAATGGCGAACGGCGCGGCCGCTCGGGCGACGCCTCGCCGTTGAGCGCATGTGCATCCTCCAGTGGGCTCGAGGGTGCCAGTTGGCGCCGCAGTTGATGAGTCCAGACGCGCTCCGGCGTTGCAGTGGCGAGGCCGGCGTCAAACTGGCGCCAAGCCAGGAGCTTCAGAAGATGCAATTGCCGCTGCTTCTCGATCGCTCAGGGGCCGAGAGCCTCACCGACCAGATCGCGGGACAACTCCGGCAGGCGATCGCGAGCGCGCAACTGGCCGGCGGCGTGCGGCTGCCGTCGAGCCGGCGGCTCGCCGAACAGCTCGAAGTCGCCCGCAACACGGTCATGCGCGCCTACGATACGCTGATGGCTGAAGGATGGGTCGAATTGCGGCCCGCCTCCGGACTGTTCGTCGCCGCGGCGAGCCGGCCGCTGGTCGCGCGCGCGGAGCCTTCGCCCGCAGGCGCGCCCGGCCGATCGTCCTGGTCGATGCCGCTGCCGGCGCTTCCCAATCCGCCCGCCGCTCCCGCCGCTCACCGGCGCGGCCGGCTGTCGCACGATTTCGCGCCCGGACGCGCCCATCCCGCCCTGTTTCCGCTCAAGGCCTGGCGCCGGCTCCTCCTCAAGCAGCTCGCGCGCGGCGGCTCGGTCGGCCTCACCGAGGCCGCCGATGTCGCGGGCCTGCCCGCGCTGCGCTCGGCGATCGCCGGGCGCCTTGCGATCACCCGCGGCCTTGCGGCGGATCCCGCGCGCATTCTCGTCACGTCCGGCGTCCAGGAGGGCGTCGGCCTCGCGGCGCGCCTTTTTCTGCATCGCGGCACGACCGCGGCCATCGAGGACCCCTGCCTGGCGAGCGCGGCGATGGCCTTCGCCGCGACCGGCTCCGAGGTCGTCGGCGTCGCGGTCGACGCCGACGGGCTCATTCCCGACGGCCTTCCGCAGCGCGCGACCGCCCTTCTCTATCTCACGCCGTCGCATCAGTTTCCGACCGGCCATGTGCTCTCCGCCGAACGGCGCGAGACCGTCGCCGCCTGGGCGCGGCGCTGCGGCTGCTACATCCTCGAGGACGATTCCGACGGCGAGTTCCGGTTCGAAGGCTCGCCGATCAAGGCGATCGCGGCGACCGCTCCGGACTGCACGATCTACCTCGGGACCTTTGCGCGGACGCTCGGCGCGGGCCTCAAGCTCGGCTTCATGGTCCTGCCGCCGCGGCTCGTCGAGGCGGGCGCGGCGGCCAAGCGCCTGTTCGACGGCGGCGGCTCGTGGCTCGAGCAGGCCGCGCTCGCCGAGATGATGCAGGGGCCGACCTATTCGACGCATGTGACGCGCGTGAGGGCGCATTACCGCGAGAACCGGGACGTTCTCATCGCCGCGCTCAAGCGCAATTTCGGCGAGGTCAATGTCAGCGGCGAGGACGGCGGCGTCCACCTGCTCTGGCGCCTGCCGCCGGGCGTTCCGGACGCCGACGTCGTCGAAGCTCTGGCGGCGAAGCGCCGGATCGGCGTCTACAGTCTCGCGAGCGCCGGCGCGATGTCGCTCGCCCCCACCCTGCTCGACCGGCGGACGCTCGTGATCGGTTTCGGGGCCGTCACCCCGAAGCAGATCGACCAGGCGATCGATCTGCTCTCCGAGATCATCGACGATTCCATCGACGATCCCGCGACCGACATTGCAGAGTTCCTGATCCGCTTGCCGAGAACGTCGACCTTCACCCCATCGCGTCGCAGCCGCGCGCCCGCGCATCTGGACTCCCGCTTTCGGCGCCAGCCGGATCTACCGAAGCGTCCGACAAGCCGGTCAAGCTCGTCGCGCACGAGGCAAGGAGCGGCGCGGCCCATGGCGCAGGTGGTCAGCATCTATCGGTATCCAGTGAAAGGCCTGAGCGCGCAGGCTCTCACGGAGGTTCGGCTCGAGACGGGAAAGCCGTTTCCGAGCGACCGGATCTACGCCCTCGCACGGCCCTCCGCGCCAATCGACCGCGACAATCCGCAATGGGCGAAGAAGGGCCTGTTCGCGATGCTGATGCTCGACGAAGCTCTGGCCAGGGTCACGACCGAACTCGACCTCGACGACATGAGACTCACCATCCGCCGGAAGGGACAAGTCGCGATGTCGGGACGGCTCGACGTCGAGAAGGATCAGCGGGCGATCGAGGCCTTCTTCTGGACGTTCCTGCCCGACTTCCCCGCGGCGCCCGCGCTCGTGCGCTCGCGCGGCGGGCATTTCATGGACAAGCCCGACAACGTGATCTCGATGATCAACCTCGCGACGGTGCGGACGCTCGAGGCGTTGTGGTGGGTTCCCATCGATCCGCTCCGCTTTCCGCGCCAACATCTATATCGACGGCGCCAAACCCTGGGAGGAGTTCGACTGGATCGGCCGCGACGTCCGGATCGGCGGCGCGACATTCACGGTCGACCGCAAGAACGGGCGCTGCGGCGCGACCAACGTCAATCCGGCGACCGGCGAGCGCGATCTCGACATCCCATCGTCCCTTCGTCTCGCCTTCGGCCACAAGAATCTCGGCGTCTATCTGACCGTCCGCGAAGGCGGCCTTATCGCGCGCGGGCGACCGTCTCGCGCTGTCGGGAGAGGCGGAAGCGCCGGCGGAAGCCGACGCGCCGGTTCTGACCGCGGCCCGCGGCCGCTTCATCTGCCGCGGCTGCTACTACATTTACGATGAAGCCCAGGGGGCGTCCCACGCCGGCGCTCCGTTCGACGCGCTTTCGTCCGACTGGCGTTGCCCGGACTGCGGGACGGATAAGACCACGTTCCGGCCCTATGTCGAGAGCGCGGCCTGACGCCTAACGGCGGGCCTAAACTAGGCCGAGCGCGCGGATTCCGCCCGACGCAAGACGGGCCGCACGAAACAAAAAAGGGCGGCTCGCGCCCTTTTTCCGATTGCAGTTTGTGACAAACGCCTCAGCGCTTGGAGAACTGGAAGCTCGCGCGCGCCTTGCGGTGGCCGTACTTCTTGCGCTCGACCACGCGGGAATCGCGAGTGAGGAAGCCCTCCTTCTTGAGCGCGGGCCTGAGCTCCGGCTCGAAATAGGTCAACGCCTTGGCGAGACCGTGGCGCACCGCGCCGGCTTGGCCGGAGAGGCCCCCGCCGCTCACCGTCACTGTGAGGTCGTACTGGGTGATGCGGTTCACGACCACGAGCGGCTGGCTCAGCACCATACGCAGCACGGGCCGCGCGAAATACTGGTCGAGCGGTTTCCCGTTGACGGTCGCGAGACCCCTGCCCGGCTTGATCCAGACGCGCGCAACAGCGTTCTTGCGCTTTCCGGTGGCGTAGGCGCGTCCGTACTTGTCGAGCTTCTGCACATGGACAGGCGCTTCTTGAGCGGCCGGCGCAGCCGCGGTACCTGCAAGGTCGGCAAGAGAGGAAAGGGTCTCAGCCATTGGTTTCAGCGCTCCGGCTGTTCTTGGGATTGAGCTTGGCGACGTCGAGCACGGTCGGCGACTGGGCGGCGTGCGGGTGGTCCGGACCCTTGTAGACGCGAAGGTTGCCGAGCTGCTTCTTGCCCAAGGGCCCGCGCGGGAGCATGCGCTCGACCGCCTTCTCGACGATGCGCTCGGGAAAACGGCCCTCGAGGATCGATTTGGCCGAGCGCTCCTTGATGCCGCCGATATAGCCCGTGTAGTGGTGATAGACCTTCTGGTCGCGCTTCCGGCCGGTGAACACCACCTTGTCGGCGTTGACCACGATGACGTTGTCGCCATCATCGATGTGAGGGGTGAAGCTCGGTTTATGCTTGCCGCGCAGCCGCATGGCGACGATCGAAGCGAGCCGTCCGACCACCAGATCCTTGGCGTCGATGACCAGCCACTTCTTCTCGACCTCGG
Organism: uncultured Alphaproteobacteria bacterium; assembly: GCA_963725195.1. Lineage (GTDB taxonomy): Bacteria > Pseudomonadota > Alphaproteobacteria > Rhizobiales > Beijerinckiaceae > Roseiarcus. The sequence continues at coordinate 2,444 of CAVRXX010000027.1, read as the reverse complement.
CCGTCTTGGTCGAATGGGTTTTGCCGAACATGGATAAGTCCGTTCGATTTCAGGAGGCGCGCTTCTATCCGCGAGGAATAAGGAATGTCAACCGTCAAACGCCGGAATCTGCAAGAAAACCGCCGATCTTAAGGCTGCGGTATTAGGATACCGCGCTCTGCTCAGCTGACCGCTCACAGCGCAACAGCGTCGCGGCGCGCGGGAATCGAATAAGTCCCGGTCGCATGGGCGACCATCTCACTTTCTCCGTCGGAATAGAGCGCCACTTCGCCGACAGCGAGCCTTTTGCCGAGCTTGATCAGCCTCGCCTTGCCAATGAGATCGACGGGCGCGGGCTTGCGGAGGAAATTGATCGAGGCGCTAATTGTGACCGCATGCGCGACGCGACCGATCTCGCTCAAGATCGCGACGTAAAGCGCGCTGTCGCAAAGACCGAACATCGTCGGACCGGCGATCGTGCCGCCAGGCCGCAATTGCCTGGGATGATAAGCCAGGCGCAGCGCGGCGGTCATCGGCCCAAGCTCCTCGATGCGAAGGTCGCCGCTCTTCCAAAACTCTGGGAAGACCTCAACGAGATAGGCGTGCAATTCGTCGATCGTGAACGGACGCGCTTTGACGGTATCGTTCATCCAGCGATCCTGAAACTGCAACCAAAGCCAGTTCCCCTCATAAATGATCGCGCGAGGCAGGCGATGACGAGTTTCTTCATGGCTGGGCCCCGAAACACCTCTCGGCGCGCGGCGCTGGGCGGTGTCAAAACGTCCTGAGCTCCTTCCGGCACGCCTCGGCGAAATCTCGTAACGGATCAATGTGACGGTCGATCCAATTCTCGCGCATTTGCGCCATTGTCATATTCGGCGCCTGATAAGTGTCGACGATGATCCGAACCACCGTGTCGGCGGCCTCCACAACTTCCTGTGAGGAGATCAGCCGAATCCGGTTGGTCAGCCCATAAATTCCCATGAGCGCGGTGACGTCGTCGCGCCGATTCTGCAGGGCATCCGAATAGAGTTTTGCCGCCTCGTCAAGAAACCGGCCGAACAGCGCAGCGCGGGCGTCCTTCTCCGCTGCAATCCTCTGCGCTCGGGTTTGCGCCTGCTGCGTCACCCATGAGGTCGCAAACGACGCAAGGCCGCCGATGGCCGTTCCGGCCAGCGCGGCAAAGGCCGATATGTAGGCCGTATCCATCGGGCTCGCGTGATCCGACGCCTCAGGCGGACGGCTTCGCCGCCGGCGGCGCAAGCGCGACCGAAGCCTCGGAGGTGAGCATCAGGAACGTCAGCGTCTCCTGAAGATAGAGGCGCACGATGCTATCCGTATGGCTTAAATAGCCGATCGAGACATCCTGGCCGATGTGCAGGTCGAAATCGCCGCCACGGGTGGTGAGCACGAAGGCCCCATTGATGGCCGGAGCCCATATGATCTCGTCTTTGACGAGCTTCTTGACGTGCTCCAACACCGGGTAGCCGTTGTCGACGGTCTCCGCCAGGGCCGTGTACGCGTCGGCGCCGAGCACGACCGAATAGGGCCCGTTGACGCCAACGAGCCGGAGTTGGCTCAACGCCTGGGCGATGGCGTCCGGATATTGCCGCACGTCGGCCGGCAACGTCATGATCGGATTGCTTGTCCCCTGGCGGATGCCTTCAATCTGAGCCGCTGCGTAGCCTTCGAAGATCGCCCGATCCTCTGCATAGGCGATCTTCTGCGCGGCGTCCTTCGCTGGCTGCCAATCGGCGTCATTCGCGCCGCGCTCGACATCGTCGATCTGCTGGCGATCGAGCTCGAAGGGGACCCTGATTTCGACCAGAGGCTTGACGTCGCGCTGCCGCGCCAGCACGCCCTCGCCCGGCGCCTCGATCGTCTTGAGGTGGCCGGTGCCGACCGCGGAAAGGCCGGCGCCCGCCCGGACCCTCGACGTCGACCACGCGTCGTCCGGCCAGGTAGCGTTTGAGGGTGCGCTTCGCCTCCTCTTCGATTTGGGCCCATGCCGCATCGGAGATGGGCGCAAGCTCGCGGTGAAGATTATTCATGGCCCTTTTCTCCTTTGAGCGAGCCGATTCCGAGCGACCCCTCAGACGCCGTGGCCGCTGAAGGCGGCGGCGTCGGTTTTGCGGCAGGCGTCGGCGCTGCGGGAGCGACTTCGCCTCCCGAGTCGAGGAACGTCGTGGACGGTGCGAAAAACAGGGTTCCGGTCACCGCGCGGCTGAAGTCGAGGATCCGATCATAGTTTCCGGGCGGCCGGCCCACGAACATGTTCTCGATCATCTGCTCGGTCACCCGCGGCGTGCGGCAATAGCCGATGAAATAGGTGCCATATTCGCCGGTTCCGACCTGGCCGAAGGGCATGTTGTCGCGGACGATCTGAAATTCTTGCCCGTTCTCGGAGATGGTCGTCAGCGCATTGTGCGCCGATGTCGGCTTGACCGCATCGTCGAGTTCAATAT
>CAVRXX010000026.1:0-22328 GCA_963725195.1 uncultured Alphaproteobacteria bacterium | reverse complement strand
CTCTTGCCGACCTTGCAGGTACCGCGGCTGCGCCGGCCGCTCAAGAAGCGCCTGTCCATGTGCAGAAGCTCGACAAGTACGGACGCGCCTACGCCACCGGAAAGCGCAAGAACGCTGTCGCGCGCGTCTGGATCAAGCCGGGCAGGGGTCTCGCGACCGTCAACGGGAAACCGCTCGACCAATATTTCGCGCGGCCCGTGCTGCGTATGGTGCTGAGCCAGCCACTCGTGGTCGTGAACCGCATCACCCAGTACGACCTCACAGTGACGGTGAGCGGCGGGGGCCTCTCCGGCCAAGCCGGCGCGGTGCGCCACGGTCTCGCCAAGGCGTTGACCTATTTCGAGCCGGAGCTCAGGCCCGCCCTCAAGAAGGAAGGCTTCCTCACTCGCGATTCCCGCGTGGTCGAGCGCAAGAAGTACGGCCACCGCAAGGCGCGCGCGAGCTTCCAGTTCTCCAAGCGCTAAGGCGTTTGTCACAAACTGCAATCGGAAAAAGGGCGGCGTGAGCCGCCCTTTTTTGTTCCGTGCGGCCTGTCTTGCGTCGGGCGGAATCCGCGCGCTCGGCCTAGTTTAGGCCCGCGGCGTCAGGCCGCGCTCTCGACATGGGGCCGGAACGTGGTCTTATCCGTCCCGCAGTCCGGGCAACGCCAGTCGGACGAAAGCGCGTCGAACGGAGCGCCGGCGTGGGGCGCCCCCTGGGCTTCATCGTAAATGTAGTAGCAGCCGCGGCAGATGAAGCGGCCGCGGGCGGCGGTCAAAACCGGCGCGGCGGCTTCCGCTGGCGCTTTCCCCTCTCCCGAGAGCGCGAGACGGTCGCCCGCCGAGATCACGCCGCCTTCGCGAACGACAAGATAGACGCCGAGATTTTCTTGTGGCCGAAGGCGAGACGAAGGGATGATGGGATGTCGAGATCGCGCTCGCCGGTCGTCGGATTGACATTGGTTGCGCCGCAGGCCCGTCCGGGCGCGAAGTCGTGCGAGAGCCGGCCGCGCCGGTGAGCGGCGGGAGCGGCGGGCGCATTGGGAAGCGCCGGAAGCGGAATCGACCAGGACGAGCGCCCGGGCGCGCTCGCGGACGGCTCAACGCGCGCAACGACGATCGGCTCGGCCGCGGCGACGAACAGCCCGGAGGCGGGGCGCGATTCCACCCATCCCTCGGCCATCAGCGCTTCGTACGCGCGCATGACCGTGTTGCGGGCGACTTCGAGCTGCTCGGCGAGCTGTCGGCTCGACGGCAGCCGCACGCCGCCGGCCAATTGGGCGCTCGCGATCGCTTGTCGGATTTGTCTGGCGATCTGGTCCGTAAGGCTCTCGGCTCCCGAGCGATCGACAAGCAGCGGCAGTTGCATCTTCTGAGTCCTGGCTTGGCGCCAGTTTGATGCCGGGCCTCATCACTGCAACGCCGCAACGCGTCTGGACTCATCAACCTGGCGCCAGCTGGCGCCCTTGAGCCCATGGAGGATGCACATGCGCTTAACGGCGAGGCTTCGCCCGAGGGCCGCGCCGTCGCCACTGCACAAGGACGCGGCGCCCGCCGCGCAAAACCGGCACGAGCTGGCCGCCGAGCCGGCCCCATCCCTTCGATCCGGCTTGGTTCTCATCTCCCGAGGAGCCTCGTGCCACTGTCGCCGATCGGCCGGCCGCCGTGGGTAACGGGTCGGACACGCGAAGCTTAAGAGGAGGTTTTCATGCGACTTTCACGCAGAGGCTGGCTAAGGGGCGCCCTCGCCTCAGCCGCGATGTTGGCGACGACGAGCTTCGCGCTCGCCGAGGACACGATCAAGGTCGGCATTCTGCATTCCCTGTCGGGCACGATGGCGATCAGCGAAACGATCCTCAAGGACGTCATGCTGATGCAGATCGACGATCTGAACGCGAGTGGCGGGCTGCTGCGCAAAAAGGTCGAGCCGGTGGTTGTCGACCCCGCCTCCAACTGGCCGCTTTTTGCCGAGAAGGCGCGCGAACTCCTCAGCAAGGACAAGGTCGCGGCGGTGTTCGGCTGCTGGACATCGGTGTCGCGGAAGTCGGTATTGCCGGTCTTCGAGGAGCTCAATGGGCTCCTGTTCTACCCGCTCGAATATGAGGGCGAAGAGGATTCCTACAACGTCTTTTACGGCAGCTCGGTCCCTGACAATAAGGCCATTCCCGCGGTCAAGTATCTCATGAGCGACGACGGCGGCGGCGTGAAGCGCTTCGTCCTCGAGGAAACGGACTACGTCTATCCGCGCACCAGCAACAAGATCATCCGCGCGTTCCTGAACAAGCAGGGCGTGGCGGATGAGGATATTCTGGAGAACTATACGCCGTTCGGCTTCTCCGACTGGCAGACGGAGGTCGCCAAGATCAAGGCCTTCGGCTCGGCGGGCAAGAAGACGGCGGTCATCTCCACCATCAACGGCGACGCCAACGTGCCCTTCTACAAGGAGCTCGGCAACCAAGGCGTGAAAGCGACCGACATTCCGGTGATTGCGTTCTCCGTCGGAGAGGAAGAACTCGCCGGCGTGGACACGAAGCCGCTCGTCGGCCATCTCGCGGCCTGGAGCTATTTCGAATCCGTCGATACGCCCGAAAACAAGGTGTTCATCAAGAAGTGGCGCGACTATTCGAAGAAGCCCAACAACGTCACCAACGATCCGATGGAATCCGCCTACATCCTGTTCCACATGTGGGTGCAGGCGGTGCAGCAGGCAGGCACAACCGACGTCGACGCGGTGCGCCAGGCGATGATCGGGCAGAAGTTCAAGTCTCCTTCGGGCGTCGAAGTCACGATGCTGCCGAACCACCACATGGCCAAGCCCGTGATGATCGGCGAGATTCAGGCCGACGGACAGTTCAGCATCGTCTACCAGAGCGCGGCGCTGCCGCCGAAGCCTTGGAGCCCCTATGTGGAAGCGAACGAAGGGCGCGTCGCCGACTGGTCGTGGCCGTGGGCCTGCGGGGGCTGCACAGCACCCAAATATTCGACCTTCTGACCGCGCGTTCGAAGGGCGGCGCGAAGCCGCCCTTTTTGCGGCTTCTGGCGAATGGCGCTCATCATTGCAGAAGCGCCGCGCGCCGACATTCGATGCAGTGTCGCTTTCCCCTGGGGCCTGACCCGGGGGAAAAGCGATGATATCGAATCGATCCGTTGCCCAGACTAGAATCGGAGCCCCGATCCGTCAAAAGCCCGCGCACTTGTCTACATCCGCCCCTTGGCCAGCGCCGCGAGGCTCGCCTGCGCCCGATGGCTCGCGAAGGCGGCGGCGACGTCCGGGCCGACTTTGAGGCGCCAGTTGGGGCGCTCGCGGTCGGTTCCGGGCAGATTGGTCGCAACCGTTTCGCCGACAAGATCGTCGAACTGCGCGTGAGCGAACATCGACGCTGACCCGCCGATCAGCGCGTGAACTGCGGCGGCCGTCGCGTCAGGAAGCGGCCCGTCCTCCGACTGGAAGACTGTGAAGCCCGCCTGGCCAAGTGCGCGCAGAAGCGCACGCTTCTCCTCGCGCCGCGTGGCGATCGCCTCGCCCGCCTTGGCCAGGCTCAAAAGACCAAGCGACAGCCGCTCGGCGATGTCGGCCCCTTGCCACCAGCCAGCGAGCGTCGGCAAATCATGCGTTGCGACACAGGCGACCGACGTTGGCGGATAGGACGCAGGAGACAGGAACTCCACGCCCTTGCGCTCGAACCATAGCACCCGCATGCCGGTGATATTGGCGCGCGTCAGCCGATCACGGAAACCATCGGCGACAGTGCCGAGGTCTTCGCCCACCACCATGCACTGAGCGCGTTCGCTTTCGAGCGCGATATGGCCGATGAGGTCCTCAAGCGGATAGGACAGATAGGCGCCCTCCGCCGGGCGCGCGCCATCGGGGATGAGGAAGAGACGCTGCAGGCCCATCGCGTGATCGATGCGCAACATCCCGGCGTGGCGCATGTTGGCGCGGTAGACAGCGCTGAGCGAGGTCCACCCCTCGCGCGCACCGGCTAGCGGATTTGGCGCCGGCAGGCTCCAGTTCTGCCCTTGGACGGAAAAAGGATCGGGCGGCGCCCCGATCGTCACCCCGTGCGCGAGCGCTTGAGCATGCGCCCAGGATTCGGAGCCGTCCGGCGCGGCCCCGACGGCGAGGTCGCGATAGAGGCCAATTTCCAGGCCGCGGTTCCGCGTGCGCTCGGCCGCTTGCCCAAGCTGGCGGTCGGCGAGCCATTGGCAAAAGAGGGCGAACTCGAAGCTGTGGCGGTTGCGTTCGATCGCATGGTCGATGGCCTTGGGATCGCCGTCGCGCAGATCCTGCGGCCAGAGACGCCAATTCTCGCCGGCCTCCCTGTCAGCGGCAGCCTGGAAGGCGCCGAAACGGCGCAAGGCTTCGCCACCCGTTCTTGCGAAGGCATGATAGCTGGCGACGATTGGATCGCTTGGCCGCGCCGCGCGGAGACGGGCGAACGCCGCGCTTCGGGCTTCGAGCGCCGAGCGCTTGGCGAGCCACACCTCCTCGTACTCGACATACTCGGTCTCCGAAGCGGCGGCGAACTGCGGCGCCAACGCCGCAAGCGCGGCGTTCAGCGCTTCGTCCCGCGGCAGGCCTGCATCGTCGAGCGCGTCGATGAAGATCGGATCGATGAACCGGCGGTCCGAGGGATAATAAGGGCTCGCCCGCTCCCGGTCCCGCGGGAACAGCATATGCAGCGGACTGACGCCGAGATAGGCCGCGCCGGTTTGGCCCGCCTTTTCTCCTGCGACTGCGAGCGCCGAAAAGTCGCCGATCCCTTGGTCGCGACCGTCCTTGTCCTCGCGACGCAGGGCGTAGAGCTGGGCGGCGACGCCAAAGCGCTTGCGCGTGGCCGCTTTGGGACTGTAGGCCGGCGCGGGCGCGACGGTGAGCGCGCATTCGGTGGCGCCGACAATGAGACGGTGGCGCCCGATTGGCAGCGTCGGCAGCGCGATTGCGCGCTCGGAGACGGAGCGTCCGTCTGGCAGATCGCGCCGCACGCCGTCGGCGGCGTCGATCGACCATTCGGCGGCGGCTCCGTCCTCCCGCTCGATCCGAGCATCGGTCTTGCCAGGTGCATCGCGCAACGGCGCGACGAGCGGCTCGCCATGGCGCAGCACGAGCGAGAAGGGCAGGCGGCGGCGCTGTGTTTCGTCGATGAGGCGAGTAAGGCTTTCGCGCGCTTGAGCTTCGCTCTTAACGTCGAGGCCGAGCGCCTTGAGAAGCGCGATCTTGCTCTCTGGCGAAACGGTCATGCGTTTACCGCCGATGTCTGACCATTGTGCGGCGATCCCCGCCGCGTTCGCGAGCCTGTCGACCGTCTCGACGCCAGGCGGTCCGGAATTGAGGCCGCCGCCCGCCGTCGGCGCCTCCGCGAGAATGAGCGACGAGCGCGCCGGAAGCCGGACGAGGTCGGCGAGGGTGAGCCAGCGCTCAGGCGTTTCGGGATCATGTGTGTCGATGAGCGCGCGCCACGCCATGCCAAGGCGCGGCGAGGGCAAGCGAACTTCTGCGTCTGCGTTCGAGCGGTTCATCGCCACGGCCACTCGATCGACGCCGTCGCCCTGAGGCGTAGCGAAGACCGCAACGAAAACGCCGCCCTCAGCGTCGTTCCATCCGCTCTGGGTCATTGGCCCGTTGGCGTCACGCCATTCGACGTCGGGGAGCTGGCTTGCGTCGAACGGCGACCCGGTCAGGAAAGCGTCGCGCGACAGCCCGGCGTTGGCGCGGCGAAGCGCGATGAGCCGCGTCGTGAAAGCGATCAACGAGGCGTCGGCGGCGCGCCAGTCGATCGCGCCAGTCGCGTTATCCTGGGCATAAGCATTGTTGTTGCCGCCCTGGCTGAAGCCGAGCTCGGAGCCCATGGCTAACATCGGCGTCCCGCGCGACGCGAGCAAAATCAGGAGGAGATTACGCTCGTCCCGGGAACGCGATTCGACGATCGTCGGATCGTCGCTCGGCCCCTCGACGCCGTGGTTCCAACTGTCGTTATTGTCCGTGCCGTCGCGATTGTTCTCGCCGTTGGCCTCGTTGTGCTTGCGGTCGTAGGAGACAAGGTCGCGAAGCGTGAAACCATCGTGGGCGACGACGAAATTGACACCCTTGGATGGCGCTTGAGCGCGCGCGAACAGGTCGTGCGAGCCCGCCATCCGGGTGGCGATCTCACCGCGCAGTCCCGGATCGCCCCGCCAGAAGCGGCGCGCGGCGTCGCGAAAGCGGTCGTTCCATTCGGCGAACGCGGGGGGAAACTGACCGAGGCGATAGCCGCCTGGGCCAATATCCCAAGGCTCGGCGATGAGGCGCGCTTTCGCGAGTACGGGATCAGCGGCGAGCGCCTGGAAGAACGGCGCCTCCGGATCGAAGCCCGTGTCGCGGCGGCCAAGCGATGTGCCGAGATCGAAGCGAAAGCCATCGACGCCGCCCTGGACCATCCAGCGCTTAAGCGCGCCGATCGCCATATCGATGACCAGCGGGCGGTCGAGCGCCAGGCAGTTACCGGTGCCCGCATCGTTGACGTAGAGCTCCGGATTGCTGGGGTCGAGACGGAACCACGCCGCATTGTCGAGCCCGCGGAACGAGAGCGTCGGCCCCAACTGATCGCTCTCGCCGTTGTGGTTGAACACGATGTCGAGGATCGCTTCCATGCCCGCCGCGTGCAGCGCGTCACTCGCCGCGCGGACCTCCTCCCAGCCGCCGGGCGCAAGACGTGGATCGGGCGAGCCGAACACGACGGCGTTGTAACCCCATGCGTTGGAGAGGCCGAGCGGCGGGAGGTGCCGCTCGTCGACGAATGTGTCGGCGGGCATGATCTCGACGGCGGTGACGCCGAGCGCGGTCAGATGCGCGATCGACGCGGGATGCGCGAGCGCCGCGAAGGTTCCACGCTGCGCCTGGGGGATCGCCGGGTTAAGCCGCGAGAAGCCGCGCAGGTTGAGCTCGTAGATGATGAGCGCCTCTGGAGCGATACGCTGATGTCCCGGCTCGCCAGCAGGCGCCGCTCCTGCGATCGCCTTCGACGCGTAGCGGCTCGTGTCCTCGCCAAATGCAAACATCGAAGGGTGGAGGCGGAACGGCCGATCGAAACGCCAAGCGTAAGGATCGGCCAGCAATTTGGACGGATCAAAACGGAATCCTCGCTTAGGATCGTAGGGGCCCTGGACGCGGAAGCCGTAGCGCGCGCCGGCGCCGAACCCCGGCGCGAGACCACGCAGCACGCCGTCCGCGTCGCGCGCCATCGGCGCGCGAACGATCTCCCGATCGCCGTCATAGATGCACAGCGACGCGCCCTCGGCGTTGGGCAGCACGAGCGCCGCTTCGAGCCCGTGCGCAGAGACGATGACGCCCCGAGCCGCCTTTGGGTCGTTCATTCAGTAGAGCCTGCGAGATCGCGATAAAGCGCGGCGTATCGCTTCGCTGGGCCGCGCCATGATACGTCCGCCCGCATGCCGTTGAGCCTGAGCCGCCGTAACGTCGCCGGATCACGAGCGATATCAAGCGCGCGGTTGAGCGCATAGGTCAGGGATTCAACGGAGGGCGGATAGAACTGGACGCCGGTCGCGACGCCCGCGGCTGTCGCAGCCTCGTTGGCGTCGATGACGGTGTCGGCGAGACCGCCGACGCGCGCGACTATCGGGGGTGCGCCATATCGGAGCGCGCAGAGCTGGGTGAGGCCGCAAGGCTCGAAACGCGACGGCACGACAATGAAGTCCGAACCAGCCTGGATGAGATGGGCCAGCCGCTCATCATAGCCGAGAACGCAGCTGACTGAGTCCGGCTGCGCAGCAGCGGCGGCGGCAAAGCCGGCCTCCAGCGACGGCTCGCCCGAGCCAAGCAACGCGAGCTGACCGACCCTGCCGGTAAGGCCCGGCAGGGCCTGCAACAGCAAGTCGAGACCCTTCTGATCCGAAAGGCGTGAGATGACGCCGAACAAGGGCCGGTCGACCCGCGGCGCTAGTCCCATCTTGGTCTGCAGCGCCGTCTTGTTCCGCACGCGCATATCGATGCGCAGCGCGCTAAAGGTTTGCGCCAGCGCGGGGTCGGTGGCGGGGTTCCAGACCGCGTCGTCGATGCCGTTCACGATTCCCTGGACCACGGCGGCGCGTGTGCGCAGGAGCCCCTCGAGCCCCATGCCGAACTCAGGCGTCATGATCTCTCGCGCATAAGTCGGCGAAACCGTGGTGATACGGTCGGAAACCCTCAAGCCCGCCTTCAGGTAGCCGACGCCGCCGTAATATTCGACCCCATCGATCGTGAGCGCGTGCGCCGGCAAGCCAAGCTCTCCGAAGGTCCAGATCGGAAACTGGCCCTGGAAGGCCATGTTGTGGACCGTGATCGCGGTTCCCGGGCGCGGCCTGTCGGCGTAGTGCATGTAGGCGGGCGCGAGCGCAGCCTGCCAGTCATGCGCGTGAACGACTTGGGGCCGGAACGCGTCGATCGTCCCAAGGCCAATGTCCGCGGCGACCCGCGCAAGCGCTGCGAACCGGCGCGCATTGTCGGGCCAATCGAGCCCGTCGGGGCCAAGGTACGGATTGCCGGGCCGGTCGTAGAGATGGGGCGCGTCGATGGCGAACAGGTTGAGGCCGGCCGCGGCGCCGGCGAGGACTCGCGCGGGTCCGCCAAACAGCTCGTCATACGTGTGCGTCGGCTGCGCCCCGGCGAGCTTGGCCATGACCCCCGGATACCCGGGCACGAGCGTTCTGATTTCGACGTTTTCGCGGGCAAGCGCGGCAGGCAATGCGCCGACGACGTCGGCTAGACCCCCTGTCTTGATAAGCGGGAAAATCTCCGAGGCGACGGAGAGAACTTTCAGCTCGCTCATTGCGCCAGTTTGTCGATCATGGGCTGGGTGATCAATGTGACGCCATTTTCGGTGCGGCGGAACCGCTTCGCGTCAAGCTCCGGGTCCTCGCCGACGACCAGGCCGTCGGGAATATGCACTTCGCTGTCGATGATGGCTTTGGCGAGCCGTACATTGCGCCCGATCGTCACATAAGGGAGGACAACCGTCTCGTGCACCGTGGTGTACGAATGGACGCGCACGCCGGTAAAGATGAGCGAGCGGCTGAGGGAAGCGCCCGAGATGATGCAACCGCCCGACAAAAGGGACGACACTGCAAGGCCTCGGCGACCGTCCACGTCATGGACGAACTTCGCCGGCGGGGTTATCTCTCCGTAGGTCCAGATCGGCCAGCCGCGATCGTAAAGGTCGAGATCGGGAACGACGTCCGTCAAGTCAATGTTGGCGCCCCAATAGGCGTCGACGGTTCCGACGTCGCGCCAGTACGGCTTGGCCTCCTCGCTCGAAGTTACACAGGATTGCGAGAAGTGATGCGCCACCGCTTTGCCGTTCTTGACCAGGTAGGGGATGATGTCCTTGCCAAAATCATGACTCGAATTCGGATCCGCCGCGTCGCGCCTCAAAATATCAATCAGGAATGACGTCTCGAAGACATAAATCCCCATGCTGGCAAGCGCGACGTCAGGTTTGCCTGGCATGGGGGGCGGGTTCTTTGGCTTCTCCAGGAAGGCGATGATGTTGTTCTTGGCGTCGATATGCATCACGCCGAAAGCGGTTGCTTCGTCAAGAGTCGCCTCGAGACAGCCAACGGTCACATCGGCCCCCGAGTTCGACGTGTTGCTGGAGCATCTTCTCATAGTCCATCTTGTAGACATGATCCCCCGCCAGCAACACGATGAACTGGGGGCCATAACTCTCGATGATGTCTATGTTCTGGTAGACCGCGTCGGCGGTGCCGAGGTACCACATCGTCTCGGATACGCGCTGAGACGCGGGCAGGACGTCGAAGCTCTCGTTGCGCTCAGGCCGCAGGAAGTTCCAGCCGCGCGCTAAGTGACGAATGAGACTGTGGGCCTTGTACTGCGTGGCGACTGCGATGCGGCGGATGCCGGAATTAAGCGCGTTCGATAGCGCGAAATCGATGATGCGCGACTTGCCGCCGAAATAGACCGCGGGCTTCGCGCGTCTGTCAGTGAGCTCGAGCAGGCGGCTGCCTCGCCCGCCCGCGAGCACGTAGGCCATGGCGTGACGGGAAAAGGGGGCCGAAACGCCCAGTTCCTTCGCCGTTTTCAGTTTGGGCATCGCGAACTCCGTCGTCAGGCGGGCGGGCTGAAAACGAGGAACAAGGTTGCAAGCGGCGGCAACGTCACCGTGGCTGACGCCGGGAAGCCGTGTGACGGTTCAGCCTGCGCGGTGACGCCGCCGAAATTGCCCATATTGGATCCGCCATAGGAGGCGGCGTCGCTGTTAAGGGCCTCACGCCAGAAGCCCTGGTAAGGCAGGCCGAGACGGTAGGCCATGCGCGGCTCGGGGGTGAAATTGCAGACGACCGCGACCGGCGGGTCGCTCCGCGCCCCGGAGCGCAGAAAGGCGAACACGGATTGCGTGTCGTCGGTGACTACGATCCAGCGGAAGCCGTCAGGCTCGCAATCGCGCGCGTGGAGGGCGGGCGTCTCGCGATAGAGCCGGTTGAGATCGCGGATCCAGGCCTGGACGCCCTGATGCGGCCAATATTCGAGCAGCCACCAGGGAAGGGATTCGTTAGAATTCCATTCGCTTGTCTGCCCGAACTCCTGCCCCATGAACAACAGCTTCTTGCCGGGGTGGCCCCACATGAAGCCGTAGAAGGCGCGCGCATTGGCGAAGCGCTGCCATTCGTCGCCGGGCATCTTGTAAATGACTGAGCGTTTGCCGTGCACGACTTCATCGTGGGAGATCGGCAGCACGAAGTTTTCGCTGAAGGCATAGAGGAGTCCGAAGGTCATCTTGTTGTGATGCCAGCGGCGATAGATCGGATCTTCCGACACATAGTCGAGGGTGTCGTGCATCCAGCCCATATTCCACTTGAAGCCGAAACCTAGGCCGCCCTGATCCGTCGGCCGCGAAACGCCAGGAAAAGCCGTCGAATTCCTCGGCGATGGTGACCGTCCCGGGAAAGGCGCCGTAGACGAGCTCATTGGCGCGGCGAAGGAAGGCGATGGCTTCGCGGTTTTCCCGGCTGCCGTCCGGGTTCGGCAGCCATTCCCCCTCGCGGCGCGAATAGTCGAGGTAGAGCATCGAGGCGACCGCGTCGACGCGCAGTCCGTCGATATGAAAGCGATCGACCCAGTAGAGCGCGTTGCAATAGAGAAAGTTGGCGACCTCGGTGCGACCGAAATTGTAGATCGCGGTGTTCCAGTCCGGGTGGAAGCCCTTGCGTGGGTCGGCATGTTCGTAGAGCGCGGTGCCGTCGAAATGCGCTAGTCCCTGCGCATCGGTCGGAAAATGCGCGGGAACCCAGTCGACAATGACTCCGAGGCCCGCGGCATGCGCCCGATCAACGAAGCGGGCGAACCCCGCTGGCTCGCCGAAGCGCCGTGTCGGCGCGAACAGGCCGATCGGCTGGTAGCCCCAGGATTCATCGAGCGGATGCTCGCTGATCGGCAGAAGCTCGAGATGCGTGTAGCCCATGTCGGCGACGTAAGGGATGAGTTGATCGCCAAGCTCGTCATAGGTGAGAAACCGTCCGCCGTCGCCGCGCCTCCAGGAGCCGAGATGGGCTTCATAAATCGACATCGGCTTGCGCCGCGGCTCGCCTTCCCGGCGCTTGGCCATGTATTCCGTGTCGGTCCAAGTGAAGTCCGCGCTGTCGGCGACGACCGAAGCGGTCGAGGGCCTGAGCTCAGCCTCGAAGCCGAAAGGGTCCGCTTTCAGCGGCAACAGGGCGCCGTTCGGATCCAAAAGCTCGAACTTGTAGACCGCTCCGACTGTCAATTCAGGGACGAAAATCTCCCACAGGCCGCTGTCGAAGCGCCGGCGCATCTGGCAGCGCCGGCCGTCCCACCGGTTGAAGTCGCCGACGATGGAGACACGCGTCGCGTTCGGCGCCCAGACCGCGAAAAGGACGCCGTCGACACCCTCGTGACGAATGAGCTGGGCGCCGAGCCGCCGGTAGAGCTGGCGATGCGTTCCTTCCCGCACGAGGTAGTCGTCGAGCGGACCCAAAGCCGGGCCAAACGCGTAAGAGTCCATATACGAATGGGACCCATGCGCGGTTGTGACCTCGACCCGATAAGTGGGCCGCTCCTTGAGCGACGGGATCAGCGCCTCGAAAATGTCATCTTTGCGCCGCGGCACCTCGGCGATAAGTTTGCCATTGCGGGTGAGCGCGCGCACTGAGACCGCCTCAGGCGCAAAGACGCGGATCGCCCATCCTGACGGTGTCAGGTGCGGCCCGAGCACCGCAAAAGGATCGGAACTGCGTCCAGCCGCAATTGCGTCGAGGTCTTCCTCTCGCGCTCTCCACTCCTCCCCCACGACGGTCTCCTTAGCTGGGCTCAGCTTATCGGTGCGAAGGGCGCACTCCAGATTTCCTCAGCATACTCGGCAATTGTTCGATCGGAGGAGAACCAGCCGACATCGGCCGTATTGAGAACGCTCGAACGCAGCCAGCGGTTCCGGTCGCGCCAAGCCTCGTCGATTTTCACCTGCGTCCGCCAATAGGCGTCGAAGTCGGCGCAGATCATGAAATAATCGTGATGAGTAAGCGTATCCACAAGGCCGCGATAACGTCCGGCGTCGTCGGTCGAGAACACGCCGGATGCGATTTCGTCGAGCGCTTCGCTCAGGATCGGGGAGGCGGAGATGTGTTCGGTCGAATCAATGCCTTTGGCGCGCGCGGTCTCGACCTCCGCCGCCGTCATGCCGAAGATGAAGATATTGTCGTCGCCAACCATATCACGCATCTCGACATTGGCGCCGTCGAGAGTGCCGACGGTGAGGGCGCCGTTGAGCGCCATCTTCATGTTGCCGGTGCCAGAGGCTTCCATGCCGGCGGTCGAGATCTGCTCTGAGAGATCGGCCGCGGGCATAATGATCTCCGCCAGCGAAACGTTGTAATTCGGCAGGAACACGACTTTCAAAAGGCCGCGCACGGTCGGGTCCGAATTGACGACCTTCGCGATGTCGATGGCGAGCTTGATGATCAGCTTGGCCTGGGCATAGCTCGCGGCCGCCTTGCCGGAGAAGATCTTCACCCGAGGGGCGAAGTCGGTCGTGGGGTTCGCACGGATAGCATTGTAGCGCGCGACCGTTTCGATCAGGTTGAGGAGTTGACGCTTATATTCGTGGATCCGCTTGACCTGCACGTCGAACATCGCCTCCGGGTCGACGCGCTGGTTCACCTGATCGGCGATGACGCGCGCAAGGGCGATTTTGCGATTACGCCGAGCCTGCGCGACGCGGTCCTGCAGCGAGGAATCATCGGCATATGCGGCAAGGCCCTTCAGCGCGTGATAGTCGTCGAGCGCCCGCTCGCCAACAGCCGAGCGAATGATCTCAGCCAGGTCCGGATTGCACTCGATAAGCCAGCGGCGAAACGTAATGCCGTTGGTCTTGTTGGTGATGCGGCCGGAATAGACCGAATTGAGAGCATGGAACACTGTCTTGCGCATCAAGTCGGTGTGCAGCGCTGAAACGCCGTTGATCTTGTGCGAGCCGATGAAGGCGAGGTTCCCCATTCTCACCCGGCGTCCAGCGTGTTCGTCGATGAGCGAAATGGAGGCGAGCAAGCCCGCGTCGACAAATCCGCGCCGCCGCGCGCTGTCGAGATGCGCCGCATTGATGAGGTAGATGATCTGCATGTGACGCGGGAGCACGCGCTCCATCAGTGGCACCGGCCAGGTTTCAAGCGCTTCCGGCAGCAGCGTGTGGTTGGTGTAGGAGAATGTCGCTTGCGTGATCGCCCAGGCCTCGTCCCACTCCACCTTGTTGAGGTCGACGAGGATGCGCATCAGTTCCGCGATGCCGATCGCAGGGTGGGTGTCGTTGAGCTGGACGGCGGCGTGCTTCCCAAGGGTGCGCACGTCGCCCCATTGCTTGATGTGGCGGCGAATGAGATCGAGCAGTGAAGCGGATGCAAAGAAATATTCCTGCCTCAGCCGCAATTCCCGCCCCGCCGGAGTCGCGTCGCTGGGGTAGAGAACCTTGGAGATCGCCTCAGCCCGCACGGTTTCAGAAAACGCGCCGACATAGTCGCCGGCGTTGAAGGCTTCGAGCTTAAGCGGGTCGGTCGCCCGCGCCGACCATAGGCGCAGGGTGTTGACGTGCCGTCCGCGCCAGCCGACAACCGGCGTATCGTAGGCGACCGCTTCCACCGTCTCGGACGGATGCCATACGTGGCGGGCGCGCTCGTCTTCGCCCTGAACCATTTCAACCCACCCGCCGAAGCCGATCGCGTAATTGTATTCGGGGCGGACGAATTCCCACGGATTGCCGTTGACCAGCCAGTCCTCCGGGGTTTCCTGTTGCCAGCCGCCGCGGATAATCTGGCGAAACAGGCCATTGTCGTAACGGATGCCGTAGCCGTGCGCGGCGATCGACAGCGTCGCCATGCTGTCCATGAAACACGCGGCAAGGCGGCCGAGGCCGCCATTGCCGAGCGCCGCGTCGGGCTCGATCCGGCGCAGGTCCGTCAGATTGACGCCGAGCTCGTCGAGTGCTTCCGCCATCGGCTGCGCGACGCCGAGATTGGTCAAGGCGTCGAACAACAGGCGCCCAATCAGAAACTCGAGCGAAAGGTAGTAGACGCGCTTGCGCCCGTCGGCATAGACGGCGTTCAGGAACTCAAGCCAACGGCCGACGATAATGTCGCGCGTCGCGAACGTGACCGCCAGAAACCAATCGCGCGGGGTGGCCGCGTCGGGCGTCTTGCCCACGGCGTAAGTCAGCTTCGCCAGCACCGCCGCCTTGAGCTCGGTCGCGGAATAGGGCCGCAGCTCGGCCGCCTGAAGCGGAGGTTTGTCTCTCGTGACCAGTTCGTCCATGAAGCCCCCCGGCTGCGTCAATCCTGGCGCGGCGGTCAATCTGCGGATCCGATTGCTGTTTAAACACGGTGCGGGGGGCGGTACAATCTCCGATGAGCCTTGCTAACCTCATGGTCCCGATTAGCTCTCACGGATTTGGGCTCGAGCTCGTCGCCGGCTTCGCTGCGCGAATTTGCGCTTGAATGGCGTTGAGCTCGGCGGTCGCGGAGTTGATCTGGCCTTGCAAGGCCTCAAGCTGCTTCTGCGCGGACGCCGTCTGCGCCTGAGCGTCGGCGAGCGCCTTGCGCGCAGCATCGACATCGCCCTGCAAACGGGTTTGCTCGGCTGAGAGGGTCTGGTCCTGGCTCTGCAGAGCCGCCACGCGTTCGCTTTCGTCCTTGAGACGGCTGTCCACCGCTTGCAAATCGCGTGTCTTGGCGCTCGCCTCTTCCTGGGCGCCCGAAATGACGAGTCTGGCG
Source organism: uncultured Alphaproteobacteria bacterium (assembly GCA_963725195.1). Lineage (GTDB taxonomy): Bacteria > Pseudomonadota > Alphaproteobacteria > Rhizobiales > Beijerinckiaceae > Roseiarcus. The sequence goes on along the minus strand of CAVRXX010000026.1, from coordinate 7,086 downwards.
TCGCTGATCTGCCTGGTCAGATCGGCGAGTTCGTTCTGCGCTGACGCCCTCGCCGTAGAGGCGTCGGCAAGCGCCTTCTCGGCGTCCGCCGCCTGCTTTTTCAGCTCGGCCGCGGCGCCAGCTGTCTTTTCAAGGTTCTGCAAGTCCGAGGCCAGGGATTCGCGCGCCCGTTCGGCGGCGGTCAGCTGCTCAGTCAAATTAGACTGCGTCCGCGAGCCTTGCCACCAAATGAAGCCAGCGGCCAACCAGCCGATGACAGCCAAGGCCGCCAATGCCAGAAAAATTGGTCGCAACGACTGTTCGTCGCTCTCATTTGCCATCGCGCGTATCCTTAAGGGGTCGCGTGACGCGCCGACGCCTCGGCCCCGGAGGCATATGGCATATTGTGGGCGCGCGGGCGCTCCGCCAAGCACAAAATGTCGCATTTGCCGGACACACACACGAGTTGATGGGGCTCGGTAAAGGCAAAAGGAGAGATCAAGGATCGCCGTATCGTCACGGTCGGCTTTGCGCCGAGGCGGACGAAGAGAATTTTTTATTTGTCAACAACTCGTCGCGCCGTCTATTGTCGCGCGGCACGCCGCGCAGGAATCGGGGGGCGTGGCGCATCGCGGTCGTTTGCGCTAACGACATGGGTCAAAGTGAAGGAGACAGGTCGTAATGCGCGTACGCTCAAACGCGATCACGACGGGCCTTGCGGCGGCGTTGGTTGCGCTCGCCGCGTCGCAGGCCGCGGCGCAGATTGTTGGGGCTCCCAGCCCTGGCGGAATCGGCTTTCTTCCGGCCAACGGCCAAATCGCCGAGGACATGTTCTGGTTCCACAACTCGATCCTTCTTCCGGTGATTATCGGCATATGCCTGCTGGTGCTGGGGCTCATCGTCTATATCGTATGGCGGTTCAACGAGACCGCCAATCCCGTGCCGTCGCGGCGGACGCATCACGCGGGGATCGAAATCATCTGGACGGTCTTGCCCGCGCTCCTGCTCGTTTTCATCGCGGTGCCCTCGTTCCGCTTGCTCGCGGAGCAGCTCATCATTCCCGCGCCCGACCTAACGGTGAAAGTCACGGCCTCGCAGTGGCATTGGAACTATGGCTACCCGAAATCCGAGGGCGGCTTTGCGTTCAATTCGCTCTATGTCGAGGACAAGGACCTCAAGCCCGGCCAGCCGCGCCTCATCACCGCCGATCACGAGATGGTCGTTCCGGTCGGCAAGGTGATCGAAGTCGACGTGACCTCGCAGGACGTCATTCACTCCTTTTCGGTGCCGTCGTTTGGCGTTAAGATCGACGCAATACCCGGCCGGCTGAACAAGTCCTGGTTCAAGGCGGAGCACGAGGGCATGTTCTACGGACAATGCTCGAACATCTGCGGCATTGACCACGCATTCATGCCGATCAACGTCCGTGTCCTGAGCCAGCCGGATTATGAGGCCTGGCTTGCCCAAGCGAAGAAACAATTCGCCGCTTCGGACCAAATCGACGTCGCGGCTGCGCCGCCGGTCCAACCCTAGTCGGCGCTGTCAATGAGGCTGCCGATCATGCATCACCGGAGTCGTTAAAAACATGGCGTCCGTCACCGACTTCTCTCATCACGACGTCGATGCTCACCATGAGCACGAGCACCACATCCCGACTGGGTGGCGGCGGTATCTCTATTCCACCAACCACAAGGACATTGGGACGCTTTATCTGATCTTGGCCATCATCGCCGGCCTGATCGGAACGCTGCTTTCGATCATGATCCGCGCTGAGCTGATGACGCCGGGCATTCAGGTGTTCCCCTGGGTCTCTGCGATTATGACCGGCGATGGCTCGGCTGACGCGGCCAAGAATATGTACAACGTGTTCTTCAGCAGTCATGCGATCATCATGATCTTCTTCATGGTCATGCCGGCGATGATGGGCGGCTTCGGCAACTGGATGGTGCCGCTCATGATCGGCGCGCCGGATATGGCGTTTCCCAGACTGAACAACATGTCGTTCTGGCTTCTGGTGGCGTCGTTCCTGCTGCTCATGTGTTCCCTATTCGCCGAAGGCTCGCCCGGCATGAGAGGCTTCGGCGGCGGCTGGGTGCTCTATCCACCGATGTCCAGCGAGGTGGGAACGCCGGGTCCGGCTGCCGACTTCGTCATCTTGTCGATGCATCTCGCCGGCGCATCTTCGATTCTAGGCTCGATCAATTTCATCGCCACGATCTTCAACATGCGCGCGCCGGGCATGACCATGTTCCGCATGCCGCTGTTCCCGTGGTCGGTGCTGGTGACCGCGTTCCTGCTCCTGCTGGCGCTGCCAGTCCTCGCCGGCGCTCTGACCATGCTGCTGACGGACCGCAACTTCCACACCACCTTCTTCGATCCGGCTGGCGGCGGCGATCCAATCCTGTTCCAGCACCTGTTCTGGTTCTTCGCCCATCCCGAGGTCTACATCCTCATCATCCCGGGCTTCGGCATGATCAGCCAGGTCGTGGCGACGTTCTCGAAAAAGCCCATCTTTGGTTATGTCGGCATGGTCTACGCGATGCTGGCCATCGCCTTTCTCGGCTTCGCCGTCTGGGCCCATCACATGTTCACGACCGGCATGTCGCTCAACGCCCAGCGCTATTTCGTCTTCGCCACCATGGTGATCGCGGTGCCGACGGGGGTGAAGGTGTTCTCCTGGCTGGCGACGATGTGGGGCGGCTCGATTTCGCTCAGGCCGCCGATGCTGTGGGCGATCGGCTTCATCTTCGTCTTCACCGTCGGCGGCGTCACCGGCGTCGTGCTCGCCAACGCGGCGATCGACCGCTATCTGCACGACACGTATTACGTCGTTGCGCATTTTCATTACGTGATGTCGCTCGGGGCGGTGTTTTCGATCTTCGCCGGCTTCTACTACTGGTTCCCGAAGATGACCGGCTACATGTATGACGAGAGGCTGGCGAAATGGCACTTCTGGGTGTCCTTCGTCGGCATCAACCTCGCCTTTTTTCCCCAGCATTTCCTTGGCTTCCAGGGAATGCCCCGGCGTGTCATCGACTACACGGAGGCCTACGCGTTCTGGAATTTCGTGTCGTCGATCGGCGCATTTATTGGTGGCGCGGGCACGCTCATATTCGTCTATCTCCTCTATGAGGCGTTCAAGGCCAAGCGTCCCGCGGCCGCCAATCCCTGGGGCCCTGGCGCCACGACGCTCGAATGGACGCTGCCGTCCCCGCCGCCCTTCCATACGTGGGAGACGCCGCCGCATATTGTCGACGAAGACCACCATGCGCCGGCCATTGTGGGGCACGGGAGCGTGGCGTGACGGGTCCCAGCGATCACGATGGGCGCACGGTCTCTGTCGGCGGTCGTACTGGACACAACAATCGCCTGATTGGCGTGGGCGGCGGGGCGTTGGCGGTGGGCATGATCGCGCTCACCTATGCGGCGGCGCCGTTCTATTCCGCGTTCTGCCGCGCGACGGGGTATGAGGGCACGCCGCAGCATGTGAAGGCGAATTCGGACGCAGAGGGGCGCCGGATTTTGCGAGTGGGATTCGACGCCAACGTCGCGCCGGGCCTCGACTGGAGCTTGGAGCCGGAGAGCGAGTCGGTCCGGCTGCGCACGGGCAAGACCGTCACGGTCTTTTTCCGCGTGCGTAACCTCAGCGACAAGCCGGCGGAGGGCCGCGCCACCTTTAACGTGACGCCGGAAGTCTCCGGGGAATATTTCGATAAGATCTCGTGCTTCTGCTTCTCGACACAGCATCTCGGCCCGCACGAAACCGCGGAATGGCCGGTGGTGTTCTTCCTCGATCCGGCGCTCGAGAAGGACCCGTCGATGGCCAGGGTCAATTCGATTACGCTGTCCTATACGATGTTCGCACCGCCGGCCGAGAAGCCGTCGGCGGGTCCTTCAGCCGATCGCGCGGGGCCCGCGGGATGATCATGAACGGGAGAAGACAATGACCGACGCGGCGGTTCCGGACCGGCCGGGATTTCATCTCGTCGACCCAAGCCCGTGGCCGCTTGTCGGCGCGGCATTCGCGTTTCTCACGGCCTTTGGTCTCATATTGTTCATGCATGAGTCCAGTGTCGGACCTGCAATTCTGGCCATTGGGATCGCGGGCATTCTGTTCACCATGGTCGGCTGGTGGCGCGATGTCGTCACCGAGGCTCAGGGCGGCTACCACAATATCATTGTCCGTCATGGCCTCACCATCGGGATGATCCTGTTCATCGCCTCCGAGGTCATGTTCTTCGTCGCCTGGTTCTGGGCGTTCTTCTGGAACGCGCTCGATCCTGCCAATGCGCAGACCTATGGGCTTCTCGATTTCAGCGGTGGAATCTGGCCGCCCAAGGGCACGGAGGTGATCAACCCGCTCGCGTTACCGCTGATGAACACATTCGTGCTGCTGACGTCGAGCGCCGCGGTCAATGTCGCCCATGACAATCTGCGCGAGGGCAACCGTCCGCAATTCAAGACCTTCCTTGCGCTCGGCATCGCGCTCGGCGTGTTGTTCGTGTTCACTCAAGCCTACGAGTACATCCACGCGCCCTTCCCCTTTAAGAACTCGATCTATGGCGCGACATTCTTCATGGCGACCGGCTTTCATGGCGCGCACGTCATCATCGGCGTGATTTTCCTGTTTGTCTGTCTTATGCGCGCCTTTAGAGGCCAGTTCACGCCCCGGCACCACGTCGGGTTCCAGTTCGCCGCGTGGTACTGGCATTTCGTCGACGTGGTCTGGCTGTTCCTGTTCAGCTGCATTTACATCTGGGGATCCTGGGGCGGGACGTTCGATTAAGCCATAGGGGTCGCGCTCGAGTTCCGATGGCGGAGCCGCTCGAAAACGTTCGGGTCGGCATGACCGGCCGGCATGAAGTCGTCGTGACCCGCGAACTTACGGTCGGCGCGCATGTCGACGGCATGCCGTTCGTCTTCGGGACTCCGATGATGATCCTGGCGATGGAGATGGCTTCGGCGGCGGCCGCAGCGCCGCATTTGCCCGCGGGCTGGGTGACCGTCGGCAGCGAAGTCAATGTGCGCCATCTCGCGCCGACTCCAGTCGGGCGCACGGTCGTCGCCACCGCGCGCGTCGTTGAAGTGTCGGGCCGCACTATGCTGCTCGCGGTCGAAGCGCATGACGGCGTCCGTAAGATCGGCGAGGGAACGCATCGCCGCGGCGCGGTCAACCTTGAGAGCTTCGCCAAGCGCCTTGCGGCCGAATAGAGCAAATTGCATTTGCGTCAGCAGCGTCGTTGCGAGCGAAACGAAGCAATTTAGGGAACGTAGGGCGCCCTTCGGCATTAGCGTCGGTACGCTAGGCTCGTCGCAATGGTGGCGCGGCGGGCTGCATTGGTCGCCTGCGCGCTCAATGTCTGCTGGCAACGGCGGGCGCCAATCTGCTAGGGGGGCTTCTGAGGAAATCTGATCGGCGCCGCGAACGCCGCGAGGAGGGGTCCATGTTGGAGCGGGTGCATGACGGGCCGGCGCAGACGCTAGCGTTGCGCGCAAGCGAAGCGGTCGCAGCCCAGGACGTCGAGGCGGCGATCAACGCGGCCATGGGCGGAGCCGCGACCGGCCTCGTCGTGATCATCGCCCCGGATTTTGGCGGCGATTTCGCCGAGTTGGCGCGCGGGCTTGCAAGCTCGGCGCTTGCTCACAAGTCGTTGGTCAAGCTCGCTGTCGTCGTCGACCCAGAGCAGATGGATGGGGCGACGCTCAACAGCTTCAAGGCTTCGCCGGTGCGCATTCGCCAGTTCGCGCGCGCCGACGAGAACGCCGCGCTCGAATGGGCGGCCGCGGCCCGGCGAGGGGAATAGCGCCCCGCGTCAGGGATAGCCGGCCGCAGAGGATGATGAATTTCAGTCGATCGGTTAGGCCTGGATCGATGCTGCGGATACAACCAAAGCGGGAATTGCTTCCAAATAAGGGCCAGCAAAACGAAGCTAATAGGCCTAAACGCTAGCAAAATGAGCCTAAACGCTAGTAAATTGGCTAGCGTTTACTAGCGCTTATTTTTGCGAATCGAGCCTTTTCAATGGGTTGCGGGCAACGTACGTTAGAAAAGCCGCTTCCTCGCCCAGGATCGCGCGGCAGGTTGTAGACCAACATTTCAAACAGCCACAGCCTCGCATGTTCCCGCCCGTCTTTCGGCGAGCGGGAAAGAGATACCGTCAATGGGAATACAATAGCTCTCATTTCTGATTTTGTAAAGAAAATTCGCAGAGAAGTCGTGGCTCTTATGGCTTTGGCTGTTGGGCAGCCTTCGCGGCTCACGGACGGGCTATGAGCTGCGCGGGCGAGGGCCCGCGACGCATTCGGCCGATCGTCTAGCTTCTAGCGTCCGCCGGAGACCGTCACCACGCTGCCGGTGACAAAGGCGGCGGCAGGCGAAATGAGCCAGGCTGCGGCCTCCGCGATCTCCTCGGGGGCGCCGATGCGGCGCAGGGGGGTCGTCCCCTCGATCCGCTCGCGGAAGCCCGGTTGGGCGATCTGGTCGCGGTTCATGTCGGTTGCGGTGAAGCCGGGCGCGACCGCATTGACTCGAACGCCCTCGGGACCGACCTCGGTTGCGAGGCCCTTGGTGAAGCTGTCGACCGCCCCCTTGCTCGCCGCGTAGGACGCGAGTCCCGGTAGCCCGCCGGTCCTTGCGGCGATCGACGAAATATTGACGATCGACCCGCCGCCTCCGCCGTGCCTGGTCGAGAGCCGCAGCACGGCCTCCTTGCAGGCGAGGATGGTTCCAAGCACGTTGACCCGAAAGAGTTGCGTCAGCTCCGCGGCCTCCCGCTCATCGGTCGTGGCGAAGCGACCCGTGACGCCGGCGTTGTTGACGAGGCCGGCGAGCGGCCCCAGCGCCTTCGTCGCCTGCTCGAACAGCCGAGGAACTTGGCCGGCGTCCGCTACGTCGGCCTGGAAAGCTTGCGCCCGCCCGCCCGACTTCTTGATTTCTGCCACGGTCGCCTCAGCCGCCTTGGCGTCGGCGGCGTAATTGACGGCGACCGCGTAGCCGTCCGCGGCGAGGCGGCGGCAGATGGCCGCGCCGATGCCGCGCGAGCCTCCGGTGACGATGATGAGGCCTGAGGGCATGACCAGGACGCAGCTCCGCACAAGATGTTCGGT
>CAVRXX010000025.1:0-31112 GCA_963725195.1 uncultured Alphaproteobacteria bacterium | reverse complement strand
AGGCTTGCCGAACCGCCCATGTTTCCGCCCGACCTCATCGCCCGCGCCACTGATCTCATCGCCCGCTACCGCGCGGCTAGCCTCATGGCCGCGACCGCGGAATCGTGCACCGGCGGGCTCATCGCCGGGCTGTTGACGGAGATTCCTGGCTCTTCGACCGTGCTGGAGCGCGGCTTCGTCGTCTATTCCAACGCGGCCAAGCAGGAACTGCTCGGCGTTCCGGCCGAGACGCTTGCGAGCCAGGGCGCGGTTAGCCGTGAGACGGCGATTGCGATGGCGGAGGGCGCGCTTGGCGCGTCCCGGGCCGAGGTCGCGGTCAGCGTCACTGGAATCGCTGGGCCGGACGGCGGAAGCGCGGCAAAGCCGGTGGGCCTCGTCCATTTCGCCCTGGCCCGGCGCGGCGCGCCGACGATTGCGCGCGAAGAGCGGTTCGGCGATATCGGCCGCGAGGCGGTGCGCCTCGCCTCGGTCAGGGTCGGTCTCGATTTGCTCGAGGCGGCGGCGGGCCCTTAACACGCCGCTCACGCACAAGGCATGATCTCACGCGTAGCCATCGGTCAATTCGGCCAGGCGACGCCCCAACGATCCGCATAGGCCACCTCGCTCACCGGCTTGCGCGCGAGCGGACCGAATTTGCCCTGCGGATAACCGATCGGCATCAAGGCATAGGTCGACACGTCGGGCGGCAAGCCGAGCAGCGCCTTGACTTCATCCTCGCAGCGGATGTGGTTGGTGGTGATCAGCGTGCCCAATCCGAACGCACGGCACGCCAGGATGATGTTCTGCACGGCCGGATAGATGCTCGCGCCGCGAATCCGCCGTTCATAGGCAAGCTCCCGCTCATACATCGCGTCCAAGGACGGCGGAAGCGTCTCACGCGCCGGCGTCGCGCGGTCTTGCGAGCAGGGGACCAGCAGCACCGGCGCTTCACCCATGTGGTCCCACAAATACGCCCCGGACGTCAGCATGCGTTGATATTGCTCGTCCGTCATATGCGCCGGCCGAGGGCGCGCCTTGTACATCTCGCTCGCGATGTCGGAGGCCTTGCGGTAGATCAGGCCCAGTCGGCGCCGTTGCTCGCGATCGCGCACCACGATGAACGCCCAGTTCTGCGCATTGCCCGCCGAGGGCGCACGAATGGCGGCGTCCAAAATGCGGGTGATGATCGCCTCCGGCACTGGATCGGGTTTGAGTCGGCGCAAGGCTCGTGCGGAGTAGATGGCGTCGAACAGTCCGATTTCAGGCATCGCGAGTCCCCCGTGGCGAATGCGTTCGGGCAGCCTATCGACCTTCGCCATATTGGCAACAATCTGAGGCGTCGCTCGCGATTGTCTCGAGGCGGCGTGCGCGAGTGATCCAAGTCCGCATCGTCAAATGGAACGAGCGCGCCTCCAAACCGTTCCCTTCCGGGCTCGGGCGAACGACTTTGGAGATGCAACCGATGAATGCGACCGCGAGGACTCTGATTGTTCTCCTGCTCGGCTCCGGATTCGCCGGCTCGGCGCTTGCCGCGATGGACTCGGCTCAGACCACGCCGGACGCGCAAGTCCCGGCGCATATGAGCCAGAAACTGCACGATGACCTCACCAAGGCCGGGTTCACGGACATCACAATCATGCCCGCGTCCTTGATTGTCCGCGCCAAGGATGCGCAAGGCAATTCGATCATGATGGTCATCAACCCGGATTCTCTGACGAATGTGGCGGAGCACACGCAGGCGCCGGCCCCGCACAAGGACGCGCCGCTCGCAGGCGCAATCAAGGGCGCGCCAAACAGCCCGATCCCCGCGCCCGCTCCGAAGCCTTAGACTGAGCTGCGGATACAACCAAAGCGGGAATTGCTTCGGAACAAGCGCTAGCAAAACGAAGCTAATGAGCCTAAACGCTAGTAAAAGTGCTAGCGTTTACTAGCGTTTATTTTTCCGAATCGAGCCTTTTCAATGGGTTGCGGGCGATGTAGTTAAGAAATCGCTTCCTCGCGCTGGCTCGCGCGGCAGGTTGTGGGCCAATGTTTCAAACAGCCACGGCTTCTCGTCTTCCCGTCCGTCTGTCGGCGAGCGGGAAAGAGATTCCGACAGCCGAAATACGTACTATTTCTGATTTTGTCAAGACAATTCCCGCTCTTGTAGCGTTAGCTGTTGGGTGGGTCGGGAGAGGGACCTGCGGCGGCAAGAGGCGTCCGTCCCCGGACTGTGATCCGGGGCAGGACGGCAGAGGCTCGAAGCAAGTCGGAAGCAGCCGATCAACAGCAAACGCTGTGAGCCCAATTCCCTGAGAATCAGCTCTATGGCGTTGGCGGTGGCCTGCTCCGCCGAGGGAATGATCCAGTTGGCGCGGACGCGTTGCATCCGCTGAACCGTCCTTCGAGACGCGTCCCCTGCGACGCCCCCAAGGAGGAGGGCGGGCTGGGCTTACGCGCGCCCGTAAACCGCGTCGGCGCGCCGCTCGAAAGCACCGGCGAATTTGCGGAATGCGGCGTCGAACATCGAGCCCATGAGCGCGCCGAGGGTCCGGCTTTTGAACTCATAGTCGATGAAGAAGCTGACGCGCGAGCCGTCCCCGTCGGGCTCGTCCTTGAAGGTCCAGACGTTTTCGAGCCGGCTGAAGGGTCCGTCGACATATTCGACCCTGACCCTCAGATTGGGCTTATCCAGCGTGACCCGACTGGTGAACGTCTCGCGAATGAGCTTGTAGCCGACCGTCATGTCGGCAGTGAGCGTCTCGCGGCCGTCCCCTTCCGAGCTTCGGCTGCGCACCTTGAGCGCCTTGCATAGGGGGACGAATTCCGGATAGCGCTCGACGTCGGCCACCAGATCGAACATCTCGGCGGCAGTATGGCGAATGCGGCGCTCGACGCGGAACAAGGGCAAGGTCAGCGACCTCCGGCGCTCCGCTTCGGATCGGTCGTTACGGCTTCGGCGCCGGCGCAGAAGGAGCGGCGGGAGCAGTCGCGGGCGCTGAAGGCGCGCCCGACCCTCCTTCCATCCGCTTGAGCTGATCGAGAATATTGCCGGGCGAAATCGGCGTGGGCGCGGTCTGGCCGGCCGGCGCCGGACCCTTTTCGAGGATCGAGTGTGGGGCGCGGCTCCAGCTCGAGAGGATCGACATCAGAAGCGCGGTGGCGAAGAACAAGGCCCCCAGGATGGCGGTCGCCCGCGAGAGCGCGTTCGCCTGGCCGCGCCCGGTCATGAAACTGCCGGTCCCCCCGCCGGTCCCGAGCGCGCCGCCTTCGGAGCGCTGCAACAAGACGACCGCGATGAGCGCGACGACAATGAGGATATGGATAACGATCAGAACGGATTGCATGAAGGTCTCAGGCGGCCGGAGCGCCAAGCCGAAGGGCCAGCGTCCTCGAAAGATGGCGCGCTCCTAACATGGCGCAAGGGGGGCGTCCATTGCGAGTCGCGACGCGGTTTTGGAATTTCAGTTGGCGGACCCCAAGCGCAAGGCCCCGCGAGGCTCGAACAGTCGCCGACTTGACGTCATCTCGCAAGGCGCGCAGCCTCCCTCAATGAACAGGTTGCCGCCTGCGCGCTCAGACAGCTCGGAAGCTTTTTTGGCAGAGGCCGGTCTCGAACTCGCAGCGCTTTGCACGGCGTGCGGCGCCTGCTTTGACGCGTGTCCCATGGTGGACGCCATCGGCCTTCGCGGGTCCGATGCGGGGGCTGTGACCGATGGGCTGCGTCGATTGGCGAAGGGAGAGCCGGCGAGCGCGGAGACAGTCGCCTGGGTGGGCGCTTGCGGCAAGAGCGGTCTTTGTGTCGCAGCGTGCCCCGAGCGATCCTCGGGGCTCGATGCGATGCTGCTTGTCAGGATCGCCAAGCAGCATGCGCTCAACGCCACCCACCAGCTGTCGGTCAAGCATGACCCAACCTATTACCCGCGCATCAAGACCTTTGCGCGCCTGCAGCTCACCGACGAGGAGCTCTCCAAATGGCTGTAAGCGATGACCGGGTGACGTTCTGGTTCGGCTGCAACATGCTGAGGCACGCCGAGATGATCCGGCTTTCGATCATGCTCCTGGAACGCGCCGGCTGCGACGTGAACGCAGTTGGAGGTCCGGCCTATTGTTGCGGCACCGCCCACGATCACGAGCCCCGGGCCTCAAGCACCATGGCGGCCCGCACCGTCGGCCGGTTCAACGAGGCTGCGGCAACGGACGGGCGCGACAAGGTGATCATCTGGTGCCCATCGTGCCACATGCACATGTCCGACATCATGGCGCCCGGCAACACGACGCATTTCGACATCGCGCATCTGAGCGAGATCCTGTCGGACCGCGCCGCCCAGCTCGCGACGGTCATGACCGTGCCCGTGAGACGGCGGGTTCTCCTGCATCGGCACACGGGCTTCGCGACGCATGTCGACGTCAATAGCCGCGTTGCCGACGTCCTCTCTCGAATTTCAGGACTCGAGCTCGTCGAAGGGCCGGCCCATCCCGGCCACATGTGCAGTTCGCTGGTTGCGATCCCCGGAGCGCTAGCCGCCGCCGCTCAGGGGACCTGGAGCGCCGCCGCTGCGCACGGCTGCGACACGGTCTGCACGATCTTTCATCCCTGCCATCGCGAACTCGCGCCGCTCGACGGCAAGGACAACATTCGTGTCCGCAACTGGGTGCATCTCGTCGCTGAATCGATGGGGATAGACGCCAGCGACGCGTATCGAGACTGGCGAGCGGGCGAGGCCCCGGATATCGGGGCAATCGAGCGGGCGGAAGAAAAGAGATATCGCCAGCTTGTCGAACCGGAGCTGCGCGGGCCGCCCGCTCTTTGAGGGGAGGACTTCGGATCTCTCACCGATAGGCGGCGGCGATGGCGAGAAATTCCGTCGCTTTCAGGCTCGCGCCGCCGACCAGCGCGCCGTCGACATTGTCGAGGGTCAAAAGCTCGCCGCAATTGGTCGGCTTGACCGACCCGCCATAGAGAAGGCGCATCCGGAACCCGTGCGCCGCCATACATTTCAGCAAGCAGCGTGCGCATCGCCAGGTGCATTTCCGCGACGTCCGCAGGCGTCGGGGTGAGCCCGGTCCCGATCGCCCAGACCGGCTCATAGGCGACGACCAAAGTTTCCGGTGGGTCCCCCGGCGGCAGCGACCCGATAATTTGCCGCGGGACGACGGTCATCGCCTCCCCCGCCTCGCGTTCCGTCTTCGTCTCGCCGACGCAGAGAATGGGAATCAGTCCCGCCCTGAGGGCCGCTTCGACCTTGAGCGCGCACGAGGGCGTCGGTCTCGTGATGCAGCAGGCGCCGCTCCGAATGGCCGACGATGACGTAAGCCGCGCCTGCGTCCTTGAGCATCGGGGCCGAGATGTCGCCGGTGAAGGCCCCGCTCGGCAGCGGGTGGCAGTCTTGGGCCCCGAGGCTGACGTCGGAGCTCCCGATCCTCAAGGCGGCTTGGGCGATCAGCGTCGCCGGCGGGCAGACCAGCAGCTCGGCGGAGCCGGATTCTCCTGCATCCACCGCCTTCCGGATGGCGTCAATCTCGGCCAAGGATCCGGAAGGCCGTTCATCTTCCAATTGCCGGCGACCAAGGGCCGCACGCCGGGGGTCATTCAGGCTTCTCCGCATCTTTGGGCGGCGGGTTGTTAACACCGCCCTTCCGCCTATGCAAAACGCGTGCTCGTCGCTAGATAGGCGCTTGCGGGCCGGAGATAGAAAGGCTGTTAGGGCGAAATGCTCGAATCGATACGCAATGCCTCTCAGGGTATCGTCGGCAAGGCGATCATGACCATCGTCATGGGGCTCATCATCGTGAGCTTCGTCGTCTGGGGCGTGGGCGACATGCTGCGCGGTTTCAGCCCGTCGACGGTCGCGTCGGTCGGCGGAGCGAAGATTTCGGCTCAGGACTATCACGTCGCCTACGATCGAGCGATCCAGCAATACCAGCGCCGGCTCAGGCGCCCGTTCACCAACGAGGAGGCGCGACAGGTCGGCCTCGATCGGAGCGTGCTCCAGCAATTGGTGAGCGAAGCGGCGGTCGATGACGAGGCGAACAAGCTTGGCCTTGGCATTTCCGACCAGGCTTTGCGCGAGGTCATCACCTCGAACCCGAGCTTCCGCGACAAGTCCGGCGCATTCGATCCGTCGCGCCTCGAAGCTGCTTTGCGCGACATGGATATGAACGAGCGTGGTTTCGTCTCGGAATTGCGCAAGCAGGTCTTGAGGCAGTTCATCGTCGGCGCGCTGGCGACGGGGATCACGGCGCCCAAGGCGGAGGTCACGGCGGAGGCCGACTATCAGGGCCAGACCCGGTCGGCCGACTATTTCCTACTGCCTGCGTCGGCGGCGGGCGACATTCCCGCGCCCTCCGAGGACGCGCTCAAGACCTTCTACAATGATCGCAAGTCGAGCTATCGCGCGCCCGAATACCGGGAGATGAACATACTCGCGCTCGAGCCCGACACGATCGCCAATCCGGCCGAAGTGACCGACGCCGACGCTCAGGCTGCTTACGAGAAGATTGCCGGAAAGAACCCCCAGTTCGGCTCGCCCGAGAAGCGCGATCTGCAGCAGATCCTCTTTCCCAATGACGCCGACGCCGCCGCGGCCGAGGCCAAGCTCAAGGCCGGCGCGAGCTTCGACGACCTCGTCAAAGAGCGGGGCCTCAAAGCCGAGGACACCGATCTCGGCGAGACGACCAAGGACGCCATGCTCGACAAGGACGAGGCCAACGCCGTCTTCGCGCTTCCGCAAGGGGGCGTCAGCGGCGTTTTGAAGAGCCAGTTCGGTCCGGTGATCGTTCGCGTCAAAGGCATTACCCCCTCGACGGTCAAGCCCTATGCCGAGGTCGCCAACGAAGTGAAGAAAGAGGTCTCCGCTTCCCGCGCCGGCGACAAGATCCAGGCCCTGCACGACAAGATCGAGGACGCGCGGGTGTCTGGCAAAACCATCCTCGAAGCCGCGAAGGCCGTGGGCTTGACCGGGCAAACGATCGCCGCCGTCGACGCCGCGGGCAAAGACCCCAAGGGCGCGCCGGTCAACCTGCCGGACGCGCCCGAACTGTTGCGCGCCGCCTTCGCTTCCGACGTCGGGCTGGACGAGGCGGCGCTGAACACCAAGGACGGCGGCTACATCTGGTTTGAGGTGACCAAGATCGACCCCGCGCACGACCTCACGTTCGAAGAGGCGAAGCCCGAGGTCGAGAAGCAATGGCGCGCCGAGGAGGTCGACAAGGCGCTCGCCGGCAAGGCGGACGATCTGGTCAAGCAGATCAGCGCAGGCGGAACCATCGCGGACGTCAGCGAAGGGCGCGGGCGCCGAGGTGAAGACGGCGATGGACGTCCATCGCGCCGAGCAGTCCGCTCTGCCGGAATCGGTGGTCGCCGCCATCTTCCGCCAGCCTGCCGATGCGGCGGGCTCGGCAGCCACGCCCGACGGACGGGTGGTGTTCAAGATCACCGCCGACCGGACGCCGCCGGTCGACTTCGCCGACGCCCGCGTCAAGGCGATGGCCTCGGAGCTCGACACGGCGACCCGCGAAAGCCTGCTCGATCAATATGTTGCGGCGCTACGCCGGACGCTCGGCGTCTTCGTCCACCAGGACGTCCTCCAATCCGCCGAGGGCAGCTGAGAGGCCGATGAGCACCCTGCCCGACTACGAAGCCTTCGCGCGCGCCTATATCGCCGGCGACGCCGAGGTCGCGGTCACGACCTTGGTCGCCGATCTCGAGACCCCCGTGTCGGCCTATCTCAAGCTCGCGCGAACCCGAGCGGGCAACATGTTCCTGCTTGAATCGGTCGAGGGCGGAGCGCAGCGGGGCCGCTATTCGATGATCGGCCTCGATCCCGACCTCATCTTCCGCTCGACCGGCGATCACGCCGAGATCAACCGGCGGGCGCTCACCGATCCCGATGCGTTCGTGCCCTGCCCGGGCGATCCGCTCGATGCGCTGAGAGCGCTGCTCGCCGAATCGCGCATCGACATGCCGCCGGGCCTGCCGCCGATGTCGGCGGGAATATTCGGCTATCTCGGCTACGACATGGTGCGGCGGATGGAGCGCCTGGCGCCTGCCAAGCCCGATCCGATCGGCGTGCCCGAAGCGCTACTCATCCGTCCGACTGTCATGGTGGTGTTCGACGGCGCGCGCGACGAGATGTCGGTCGTCACGCCGGTTCGGCCGGCGCCCGGGATCACCGCCCGCGCCGCTTATGAGAGCGCCATGGCGCGGCTCGACGCGGTGGTCGACGCGCTCGAAGTCTCCGCTCGATCATACCGCGGCCATGGCCGTCGATCCGCTCGTCAAGGCGGGCGAGGCGCGGTCGAATACGACCGAGGACGAGTACAAGGCGATGGTCGCCCGCGCGAAGGACTATATCGCCGCCGGCGACGCCTTCCAGATCGTGCTGTCGCAACGGTTCACGAGCCGCTTCGACCTGCCGGCCTTCGCCCTCTATCGCGCGCTGAGGCGCGTCAATCCATCGCCCTATCTCTGCTTTCTCGACTTCGGCGGCTTCCAGATCGTCTGCTCGAGCCCCGAAATTTTGGTGCGCGTGCGCGACGGCAAGGTCGTCATCCGCCCGATCGCCGGCACGCGCCCGCGGGGGAAAAGCCCGACCGAGGACGAAGCGCTGGCGACCGAGCTCCTGGCCGATCCGAAGGAGCGCGCCGAGCATCTCATGCTGCTCGACCTCGGCCGCAACGACGTCGGCCGCGTCGCGAAGATCGGCTCGGTCAAGGTCACCGACAGCTTCTTCATCGAGCGCTACAGCCACGTGATGCACATCGTCTCCAATGTCGAGGGCGAGTTGCGGGACGACGTCGATGCGGTCAGCGCGCTTGCCGCGGGCTTTCCCGCCGGCACCGTCTCCGGCGCCCCGAAAGTCCGGGCGATGCAGATCATCGACGAACTGGAGAAGGACAAGCGCGGCATCTACGCCGGCTGCATTGGCTATTTCGGCGCCGGCGGCGAAATGGACACCTGCATCGTGCTGCGCGCCTCGGTGGTGAAGGACGGGCTCATGCATGTCCAGGCCGGCGCCGGCATCGTCTACGATTCCTCCCCCGCCGCCGAGCAGAACGAATGCGTCGCACAAGGCGCGCGCCCTGTTCCGCGCCGCGGAAGAAGCGGTCCGATTCGCGGTTCGGGGCAAGCGCGGGCAGTAGGCGCAGGGGTTAGCGACCCGCGTGACCGCAGTGTGATCCAAATCACAGACGCGGCGGCTCAAGCCCTGTATACACACTCGTAGCGTCGAGATAATATCCAGCGTCGCGGCGGGGTTTTTTCTCTATCCGTCTGATTCGTTTGGTTCGCGCCGAGATAGAGGGATACTCCATGTTCATCAGGAAAATTGCTTGCGCATCCGCCCTTGCCGGAACGGTGATAGTCAGCCTGTGGGCGTCGACGGCTTCTGCTCAATCCCAGGCGGTCAAGAGTGAGGCCAAGTACGTGCCGATTGAGAGCATCAGCTACGATTTCGGCTCTAAGTCGATGAACGGATATTTCGTGGACCAGGCCAAGAAATGCGTCATCATGTTAATGGTCTACGAAAAGCTTGATCCAGACGCGGCGTCTTCGAGCACGGCGACGCGCGTTCGCCTCGTGCTCAATCCTGGCCAGACCGCGGGTCTCGACAGCGAGGAGGGCCGCTCGCTCAACTTCACCTGCGGCGAAGGGGCGACGGCGCTGCTCGTCGACAGCGGCGAAAGAGAGAGGCTGGTCGAGCTTCAGACCCTGAGCTTGCGCAAGACCGCCAGCGAATAGCTCTACGAATTGACGTCTTGAGCCTGGTTCCGCGCCTCTTCGCCAAAGCCGCTTGTCCTAGCGGCGAGGTGAGCGGAGAGAGACACCTTGTGTCAGATTTGTGAGGTCGTCGCGGAGGGCCGCTCGCTCAATTTCACCTGCGGCGAAGAGGCGACGGCGCTGCTGGTCGACGTCGGCGAGAGAGAGAAGCTTGTCGAACTGCAAAGACTCTCCTTGCTGAAGACCGCAGCGAACAGCGCCAGGAATTGACGTCGCGACCCTGCCTCCGTACGCTTTCGCCAAAGCCGCCAACGGGAGCGGCGCGGAGCCAGGGAGGGACGCGTGTGCCAGATTTGTGATGCCGCCGCGTCGGGGGTCGGGGCGGACGCCGTGACAGCATTCGCGATTGAATCGGGGGCCCGGCGGGCCGCTCCCGTAAATCTCGAAGCCGCGCATGGCGCGGCTTCGTCCGCGATGCCCGAAGGCGTCGGCGTCGCCGGGCGGCGCGTTCTCATCAAGGGCGGGACAATCTTGTCGATGGACGAGCGCGTCGGCAACCACGCGGTCGGCGACGTGCTGCTGGACGGATCGAAAATCGCGGAGGTCGCCGCCTCGATTCACGCGCCGGAGGCCGCGGTCATCGACGCGTCCGGGCATATCGTCATGCCGGGCTTCGTCGATGCGCACAGCCATCAATTCGAGACGGCGCTGCGCAGCTTTCTCGCCGACGGCATTCTGATCAACGACGGGCGGCCCGAAAGCGCGCACAACTATTATGAGTTGATCCTGCAGAAACTGTCGATGGGCTATCGCCCGCAGGACGTCTACATCAACGAGCTTTTCGCCGGCGTCGCGCAGATTGACGCCGGCGTGACGGCGGTGATGGACATCAGCCAGATCCATCATTCGCCCGAACATTCCGATGCTGCGATCGAGGGGCTCCGTGCGGCCGGCCGCCGCGCCGTTTTCGGCTATTTCGAGGGCTGGGGCGAGAAGACGAAATATCCGGGCGACGCCGCGCGCATTCGCAACCACCATTTCTCTTCGTCCGACCAATTGCTCAGCATGTTCATGGGCGGCGAGATCTACTTGCCGGGCTATAAGGAGGCGTGGAAAGTCGGCCGCGACCTCAACCTGCCGATCGCCCTGCATGTCGTCGGCACTTTCGGAATGCAGCCGACCTTCGATGAACTCGCGAAAGCCGGCAAATTCGGACCGGATTGCTTTTTCATCCATATGACCGGCATGAGCGAGATCGGCTGGAAGGCGGCCGCCGACGCTGGCGCGCATGTCACGCTGGCTGTGCCGATCGAAATGCATATGCGGCATGGAACGCCGCCGATCCAGAAGGTGCTCGACCTCGGGATGAGCCTGTCGTTATCGACCGATGTCGAGTGCACGATGACTGCGGACATGTTCACCCAGATGCGCGGCGTGCTGACGCTGCAGCGCATGCTCGCCAACGAACTTGCTCTGCAGGGCAAAGACTACCCGAAGCTGCTCTCGGTGTGGGACGCCGTGCGCTTCGCCACGATCGAAGGCGCCAAGAGGCTCAAGATCGATTCCAGGACCGGTTCGTTGACCCCGGGCAAGGATGCCGACATTATCCTTTTGGACGCGACCGCGCTCAACGTCGCGCCCCTCAATCACGTAGCCGGCGCGGTCGTTACGCTGATGGAGCGCTCCAACGTGTCGACGGTGCTGTGCGCCGGCCAGATCAAGAAATGGCGCGGCGGGGTCGTCGGCTACGACATTCCAAAGTTGCGGGCTGAATTGGGCGCGAGCCGCGACTATGTGTTCGCTGCGGCCGGCATCGAGCGCGATCTGTTTCGGGCCTGAAGGTTCGAAAAGCGGCCGCCCCGCGCCGGCGATGGCTGCGGCCCACACGCTCGGCAGCCGCCCTTGCGAATGTCTGCTAGAATGCGGCCGCCATACCCCCACTCCACCGCGCGATGATGCCGTTTCCCCACTTGCCGGCTCATTTCCGGCTCATTCTCAGGTTCACCGCGATCGCAGCGGTGGTAGGCGCGGCCTATTCCGAGAGCCACATCGTTGAGGGCGGCGGCCCGGTTGCTCGCCGTCTATGGCATGCTGCGCGGAATCCTGACCGGCGCGGTGATTGCGAGCATTCTGTCATCCCTTCAAGTCTTCGTTCTAACGGGCCCGCTCGGCGCGCCCTATCGCCGCGCGCCGTTCCCGGTGCACGTGGCGATCAAGACCGGTATTTATCTCATCGTCATCCTGTTCGGGCTTGCGCTCGGCGGGTGGGTGTTCCCGGCGCAGGGCGAAACCGGCATTGAACGCCGGGATGTATTGTTCTCGCTCGCGATCTCGTTCGTCTTCGCGTTCATCTACGAGGTCAATAGCCTACTTGGCCAGAACGTGCTGACCAATTTCATTACCGGCCGCTATCACACGCCGCGGCTGGAATCGCGCGTGTTCCTGCTCCTCGACATGGAGGGTTCGACGGCAGCGGCCGAACGGCTCGGTCCGCTCGCATTTCACCGTCTCCTCAATCGTTTCGTCCTCGATCTCACCGCACCCGATCGTGGCGGCGCGCGGCGAAATCCACCGCTATATCGGCGATGAGCTGATCGCGACGTGGACGCTCGATGAGGGCGTCGCTGACGGCCGCTGCGTCGCGGCCTGTTTCGCCGCTATCGACCAACTTGCGAAACGCGCGTCCGACTATCGGCGCGAATTCGGCGCGGCCGTTACGGTAAGGGCCGGACTTCATTGCGGTCCGGTGGTGACCGGCGAGATGGGATCGGTGAAGAGGGAGATCGTTTTTCTCGGCGACACCGTCAATACCGCGGCGCGCATCCAGGAGCTTTGCCGTCAG
The DNA here is from genome assembly GCA_963725195.1 of uncultured Alphaproteobacteria bacterium. Taxonomy (GTDB): domain Bacteria; phylum Pseudomonadota; class Alphaproteobacteria; order Rhizobiales; family Beijerinckiaceae; genus Roseiarcus. Next base: position 18,591 of record CAVRXX010000025.1, on the reverse strand, counting down.
ACAGGCGACCGTGTGATCGCCTCGGCGGAGCTGGTCGATCGGCTCGAGCTGCCGGCGGGAATCGCCAAACGCTCGCTTGGCGATCTTAGGCTGCGCGGCAAGGGCGCCGACCTTGCGCTCTATGCGCTGACGAAGGCGCCGCTGCGAGCGAGCCGCTCCAGCGCCCGAGGCGCCAATGTGGCGCGGGAGGAAAGGCCGGCCGAGTTGTCGTGACCCGTGTTCTCAAGGGATTCGGCGAGAATTAATCGCCGCCTCGGCGTTAGAGATTTGTCGCAATCGCCGCTCGGCAGTATATGTTGAGGGGAAAAGCGAGCGCTCATGCCGTCGCGGAACACGCTGATTTGGATCGGAGCAGCCGCCTTTGTGGTCGTGGCCGCAGGCGCAGGCGCCGTCGTCTGGACTTATCCGGATTTTCTTGAGCAGAATCCGGCTGATATTCCGCTTGCGGCCAGGGCTCCGGTCGAGCCTAAACCTCCGATTGTCCCTCCGCCTGCACCCGCTCCCCCGGCAAAAGCTCCGGCTCCTGCCGACAAGCCCCCGACCCAGACCGCAGCCCTCGAGCCCGCCTTCGACGTGGTGAACGTCGATCCTTCCGGCGAGGCGGTCATCGCCGGCCGGGCGGCGCCGAACGAGAAGGTTGAGCTGCGTGACGGCGGCAAGACTGTGGCCGAGGCGACCGCCGACGCCGAGGGCCAGTTTGTCATCATCCCGCCGGCGCTCGCGCCGGGCGACCATAGCCTCTCCTTGGCCGCGAACGGCGACAAGGGGCAGCCGGCGATATCCAGCCCGGTTGCGGTCTCGGTTCCCGCGCAGGAAGCCAAGGCGGGCGCCCCGCCGGGCCCGCCTGAAGCGAAGACCACCGTGGCTGCCGCCGCGCCGACGAACCCCAATGCCGAGCCGTCTGCATTGGGGATGCGGACGCTCGCCGCGCCCGCCCCTGTCAGCGGCGCTCGCGTCGCGATCCAATCGGTTGAGGCTGAGGCCCCCGGCGGTCTTGTGGCCAAAGGGTCGGCGGAGCCAAACACCGCGCTGCGCCTCTATCTCAATCAGGCGGATATCGCCGAGGCCAAGACGCAAGCCGACGGCCGATGGTCCTTGACGATCAAAGGCGGCATGACCCCTGGCGGCTATGTCATGCAGGCCGACGAGATCAATCCGAGCGGCGCGACCGTCGTCGCAAGCGCCAACACCCCGTTCGAGTACCCGGATATGCCGGCCGCCCCGCCTGCGCAGGTCGCCGCCGCGGCGCCTGCAACGCCCGCGCAATCGTCCGCGCCCTCGCCCGCTGACGCGGTCGTCGAATCGGTTCAAACCAAGCGGGTCGCCACTGGCCATACGCTGTGGGCGCTGAGCAAGACCTACTACGGCGATCCAACGCACTATCCGGTAATCTACGAAGCCAATCGGGCGCAGATCCACAACCCGAATGTCATCTATCCCGGCCAGGTGTTCGTCGTCCCCAAGTCGGACGCGAAACCGTAGTCGGCGCGATGCCTCCCGACGACCCCGGCGATACGCTTTCCCAGCTTCGGCTCCGGACATTTGACGACGCGGTCGGCCGTCGCATTGTCGATACGCATATCTGGGCGGTGCAAGAAGGGTTGCGTGGCGCGGACGCTTACGAGCTATTCGACGGCTATTGCCAGCGCCTGGTCGTCCACGGGACGCCGCTGTGGCGGGCGCATACCGCGATGGAGACGCTGCACCCGCAGTGGAGCGGCTACGGCTACACTTGGCGGCGCGACCTCAACGCCATCGCGCCGCAACAATACGCGCATGGCAGCCTCGAAGAGGCAGACTGGCTGGACAGCCCCTTTAATCATCTCATCGTGAGGGCTGAGGGCGGCGAGGAGACTCCGTCGATGCGCAGGCGTCTGGAACAGGGCCCGGACCAGCGCGATTTTCCCGTTCTTCAGGAATTTTTCGCTGATGGCGGGACGGACTACGTCGCTCATATCTTTCCCTTCGGCAAGGACGGCGACCGCTCGCAGGGCACGGGCGTCGTCTATTCCTTCGCGACCGATCGGGAAGGCGGCTTCAGCGACGACGATACGACGCTCGTGCAAGCGACCCTGCCCGCTTTGTCGCTCGCGATGAAGGCGCACGCCGGCCACGTCATCGCCTCGGGATTGCTCGCGACTTATCTCGGCGAGGACGCGGGACGGCGGGTCCATGCCGGCTCGATCATGCGAGGTTCGCTCGATAATCTGCACGCCGTTCTGTGGTACGCCGACATCCGCGGCTTCACGTCGATCAGCGACTCGGAGCCCGGTCCTGCCGTCGTCGAACTGCTCAACGATGTGTTCGAGATTTTGACCGCTTCGCTGCGCGAGCGCGGCGGGCAGGTGCTCAAGTTCATCGGTGACGGCATGCTCGCCATCTTCCCGTTCGAAGAGGCGGATCGGGCCGAGACCTGCCGCCGAGCGCTCGACGCCGCGACCGAGGCGATGCGCAACATCGAGGCGCTCAAGGCGGCGCGCGAGGCGCGAGGCGCGCCGCCGGGATCGGTCGATCTCGCGCTCCATCTCGGGGACGCGCTGTACGGCAACGTTGGCGCGATCGACCGGCTCGATTTCACAGTCATTGGTCCGGCGATCAACGAGGCGGCGCGCATCGAGGCTCTTTGCGAGCCGCTCGGGCGCGCGGTGCTGGTCTCCGCCGAGTTCGTCGACGGAATGGAGGCCCCCGACAGCCGGCTTACCTCACTTGGCCGCCACGCTTTGCGCGGCGTCAAGGAGCGGAAGGAGATCTTCGCGCTGGATTTGCGCGCCGGGGGTGACACACCCGATTAGCCGAACGCCGGGGCGAGAGGTTACTTCGGGCCGCCTTGCCACAACTACGCCAAAGGCGTAGTTTAGATCGATTGTGCAATGTACGTTCGATCCCGCCAAAGACGCGGTCAATCAAGAGAAGCATGGAGTGTCGCTGGCGTTGGCTGAGGTCCTGTTCGGTGGACCGTACATATCCGTCTCCGACAGTCGCTTCGATTATGGAGAAACGAGACAAATCGCGTTCGGGTTCATTAACAATCGGCTGTTCGTTTGCGTTTACACGGACCGCGGCGACGAGCGGCGTGTCATTTCCCTACGAAAGGCCAACTCGCGAGAGGTAAGGCGGTATGGCGAAAAAATTGAGTAAGGCGGCCCGCGGGGCTCTGAGGAAGACGGACTGGCGGCGCGTGGACGCGATGACGGACGCCGACATTGCGCGCCAGATCGCCGCCCACGCGGATGCTGCCCCTGATATGGCGCCCGACATTGACGTACGCGCCATCCGCGAAGCCATCGGCATGACGCAGGTCGAGTTCGCCGCCGCTTATGAATTTAGCGTGCGGACGGTGCAGGAGTGGGAGCGCGGCGCCAAGCGGCCGAGCGGCCCTGCGCGTACGCTATTGCGTGCGATCAAGGGCGATCCCGAAGGATTGCGAAAAGCGCTGACGGCTGCTTAGAGGGTCGTCCCGAGTGCGGAAGGGTCGTCAGATGTCAATCCGAGGAGAAGCCGCCCCGTCCCGCCAAGGCGGCTGCGTCTCGCGCGGTGTGAAGCACACGGACGACAACGACTTCCTCCATCCGGAGGGCATAGTAGTCGATCGCGTAGTTGCCCAGGCTCCGGCCAGTGGGCGGTGGCGCTCGCCGTCCTGCCACTCCGACTTCCTCTCGGCCATTTTTTGGGAGGAACGCCACCATCACCTTATCGGCGGGGCGTATTGCAGGCCGCCTTTGTTCCAGAGCGCGTTCAGGCCCCGGCTGATCTTGATCGGCGAGCCCTGCCCCACATTGCGCTCGAAGATCTCCCCGTAATTGCCGACGGCCTTGATGATGCGATAGGCCCAGTCGTTGGTGAGACCGAGGCCCTGGCCGTAACTGCCCTCGACGCCTAGCAGACGGCGGATCGCCGGATTATCCGATTTCAACTTCTCGTCGACATTCGCCTGGGTCACGCCCAGCTCTTCGGCGGTGAGGAGCGCGTAGTGCGTCCATTGCACGATCTGAAACCACTGGATGTCGTCCTTGCGCACCGAGGGGCCGAGAGGCTCCTTGGAGATGATCTCCGGCAGCACGATATGATCATTCGGGTTCGACATCTTCAGACGCTCGGAATAAAGGCCCGAGGCGTCGGTGGTGTAGGCGTCGCAACGTCCGGAGTCATAGGCCTTGGTCGCCTCCTCGTCGGTCGCGAAAACCACCGCCTCAAGCTTCATGTTGTTGGCGCGGAAATAGTCCGCAAGATTGAGCTCGGTCGTCGTTCCCTGCTGCACGCAAATCGACGCCCCGTCGAGCTTCAGCGCCGAATTGACGCCGAGCTTCTTACGCACCATGAAACCCTGTCCGTCGTAGAAGTTGATCCCGGTGAAGAACATGCCCCCGGTCTGGCGCGACAGCGTCCAGGTGGTGTTGCGGATCAGAACATCGATCTCGCCTGAAGCGAGGACTGTGGGCCGGTCTTTGGCGTTGATCGGGATGTACTTGACCTTGCTCGGATCGTTGAAGATCGCCGCGGCGATTGCTCGGCATTCGTCGACGTCGAGGCCCTTGTACACCCCCTGATCGTCCGGCAGGCCGAAGCCGGCCAAGCCCGGATTGGCGCCGCAGATCAATTGGCCCCGCGCCTTGACCTGATCGAGCGTGCCCGCATGAGCGGAAAAGACGGCCATCGCGCTAAGCGCCGCCCCGGCAAGCCAACCCATGTGCGATCGCATGACAACCTCCTCAAGCCGGCCAGTTGCTCGTCCCAGATGAGGACGAGAGGCGCATAGTCGGGCGCCGAGGGCGGAAGTCAATCGGCTGCCACGAGCCGGCGAAGCGTGCTAGGCAACGGCCAAACAACCCCATATTTGGAGTCCGCGCCAAGCCAATGGCCAAGCTGACTGACGAAACGCGCGCGTCCCTGAGGCGCCGCTCGCGCCTCGTGAATCTGGGCCGCGACTCCGAGTTCTCGCAGGGCTTCATCAATGTGCCGCCGTTTCGCGGCTCGACCGTGCTCTATCCCGACGTCGCCGCCCTCAAGAGCCGGACGCAGCGCTTCACCTACGGCACCCGCGGCACGCCCACGACCGAGGCCTTGTGCTCCGCCTGGACCGACCTTTCGGGCGGGGCGGGAACGGTGCTCGTCCCCTCGGGGCTCGCGGCGATCGTTGTCGCGCTGATGACGGCGCTCAGCGCCGGCGATCACATGCTGATGACCAATTCCGTTTACAGGCCGGCGCGCGCGTTCGCGGACATGACTTTGAAGCGGATGGGGATCGAGACCACCTATTACGATCCGACGATCGGCGAAGGCGTCGCCGCCCTGATGCGGCCCAATACCAAGGTCGTGTTCACCGAGTCGCCGGGTTCGGAGACGCTCGAGGTGCAGGACATTCCCGCGATCGCCGCGGCCGCGCACGCTCACGGCGCCTGCGTCATCATGGACAACACCTGGGCGACGCCGCTCTTCTTCTCGCCCCACGCGCATGGCGTCGATATGGCGGTCGAAGCCGGCACCAAATATCTTTCCGGCCACGCAGACCTGCTGCTTGGCCTTGTCTCGGCCAATGCGGAATGGTTCGAGCGGCTTCATCAATGCGTCCATCTCATGGCCATTCCCGCCAGCCCCGAGGACGTGTTTCTTGCGCTTCGCGGCCTGCGCAGCATGGACCTGCGGCTGAGAGAAGCGGAGCGTCAGGGCCTGGCGCTGGCGCAATGGCTGAGCGAGCGGCCCGAGGTCTTGCGCGTCATTCATCCCGCCCTGCCCGATCATCCGGGGCATAAGCTTTGGAAGCGCGACTATTCCGGTTCGTCAGGCCTGTTTTCGATTGTGCTGAAGCCGGCATCGGAGGCCGCAGTCGCGGCGTTCCTCGATGGCCTCGAGCTGTTCGGCATCGGCTATTCCTGGGGCGGCTATGAAAGCCTCGCCATCCCCTTTGACTGCACACCCGCCCGCACGGCGACGCGCTTTGCGGCCGGCGGCCCGACGGTGCGCTTCAGCGTCGGCCTCGAGGATATCGAGGACCTCAAGGCCGACCTCGACCGAGGCTTCAAGCGGCTCAACGCGACGCTATAGCCCGGTTGCCCTGAGGGTACATGGAACTGCGCCAGATCCTCTTGTCATTCAAGGGTCATCACGATCGCTTAGTCGATTGGCGGCGCTCTCAGGGAGGAGAACAAGGTCATGGCGAAATCGCCCGAGCATCCGTCGAGCCAGCATCACCACACCGCCGCCGCGCACCATCACGCCGCCGCGCATCACCATCATCAGGCGGCTCATCATCATGAGCTCGGCGACCATGACGAGGCGCAGGAGCACGCCGCGGCGGCCAAGGAACATAGCGAACTTGCCCACCAGCATACGGCGACGGCTCACGAACACTCTCACAAGTGAGCTAAGAAATCGGCCTCGAGGACGCTAAGGACCTGCAGGCCGACCTTGACCGGCGGTTTCGCGGCTCAGGGCGACAGCTTGACTACCTGCGCCTCGCACCACAGATGTTCCATCCGGCCCTGAACTCGCCCTCAATCGCTCAGCACGTCCCCGAACGGCTCCCAGCTTCTCGCCATTGAATGTCGCGAGCTGCATCTCGCGGATCGGACTGTAGTTTGTCGGAGAAGTGTTGACTTTAATGCCCGGCAGCAGCAGCGGCAGCTCGAGGTCCTTGAGGTTGGCCGCCTGTCTCATGATGTTCTCGCGCGAGAGGTCGTTTCCGCACTGCTTCAGAACCTGCACCATTGTCGCCGCGGCGCCGAAGCCGTAGGCCGCGTTGACGTCGGCGAACTCGGTCGGCGACATGTATTTGGCGATGAAGGCCTGCAACTCCTTCACGTCCGCATCCTCCTTCCAGCGTGGGTCGGTCACGTCTTTGATGTACTGGCCGTGATCACGCCTCTTCGATTTCTCGAGGCCGCGGGCTTCAGACACGGTCACGATCGATAGCGAGACGTTCGACAAGTAACGCACCGGGTTCCAGCCGAGGTCGAAGGACTTCCGGATTGCCTGGGCGGCGAACTTCGGCGACGCGGCGATAGAGAAGCACGTCGGCGCCGGAGCCTTGCAGGGTGACCATCTGCGAATCGACCGTCGGCTCGGAGACCTCGTAGGAGGCCTCCTTGACGATCATGCCGGCATGGTCCGGGCCGAGACACATCCTTGAGTCCGATCAGGTAGTCCTTGCCGAAGTCGTCGTTCTGATAGAGCACCGCCGATCTTCGCGTCCGGCTTGGTCGCCAGAATGTGCTTGGCGTAGATGCGCGCCTCGATCCGGTAGCTCGGCTGGAAGCCGATGGTCCAGGGGAAATCGCTGCGGGTCGGTCCAACATTGCCGCGCCGGTCGGCGACGAACAGCTGCGGCACCTTGTTGTCGTTGCAATATTGCCGGATCGCCGGCATTGGTCGGGGTGCCGAGCGTGTTGAACAGAAACGCGACCTTTTCCGACTCGACCAGCCGGCGCACCTGCTCGACCGTCTTGGGCGGGCTATAGGCGTCGTCGACGCTGATGAGATTGATCTTGCGGCCGTTCACCCCGCCCTGTTCGTTGATCATCTTGAAATAGGCGGTTTCGGTGCGGCCAATCACGCCATAGGCGGAGAGCGGCCCGCTGTACGGCATCGTCTGCCCGATCTTGATCTCCGTGTCGGTGACGCCCGGCGCGTTCTCGGCGCGAGCAGTTCGGGAGCCTCTGACGGAATATGCGGCGGCGGCCGCGGCCGATTGCAACAGGACACGACGCGTAATCATGCTGTCCCTCCCGATGATTTTGTTGTTGGATGCGTTAAGCTGCCTAACGTCAACTCCACATAAGATTTACACGTGACTGGCTAGGCACATTTTTTCAGCCGGCGCTGTGACGTACGTCACACCTCGCGTAATTAGCAGGAGCCATGCGCAACTTTTCCATCGACACAGGCGCGCACCTGACGACGCAGTCGCGATCATGACGGCGCGAGGCGGAAAGGGATGGTGAGCCAGGATTGCGCCTGCCTGTGCGGCGCTTCGCGCTTCACCGTCCATGGCAATCCGATCGGCCGCTTTTTCTGCCATTGCGCGATCTGCCGGAAGGTGTATGGCAAGCCTTTCGCCGATGTCACGTATTTCTGGGCCGAGTCCGTTAGGCTGCCGGATAGTCGCGCGATTGAGTTTCGCCGCCATCGCCCGCCGCCCGCGATGAGGCGAGGGACATGCGTGAAATGCGGCAATCCTGTCGTCAGTCTCCTGGGCTTTCCTCGCAGTTTGGCGCTCGCGTTCGTCCCCTCGCAGAATTTCCCGGAAGCCGCAGAACTGCCCGCGCCGGACGCCCACATCTTCTATGATCGGCGCGTCCGCGACATCGCCGACGCCGTTCCGAAGGTCAGCGGCTATTGGGCGAGCGAGGCCCATGTCACTCGCTCGCTGTTCGGCGGCCTCTTTGGACGGAAACGCGCCTGAACGGGCGCGAGAAACTTTGGAGCCATGCGCAACTTTCTCATCGACACGGACACCGCCTCCGACGACGCGGTCGCGATCATGATGGCGCTCGGCGAGCCCAACGTCAGGGTGCTCGGCCTGACGACGGTCGCCGGCAATGTCGGCCTCGAGCAGGCGACCCAAAACGCGCTGCTGACCGTCGAGATCTGCGATGCCGACGTTCCCGTCTTTGCCGGGACGGAGAAGCCGCTCAACCGCGCGCACGACCACGCGCATTGGTTCCACGGCAAAGACGGTATGGGCGATCGCGGCTTTCCGGCGCCGAAGCGCAAAGCCGAAGATGAGCACGCCGTTGACGCCATCTTGCGGCTCACGCAGGAGGAGCCCGGCCTCACTTTGGTGACGCTCGGACCGCTCACCAACATCGCGCTTGCGCTCAAGCGCGATCTCAAGCTCGCGGAGCGCATCGGCCGCTGCGTGGTGATGGGCGGCGCGCCCTGCTGCGAGGGTAATGTGACGCCGGCGGCGGAATACAACATCTGGGTCGATCCGGAGGCGGCGCGCGCCGTCTTCCGCTCGAAGCTCAACATCGAGATGATCGGCTGGCATGTCTCGCGCGGCCCATCCGTCTTGCGGGACGACGAGATCGCGGCGATCGAGGCGCTCGGCACACGTCAAGGCGAAGTTCGCCATTGAATCGAACATCACCGCCCGCGAGGCCTATCGCGTCCAGACCGGCGAGATCGGCCTCTCGCTCGCCGATCCGACCGCGATGGCGGTGGCGCTCGACCGATCGATCGGCCTCTCATGGTCGCGTCATCGCGTCGCGATCGAAAGCGGAAGCGAGCTGACCCGCGGCATGACCGTCGTCGACCGGCTGAATGTGCACCACGATTCCAACAATGCCCATGTCTGGCGAGACGCGGCTGGCGAGCACGAGGGCGCCGACATCCTGTGGACCCTCGACTTCGCGCCGGTTCAAGGCTATGCTGAAGGCCGCGCTCTTGTAGCCGCGCTCGGCTCTTGTAGCCGCGCTCGCGGCCCGTCGAGAGACGGGCGTCCTTCCGGACGCCCTATGGAGCGCGGTCGCGCGATCAGCGATCGCGCGTACAAGTCTCGCTCATTGCGGAGAACGTCAATGGAGGCCGGCCGCAATCTCCTTGGGCAGGAGACCTCGCCCTATCTTCTGCAGCACGCCGGGAACCCGGTGCATTGGCGCCCGTGGAGCGCTGACGCTCTCGCCGAGGCTAAGCGGCGCGACTGCCCGATCCTGCTCTCGATCGGCTACGCCGCCTGCCATTGGTGCCATGTGATGGCGCATGAATTGTTTGAGGATCCGGAAACGGCGCGCCTCATGAACGAGCTGTTCGTCAACATCAAAGTCGACCGCGAAGAGCGCCCGGACATCGACCACATCTATATGAGCGCGCTCCATGCGCTCGGCCAGCAGGGCGGCTGGCCGCTCACCATGTTCTTGTCGCCTGACGGCAAGCCGATGATCGGCGGAACCTATTGGCCGCCCGAGCCGCGTTATGGCCGGCCCTCGTTCCGCCAGGTCCTCCAGTCGATCGACGCTGCATGGAGAACGCAGCGCGAGCAGATGGAGAGCCGCGGCCTCACCCTCGCCGAGCACCTGGCGAAGCTCTCCGAGTTGAACGCCGGCCCCGGCGTCACGCCCGCCGACCTCACCCGCATCGGCGATGCGCTCTTAAGCGCGGTCGATCCCGTCCATGGCGGCCTTCGCGGCGCGCCCAAATTCCCCAATGCGCCGATCTTCCGCTTCTTTTGGAACGAAATGTTCCGCCGCGGCGATCCGCGCTTCGGCGAGGCCGTGCGCGCCATGCTCGAGGCGATGAACGCCGGCGGCATCTACGACCATCTCGGCGGCGGCTATGCGCGCTATTCGACCGACGAGGTGTGGCTCGTGCCGCATTTCGAGAAGATGCTTTACGACAATGCGCAAATCCTGGAATTGCTGGCGCTCGTTCAGTCTTTGCAGCCCGATCCGACCTTCGCGGAGCGGGCGCATGAGACGGTCGGCTGGCTCGAGCGCGAGATGCGTGTCGGCGACGCCTTCGCCGCTTCCCTCGACGCCGATCAGGACGGCGAGGAAGGCCTGTTCTACGTCTGGGGCGAAGAGCGAAGTCGACGCGGCCTTGGGCGAAGCGTCGGCGCGCTTCAAGGCCGCCTACGACGTCACGGCGCACGGCAACTGGGAAGGCCGAACCGTGCTGCGCCGCATCGCGCCGCGCGGCTCGCCTGAAGCTGAGGCCGAGCTTCGCGGCGTCCCGCGCGAAACTGTTCGCCCGGCGCGAGACGCGTCCAAAGCCTGGGCGCGACGACAAGGTGCTGGCGGACTGGAACGGCCTCATCATCGCCGCCCTCGCCCGCGCCAGCGCCGCATTCGACGAGCCGGCATGGCTCGAGACGGCGCGCGCGGCTTTCGATTTCATTTTGGCGAAGCTGCGCGGACCCGACGGCCGCCTCCTGCATGCCTGGCGCGAGGGTCATCCGGGCGCGCGCGCCCTCATCGACGACTATGCGTCGATGGCCCGCGCCGCGCTTGGCTTATTCGAGGCGAGCGGCAAGCCCGGCGACCTCGAAGCCGCGCGCCGCCTGGCGAGCCAGGCCGTGGATCTGTTCGGCGACGGCGACGGCGGTTTCTATCTCACCGCCAAGGACGCCGCCGACGTCCCGGGCGCGCGCCCGCGCCAGACGCATGACGGAGCGACGCCGTCCGGCGTCGGGCTCCTCGCCGAAACCTTCGTGCGCCTCTGGCATCTGACGGATGAGGCGCGCTGGCGCGAGGCGGCCGAAGGCCTCATTCGCGCAGTGTCCGGCGCGCCCGAGGGCTTGGGCGCCAGCCCGCTCACGCTCATGAGCGCCGACATGCTCGCGCGGGGCGGCTCGGTGGTTATCGACGGGCCGCTCGACGATCCTCGCGCGCAAGCGCTCGCGGCCGTCGCGCTGCGCGCGCCCGACACGTCGCTGACCGTGCTGCGGCTCGACCGCACCTTATGGCCGGACGGCCCTCCCCGAGCCGACCTGCCGCGCGCAGTCGAGCCGATCGCCATGCTCTGCCAGGGCCAGACCTGCTCGCTCCCGGTCACGACGCCGGAAGCGCTGCAGGCGCTCATGGAGGCGCGGCGCGTCAGCGCGCTAGCCTGATTTTGTCTAGGGACGCTCCGATGGCGCATGAGGAACCAACCGCGCGGTCGCCGCTTACTAGCGATCCTTAGCGTCGCGAGCTCCTGCCGCATGGACAAGACATTGTCCTCCAAAACCATCGTCTGGGTCGAGCTCATCGCCGATGTGCTCGTGGCTATCGTCAAATTGGCCGCCGCGTTCTTCACCGGCAGCGCCGCCATCGCCGCCGAAGGCGTTCATTCGGTCGTCGATGTCGGCAGCGGCGGGTTGATGCTTTACGGCTATCGCCGCGCGCAACTCGGCCCGTCCAAGCGCCATCCGCTCGGCCATGGCCGCGAGCTCTACTTCTGGAGCTTTGTGGTCGCCCTGTTGTTCTTCACGCTCGGCGCGGGCTATTCGATCTTCGAGGGCATACGGCGCATATTGAGCCCCGCCGATATTCGCTTAGCCCTCGTGATTTATATCGTGCTGGCGGCGGAAGCTTTGTTCGACGGCGTCTCGTTTGTGCTCGCTTTGCGCGCCTTCAGCGCGGCCAAAGGCGATCTTGGCTACTGGGAGGCGATGACGAAGAGCAAGGACGCTCCAAGTTTCATCGTCCTCGCAGAAGACACCGCTGGCCTCGTGGGGATCGCGGTGGCGGCGGCCGGCACGCTCCTCGCCACGAGCTTCGATCTTCCGGTCGCGGATGGCGTCGCCTCGGTCGTCGTCGGGCTGGTCCTCGCATTCGTAGGCTGGGTTCTGGTGCGGGAGAGCAAGGGCCTCTTGATTGGCGAACAGGCAAGCAGCGAGCTGTCCCAGTCGATCCTTGCCCTGGCCGAGAGCCAAGAGGGCGTCGACGGCGTGAATGGCGTTGTCGCCACACACCTTGCGCCCGATCAGATCGTCGTGACCCTCAGCCTTGAATTCTCCGACGAATTGCGCACGCCTGAGATCGAGGAGGCGGTGCAGTCGCTGGAAGAGCGCATTCGCGCAAAGCACCCGGAGGTGATCGCTCTGTTTGTCAAACCGCAGAGTCATTCCGGCTTCAGGGAAGCCGTGCATGCGCGCCGCCGCAACATCGCGTTTACGAGAATTGCGAAGGGGGACTAAGTCGAGGCGGTCGGCTCAAAGAGCGTCACAGCAACTTGTAGGCGGGAAACCCGCGCTGCGCCGCTTTTTGCGCGATCCATTTCTCAGCCTCGGCCGAATTCGGGCATATGCGAAATTCTCGCATTTCCGTCTCGACCTTGTCGTTGTGATCCCATCGGGCATGGCAGCTCGCCCGGAAGAGTCGGCCGCCCTCAATGCTCTCGACCGCGCCAAAAAACTCCGCGCCGTCTTCGGCTTTCAAGCTCGGCCGGCGCGTTCGATTTGTAGGGATAGACGCCATGAATCGGCCTGCAAAAAGCCCGGCGCAACAGAGTATGCGCGGGGAAGTGCGCGTCCTTGAAGCGGCCGGACGCGCGGCTAGCACACATCCAGAAAACCTCGGCCACGGCTCTATTGTTCCATTGTACACCTACTATTCGCCTTTTGTTCTTCATTTTGCAACCGGCTGATTGCACCGCCCCAGAGGTGTTCGCAGAGCCGGGCCACCGGGCCACCTAGATTTAGAGCTGGATCGTGTCGTGCTGACGATTCAGGCGTCCATCGCCTCTTCCAAAAGCCGCCGCCTCGCCGGTGATCCGCGGCTGCGCATGGCGCAGGTTGACTTCAATCCGCCAAGCCATGATGCAACCTCATATCCGCGCGCGCTCACAAGGACGCTTCGTGTCGCCTGAAGAATTCCGCCGCTATGGCCATGAGCTCATCGACTGGCTCGCCGACTATCATGAAAGCCTGGCCGACCGGCCGGTGATGGCGAAAACCCGGCCGGGCGAGATCCGCGACGCCCTGCCCTCCGCGCCGCCCAACGAGCCGGAAAACTTTGGCGCGGCGATCGCGGATCTCAATCGCCTCGTCGTTCCTGGCCTTTCGCTTTGGCAGCATCCGCGCTTCTTCGGCTATTTCCCCGCCAACGCGCTGCACGCGGGAATTCTGGCCGACATCGTCAGCACCGGCCTCGGCGTGATCGGCCTCTCCTGGCAATCGAGCCCGGCGGTGACAGAAATCGAAGAGGTCGTCACCGATTGGCTCAGGCAGATGCTAGGGCTTTCTCCTGCGTGGAGCGGCGTGATCCAGGACACCGCCTCGACCAGCACACTCGTCGCGCTCATTTGCGCCCGCGAGCGGGCGACCAACTATGCGCTGGCGCGCGGCGGCCTCCAGGGTGAAGCGCGCACCCCCGCGTGTACGTGTCGGCGCACGCGCATAGCTCAGTCGACAAGGGCGCGCTGCTCGCCGGCTTCGGCCGCGACAATCTGCGGCTCGTTCCGTTCGACGCGGAATATGCGATGCGCGCCGACGGACTCGCCGAAATGGTCAAAGAGGATCTCGCCAACGGCGACCAACCTTGCGCGATCGTCGCCACGGTCGGCACGACCGCGACGACCGCGATCGATCCGATCGCGGCGATAGCGGAGGTCGCGCGCCGTCACGGCATTTGGCTGCATGTCGACGCCGCGATGGCGGGCAGCGCGATGATCCTGCCCGAATGCCGCTGGATGTGGGAGGGCGTCGAGGGCGCGGACTCGCTGGTGATCAATGCGCATAAGTGGCTCGGCGCGCCGTTCGATTGCTCGGTCTATTATGTGCGCGATCCCGAGCATCTGATGCGGGTGATGTCGACCAATCCGAGCTTCCTGCAATCCTCGGTCGATGATGAGGTCAAGAACCTGCGCGATTGGGGCATTCCGCTCGGGCGCCGCTTCCGGGCGCTCAAACTCTGGTTCGTCATTCGCGAACAGGGGGTCAGCGGATTGCAGAGGCGCTTGCGACGCGACATGGCCAATGCGCGCTGGCTTAAGGAAAAGGTCGCCGCGACTCCGGACTGGCGGGTCGTCGCCCCGGTTCCCTTGCAGACCGTCTGCGTGCGCCACGAGCCGGAGGGGCTTGAAGGGGAAGCGCTTGACGCGCACACGACCGCCTGGGTCGAGGCGGTCAATCGCTCGGGCGCGGCCTATCTGACGCCGGCCGTGCTCGACGGCCGCTGGATGGCGCGCGTGTCGATCGGGGCGCTGGCGACGGAGGAAGCGGACGTCGCCGCGGTCTGGGCCGCGATGCGCGAGGCGGCGGAAGCGAGTGCAGAGCATCAGATATGATCTGGCGTCAACGACTGCTGGTCGATATGAATTTATCGCCACGTCGGGTGAAGAGGCTGAATGAGGAAGGGCTTGGACTCGCAATGAAGATCAAAGTCGTCGTGCACGAGGCGGAGGAGGGCGGCTATTGGGCAGAAGTCCCGGCGATTCCCGGCTGCGCCACGCAGGGCGAGAACATGGAAGAACTGCTGCGAAACTTGCGCGAGGCGATCGAAGGGTGCCTGTCCGTCGACATTGCCGAGCCGAAACCGGACGAGAAGCTCCGTATTTTAGAAATCGCGGTATGAAGTCAATGTCCGGCCGGGACTTCGCTCGACTTGTCGAGCGGCGCGGCTGGAGATTGCTCCGGATCAACGGAAGTCATCACATCTACGGAAAGGAGGGCGCCGCGGTGCGACTTTCCATTCCTGTATACGGGAATACTCCGTTGAAGACCGGTTTGCTGCGCCACTTAGCCAAGTTGAGCGACATCCCGGAAGACGAACTGAAATAATCAGCGACGGCGCACACCGTCGCGCTTGCCGAGGAAACCGTCATGGCGCCGAGATTCAAATTCTACGGTTGGGGGCATGAGGGCGAGGGCCTCAGCGACGACGAACGCTCGCGCGTCTTCCGCTTCGTCGCCGAGAAGCTCGGCGCCGAGCCGCGCGGCGGTGCGGCCGCGTCGCCGCAAGCCTCAGACATCACGCTGCGGGCGCCGCGCATCTCAGCCCCCGCTTCCCTCGCCAGCTTGCTGACAGAGGATCGGCACGAACGGCTCCTGCACACTTACGGCAAGTCCTACCCCGAGACTGTGCGCGCCTTCGCCCGCGATTTCGCCAATGCGCCGGACTTCGTCGCGCTGCCCGAGACCGAAGCCGACATCGCCGCGTTGTTCGACTGGGCGAGCGGCGCGAGAATTGCCGTCGTTCCGTTCGGCGCCGGCTCGTCGGTGGTCGGCGGCGTCGAGCCGATCGTCGGCGACACGTACAAGGCCGCGGTCAGCCTCGACATGCGGCGCTTGAACCGCGTGCTCGAAGTCGACTCGGTGAGCCGCGCCGCGCGCATCCAGGCCGGCATCTTAGGCCCCGCGATCGAAGCGGAACTGAAGCCGCATGGCTTCGCCTTGCGCCACTATCCGCAGAGCTTCGAGTTCTCGACGCTCGGCGGCTGGATCGCCACCCGCTCCGGCGGCCACTTCGCCACGCTCTACACGCATATCGACGATCTCGTCGAAAGCCTGCGAACCGTGACGCCCGCGGGAATCCTGGAGTCGCGACGCCTGCCCGGCTCGGGCGCGGGCCCGAGCCCCGACCGCATGATGATCGGCTCGGAGGGCTCGCTCGGCGTCATCACCGAGGCGTGGATGCGGCTGCAAGGGCGGCCGCGCTTCCGCGCCGACGCCGTCTTCGGCTTCCCCGATTTCTTCGCCGCCGCGCGGGCCGTCCGCGCCGCGTCGCAGGCGGGGCTCTATCCGTCGAACCTGCGCGTCATCGACAACCACGAAGCGGGAACCTACGGCGTCAACGCCTATGAAGAGAGCGTCCTCGTGCTCGCCTTCGAATCCGCCGACCATCCGGTGGACGCCTGGATGGCGCGTGCGGTCGAGCTCATGGCTGATAACGGCGGGCGCCGCCACGCCGATGAGGCGGCGGGTTTGCGCTGGCGCACCGCCTTTATCCGCATGCCTTATGCGCGCGAGCTGACGGTCCCGATGGGCGTGATCAACGACACGTTCGAGACCGCCATCACCTGGAATAAATTCGAGCCGTTCCACGAGGCCGTGCGCAAGGCGACGGAAGACGCGCTGGTCGAGGCGACCGGACGCAAGGGATCCGTCTCGACCCGCTTCACCCATGTCTACCCGGATGGGCCTGCGGTCTATTACACGTTCAACGTGCTTGGCGATCGAGGCCGGCTCATCGAGCAATGGCGGCACATCAAGACGCGCGCCTCCGACGCGCTGATCGCGGCCGGCGGCACGATCACCCACCATCACGCTGTGGGCCGCGACCATATGCCCTGGTATCGCGCGCAGCGGCCCGAACTCTTCGGCAAAGCCTTCGCCGCGGCGAAGAGCGCGCTCGATCCCGCCGGGATCATGAACCCCGGCGTGCTGGTCCCGTGAGCGCCCGCGGCGCTGCAGCCGCCAGCCCTGTCAAACCTTCTTTTCGTCAGGGCGAATTTCGGTTTCGGGAGCCACCGAGTGCTTGACCAGCCGCTCATAGTCCGCGGCGGTTCTGAGCATCACCGCGTCCAGGGAGGACCTGTCGTCCGCATGCTTGGCGAGACGGTCGTAGTCGGCCGCGATTCTGAGCATCATCGCTCTTGCCGTCGGATCCAAACAGTCGTCGGCCAGCGTCCGCATTTCTTCGGCCCGCATGCGCCAATGCGCCGCGCTCTTGAAGACGTCGTTCGGGTCAAGAACGCCCTCTCGCTTCATCGCGTTCCTCCTCCCCCCAAGAGACGCGGTATCACGCGAACAACCGCCGCGCCACGGCATAAAGTTGACGCGCGCCCGATGGGCCCGCGGATCCCTATTTCCTGGGCGCCGTCTCCGGCAAAGTCGCCAGGATCGGCAGGACCAAGACGGCCACCACAGCGATCATGGCGCCCGGGACCATTGTCGAACCGGTTCGTTCCGTGAGCACCTGGGCGACATAGGGAGTGAGGCCGCCGAAGATGGCGGTGGCTGTCGTAGCCCCCAGCGCCAGACCGCTGATGCGGCCTTCGCCCGGGAATTGTTCGGCGGTCGTGATCGCGCCGACCGCGCTGATCGCGCCTGCGACGCCTGCGAGGATCAAAGCCCCCACAAGCGCGTAGGAAGGCGAGCCCCGCGCCATCCAATAAAAGAGCGCTACGGGTAGGATCGCGCTCAATGCGCAGAGCGAGATCAGAACGGGCTTCCGGCCAAGCCGGTCAGACAAGGTCCCGGCAAAGGGCGTGACGACGATGACCGCGACCGCGGCGGCCGTGGAGAGCCGAAGCGACTCGCTCTCATTGAGCTTTCCGACCGACACCAGGAATGCGGGCACATAGGTGATCCCGACATAATAGGTGATCGACCCCAAGCCGGAGATGGCGAAGGCTCTGAGAATGCCGAGGCGAAGCTTGGTGAGCGCGTCAAGCAGCGGATGCGTGGGCACGCTGCCGCTCGCCTGCTGCCGTTCGAACTCCGGCGATTCTTGCATCGTCGTGCGGGCGATGCCCACGCTCCCCGCCAGAACGGCGCCGACGAGAAAAGGGATGCGCCATCCCCACGATTCCAAACTTGCGGAGCTCATCGAGCTCACGGTCACCAAGCAGACGCCGACCGCGAACAGCCCCCCGATCTCGCTCGACGCGGAGGCCATCGAGGCGACCAGGCCGCGCCTGGTGCGCGGCGCGCCTTCAAGCAGATAGGCGACGACCGCGTTGTACTCGCCGCCGACCGAAAACCCCATGACGCAGCGAAGCGCGAAAAGAAGCCACCCGGCCGCCGCGCCGACTTGAGCATAGGTCGGCAGCAAGGCCGTGCCGAACATTGTCACGGTCATGAGCGCGACCGACAAGAGCATCGTGCGCCGCCGCCCGAACCGATCCCCGATATGGCCAAAGAAAACGCCGCCGAGCGGGCGCAGAAGATAGGCGATTGCGAACGCCGCCAGCGTCGTGTTGAGCGCCGTCCCGCTGGGGCCGAAGAACACGCGAGAAAGCACGGTGGCGAGGTAAAGATAGAGGGTGAAATCGTACCATTCGACCACCGTCGAGAACGCCGCGACGGCGATCGAGGCGCGAGACATCGTCTTCTGCGGCGGGAGAGAGTTGATCATTCGCGTTTGCAACGGGGCCAAGCGCCTTCTCGCGCATCGTCAATGCGCGGTCAAAGAGCGGCCGCGCTCCGTTGAGATCGCCCTGAGCCTGCATGAG
>CAVRXX010000024.1:0-33012 GCA_963725195.1 uncultured Alphaproteobacteria bacterium | reverse complement strand
GCTCATTTAGGCTCGTTTATTCGCGGTTGTTTGAATCGGCCTCATGCAAAATTCGCGGGGCGCGCGCGCGGGCGCGCTGACGCTCAACGCTGAGGCGTGGTCACGGGCCTAGGGCCGCGGCGATCTCCTCCCGGAGGCCGTCCGCGGTCTGGGGCGCAAGACCGACGGCTTCGAGCGCGTGAGCGGCGGCCTCGACCAATTCCGCGTTCGAGGCGGCGCGTTCGCCGTTGGGCAGGATGAGGTTGTTCTCGAAGCCGACCCGCGCATGGCCCCCGAGCAGCGCCGCGGCGGTGACGCAAGCGGTCTCCCGGCGGCCGAAGGCGCAGACGCTCCACGCGTGGAACCGGGGCATGTCGGGAGCCAGAAACGGCAGGAGGTCGCGCGGCAAGGCGGTGCGGGTGAGCGCAAAGCGGCCGAGCACATAGAGGACGGAGAGCTTGTCGAACGGGATCAGCCCCTGTTTCACCATCGCCCCCAAGCGCTCCGCGTCGCTCGGCGCGTACAGGATGATCTGCGGGTGGACGCGCATCTGCTTGAGCTTGCCGAGGAAGATGCAGAAGTCCTTCTCGTCCGTCGCCTCGGGAGCGAGCTCCCGCAGCGCCAGCGACACGGCTTCGGGATTGGTCTTGAGCACAGCGGCCCTTTGCTCGGCCGGCGAGTATCGGCCGAGAGATTCGCTGGTGATCTGCACCACCAGCCGGTCCCCGACCGCCTCACAGATCTGGGCCATGGTCGTGCGATAGATCTCGGGGTCGAGGCAGTGCTGGCCCTCCGCGTCGCGCACATGCAGGTGGATCATCGAGGCGCCGCGCTCGAGGCATTCGGCGGCCGTTCGGGCGAGTTCGCTTGGCGTCAGCGGCAGCGCCGGGTGGTCGGCCTTGGTCTTGCGCCCGCCATTGGGCGCGACCGCCAACACCACCCGTCCGCGCGCATCGTTCACGGTCACGGGCATTCCGCCTTTCCGCCCCTCTCCTTCGGCGCGTAGAATGGCCGAGTCCTTGTCTGACCCGCGATCGTACACGCCAATGACGCATATATTGCACCGTGCGGTAAACGTTGTCATGCCGGTTGCGGTTTCCGGCTCGGGCGTCGAAATCGTCGACGCGCAGGGCCGGCGATATCTCGACGCATCGGGAGGCGCGGCCGTGTCCTGTCTCGGCCATGGGCATCCGGACGTCATCGCCGCGATGCGGCGGCAGCTCGACGCCCTGGCCTATGCGCACACTGGTTTCTTCACCACCGAGATCGCCGAGCGCCTGGCCGACCGGCTCATCGAGGACGCGCCGCCTGGGCTCAGCCATGTCTATCTGGTCAGCGGCGGTTCGGAGGCGATCGAGGCGGCGCTCAAGATGGCGCGCCAGTATTTCGTCGAGATCGGTCAGCCTCAGCGGGCCCATGTCATCGCGCGGCGCCAGAGCTATCACGGCAATACGCTCGGCGCGCTTGCGGTCGGCGGCAACGCCTGGCGGCGAGCCCAGTTCGAGCCCCTGCTGATCGAGACCCATCACATCGACCCTTGCTACGCCTATCGGATGCAGCGGGAAGGCGAGAGCGACGCGGATTATGCGGCGAGAGCCGCGCAGGCGCTGGAGGATAAGATCGTCGAGATCGGTCCCGATCGCGTCATCGCTTTCGTCGCCGAGACCGTGGTCGGCGCGACGTCGGGCGCTGTCCCGCCGGTCGGCGACTATTTCAAGCGCATCCGCGCGATTTGCGACCGCTACGGCGTGTTGCTCATTCTCGACGAGGTGATGTGCGGCATGGGCCGCACGGGCACGCTGCACGCCTGCGAACAGGAGAGGATCGCGCCCGACCTCATGGTCGTCGCCAAGGGCCTCGGCGGCGGCTATCAGCCGATCGGGGCGGTCATGCTGACGGACCGGATCACGGAAGCGTTCGCGAAGGGCTCAGGGGCCTTTCAGCACGGCCATACCTATATGGGCCATTCTGTAGCCGCCGCGGCGGCGCTCGCGGTGCAGGATGTCATACGGCGCGATGGGCTGCTCGCCAACGTGGTCGGGATGGGCGCAAGACTTGAGCGGCGTCTCAAGGAACGGTTCGGTCAGCACCCGTTTGTCGGCGACATTCGCGGACGCGGCCTCTTCTGGGCGCTTGAGCTTGTCAGCGATCGCGCCAGCAAGCGGCCGTTCGATCCCGCCGCGAAACTCTCTGCGCGTGTCAAGCGCGAGGCGATGGCGCACCGTTTGATGGTCTATCCGATGGGCGGGACGATCGATGGCGTGAACGGCGACCATGTCCTGTTGGCGCCTCCCTTCATCGTCGAGGGGAGCCAAATCGACGCGATCGTCGAACGCCTCGGCGCCTCGCTCGAGGCGGCGCTCGCCGATGTCCGATAGCCCCGTAAGGGCCGCGAGCCGGCCATACAAAGAGCGCAGTGCTTGCGGAAAGGCGGGGCTTTCCCAATATCCGGCCCTTCGACCGCCGATTTCGGCGCTGCAATGGCCCGTCGAGAGGATTTCATTTCGTGGCGAGACGCTTCCGAGGCCCCGTGCTTCTGCTTTTGCCGGCGATTTTTGCCGCCGCCGCCTTCGCGCAGCAAGAGCCGCTCGATCTGACTGCGCCAGCTCAGGCGGCGCAAAAGTCGGCCAAATCGTCCAAGGCTGCTCCTGCGCCGATCCCAGCGGACGAAGCGGTGGCGCGCGCCAACGCCTGGCTCGACGCGGCCCGCGTCATGACCGCCGACTTTGTTCAGATCGGGCCGAACGGACGGCGTTCCGAGGGACAGCTGAGCGTGTCTCGTCCTGGCCGCATGCTATTCGAGTACACCGATCCGCCGCGGTTCGAGATCGTGGCCGACGGCCGCAGCGTCGCCATCATCGACAAGAAGCTCAACACGCAGGACGAATATTTCATCGGCCAGACGCCACTCAAGTTTCTGCTCTCCGACCACATCGATTTGGCCCGCGACACCCACCTCCTGAACGTCTCTCAAGAGGGCAACACGATCACCATCGAGCTCGAGGATCGGGCCGCGCTCGGGGGGACGGCGCATCTTTCGCTCGTCTTCGACGCTTCGACCTTCGCGTTGAAGCAATGGACGGTCATCGACGCCCAGGGCTTCCAGACGGTCGTCACTCTCTTCAATGTCGACCTGAAGACCCAACCGGACCCGGCGCTCTTTCACATCGACGAGAACCAGCCGGCCAACCAGCTCGGCAACCGCAGGCGCTGAGACCGAGCCTGTGGGCAATGACCCAATGATGCTTGCGCTTCCCCCTTCGGCCGGGCAAGTGGCTCTCTGCCTCCCCCGGAGCCGCCTATGACGTTTTCCATCGCCACGTGGAACATCAATTCGGTGCGCCTGCGCATCGATCTCGTGGTCCGATATCTCGTCGAGCATCAGCCCGACGTTCTGTGTCTGCAGGAGACGAAGTGCCCTGACGCCAATTTCCCTTCCGGCGCTTTTCGAGACGCGGGCTATCCGCATATCGCGATCAATGGGCAGAAGGGCTACCACGGCGTGGCGATTGTTTCGCGGATCCCGTTCGCCACTTTCGCAAAGCGAGACTTCTGCGCCAAAGGCGACGCACGTCATCTCCATGTCGTCCTGGGCGGCGATGCCGAGGGGCTCGAGGTGCACAATTTTTATGTCCCAGCAGGTGGCGACGAGCCGGACCCCGAGATCAACGTTAAGTTCGCCCACAAGCTCGCCTTCGTCGACGAAATGGTCCACTGGGCTCGCCATGAGAAGCCAGCCGCGCAACGGTCGATCCTAGTCGGCGATCTTAACATCGCGCCGCTCGAGCATGACGTCTGGAGCCACAAGTCTCTCTTGAGCGTCGTGAGCCATACGCCGATCGAGGTCGACAAATTGAAACGGGCGCAGGCCGCCGGCCCCTGGGTCGACGCCTTGCGCAAATTCGTCCCCGACAACGAGAAGCTCTACACTTGGTGGAGCTACCGCTCGCCCGATTGGTCGAAGGCCAACAAGGGACGGCGCCTCGACCACATTTGGGTCAGCCCCGAACTCTCCGACTCGGTCAAATGGATGCGCGTCCTGCGCGACGCTCGCGGATGGGAGCGCCCGTCCGACCACGTTCCGGTCATGATAAGATTGGAGTTCTAGCTGTCCTCGCCTTGCAGCAGCGGAAGCAAAAACCGGCTAGCCGTGACGATCCGACGTTTGATCAAATGGGCGGCGAGTTCGGCGCTCGCGCTTGTCGTCTTGGCGGCGCTCGCCTGCGTCTATCTGTTCTATCGCGCCATGCCCGCCTATTCGGGGACCGAAAGGCTGCCGGGCCTCTCGAGCGAAGCGCGCGTGTGGCGCGACGCTTACGGCGTCCCACATATCTTTGCGAGCTCGATGGACGACGCGGCGCGCGCGCTCGGATACATGCATGCGAGTGAACGGATGTTCCAAATGGACATCCTGCGCCGGGTCGGCCAAGGGCGCATGGCCGAGATCCGCGGCGCCGATCTTCTGCCGGTCGACAAGTTCATCCGCACCCTGGGCTTCTACCGCGAGGCCGAGACAAGCTTTTCGGCGCTTTCGCCCTGGGCGCAGAAGCGGCTCGAGGCCTATGCCGAGGGCGTCAACGCTTTTCTGGAGAGCCACCCTCTCCCGCCTGAATTCCTCCTTGCGGGCGATAAACCCGAGCCCTGGAGGCCGGCTGATAGTCTGGTGATCGGGAAGATCGAGGCCTACCAGCTGTCGCAGAACTTCAAGCTCAAGCTCCTCCGCGCCCGTCTCATCGCCAAGCTTGGGGAGGAACGGGCGAACTGGCTCTTCCCAGGCGCGCGACCTGGCGATCCAATCACCACCCTGCCGGCGACAAGCGATACTCATGCGAGCAACGACAGCATCGATGACGAGCTTGGCGCGTTGACCGGAATCGGAAAGGGCGCATCGAACGAATGGGTGGTCGCTGGGTCGCGTACACTGACTGGAAAGCCGATCCTCGCCAACGACCCGCATCTTGAACTCAGCGCCCCCATACTCTGGTATCTGGCGCGAGTCGTCACCTCCGAAGGGTCCGTGAAAGGCGCAACTTTGCCCGGCGCTCCGGTCTTCGTGCTTGGCCAGAACGATTCGATCGCCTGGGGTATGACGACCGCGGATTCGAACGTTCAGGACCTCTTCATCGAAACCGTCGATCCGGCCGACCCCTCGAAATATCTCAGTCCCGAGGGACCGAAGCCGTTCGAGACGCGGGAAGAGACGATTCATGTGAAAGGCGGCGCCGACGTTCAGCTCGCGATCCGGGCGACCCGGCATGGTCCGGTTCTCTCCGACGTCAACGCCGATCTGGCGAATTTCGCCGGGCGGGAAAAGGCGGTCGCCCTTGCCTTCACCGGGCTTGGCGATCGCGACGCGACGGCCGAAGCCATGATGCGGGTCAATTCCGCGCGAAACTGGGGCGAATTTCTTGATGCGCTCCGGCTTTATCAGACACCGACCCAGAACCTTGTCTTTGCCGACGTCAGCGGCGATATCGGCTTCCTGAACCCCGGCTTGGTCCCCTTGCGAAAGTCCGGGCTGGGCCTCGTCCCGGTCGATGGCGCGTCGGGCGCCGCCGACTGGACCGGCGTGATCCCGTTCGAACAATGGCCGCAGCTGCACAACCCGGAAACCGGCTTCGCCTTTAACGCCAACAACGCCAATTTCCCTGACGATCACAAGCCCAGTTTCGGGCAGGACTACGAGGAGACTTTCCGCGCGCGCCGCATTCAGCAATTCTTCGACGCTATCGACAAGCACAGCCTGGAAACCTCGGCCGCGATGCAGGCCGACCACCTGTCCCTGGACGTCAGAGACTTGCAGCCGTTCATTGCGATGATTGCGCCCTCGGACGAGCGGGCGCGAAAGGCGCAGGCGATGTTGCTCAGCTGGAACGCGGTGATGAACAAGGACCGCGCGGAGCCGCTGATTTACACCGCATTCCTGAGATCGCTGCATAAGATCCTGATCGAGGACAAGACCGGGCTGCCGATGAAGGAGAAAGGACCGTTCGCTGCAACCACCCTCGTATCGCTGATGCGCGAACATCCTGAGTGGTGCGACCCTCCGGGCGGGGCCGATCCAGACTGCCGTAAGGCGCTCGGGCGCGCCCTCGACGAGGGACTTGCCTTGCTCGTCAAGCGCGACGGCGCTGACATGAACCATTGGAGCTGGGGCTCTGAGCACAGATCGCTGCTCCAGCACCAGGTCTTCAGCCATGTTCCGCTGCTTGACCGGCTGAGCGATCTTAGCGTTTCCTCGAGCGGCGGCTTCTACACGCTCGATCGGGGCGGCGGCTCCGAGATTGTGCCGGATCTGCCGTTCGCCCGCACCCACGCGGGCGGTTTTCGCGGGCTTTACGACTTGGGGGACCCTGACAAGTCCCGCTTTATGATCGCGACCGGGGAATCCGGCCATATCTTTTCGCGCCACTACGGCGACCTCACTCCCCTCTGGAATGACGTTCAATCGATCACGCTTGCGGGCTCGGAAGACGAACTCAAAAAAGCCGGCGCGCAAGAGCTGAAGCTCGAGCCTCGATGATGGGGGACGCCCGAAATTCAGCGACAAGGCGTCGCGCAGTCGACCCCCCTCCATCCAGACGCCAGCCGCATGCTTGCCGTAATCCTGCTGTAGCCGGCGCGCTATCCAGCGAGTAAAGTCAATTCGATGAGCCAAATGCGGCAATTGCTGATCGTGGATGACGACACCGACCTGCGTCAGGCGCTGGTCGAACAGTTGGCTTTGCATCCCGAGTTTCAGGTCCAGGCGGTCGAGACGGCGGAAGCCGCGCTTGATGCAGTCGCGACCAGCACCCCCGACCTCATCATCATGGATGTCGGCCTGCCTGATCTTGACGGGCGCGAGGCGGTGAAAAGGATGCGCCGAGACGGGTATCGTCGCCCCGTCATCATGCTGACAGCCCATGATTCGGACGCGGACGCCGTATCCGGCCTTGATTCCGGCGCCAACGATTACGTGGGCAAGCCGTTCCGGTTCGTCGTTCTGCTCGCCCGTATCCGCTCGCAACTCAGGCAATATGAAGCGAGCGAAGATGCGGAGTTCCAGGTCGGCCCCTACACGTTTCGGCCGACTTCGAAGAACCTCGTCGATCCCGCAGGGGGTCAAATTGCGCCTGACCGAGAAAGAAGCGGCGATCCTGCGTTATCTCCATCGCGCCGAACAACAGCCGGTGGCGCGCGAGACGCTGCTCAAGCACGTCTGGGGCTACAACGCGAACGTGACGACTCACACGCTCGAGACGCACATCTATCGTCTGCGCCAGAAGATCGAGAACAATCCGGCCGAAGCGCAGCTTCTCGTCACGGAAGGCGGCGGCTACAAGCTCGTGGCGACCGGGGCGCCGGGGGGGCAGACAGAGTGAGGCTCGACGACGAGGTCCTGCGGCTCGGGCGGACACGTCCTTTCGACCTCCTGCCGCGCGAAGCGGTGCAATTGATCGCATTCTCCTGCGAAAAGCGGCGCTTGAGAGCGGGCGAAGCCTTGTTCTTCGCCGGCGAAACCGCCGATTCCGGGTATTTCGTCCATTCGGGCGCGATCTTCTTGCTCAAGGACGGAGCGGAGCCGGAAGCCGAGCGGCGCGTCGGGCCAGGCGCCCTCATCGGCGAGAGCGCGCTTTACGCCCTGACCGCGCGCCGCGTCAGCGCGCGCGCGGCCGAGGACGCGGTCGTTATGCGGATCCCGCAGGAGACGTTCCGGCGTGTTCTGGCGGAGTTCCCGGCTGGCGCCGAGAAGATTCGCGCCGCGCTCGCCGCGCGGACGCGCCGGCTGGTCGACGGCCTGGAAGCGACTCGAGTGAAGTCGTTCGAGGGCCCCCGCGCGACGAGACCCCGGGCCGCGCAGTGACCGCCGAAGCGCTGAGCGGCCTCTCCGCGTTGCGCGCTCCAACATCGGAAGACATCGATGCGCTCGCCCGGGCCGCATTCGAACGGCTCCCGGCTTCATTTCGGCGTCTCAGCGATGGCCTGGTCATCCAGGTCACCGATTTCCCGGACGACGAGACGCTCAACGAGATGGGCGCCGAGAGCGAGTTTGACCTCTTGGGCCTCTTTCGCGGCCGCGGGCTCGCTCAGCGCGGCGCAACCGAAGAGACGGGCGAATTGCCCAACATGATCTGGCTCTATCGCCGGCCGCTGCTCGACTTCTGGTGCGAGGGCGAGGATACGCTGGACGAGGTCGTGACCCACGTTCTCGTCCACGAGATCGGCCATCATTTCGGGCTCTCGGACGCCGACATGGAGGCGATCGAACAGTCGGCGCGCTGATCGATTCGCCCCGGGAGCGAGTTCGGGAGGCCGCGAAAGCGCCGAAACGAGCCAGATTTCGGCGCCTTCACAAGGGCGTCACGCAAGCTGTAGAGTAAGGACGCGGCCGGATTCGGAGACGGCCGCGGCAACCTGCGGAGGACGGAGCGTCGGGTTTGACGGTTCATGTTCGGTCAGTCTCGCCGGCGAATTGTCCGGCGCTCGTCTTGAACGCGGACTTCCGTCCGCTCAGCTATTATCCATTGTCGATCTGGTGCTGGCAGGACGCGATCAAGGCGGTCTTCCTCGACCGGGTCAACATCCTGTCGGAATACGACACGCTGGTGCGCAGCCCGAGTTTCGAGATGCGGCTGCCCTCGGTGGTGTCGCTCAAGAGCTACGTCAAGCCGACCCGCTTTCCCGCCTTCACCCGGTTCAACGTTTTCTTACGCGACCGCTTCACCTGCCAATATTGCGGTGAGCGCGAGGACCTGACCTTCGATCATGTCGTACCGCGCTCGAAGGGCGGGATCACGACCTGGGAGAACGTGGTCGCCGCCTGCTCGGAGTGCAACCTCAAGAAGGCCGACATGCTTCCGGCGACGGCGCGCATGTGGCCCGCGAAGAAGCCCTATCAGCCGACCGTCCACGACCTGCATCAGAATGGACGGCTATTTCCGCCGAACTATTTGCACGAAAGCTGGATGGATTATCTTTACTGGGACAGCGAGCTGGAGGAATAGCCCGCTCGCCTGCCCGGAATGGTCGGCGGCGACGAACTTGAGGCCACGGATACAACCAGAGAGCGAGTTTCTCGCAAGAAAACGAAAGAAAATGAAAGCAAAATGGCTTTCATTTTCTTTCGTTTGTTTTCATTAATTTTTCGGAATCTGGACTTTTCAAAGGGTTACGAGCGAAAAAAATAAAAAAAATTTCTCCGCCCCGAACTCGCGTCTCAGGTTGCGCCCAAAGCCTCGCGCTCCGGTCTCTTTCCTTCATGGGCTCTCCTGTCGCCGCCGGCGCTTCGCCACAGCTCAGAGATTTCCGATCAGCCGAAAGCATACCGAGGTTTCCAGGTTTAGCCAAGCTTTTGTTTACCGAACAGGCGATGGCCGAAGCCGCGTTATGCCGCCTCCAGCCGGCGGATTTCCGTCTCGAATTGGAAGCGCAACTACGCCGCCTCCTCATCCGGCAACCAGTTCGTCATCTGCGGAAAGACAGTGCGCCAGTAGAGCGTCCGGCGCGCATCCCACGGAAAACTTTGCGCCGCTCGCGCTTTTGCGAGCACGCTCAGGAGTTCGGCGCGCACCTCGTCCGGGTCGGCGCGATAGATAGCCGCGTTCTGTTCGACACCCGGAAGCTCAGGCTGGTCCTCGCCGAACAGGTTCGGTTGGCGCGTCATACGGCGGCCCGTCTCGTCTCGCGGCGATTCGGTCAGAGGAAGTGTGCCAGAAGGCGCCGGCTATTGCGACGGCTCTTCGTCCCTTATCCCCGACTCCTGTTCAAGATCGCCCGCGGCGACAGGGACGAGCGGCCCGGCCACGATCCGGTCGAGCAGATCGGCTTGCCGCTGCTCGAGCGCGAACAACCCTCAATTCGACATATTTAGCAGGACCTTGAGGCGAAGTGGCTCTCGCTGATATGAGCGGTTCGTATTCGAATTATTAACCGTCGGCGTGATGGGACAGGGCGGGAGTAGGACATCTCTCGGGGCGAGAGAAATTGGATGCAAGGACTATGGAAGGCACGGCAAAGCGGCAAGTGAACGCTGAGGAAATGCTCGCGGAGTTGAAGCGGGCGCTGGAATCGTCAACGCCTGCGCCTAACGCTCCGCCGCCCTTCGCTCACGGCGCCTAAGTCCAGTTCCCCGGGCCGGGACAGTCGCCGATCGCAAATTGACAAGGGAAGCGACCGTCCCGTTAGGGCGAAGGCCAACCGCTCGATTGGACAGCCGACTGACCTTCAAAAGTCGACCACGCCCAGTTTCCAACGCTGGACACTGACAGCCGGAGTGATCGCGCTGGCGGTCGCAGCTGTGGTTGGCACGAGCTTTGCCCTTATGAACAAGGCTCCGGACCCGGCGGAGCGCGCGCCCTCCGTCGCCGCGGCAGCGGCGCTGGTCAGGTCGCAAAACGAGCAGACTCTTAAGCCCTCGAGCGATTCCCGCTCGTTGATCGAGGGCAGCCGGCAGGCTGCGCCTTTGCAAGCCGGCAACTTGGAAGCGCGGCCCGACGCCAGCCCAGCTTCAACAAACAACGGCTCGGTTTCAGCTCAAGGGAAAGCGGAAGCCGATGCGCCGCCTCTTACTTCTTCTGGCTTGGAATTGGCGGCGCCCGCGCCGGCCCCACTGAACTCAGCGGCGGTCTGGGTGCCCGCGCAAAGGATCGGGCCGGACGGGGCGCCAATTGCGACGGCGCCGTCCACGCCGGCTTCGACTGCTTCAGCGCCGCCTCCGGCTGAAGCGCCAAAGCCGGCGGCCCCGTCGGCCGCCCCGCAAATGGCCAAGCCGGACAAGGCGCCAATTGCGACGGCGCCGCCCACGCCCGCTTCGACCGCTTCGCGCCGCCTCTGGCTGAGGCGCCGAAGCCGACGGCCCCATCGCCGCCCGCAAACGGTCAAGCCGGATAAGGCGTCAATTGCGGCAATGCCGCCCACACGGGCTTCGACCGATTCGACGCCGCCTCCGGCTCAGACGCCGAAGCCGAACGCAACGCGGACGGCGTCTGTGTCGAGCGACTCGGCGGAGCCATCGACGCCTAAGATCGAATTCGAAGAAGAAGCCGCCGGAGAGGCCATCCGTGCAAAAGCATGCCAAGAGCGCGAAAGCCTCGGAAAAATCAGTCGCGCCGGCTGAGCGACAATCGACGAAGCCGGCGCCGCCGAAAGAGGCGGAGCGATCGCCTGAACCCCCGCAAGGCGCCGGCAACCCCGCTCCCGTCGCGCCGGTTAAGGCGCCTTCGGTTCAGCAGCGGGTCGCTGACGGAATGACGCATGCTTTCGGCTACCTGGTGCATTTGCCGGGCGCGCTCGTTCCGCACTTCGGCGGTTCAAACCCCGATGCTCATTAAGACTGACGCGGTTTGACCCTGCGCGCGCGATCGGCGGGATCTGCGAAGGGGTAAGCGCGGCTCGCGTCATGCCTTAACAATCCGCGCGTGACTCCGCGCTCGCCACAATAGCGCGGACACCGCGAACCATACGATTGTAGCAAGCGCGAGCGATCCAGCGGCGGTGATTGGCGCGAGAAGCCACACGACCGCACCGAAGGCGACGAGTCCGGCGGCGCCAAGGCCCGCGCCGGCTGCATCGAGGGCCGCGGCGTTCTTGCCGCGCTTTCGGCCCCTCATTCCCTTTTCTTCCTTCCGCTCGCGCTCATGTTTTTCTATCATCGTCGCGCTCGCGAAGAAGATTGCAGGCATAGCAAGGAATAATCCCCCTACGACTGAACCCCAGACGTTTCCCGCCACGCCGGCTACGACTGTTGCAAGTCCTCCGAGGAAGAAACGCAAGATGAGCTCGTACCAGCGACTGTCTTTGACAGCAGAGAACTTGAACCGGACGACCATTTCCTAGCCCAACACGATCTGCTTGAGGCCGATCGCCACCGCCAGCCATGCGACCATCGCCGCCGCCGTCGCGGTCAGCGCCGAGTAGCGCAAGCGCATTAGGAGCTGGCAGACCAGAAAGCTGTAAACCGCAAACGCGATTGCCCCGAGAATCATCGACCGCCCCTCGGTGGAGACGTAAGCGCCGCCGTGATTTGAGAACGCCAGGGAAAGCGAGACGAGAGCGACTGAAGGCGCGGCTCCGAAAAGGCCAGCAAAGCTTTTGGGGCGGAGGATGTCTCCGATCAAGGCGAACAGGGAAACGATGAGGCCTCCGGCCAAAAATCGAATCGCGTATTCCATGAGCATTCCCGGCTCCATGTGAGCCTGATACGCGCGCTTTCCCCTGTGTTGGGCGCGCCGCAAACTTTTTTTAGCCGCGCCCGGAAGGGCCGAATAGCCCTGCAGAAGCGCCAAACTTGGCCACTATTCCTGAGGGTTCGCGAAGGATTTCGCGGCCTGTTTGATCGCCATAAGGGCCGATTTGGCCCCTCCCAACCCATAATCTTGAGTTTCTTGTCCTCGAGCTCTTCGGTCGCGATGAAGAACTTCTCGAGCTCTTCCTGGATCGGCCTGGTCAGATCTCGCACGTCCGTTAAAGACTTTTCCGAGTGCGAGCGCAGCGGCACAGCAAACACGCGGTCGTTCCGCTCGGATTTGTTTTTGCTTTTCTGCTCGATCTGAAGAATGCCGATGACGCGGCAGATGACAACGACTCCCGGATACGTCGTCCCGTCGTGGACCACCATGACGTCGAGGGGATCGCCGTCGTCGGCCTTGGTCGACGGCATGAACCCCCAGTCGTGAGGATAGGTCAGACCGGTCAGCAGGGACTTGCGCAGGACAAACGCCTTAAGCTTTGGATCGTAAGCGAATTTTACGTGACTGCTTCGTGGCGTCTCGATGACGACATGCACGTCGCCATCTTCGGTGAACAGCGGCAGGTTGAAGAAGTTCGGCATCTTGCAAAGGCTCCAATAATTCCTTCCGCTAACGCGCCAGGAATTCGAATATGACAGTCAACTGACAAAGTAACGGCTTGTTCCGAAACGGATATCAGTCTTTTATGACGGTCCGGCTGTTCCAGCACCGATAATTCAGCGCAGCTTGGCAATCGCAGCGCAATGGCCGGTCGCCTCGAAGGCTGGGCTTTCTGCATCCAGGGCAGAGCAAGCGCCTTTCGCCTGATCAGCGTCACTCGGCCTGCGGCTGACGGTTTTCGCTCCAGATTAGTCGCCCCGTCGAGGACTGCGATTGCGGCTGTCGGCCCTGCTCGCTCCGCGGCCACTCACTTCGACTGGATCGTTATCGGACGGTCGTAAGGGATTGGGTCTACAGAGTTAATCGCGTGGCTCAGCCCTGGCGCGTTTCCTTGACGGGACGGACGTTGACTCCTTGGGGAGCATTCCAGCGACGGCGGCGACCCGCTGCCAGACCACGTGACCCTCATCATCGCCGCGCGCTGCGCAATGATGCGCCTTCTCCTTGGCCAGCAGCGCCGCACGATCGCCGAACCGATACGTGAGCGCCCTTGCGTGGATTTCGATGGCCTGATCCAAAGACACGTTCATTGAGCCCCGCCCTGCCCTGTCGCAAAGTTGTCATATAGCGACCGCCGACGCTCGTCACAAATCAACTTGGCGGGAGTTGAAGGCCCTGCGCCCGCTCAGCGACCGGGGGTGTCGCCAACTCGGCCTAGGGCGGCCTTAAGCCTATTGCTGCGAGGCGCGGAGCTCGCCGGGGCTTGTCTGAGCGGGTGCGGCGCGCTTCAAAACGCCGCCGAACAATTGCGCAAGGTCCTCGGCCGCCGCGGCGGCCGTGCGCGCAACCCACCCGTGCTCCGCCGGCGGGGGACTCGCGGCGGCGACCCCTGTCGGGGCCGGCGCGGCGATGGCGATGTCAGGGATCGGCATTGGCGGCAAGGGCGCCGTAAGGGCGGCCGCTCGCGCCAGGAGCTCGCTGTCGTCGTATATCGGCTGCGACATCCCCTCCGCCAGCGCAAGCGCGCCGGTCGGCGTGCGGTCGACGCCGGAGGTAATGATCTGCGGCAGCAGTCCATGCTGCGGGGCCGGGCCGAATCCCTTGTTCGACGGCAGGATAAAAGCCGGCTGCCCTGAGGCCGAGGCAAGGACGAGGTCCGCCGGACGAACGGGAGGCATGGGGGCGTCGGCGAAGGCAAGGGCGGCGAGATCGGCCGGCCTTCGCGGGGGCAAGGGCGCCAGAATCTTCGGCCCGGCGCTGCTAGGCGGCTCGTCTGGCGCCACATCGCTGGCCACATTGGGCTGCTCGAGCTCCGCGACGGCCTGCGGCTTGGCGGGCGGCGTCGGCGCCGACTTCGACTGCGCTGGCGTAAGCCGGGCCGGTCGGCAGATTGCGCTTGGCTTTCGCCACCGCCTCCGGACCGGAATCGGGGGCCTGCGGCTTGGCGACCGGCGCCGGTTCGGGGGCGCTGGCGTAAGCGGGACCGGTCGGCAAGTCGCGCTTGGCTTTGGCGACCGCCTCCGGCCCGACGTCGGCGACCTCGACCTGCGGCTGGGGACCGCCGCCTCGGCCGCCGCGCGCGTTGCCGGTCGTCGCCACGGTGGTCGTCGCTTCCCCGCCGCCCGATTCCTCCGCGTCATCGGCGCCGCCGCCGCCGAACAGCCAGGAGAAGAGCCCGCCAATTCCGCCGCCGCGCGCCACTTGCACTTCGCCGCCGCGCGCTTCGATCTCGGCCCGCGCCTGCTCGAAGCCAGGCATCGGCTGCCCGTCGGCGGGGATGAACACCGTCTTTCCGTCAGGGAACAATCGGGTCAGCGCATCACGGCTCATGCGCGGCCAATATCGGACCGAGCCGCTGTCGATATGCACCCAAGGGGTCATGCCGGTCGGATAGAACCCGACGCCGCCCGCCTGCATGCGCATGGCGATATCGCGGATGCGCCCGGGGCCGACGTCGACGAAATGGGCGTCGATCGCCTTGCCTTGCATATGCATCGAATGCTCGGCCACCTGTCGCGAGCGCCTGCGCAGCATCGCATTGGTCTGTGGCGAGCGGTAGCCGGAGAGGACGTCGACTGGCTGGGTCGAGCCGAACTCGCGATAGACCTCCCAGATGATGTCGAACAGATGCGGGTCCATCTTCGTCGGCTCATTCAGCCGCCAATCCCGGCAGAACCAGTTCAGCTTATCGAGCACCGCCTGGTCATAGACGCCGTTGACCATGAAGGTGAACGAGCCGGATTCGTTGGTGTGCTGGTCCGAAAGAATCGACGGTCCGCGTGTCGCCGTTGGCGACCGCCGACTCTGTCGAGTTCGGAACGAGCCAAGCCGCCGTAAACGCCGCCGCCACCGCCAGTTGCGCCGCCGCTCCGCCGCGGCCAACGCACTTGCTCAGGTTAAAACCCGCCAATAACCCATCCTTCCCCAACACGTCACGACCGGCGGCGAAGCCGGCGGACTGTGCCTATTCCCATGTCCTACGCTTACGCTTTTGCCGGCCTCTCCCGCCGACCCTACGCGACCTCCCGAGCGCCTGTCCCTGGCGCTCCTTGTTCGCATTGTGACGCTCGCGTCACAGTTAAGGCAAAAAGCGATCTATTTGGCGTATAGCCCGATATCGTCTTCCTTTCAATCTTGACTTCATCTGGCGAGCATGCCCTCGACCTTGCGAATCAGCCCATAGACGTCGGGACGCTCCTTGAGATCGCCGAATTCGTCAACGAAATCAGTGAAGTACTCGATGTGAATGGGCAGCGGGCGAGGCAGGAAGACGGTGCGCTCTTTTCCTCCGATCGCGGCTTCGATTCGCTCATCCGTCCAGCCGGTTGATTCGCCCCCAAGGACGAGCACAGCCAGGCTTTGCGGGTCTTCGACGCGAATGCAGCCGTGGCTGAAGGCGCGGGTTTCCTCGTCGAACAGCTCCTTCGACGGCGTGTCGTGAAGATAGATCGCATGGTCGTTCGGAAACATGAAGGCGAACCGTCCGAGCGCATTATCGTCGCCGGGCAATTGGCGGACCGTCAGCCGGCCGCCCACGCTCTTCACCTCGTAGCCGCGCCGGCTCAAGGCGCTGAGCTTCGACATCATTTCCTTCTTGATGATTGAATTGGGCACCTGCCAGGACGGATTGATCAGCACGTAGCGCATGACGTTGGAGAAGATCGGCGTCGGCGTCTCCGGTTTGCCGATGATGACGCGCGCCTGATGAATGACCCGATCGCCCTCCAGCACCGCGACGGAAAAGTCCGCGAGATTGACCTCGATCCGCCGTTCGCCCATGTCGCGCGGCTCCCAGCGCCACATCTCCATGTTCGCGAGGATCGCCGCCCGCTGGCGCGTGGATGCGCCGGCGAACGTGGCGCTGACTGAGGCAGGATAGATGTGGGCGTTGAGGGCCCGCTTGATCCGCCGTGGAGCCCCCTCGTCTTGAAGATCAATCAGCGGATCGGGATCGAGATCGGCGCTGAACCCGCGCGGGCGCCGTCGGGCGACGCCGGGAGCATCGAGGCGCTTGAGTTCGTCGCGCAGCGCGCGATAGCCCCGTTGCGGCGGGTTGAAGTCGGCGAGCCGTTGGGCTGGATCTGGAGCCAAGGCCGTTTCCGCCAGAGCTGTTGCGGGATCGGCGACGCTCGGTCTTGCGAAGATGAGCGGCGAGACATGTGACGGAACGACGCGCGACCCGGTCGCCTGCTCGGCATAGGCGACCACCGCAGAAGCAATGGTCGTTTCGGCTTCAGCGATCGCGTCCGGGTCGAGGCCGGATCCGAGATCACGCGGCAGGGCGAAAGCGGACAGGTTGAGGCCATCGTCGGCGGCGCGCCTAAGTTGGGTCAGCGCCGACCGCCCCGCGTCGGTCAGGCCGTTTTCGCTGACCCACACCGGCGCATAGAAGCGCCCGGCGTAGAAGGCCGCCACGCCCATGCGCGCCGCGCGCCAGTCGCCGCTGCCCAGCGGGTTGCGGCGGTCGTCTCGCGTGACGAGCCGTCCCATGGCCGCTTGCAGCGCGCTTTGGATTGGCGAGAGCTTAGGCCCCGCGGTGGGGTCGTACGTGACCGCCGGCGGGCTGTCGGGCGAGGATGGCGTGAGATTCCCCAAGCGCGACGCGGACGGGAGTCCAGCTTGGGCTCCGTCGAACCAGCTCGCCGTCCAGTGAATCGGGGCCGCGGGTCGCGCTGTTCCGGCGGCGAACACCGCGAGCAAGTGGACTTGCGTCGGCAACGTCGCCGAACTTGAGCGGCGCCGCAGGCGCACAGAGCCTCTCTGCATCTGGGCAGACATCTATGGCGTTGAGCGCACCCGCCCCCTCTTGTGGGGGCGGGTAGGGGTGGGGGGTCGCGCAGGCCGAGGAGATTGTCGAATGCGCTGCCCTCCACTCGCGTAGGACATGCGCGACCCCCCTCCTTGATCCTCCCCCACAAGGGGGGAGGAGACGCCGGGGACTCCCCCCGTAAACTCAGGCAAAGGCGCTGAATCGGAATTCCGCGGCGATCGGCACGGAAGGGCCCGCTGCCGGAGGATCGGCAAAGGCGAGGCTTGCGGCGCACGTCATCGCGACGGCGCTCAAGCCTGTCAGCAGAAACGTGCGCACGCTCCCGCGCCCGAACGCGGTCATCCCCCGCTCCGACAATCACCGCTTCCGCCTGCACTATGCCGCAGCGTCGCCGAGCATGACATCATCGGCGATCCCGATGTCTTTCATCTTGCGATAGAGCGTGGAGCGTCCGATGCCGAGCTTGCGCGCCATTTGCGACATTTGTCCGCGATAATGGGAGAGCGCGAAGCGGATGACCTCGGTCTCGATCTCCTCCAGCATGCGCACGTCGCCGCTGTCGCTGATCAATCTCAGCGAATGGGGATCGCGGGGATCATGAACGACCGGCCGGAAGCCGACAGAAGCCGCCGGGTCGGCGGCGATCGGGATCGGAGCCGGCGGGATGCGCACATCGTAGCCCTCGACCTGCGCAGCGATCTGGGGAAACTCCGCCGTCGTCAGTTCATCGCCATCGGCCAATACGACAGCGCGAAACATTGCATTCTCGAGCTGGCGGACGTTTCCCGGCCAATCATAGGCGGTCAGCATGGCGAGCGCGTCGTTCGCGATTCCGCGGATGCGCTTGCCCTCCTCGACGCAGAAACGGGCGAGAAAGCGCATCGCGAGATCTTGCACGTCGCAGAGCCGGGCTCTTAAGGGGGGAATTGAGATCGGGAACACGTTGAGGCGATAGAATAGATCTTCGCGGAAACGGCCCGCCTTGACGAGCTCGATCAGGTTCTTGTTGGTCGCCGACACGAGGCGGAAATCGACCTTGACCGGACGCCGCGCGCCGACCGGATCGATCTCGCCCTCCTGCAGCGCGCGCAAGAGTTTGACTTGAGCCTCAGGCGGCAGTTCGCCGATCTCGTCGAGGAACAGCGTGCCGCCGTTGGCCTCGGCGAACTTGCCCACGTGCCTGTCAACAGCCCCAGTGAAGGAGCCTTTCTCGTGCCCGAAGAGGATGGATTCGACCAATGTCTCTGGCAGCGCGCCGCAATTGACAGTGACGAAAGCCTTGCCTCGTCGCTCCGAACCGCCCTGGATGGCGCGCGCCATCAATTCCTTGCCGACGCCCGATTCGCCTTCGATCAGCACCGGTATGTTCGACTTGGCGGCGCGCTCGGCGAGCCGGATGGTGCGCGCCATCGATTCCGCGCGCGTGACGATGTCGCGGAAACTGAGTTCGCCAGCGTTGCGCCGCGTGGCCCGCCTGAGTTCGTCCTCCAGCGCATCGACGCGCAGCGCGTTACGGATCGAGACTTGCAGGCGTTCGGCGCCGACCGGCTTGACGACGAAGTCCGTCGCGCCGGCGCGCATGGCGGAGATGACGACTTCGATCGAGCCATGCGCCGTCTGGACGATCGCGGGGACGGCGAGATCGCGCTGGCGCATCCGCGCCAGCACCCCCATGCCGTCGAGATCGGGCATGACGAGGTCGAGGATCAAGAGATTGATCGGCGGCCGGTCGCTCGCCTCGAGACGCGTGAGCGCCGCTTCGCCCGACTCCACGCATTCGGCGTCGTAGCCAAATCGTCTGGCCATCGCCTCGAGCAAGCGTCGCTGAATAGGATCGTCATCGACAATGAGTATGAGAGCGGTCATCGTCCCCCGTGGGCGGTTTTCGGAACCGCGCATTGCTGCACATTGTGGCGCCACGGTAAATGCGATGTTAACGCCGTCCCGTTCCGACCCATTGGGTCCGCAAAAGCGCCGCTTTGTGGGCGCAAAACCATCGTGAAGCGTTAGCGGCGGCCTAATTACGAGGCTTGATTGATGAATTCCAAATGATGAGTTCCATGTCCCTTTTTCCGATGTCGCTTTGTCGCCCTCGCCTGCGCCGCGGATCTTGGCGCGCTGCCGGAATGGCGCCTTCAGGATTTGTATGAAGGCATGGACTTCGCGCCGTTTTGCCGCGGATCTCGAGCGGGCGGAGCGAGAAGCCAAGCTCCTTCGCGGACCTTACCGCGGCAAGCTCGCAGAGCTGGCCGACCGCGCCCGACGCGGGCGAGGCGTTGGCCGCGTCAGTCAAGGCCTACGAGGCGCTGCAGGATTTGACCGGACGCATCATGGCGTATGCGTCGCTGCTCTATGCTTCCGACACCAGCAATCCGAGAATCGCCAAGTTTTATGGTGACGCGCAGGAACGCGTGACCGCCCTCGCCGGCGACGTCCTGTTTTTCGAGCTCGAACTCAATCGCCTCGACGACGCCAAGCTGAACGCCGCGATGGCCGCGCCGGCCCTTGGTCATTATCGCCCCTGGCTCGAGGACATCCGCAAGGAAAAGCCGCATCAGCTTGCCGACGACCTCGAACGGTTGTTTCTCGACAAGTCGGTGAGCTCAGCCGCGGCATGGAACCGCCTGTTCGACGAGACCATGGCGGCGCTGAGGTTCGATTTCGAAGGCGAGAGCCTGACGCTTGAGCCGCTGCTCGCGAAACTCATGGATCCGGACGCGAAGATCAGGGAGACGGCTGCCAATGCGCTCGCCGCCACGCTCGGCGCCAACCTGCGTCTCTTCTCTCTCATCACCAACACGCTGGCGAAGGACAAGGAGATCTCGGATCGCTGGCGC
Organism: uncultured Alphaproteobacteria bacterium; assembly: GCA_963725195.1. Taxonomy (GTDB): domain Bacteria; phylum Pseudomonadota; class Alphaproteobacteria; order Rhizobiales; family Beijerinckiaceae; genus Roseiarcus. The sequence continues at coordinate 13,096 of CAVRXX010000024.1, read as the reverse complement.
AAGTTCAAGGATGTCGCCGACTCGCGCCACCTCGCCAATCGCGTCGAGCCGGAGGTTGTCGAGGCGCTCGTCGCCGCGGTCACTGACGGCTATCCACGGCTGTCGCATCGCTATTATGCGCTGAAAGCACGCTGGTTCGGCAAGGCTCGGCTCGACCATTGGGACCGCAACGCTCCGCTGCCGAATGCGCCGCGCCGGGTCTACAAGTGGGAAGCGGCGCGCGACATGGTGCTTGGCGCCTATAGCGCATTTTCCCCGCGCATGGCCGATATCGCGCGACGCTTCTTCGATGAAGGCTGGATCGACGCGCCGGTCAGGCCCGGCAAGGCGCCCGGCGCCTTCGCGCATCCAACGACGCCGTCCGCCCATCCCTACATTCTCGTCAACTTCCTCGGCAAGGCGCGTGACGTGACCACGCTTGCGCACGAGCTTGGCCATGGCGTTCATCAGGTGCTGGCCGGCGTCAATGGTCCCCTGATGGCGCCGACGCCGCTGACGCTCGCCGAAACCGCGTCCGTGTTCGGCGAGATGCTGACCTTCCGCTCGATGCTCGCCACGACTCCCGATCCGGTCGAGCGCAAGGCGATGCTGGCGAGCAAGGTCGAGGACATGCTCAACACCGTGGTGCGCCAGATTGCGTTCTACAAGTTTGAGCGGCTCGTTCACCTCGAGCGGCGCAAGGGCGAATTGACGACGGAGCAAATCAGCGAGGCGTGGATGAACACGCAGTCCGAGAGCCTTGGCCCCGCGATTGCGCTCAGGCCCGGCTATGAGACCTATTGGGCCTATATCGGGCATTTCATTCATTCGCCGTTCTACGTCTACGCCTATGCGTTCGGCGATTGCCTGGTGAATTCGCTGTATGGGGTTTACGAGCGCTCGAGCGACGGCTTCGCCGAACGGTATCTCGCGATGCTCGCCGCCGGCGGCTCGAAGTCCTATTCCGAACTGCTCGCGCCGTTTGGCCTCGACGCGAAGGATCCGGGCTTCTGGAAGATCGGCCTTTCGGTGATCGAGCGCATGATCGGCGAACTGGAGACGATGGGATAGCGACGGTTGGCGCTTCGGTGACGGCGAATGCCGCCACCTCAACTTGTAGACGCGGTCGCTGACCGCGTCCGCCGCGCTCAACGAGCGCGGCTACAATCGGCTTAGAGCTTGGCCAAAGAGGACTTGACCGGGCTGATTCGTGATCCTACTTATGGACTTAGTCCAGTAGGGTTAGTCCATGCGCACCGTCAATATCCACGAGGCCAAAACCAATCTGTCGCGACTGGTCGACGCCGCCGCCAAGGGCGAACCCTTCATCATCGCCAGGGCGGGAAAGCCGCTGGTCAAAGTCGTGCCGGTCGATGCGCCTCAAGCCAAGAAGCGCTTCGATTTCATGGCCGGCCAGTTTACGGTCCCGGATGATTTCGACACGATGTTTCAGGACGAGATCGAGGAGATGTTCGGCGTCAGGGAATGAAGCTGCTGCTGGATACGCAAATCCTGCTCTGGTCCATATCGGAAAGTCGAAGGCTCTCGGTTCCAACCCGCGAACTTCTCGCCCGAAAGGAGAATGAGCTCGTTTTCAGCGTCGCCAGCCTCTGGGAGGTGGCCCTCAAGACCGCTCAGGGCAGGTCCGACTTCCGCGTGGATGTTTCCGTCATGCGCCGCAATCTCGTCGAGAACGGCTACGAGGAGCTGCCGGTCACGAGCGCCCATGTGGCAGGACTCGCCGGCCTGCCCGCCATCCACAAAGACCCGTTCGACCGCATGCTGGTCGCGCAGGCGCTGGTCGAGGGGATCACGCTTTTGACGTCGGACGCGACGGTCGCGCGTTATCCCGGCCCGATTCGGCGCGTGTGAGCGGTGCGCGCGTCACCGCTGCTGCAATTGTGGCGTCTCCAGCCTATATGCGCTCCATTGCCGGACAAGGAACCCGCGTTTGGATCATGACAACGAAGCCAATCGCCTGAGCGCGCGGGCGACACGCTACGCGCGTCTCGGCGTCAACGCGGGCGCGCTCGCCGCGCGCGTCGGCGTCAATCGGCTGCGCGGGGGCGGGCGGGAGATGGACGCCAAGGCGCTCGCTTCTGCTTTGGGGTCGATGAAGGGTCCGCTGATGAAGGTCGCGCAAATGCTGACGACCATCCCCGACGCGGTCCCGGCGGATTTCGCCGCCGAATTGACGAAGCTCCAGTCGCAGGCGCCGCCGATGGGCGCCTCGTTCGTGCACCGCCGCATGCAGGCCGAGCTTGGGCCAAATTGGCGAGAGCGCTTCGCCGAATTCGACTTCAAGCCCGCGGCGGCCGCGTCGCTCGGACAGGTGCATCGCGCTGTCGGTCTTAGCGGCGAGGCGCTCGCCTGCAAGCTGCAATATCCGGACATGGCCTCCGCGGTGGAGACGGATCTCTCGAACCTCGACCTTCTGTTCTCGCTGCATCGGCGCGCGAGCGCGGCGATCGACACGCGCGAGATCGCGCGCGAGATCCGCGAGCGGGTGCGCGAAGAACTCGACTACCAGCGCGAGGCGAAAATCGCCCGGCTCTATCGCGTCATGCTCGCCGATCGCCCGTTCGTACGCGTGCCTCGGGTCGAGGAGAGCCTGTCGACGCGGCGACTCTTGACGATGCACTGGCTCGACGGCGAGCCGCTCGCCGCCTTCGAGGCCGCGCCGCAGGAAGCGCGCGACGCGATCGCCGTCGGCCTGTTCGAGGCGTGGTGGCGTCCGTTCCTGCGCTACGGCGTCATTCACGGCGATCCGCATCTCGGCAATTACACATTTGTGCGCTCGCGCGGCGAGCGCCACGTCGATGGCGTCAATCTGTTCGATTACGGTTGCGTGCGCATCTTCCCGCCACGGTTCGTGCATGGCGTGGTCGAGCTTTATCGGGGGTTCAAAGCCGGGGACCAGGCGCGCATCGCGCAAGCTTACGAGATGTGGGGCTTCTCCGGCCTCAGCCGCGGGGCGCTTGAAGCCATGAACATCTGGGCTCGGTTTCTCTGCGGCCCGATTCTCGATGATCGCGTGCGCACGGCAGCGGACGGCGTCAAACCGTCGGAATACGGGCGCCGTGAGATCGGCCAGGTGATGCGCGCCTTGAAGGCCGAGGGAGGCGGCCTGCCTGTGCCGCGAGAATTCGTGTTTCTCGAGCGGGCGACGATCGGCATCGGCAGCGCCTTCCTGCGCCTCGGCGCGCGGCTCAACTTTCATCGCATGTATGAGGATGCGATCGCCGGCTTCGACGAGGACGCGCTCGCGCGCCGGCAGGCCGGAGCGCTCGAGGCGGTGGGGCTCGCAAGCGAACCCCTCTCCCCGTAACCCGTCGACAGACGGGCGTCCTGCCGGACGCCCTTTGGGGAGAGGGGCCGGGTGAGGGGATCGATCGGATGAGGAATACGAATGGCGGCTGAGCGCCGCGGAATTTGCCAAAGTGTTGCGGAAGCAGCCGACAAAGGCGCCGCGATTGCCTTTCGGCTGAGCGCGTGGTCCCCTCACCCCTGCCCTCTCCCGGGGGAGAGGGAATTGAGCGAGAATCGCGGCCGCATATAGGCGCAGCGAGGGAGGAGAGCATTGCGGCGCACCCAGGTCGCGATCATCGGCGGCGGTCCGGCTGGCCTGCTCCTCTCGCATTTGCTGCACGGCCATGGAATTGACAGCGTCGTAATCGAGCGGCAGACGAAGGCCTATGTGCTGAAGCGCATCCGCGCCGGCGTGCTTGAATTCGGCTCCGTTCAGGTGCTGCGCGATTCGGGCGCCGGCGAGCGGATGGACCGCGAAGGCCATGCGCATGACGGAAGCTTCATTGTCTGGCAGGACCGCGAGCCCTTTCTCATCGACACGAAAACGCATGCCGGCAGGCCGATGTGGTCGCACGGTCAGACCGCGGTCACCGAGGAGCTGTATCGCCTCCGGGAGCGCGACGGAGGGCGGATCGTCGAAGAGGCGGAGAACGTTCAGCTCCACGACATAGCTGCCGCCGCGCCCAAGGTGACCTTTCAAAAGGGCGGCGTCGCGGATTCGCTCGATTGCGACTTCATCGCCGGTTGCGACGGGTTCCACGGCGTGTCGCGCCAGAGCATTCCGAAGTCCGTGCTCAGCGTCTTCGAGCGCGCCTATCCGTTCGGCTGGCTTGGAATCATGTCCGAAACGCCCCCGGTCGGAGAGGTCATCTACGCCCGGCACGAGCGAGGCTTTGCGCTCGCCTCGCTGCGCAAGCCGATGCTGAGCCGCTATTACATCCAGTGCGCCCTCGACACGCGCATCGAGGACTGGCCGGACGAGCGGTTCTGGGACGAATTGAAACGACGGTTTCCGGACGACATCGCCGCCAAGATCGTGACTGGGCCCTCGATCGAAAAGTCGATTGCGCCCTTGCGCAGCTTCGTCGCCGAGCCGATGCGCTACGGCCGGCTGTTTCTCGCTGGCGACGCGGCGCATATCGTGCCGCCGACCGGAGCGAAAGGCCTCAATCTCGCAATTTCCGACGTGTTCTATCTCGCGCGCGCGTTCGCGGCGCATTTCTCAAAGAGCGATGACCATTATCTCGAGAGCTACTCGGATATGGCGTTGAGACGGGTGTGGGCGTCCGAGCGTTTCTCCTGGTGGCTGACCAGTTTGCTGCACGTGTTCCCCGACGATGACGCTTTCGAGACCCGGATCAAGCTCAGCGAATTCGATCACCTCCTGCGATCGAAGCACGCTGCGGCCGTCGTTGCCGAACAATATGCTGGATTGCCGTTCGAGGATTGATGCCGTCAAAGGCGCGAAAGGATCGGCAGCCTCGGCCCAATCGCGTAATTGAGCTGGATGAGCAGGATCAGCGTGACGCCGAGCGTCACGTTAAGGAGGCCCGCAAGCGCGCCGATCGCGTAGAGCGACTGCGCCACGACAATCCGCCGCTTGACCGCACGCGAAATGTCGCCGTGCGCTTCCTCCCGGATGAGCTTCGCCCATTCGGCATAGGACCATGCGGCGTAGAGGCACGCGCCGAGGAGACCGATATTGACCCAATAGACGAGAAACGCGGTGCGGAACGTCAGGAAATCGGCCAGAAGCCTGGTCGAGAACGGCAGCACGGTGACGACGGCGAGGAAAAGGAAGTGCAGCCAGGTGAGATCGCGGTTCGAACGTTCGAGCTGGTTGAGCTGCGTCTGCTGGCCGAGCCAGAAAATGCCGAGCGTCAAAAGGCTCAAGAGCCACGGCAGGAGCCTCGGGGCCGAAGCGGCAAGCGCGCGGAGGAGCTCGGCCTCCGAGTGGATGTCGGTCGGCTCGGGCGTACGAAAGTCGAGCACCAATATGGTCGCCGCGATGGCGAACAGGCCGTCGCTCAGCGCCGCGATCCGTCCCACTTCGCCGCCGGCCAAAATATTGTAGTGGGTATACATGGCGCGACCATCGCCCTTCGGACTGAAGCAGGTCAATCCACCGGACGGCGTCGCTAGCCCGTGCGTTTGACTGCGAACCGCGTCCATCCGAGAATCGGGGGCGTAAGGTTGGGGGGATTGGTGAAGGAGCAGGCGATGCCGCAGCCGTTCACATTGCATGTCCCCGACAGCGATATCGCCGACTTGCGGGAGCGTCTCGCACGCACTCGGTTTCCCGATGCGGCGCCGGGCGAGCCTTGGGCTTACGGGACGAGCGTCGACTATCTTCGCAGCCTCGTCGACACCTGGCGCGGTCCCTTCGATTGGCGCGCGCAGGAGGCGCGCCTCAACGCCTTCCCGCAATTCAGGATAAGCCGGCCCGACTACGACCTGCACTTTCTGCATGTGCCGGGCAAGGGGCCTGAACCCGACGCCGCTCTTGTTGATGCACGGCTGGCCGGGGTCCGTTTTCGAGTTCCTCGATTTCATTCCCCGCCTCACCGATCCGGCAAGCTTCGGCGGCGATCCGGCCGACGCCTTCACGGTCGTCGCGCCGTCGCTGCCGGGTTACGGGCTCTCGTTCCGGCCCGGGCAGAAGCGCTTTGGCGTCGAGGAGATCGCGGATTGTTTCGCCGATCTCATGACCGACACGCTTGGCTACAAAAGCTTCGCCGTGCAGGGCGGCGATTGGGGCGGCATCACCGCCGCGCGGATGGGCTACGCGCATGCGGACAAGCTGATCGGCATTCATGTCAATTTTCTAGCCGTCCGCCGCGAGCCGGACAGGATCAAGAATCCGACTCCCGAGCAGCAAGTTTTTCTCGACCAGCTCAACCATTGGCTGAAGGAGGACGCGGCATATGCGGCGATTCAAGGCACCCGGCCGCAAACCCTGAGCTTCGGGCTGACCGATTCTCCGGCTGGGCTTGCGGCGTGGATCGTCGAGAAGTTCCGCGCCTGGTCCGACTGCAATGGCGATGTCGAGACCGTCTTCACGCGTGACCAGATGCTCGCCAACATCAGCTTCTACTGGTTCACCGGCGCGATCGGATCGTCGTTCTACACCTATTACTTCCGCATGCATCGGCCGTGGATGATTCCGGATGGCGCTTCCGTCACCGCGCCGACGGCTTACGCTGAATTCCCGCGCGAGCTCTTGCATCCTCCACGCTCGCTCGCCGAGTTGATGTTCACCAACATCCGCCGCTGGACACTCATGCCGAAAGGCGGCCATTTCGCCGCCATGGAGCAGCCCGACCTACTCGCGGAGGATATGCGCGCGTTCTATCGTTCGCTCAGGGTACCTCTGTAGACTGTAGACGCGATCGATGATCGCGTCCGCGGTCAGCGACCGCGGCTACAAGGCCGAGCCGCCGCCCAGCGTCAAAGCGACCCGGCGCCCGGACGCCCCCCTCGCTCCGCCAGGAGCCGCGCGATATGCGCGCGCAAGTCGGCGACGCCGTCGCCCGTGCGGGAGGACGTCAGCAGCACTTCCGGATAGGCGGCGACATGCTTGCGCAAGCCCTCGAGCGTGGCGGCGACGCGGGCGTCGCGGTCGGCGGCTTTCACTTCGTCGCCCTTGGTCAAGACGACCGCATATGACACCGCCGCGGCGTCGAGCGCGCGCATCGTCTCGTGATCGCTCTCTTTCAGGCCATGCCGGCCATCCACCAGCACGAACACGCGGGCGAGCGACGGACGGCCGCGCAGATAGTCGCGCGCCAGCTCGCTCCAGGACGTCGGACTTCGATTTCGCCACCGCCGCGTAGCCGTAGCCCGGCATGTCGACCAGACGGGCCTTGCCGTTGAGATCGAAGAAGATGAGCTCCTGGGTGCGGCCGGGCGTGCGCGAGGTGCGCGCGAGCGTAGTGCGGCCGGTGAGCGCATTGATGAGCGAGGACTTGCCGACATTCGATCGCCCGGCGAAAGCGACCTCGGGCGCGCCAATCCGCGGCAGACCGTCGGCGCGCGCGGCGGCGAAAATGAATTCGCAGGGACCAGCGAACAGTTTGCGCCCGGCCTCGGTCCAGTCGGGCGCGACCGTCGCTTCGCTCATACGCTCGGCGTCTTCACCGGGCTGCTCTTCTTGGGAAACAGCTTGGCGAGGTTGCCCCAGAGCTCGACCTTCACCCCGGCCTTGGTCATGATGTAGGACTGCTGGATCACCGTCAGCGTATTGTTCCAGGTCCAGTAGATGACGAGGCCCGCCGGAAACGTGCCGAGCATGAAGGTGAAGATGACCGGCATCCAGGAGAACATCGTCTTTTGAACCGGATCGGTCGGCTCGGGATTCATCTTCATCTGGAAGAACATCGACACGCCCATGATGAGCGGCCAGATGCCGAGATGGAGGAAATGGCCGAATGCCGGCAGCGCGGTCGGATCCCATGGAATCGAGGCCGAACAGGGTGAACACGTTGGTCGGATCGGGCGCGGAGAGGTCCCGGATCCAGCCGAAGAACGGCGCATGCCGCATCTCGATGGTGATGAAAATGACCTTGTAGAGCGCGAAGAACACCGGAATCTGGATCACCATCGGCAGGCAGCCGGCGACCGGGTTGACGCCCTCGCGCTTGAACAGCGCCATCTGCTCCTGCTGCTGCTTGACCTTGTCGTCGGGATAGAGGTCCTTCAGCGCCGCGATCTGCGGCTGGATCTTCTTCATCTTCGCCATCGAATTGTATGAGCGATTGGCGAGCGGGAAGAAGGCGAGCTTGACCAGACCGTCACGATCATGATCGCAAGGCCGAAATTGCCGACGAATTTGTAGATCGTGTCGATCAGCCAGTACATCGGCTGGGTAATGAAGTAGAACCAGCCCCAGTCGATCATCAGATTGAATTTCTTGATGCCGAGCTTGGCGGCGTAATCGTCGATCGTCGAGACTTCCTTGGCGCCTGCGAAGAGGCGGGTTGTGGTCTCGAACGTCGCCCCAGGCGCGACCGTCTGCTCCTTGCCGAGGAAATCGGCCTGATAGTCGACCGGCTGGACAGTCCCGCTGGCCGAATAGCGGGCCTCGATCGGGGCGGTCTGGTCAGGGATGATCGCCGAGCCCCAATATTTGTCGGTGAAGCCAAGCCAGCCGCCATCGCCCTTGTAGGCCTCAACCTTGCCGGCCGCCTTGTCGATGGCGGCGTAGGTCGGCGCATGCTCCTGGCCGCCGATCACGCCTTCGAATCCCTCGTGCAGCACCGAATAGCCGGCGACGTTCGGCCTGCCGTGGCGCAGCACGAGCCCGTAGGGCTGCACCGTCGCTGGCGCCGAGCCCGAGTTCACGACCGAATCCGTGATCGTGAACATGTATTTGTCGTCGATCGCGATCTTGCGCTTGAAGACAAGACCCTCGCCGTTGTCCCAGGTCAGCGTAACCGGCTGCGAGGGGGTCAGGGTCTGGCGATCGGCGGTCCAGGCGGTGTCGAGATTGGGGGTCTTGCCCCCGGCCGGGCTTACGAATCCGGTCTCGGCCCAATAGGCGTCGGGCGCGCCGGGCGGTGTGAACAGTCTGACGTTCGGACTCTTCGGGTCGACCGTCTCGCGATATGCCCTGAGGATAATATCGTCGATCCTGCCGCCCTTGAGGCTGATCGAGCCGCCGATGCTCGGCGTGTCAATGATCACGCGGGGGCCCGCCGCCAGGGCCTGGCTGACCGTCTCCGCCGCGGTCGTGGCCGGAGCGCCCGGCGGGGCCCCAGCCCCAGGGCGCCCCGCGGCGGGCGCAGCGCTCGGCTGCGCCTCGCTAGCCGGGGAGGTCACATTGGCCTGGGTCTGCGCCTGGTGCTGGCGCTGATACAGAGGACCGGCGTAGAAATATTGCCAGGCGACCATCACCAGGAGCGACAGCGCGCCCGCCAGAAAAAGGTTCCTGATGTCCTCGGTCTTCATCTCGGCCTATCTTTGCCTTTCGGCGCCCTCGCGGTCGATCCATGCCCACGATCATCCGCGCCGCGGCGCCGGGCGGCGCGGAAGGCGGCGTGGACATCGTCGACGAGCGCGGCGAAACGGCGGCCCAGCGCCTCGCGCCGGGCCATCAGCACGTAGTCGTGATCGCTCTCCGCCTCAAGAGGCGCCGCAGCGCGCAGGGCCTCTTTTAGCCGTCGTCGGACGCGATTGCGCTCGACCGCGCCGCCGACGCTTTTGGTCACCGTCAGTCCGACTCGCGCGCCCGAGTCTGCCTCTTTCGCGGCTTCCTCGCGGCGGCGGGATTGTAGCGTGAAAGTCTCGACCGGCGCGCGCCGTCCGCGCGAGACGCGCTGAAATTCGGCCCGCTTGGTCAGGCGGCCTGGAAGTCGGCCGGCGCGGCCAGATCCGCCATCCTCATGCAAGGCGTCAAAGCTCCCTTCCGCGCCGTCTTCACCGAGACGCGAATGGCCAAGACGGGGGTCGAGGCCGAAGGCGCGGCCGTTCAGGCGCTGAGCTTCTTGCGGCCGCGCGAGCGGCGAGCGGCGATCACCTTGCGGCCGCCGACCGTCGCCATGCGGGCGCGAAAGCCGTGGCGCCGCTTGCGCACGATTTTGCTGGGTTGATAGGTCCGCTTCACGGGCTAGTCTCCGAATTCCAATCGTCGGCGGAAAATCGAGCGCTGCCCGACTTGAACGCGCAAACGCCGACGCCGCCGCTACGCCAGAAACCAAGCGGCAGGCCGGGAAAAATGAATGCGGCGCCTGACGCGCCGCTGCAAGGAGCCGGCTTATGCCCCGCCCCCGCGGGCAAGTCAATCGTAGCTTCTACGGGGACCCCTCCTGCACTCGCTGGGCGCAGTCACGGCGCCCCGAGTTCGAGGCAGTTCTGCAGTTTGCGCTGCTGGTCGATGTAATGGAAAGCCCAATAACCGAGCGCCGCCAGGACGACGACGACGATAATGGCGGCGATGTTCCCGCGCCCGCTTGCGTGCGGTTCGTCCCCCTCCCCGCCGGACGAGGATTGGCTCACGCGGTACGGCTCGAGGCGAGGCGCTCGACGTCCCCGAGCGCCGCGATCGCCTTGGCGACGATGCCCTTCGCATCGAGCCCTGCTGCGGCGTACATGCGCTCCGGCTTGTCGTGATCCTGGAATTTGTCCGGCAGCGTCATGGTGCGGACCTTGAGCCCGTTGTCGAGCGCGCCGGCGTCGCTGAGCAAGGTCAGCACATGCGCCCCGAAGCCACCGGCCGCGCCTTCCTCGATAGTGATCAGGAGCTTGTGCGTCGCCGCCAACTTCAGAATGAGCTCGCGGTCGAGGGGCTTGGCGAAGCGCGCGTCGGCAACCGTGGTCGACAGGCCGCGCGCCGCCAGTTCGTCGGCGGCCTTGAGGGCTTCGCCGAGCCTCGCGCCGAGCGACAGAATCGCAATCCGCGCGCCCTCGCGCACGACCCGGCCCTTGCCGATTGGCAAAAGCTCGCCCTGCTGCGGCAGCTCAACGCCGACGCCCTCGCCGCGGGGATAGCGAAGCGCAATCGGCCCCGAATCGTGGGCCGCGGCGGTCGCGACCATATGGACGAGTTCGGCTTCGTCGGAAGCCGCCATCACCGTCATGTTCGGCAAGCAGGTCAGATAGGCGATGTCGAAGGCGCCGGCGTGCGTCGCGCCGTCCGCGCCAACGAGCCCAGCGCGATCAAGAGCGAAGCGAACCGGCAGGTTCTGGATCGCGACGTCGTGCACGAGCTGGTCGTAGCCGCGCTGCAGGAAGGTCGAATAGATGGCGCAAAAGGGCCTGAAACCTTCGGTCGCCAAGCCGGCGGCAAACGTGACGGCGTGCTGCTCGGCGATGCCGACATCGAAGACGCGATCGGGGAAAACCGTCTTCATTCGGTCGAGCCCCGTCCCCTCCGGCATGGCGGCGGTGATGCCGATGATCTTCTCGTCGCGCCGCGCTTCCTCGACCAGCGCATTGGCGAAGACGCGGGTATAGGTCGGCGCGTTGGTCTTGGGTTTCGACTGGGCGCCGGTGATCACGTCGAACGCGCTTACGCCATGATACTTGTCCTCGGCGGCCTCGGCCGGCGGGTAGCCCTTGCCCTTTTTCGTCACCACATGCACGAGCACCGGCCCGTCCTGCACGTCGCGCACGTTCTTCAGGATCGGCAGAAGATGGTCGAGATTGTGGCCGTCGATCGGCCCGACGTAATAGAAACCCAGTTCCTCGAACAGCGTGCCGCCAGTCCAGAAGTTGCGGCCGTACTCCTCCGTGAGTCGGGCCTTGTCATAAAAAAACCTCGGCAGCCGGCGCGCGAGCTGCCTGGCCGCGCCGCGCAGCGACCGATAGGCGCGGCCTGAGACGAGCCGCGCCAGGTAAGCCGACATGGCGCCCGTAGGCGGCGCGATCGACATGTCGTTATCGTTGAGGATGACGATGAGGCGGGAGTCCAGCGCGCCGGCGTTGTTCATCGCCTCGTAGGCCATGCCGGCCGACATGGCGCCATCGCCAATGACTGCGACCACATGGTTGCGGCGGTGGGACAGATCGCGGGCCACCGCCATGCCGAGGCTGGCCGAGACCGACGTCGAGGAATGGGCCGCTCCAAACGGATCGTATTCGCTTTCCGCGCGCTTGGTGAAACCGCTCAAGCCTCCACCCTGACGTAAGGTTCGGATCCGTTCGCGCCGGCCGGTCAGGATCTTGTGCGGGTAGGCCTGGTGGCCGACGTCCCAGACGATGCGATCGGTCGGCGTGTCGAAAATGTAGTGCAGAGCGACCGTCAGTTCGACGACGCCGAGGCCGGCGCCGAGATGGCCGCCAGTGACCGAGACGGCGCTGATCGTTTCGGCGCGCAACTCCTCGGCAAGCTGAGGGAGATCACTCTCTCTCAACTTACGCAGATCGCTCGGTGATTCGATTTGATCCAGCAGCGGTGTTGAAGGCTTGGTCAATCTTTTCCCCAATCGCGGCGCTTACTGGTCGCCGCGTAACGCAGACCCACAACGTACACCAAGTCTGACGTTCACCGCAATTACGCGCTTTCGCCATTATGGCGCCGTAAAGTAATCCGTTTAAGCTTGGTTTAACACAATTGTGAAACGCGCCACGGTCTTAAAACGTTCCGGCGCGATGGAATTTGCTATCAGCGCCCGCGTGACGCAGATTTGTGCAATGGACCAAATTTCGCGCTCGTCCGAGCCGGCCTACCGGTACGCCCCCGACAGCGCCTAGGCTTCACCCGGCTTGCCTCGCCGTTGCTGACTGCGACCCTGATCGGGGTCGGGATGTGTGCGGTGATCGTGGTCCTGCCGCCGGCCCAGCTCGATTTCGCCGTCGACCGCTCCGCCGCCGCGCTTCCCTACACGCTGATGATGTGTTCGCTCGCCTTCTCAACAATCGCGCTCGGGCGGATGACCGACCAATTCGGCATCGTCCCGCCTTTGGCCATCTCCGCTGTGGCGTCGCCGCCCGAAGCTTCCGTCAGTCCCGGTCGATCGCCCAAGGGCCGGCGCCAGCCGCCGCGATGTAAATCAGCGCGCCGACGACGACGGCATGGAGTTCGAGGAAAACATAGAGCGCTGCGATTTTGTCGCCGCGCACGATGATCACGTCAAGGCCGGTATCCGGGCGCCGCTCCGCGCGGGCCGGAGCCTCAGCACAGACGGCCGGCGTTATGGAGCGCCTGGGCTCGCCGTGCGGCGTGTAGATGAAATGAGAGTGAGTTGCACGCAGGCCTCCCGCGAACTTATCCAAGGCGTCATGTCCGACGAAACGCCGGGAGGAGCATCGACGATACAGTCATCGGTGTAGAGTCCGCCATCGCCGTACTACGGCGGCCGGCGTCGCCTTC
>CAVRXX010000023.1:0-60513 GCA_963725195.1 uncultured Alphaproteobacteria bacterium | reverse complement strand
GCGTTCGAGGCGGCGCGCTCGCCGTTGGGCAGGGCGAAATTGTTCTCGAAGCCGACCCGCGCATGGCCCCCGAGCAGCGCCGCGGCGGTGACGCAAGCCGTCTCCCGGCGGCCGAAGGCGCAGACGCTCCACGGGTGGAACCGGGGCATGTCGGGGGCGAGAAACGGCAGGAGGTCGCGCGGCAAGGCGGTGCGAGTGAGCGCGAAGCGGCCAAGCACATAGAGGACGGAGAGCTTGTCGAATGGAATCAGCCCTTGTTTCACCATCGCCCCCAAGCGCTCCGCGTCGCTCGGCGCGTACAGGATGATTTGCGGGTGGACGCGCGTCTGCTTGAGTTTGCCGAGGAAGACGCAGAAGTCCTTCTCGTCCGACGCCTCGGGGGCGAGCTCCCTCAGCGCCAGCGACACGGCTTCGGGGTTGGTCTTGAGCACGGCGGCCCTTTGCTCCGCCGGCGAATAGCGGCCAAGCGATTCGCTGGTGATCTGCACCACCAGCCGGTCCCCGACGGCCTCGCAAATCTCGGCCATCGTCGCGCGATAGATCTCGGGGTCGAGGCAGTGCTGGCCCTCCGCGTCACGCACATGCAGGTGGATCATCGACGCGCCGCGCTCGAGGCATTCGGCCGCCGCGCGGGCGAGTTCGTCCGCGGTCAGCGGCAGCGCCGGGTGGTCGGCCTTGGTCCTGCGCCCGCCATTGGGGGCGACCGCCAACACGACCCGTCCGCGCGCATCGTTCATGGTCACGGCATTCCGCCTTTCCGACCCTCTCCCTCGGCGCGTAGAGTGGCCGAGTCTTTTCTCGCCCCCGATCGTACACGCCAATGACGCATATATTGCACCGTGCGGTAAACATTGCCATGCCGGTCGCGGTTTCCGGCTCGGGCGTCGAGATCGTCGACGCGGAGGGCCGGCGTTATCTCGACGCGTCGGGAGGCGCCGCTGTCTCATGCCTCGGCCATGGGCATGCCGAGGTGCTCGCCGCCATGCGGCGGCAGCTCGACGCCCTTGCCTATGCGCACACTGGCTTTTTCACTACCGAGATCGCCGAGCGTCTCGCGGACCGTCTGATCGAGGATGCCCCGCCTGGGATGAGCCATGTCTATCTGGTCAGCGGCGGTTCGGAGGCGATCGAGGCGGCGCTCAAGATGGCGCGCCAGTATTTCGTCGAGATCGGCGAGCCCCAGCGTGCCCATGTCATCGCGCGGCGCCAGAGCTATCACGGCAATACGCTCGGCGCGCTTGCGGTCGGCGGCAACGCCTGGCGGCGAGCCCAGTTCGAGCCTTTGCTGATCGAGACCCATCACATCGACCCTTGCTACGCCTATCGAATGCAGCGGGAAGGCGAGAGCGACGCGGATTACGCTGCGAGAGCCGCGCAAGCGCTGGAGGATAAGATCATCGAGATCGGCCCCAATCGCGTCCTCGCTTTTGTCGCCGAGACCGTGGTCGGCGCGACCTCGGGCGCCGTCCCACCGGTCGGCGATTATTTCAAGCACATCCGCGCAATTTGCGATCGCTACGGCGTGTTGCTCATTCTCGACGAGGTGATGTGCGGCATGGGCCGCACCGGCACGCTGCACGCTTGCGAACAGGAGGGAATCGCGCCTGACCTGATGGCGGTGGCGAAGGGATTAGGCGGCGGCTATCAGCCGATCGGGGCTGTCATGCTGACGCAGCGAATCTTTGAGGCGTTCACCAAGGGCTCAGGCGCCTTTCAGCACGGCCACACTTATATGGGCCATCCTGTAGCCGCCGCGGCGGCGCTGGCGGTGCAGGATGTCATCCGGCGCGATGGGCTACTCGCCAACGTGGTCGGAATGGGCGCGCGGCTCGAGAAGCGTCTCAAGGAACGCTTCTGTCAGCACCCGTTTGTCGGCGACATTCGCGGACGCGGCCTCTTTTGGGCGCTTGAGCTGGTCAGCGATCGCGCCAGCAAGCGGCCGTTCGATCCCGCGGCGAAGCTCTACGCGCGCGTCAAGCGTGAGGCGATGGCGCGGGCTCTCATGGTCTATCCGATGGGCGGGACAATCGATGGCGTGAACGGCGACCATGTTCTGTTGGCGCCTCCCTTCATCGTCGAGGGGAGCCAAGTCGACGCGATTGTCGAACGCCTCGGCGCCTCGCTCGAGGCGGCGCTCGCCGATGTCCGATAGCCCTGTAAGGGCCGCGAGCCCGCCATTAAAAGAGCGCACTGCTTGTGAAAAGGCGGCGTCTCCCCAATATCCGGCGCCTCAGCCGCCGATTCGGCGCTGCAATGGCCGATCGAGAGGACTTGATTTCGTGGCGACACGTTTCCGACGGCCTGTTCTTCTGCTTTTGCCCGCAATTTTCGCCGCCGCCGCCTTCGCGCAGCAAGAGCCGCTCGATCTGACTGCGCCAGCCCTGGCGGCGCAAAAGTCGGCCAAATCGAAGGCCGCTCCTGCACCGATTCCCGCGGACGAAGCGGTGCAGCGGGCCAACGCCTGGCTCGACGCCGCCCGCTTCATGAGCGCCGACTTTGTTCAGATCGGGCCGAACGGGCGGCGTTCGGAAGGACAGCTGAGCGTGTCTCGTCCCGGCCACATGCGTTTCGAGTATACCGATCCGCCGCGGTTCGAGATCGTGGCGGACGGCCGCAGCGTCGCCATCGTCGACAAGAAGCTCAACACGCAGGACGAATATTTTATCGGCCAGACGCCGCTCAAGTTTCTGCTTTCTGACCACATCGATTTGGCCCACGACACCCACCTCCTCAACGTCTCTCAAGAGGGCAACACGATCACCATCGAGCTCGAGGATCGGGCCGCGCTCGGGGGCACGGCGCATCTTTCGCTCGTCTTCGACGCTTCGACCTTTGCGCTGAAGCAATGGACGGTCATCGACGCCCAGGGCTTCCAGACGGTGGTCACTCTGTTCAATGTCGACCTGAAGACCGAGCCGGACCCTGCGCTCTTTCACATCGACGAGAACCAGCCGGCCAATCAGCTTGGCAACCGCAGGCGCTGATGTCGGGCCTGTGGGCAATGACCCAATGATGCTTGCGCTTCCCCCTTCGGCCGGGCAAGTGGCTCTCTGCCTCCCCCGGAGCCGCTCATGACGTTTTCCATCGCCACGTGGAACATCAATTCGGTGCGCCTGCGCATCGATCTCGTGGTCCGGTATCTCCTCGAGCACCAGCCCGACGTTCTGTGTCTGCAGGAGACGAAATGCCCTGACGCCAATTTCCCTTCTGCCGCTTTTCGCGATGCGGGTTATCCCCATATCGCGATCAATGGGCAGAAGGGCTATCACGGCGTGGCGGTTGTTTCGCGCCTGCCGCTCGCGACCTTCTCCAAGCGAGACTTTTGCGCCAAAGGCGACGCGCGCCATCTGCACGTCGTCCTGGGCGGTGAGGCGCAGGGGCTCGAACTTCACAATTTTTATGTCCCCGCAGGCGGCGACGAGCCGGACCCCGAGATCAACGTCAAGTTCGCCCACAAGCTCGCCTTCGTCGACGAAATGGTCGACTGGGCCACGTACGAGAAGCCGGCCGCGCAACGGTCCATCCTGGTGGGCGATCTCAACATCGCGCCGCTCGAGCACGACGTCTGGAGCCACAAGTCTCTCTTGAGCGTCGTGAGCCATACGCCGATCGAGGTCGACAAATTGAAGCGGGCGCAAGCCGCCGGCCCCTGGGTCGACGCATTGCGCAAATTCGTGCCCGACAACGAGAAGCTCTACACTTGGTGGAGCTATC
Organism: uncultured Alphaproteobacteria bacterium; assembly: GCA_963725195.1. Classification (GTDB taxonomy): domain Bacteria; phylum Pseudomonadota; class Alphaproteobacteria; order Rhizobiales; family Beijerinckiaceae; genus Roseiarcus. The sequence goes on along the minus strand of CAVRXX010000023.1, from coordinate 56,799 downwards.
GCTCGCCCGATTGGTCGAGGGCGAACAAGGGACGGCGCCTCGACCACATTTGGGTGAGCCCCGAGCTCTCCGACTCCGTCAAATGGATGCGCGTTCTGCGCGACGCTCGCGGATGGGAGCGCCCATCCGATCACGTTCCGGTCATGATAAGATTGGAGTTGTAGCTGTCCTCGCCTTGCAGCATCGGAAGCAAAAGCCAGCGAGCCGTGACGATCCGACGTTTGATCAAATGGGCGGCGAGTTCGGCCCTCGCGCTTGTCGTCTTCGCGGCGCTCGCCTGCGTCTATCCGTTCTACCGCGCCATGCCCGCCTATTCGGGGACCGAAAGGCTGCCGGGCCTCTCGACCGAAGCTCGCGTCTGGCGCGACGCCTACGACGTCCCACACATCTTTGCCGGCTCGATGGACGACGCGGCGCGCGCGCTCGGCTATCTGCATGCGAGCGAACGGATGTTCCAAATGGACATCCTGCGCCGGGTCGGCCAAGGGCGCATGGCCGAAATCCGCGGCGCCGATCTTCTGCCCGTCGACAAGTTCATTCGCACCATGGGCTTCTACCGCGAGGCCGAGACAAGCTTTTCGGCGCTTTCGCCGTGGGCGCAGAAGCGGCTTGAGGCCTATGCCGAGGGGGTCAACGCCTTTCTGGCAAGCCACGCGCTCCCGCCTGAGTTTTTCCTTGCGGGCGATAAACCCGAGCCCTGGAAGCCTGCTGATTCGCTGGTGATCGGGAAGATCGAGGCCTACCAGCTGTCGCAGAACTTCAAGCTTAAGCTTCTCCGCGCCCGTCTCATCGCCAAGCTCGGAGAGGAACGGGCGAACTGGCTCTTTCCCGGCGCGCGGCCTGGCGATCCGATCACAACGCTGCCGGCTACAAGCGATACTCATGCGAGCGACGATCGTATCGATGATGAGCTTGGCGCCTTGACCGGGATCGGAAAAGGCGCGTCGAACGAATGGGTGGTCGCTGGGTCGCGCACACTGACTGGAAAGCCGATCCTCGCCAACGACCCGCATCTTGAACTCAGCGCCCCCATCCTTTGGTATTTGGCCCGCGTCGTCACATCCGAAGGGTCCGTGAAGGGCGCCGCTTTGCCCGGCGCCCCGGTCTTCGTCCTCGGCCAGAACGATTCGATCGCCTGGGGGCTGACGACCGCGGATTCGAACGTTCAGGACCTCTTCATCGAAACGATCGATCCGGCCGACCCCTCGAAATATCTCAGCCCCGAGGGACCGAAGCCGTTCGAGACGCGCGAAGAGACGATTCATGTGAAAGGCGGGGCCGACGTCAAGCTTACGATCCGCGCGACCCGGCATGGTCCGGTTCTCTCCGACGTCAACGCCGATCTGGCGAGTTTCGCTGGGCCCCAAAAGGCGGTCTCCCTTGCCTTCACCGGGCTCGGCGATCGCGACACGACGGCCGAGGCCATGATGCGGGTCAATTCCGCGCGAAACTGGGGCGAATTCCTCGCTGCGCTCCGCGTTTATCAGACGCCGACCCAGAACTTTGTCTTTGCCGATGTCGGCGGCGATATCGGGTTCCTGAACCCCGGCTTGGTCCCCTTGCGAAAGTCGGGGCTCGGCCTCGTCCCGGTCGATGGCGCGTCGGGCGCCGCCGACTGGACCGGCGTCATCCCATTCGAACAATGGCCGCAGCTGCACAACCCGGAAACCGGCTTCGCCTTTAACGCCAACAACGCCAATTTCCCTGACGATCACAAGCCGAGTTTCGGGCAGGACTGGGAAGAGACTTTCCGGGCCCGCCGGATCCAGCAATTCTTCGATGCGATCGACAAGCACAGCCTGGAAACCTCGGCGACGATGCAGGCCGACCACCTGTCCCTGGACGTCAGGGACTTGCAGCCGTTCATTGCGATGATTGCGCCATCGGACGAGCGGGCGCGGAAGGCGCAGGCGATGTTGCTCAGCTGGAACGCCGTGATGGACAAGGACCGCGCCGAGCCGCTGATTTACACCGCATTCCTGAGATCGCTCCATAAGATCCTGATCGAGGACAAAACCGGGCTGCCGATGAAAGAGAAAGGACCGTTCGCCGCAACGACCCTCGTATCGCTGATGCGCGACCATCCTGAGTGGTGCGACTCTCCGGACGCGGCCGACCCAGGCTGCCGCAAGGCGCTCGGGCGCGCCCTCGACGACGGACTGGCCTTGCTCGTCAAGCGCGACGGCGGCGATATGAGCCGTTGGAGCTGGGGCTCGGAGCACATAGCGGTGCTGCAGCACCAGGTCTTCAGCCATGTTCCGGTTCTTGACCGGCTGAGCGATCTCAGCGTTTCGTCGAGCGGCGGCTTCTACACGCTCGATCGGGGCGGCGGCTCCGAAATTGTCCCGGATCTGCCCTTCGCCCGCACCCACGCGGGCGGTTTTCGCGGGCTTTACGACTTGGGGGACCCTGACAAGTCCCGCTTCATGATCGCGACTGGCGAATCTGGCCATATCTTTTCGCGCCACTACGGTGACCTCACCCCCCTCTGGAATAATGTTGAATTGTTCACGCTCGCGGGCTCTGAAGAGGAACTCAAAAAAGCCGGCGCGCAAGAATTGAAGCTCGAGCCTTGATGATGGGGGGCGCCCGAAATCCAGCGACAAGGCGTCGCGCCGTCAACTAATCTCCATGTGGCCTCAGCCGCATGCTTGCCGTAATCCTGCGGTAGCCGGCGGGCTATCCAGCGAGTAAAGTCAATTCGATGAGCCAAACGCGGCAATTGCTGATCGTGGATGACGACACCGACCTGCGTCAGGCGCTGGTCGAACAGTTGGCTCTGCATCCCGAGTTTCAGGTCCAGGCGGTCGAGACGGCGGAAGCCGCGCTCGAGGCCGTCGCGACCAGCACCCCCGATCTCATCATCATGGATGTCGGCCTGCCTGATCTTGACGGGCGCGAGGCGGTCAAAAGGATGCGCCGAGACGGGTATCGTCGACCCGTTATCATGCTGACAGCCCACGATTCGGACGCGGACGCCGTGTCTGGCCTCGATTCCGGCGCCAACGATTACGTGGGCAAGCCGTTCCGGTTCGTCGTTCTCCTCGCCCGTATCCGTTCGCAGCTCAGGCAATATGAAGCGAGCGAAGATGCGGAGTTCCAGGTCGGCCCCTATACATTTCGGCCGACTTCGAAGAACCTCGTCGACCCGCAGGGGGTCAAATTGCGCCTGACCGAGAAGGAAGCGGCGATCCTGCGCTATCTCCATCGCGCCGAACAACAGCCGGTGGCGCGCGAGACGTTGCTCAAGAATGTCTGGGGCTACAACGCCAATGTGACGACTCACACGCTCGAGACGCACATCTATCGTCTGCGTCAGAAGATCGAGAACAATCCGGCCGAAGCGCAGCTTCTCGTCACGGAAGGCGGCGGCTACAAGCTCGTGGCGACCGGGGCGCCGGGGGGGCAAACGGAGTGAGGCTCGACGACGAGGTCCTGCGGCTCGGGCGGACACGTCCTTTCGACCTCCTGCCGCGCGAAGCGGTGCAATTGATCGCGTTTTCATGTGAAAAACGGCGCTTGAGGGCGGGCGAAGCCTTGTTCTTCGCAGGCGAAACCGCCGATTCCGGGTATTTCGTCCATTCGGGCGCCATCATCTTGCTCAGGGACGGAGCGGAGCCGAAAGCCGAGCGGCGCGTCGGGCCGGGCGCGCTCGTCGGCGAGAGCGCGCTTTACGCCCCGACCACGCGCCGCGTCAGCGCGCGCGCGGCCGAGGACGCGGTCGTGATGCGGATCCCGCAGGAGACGTTCCGGCGTGTTCTGGCGGAGTTCCCGGCTGGCGCCGAAAAGATTCGCGCCGCCCTCGCCGCGCGGATGCGCCGCCTGGTCGACGGCCTGGAAGCGACTCGAATGAAGTCGTTCGAGGGCCCCCTCGCGCCCAGACCCCGGGCCGCGCAGTGACCGCCGAAGCGCTGAGCGGCCTCTCCTCGCTACGCGCTCCAACACCGGAAGACATCGACGCGCTCGCCCGCGCCGCATTCGAACGCCTGCCGGATTCATTCCGGCGTCTCAGCGACGGTCTGGTCATCCAGGTCACCGATTTCCCGGACGACGAGACACTCAACGAGATGGGCGCCGAGAGCGAGTTTGACCTCTTGGGCCTCTTTCGCGGCCGCGGGCTCGCTCAGCGCGGCGCGACCGAGGAGACGGGCGAATTGCCCAACATGATCTGGCTCTATCGCCGGCCGCTGCTCGACTTCTGGTGCGAGGGCGAGGATTCCCTGGACGAGGTCGTGACCCACGTTCTCGTCCACGAGATCGGCCATCATTTCGGGCTCTCGGACGCCGACATGGAGGCGATCGAACAGTCGGCGCGCTGATCGATTCGCCCCGGAGCGAACTCGGGAGGGCGTGAAAGCGCCGAAACGAGCCAGATTTCGGCGCCTTCACAAGGGCGTCACGCAAGCTGTAGAGTAAGAACGCGGCCGGATTCGGAGACGGCCGCGGCAACGTGCGGAGGACGGAGCGTCGGGTTTGACGGTTCATGTTCGATCAGTCTCGCCGGCGAATTGTCCGGCGCTCGTCTTGAACGCGGACTTCCGTCCGCTCAGCTATTATCCATTGTCGATCTGGTGCTGGCAGGACGCGATCAAGGCGGTGTTCCTCGACCGGGTCAACATCCTGTCGGAATACGACACGCTGGTCCGCTCTCCGAGCTTCGAGATGCGCCTGCCCTCGGTGGTGTCGCTCAAGAGCTACGTCAAGCCGACCCGCTTTCCCGCCTTCACCCGGTTCAACGTGTTCCTGCGCGACCGCTTCACCTGCCAATATTGCGGCGACCGCGAGGACCTGACGTTCGACCATGTCGTTCCCCGCTCGAAGGGAGGGATCACGACCTGGGAGAATGTGGTCGCCGCCTGCTCGGAGTGCAACCTCAAGAAGGCCGATATGCTGCCGGCGACGGCGCGCATGTGGCCCGCGAAGAAGCCCTATCAGCCGACGGTGCACGACCTGCATCAGAACGGGCGCCTGTTTCCGCCGAACTATTTGCACGAAAGCTGGATGGATTATCTGTACTGGGACAGCGAGCTGGAGGAATAGGCCCCGCCGGCTCGCCTGCCCGGAACGGCCGGCGGCGAGGACCTGAGGCCGCGGATACAACCAGCGGGCGAGTTTCCTGCAAGCAAATGAAAGAAAATGAAAGAAAACTGGCTTTCATTTGCTTTTTTTGTTTTCATCTATTTTTCGGAATAGGGCCTTTTCAAAGGGTTACGAGCGAAAAAATAAAAAAATTTCTTCCACCCTCAACTCGCGTATCAGGTTGTGCGCGAAACGTCTCATCCGTTCCACTCTCTCCTTGATGTGCTCTCCTGTCGCCACCGGCGCTTTGCCGGGACCTAAGGGTTTCGATCAGCCGAAAGCATACGAGGGATTCTGGTTTTAGCCAAGGATTTGTCGGCCGAAGCCAGGATGCAGGCGTTAAGTATCAAGCTTACCAATGACTTGATGCGAAAAGGCTGAGGACGGCGGGATCAAGGGCGGACTGGTTGCAAGGTGAAATGTCGAGCGTGGCTCGCGCGACGTTTCACCCTGCGTGTCCCCCGACAGTTTGAGGGTTGACGGACGCCTTCGCGCGGTCGTGGTCGGCGAAATCCAGGCTCCTCTGTCCGCCGCCTGCGCGGGCGTCGTTCCATACCTGCCCCGGTTGCTTCCGGCTGGCGCCGGATTGACCCTGTCGGTTTGCGCAGCGCCTCGCCAAGTGACCGCCGATTCCGACCGTCGCCTACGCCTGAGCCTAGGCCCAGGCGTAGGTCCACTTCATTTTTGGAAAATGAGTTGACAGTGATGAAAAAATAGCCTCCAATAAATTTGAGTGGAAATGAGGGAACGATCTTGAGACCTGATGGAGAAGACGCCGACCTGACCTCGCGCCGCACCCGCCGCAATATCATGGGGATGGGCGCCATTCTTGGGTCCGTGGTCCTAGCCAAGACCGCAGCGCTCGCCTGCCCGCCAGCTCTGTGTCACTCTAACTGCTTCCTAAAAGGCACAAAGATCCGGACGGCCGGGGGCGAGCGCGAGGGCGAGCGCAAGGTCGAAGACCTAAAAATCGGTGATTTGCTGCCGACAATGTTCGGCAGGCTGCAGCCCGTCCAATGGATCGGGCGCTATCCTTTCAAGAAGAGCGACCCGTCGAAGCCCTGGGTCAAAGACGCGCTGCCGGTTCGCATCGCCCGCTCCGCTCTCGCGCCCGACGTTCCACATGCCGATCTCTATGTGACGGCGGCCCACAGCCTGTTGATCGACGGCGTGTTGGTTCCGGCGGAGCTGCTGATCAACGGCACGACCATCACACGCTATGAAGCGCATGAATACGACGAATTGGAGTACTTCCACGTCAAGCTCGAAAGGCATAGCGTTATTTACGCCGAAGGGGCTCCAGCCGAGACGCTGTTGAAAGTCGAGGACTCCGCGGTCAATTTCGCCCAATATTTTCGCCGACACGGAGCGCCAGCAACAGACGAGAATCGTTGCGCGCCGCACGTTGATCTGTGGGGCGGGCGTGACGAATTGATGTCGAGATTCCGCAGCGCTCTCTCGCCTTGGATTGACCTTCGAAATCAGGTTGACGTGGTTCGCGACCGCTTGGAGGAACAGGGAATCGCCCTTTCGCGCTTCTCGCAGCCGGCTTAGCGAGGCGCGCGCGACCAACGCCAGGTCTTCGCCTCACAGCTCTCGGTCGGTGAATGCGGGAAGCGAGGCTCCTTGAAAATCCTTGGAGGATGATTCGCAGTGTCTAAACGTAATCTGGTGATCATGATTGCCTCTATGACTGCGGTCATACTTGCAACTGGGTCGGCCGCAAATGCGACGGTCTATGACTTCACGTTTGATTCGCCCTCCGAATCTGTGACCGGACAGCTGACCGTCGACACGTCCGATAACGAAGTGACAGACATAACCGGGACGCTTTCCGGGGCGGTCAACGACACGATCAGTGGGATCATCGCCGATCCGTCCTTCCCCAATCCCGTCCTTCTCGCAGACGGGGCTTTCATCTATGACAATCTGTTCTACCCCGGCCAGGACTCGCTTGTGGACCAGTTTGGCGTCGTGTTCACCACCGCTGGGAACCCAGGCGGCTACTGGAACCTCTGGAGCGGCGCGCCCGGCGACTATTCGCTCTACGAGTTCGAACGCCGCTGGCGACTATCCGCTCGCTATAGACGGAGGAAACCTGGATCCGACAGCAGTTCCGGAGCCTTCGACCTGGACGATGATGCTGATGGGCCTAGCCGCCGTCGGTTTCGCGGCCTACCGTCGGGGTCGGATGGACCGTCTCGCTCCGACGTCCCTATAGCTTCTTCGACCTTTGACACCGGGAAGCCAGCCAGTGGCCGGACAGCGGGTTAGATCGGTTTGCCCGTATGGCCGCTTTTGCGCACAGCTCCCGCTTCGTCGCCTCTGAGCGACGAGCCGATAGGACTGAGACCCGGTCGAGCGGAATTTGGTGTTGACCCTCGCCTAGGGCCGCCAGCGCACCCTCCGGCCCACGACAATGGCGAAATTGAGCGCGTTCCACGGCATGCCCGAGCGGCCGAGGCTCAGACGGTGCGTGCAGGCTGGCCGCGAAGTCGCGGGATCCGCGACGGAAGCTATTCGACGTCGATGCTGACGCCGCGCCCAAGAGCAGTTCCGAGATGCGGCGACAATCGTCCATCGTCGCCACCGGGGGCGGACAACCCTCAATTCGACATATTTTGCAGGAGCTTGTGGACAAGCAGCTCGCGCCGATATGACCGGTTCGTACCAGAATTATTAACAATCGGCGTGAACGACGGGGGACTAGGACATCTCTCGGGGGAGAGAGAAAGGGCAGAAGGACTTCGAGCCCATGGAAGGCACGGCAAAGCGCCAAGTGAACGCTGAAGAAATGCTCGCGGAGTTGAAGCGGGCGCTGGAATTGTCGTCAACGCCTGCGCCTGACGCTCCGCCCCCGCCCTCCGCGTCGACGACAGCCAGGTCCACTTCCCCGGGCTCGGACAATCGCCGATCGCAAATTGACAGGGAAAGCGACCGTCCCGTCGAGGCGAAGGCCGACCGCTCGATCGGACAGCCGGCGGACCTTCAAAAGTCGACCAGGCCCAGCTCCCGACGCTGGACACTGACAGCCGGAGCGATCGCGCTGGCGGGCGTAGCCGTGGTTGGCACGAGCTTTGCCCTTATGAACAAGGCTCCGGACCTGCCGGAGCGCGAACCGTCCGTGGCTGCGACAGAGGCGCTCGTCAAGCCGCAAAACGAGCACCTCCTTAAGCCCTCGAGCGACTCCCGCTCGCTGATCGAGGGCAGCCGGCAGGCTGCGCCTTTGCAAGCCGGCGCCTCGGAAACGCTGCCCGACGCTATCATAGCTCCAGCAAACAACGGCTCGGTTTCAGCTCAAGGGAAAGCGGAAGTCGACGCGCCGCCTCTTGCCTCTTCCGGCTTGGAGACGGCGGCGCCCAGCGCCGGCTCCATTGAACTCAGCGGCGGTCTGGGTGCCTGCGCAAGCGATCGGGCTGGACGGCACACCGATCGCAACAGCGCCGTCCACTCCCGCTTCGACCGCTTCGGCGCCGCCTCCGGCTCAGACGCCGAAGACGGCGGTTCTGCCGGCCACTCCGCAAATGGCCAAGCCGGATAAGGCGTCAATTGCGACAGCGCCGCCCACTCCCGCTTCGGCCGCTTCGGCGCCGCTTCCGGCTCGAGACGCCGAAGACGGCGGTCCCGACGGCCGCCCCGCAAATGGCCGAGCCGGATAAGGCGTCAATTGCGGCAGCGCCGTCCACTCCCGCCTCGACCAATTCGGCGCCGCTTCCGGTTGAGAGGCCGAAGCCGAACGCAACGCGGACAGCATCTGTGTCGAGCGAATCGGCTGAGCCATCGACGCCGAAGATCGATTCGAGGAAGAAGCCGTCCGAGAAGCCATCAGCGCAAAAGCCTGCCAAGAGCGCAAAAGCCTCGGCAAGATCAGTTCATCCGGCTGAGCGACAATCGACCGAGCCGGCGCCGCCGAAAGAAGCGGAGCGATCGCCTGAGCCCCCGCAAGGCGCCGGCAATCCGACTGCAGCAGCGCCGGTTAAGGCGCCGTCGGTTCAGCAGCGGTTCGCCGACGGAATGACGCACGCATTCGGCTACCTGGTGCATTTGCCGGGCGCGCTCGTTCCACATTTCGGTGGGTCAAACCCCGCCGCTCAATAGGAACGACGCAGTCCTCGCGGATCGATGCAAAGGCTTCGCCCGCCCGAAGCGCGCCGGCGCTCCGCCGCCATCACTTCGACTCGTTCGTTATCGGACGGCCGCAAGCGATTGGCCCCACGAAGCTAATCGCGTGGTTAAGCCCTGGCGTGTTTCTTTAACGGACGGACGTTGACTCCTCGAGGAGCATTCCGGCGACGGCGGCGACCCGCTGCCAGACGGCGCGACCCTCATCGTCGCCACGCGCGGCGCAATGATGCGCCTTCTCCTCAGCCACTAGCGCCGCTCGGTTGCCGAACCGATGCTTGAGCGCCCTCGCGTGGATTTCGATGGCCTGATCCAAAGATACGTTCATTAAGCCCCGCCCTGTCGCATAACTGTCATATAACGACAGCCGACCCCAGTCTCAAATCAACTTGGCGGGAGTTGTCCCCGAGGCGCCGCCCTGCGACGGACGCGCTCCGTGACCGGGGTGGTCGCCAACTCGGCTTAGGGCGGCTTTAAGCCTATTGCTGCGAGGCGCGGAGCTCGCCCGGGCTTGTCTGAACGGGCGCGGAGCGCTTGAAAACGCCGCCGAACAATTGCGCGAGGTCTTCGGCCGCAGCGGCGGCCGTACGCGCAACCCATCCGCGCTTCGCCTGCGGGGGACTTGCGGCGGCGGCCGCCGTCGGGCCCGGTGCGCGACTGGCGATGGCGATGTCGGGGATCGGCATTGGCGGCAAGGGCGCGGTAAGGGCGGCCGCTCGCGCCAGAAGTTCGCTGTCGTCGTATATCGGCGATAGCCCTTCCGCCAGCGCGAGCGCGCCGGTCGGCGTGCGGTCGACGCCGGAGGTAATGATCTGCGGCAGCAGTCCGTCCTGCGGGGCGGGGCCGAATCCCTTATTCGACGGCGGGATAAAAGCCGGCTGCCCTGAGGCCGAGGCCAGGACGACATCCGCCGGACGAACCGGAGGCATGGGGGCGTCGGCGAACGCAAGGGCGGCGAGATCGGCCGGCCTTCGCGGCGGCAAGGGCGCCAGAATCTTCGGCCCGGCGCTGCTAGGCGGCTCGTCTGGCGCCACATCGCTGGCCACGTTGGTCTGCTCCAGCTCGGCGACGGCCTGCGGCTTGGCGGGCGGCGTCGGCGCGGACTCGACTGCGCTGGCGGAGGCCGGGCCGGTCGGCAGGTCGCGCTTGGCTTTCGCCACCGCCTCCGGCCCGGAATCGGGCGCCTGCGGCGTGGCGGCCGGCGCCGGTTCGGGCGCGCTGGCGTATGCGGGACCGGTCGGCAAGTCGCGCTTGGCCTGGGCGACGGCCTCTGGCCCGACGTCGGCGACCTCGACCGGCGCCTGCGGGCCGCCGCTTCGGCCGCCGCGCGCGTTGCCGGACATCGCCACGGCGGTCGTTGCTTCCCCGCCGCCCGACTCCTCCGCGTCGTCCGCGCCGCCGCCGCCGAACAGCCAGGAGAAGAGACCGCCAATTCCGCCGCCACGCGCCACTTGCACCTCGCCGCCGCGCGCCTCGATCTCGGCTCGCGCCTGCTCATAGCCAGGCATCGGCTGCCCGTCGGCGGGGATGAACACCGTCTTTCCGTCAGGGAACAGCCGGGTCAGCGCGTCTCGGCTCATGCGAGGCCAATAGCGGACCGAGCCGCTGTCGATATGCACCCAGGGAGTCATGCCGGTCGGATAGAAGCCGACGCCGCCCGCCTGCATGCGCATGGCGATGTCGCGGATGCGCCCGGTGCCGACGTCGATAAAATGCGCGTCGATCGCCTTGCCTTGCATATGCATCGAATGCTCGGCCACCTGTCGCGAGCGCCTGCGCAGCATCGCATTGGTCTGTGGCGACCGGTAGCCGGAGAGGACGTCGAGTGGCTGCGTCGAGCCGGACTCGCGATAGACCTCCCAGATGATGTCGAACAGATGCGGGTCCATCTTGGTCGGCTCATTCAGCCGCCAGTCCCGGCAGAACCAGTTCAGCTTATCGAGCACCGCCTGGTCATAGACGCCGTTGACCATGAAGGTGAACGAGCCGGATTCGTTGGTGTGCTGGTCCGAAAGAATGATAGTCCGCGTGTCGCCGTTGGCGACTGCCGACTCGGTCGAGCTCGGAACCAGCCAGCCGACCGTGAACGCCGCCGCCACCGCCAGTTGCGCCGCCGCTCCGCCGCGGCCGGCGCACTTGTTCAGGTTGAAACCCGCCAATAACCCATCCTTCCCCAACACGTCACGACCGGCGGCGAAGCCGGCGGACTGTGCCTATTCCCATGTCCTACGCTTACGCTTTTGCCGGCCTCTCCCGCCGACCCTACGCGACCTCCCCGAGCGCCTGTCCCTGGCGCTCCTTGTTCGCATTGTGACGCTCGCGTCACAGTTAAGGCAAAAAGCGATCTAAAAGGCGTATAGCCCGATATCGCCTTCCTTTCAATCTTGACTTCATCTGGCGAGCATGCCTTCGACCTTGCGAATCAGCCCGTAGACGTCCGGACGCTCCTTGAGATCGCCGAATTCATCAACGAAATCAGTAAAGTACTCGATGTGAATGGGCAGCGGGCGAGGCAGGAAGACGGTGCGCTCTTTTTCTCCGATCGCCGCTTCGATTCGCTCATCCGTCCAGCCGGTTGATTCACCGCCAAGGACGAGCACCGCCAGGCTTTGCGGGTCTTCGACGCGAATGCAGCCGTGGCTGAAGGCGCGGACTTCCTCGTCGAACAGCTCCTTCGAGGGCGTGTCATGCAGATAGATCGCGTGGTCGTTCGGAAACATGAAGGCGAAACGCCCGAGCGCGTTGTCGTCGCCGGGCAATTGGCGGACGGTCAGCCGGCCGTCCACGCTCTTCACCTCGTAGCCGCGCCGGCTCAAGGCGCCGAGCTTCGACATCATCTCCTTCTTGATGATCGAATCGGGCACCTGCCAGGACGGATTGATCAGCACGTAGCGCATGACGTTGGAGAAGATCGGCGTCGGCGTCTCCGGTTTGCCGACGATGACGCGCGCCTGATGAATGACCCGATCGCCATCCAGCACCGCGAGCGAGAAGTCGGCGAGATTGACCTCGATCCGCCGTTCGCCCATGTCCCGCGGCTCCCAGCGCCACATCTCCATGTTCGCAAGGATCGCCGCCCGCTGGCGCGCGGTCGCGCCAGTGGACGCGGGGCTGACTGAGGCGGGGTAGATATGGGCGTTGAGGGCCCGCTTGATCCGCCGTGGAGCCCCCTCGTCTTGAAGATCAAGCAACGGATCGGGATCGAGGTCGGCGCTGAGCGCGCGCGGGCGCCGTTGGGCGACGCCGGGAGCATCGAGGCGCTTGAGCTCGTCGCGCAGCGCGCGGTAGCCCTGCTGCGGCGGGTTGAAGTCGGCGAGTCGTTGGGCTGGATCTCGGGCGAAGGCCGTTTCCGCCAGAGCTATTCCGGGATCGACGACGCTCGGTCTTGCGAAGATGAGCGGCGAGACATGTGACGGAACGACGCGCGACCCGGTGGCCTGCTCGGCATAGGCGACCACCGCCGAAGCGACGGTCGTTTCGGCTTCCGCGATCGCGTCCGGGTCGAGGCCGGATCCGAGATCGCGCGGCAGAGCGAAAGCGGACATGCTGAGGCCATCGTCGGAGGCGCGCCTAAGTTGCTTTAGCGCCGACCGTGCCGCGTCGGTCAGGCCGTTTTCGCTCACCCACAACGGCGCATAAGCGCGCCCGGCGTAGAAGGCCGCGATCGCCCCGCGCGCCGCACGCCAGTCGCCGCTGCCCAGCGGGTTGCGCTTATCGCCGCGCGTGACGAGCCGTCCCACGGCCGCTTGCAGCGCGCTTTGGACCGGCGAGAGCGCAGGCCCAGCGGTCGGATCGTAGAGGACCTGCGGCGGGAGTTCTTCTGGAGCTGAGGCTGCGGACGAGGCGGGGTCCAGCTTTGGCTCCTCGAACCAACTCGCCGCCAGAGCCAGGCCTCGTGTCGCGTTCCCGGCCGCGAACACCGCGACCAAGGGACTTGCGTCGGCAACGTCGCCGAACTTGAGCGGCGCCTCAGGCGACAGAGCCTTCTGCATCTGGGCAGACTCGATGGCGTTAGCGCACCCGCCCCCTCTTGTGGGGGCGGGAAGGGGTGGGGGGTCGCGCAGGCCGAGGAGATTATCGAATGCGCTGCCCTCCACTCGCGTAGGACAGCGCGACCCCCCTCCTTGATCCTCCCCCACAAGGGGGGAGGAAACGCGGCGGGACGATTCGCGCGTAACCTCAGGAGCAAACGGGGCTAACACCCGCATCTCCGCCCCGACGTCAGCAGCGGAACGGCTGAGCGGCGACTGAGGATCGGCAAAAGCGAGGCTTGCGGCGCAGGCCATCGCGACGGCGCTCAAGCCTGTCAGCAGAAGCGTGCGCCAGTTTCCGTACCCGAGCGCGCGCGTGGCCCGTCCACAGACCTCATTCTGAGGAGCCGCGCGAAAGCGCGGCGTCTCGAAAGCCGGCCCCGAGCTTGTCGAAGGGAATGATTCAGTGGTGTCGCCGTTCGCGCTCGCTGGAGCGTCCTTCGAGACGCTTCGCCTAAGGCTCCGCTCCTCAGGACGAGGTTGAGCAGAAATGTTCGCCATCGAAATCCGCCGCCGCTTTGCCTGCATTATGCCGCAGCGTCGCCAAGCATGTCATCATCGGCGATGCCGATGTCTTTCATCTTGCGGTAGAGCGTGGAGCGTCCGATGCCGAGCTTGCGCGCCATTTGCGACATTTGTCCGCGATAATGGGAGAGCGCGAAGCGGATGACCTCGGTCTCGATCTCCTCCAGCATGCGCACGTCGCCGCTGTCGTTGATTAATCTCAGCGAATGCGGATCGCGGGGATCATGCGCGGCCGGGCGGAAGCCGACGGACGCCGCGGGGTCGGCGGCGATCGGGCTCGGGGCCGGCGGGATGCGCACATCGTAGCCCTCGACCTGCGCGGCGATCTGGGGAAACTCCACCGTCGTCAGTTCATCGCCATCAGCCAATACGACAGCGCGAAACATTGCGTTCTCGAGCTGGCGGACGTTTCCCGGCCAATCATAGGCGGTGAGCATCGCGAGCGCGTCGTTCGCGACGCCACGGATACGCTTGCCCTCCTCGACGCAGAAGCGGGCGAGAAAACGCATGGCGAGATCCTGCACGTCGCAGAGCCTAGCGCGCAACGGCGGAATGGAGATCGGGAACACATTGAGGCGATAGAAAAGATCCTCGCGGAAACGGCCCGCCTTGACGAGTTCGATTAGGTTCTTGTTGGTCGCCGACACCAGGCGGAAATCGACCTTGACCGGGCGCCGCGAGCCGACCGGATCGATCTCGCCCTCCTGTAGCGCGCGCAAGAGCTTGACTTGAGCCTCAGGCGGCAGTTCCCCGATCTCGTCCAGGAACAGCGTGCCGCCGTTGGCCTCGGCGAACTTGCCCACGTGCCTCTCGACAGCCCCCGTAAAGGAGCCCTTCTCATGCCCGAAGAGGATGGATTCGACCAACATCTCGGGCAGCGCGCCGCAATTGACAGTAACGAAGGATTTGCCTCGTCGCTCCGAACCGCCCTGGATGGCGCGCGCCATCAATTCCTTGCCGACACCCGATTCGCCTTCGATGAGCACCGGTATGTTCGACTTGGCCGCTCGCTCGGCGAGGCGAATGGTGCGCGCCATCGATTCCGAGCGTGTGACGATGTCGCGGAAACTGAGTTCGCCTGCGTTGCGCCGCGTGGTGCGCCTCAGTTCGTCCTCGAGCGCATCGACGCGCAACGCATTGCGGATCGAGACTTGAAGTCGTTCGGCGCCGACCGGCTTGACGACGAAATCCGTTGCGCCCGCGCGCATGGCGGAGATGACGACTTCGATCGAACCATGCGCCGTCTGGACGATCGCTGGAACGGCGAGATCGCGCTGGCGCATCCGGGCCAGCACTCCCATGCCGTCGAGATCGGGCATGACGAGGTCAAGGATCAAGAGATTGATCGGCGGCCGGTCGCTCGCCTCGAGACGCGTGAGCGCCGCTTCGCCCGATTCCACGCATTCGGCGTCGTAGCCAAATCGTCTGGCCATCGCCTCAAGCAAGCGTCGCTGAATAGGATCGTCATCGACAATGAGTATGAGAGCGGTCATCGTCCCCCGTCGCCGGCATTGGCGCCGCGCATTGCTGCACATTGTGGCATCACGGTAAATGCGATGTTAACGCCGTCCCGTTCCGACCCACGCATCCGCAAAAGCGCCGCTTTGTGGGCGCCAAACCATCGTGAAACGTTAGCGGCGGCCTAATTACCCGAGGCTTGATTGATGAGTTCCAAGTCCCATTCTTCCAAGTCCCATTCTTCCGATGTCGCTTTGTCGTCCTCGCCCGCCCCCGCGGATCTTGGCGCGCTGCCGGAATGGCGCCTTCAGGATTTGTATGAAGGCATGGACTCGAGCCATTTCGCCGCGGATCTTAAGCACGCGGAGCGAGAAGCCAAGCTCTTCGCGGAAAGTTATCGCGGCAAGCTCGGTGAGCTGGCCGACCGGCCCGACGCGGGCGAGACATTGGCCGCGGCGGTCAAGGCCTACGAGGCGCTGCAGGACTTGATCGGGCGCATCATGGCGTACGCGTCGCTCCTCTACGCTTCCGACACCAGCAATCCGAGAATCGCGAAGTTTTACGGCGACGCGCAGGAACGTGTGACCGCGCTCGCCGGCGACGTCCTGTTCTTCGAGCTCGAACTCAATCGCCTCGATGACGCCAAGCTGAACGCCGCGATGGCGGCGCCGGCCCTCGGCCATTATCGCCCCTGGCTCGAAGACATCCGCAAGGAGAAGCCGCACCAGCTTGCCGACGACCTCGAACGATTGTTTCTCGACAAATCCGTGAGCTCAGCCGCGGCATGGAACCGGCTGTTCGACGAGACGATGGCGGCGCTCAGGTTCGACTTTGAGGGCGAGAGCCTGACGCTTGAGCCGCTGCTCGCGAAACTCATGGATCCGGATGCGAAGATCAGGGAGACGGCGGCCAATGCGCTCGCCGCCACGCTCGGCGCCAATCTGCGTCTCTTTGCTCTCATCACCAACACGCTGGCGAAGGACAAGGAAATCTCGGATCGCTGGCGCAAGTTCAAGGACGTCGCCGACTCGCGCCATCTCGCCAATCGCGTCGAGCCCGAGGTTGTCGAGGCCCTCGTCGCGGCGGTGACTGACGGCTATCCGCGGCTTTCGCATCGCTATTATGCGCTGAAGGCTCGCTGGTTCGGCAAGGCGCAGCTCGACCATTGGGACCGCAACGCGCCGCTGCCGAATACGCCGCGGCGCGTCTACAAATGGGAGGCGGCGCGCGACACAGTGCTCGGCGCCTATAGCGCATTTTCCCCGCGCATGGCCGATATCGCGCGGCGGTTCTTTGACGAAGGGTGGATCGACGCGCCGGTCAGGCCCGGCAAGGCCCCCGGCGCCTTCGCGCATCCGACGACGCCGTCCGCTCATCCCTATATTCTCGTCAACTTCCTCGGCAAGGCGCGCGACGTGACGACCCTTGCGCACGAGCTCGGCCATGGCGTTCACCAGGTGCTGGCCGGCGTCAATGGTCCCTTGATGGCGCCGACGCCGCTGACTCTCGCCGAAACGGCTTCCGTCTTCGGCGAGATGCTGACCTTCCGCTCGATGCTCGCCACGACTCCCGATCCGGTCGAGCGCAAAGCGATGCTGGCGAGCAAGGTCGAAGACATGCTCAATACGGTGGTGCGCCAGATCACGTTCTATAAGTTCGAGCGGCTCGTTCACCTCGAGCGACGCAAGGGCGAATTGACGACCGAACAAATCAGCCAGTCCTGGATGAACGCGCAGGCCGAGAGCCTCGGCCCCGCGATTGCGCTCAAGCCCGGCTACGAAACCTATTGGGCCTATATCGGGCATTTCATCCATTCGCCGTTCTACGTCTATGCCTATGCGTTCGGCGATTGCCTGGTGAATTCGCTGTACGGGGTTTACGACCGCTCAAGCGACGGATTCGCCGAACGGTATCTCTCGATGCTTGCAGCCGGCGGCTCGAAATCCTATTCCGAACTGCTTGCGCCGTTCGGCCTCGACGCGAAGGACCCCGGCTTCTGGAAGATTGGCCTTTCGGTGATCGAGCGCATGATCGGCGAACTGGAGACGATGGGATAGCCTCTCGTGGGCCTTGACGCCCCGACTTGACCGCATGAATTGCTGATCTTATTTTTGGACTTAGTTCAGTAGGATTAGTCCATGCGCACCGTCAACATCCATGAAGCCAAGACCAATCTGTCGCGACTGGTGGACGCCGCCGCCAAGGGCGAACCCTTCATCATCGCCCGGGCCGGAAAGCCGCTCGTCAAGGTCGTGCCGATCGACGCCCCGCCGGTCAAGAAGCGGCTGGGATTCCTGGAGGGACAGTTCAAGGTCCCGGATGACTTCGACACGATGTTTCAGGACGAGATCGAAAAGATGTTCGGCGTCGACGAATGAGGCTCCTGGCCGACACTCACGTCCTATTGTGGGGCGCGAACGAACCGGACAAGCTTTCCAAGAACGCCCAGGCCCTTCTTGAAGACAACGAGAACGAGCTTCTCTTCAGCGCCGTCAGCATCTGGGAAGTCGCAATCAAGGCCGGGCAAAATCGAGCCGGATTTCGGGCAGACGCCGGGATCTTGCGACGCGGCCTCATCGACAACGGTTATCTGGAGCTGCCGGTTACCGGGCGACATGCCGTCGCGCTCGCAGGATTGCCGCCGCTCCATCGCGACCCTTTCGACCGCATGCTCGTAGCGCAGGCTCTGGTTGAAGGCGTCACGCTTTTGACGTCCGACGCGACACTCGCGCGTTATCCCGGTCCGATTCGGCGCGTGTGAGCGGCGGCGCGCGCCTCCGCTGCTGCAATTGCGGCGTCGCCGGCCTATATGCGCTCCATCGCCGGATAAGGAATCCTGCTTGGACCATGACGACGAAGCCAATCGCCTGAGCGCACGCGCGACCCGCTATGCGCGCCTTGGCGTCAACGCCGGCGCGTTCGCCGCCCGCGTCGGCGTCAATCGGCTGCGCGGGGGCGGGCGCGAGACTGACGCCAAGGCGCTCGCTTCCGCATTGGGCTCGATGAAGGGTCCGCTGATGAAGGTCGCGCAGATGCTGACGACCATCCCTGACGCGGTCCCGGCGGATTTCGCCGCCGAATTGACGAAGCTCCAGTCGCAGGCGCCGCCGATGGGGGCCTCGTTCGTGCGCCGCCGCATGCAGGCCGAGCTTGGGCCAAATTGGCGCGAGCGCTTCGCCGAGTTCGACTTCAAGCCTGCGGCCGCCGCGTCGCTCGGCCAGGTGCATCGAGCTCTGAGCCTCAGCGGCGAGGGGCTCGCCTGCAAGCTGCAATATCCGGACATGGCCTCGGCGGTGGAGACCGACCTCTCGAATCTCGACCTCCTGTTCTCGCTGCATCGGCGCGCGAGCGCCGCGGTCGACACGCGAGAGATCGCGCGCGAGATCCGAGAGCGGGTGCGCGAAGAACTCGACTACCAGCGCGAGGCCAAGATCGCTCGGCTCTACCGCTTGATGCTCGCCGACTGCCCGTTCGTACGCGTGCCGCGGGTCGAGGAGAGCTTATCGACGCGGCGACTCTTGACGATGCACTGGCTCGACGGTGAGCCGCTCGCCGCCTTCGAGGCCGCGCCGCAGGAAGCGCGCGACTTAATCGCCGTCGGCCTGTTCGACGCGTGGTGGCGCCCGTTCCTGCGTTATGGCGTCATTCACGGCGATCCGCATCTCGGCAATTACACATTTGTGCGCTCGCGCGGCGAGCGCCACGTCGATGGCGTCAACCTGTTCGACTATGGCTGCGTGCGCATCTTCCCGCCGCGGTTCGTGCATGGCGTGGTCGAGCTTTATCGGGGGTTCAAAGCCGGCGACGAGGCGCGCATCGCGCAAGCTTACGAGATGTGGGGCTTCTCCGGCCTCAGCCGCGGGGCGCTCGAAGCCATGAACATCTGGGCTCGGTTTCTCTGTGGGCCGATCCTCGACGATCGCGTGCGCACGGCGGCGGACGGCGTCAAACCGTCGGAATACGGGCGCCGTGAGATCGGCCAGGTGATGCGGGCCTTGAAGGCCGAGGGAGGCGGCCTGCCTGTGCCGCGAGAATTCGTGTTTCTCGAGCGGGCGACGATCGGCATCGGCAGCGCCTTCCTGCGCCTTGGCGCGCGCCTCAACTTTCATCGCATGTATGAGGACACAATCGCCGGCTTCGACGAGGGCGCGCTGGCGCGCCGGCAGGCCGGGGCGCTCGAGGCGGTGGGGCTTCCACTCGTCTCCCCATAGCCCGTCGAGAGACGAGCGTTCTCCTGGACGCCCTTTGGGGAGAGGGGCCTGGGGTGAGGGGATGGATCGGATGAGGAACGCCGATGGCGGCTGAGCGCCGCGACGCCGTCCGCGCCTGGATTTACGCGGCGCTGCGGTTGCCTTTCGACTGAGCGCATGGTCCCCTCACCCCTGCCCTCTCCCAGTGGGAGAGGGGTCGACTTGCGCCGCGCCGTCGGCGCAGCGAGGGAGGATAGCCATGCGCCGCACTCAGGTCGCGATCATCGGCGGCGGTCCGGCCGGCCTGCTCCTGTCGCATTTGCTGCACGGCCATGGAATCGACAGCGTCGTTCTCGAGCGGCAGACGAAGGCGTATGTGCTGAAGCGCATTCGCGCCGGCGTGCTTGAATTCGGCTCCGTTCAGGTGCTGCGCGACTCGGGCGCCGGCGAGCGGATGGACCGCGAAGGCCATGCGCATGACGGAAGCTTCATTGTCTGGCAGGACCGCGAGCCATTTCTCATCGACACGAAAACCCACGCCGGCAGGCCGATGTGGTCGCACGGTCAGACCGCGATCACCGAGGAACTGTATCGGATCCGGGAACGCGACGGCGGACGGATCGTTGAAGAGGCGGAGAACGTCCAGCTCCACGACATAGCTAGCGCCGCGCCCAAGGTGACTTTCCAAAAGGGCGGCGTGACCGAGGCTCTGGAATGCGACTTCATCGCCGGCTGCGACGGGTTCCATGGCGTATCGCGCCAGAGCATCCCGAAGTCGGTGCTCAGAATCTTCGAGCGCGCCTATCCCTTCGGCTGGCTCGGAATCATGTCCGAAACGCCGCCGGTCGGCGAGGTCGTTTACGCGCGGCACGAGCGAGGCTTCGCGCTTGCCTCGCTGCGCAATCCGATGCTGAGCCGCTATTACATCCAGTGCGCCCTCGACACGCGGATCGAGGATTGGCCGGACGAGCGGTTCTGGGACGAATTGAAACGACGGTTTCCGGACGACATCGCCCCCAAGATCGTGGCTGGGCCCTCGATCGAAAAGTCGATCGCGCCCTTGCGCAGTTTCGTCGTCGAGCCGATGCGTTACGGCCGGCTGTTTCTCGCCGGCGACGCCGCGCATATCGTCCCGCCGACCGGGGCGAAAGGCCTAAATCTCGCCATCTCCGATGTCTTCTACCTCGCGCGCGCTTTCGCGGCGCATTTCTCAAACAGCGACGACCGCTATCTCGAGAGTTACTCGGATATGGCGCTGAGACGCGTGTGGGCGTCCGAGCGTTTCTCCTGGTGGCTGACCAATTTGCTGCACGTGTTTCCCGACGATGACGCCTTCGAGACCCGGATCAAGCTCAGCGAATTCGATCATCTCCTGCGATCGAAGCACGCGGCAGCCGTGGTCGCCGAACAATATGCCGGACTGCCGTTCGAGGATTGAGCGCCGTCAAAGGCGCGAGAGAATCGGGAGCCTCGGCGCGAGGGCGTAATTGAGCTGGATCAGGATGATCAGTCCGAGCCCGAGCGGCACGTCCACAAGGGCGACGAGCGCGCCCACCGCGTAGAGCGACTGGGCGATGATGACTCGCCTTCGGAAGGCGCCCGTCAGCTCCGGGGGTGCGTCGTCACGAATGAGCTTCGCCCGTCCGGCATAAGCCCAAGTGACGTAGACGGCCGCGCCGAGCAGGACGATGTTCAGCCAGTAAATGAGGAACGCAGTACGGTAGGTGAAGAAATCGGCCAGCAGCCGGGTCGTGAACGGCAAGACCGTGATGATCGCGAGAAACGCCAGGTGCAGCCAGGTCAGGTCGCGGTTCGAGCGCGCGAGCTGGCTGAGCTGCGTCTGTTGGGCGACCCAGAAGATGCCAAGCGTCAACAGGCTGAGAAGCCAGGGCATGAGCCTGTGCGACGATGCGACCAGGGCGCCCAGCAATTCAGCCTCCGAGTGGATATCGGCCGGCTCGGGCGAGCGGAAGTCGAGCACCAGCACCGTCGCCGCAAAAGCGAAAATACCGTCGCTGAGCGCCTCGATGCGACCGACGTCGCCGCCGGCGAAGGCATTGTAATGGTTCGTCACTGGACGACCATCGCCTTTAGGAATCGGGTCAATCCACTAGACGGCGTCGCCAAGCGTGCGTTTGACTGTGAACGGCGTCCATTCGAGGATCGCAGGCGCAAGGTGAGGATAGGTGAAGGAGCAGCCGATGCCGCAGCCATTCACATTGCGCGTGCCCGATAGCGATATTGCTGACTTGCGGGAGCGGCTTGCGCGCACCCGGTTTCCCGATTCAGCGCCAGGCGAGCCTTGGGCTTACGGATCGAGCGTCGACTATCTTCGCAGCCTCGTCGACACTTGGCGCGGCGCTTTCGACTGGCGCGCGCAGGAGGCGCGCCTCAACGCCTTTCCGCAATTCAAGATCACGCGGCCAGACACCGACCTGCACTTTCTGCATGTACCGGGAAAGGGCCCCAATCCGACGCCGCTCTTGTTGATGCACGGATGGCCCGGGTCCGTGTTCGAATTCCTGGATTTCATTCCGCGCTTGACCGATCCGGCGCGCTTCGGTGGCGATCCGGCCGACGCGTTCACAGTCGTCGCGCCGTCGCTGCCGGGCTATGGGCTCTCGTTCCGCCCTGGGCAGAAGCGGTTCGGCGTCGAGGAGATCGCGGATGTTTCGCCGAGCTCATGACCGACACGCTTGGCTACAAAAGCTTCGCGGTGCAAGGCGGCGATTGGGGCGGCATCACCGCCGCGCGGATGGGCTACGCGCACGCGGACAAGCTGATCGGCATTCATGTCAATTTTCTAGCCGTCCGCCGCGAGCCGGACAGGATCAAGAATCCGACACCCGAGCAGCAAGTTTTTATCGACCAGCTCAACCATTGGCTCAAGGAGGATGCCGCATATGCGGCGATTCAAGGCACCCGCCCGCAAACGCTGAGCTTTGGGCTGACCGATTCTCCGGCGGGGCTTGCGGCGTGGGTCGTGGAGAAATTCCGCGCCTGGTCCGACTGCAACGGTGATGTCGAGAGCGTCTTCACGCGTGACCAGATGCTCGGCGACATCAGCTTCTACTGGTTCACCGGCGCGATCGGATCGTCCTTCTATCCCTATTACTTCCGCATGCATCGACCCTGGATGATCCCCGAAGGCGCGGCCGTCACCGCGCCAACGGCTTACGCTGAATTCCCGCGCGAGATCCTGCATCCGCCGCGCTCGCTCGCCGAGCCGATGTTCACCAACATCCGCCGCTGGACAGTCATGAAGAAGGGCGGCCATTTCGCCGCGATGGAGCAACCGGACCTACTCGCGGAGGACGTGCGCGCCTTCTATCGTTCGCTGCGAAGCTGAGCCTGGTCGCCGCTCCGCTCCGCGATGAGCCTTGCAATATGCGCGCGCAAGTCGGCGACGCCGTCGCCGGTGCGCGCCGAGGTCATGAGCACTTCCGGATAGGCAGCGACGTGCTTGCGCAAGCCCTCGAGCGTCGCAGGGATGCGCGCCTCGCGGTCGGCGGCCTTGACTTCGTCGCCTTTGGTCAAGACCACCGCATAGGACACCGCTGCGGCGTCGAGCGCGCGCATCGTCTCGTGATCGCTTTCTTTCAGGCCATGCCGGCCATCGACGAGCACGAACACGCGGGCGAGCGACGGGCGGCCGCGCAGATAGTCGCGCGCGAGTTCGCTCCAGGACGCGGACTTCGATTTCGCCACCGCCGCGTAGCCGTAGCCCGGCATGTCGACCAGACGGGCCTTCCCGTTGAGATCGAAGAAAATGAGCTCCTGGGTGCGGCCGGGCGTGCGCGAGGTGCGAGCGAGCGTGGTTCGGCCGGTCAGCGCGTTGACGAGCGAGGACTTGCCGACGTTCGAACGTCCCGCGAAGGCGATCTCGGGCGCGCCAATCGGCGGCAGGCCGTCAGCGCGCGCCGCCGCGAAGATGAATTCGCATGGACCCGCGAACAGTTTGCGCCCGGCCTCGGTCCAGTCGGGCGCAACCGTCGCCTCGCTCATACGCTCGGCGTCTCGGCCGGGCTACCTTTTTCTTTGGGAAACAGCTTGGAAAGGTTGCCCCAGAGCTCGACCTTCACCCCCGCCTTGGTCATGATGTAGTACTGCTGGAGCACCGTCAGCGTGTTGTTCCAGGTCCAGTAGATGACGAGGCCAGCCGGAAACGTGCCGAGCATGAAGGTGAAGATGACAGGCATCCAGGAGAACATCTGCTTTTGAACCGGATCGGTCGGCTCGGGATTCATCTTCATCTGGAAGAACATCGATACGCCCATGATGAGCGGCCAGATGCCGAGATGGAGGAAATGCCCGAAGGCCGGCAGCACCGTCGGATCCCACTGGATCAAGCCGAACAGGGTGAACACGTTGGTCGGGTCGGGAGCGCTGAGGTCCCGGATCCAGCCGAAGAACGGCGCATGGCGCATCTCGATGGTGATGAAAATGACCTTGTAGAGCGCGAAGAACACCGGAATCTGGATCACCATCGGCGCGCAGCCGGCGACCGGGTTGACGCCCTCGCGCTTGAACAGCGCCATCTGCTCCTGCTGCTGCTTGACCTTGTCGTCGGGATAGAGGTCCTTTAGCGCGGCGATCTGCGGTTGGATCTTCTTCATCTTCGCCATCGAATTGTAGGAGCGATTGGCGAGCGGGAAGAAGGCGAGCTTGACCAGCACCGTCACGATCATGATCGCGAGGCCGAAATTGCCGACAAATTTGTAGATGGTGTCAATCAGCCAGTACATCGGCTGGGTAATGAAGTAGAACCAGCCCCAGTCGATCATCAGATTGAATTTTTTGATGCCGAGCTTGGCGGCGTAATCGTCGATCGTCGAGACTTCCTTGGCGCCTGCGAAGAGGCGGGTTGTGGTCTCGAACGTCGCCCCAGGCGCGACCGTCTGCTCCTTGCCGAGGAAATCGGCCTGATAGTCGACCGGCTGGACGGTCCCGCTGGCCGAATAGCGGGCCTCGATCGGGGCGGTCTGGTCAGGGATGATCGCCGAGCCCCAATATTTGTCGGTGAAGCCAAGCCAGCCGCCATCGCCCTTGTAGGCCTCGACCTTGCCGGTCGCCTTGTCGATGGCGGCGTAGGTCGGCGCACGCTCCTGGCCGCCGATCACGCCTTCGAATCCCTCGTGCAGCACCGAGTAGCCGGCGACGTTCGGCCTGCCGTGGCGCAGCACGAGCCCGTAGGGCTGCACCGTCGCTGGCGCCGAGCCCGAGTTCACGACCGAATCCGTGACCGTGAACATGTATTTGTCGTCGATCGCGATCTTGCGCTTGAAGACGAGACCCTCGCCGTTGTCCCAGGTCAGCGTAACCGGCTGCGAGGGGGTCAGCGTCTGGCGATCGGCGGTCCAGACGGTGTCGAAATTGGGGGCCTTGCCCCCGGCCGGACTTACAAATCCGGTCTCGGCCCAATAGGCGTCGGGCGCGCCGGGCGGCGTGAACAGTCTGACGTTCGGACTCTTCGGGTCGACCGTCTCGCGATAACCCCTGAGGACAATATCGTCGATCCTGCCGCCCTTGAGGTTGATCGAGCCGCCGATGCTCGGCGTGTCAATGATCACGCGGGGGCTCGCCGCCAGGGCCTGGCTGACCGTCTCCGCCGCTGTCGTGGCCGGAGCGCCCGGCGGGACCCCAGCTCCGGGGCGCCCCGCGCCTGGCGCGGCGGGCCCAGCGCTCGGCTGCGCCTCGCTCGCCGGCGAGGTCACATTGGCCTGCGTCTGCGCCTGGTGCTCCCGCTGTTGCAGAGGACCGGCGTAGAAATATTGCCAGCCGACCATCACCAGGACCGACAGCGCGCCCGCCAGAAAAAGGTTTCTGATGTCCTCGGTGCTCATCTCGGCCTATCTTTGCCTTTCGGCGCCCTCGCGGTCGATCCACGCCCACGATCGTCCGCGCCGCGGCGCCGGGCGGCGCGGAAGGCGGTGCGGACATCGTCGACGAGCGCGGCGAAACGGCGGCCCAGCGCCTCGCGCCGGGCCATCAGCACGTAGTCGTGATCGCTCTCCGCCTCAAGAGGCGCCGCAGCCCGCAGGGCCTCTTTTAGCCGTCGTCGGACGCGATTGCGCTCGACCGCGCCGCCGACGCTTTTGGTCACCGTCAGTCCGACTCGCGCGCCCGAAATCGGCCTCTTTCGCGGCTTCCTCTCGGCGCCGGGATTGCAACGTGAAAGTCTCGACCGGCGCGCGCCGTCCGCGCGAGACGCGCTGAAATTCGGCCCGCTTGGTCAGGCGGCCTGGAAGTCGGCCGGCGCGGCCAGATCCGCCATTCTCATGCAAGGCGTCAAAGCTCCCTTCCGCGCCGTCTTCGCCGACAAGGCGAATGGCCAAGACGGGGGTCGAGGCCGAAGGCGCGGCCGTTCAGGCGCTGAGCTTCTTGCGGCCGCGCGCGCGGCGAGCAGCGATCACCTTGCGGCCGCCGACCGTCGCCATGCGGGCGCGAAAGCCGTGGCGGCGCTTGCGCACGATCTTGCTGGGTTGATAGGTCCGCTTCACGGGCTAGTCTCCGAATTCCAATCGTCGGCGGAAAATCGAGCGCCGCCCGATCTTGAACGCGCGAACGCCGACGCGCCGCTACGTCAGAAGCCAAAGCGGCAGGCCGGAAAAATGAATGCGGCGCCTCGACGCGCCGCTGCAAGGAGCGGGCTTATGCCGCGCCGGCGCGGCCAAGTCAATCGCGACTGCTACTGGACCCCTACTGCACCCGGTGGGCGCAGTCACGGCGCCCCGAATCGAGGCAGTTCTGCATTTTGCGCTGCTGGTCGATGTAATGGAAAGCCCAATAACCGAGCGCCGCCAGGACGACGACGGCGATAATGGCGGCGATGTTGCCGCGCCCGCTTGCCTGCGGCTCGTCCCCCTCCTCGTCCGACGAGGATTGGCTCACGCGGAGCGGCTCGAGGCGAGGCGCTCGACATCCCCGAGCGCCGCGATCGCCTTGGCGACGATCCCCTTGGCGTCGAGCCCGGCCGCGGCGTACATGCGCTCCGGCTTGTCGTGATCCTGGAATTTGTCCGGCAGCGTCATCGTGCGCACCTTAAGCCCGTTGTCGAGCGCACCGGCGTCGCTGAGCAAGGTCAGCACATGCGCGCCGAAGCCGCCCGCCGCGCCTTCCTCGACAGTGATCAGGAGCTTGTGCGTCGCCGCCAACTTCAGAATGAGCTCGCGGTCCAGGGGCTTGGCGAAGCGCGCGTCGGCGACCGTGGTCGATAAGCCGCGCGCCGCCAGTTCGTCGGCGGCCTTGAGCGCCTCGCCGAGCCTAGCGCCGAGCGACAGGATCGCGATCCGCGAGCCCTCGCGCACGACCCGGCCCTTGCCGATTGGCAAGGGCTCGCCCTGCTGTGGCAACTCGACGCCAACGCCTTCCCCGCGCGGATAGCGGAGCGCAATCGGCCCCGAATCGTGGGCCGCGGCGGTCGCGACCATATGGACGAGTTCCGCCTCGTCGGAAGCCGCCATCACCGTCATATTCGGCAGACAGGCGAGATAGGCGACGTCGAAGGCGCCCGCGTGCGTCGCGCCGTCCGCGCCGACGAGGCCAGCGCGATCAAGAGCGAAGCGAACCGGCAGGTTCTGGATCGCGACGTCGTGCACGAGCTGGTCGTAGCCGCGCTGCAGGAATGTCGAATAGATGGCGCAAAAGGGCCTGAAGCCTTCCGTCGCCAAGCCGGCGGCGAACGTGACGGCGTGCTGCTCGGCGATGCCGACATCGAAGACGCGGTCGGGGAAAACCGACTTCATTCGGTCGAGCCCCGTCCCCTCCGGCATGGCGGCGGTGATGCCGATGATCTTTTCGTCGCGCCGCGCTTCCTCGACCAGCGCATTGGCGAAGACACGGGTATAGGTCGGCGCGTTGGTCTTGGGCTTCGACTGCGCGCCGGTGATCACGTCGAACGCGGTCACGCCATGATACTTGTCGTCGGCAGCCTCGGCCGGCGGATAGCCCTTGCCCTTTTTCGTCACCACATGCACGAGCACCGGTCCGTCCTGCACGTCGCGCACGTTCTTCAGGATCGGCAGAAGATGGTCGAGATTGTGGCCGTCGATCGGCCCGACGTAATAGAAACCCAGTTCCTCGAACAGCGTGCCGCCAGTCCAGAAGTTGCGGCCGTACTCCTCCGTAAGTCGGGCCTTGTCGTAAAAAAACCTCGGCAGCCGGCGCGCGAGCTGCCTGGCCGCGCCGCGCAGCGACCGATAGGCGCGGCCTGAGACGAGCCGCGCCAGGTAAGCCGACATGGCGCCCGTAGGCGGCGCGATCGACATGTCGTTATCGTTGAGGATGACGATAAGGCGCGAGTCCAGCGCGCCGGCGTTGTTCATCGCCTCGTAGGCCATGCCGGCCGACATGGCGCCATCGCCAATGACTGCGACCACATGGTTGCGGCGGTGGGACAGATCGCGGGCCACCGCCATGCCGAGGCTGGCCGAGACCGACGTCGAGGAATGGGCCGCTCCAAACGGATCGTATTCGCTTTCCGCGCGCTTGGTGAAACCGCTCAAGCCTCCGCCCTGCCGTAAAGTTCGGATCCGTTCGCGCCGGCCGGTCAGGATCTTGTGCGGGTAGGCCTGGTGGCCGACGTCCCAGACGATGCGATCGGTCGGCGTGTCGAAAATGTAGTGCAGAGCGACCGTCAGTTCGACGACGCCGAGGCCGGCGCCGAGATGGCCGCCAGTGACCGAGACCGCGCTGATCGTTTCGGCGCGCAACTCCTCGGCAAGCTGAGGGAGATCACTCTCTCTCAACTTACGCAGATCGCTCGGTGATTCGATTTGATCCAGCAGCGGTGTTGAAGGCTTGGTCAATCTTTTCCCCAATCGCGGCGCTTACTGGTCGCCGCGTAACGCAGACCCACACGTACACCAAGTCTGACGTTCACCGCAATTACGCGCTTTCGCCATTATGGCGCCGTAAAGTAACCCGTTTAAGCTTGGTTTAACACAATTGTGAAACGCGCCACGGTCTTAAAACGTTCCGGCGCGATGGAATTTGCTATCAGCGCCCGCGTGACGCAGATTTGTGCAATGGACCAAATTTCGCGCTCGTCCGAGCCGGCCTACCGGTACGCCCCCGACAGCGCCTAGGCTTCACCCGGCTTGCCTCGCCGTTGCTGATCGCGACCCTGATCGGGGTCGGGATGTGTGCGGTGATCGTGGTCCTGCCGCCGGCCCAGCTCGATTTCGGCGTCGACCGCTCCGCCGCCGCGCTTCCCTACACGCTGATGATGTGTTCGCTCGCCTTCTCAACAATCGCGCTCGGGCGGATGACCGACCAATTCGGCATCGTCCCGCCTTTGGCCATCTCCGCTGTGGCGTCGCCGCCCGAAGCTTCCGTCAGTCCCGGTCGATCGCCCAAGGGCCGGCGCCAGCCGCCGCGATGTAAATCAGCGCGCCGACGACGACGGCATGGAGTTGAGGAAAACATAGAGCGCTGCGATTTTGTCGCCGCGCACGATGATCACGTCAAGGCCGGTATAACCGGGTGCCGCTCCGCGCGGGCCGGAGCCCCAGCACAGACGGCCGGCGTTATGGAGCGCCTGGGGCTCGCCGTGTGGCGTGTAGATGAAATGAGAGTGAGTCGCACGCAGGTCTCCCGCGAACTTATCCAAGGCGTCATGTCCGACGAAAACGCCGGGAGGAGCATCGACGATACAGTCATCGGTGTAGAGTTCCGCGATTGCCTCACGACGGCGGCCGGCGTCGCCTTCGCCGAAAACCTCCTGGAGGTTGCGGTTCAGAAGTTCACGAATCCTGTCCGACATCGCGCACCTCCGCGGGCGGCCTGGATCCGTTCCGGCCTCCGGCTATTCTCAAACCGCCTCAGTCTCTCCGCACCGCCCAAGGTCCGGAGCCCACTGCCGCGAGGTAAAGAAAAACGAAGCAGAACAACACCGCCGGCTCGCCGTAGTTCTTGGCCGGGAAGAAGCTCTGCGGGAAGTGCACCAGGAAATAGCCGACCGCCATGAATCCTGACAGAAGGAAGGCGACCGGACGCGTAAAGAGGCCGATCGTGATCAAAAGACCGCCGATAAGCTCCATCGTTCCGGTGAAGTAAAGCAATCCCCGCGGCATCTGGTCGATGAACGGTAGGCCGGCCGGGAAACCCAGCAGCTTGCCGGTTCCGTGCTCGAGGAAGAGAAGCCCGGTCAGGATGCGCAGCACCGAGAGCATCTCGGGCGCGCGCAATATAGAGCCCACGATCGGAAGCGCAGGTCGGGAAGCAACGTCGCTCATATTGTTCACCTTTCGGAGTGAGAATGCATTGGCGCCTTCAACGGGAAAGCTTGGCGGCGACCTTGCCGATCAACTCGCCCTGATGCCGGGCGCCCTCGAGCTCGATCTTGGTCGGCTGACGCTGGCCCTGCGCGCCCGCAATCGTGGTTGCGCCGTAAGGCGCACCGCCGACGATTTCGTCCAGCGTGCCTTGTCCCGGGTGGCTGTAGGGCAGGCCAACGATGATCAAGCCGAAGTGCATCAGATTCGAGATGATGGAGAAAAGGGTATTCTCGTTGCCGCCATGTTGCGTCGCGGACGAGGTGAACGCGCCGCCGACCTTTCCAATCAGCGCGCCGCTCATCCACAACTGCCCCGCCTGCTCCCAGAAACTCCCCATCGCCGAAGGCATACGGCCGAAGCGAGTTGGCGCGCCGACGATGATCGCGTCATAATTCGCCAGCTCCTCGACCTTGGCGATCGGGGCCGGCTGATCGAGCTTGAAGTACGAGGCCTTGGCGATCTCTTCCGGAACGGTCTCCGGCACACGTCTCACGTCGACCGTAGCGCCGGCGGCGCGCGCGCCTTCGGCCTCGGCATAGGCCAACTGCTCAATATGGCCGTAACTGGAATAGTAGAGGACGAGCACCTTGGTCATTCAAGCCTCCTCAGCCTTTGGAGCGCGCTCGGAAGAGTGAGAACCCTCTCTTGCGCGCGCAAACACAAACAGATCCAGACCCCTCGACGACCGCAGAAGGCTCTCATGCGACAAAGCGAAACGGGTCAGAGAATCTTCGCGATCTGGTCGAACGAAAACCTCGGGCTGCGCGGGAACAGCTTCCCGTGGTCTCCGTAGCCGATATTGATCAAGACGTTCGACTTGACATGTCCCTCCGGGAAGAACTCGGCGTCGACCTTCGCATTGTCGAATCCGGTCATCGGTCCGGTGTCGAGCCCCACGGCGCGCAGCGCGATGATGAGATAGGCGACCTGCAGCGTGCCGTTCTGGAACGCGCTGCGGGCGGCCCTTACTGGATCGCCAGAGAACCAGGGCTTCGCGTCGGCGTGCGGAAACAGGAACGGCAGATGCTCGTAGAACTGTTCGTCATAAGCCGTGACCGCAACGACCGGCGCGCTCATCGTCTTGTCCAGATTCCCGGGCGACAGAGCCGGGCCGAAGCCGCTCCTTGGCCGCTCGCGATCGCAGAAAGAGGATACGCAGCGGCGACTGATTGGCGCTGGTCGGCCCCATCTTGGCGAGCTCAACCGCCCTGCGGAGCAATTCGTCCGAGACCGGCTTATCGATAAATCCGTTGTGCGTACGGGCATCGGTAAAGATTTGCGCAAGCGACTGCGCTTCTATCGTCTTAGGCTCAGAAACATGAACGGTCATGGCGGGCGGTCCTCAGGAATTGTTGCACTGCGGCTAGATGTCGACTGTTGTTCCGATCGTTGCAATTGGCAAAATTGTGCTAGAATCCATCTCCAGAGGTGATGGATGATCGACTCGCTGACGCTTGACCAAATGCGCGTTCTCGTCGCGGTCGCCGACGCGGGGAGCTTTTCGGCCGCGGCGCGAACGCTCGGCCGGGTCCAATCGGCGATCAGTCAGTCGATCCAGACGCTGGAGGCCACTCTTGGTCTCAGGTTGTTCGATCGCTCGGGCAAGACGCCGCGGCTGACCGATGCGGGACGGGCGCTCGTCGGCGATGCGCGGGCGCTGATCGCGGGCGCGCGCGCCATCCGCGCCCGCGCGCAAAGCATGGCCGAGGACGTTGAGCCGGAGCTCACCCTTGCGGTCGAACTCGATGTTGCCGATCCCGCTTCTCATGGAGAGCCTCAGGGCGCTGCGCGTCGCTTTTCCGCTTCTGCCCGCCTCGGTCTTCACAGAGGCTCTGGGCGGAGCCGAGCAGCGGCTGCGCGACGGCGCCGCCAGGCTCGCGATCTACACAATTCCGCCCACAAGTCCGTGCGATCTTGTCAGCGAGTTCATGACGCGCATCGCCATGTGGCCGGTGGTGGCGGCCAACCATCCGCTCGCCGCCCTGCCCCAGCCGCTCGCCCGCGAAGCGCTCGAGCCCCATGTGCAGCTGGTGCTGACCGACCGCACGCCGATCACTCAGAACCTGTCGGGCGGCGTCGTCAGCCGTCACATCTGGCGGTTCGCGGACCTGACCACTCGGCTCGATTTCCTGCTTGCCGGCTTTGGATGGTGCAACATGCCAAGCCATATGGTCTCTGAGCACGTCGCGGCGGGGCGCCTGAAGAGGCTCAGAATTGCCAACCAGGAGGAATTCGCGCTGCCGCTCTCGGTCGTGCATGAGCGCGGCCGCTTGCCTGGCAAGGCAGGACGGTGGCTGATCGCGGACTTGCGCGAACGGATGAAGACTTGTCCCGGCGCGCATCATCCGACCGAACAAAAGCAAGCGGCGGCCGAAGCCGCCGCCGCTTGAGAATCGCTGCGGCGCGCTTCGGATCGAGCCCGAGCGCCGCAGTCAGCGCTGATCAGTTGCTGTCGATGCAGCCTCGATTACAGTCCTCGTGATTGCGCGACAACCCGTCGGAATCATCGTCGACCTTGACCGCCGGAACGAAAGCGGTCGCGGTCATCGGGATCGCATGTCGCTGCGCCTCATTCACATGATGAAGAGCGCGGTGATGCTGAGCCGTCGCCTGCGCCGCGAACGGCGCGAGAGCGAAGCAAAGCGCAAGAGAGATCGTCGAGAGTTTCATTGTGTGCTCCATTGAGATGAGAGAAGCCATCATCCAAAAGCGACTTCATCCACTGGACACATCAGATGAGACCGCGCGGCAAAGCACTGTGACGCGCGTCACGGACACCCGTTACGTTCGCAACGAACGAGCGTGGGATTCGTAACATCCGTTAGGAATTCCGCCGCGCCGAGCGCCCGTCATGGCTTCGGCGAGCGAAGCAGCGCGCCAAGCGCGACTCTTGCTTCGTCGATTAGCCATTCCTGATATCGGTAATACATCTCCGAGCCCATCGGCGTGACGAAAGAGCCCAGCTGATCCTCACATCGCCGTCGAAGGGCATCGAGTTCCTTCTTGAGCGCTTCGGCAGCCTCTCGGTCCTTCGGCGTGTGGATGACCGTCTCGGGGGGAAGCGCCTTGATCTGCTCTCGCGTAATGCCGGAATGCGCCCGCGCCTTGATTTGCTCCTCGGTCAGACCGGGATAGGCGAGCGTCTTCAACCGGGACTCCAACGCGGCACGGTTGACGTCGATGCGCCAAAGCCTGAAGCGGCTATAGGCGTCCGACGCGTTGAGAAGAACTGTGATCCCCATCACCAGATAGATCCAATAGGCGGGCGACATCAGGTTCACGAGCCAGGGAAAATATTTATCCGCGATCTCGGGTTCGCCGCTCGCGAAGAATTCGCGCGCCTCGTCGGCCAAGGGGGCGCTGTCCTGCGACTTCGCCGCGGGGGGCGGGTTCACACGAACGAAATTCGGGAACTCCTCGCTGAGCAGCATAAGGAAAGCGACCCGCTGTGCGCGATGCACACACGAATTGGTCATGACGAGCGTGTCGACCTGCGCGACGAGCTTGTCGGTCGCAGGGATCGGTTTGGCGATGTCATAGTAGCCTGCAGGAATCCGGCCCAGACGCAGCCATCTGTCTCGGGCCACCAGGCCTTCGATGTCTGCGGGAGCGACGATCTCGAGGTCGTACTTGTTCACGAGCGTGCGCACCATTTCTGCGCTTTCGTTCATGACGGACGCCGCGAGGTCGAGCCGGCCGTCTCGGACCAACTCCGCTTGCGCTTCGAGGTCATGGTTCGAGGGTTTGAGACCCAGACCGCGAAGGTCCGAATTCTCCAACAACTGCTGCATCAGATAGGCCGTGCCCGATCCTTCCGGACCGACCCCAACCGAAGCGCCGTTGAGGTCATCGAACGAATTGATTGCGCGTCCGCGCCGCGCAAGCAGGAACAGCGATTCCGGCTGCGGCAGCCGGCCCAGGGTCTGCAAGCCCGCGTTCGCCGGCGCCGGCACGCCGTCCTGCACGAAGGCGAACGCCGGAACGCACTTCCCGTTTTCGCCGACGAGACGCGCAATATTCTGGACCGACCCGGCCGTAGCAACCACCTTTAAATGGCCGTTCTTCTTATGCGCCCGCGCAGCCAGCCGATCACCTAAGGTGTGATAGGCGCCGCCCGGCTCCCCGGTCAGGACGTCAGCTCTTAGGAACGCGTAATCGCCCGACACGAGGTAGTAGAAAAGCCCCGCGGCGAGCGCTAGAACCGCGAGCGCGATCAAGAGGACCCTCGCCCAGGTCCTTCGATTTCCGTGCGGTCCGAACGCCAGCTCGTCCAGAAAACTCATGGCGCGACATCCGAGCCAACAAAGGTGAATTCGGCATGATGATGGTTGCGCCCCAGATCAGACGCAACGGGGCCAAGCGTCAAGCCGGTTCGGTTTACCGCGCCCGGCTCTCACGTCCATAAAGCAATAGCATCGCGACAATCACAATTCCGTAGATGATCTGCCGGCCGGCGTCCGGCATCTGTATCACCGACAAAATCGACTGCAGAAGCGTGATGAGAATGACGCCGGCGACGGTGCCGAGATAAGAGCCGCGACCGCCGAGGATCGACGCGCCGCCAAGCACGACAGCGGCGATCGCCGGCAGGAGGTAAGCGTCGCCCATCGCCTGCGCCGCCTTGCTGGCGTAGCCCGCGAGCAACACGCCGCCGAATGCGGAGAGACCGCCGGCAAGCGCAAACGCGATCAGCACCACGCGCTGGGTGTCGATGCCCGAAAGATAGGCCGCGCGCTCGCGATTGCCGATGCCGTACACGGCGCGGCCGAAGGTGGTGCGGTTGAGCAGGAAGATCGCCGCGGCGCCGACCACGGCCCAGACGAGCAGCGCATTCGGCAGCCCGAACAGGAATTCGCCGGTCGCTAGCGTGCGCATCGCGGGGGACGATGCGTCTTGCGGCGAGAACCCGCCGGTATGGGCCACCATCAGCCCCTGCGCCACCGCATTGACCGCGAGCGTGATGATCATGGAGGGGATGCGCAGGTAAGCGACGCCGAAGCCGTTGACGAGGCCGAGCGCCACTCCGCAAGCCACCCCGAACGGAATGGCCAAAGCCTCGCCGACCGGACCCCATCCGGTCGCGGCCGTCGACATCATGCCCCCGACGGCGACCACCCAGGGAATGGAGAGGTCGATCTGCCCGAGCAGAATGACGATCATTGTCCCGGTAGCGATGACGCCAAGGAAGGAGGCGACTTTCAATTGCTGCAAAAGATATTCGGGCGACAAAAAGCTGCGCGAATAGAGCGAGCCCAGAAACAGCATCACAATCACGCAGCCAAAGGCGATCGCGACGGGCGGATCGATCCGCCGCTTGAGCGCCTCCGCAAATCCCGTCTCGGCGTTCTCGCTCACGGGAAAAGCTCCAGCCGGTTGCGGACCTGGAACACTCTCGCCGAGCCGACGCAGACCGCGGCGAGCAGCACGAGACCCTGGAAGAGCGGCTGCCACAGCGGGTCGAGATTGAAGACGAAGAGGAGATCCCCAATGGTGCGAAACATCAAGGCGCCGAAGATCGCGCCGATCGCGCTGCCCGAGCCGCCGAACAGCGAGACGCCGCCGAGCACGACCGCGGCGATTGAGAAGAGCGTGTAGGTGTTGGCGTTGGCGGCGGACGCTTCGCCGGAATAGGTGACGAAGGTGAGAAAAAGTCCGCCAAGCGCGGCCGTCAGTCCTGAAAGCACATAGGCGTAAAATTTCGCCGCGTCGACGGGCACGCCCGACATATAGGCCGCGCCCTCCGAACGAGCCGACGGCATAGGCCGCGCGTCCGATCGTCGAGCGGCTATAGGGAACCCAAAGCACGAGCACGACGGCGGCGAGCGCGACCAGGCTCGCCGGCGCGACCTCAAAGACGCGCCCAGTCAACGCATCGGCGAGCGGGCCATAGACGTCGCCGCCGGGGACGGGGCGCAAAAGAAGGGCAAGGCCGAAGAACGCCGCGCCAGTTGCGATCGTCGCGACGATCGGCTGCAGGCGTCCGTAGATGACGATAAGCCCGTTGATCGCCCCGCAGACGAGACCGGTCAGAAGAACGCCGAGGACGCCGAGCGTGGCGCTGGCCGCGGTTCCAACGACGATCCACGAGGCGAGGCAATTGGTGAGGACAAGCACGGCGCCGACGGAAAGATCGATGCCGGCGGTGATGACGACGAAAGTCTGGGCCATCGCCACCAGCGCAAGGAGCACGCCCTTGTTGGCGGCGGTCTGCACGACATTGGCGGTGAAACCAGCCGGATGGTTGCTCGTGTAGATCGCGAACATCACAACGAAGAACACGATCGCGAGAAGCGTCCCGCGGTTCTGGGCGAAGACATAGCGCCAGTCGCTCATTGGGCCGGCGCCCCGGCTGCGGCCTCTTCGGACGAAATGTTGAGCGCGCTCGCGATCAGCGCCCGCTCGGTGATCTCGGCGCCGGCGAGCTCGCGCCTGATCGCGCCATTGTAGAGCACGAGCGCGCGGTCGCAGCAGCCAATCAATTCGTCATAGTCGGTGGTGTAGAAGACGATCGCCGCGCCCTCGTCTGCGAGCCGGCGCAACAGCGCGTAGATTTCCTGCTTGGTGCCGACGTCGATGCCTCGCGTCGGATCGTTGAGCAGGATGATGCGGGGCTCGGCCATCAGCCACTTGGCGATCACAATCTTCTGCTGATTGCCGCCCGATAGCGCGCCAGCGGGGATGTCCGTGCCGGCTGCATGAATTTCGAGGAGCTTCATGAGCTCGCCGACAAGCTTGGTCTCGCGCGCGCGGTCGATCACCCCGCCCTTCGAGACGCGGTCGAAGCGCGGCGAACGAGAGGTTCTCGCGCACCGACATCGGCAGCATCAAGCCTTCCGTCTTGCGGTCCTCGGGGATCAGCGCCATGCCGATGCGCTTCTCCTTCGCCGCATGCGGGCTTGAAGGCGAAGCTGGCGCGCCCGCCACCCGGATCTCGCCGGAGACGCCGCGAAGGACGCCGAACAACGCTAGCAACAGTTCCCGCTGTCCCTGTCCGTCGAGCCCGCCGAGACCAACGATTTCGCCGGCGTCGGCAGTGAACGAGATGTCGCGCAGCCGGTCCCCCCAGTTGAGATTCCTCACTTCGAAGAGCGGCGTCTGAGCCTTCGGACGCGCCGCGGGCTTGGGTGGAAAGACGTGGCTGTATTCGCGCCCGATCATCATTTCGACGACCTCGTTGTCGGTCTTCGTCCCGGCCAAGTAGGTCGCGACATTGGCGCCGTTCCTGAACACCGTGCTCTCGTCGGCAAGCTCCGCGATCTCGTGCATGCGGTGCGAGATGTAGAGGAGGGCAAGCCCCTCCTGGCGCAAGCGCTTGAGGACGACAAACACCTTGGCGACATCGGCCGCGGTGAGCGCTGAAGTCGCCTCGTCGAGAATGAGAACGCGAGGGCGGCGCGCCAGCGCCTTGGCGATCTCCACCACCTGCCGGCGCGACAGCGGCAAGTCCTTCACCAGCGCCAGCGGGTGGATGCCGGTCGCTCCGGCGCGCTCGAGCGCTTCCTCAGCAAGGCGGCGCTGCGCACGGCGATCAATCATGCCCAAGCGGCGGGGCGGATTGGAGATGGCGATATTATCGGCGACCGAAAGGTCGGGAACGAGCGACAAGTTCCTGGAAAATGCAGACGATGCCGGCGCGATTGGCGGCCGCCGGCGAATCGAAAGCAACCTCCGCTCCATCGAGCACGATACGGCCTGCGTCCGGCGTCACGACGCCGGACAAGGATCTTGATCAGCGTCGATTTGCCCGCGCCGTTCTCTCCGAGAATGGCGTGAATGCGACCAGCAAACACGGTGAGGTCGGCATTGGCGAGGGCGCGCACGCCTCCGTAACGCTTGGAAACGCCCTCCATGCGCAGGATCGGCGAGGCCGTCGACTTCTGCTCGGTTCACGCCGCTTACCCTCGCCCCTCAAGACGCCCATGGGGCCGCGACGCGCCGGCCTCGCCGCGGCCGCCGAGGAATGTCGCTCCCCGGCGGCCGCAGTCGGTCGACGTCTACTTGTTCTCCTTCGACTGCCCCATGATTTCCGCGCGCTGAAATTGATCCCGCAGGTCGGGAAGGAATTGCCAACGAAGAAATTGTCGGCTGGCTTCGCATAGTAATTCACGCCGTCCTTGAAGTTGGGATCCTCCGCCGACGCCAGAGGCAGCTTGATCGATTGCGGCACGACCTGCCCGTCAAGGGCGGCCAAGCGCGACCTTGATCGCGACCGCGACCTGCGCAGGCCCGGTGCCGCCGGACGCGCACTTCAGTCCCTCGATCGGAATACTTCGCGCAGAACTTGCGGAAACCGTTCTCGGTCTCGCCGCCGAACGGGCCGAAGGGCTGCTTGGCGTCGATGATCGCCTGCACGACGCCGGTGTCGCCACCCTGAGCAGTGTAGCCGTCGAAGTGCTTCTGCACCGCGATCGCGTCGGCGGTCACCTTCTGCGCCGTCGGATCGTCCCACTTGCCGTAGACCTCGACGACGTCCCATTTCTTGCCGGTCGCGTCGAGGGTCTCGTGGATGCCGTCGTGACGGTCGCTTATCGACCGACGTGCCGGAAACGCCGCGCACTTCGAGGATCTTGCCGCCGTTCGGAAGGTGGCTGGCGAGCCACTTCGCCCAGTAGACGCCGAGACCCTTCTGGTCGACGTCGACGTTGATCGCCTCATCGGTGTCGAGAATGTTGTCGAAGGCGACGAGCACGACGCCGGCCGCTTTTGCGCGCTTGATCACCGGCTTGAACGCCTCGGGGTTCTGCGCGTCGGTGACGATTGCATCGTAGCCGGAATCGATGAAATTGTTGATCGCGGCGATCTGCGCGGCGACGTCCTCGCCGGTCGAGACGACCTTGAACTCCTTGAGCTTGGCGGCGACGTCCGGCTGCGCGGCGTAGGCCTTGGCGGTCTGGATCATCTGGATGCGCCAGGTATTGGCGATGAACCCGTTGGCGAGGGCGATCCGGTAGGGGCCCTTCTTGGCGGGAAACTTGAAGTACTTGGTCTTGTCCGACCACGGCGTGAAGCATTGCGGATCAGCCGATGGGCCGGCCACGACCTCGGGTCCGGCGGCGAAGGCGGGCGCCGACAAAGCGCACGCGGCAGTCAACATCGCGCCGCCGGCAACGGCGACAGCGAGATCGCGAAAATGATTCATTCTTGTCCTCCCGTTTCATCTTTCGGCCGGCCTTTTCGAAGCCGGTCGCCGTCAGCGCAGATCTCCTTATTCGTCACGCAGGCGGCATGCGCCATCGCGTCGCCGCCCGCTACGCCTTAATGGCGCTCTGCTTGCGCTGACATGCCAGTATAACGGACCGCCTCAGCGCACAAGTCTGTGACCGCCGCTTCGGGATCGTCGCCGCCATGCTACACGCTCTCCCGTGATCCGAGCGGGCCCGCCGCTCGGGGACGCGTTCGCATGGAGGCGAGGATGGCCACAGTCAAGCTCTGGACCGATGCGGAGGCGGAAGCGCACCCGAAGGTCAAAGCGGTTTTCGACGATATAAGGGCGACCCGGAAGTCGGACTTCGTCAACAATTTCTGGCGCGGTCTGGCCAACCAGCCCGAGGTTCTCGAGCGCACGTGGAACACGCCTGAAAGCGGTGATGGGCGCGCCCGGACCGCTCGATCCGCTGACTCGGGAACTGATCTACATCGCCGTTTCAATAACGAACGGCTGCTCCTATTGCATCCATTCGCACACGGCGGCGGCGCGCGCCAGGGGCATGACCGACGCGCAATACTCCGATTTTCTGGCCGTGGTGGGCATGGCCTCGCAGACAAACGCGCTGGTGACCGGCCTGCAACTGCCCGTCGACTCGGCTTTCCTCATCGAGAGCTGAACATAAGGTCCCAAGCGCCGGTCCTTCCGGGGCGGCGGCAGCTGGCGCGACATTGGATTCTGAGGTCCGGTCAATAAAAGCCGCCTGGGATCGCTCGCGCGGGCCTCGTTCCTCTCAATGGCGGTTCACTTCGTTGTCGGCCCTGTCGCGGGCTTTCAGTGCGGCGCCAGAATATGGCCGACCGAACCGTCCGCGTCGGCCGAGCCCTATCGCCCATCGTCATTCACCTGACGGCTTGCCGACTTCGCGGTCGTTAAAAGAGCGCACGGCGCCGCGGCGCAGAGGAGGCTTGACAGCATTAAGATGACTGGTCATATTCCCATGATGCCACGCCCCAACCTCAGAGAGCAAATCATCGACGCCGCCGTGGCGACCCTGCACAGACAGGGCTTCAACGGCTCGAGCGTCCAGGACATTACCGAGGCGGCGCATGCTCCGAAGGGTTCGTTCTACAACCACTTTGAGAGCAAGGAGGACCTCGCGATCGCGGCGCTCGATCGCTATTGGGAGCGCGTCGAAGCGTCGCTCACACTCCTCGACGGGAACGATATCCCGCCGCGGGAGCGGATCGCACGCTACTTCAGCCGCCTCAACGACGCCGCCCGAAAAGGCGGATTCCGCACCGGCTGCCTGATCGGTAATCTGACTGCCGAGATGGCCGCCCAAGAGTCCGAAGGCGAGGGACCGGCTAGCCACTCTGCTTGCGCGCTGGACCGCAGCGATCGAATCCTGCGTCAGGCAAGCGCAGGCAGATCGCTCCTTGAGGCGCGATATCGACCCCGGGGACGCTGCCGCGTTCCTGCTTAACGCCTGGGAAGGCGCGGTGTTGAGGTCCAAGGTCGATCGCAACTCCGATGCGCTTACGGGCTTCGAGCGGATCGTCTCGACTCTGTTTGCCCCACCATGACCCCCGCACGTCGCAAGCTCACGGCGAAATCGCGCCCATTGCTCCAAGATGACCGGTCATTTTGAGCGGAAGGACGTCGGCTGTGGTCGGCCGCAACCGACGAGAATAACGACCACTCGGCGCACGTTGCTCTTCCCGCCTCGCCCGGCCTCGCGCCGCCCAACATCGCTTCATTGCAGAGGCGCATCGGGGAGAAGCACGGCTTTGCCCCCGAACAACTTCCCCAGGAGGACCCGAAGATGAAGGCCATACAATATCGCGCCTATGGCGACTATGCCGAGAACCGGCTCGCCGACCTTCCCCCACCGCTTCCGGCAGACGGCCAGGTGCTGGTTGAAATGCGGACCGCGGGAATCAATCCGCTCGATAACACCTTCCGCTCAGGGCATCACTACGCCGCCACGGTCGAGAATCTGCCGCGGGTGGGCGGCCAAATGGGCGCGGGCGTGGTCGTCGAGTCCAAGAGTCCAAGCTTCAAGGCCGGCGATCGCGTATTCGTTACCGGCCCAGGGTTCGGTATCATCGCCGATGGCGTCTGGCGTGACCTCGTAGCCGCGCCTGCGGCGGGGCTATGGCCCATTCCTGACAATATCGATGACGATCACGCGGCGGCGTTCCTGGCCGGCGCCGGTTATCTCACCGCCTATCTGGTCCTCACCGAATTCGTCTCATTCCGGCCCGGGCAGAGTGTGCTCGCTCCGGGGATCGGCGGCGCGGTGGGAATGGAAAGCGTGCAGGTCGCTCGAAAGCTTCAGGCCTCGCTCGCCATTTCGACCGCCAGCACGACAGCCAAAGCCGAGACCGCCCGCGCCGCCGGCTACGACCATGTCATCGACTTGTCGAGGGAAAGCCTGCGGAGCGGCGTCATGCGGATAACCGACGGCAAGGGAGTCGGTGTCGTCATCGACGGCGTCGGCGGGTCCCTGACGGGCGAGGCGCTTGGCTGTCTCGCCTTCGGCGGCGACTACGCCGTGGTTGGCTACGCGGGCGGGCGGGAGGCGAACATCAACCTCACCGACGTGATCTGGAAAGCTGCACATGTGCGAGGCTTCACGCTGCGTGCTTTTGCCCCCCAAACAATCGCCGCCGCGCTGAGGACGCTGACCGAATATGCGGCTCAGGGCGCGCTTCAGCCGACCATCGCCAAGGTCTTCCCGCTTGCGCAGGCTCCAGACGCGGTCCGCTACCTGATCGAAGACCGTCCATTCGGGCGGGTTCTCATGCGGGTCAGCGCTTGAAAAAAAGCCCGCCCGGGATTCGCTCCCGCGCGGGCTTTTGTTCACGGAAAAGGCGGCGGCTTACTTCGCCTTGTCGCTCCTGTCGCGCGCCTTGAGCGCGGCGCCAAGAATATCGCCGAGCGAAGCGCCCGAGTCGGCTGAGCCATATTGCGCGATCGCTTCCTTCTCTTCGGCGACTTCGAGCGCCTTGATGGAGACTGCGATCTTGCGCGCCCGGCGGTCGAACTGGATGATGCGCGCGTCGACCTTCTCACCGACCGAAAAGCGCTCGGGGCGCTGATCGCTGCGGTCGCGCGCGAGCTCGTTGCGCTTGATGAAGGCGGTGAGATCCGTGCCCGCGATCTTCACCTCGAGGCCGCCGTCCTTGACCTCGAGCACCTCGCAGGTCACGACGGAGCCCTTGCGCAGCTCGCCCTCGCCCTCCTCGCCGGCGTTCCTGGCCGCGAACGGGTCGCTGGCCAGTTGCTTGATCCCGATGGCGATGCGCTCCTTCTCGACATCGACGTCGAGCACCTTGGCTTTGACGTGATCGCCTTTCTTGTAGTCCTCGATCGCCTGCTCGCCGGGCCTGTTCCAGTCGAGATCGGAAAGATGGACCATGCCATCGACATCGGCATCGAGGCCGATGAACAGCCCGAACTCCGTCTTGTTCTTGACCTCGCCCTCGACGATCGAGCCGATCGGATGCTTCTCCGCGAAAGCCTCCCACGGGTTCTGCAGCGTCTGCTTGAGGCCGAGCGAGATGCGGCGCTTGGAGGCGTCGACCTCGAGCACCTGCACCTCGACCTCCTGGCTGGTCGAGACGATCTTGCCGGGATGGACGTTCTTCTTGGTCCAGGACATTTCGGAAACGTGGATGAGGCCCTCGATGCCCGGCTCGAGCTCAACGAAGGCGCCGTAGTCGGCGATGTTGGTGACGCGGCCCTTAAGCTTCTGGCCAATGACGTAACGCGTCTCGATGTTCGACCACGGATCTTCCTGCAACTGCTTCATGCCAAGCGAGATGCGGTGGGTCTCATGGTTGATCTTGATGATCCGCACCTTGACCTGCTGGCCGATGGTCAAAACCTCGCTCGGATGGTTGACGCGCCGCCAGGCGATGTCGGTCACGTGCAGGAGGCCGTCGATGCCGCCAAGATCGACGAATGCGCCGTAGTCGGTGAGGTTCTTCACCGTGCCGTCGATGATCTGCCCCTCAGCGAGGTTGGCGACGATCTCGTGGCGCTGCTCGGCGCGGCTCTCCTCGAGCACGGTGCGGCGGGAAACGACAATATTGCCGCGCCGCCGGTCCATCTTGAGAATCTGGAACGGCTGCGGCACGTTCATCAGCGGGCCAACGTCGCGCACAGGACGAATGTCGACCTGGCTGCGCGGCAGGAAGGCGACCGCGCCGTCGAGGTCGACGGTGAAGCCGCCCTTGACCTGGTTGAAGATGACCCCTTCGACCTTCTCATTCTTCTCGAACGCCTGCTCGAGCTTGACCCAGCTCTCCTCGCGCCTCGCCTTGTCGCGCGAGATGACCGCTTCGCCGAGCGCGTTCTCGATCCGCTCGAGATAGACTTCGACCTCGTCGCCGAGGCCGGGCGCCGGGTCGCGTCCGTGATTGGTGAATTCCTTGAGCGCCACGCGCCCTTCGGTCTTGAGGCCGACGTCGATGACGGCCATGTCCTTTTCGATCGCGACGACCTTGCCCTTGACGACGCTCCCCTCGAAAGCTTCGTCGGCGCCGTAAGTCTCGTTCAACAGCGCGGTGAAATCCTCGC
This sequence comes from uncultured Alphaproteobacteria bacterium, assembly GCA_963725195.1. Classification (GTDB taxonomy): domain Bacteria; phylum Pseudomonadota; class Alphaproteobacteria; order Rhizobiales; family Beijerinckiaceae; genus Roseiarcus. Next base: position 13,385 of record CAVRXX010000023.1, on the reverse strand, counting down.
GCGTCGGCGCCAGGGTCTGTATGGAAGCCATTGGTTCTCCTAATTGCGCCCTTTTGTTCGGGCCACGCCGGCTTTGGGTTCGTGTTGACGTTCAGGCGCCCGCCGATCGGAAGGCTCGCGCGTGACGCACGATCCTCATCGCCGCTCTTCGCGGCTTAGCCGGCGCATCGGCCGACGGCGGAAGCCCAGGTGCAGTCGCTATATGGGGAGCCCATGCGGCGAGGGCCAGCCGCTAGCAGGAAATTCCGCCTGATTCAATGGCGAAAACACTTGGCTGAAAGCGCTTAGATACAATGTTCGGCGACGGCCGGTTCGTCGTGAGGGAAGGCTGCGCGTTGCGGCCGTGGGCGCGGGAGCGGCGGTCGTTCCCAAAGCGCTTGGATATTCGCCGCTCGTCCGTCAGGTGATCGTCTCGAGTTCGCGAATATCTTCATTCCTGAGAGCAAATGAGCCTTCGTTCACTTCGCGCAGGCCCTTCAAGAATATTGAGATGTCGATTTCCTGATCTTCGTCCTGGTCCTCTAGCGGCTTGAACCGGCCATGGAAAAAGGCGTATTCTATGCCGTCGATTAAATAGGGAACGATGCCTTCCAGTCTGAAAGCAAGCCTCTCTTCCCTCCTCTCAGAAAATCTGAAATTAAACCCCAGAATTTTTCGAATTATATAGACTTTACCTTCGCACAGATATTCATCAACGAAGCGGTTTCTCACGCCATCGATTGGCTGCGCATTCACGCAAACGATCTTCTGACCAACGTACCAATCGCGCATTCAATTCCCCAACACCAAAGCGGTTATACTTTAGGATAGGATTCCTTCGCTTCCCGGCTCAAATATAAGCAGCGAAGATGAATGTAAGCTGTCGATTTCGGGTTGCAAATTAACAAATGTTTTCAATCTCGTTAAGTTCGTGTAACCCGGCTATTTTTCTTTTTTCTTACGCAAATTCATAGAATGACCAGCTTGGATGCGCGTGTCATTGGCCGGCGCACGATTTGGTTTGAACCGGACCGGCGAGCCGCGAGACGCCCAAAGCGCCGCGCGCACGAAAAGCCTTGGCTCACCGGGTGCTTATGGCCGCCGAAAGTAAGCTCGTCGCCCTGCCCCTCGACGGCGGCCGGCGCTCTCCTGGGCCACAACGATCGGAAGCTCAGTCCGCCACGGCGGCGACGCTGGGATGAAGATAGGTCGAAAGATGCGCGTCGAGAGCCTTCATCGCATTTTCATCCGCCGAGCCGCACCGGAAGCCGATGAAGCCGTCTGGGCGAACCAGAACAACGCCGCCCTCCGGTAGTCCCGCCTGGGCGGGATCGAGCCCCGCCTGCCGGCCCTCGACAACCGAGACGAGCGCGCCCCAACGCGGGAGGAAAGGGTCGAGCCCGGGCGCCTCGCCGAAAACGACGAGATGGTGGGTCGCTCCCTTGAGATCGCACCAGCCGGGAAACCGCGCTCCCGGCATGGGCTCGGCTTCGCCACCGCTCCCGTCAATGAGAAGGCTGCCCTTATACGAGACATCGAGCATCGAGCGCTTGCGCAAGCCTGCGAGCACTTCGGCCGGATCCTGCGCTGGCGGGGACAGGGGCTCCCCCGCTCTGCACTTTTCGACGAGTTGCATGACAAAGGCATGGATCTCGTTCGAGACCTCGAGCACATGACGATCGGCCAGGCCACGTTCGATTGGGTACGTGGCGAGAAGCGAGGGCTTGGCCGCCCCCCGAAGCACCAATGCAAGTTTCCACGCGATATCCGCGCCGTCCATGAGCGCCGAATTGATCCCTTCCCCGCCCATCGGGCTTGAAAGATGTCCCGCGTCGCCCAACAGGAAGCGCCTGCCGTCGCTCAGGAACGGCGCCACGCGCTTGTGCATCTGGAAGTAGGACGTCCAACGCAAATCGGAGAGCCCGACGTCTGTTCCGATCCGCTCGTTCAGGAGCGCTCCAAGTTCAGCCACAGACGTCGGCTCGACGCGCTGATCGCCTTCGTCACGATTAACAAAGACGAGCAATCGCCCTTCGGGCAGCGGCGCCAGCAGCACGAAGCCCCTCGGCCCGATAACAACGCGACCCCGTCCGGGCGGAGCGGGCAATGTCAATTTCACGTCCGCGACGATGAAACGCCCGCCATAGGTCTCGCCGTCCAGACGCTCGTGCATGGAATGGCGCGAAACGCTGTGGCCGCCGTCCGCGCCGATCAGGTAATCGGCTCGGACGATCTCTTTCCGCCCACCCTTGTCGAGGCTCATGGTAACGCCGTCGCCATCCGCCCCGACTGGCGTCGCCTCGACGCCAAACTCGACTTGGACGCCTCGCCCGGCTAGATTGCCGCGCAGCGCCGCCTCGGTGAACCATTGGGGCTGGCTGCACTGGAATTCGTATTTGCAGCCGAGGCCCGCCAGCTGAGTGAGGCCGATGCGCGCCTGCCCCGGGCCGAGAAGCTCGATCTCTTTGATGCGCACGCTTTCAGCAAGAAACGGCTCAATCACGCCCGCCTTGTGAAGCAATTCGAGCACCGCGGGCTGAAGCGCGGTGCCGCGCGTCTCGTGATGCGGCGCAAGCCTCCGCTCGATGATCCTCGGCTTCACCCCGTGGCGAAGAAGTTCGCACGCGGCGAAAAGGCCGGCTGGACCCGCGCCGATGATAAGGACCTCAATGTTGGAGGGGAGGTTGTCGATCTGTGCAGTTTCGAGCGCCATTCCAGCTTCCCCCAAGGCTCTGCAATATACCAACCCGCCGTGCGGCTTCGCAACGAACCCCCGGCGCAACATCGCCGCCGGGAACCGCTCGCGCGGCGAGCGGCTGCGCCGATCGGACCCGCGCCTCCACAATTCCCGCATCTGGCTCCAGCCGACAGACTTCCCACGGCGCGCAGCCCTCAACAGCGAGGCCGGATCTCCTGGCCCCCGCTGGGCGCGCCAAGCGGTGGGCCCGCCGTACAGGGATTTGCAGGCGTAACTTAAATTATCAGGGTAAGAATATCTCTTAAATGACTGATAATATTGATCCACCTTCGACAGAGGGTTTGCACGCAATCGCGCGAAGTTGCGTGAAAGCGCGCCTAAGCCTCTGAAATCATGGAGTGGCGTAAACTTATGCGCGGCCCATTGATCACGCTCGCCAGGGAAAGGTCCAGGTCTCGGTCAGGGCCTTGGCCCCGGCGCGCAGAAAGACACGCAGGTCTGTGCTCTGGCCCGGGTCTACGCTGACGTCGACGCCTGCGCGAAAACCCCTGATATGGGTGTTGGGGGTGAGGAACGTGCGCACGATTCGTCCAGTCGACGCCGTTGCGACCGTCTCCACGAGAGAGGGATCGCTCATGTAGTAAGACAAGTCGCCGCCGGAAAAATCGATGAGGAATCGCGTAGTTCCGGGCGGCGGCGGCGGATCCGGGGACCCCAACGCGCGCGCGGCGACGCGGAACGTCCCGACTGTGCGGCCGGTAGGGGTCAGGCTTTGATCCATCGCCATCGACGTGATGCGATAGCCGAAGACGAGCGGCTTGCCGACCTCGAGCCCCTGCTTCGGCGCCCAGGCGACGACGATGTTGTCGTTGGTCTCGTCGCTGGTCGGCAATTCGACCAGCTCGACCCCGCCCTCGCCCCAACCCTCGTGCGGCTCGATCCAGTAGCTCGGCCTGAGCTCGTAAGCGAGATCGAGATCCTCGTAATCGCTGAAATTGCGGTCGCGCTGCAGAAGCCCAAAGCCGCGCGGATTGGCGTCTTGAAAGACCGAGACCCTGAGAGGATTTGGGTTGCTCAGAGGCCGCCAGATCCATTCGCCCGCGCCCGTGTGCATAAGAAGACCGTCGGAATCGTGCAATTCCCCGCGGAAGTCGTCGGCGTATCGCCGGTCGGCCTTGCCGACAAAATACATCGACGACAGCGGCGCAAGACCAAGCGCAGGGGTCGCCTTGCGCGCGAACAGACTGACATTGATGTCGATAAAGGTCTCCTGGCCGGGGTTCAGATCGAAGCGGAACGCGCCCGTCGCCGATTGGCCGTCGAGCAGCGCGTAGATGACGATGTGCTCGGCGGTCGCGTCCGGCGTCTCGATCCAGAACTCGCGAAAGAATGGGAACTCCTCGTTGAGGCGGGGAGGCTCGCCGATGACAAGGCCCCGCGCCGACAGGCCGTAGCGCTGGCCGCGGCCGAGGAAGCGGAAATAGCTCGCGCCGAGAAACGCGATCACTTCGTCCCAGATATGTGGCGCATTGATCGGGAAACGCAGACGAAAGCCGGCAAAACCGAGGTTGATCGGCAGCGGGCCGAGCTTGGCGCCGCCATAGTCAAAGAGATTGGCGGCGTAAGGGATCGGCGCCGGGATGCCATCTCGCAGGACGTTGACGACCACCGGGCGCTTGTACAGGTGTCCGAGATGGAACAGCTCCAGCCGAAAATTGGCCCCGTCCTGGCCGAGCAGGGGCTTGTCGGACTTGAAGCGAATGTTGCGCCAGCCGTCGAAATCGAGGGTCGCCAGGCCGTCGGGCAGCGGCGGTATCGCGCCGTCGAAGGGCGCAGCGGCGAGATCCCGCGCCCGCTTCACGACGTCCTGGTAGCCGAATGACGCAGGCGTGGGCGTGGCGGCTGGCGGCGGCGCGTCGGTCTGCTGCGCGGCGGCAGGGGCCGCCAGACGCGCGCCCGAGGCGGCCACGACGCCAACGAGCAGCGCGCGGCGAGACAGATCATGCATGTGCGTCATTCAGGCTAAGGGATGAGGTTGGGCGCTCCGCGATCCCAGGCCAAGGCAAGACGCCGGCAGCCCCGGTCCGGTCACCATGGGGCTAAGGGGCCGCCGCCGGTGTTGGTGTTCGTGTGCACGATCGCTTCGAGGCCCATGCTGAAATTCGAGGTGATGCGATAATTGACGCCGACGCCGAACGTGCCGACCGCCTGCACCGCGCCCGGGCCGGAGAATACGGTGTTGACAGCGTCGCTTGCGTTGAAAGCGCCGCTATTGAAGCGGGTCGAGCGGACGAAATCGACCCCGGTGATCACGTATGGCGTCACTTGGCCGAAATTGTAGCCGACAATCGTCGAGCCGCCGGCGAAAGCCCCGCCAGTGAACTGGGAGAATCCGGGGCTCGTTTGAAGATAGGGCATATAACCAGTGGAGGCCTGCACCCCCAGCATGATTCCATTGTCGAAGACATGTTCATAATTGAGGTCGGTCTCGCCTCCGACGCCACCCTTGACCCCCTTGCCTCCCCACACGGAGACCCCTGCTCCGACCGAAAGACCCGACCAATAATCGGGCGCGGCGTCGGCTGAGCTCGGGCCGAGCGCGGGATAGTTCGACGGAGCGGTCGGCAAATCAGCGGCGGCGACCGTCGCGGCCTGCAGGCAAACCACGGCCGCACAGACCGAGGGGACGGAAAGACAAGCGATAACGAAGCGCATGATATCGTCTTTTACCACAAAATCACCGCGCGCAGCATTGCGGTTTCGAGTGCGGCATATTGATGGCGAAAAGCGCGCGCCGAGACCAGGCCAGCAGGCTGGACAAGGCGCAGCACCAACGCCTATAAGCGCCCGCTGCGTCTCGACGGCGCGAGGCGCCCAGGTAGCTCAGTTGGTAGAGCACGTGACTGAAAATCACGGTGTCGGTGGTTCAATTCCGCCCCTGGGCACCACCCTTTAACCCCTTGTAAAGAAAGGGACTTTTACCCTTCCATTCGCGCTTGTTCTCGCCCGCTTATCCACCGCAGATTGCGCTTCCGGTGGATAGGCGGTGGATAAGCGCACGATTTCGATCCGCTTTCGAACTCGGCGAGCCCGCCGCGCCTAGACACGGGGCCGCCCTAGTGGGTCCGTCGCTCCACTCGATCCACGTGCCGGGCCGCGCGCCCTCATCGCCTGGATCGAATAGGATTGGGGACCTCCCCAAAACCGCCCCAGGGGGCTTCGACCGGGTCCGCCTGCGCTCGCGCAACCGTTCCGCACCAAATCCCGCTGTCCCAACTTTCAATACAGTTTTTGTCGGGTGTATGAGCCCTGGCTTGATGGCCGCCCCCGCTAAATTCCGCGTTCAACGCCCACCGTTTCTTTCCGCACCGGAAGCGTTCGGGCGAGATCCGCATCGAGGCGCTCGCCCTGATGCGAATCCGCGCTATATAGCGGCTTTGAAAGCGCGAGGCGCGCCGCGCAAAGAAGTTCGGCGGGTGTCACGCCAACCGAGCTTTCGCAGATCAACGTCCCGCCCAATCGCGTGGCGCAGATCATTCATGGACGCCGTGGCATCACCGAGAAGGCGGGCAGGAAATCGCGCAGGTTCCGACCCGGCCCGCGGGTCCCCATGCCGTTATCGTAGAACCAGGCGGCCCGGCACAACTGAGCTAGATTACCCATGCATCTGAAGACTCTCACTATCGAGCGATTTAAACGAATAGAGCGCGTCGATTTCGATTTGAGCGGCGTGAATATACTTATAGGCGGGAACAACTCAGGGAAAAGCACAATCGTTCAAGCTGTTCATTTTTCCTTTACCTTGCTTCAGTCCCTAAACATTGCCAATAAATGGCCGGTACAGGCTAAAAAATCATCAACAATCAGCCCTGCTGAATTAATATATATTCCTTCTGAAGATCCGTATTCTCTAGGGTACGGTGGAAAGCTCCTTGAGGACGCGGAAAAATCAATTATTATTCGTCTGACATTTGACGATGGGCAGGTAATAAACTTGTCGATCCGAAAGGGGCGGATCACAAATATAATTGTCGAACCGGATAACGTAGAATACGCAAAGACGTTATCAAAACTTGAGGCGCCATATTCCGTGTTCTCGCCAGGCCTTGCGGGTGTGGCCAGAACAGAAGCTTACGTGTCAGACGGCGTCCTTCTGAGAGCCCTTGCGCGAGGAGATGCTAACGCGTTCGTTCGAAATATTCTTTTCAGGCTGCAACGAAAAAAGGAATGGGCTCAATTTGAATCCGACCTTTCGATGATTTTTCCAAATCTAAAAATCAACGTACGCTTTAAGCTGGATATTGACCAGTTCATTGACGTAACAATCACAGAAACAGGTCGAGAGGTGCCGCTCGATCTTGCGGGTACAGGACTTCTTCAGGCCATACAAATACTTGCATATTTACACCTCTTTTCGCCAAAACTTATAATCTTTGACGAACCTGATTTACACCTACATCCAAACAACCAACGGCTTTTATGCTCCTTGCTCTCGGCGATTTCTCTTGAACGGAATGTCCAGGTTCTTATTACCACGCATTCAAGGCACGTGCTTGATACCTTATATGGAAGTGCCAAGATGCTTTGGGTGCAAGGCGGTAAGGTCGTTGAGGCCGGAACGGACGATCAGTTGACATGCTCCTGGAACTGGGAGCACTCGACATCAAAGAAAACTCAACACTGGCATCTATAAGGTTGTTGTTCTCACAGAGGACAGTGTTTCAAAATTACTTAAGACATTGCTCAATAACGCTGGGTTTAGCGAAACGCAGACACTGCTATTACCGTACAATGGCGTCACTACCATTCATCTCCTGAAACCGCTGATTAAGCAAATAAAAGCAACATCGACCGCGCCAATAATTGTCCATCGTGATCGAGATTTTATGGAGCCGGATGAGATCCTATTGTGGAAGCAGGAAATTACTGCGGCGGGCGCAGAGCCATTTGTCACACGCGAGATAGACGTAGAAGGCTATTTCGCAACCGATGCCTATATTGAGTTAATAGGAAAAAATGTGCCTACTTTTGACCTTAACGTGGTCAAGAAAGAACTTGCAGAAGGGGAGTTCTGATGACGTGCTTGAAAGCTATGTGAATGGCCGTATTGATTTAGAACGCAAAAGCGGAAATATCGGAAAATTGAACTATGGACAGTTGAGCGCGGCGGCAACGAAGAAAGTAAATAATGATTTATTGGCCATCATGAAGGGAAAAAGGAAGCTGGCAAAATTAAGAGCGATCTTCGTAGAGCTATTTGGAATAAGGTTTGACACCACTCAAGGCGTGACAGGGTTATTTATGGACAAAGAACTCGCAGCAATAGCTCGGAAGTATTTCCGCGAAGAGTCATGAGGGCGACGTTTTACTTGTCCTGCCCGGGAGAGCGAAATAGGATCAGTGACCATGGCGTGGATTCCCGTTCAGCTCCCCGCCGTAGGAGCGTGCCTTTTTTAGCGATTGACACGGCGCTATTTACACGCAGGCGCTGCACTGCTCGAGCGCAGGCCTTCTCACTTCCGTCACTGCCGCAGACCGGCACTACGGCCATGAACTTGCTTAAGCGCGCGCCCTATAGATGAGGGATTGCCGTTGACGCCCGATGCCACCGTGCCTCCTGATCTCCCCGTGAACGCGCTCGATGCGCTCTCCGGTGCGCGTCAGACGATGTCTTCTTCTTCGTCATCGACCCACCTTGAGTTCAGCGCCGGGCATCTGGCGGTTGGAATGGAGCTTGGCCAAGCGTGAGGCGGCGATGCCTTCGATGTTCCACTCGACGCGGCTCTGGTCGGTCCAGACGCGCGCGATCCGCGAGAGCGCTGGCCCATGATCGGGTTCGCCTTCTTCGGATCGTTGTGCGCCTGGCGAAAGTGGACGCGCGCCGAGTTGGTAAAGCTCGGACGGAAAATCGAGGCGGTTCGGCAGCTCGCTCGGCGGCAGTTCTTCTGCCTTCAGCCATTTGATGATGTCGGTGGCGGTGGCGACCGGCAGGTAACCAACACCGCAGTCCGGCCTTGGCGCCAAAGGTGTGACTACCTGCAATGCGGGAGGATAAAGAGCGGACATCGGCTGTTGCACGAGCATGGAATGACGCATTCTAGGAGCCACCGGCGAATGGGCGTAATTCGCTTCGGAGAGGGATCGACGCTTCACAAAGAAGGGAACAATATGTGAACATTTTGTCGTTGACGACCTTCCCTTTGCGGGGATCCTTGCGCACAGTGTGGCGTCGATTCGCGGTGTCGAGGCGGAGCCGGGCGAGAGAAATGCAAAGGGGACCTGCATGAGGTCACAGGTATCGTTTGCTGGATCGGGGGTTTGGAATCGGGGTTGGCTGCCGCCGGTCACGGAACGGTGATGCTCTGCGAAATCTGGAAGCCTGCACGCGCCGTCTTGTCCGCCAACTGCCCGGGTGTGCCGTGTGCGTCCGACATCGCCGATCTCAAGGGCCTGCCGGGTGACGCCGAGCTGCTCGTCGGCGGATTCCCCTGCCAAGACTTGAGTCAGGCCGGGCTGACTGCGGGTATAGACGGCAGACGATCCGGTCTGGTTGGGCATGTGTTTCGGCTGTTGGACCAGCGAGCGGTTCCGTGGGTCGTCTTGGAGAATGTCTCGTTCATGCTTCATCTCGACAGGGGTAGAGGTCTCAGAACGCTCGTCGAAGCCTTCGAGGATCGGGGCTATCGTCGGGCGTACCGCGTCGTGAATTCATTGCGTCTCCCCCAGCGGCGAAGAGCGCGGTGCCGTTCGTCGCAACGACGACGAAGTCGATCCCGCCTGCGTGCGGCCGACGACGTTGTGGTTCAGCGCGCGAAACCTCGATCTTGACACAAGCCCATGGCTTCTATTGGACGGAGGGCATACGTGGTCTGGGCTGGGCACCGGACGCGGTCCCGACCCTCAAGAATGGTTCGACGGTGGGCATCGCGTCTCCGCCCGCGATACTTCTTCCAAACGGCGCGGTGGTGACGCCTGATATCCGTGACGCCGAGCGGCTACAGGGGTTCGAAGCGGGGTGGACTGCACCGGCGGAGGCGGTCGCTCGTCCCTCGTTGAGATGGTCGCTCGTCGGCAACGCGGTAACGGTCCGAGTTGCGCGTCGGCTGGGCGGGAGGCTCAGGACACCCGGTCCATACGATTCGGAACGTGATCGGGAGCTCGAAGTGGACGGACGCTGGCCAAAAGCGGCACGCTTCGACGGAGAACGACGCCGCCGAGTGGCAATCGGCAGTTTTCCCGTTTGGCGCGAGCGTGCGCCGCTCGTCGAGTTCCTGAGGTTCGAGGGAAAGCCCCTCTCCGCACGAGCGACCCGTGGTTTCTTATCTCGCACCGACCGCAGTACGCTTCGATTCGTCAAAGGCTTCAGAGAGCGCCTTCGGGACCATCTCCTTCAGATGGAAGCGCAACGCGGGCCCCGAGAGAGGGAGCTTCCGGCGGGCAGCAATCGCCGCCGAATGAGACCTCCCAAGCCGCGCGATCCAAAACGCAGCGCCTTGATGGCTCGCGTCCGCCAGCGTGGAACGGCGGCGGAACTCATGGTCGGGGCTACGTTGAGGGCTTCGAAAACTCGATATAGGCTCAACGTTCGATCACTACGGGGGTCCCCGGATTTCTCAAACCGAAAGAGAAAATGGGCGATCTTCGTTCACGGCTGCTTCTGGCACCATCACACCGCGTGCAGAAGAAACCACTTCGAAAGAGAATAGAGCGTTCTGGTGTCAGAAGTTCGTAGCAAACCGAGCGCGCGACGCGCGGGCGATCCGGGCGCTGCGTCAGGCTCATTTTCGGGTAATGATCGTGTGGGAGTGTGAAACATCCGATCCCCAGGGCGTGGCCAATAGGCTGTCAAAGGTCCTTAAAGCGGGTCGAATAGATATGCCCCAGACGGTCGATCATCGATGCGTAGTGATAAATGTCCCGCGTCTGCGGGGCCGGGGGATCAGTGACCAGCCCGATGGGCGAACCATCGTTACTGCAATCCACCACCACAATCGATAGCGCGTCGTAGCCTGTATCGCCGGTCTTCGAGCGCCTCGGCAATAGACGGACCATGTCGATGGCGAGTCGGGCGTCACGCGGTTGATCGTGGCTGCTCCAGACCGGGTCGGAGACGCGGTTCCTCTTGTTGAGATCTGGGCTTAGGTAGCGGGTCGCCAAGTTCACCATTGCAAATCCGGCAGCGATGGCTTGGTCTGTTGCGCCGTGCACGGTCAGATGTGAAGAATTGAAGTCCGTCGTGAAGTCGGGGCAACGCTCGCTGATGAGCGGTCATGCACGCTTTGGCTTCGAGCGCCATCAAGACGCTACCCACATCTGCGCGACCGAGGATCGGCAGCGCATCGAGTTCGGATTGCTCCAGCGAGGACAGTTCGATCTGGTAGTTTGCCGCCATTGACTCCAAAGTAAGCGACGATGTTTTGCCGACACCGCTCGAAGGTGTACACAAGACTAGATCTAGGTTTTTCTTTCTGTCGTGGACGAAGTCGCGCATTTCATGATTGATTCCAAAGTGAACGGTATTTTTCTCCACGTGTCGTCGCAGTAGTGGGGTCGTTCTGAGCAAGTCGAAGATGATCCCCCAGCACGCGACTTTTGAATGATGATCGCTACGGGAATCATATTGCCACTGATTGCCGTAGCGGTCCTGGCGCGTGGGTTTCGACAGAGCGTCCGCACGAACAATTTTCAGGACCGTACATTGGCGTCCCGCAACGAATCGGGGATACGTAAGCGGTGCGATGTTAGGTCGGCCATCTGCGTGAGTCGATGATTGCTCTTGTATTTTGCAGCGCAAGCAGGTCGGAATCGACCGACAACGCGGGCTGCTTTAGCCGCTCGCGGCAGCCGCCACAGCATCGAGTGCTCGCCGCGCGCCAAGGCGCAACGCAGACAAGATCATTACCTTCCCTCGAACCCCCACGCTTGCCCGCTGGCGCGCCCCCGCTTAAGCTGGGCCGATTGCAAACTTCTTTGGAGCCAGCATATGTATCCGGTCGCTTTCGGTCGGCCAGAATACTAGGAATGTTGCATCGGGATACTTTTCCGATCTGCATTGCAACTGGACGGGCTGGTCCCGGAACTATTTCGAGGCCATTGGCTGCCGCCTGTGCTTTAAAGAGGGCTTCCGGATCGGGCGGTGCCTCGACCATGGTCAATTCGGCGAGAGGGATCATTCGGTGCGACTCGTCGCGCGATCGATCAAACCTCCGCGCGCATCTCCCTTACCACAAAACTATTGCACCAGACAAAATTAACGTGGTTGAAGGGCGTCAACGGCGGGCGCGGCTAGAATTCTGCGCAGAGTCGCTCGCGGCCTGGCCGAACCACACTATCCGACATTCTGACACAGCGTGCGGCGCGCCGACTTGATGGCCGAGCTTCGCGAGCGCCTGGCCAGGACCGCGCTGGCGGATGAGGTGATCGAAGCCATCGCCAGAAGGAATCAGCGGCGGGTGATGCGGTGGCGCTTTGTCCCGTCTTCCGACGCGAATTTGCCTGCGTGGGCGGTTTATCTGCTTTGCGCCGAGTTAAAGCTTTGTTCCAGAAACATAGGTAGTTTTACCCATGGAAGCCGCCCAAAGTCTGTCAGAAACTCGCTTGCCTCAATATGAAAAAAGCAGATTTTCTAACGGACTTGAGACGAGGGAGGATTGTCATGACGGTCAACGGCCAGGAACATCTTCCGAATGGACACGTCTACATGGGACCCTGCGTTGGACGCGGTTGTGGCCGCCCGCTAACCACAAGGTCTATCCGCGAAATCGTCGCGCTGCGGGCTCAGGGAAGGCCGCTGAGGGCCATCGCGGACGCCGTGCTTGCGAAGGGCGTCAGGATCAGCCACGAGGGCGTCGCGGGCGTCCTAAGGGAGCATTGCCCTCACGCTTGACAGCGTGAACGGGCCGTTTCAGTTTTCGCCTATCGGCCAAAGACATCCAACTTAACAAAAGAAGCTGATTGAAGGCCCTATAGCCTTATAATATGATTAAGGAACGTTCAAATGGTAGATGAAATTCATATACCAGCGCTCAGGTCCATAACTGCGAAGAACGCACCTTTCTGTATATCTATGATTGACGATCATAAATATCTACATCCTACAATATTGATTGAACCATTCACTTGGAGCTGGCTAGCTCTTAAAATTGCTGAGGGACTTCTGTCAGCGGTCTGGGGCAAAGCTGTTTCCAAGCTTGTTCGGATCGGACTCAATTTCGAAGAAAGATCTGGAATCCCTGCTTGAGGAATTTATTGCGGCAATTAACGATATCGTGAAAACCCAAATTCAACAAAATGAAATTGAAATGTTCAACGCCTATGCAAGTTCCCTACAGTCTAGTTTTCACACATATGTCGAGACAAAGGACAGAAATCTTTTGGTACCGATGCTCTTAAAGTCAGATGACTTGATAAGTCAGTATCATCGATTTCCATATCAGACTGTTGGGGCTTTTGCTATAGTCGGGGGCCTTGAGCTGCTTATCCTACAAGAGAACTCTTTGGTCGCTAAAGAGCGAAGCCAAAAAGATGGATATAAGAAACGATTAAAGTCGAGAGCTGGTGAACTTGTTCAATTGGGTAACGATATAAAACAGGCCCTGGTGTCGTTCAATAGATCCCGGTTTGTGTTTGGGATAGGGGAATTTCCAAATCCCTTTTCCAAGGAACCCGCTTGGAAGTACAGGTTTGAGTGGCGTGAATATTATTTGGG
>CAVRXX010000022.1:0-28902 GCA_963725195.1 uncultured Alphaproteobacteria bacterium | reverse complement strand
CGGGAATAGAAGGGGTGACACCCGTTGTCGAGTTGGAGAAGGCAACGCTCGGGAGGTTCGCGCCAGCTTGGGTGGCCGTTAACATTGAGAACAACCGGCGCATTCATGAACAGGCCGTCGGCGTCGGTTAGCGTTCCCGTCAGGATGACATTGATAAAGCCGGGGTCATTCGGATCGGTATCGATCGACGTCACTGTGGTCAGCGTTTCGGTGAACGTGTCCACGCCAGGCCCGGCAACCATTGGCCACGACAGGATGACGTCGGCTCCGAGCGGACCAGGCGTTGACCCGTAAATGATCATACTGCTCGGCGTTGGCGTAGTTTCCGCGGTAAGCGTGATCGCATCGCCCTCCGCCAACCCGGAAGCGTCGCCAGGCGCCACAGAGGTAACCACCTCGAACGCGTCATCGACGTCCAAGTACGTCGAGTCGCTCAAGGATGAGCCGTCGTGAGTGATACTCCCATCAAACGCACTGAAGTCGAAGTTGACTGAGGCCGCGTGCGTAGCGGAACTCGCCGAGCGCTGCGATCATAGCGGCCCCCAGAGCCGCAATTGCCATACGCTTCATGTCCGGATCCCCCTTGGCGAGTTGGCGCGCCGCAGCATCCGTATAATGACACATCGAGAGCGGTTGTAAACCTCCTTTTAGGAGTATTTAACGTATAAGATATGTGTTGTATTGCGACGATGGTAGAAACAGGCGGTCGGCCGCTACGGAAACGGACAATCGCGGCCGTCGCTCAATTGTCGAGGAAACTCCGAAGCTTGCGGCTCCGGCTCGGGTGCTTGAGCTTACGCAGCGCCTTGGCCTCGATCTGGCGGATGCGCTCGCGTGTGACCGAGAACTGCTGGCCGACTTCTTCCAGCGTGTGGTCGGTATTCATGCCAATGCCGAACCGCATGCGTAATACGCGCTCCTCCCGAGGCGTAAGGGAGGCGAGCACGCGCGTCGTCGTCTCGCGCAGATTGGACTGGATCGCGGCGTCGATCGGCAGCACCGCGTTCTTGTCCTCGATGAAGTCGCCGAGGTGGCTGTCCTCCTCGTCGCCGATCGGCGTCTCGAGGCTGATCGGCTCCTTGGCGATCTTGAGCACCTTGCGCACCTTCTCCAGCGGCATGGCGAGCTTTTCCGACAGTTCTTCCGGCGTCGGCTCGCGGCCGATCTCGTGCAGCATCTGGCGCGAGGTGCGCACGATCTTGTTGATCGTCTCGATCATGTGCACCGGAATGCGGATGGTTCTCGCCTGATCCGCAATTGAGCGCGTGATCGCCTGCCTGATCCACCAGGTGGCGTAGGTCGAGAACTTGTAGCCGCGGCGGTATTCGAATTTGTCGACCGCCTTCATGAGCCCGATATTGCCTTCCTGGATGAGGTCAAGGAACTGCAGGCCGCGATTGGTGTATTTCTTGGCGATCGAGATGACGAGGCGGAGGTTGGCCTCGACCATTTCCTTCTTCGCCTGCCGCGCCTCCCGCTCGCCCTTCTGCACCATCTGGACGAGACGGCGGAACTCCTGGATTTCAAGCCCGGTCTCGGTCGCGAGCGACTGGATCTCGGCGCGGATTTCCTTAATTCCCATCTTGTCGATGGCAATGAATTCCTTCCACCCGCGCGTCGTGAGCTTCGAGACCCTGAGCAGCCATTTCGGGTCCAATTCCGAATTCTGGTAGTTCTTGAGGAAATCCTCGCGGCCAACGCGATGGGCCTCGGCCATGCGCATGAGGCGCACGTCAAGGCCGATCAGGCGCTTGTTGATGTCGTAGAGCTGCTCGACCAGCGCATCGATGCGGTTCTGGTTGAGCGACAGCGACTTGACGTCGCCGACGATGTCCTTCTTCAGCGCCTTGTATTTGCGCTCCTGAGCAGGGGAGAGCGATTCGCTCCTGAGCTTGTTCTCGACGTTCTGATCCTGCAGCCGGCGTAGTTTCTTGTAAGCGTCGGCGATGCGATCGAAGGTCTCGAGCACGCGCGGCTTGAGGTCGGCCTCCATCGCCGACAGCGACACCGAATTCTCAAGATCGTCCTCGTCGTCGAAGCCGTCGGACGGAGGCGGAATCTCGCCCTCGAACCCTTCCGGCGGCGCTTGCGGCGCAGTCGCCGGCGCCATGCGGTCGCGGGCCGGATTGGGCGGCGGCGGCGCGCCGGGGGCGGAATAATCGGTCTTCGGCGCCTTCTTGCCGTCGGGGCCGGCGTAGGTCGCCTCAAGATCAATGATGTCGCGCAGCAGGATCTTGCCGTCGTTCAGCTCGTCGCGCCAAATGATAATGGCCTGGAAGGTGAGCGGGCTTTCGCACAAGCCTGCGATCATCGCCTCGCGGCCGGCCTCGATCCGCTTGGCGATGGCGATCTCGCCCTCGCGCGACAGCAGCTCGACCGAGCCCATCTCGCGCAGGTACATACGCACCGGATCGTCGGTGCGCTCGGCAGGCTCGGAACTGCGGGTGGCGACCGCCGTCGGCCGGGGCGTTTCGACGAGCTCGCCGCCTTCGGCCTCTTCCTCGTCGGCGCCGCCGTCAGCACTCTCTTTTTCCGCTTCTTCCGCGTCCTCGCTTTCGACGACATTGATGCCCATCTCGCTGAGCATCGCGTTCATGTCCTCGATCTGGTCGGATGAAATCTCTTCCGACGGCAGGACCGCGTTGAGTTCTTCCTGCGTCACCCAGCCGCGCTTCTTGGCGATCTTGAGCATCCGCTTGACGGCGGCGTCGCTGAGATCGAGAAGCGGGCTGTCGGGGGTCTCGACAACCACCGCCTCGCCTTCGCCCTTCGCCTCATCTTTTTTTGCCATCGCGGCGTCTCCGTCATTCCGCGGCCAAGGGCGCCGGGCGTCCCAAATGCCTTCGACCGTCCCGCCGGCGGGAGGTCCCCTCAAGTTCTAATCGGGCAGAGCTAAGAGTTCGCTCTTCGCGGCGCCCTCAAGAAAAACCCCGTTCTCTCGCGCCGGGTCGTTCCGGTCAGATCGCGGACGATACGTGTCCGGACCCGCCGCCAAAACCGTCGATGGCTGCTTCCGCATCCGCAAGGTCAGCCAGATTCGCTTTGATATCAAGCAGTCGGGCAAGATTAAGCTCGTTCGGCTCCGTTGCGAGCAACCGCTCCGCGAGCTTCAGGTCCCTATGTAACGCGCCAGCGCGACGATGCAAGGCTAAGCTTTGCCTTAACACAAGGTCCGCGTCTTGAGGCGCGGCTTCCGGCCGCATGCACCACCAATTCGGCATCTTTGCGGCCAAGCCCAGAATCCGTTCACGGTCCGCCCCTCGCCCTGCGCCGTTCAGCCATTCGGCGAGCGCCGTGGACGAGGCGAGCGCGTCGGCCGGAGCGGCGATGAGCGCGTCCCGCATTGCGCTCACGCCAGCGCCGATGAATTCGGTCGCCGCCAGTTCCTCGCAATAGCTCTCGACCAGCGCCGGGTGGCTCAGCGCAATCGAAAGGATCATGACCTCGCGCGCCGGCACGGGCGCCTTGCGGGCGAGCTTCGTCTGCGGCGCCAAGGGCGCTTCCTTGAGGCCAACGCGGGGCCCAAGCGGCGGAAACGACCCGCCGCGCCTCTGGCTGAAACCCGCGCGCCGGCCAATGTCGCCCCGCGCCGGCCGTCCGGGGTCCTCGCCGAAGAAGGCCGAAAGGCGCCGCCTCATGTCAGCCTGGTAGTGCCGGCGCAGGGTCTCGTCGGCGATTTTTGTGACCGCCTCACCCAGGCGCCGCTCGAGCGCCGCGCGCTGCTCGGGCGTGTCGAAACGCTCGCCGTCGGTCTCGCGCATGAACAGCACGCCTGCGAGCGGACGCGCGTCCTTGAGATGTTCCGCGATCGCCGCCGGCCCGCTCTGGCGAATGAGATCGTCCGGATCCTGCCCCTCGGGCAGAAGCGCGAAGCGCAGGCTCTTGCCTGCGCCGATCAGCGGCAGCGCCGTCTCGATGGCGCGGAAAGCGGCGCGTCGTCCGGCGCCGTCGCCGTCGAAGCACAGGATCGGCTCGCTCGCCATGGCCCACAGCAGCGCGCATTGGTCAGGCGTGAGCGCGGTGCCGAGCGGCGCGACGACGTTGGGGAAGCCAGCTTCGCTGACCGCGATCGCGTCGATATAGCCCTCGACCACGATGATCGCGCTTGCGTCATGCGCGGCCTTGCGGGCGCGATGATGGTTGAACAGCAGGGCGCCCTTGTGGAAGAGCGCGGTCTCCGGGGAATTCAAGTATTTCGCCTTGGCGCCCGCTTCCATCGCCCGCCCGCCGAAGGCGATGACGCGGCCTGAGCGGTCGTGGATTGGAAACATCACCCGGTCGCGGAACCGGTCATAAGGGACGGCGATGTCTTCCCCATGGACCAATAGGCCCGCTTCGATCATCGCCTCGACGCCAACGCCAAGGCCAGCGAGCGCGTCGCGCAGCGCGAAGCGCTCGCTCGAGGCGTAGCCGAGCCCAAAGCGCTGCTGCACCGGGGCCCCGAGGCCGCGGTCGGCGAGGTAGCCTCGCGCCTTGGCGCCGACGGGCTGCTGCAGGTTGGACTCAAACAGCCGAGCCGCCATCGCCATGATGTCGATCAGGCTCGCGCGGTGTTTATCTTGCGTCGCCTCGACGCTGCTCGGACGCGGCATTGGCAGGCCGGCCATGCCGGCGAGCCGCTCGACCGCCTCGGGGAAAGTGAGGCCCTCGGTCTCCATCAGGAAGGCGAAGGCGTCGCCATGCTTGCCGGACGAGAAGTCGTGGAAGAAGCCCTTCTGGTCGTTGACGAAGAACGACGGCGTCTTCTCCGCAGTGAAGGGCGAAAGGCCGCGCCACTCGCGCCCTTCCTTGCGCAATTTGACCTTAGTCCCCGCCACCTCGGACACCGGCAGGCGGGCCCTGATCTCGTCGAGAAATTCGGGCGGGAACTTCATGGGGAGCCCATGATCGGCTTTGCTGCCGCACACTAGCAAGACAGCGCGTGCGTTGTTACCAGGATTCGGAAGCCAAATGGTCGGTTTCACGTACAGCGGCGCTAGTCGTCATTGCGAGCGAAGCGAAGCAATCCAGGGATCGTGGAAGCGTTGCGCTTCGCCCTGGATCGCCGCGTCGGCCTTTTCGGCCTCCTCGCGATGACGCTCCTCCTCGCTCGGGCGGGGAAAGCCGCGCCCTATCCCTTCGTTGGCGCGGCCGGGTCCAGAAGTTTGGCCGCTTTAAGGTCCGACCATAAGCTCGCCGGGATCTCGACGGTCGCGTCATGGACGTTCGCCTTGACTTCCTCGGGCTTGACCGCGCCGAGCACGATCGTGACGACGGCGGGGTGGGACGCGGCGAATTGAATAGCCGCCTGACGCAAGGTGACCTTGTGCTTCCGGCAGATCTCCTCGATCGCCTTCACCTTGTCGACGACCGCCTTCGGAGCGGCCGTGTAGTCGAATTTTGCGCCTGGTCCCGATCCGGTCGCCAGAATGCCGGAATTGAACACGCCCGCCAGCATCACGCCCATGTTCTTCTCCAAGGCGAGCGGCAGAAACTCGGCCAAGCCCGTCTGGTCGATCAGCGTATAGCGTCCGGCCATCATCGCGACATCGAAATCGCCAGCTCGTGCGAATTTGACGCAGGTGTCGGCTTCGTTGATGCCGAAGCCGATGGCCTTGACGACCTTCTCGTTGCGCAGCTTGTCGAGCGCGCGATAGGCGCCCTCCATCGCTTCCTTGAAGCGCCCAGGCGCCTCCTCTTTGCCATGCGTCCAGACGTCGCAATCGTGGATAAGGACGATGTCGACCCGGCTGAGCCCCAGGCGCAGCAGCGAGTGCTCGATCGAGCGCATCGCCCCGTCATAGGAATAGTCGAAGCGCGGCGCGTGCGGGTGTCCGCCGGCGAAGCCGGGCGACACCACGTCGCTGCGCGGCTTGGGCGGCTTGGTGAAGGGGTCCATGATGCGGCCGATCTTGGTCGAGACCAGGATCTCGTTGCGCTTCGCGCGCCGTAAGCCTGCTCCCATCCGGCTTTCCGCGAGCCCATTGCCGTAGTGGGGCGACGAGTTGAAGACCTTGATCCCGCTCGCAAGCGCCTGCTCGATCGTCGCGATCGACGTTTTTTCGTCGAGCAGCTCATAGAAATCGCCGAGCGGGCCAGTCCCCTCGCCGACGACCGAGAATGCGAGGCCCTCGCCGTTCCGAGCCTTGATGCGTCGCGTTTCCATGTTTCCTCCGAGGCGTCCCGCCAGCCCGCCATGATGCAGCGGCGGCATGTTTCATGAGCGGAAGCGTAACGCAAGGCGCAAGCGGATTGAAGGCTCGGGGCGATCGTGATTACGAGCTGGGCGTGGCGATCGGGGAGACCGGCGGCGAGCGGTTGGGGGAGTCGCGCAACGTCGCCATGTGCTGCGCGAGCCGGGAGATCTCGTGGTACGTCAACGGCGCCATACCATATCTTAGCCAACCCGGCGCCTACGCCAGTGGGAACATCATCGATACGGGTGGGACGAGGGCCGAATCGTCAACTTCAACCCGCCGGCGCTGACTTATAATGTTCTGGTCAAATCAGGCGCGCGAGCCATCGGGAACTGCGGCAGGCGCCCCGACCGTCGATATTCTCGGCGTCAAGCGCAGAGCTCCCTCCACCGTAGGCGCTCACGCCTATCCGAATTGAAGGGACGGGAGAGCTATCCGGCCGGCTCCTGGACCGGTGGTTTCGGCAATCTGATCTTGGCCAGGATCTCCTCCGCCTGGGCCGCTGCGCGCGTCGGCGGAAAGAAGCCGTCGACGATCAGATGCGCGAGCCCATGCACGAGGCCCCACGCCGCCATCGCCGCGGGATTGTCGTTGAGCGGCCGCTGGTCAACGTCGGCGACGCCACGCAAGAGCAGAGCCTCGACGCCCGCGCTCGCCGCGTGGAGCGCCGGATATTTCGTCCGCTCGGCGAGAACGGGGCCAAACATGAGGCGAAAGAGGCCTCGGTTCTGGTTGGCGAATTCGATATAGGCAAGACCCGCCCGGGTAAGGGGGGTGGCGCCGCGGGTCGCGCCTTGCATCGCCGCGGCGAGCTCACGGAAACCCTCGGCCGCGACGGAAGCGAGGAGATCTTCCTTGTTGGTGAAATGGCGGTAAGCCGCCGTCGCCGATACGCCGACGCGCCGCGCGGTCTCGCGCAGTCCAACCGCATGCAGCCCATCCTCATCCAGAATCTGACGAGCCGCGGCCAAAAGCGCGGCCGGCAGGTTTCCGTGACGATAGGGCCGGGTTGAATCCATTAAAGTCATGCCTATCTCCGTTCACACTGTAAACGGATGAACCCGGTCAAGGTTCCCTATTGCCATTCCTGACTAGGGTCTATTTGATCGAGCCCTCCCCGGAGGCGCAGGAAAGCGATAATCGCGCCCAGCCCTTCTCCGCGTTTCATGTTTGCAAGCACGAATGGGCGGCCCCTGCGCATCATGAGCGCATCCGTCGCCATCACCTCGAGCGAGGCGCCAACATAAGGGGCGAGGTCGATCTTATTGATCACGAGCAGGTCCGAGCGGGTCACGCCCGGGCCGCCTTTGCGCGGGATCTTCTCGCCGCCTGAGACGTCAATGACATAGATCGTGAGATCGGCGAGCTCCGGCGAGAAGGTCGCGGCAAGATTGTCGCCGCCCGATTCGATGAGGATCATATCGAGATTGGCGAACCGCTTGCGCATTTCTGAAACCGCCGCGAGATTGATCGAGGCGTCCTCGCGGATCGCGGTATGCGGGCAGCCGCCGGTTTCGACGCCGATGATCCGCTCAGGCGGAAGAGCGCCCGCCTCGACCAGAATGCGCGCGTCCTCCTTGGTGTAGATGTCGTTGGTGATGGCGGCGATACTGATCTCATCGCGCAGGCGCTTGCAAAGCTGCTCCATGAGCGCCGTCTTGCCGGAGCCGACCGGACCGCCGATGCCGACGCGAAGAGGTTGCTGACTCATGGTCATGACCGGAACAGTCTCGAATATTGCGTCTCGTGACGCATGGCGGCGATGTCGGAGCGGAAGGCGCAACCCCCGAGCCCAGCGAGGCCGGCGGTTCGGGCTTCGCGCGCCAGATCCTCAACGCGCGGCAGGAGGGCGGCGAGAATCTTCTGGCCGTCCGTCTGCCCGATCGGACCGAGACGCAACGCGGCAGAGACAAGATTGGCGACTTGCGCGAGGACGAACGCCGCGAGGCTCATGTCAAGCGGCAGAGCATGCGCGCTCGCCGCCGCGGCGACCGCGACCGGATAAGCGACGCCGCCTTCGGGCGCCGCCTCGAACCGCCGCAAAGCCTCGCAATCCCACGCCGCGCGCGCGGCCGCGACAAACGCCGCTCCCTGCGCCGTCGTCTCCAGCCGACGTTCGGCGGAAGCGGTCAGCGCGACCGCGAGCGCGTTGATCTCCATGAGCTCGGGCCAATCGGCCGCCTGCACGGCGCGAAAGGCGGCTGCGAACAGGATGGCGTCCGAGCGCGGCGCCCCGAACGCCAGAAGATCGATGAGCCAGGCCTCAAGCGAAGGCGCATCCACGATGTCGCCCGCTTCGACGGCCCATTCCAGCCCATGCGAATAAGCGAAGGCGCCGACCGGGAACGTCGGCGAGAGCCAGATCAGGAGCGGCAGCGCCGCGCCGTGCTCAGCGTTGGTGACCGTGACCATGATCGTGGTCGTGCGCGTGGTGATGATCGTGATCGTGATGGTCGTGGTGGTGATCGTGGTCCTGATGCGGCCCATGATCATGGTCATGGTCGTGGTCGTGCTGATGGTGTGAGTGCTCGGCGCCGCCCTCGGCCTTCACATAGGCCCCGCCTTCGGGATTGAACGGCGCTTCGAGCGCGATGACGCGGGCCCCAAGACCCTCGGCCATCGCCTCGATGACGGGATCGCGGCGGATGCGCAGCGCCTTTGGCGTCATTTCGGTCGGCAGATGACGGTTGCCGAGATGCCAGGCGACTCGGGTGAGCGCCAAGGAATCGGCGGCCCGGATCTCCGCCAGCGGTTCGGGCTCGGCGACCACCTCCACCACGCGCCCGTCCTCGAGCCGCAACCCGTCGCCGCCGCGCAGCATCGTCGCTTCCGAAAGATCGAGCAGGAATTCGAGCCCGCCGACCCCGCTCATGGCGACGCGCCGGCGATAGCGCGCGTCGAAGTCGAGCACCACCGTATCCGCCGGGGCGCCCGACCATTTGCCCGCCGGAATGACCTTGTCTGCGCGCAGCATCATCGCCTTTCCGGTTTGAAGGGCCGCGTCATGCGGGAGATGGAATTCGTTTTGACCGAGTTTGAACGAGAAGCGAAGCAAACGCCAGCCGGCCTGTAAGCCGGGTTCTGTATGGCCGGGGCTCATCGCCCCGACGTGACGGCCATTCCTCTGGGACGCCCGTCGCCGGACGCCTCAAGCAACCAACCCGAGCGGCGGGGCCAACGGACAAGGCCTTGCGGCGCCGGGTGGCGCCGCGTGTCGCTCCTATTCGGTTTTGCTCCCGGCGGGGCTTGCCATGCCGCGGACGTTACCGCCCGCGCGGTGCGCTCTTACCGCACCCTTTCACCCTTGCCGTCTCGCGTGGCGGCCTTTTGGGCCCGTGATCCGGCGGTTTGCTTTCTGTGGCGCTTTCCCTGGGGTCGCCCCCGCCGGACGTTATCCGGCGCCGTATCCGTATGGAGCCCGGACTTTCCTCCGCTTTTCAGGCGGCGGCCGTCCGGCCGACTGGCGGAGGACCCATATGGGTCGGAGGCGAACGCGGTCAAGCATAAAGGACACTGTCCAAGCTGCGGGCGGGGAACCAAGGACCCTGCTTGTTCATTGAAGCGTCACCCGAATTATGGGATTGTGGCGCTCGAGCGGACGTTCGCTGCTTCCGCCGCCTCGTTTTTCGGCTTAAGGGCGTCGAGACGAGTCTTGGGGGCCCTCGGGGATGAGACGGACGGGAGATTGCATCGCATGAAAAGAATTCTGGGTCTTTCGGCGGCCGTCGCCGTCGCCCTTTCCGTCTCGGCCTGCGAAACGCCGCAGCAGCAGAACGCGCTTTTTGGCGGCGCGTTGGGCGCCGGCACGGGGGCGCTGATCGGTTCGGCGGCGTCAGGGGGCAGCGCCGGCGGCGCCCTGGCAGGCGCTGCAATCGGGGCTGGAACTGGCGCGCTGATCGGTTCGGCTGCGACGCCTCCTGGTCCGGGCTACTACGGCGGGCCGCCGCCGGGGGGCTACTATGGCGGGCCGCCGCCCCGCCGATGCGCCCAGTGGGCGTATGACTATAACGGCAACCGGGTTTGCACCGCTTTCTATTGAGCCAATAGGGGAAACATGAAAAAGACGATTACTCTTGCGCTGGCCTTGGCCGGCGCACTGTCGGCTTCGGCCTGCCAAACGCCGCAACAGCAGACGGGCACGCTGGCCGGGGGCGCGATCGGCGCCGGCGGCGGCGCCTTGATCGGGTCGGCGCTCACGCACGGCAGCGCGGGCGGCGCCATTGCCGGGGGCTTGCTCGGCGCGGGGACCGGCGCTTTAATTGGCAACGCTGCGACGGCGCCGCCGCAGCCGAGCGGCCGATGCGCACAGTGGGGTTATGACTACAACGGCAACCGCGTCTGCACCGCTTTCTACTAAGTCGAAGGGGAGGAATATGAAAAAGACTTTCACTCTTGCGCTGGCCTTGGCCGGCGCCTTGTCCGTATCGGGCTGCTACACGCCGCAACAACAGACAGGCACGCTGGCCGGCGGCGCGATCGGCGCCGGCGGCGGCGCGCTGATCGGGTCGGCGCTCTCCGGCGGCAGCGCTGGCGGCGCCATTGCTGGCGGCATTATCGGCGCGGGCACCGGCGCGCTGATCGGCAACGCCGTGACGGCGCCACGCTACCACCACCGCTGCGCGCGGTGGGGCTGGAACGCCTACGGCAACCGCGTCTGCCGCGCCTGGTACTGATCAATCCAGGCTTCGCGCGCCATGGCTATAGTTCTAGCCATGGCGCGGTCTCCTCACGCCCGACGCGCGGCTCCTCGCCGCGTGACATGACGACGCGTCCCTCGCCCGATAGCCCGCTCGCTGCCCGCTTCGTAGCCTCGCCCAACTACGGCGAGCGGCGCGGCTACAGCCGGCCCAACTGTCTCATTTTGCACTATACGGGCATGCCGACCGGTGAGGCCGCCTTGGGGGCGCTTACCGATCCCGCCTCGGAAGTGTCCGCGCATTATCTAATCTGGGAAGACGGCTCAATCGATCAATTGGTCGCGGAGCGCGACCGCGCCTGGCACGCCGGCAGGGGTGCATGGAAAGGCGAAACGCGATCTGAACTCGGCCTCGATCGGGATCGAGATCGTCAATCCCGGCCATGAGGGCGGCTCGCCGCCTTTTCCATGAGCCCCAGATCGAGGCGACGATCGCGCTCGCGCGCGATCTATGCGCGCGCTGGGCGATCGCGCCCGAGCGGGTCCTCGCCCATTCCGATATCGCGCCGTCGCGCAAACGCGATCCGGGGGAAGCGTTTCCGTGGGCGACGCTCTGGCGGAGTGGCGTCGGCCATTGGACCAAGCCTCGCGCCCATCAGCGACTCGCCGCTCTTCGCCCATGAGGAGGAAGGCCCGCCTGTGCGGGCGCTCCAGGCGATGCTGGCCCTTTATGGCTATGGGGTGGAGATCACGGGGATCTACGACCGCCAGACCCGACAGGTTGTGGCCGCGTTCCAGCGCCACTTCCGGCCAGCGCGCGTCGACGGCGAGGCCGACGCCTCGACCGCGGCGACGCTGAAGGCGCTGATCGACGGGTTGGGCGGCGCGCCGGCGCCATTGGCCTGATGCGCCACGCGGATTCGTACTGTATGAACTTGTGAGAAGGTGGAGTTGGCCACGCCACCGACGGCAGCCACGTTAAGTCGGTCGATCCGTTTGGGTTTCCTTGGCGCGTCGCCTATTCGCTCTGAAAACCCCAATTATGGCTATTGGAATTTCTTGGATTTCCTTGGATTCTCTCGTCCGAATCGTGACTTATCAACGGGTTACGCGGAAAGAACGGTGGAAAATATTTCTCACACCCTTCTTCCGCATCGAGAGGCGCCGGGACGGGCGCCAGCGGTCTTGTCATGCGGAAGCGCAGGCTTGTTCATGAGGCAAGCTTAACTTAGTTTCTGATTTCCTGCAATCAATTGCATCCGACAGTTTGATCGCGGATATGGTCAGCTACTTGAAGCTTGGGAGGCATTGCGGTCCACAAATGCCTGTTTGGCTAAGAGACATTCTGAAATATGCCGTGTGGACGGTGGCATATTTGCTCATAATCGCCCTGCTCACCCTATTACTGGTCCACTACCCATCCGCCCCTTACCCTGCTGAGCCGCATCAATCCAAAAGGCGGCTCGCCCCAGATCGGGAGCGCGACGCTCCAAGCGTTCGGCGCGCCATCCCTCAGCCGACCTCGACCTCCTCCTTGAGATGCCCGAGCGCCTTCTCTTTCGCCATCGCCGCCGCGTGGTCGCGCGCGAGGAACGTATAGACCGCGGGGGTGACGAACAGCGTGAACAGCGTGCCGATCGCCATGCCGAAAAAGATGGTGACGCCGATGTTGAAGCGCGAGACGGCGCCGGCGCCGTGGCGAAGATAAGCGGCGCCATGCCGACGACCATCGCGGCGGTCGTCATGAGGATGGGCCTCAACCGCACCGCAGCCGCCTCCTCGATCGCGCTTCGGCGGGAATGGCCGCGGGTCTCCTGCAGCCGGTTGGCGAAATCCACCATGAGAATCCCATGCTTGGAGATGAGGCCGATCAGCGTGACGAGACCGATCTGCGAATAGATGTTGATGCTGGCGAAGCCGAGGACGCCGCCGATGTTGAGCGGCAAAAGGGCCCCGAACAGCGCCGTCGGCAGGGCGATGAGAATGATGAGCGGATCGCGGAAGCTCTCATATTGCGCCGCCAGCACGAGATAGATGACGATGAGCGCGAACACGAACACATAGACGAGCGCGTTGCCCTCCTGCTCGTACTGGCGGGAATCGCCCTGGAAGTCATAGGTGTAGCCTTCCGGAAAGATCTCCTTCGATTTCGCGGTCAGGAAATCGAGCGCTTCACCGAGCGTGCGGCCGGGGAATGGCACGCCCGACAGGGTGGCGGAATTGAGCTGCTGGAAGCTCGTCAGCGCATTGGGCTGCACCTTCTTCCGAGACGGTCGCCACCGCCGAGAGGGGCACGAGCTCGCCGTTTCTGGTGCGCACCTGATAGCGGGTGAGCCAATCGGGATCGAAGCGGAACTCGCGCGGCGCCTGGGGGATGACCTGATAGCTGCGGCCGTAAAGACTGAACAGGTTGACATAGTTGCCGCCAAGCATCGTCGCCAGCGCCGTGCCGACATCGGCCATGTTGACGCCGATGCGGTTGGCCTTGTCGGCGTCGACCTTGAACTCGAGTTGCGGCGTGTCGAATTTGAGGTCGACGTCGGTGAACAGGAAAAGGCCGCTCTCCCGCGCCGCCTGCTGCATCTTGAGCGCGACGTCGGCGAGGGTCGCATAGTCGCCGGTGGTGCGGATGACGAATTGCATCGGCGCGCCGCCGGTCGAGCCGGGCAGCGCCGGAGGCGAAAACGCCTGCACCTGCGCCTGCGGCACCGCGAGGAATTTCGGCCTGAGCTCGCCGAGAATCTGCTTCTGAGTTCTTGCTCCGCTCGTCCCAGGGTTTGAGGAGAAAGCCGGCGAAGGCGTTGCGGACGCCGGCGGAGCCGTTGATGGTGAAAACGTGCGCGATTTCGGGCGTCCCGCGCACGCCGTCGTACAGGCGTTTCGTCGCCTGCTCGGTATAGTCGAGGTTGCCGACCTGCGGCGCCTTGATGAGCGAAAGCAGAATGCCCTGATCCTCCTCCGGAGCAAGTTCGCGCGGGGTCGTCGCGTACATGACGGCGGTCAGGGCCAGCACCCCGACCAGGATGAGGATGGTCAGCGCGCGGAAGTTGAGCGAGCTGTGGAGGCGGCGCTTGTAGGCGCGGCGAAGGCTTAGGAAAGCGCGATCGAGCGTCCGCGCGAACCAGCCTTCGCTCTTCTCCCGGCTCAAGCAGCTTCGAGCACATCATGGGCGAGAGCGTCAGCGCAATGAAGCCGGATACGATGACGGCGCCCGCCAGCGTGAAGGCGAATTCGCGAAAGAGAACCCCGGTCACGCCGGAGACGAAGCCGATCGGCGCGTAAACCGCGGCGAGGGTAATGGTCATGGCGATGATCGGCAGCGCGATCTCATGCGCGCCCCGGATCGCCGCGTCGAAGGGCGTCATGCCCGTCCTCGATATGGCGGTGAATGTTCTCCACCACCACGATCGCGTCGTCGACCACGAGACCGATGCCGAGCACGAGCGCTAGCAGAGTCAAAAGATTGATCGAATAGCCGAGCGCCATCAGCGCGATCATCACGCCGATGAGCGAAAGCGGAATGGTGACGATCGGGATGAAGGTCGAACGCAGATTGCCGAGAAAGAGGAAAATCACCACGATCACGATCGCCGCCGCCTCGGCGAGCGTCTTGGCGACCTCGTAGATCGAGGCGCGGATGAAGGTGGTCGAATCGTAGGCGATCGTGGCTCGCAAGACCGGTCGGCAACTGCTCCTGGATGCTCGGCATGATCGCGCGCACGCCGTCGATCACGGTCAGCGGATTGGCCTCGGGCGTGCCGTAGATGCCGACGAACACGGCCTTGAGGCCGTCGAAGACCGACGAGGAATCGACGCTTTGGGGCCCGAGCTCGATTTTCGAAATGTCGCCGAGGCGCACCAGCGCGTCGCCATGCGTCGCAACCACCAGCTGCCCGAACGCCTTGGCGCTGTCGAGAGAGGTCAGCGCGTTGACGCTGATCTGGGTGTAGTCGCCTTTGACCTCGCCGGCCGCGGTGGTGAAGTTGTTGGCGGCGAGCGCCGCTCGCACGTCGTTCGCAGTCACCCCGAGAGACGCCATGCGCGTCGGGTCGAGCCAGATGCGCATGGCGAAGGTCTGGCCGCCGAGAATCTGGGCGTTGGCGACGCCGTCGACGGTCTGCAGACGAGGCTGGACGACGCGGGTCAGATAGTCGGTGATCTGGGACGGGGTCATCACGTCCGAGTTGAACGACAGGTACATGAGCGCGAAGCCCTGGCCGGTCTGCTTGACCACGACCGGATCGTTGGCGTCGCGCGGCAGGAGCCCGCGCACCTGATTGACCTTGGACAAGGTGTCGGCCATCGCCCGGTCGGGATTGGCGTCGAGACGCAGATTGAGCGTGATGGTCGAGGTGTTCTGCTGCGAGGTCGAGACCAGCGTGTCGATGCCCTCGGAGCTCGCGACCGCCTGCTCGATCGGGGTCGTGATGAAGCCCTTGATGACGTCAGCCGATGCGCCGGGATAGGTCGTGGTGATGGTGATGGTGGTGTTCGAGGTCTCAGGGAATTGACGAACCTGCAGCCTGAACGCGGCCATTCCGCCGACCAGCAGAATGAGCAGGCTGACCACGGTCGCGAGCACTGGCCGGCGGATGAAGAGGTCGGTGAAGGCGTTCATCGGCGATCCGTCACGGCCGCTGGCGTTTCGGCCGGCGTCGGAAGCGCGGCCGTTTGGTCGACCGTGACCGGCATATAGGCCTGCAGCTTGATTTGGCCTGCAGTCACCACGCGTTCGCCGGCCCTTAAGCCCTTCTCGACCGCAATTCTTTCGCCGCGCGCCGGACCGACCTTAACGAAACGCCGCTCGACGATGAGGCCGCTCGCGCCGCCCTTGTCGCTCACGCCGCCTTCCTCGCGCGCATGCGGAGCCGCTCTGACGACAAAGACATTGTCGCCGTAAAGACTGTAAACGATCGCCGTGCGGGGCACGGTCAGCAATGAAGCGGGCTCTCCGGTCGTGACCGTCAGATTGGCGAACATGCCGGGCAGAAGCTTGCGATCCGGGTTGGCGAACACCGCGCGGGCCATGACGTTGCGCGACTCGGCGCTGACGCGCGCATCGATCGCCTCGATCTTGCCCTCGAAACTGCGGCCAGGGATGGCGTCGACGGTCATTTTGACCAG
This sequence comes from uncultured Alphaproteobacteria bacterium, assembly GCA_963725195.1. GTDB lineage: Bacteria > Pseudomonadota > Alphaproteobacteria > Rhizobiales > Beijerinckiaceae > Roseiarcus. The sequence continues at coordinate 12,966 of CAVRXX010000022.1, read as the reverse complement.
CTGACCGACAGCGAGCGAGCGCAAGGCCTCCTCTGGCACGGGAAAGTCGGCGTAAATCGGGTCGAGCTGCTGCAGGGTCACGAGGCTCGTCCCCACCGCGACATATTGCCCGAGATCGACATTGCGCAGGCCAAGCCTGCCGGCGAACGGCGCCTTGATCGCCTTTTGAGCGATGACCGCCCGCGTCCGCTCAACCGTCGCGGCGGCGGAATCGCGGGTCGCGAGCGCGGTGTCCACGGTCGATTGCGGAGTATTGCCCTGCACGACAAGCGTCTTTTGGCGCGTAAGCGTCACTTCCGCGTTCTTCAGTTGCGCAAGGCCGTTGGCGAGGTCGGCCTGCTCGACCGAATCGTCGATATTGATGAGCAGCGCGCCCGCGTCGACGTCATCCCCGGACTTGAAATGGATCGCCGCCACATCGCCGGCCGCCTGCGGCGCGATGGCGACGCCCTGATAGGCGCGCAACGTTCCGATTGCCGTCAGCTCGGGAGGCCAGTCTTCGACTTTCACCGCTTCCGCCGTCACCGCCGTTGGCTTCGGCGCGAAGGCGGCGCTGATGAACCCCTTCACGATGTTCGGCTTGATGAAGAACTGGAAATAGGCGAGCCCGCCGGTCATAGCGGCGAGCAGAGCCAGAACCACCACGAACACGATTGGCCGGCGGGCGGCGAGCGGAAGCCTCGCAAGCACGAGCACGAGGGCCAAAATCGCGCCGGCCACGCCGAAGGCCAGAGGAGGAACGGACGTGTGAATGAGCGCGAATCGCGCCGCCGCCCCGAGCGCCAGCAGCGCCAGGACGAGCAAGACCAAGAGCCGGTTCGTCGCTCGCCGCATCACTCCATTCCGATTCGACGGGTCTTGAGGCCGAGCCTTTTGCAACATTTCCTTCAAAATCGATACGAGGTCAGCCAAACTTGCGTCTCGGAGGTCGGGCCTGGCCCCTCGCCACAGCGAGCCCGCGTGGTTATGCTTGAATTCATGGCCGCAAAGGGGCGGCCTGATTCGGGAGACATATCAATGACCAAGACGTTCGCGCTGGTTGCGCTCGCGCTAGGCCTCGCCGGAGCCCCGGCGCTCGCCTACGCCGATGACGCCTGCATGACACAGGCCACAGACAAGAAGCTGGCCGGCGCCGCCAAGACCAGCTTCATGACGAAATGCGAGAGGACGTCTTGCGAGGGGCAGGCCAAGGACAAGAATCTGCACGGCGCCGCCATGACATCCTTCGTCAAGAAATGCACGAAGGACGCGATGGCGATGTAGCCGAAACATCGGCCGCGCGGCCATTGGTTCGCTTGGACGCTTTCAGCGAGGATTTGCGCGGCCGGTTCGAGGGGGTGGATCAAGGAGCCGCCGTTTGAGGATCGAAAGTCGATCCCTTTTCGATCGCTACTCTTTCACCGCTCCAGTCAGGCTCGAGACGTAGTACTCGACGAAAAACGAGTACATGATCACCACCGGCAGCGAACCGAACAGGGCCGCCGCCATCAGCGAACCCCAGTGATAGACGTCGCCTTCGACCAGTTCGGTGATGGCGCCGACCGGAACCGTCTTGTTCTCCGTCGACGAGATGAAGGTCAGCGCGTAAATGAATTCGTTCCAGGACAGCGTGAAGGCGAAAATGCCGGCCGAGATCAGGCCGGGAACCGCCAGCGGCAGAGTGATCTTCCACAGGATCTGCAGCCGGGTCGCGCCGTCGATCAGCGCGCATTCCTCGAGTTCATAGGGGATCGTGCGGAAATAGCCCATCAGCAGCCAGGTGCAGAACGGCACCAGGAAGGTCGGATAGGTCAGGATCAGCGCCCAGAGGCTGTCGAACAGGCCAAGCTTGAAGATGATCGCCGCGAGCGGGATGAACAGGATGCTCGGCGGCACGAGATAGGCGAGAAAGATGGCGAGCCCGACATAGCGCGCGCCGGAAAACCGCAGGCGTTCGATCGCATAGGCGGCGCACACGCTGCAAACGAGCGAAATTCCGCGTCGCCGCCACCGACACGATCATGGTGTTGATGAGCCATGATGGATAGCTCGTCTCGAAAAACAGCTTGTGGATATGCTCGAGCGTCGGGGAATGCACCCAGAAAGGATTGAAGCGCTTGTAGTCGTAAAGCTCGTCGTCCGGCTTGAAGGTCGTCGTCGCCATCCAGTAGAACGGAAACAAGAGGACGAACAGGAAGACGTCCGAGCGGAAGATAGAGCGTGAACAGCCGGCGCGGCAGGCGCTCGAGATACTCCATGCCTTCGGACGAATCGCCGCGCTCCGCCATCGTCAGTCCCGCGCGCCTTGTTGCCAGCGTCGCCGCTGCAGTCCGAAATAACTGAACAGGATGGCGCCCAGCAGGAACGGCACCATGGCGTCGGCGATGGCCGCGCCCTCGCCGAGGCGCCCGCCGGTGATCGCCCGTTCGTAGGAGAGCGTCGCCATCAAATGGGTGGCGTTGATCGGCCCGCCGCGGGTGATGGCGTAAACGAGCTGGAAGTCGGTGAAGGTGAGCAGCACCGAGAAAGTCATGACGACGGCGATGATCGGCGAGAGCATCGGCAGCGTGACGAAGCGGAAGCGCTGCCACGGGCCCGCGCCGTCGAGCGTCGCCGCCTCGTAGAGCGACGGCGAGATCGTCTGCAAGCCCGCAAGCAGGGTGATCGCCACGAACGGGATGCCGCGCCACACATTGGCGGCGATCAGCGAGAAGCGGGCATTCCACGGCTGTCCCAGAAAGTCGATGTACTGGTGGATGAGGCCGAGCTTGATGAGCGACCAGGAGATGATCGAGAACTGCGGATCGTAGATCCACCAGAAGGCGATCGCCGACAGCACGGTCGGGGTGACGAACGGCAGCAGCACGACGGCGCGAACGAGCGACTTCATCGGCATCCGGCGGTTGAGCAGGAGCGCGAGATAGAGGCCGAGCGCGAATTTAAGCACGCTCGCGACAACCGTGTACAACAGGGTGTTGAACACCACGAGCCAGAATATGTCGTCGTGGGCGAGGGAAACGAAGTTGGCGAACCCGACGAACCGGCCCGGCTGGCCGATCGAGGCGTCGGTCATGCCGAGCCAGAACCCCAGCCCCAGCGGATAGGCCAGAAACACCAGCAAAAACGCCGCTGCGGGCGCGATCATGACGACGCCGAGAACGTTGCGATCGTCGAGCAGGCGAAACGCGGCCCGCCGCCGCGCCGGGAATCGGGCGCGCCGCTCGCTGGACAGGCGTCAAGCGAAGCCATCGGTAGCCAACTCGGCCGTTGCGTGGCGAAAAGCACACTGGCGAATGCGTACCTCCCTTCGCGGCTCATCGTGGCCGGGTGCTAGCGCGGCGCTCCCTCTGCCGGTCGAGCGCAACCACCCGGCGTCCGGCTCGCTCAGGCGCTGTAATACCGCTTCACCTGCTCGGCGGCGGCCTGCGCCGCCGCCTTGGGCGACTTGTTCCCGGTGCACGCCTCGGCGAACATGTCGACCACCACGAAATCGCCCATGGTCGCAGCCGACGCGTCTCCGAGCGAGCCGGAATAGCCGTCATCGAGCGCAAATTTCAGAACGTCGCGGAACGGCGTCACCTTGGGATCGGCGGTCCAGATCGGATTGTCGTTCCAGGCTGGCAGCGGAGGCGCCATATAACCGTTGGACTGGGTCTCCCAATAGTCGACCTGCGGCTTCTCCCACATGAAGCGCAGATACTCGCGCACCGCGTTCGGGTATTTGCTGTATTTGTAGGCGTAGGTGTTGAGAATGTTCTGCTGCTCGGTCGGCTTCCCAACCGGACCGATCGGCATGTTCGCATGGTTCATGTCGGCCGCGATCGCCTTGAGCGCCGGATCGGGCGAGTTCTTGGCGACGGTGTAGATCGAGATGCCGTTCAGCGTCAGCCCGATCTGGTCGGCGAGGAACGCCTTGTTGTTGCTCGGATCGAGCCAGGACAACACGCCGTCGATATAGGTGGCGTAGAGCTGCTTGGCGTATTCGAGGGCGGCGACCGTCTCGGGCGAATCGATCGCCACATTGTTCTTGTCGTCGACCGTCTTGCCGCCGAAGGCCCACAAACACCATTGCGTCCAGCCGTTGGCGTCGCCGGTGGCGTGGCCGAGGGCGAAGCCAGGAGGCTTGCCGGCCTTTTTCATGCCCTGGCACAACTTGAGGTAGCCGGCCGTGTCCTTGGGAAACTCATCGAAGCCGGCGGCGCGCATCGTGCTGATGCGATAATTCATGCAGCCGCCGCTCGCGCCCTGGGGGAGCGCGATCCAGCGATTGCCGTGCATCCCGTACTTGCGCGCGACCGGATACCAGCCGCCGTATTTGGCGCCGAGATATTCGGCGAGGTCGGTGAGGTCGAGCAGCTTTTCGGGGAATTTGAACGGATCGTCGAGCGTGCCCATGATGATGTCGGGTCCGGCGCCGACATTGGCGGCGACCGCCGATTTCGGCCGGATGTCGTCCCAGCTCTCCGCCTCGACGCGCACCTTGACGCCGGTCTGATCGGTGAATTTCTTGGTGTTGACGATGAAGCCGTCGAACTCCGCCTGGATGAACTGCTTCCAGCGCAAAACGCGGATCGAGGCGCCAGATTCGGGCGGCGGCCCGTTCCAGGTCGCTTCGGCGCGCGCGACGCCGCCGCATGAGCAGCAAGCCCCGCCGCGCCGCCAGATTGCAAGATCCGCCGTCTGGTGATGTCGACCATCTCGTCCTCCCTTGCTGGCGGCGCGTTTGACGCCGCTGCACTGCTTCTTTCCATCAAGTCTACACTGCGCAGCGACGAGGGCAAGGCGCGCCGACAGCTTCGATTTCGGTGGCGGGCTCCTCGCGCCAGATTTGTCACCCGGAGCGAGGCCCGCTCGCCGATCACCGAAACCAACGGAGCGTCGCCGCAATCGACCTCATCGCGTAAGTTGCGTCAGCCCCGTGGGCGGTCCGTCAATCGCAGTCCAGCCGCCGTCGACAAATAGCGTGCTCCCGCTGACGTAGCTTGCCGCATCGGACGCCAGAAACGCCACCGCGCACGCGACTTCGTCGGCCGCCGCTCCATCGATTGAACACGGTATGCGCCGCGTAGAGCTTGTGGATGTCAGGCCGCTGCTTAAACGGCTCGGTCAGCGCCGTCTCGGCGATGCTTGGAGCAATCGCGTTGACGCGCACGCCAAAGCGGCCGACTTCCGAGGCAAAGCCCTTGACCAGGAGGACGATCGCGGCCTTCGTGCCGCCGTAGACGGCGAGGCCCGGCTCGATCGTGACCGCGCGCACCGAAGAACAGGCGATCAGACTGCCCCCGCCCTGATCCATCATGATGCGTCCAAACGCCTGGAAGAAATAGACGGTTCCCTTGATGTTGAGGTTGAGGACACGATCAAGGTCCTCCTCGGTGTAGTCGAGAATTGTCTTGCGGATATTCAATCCCGGCGTGGTCACGGCGATGTCGATGCGCGGGAATTGAGCCTTCGCCGCCTCAGCCAGCGACGACACGTCGCCGGGCAGCGCAGCGTCTGTCGCCATCGCCTCGGCTCGACCGCCCGCCGCGCGAATGCCTGCGACAGTCGCCTCGACGCGCTCACGGTCGCGATCGGCGCATAGGACTTGCGCGCCAAGGTTGGCCAGCGCCTCGGCCGATGACTTGCCGATGCCGGACGCCGCGCCCAGGACAACCGCCGTCTTGCCGTTCAGATCAAAAAGCTTGCGATAATCGATCACGTCTCGATCCTCGGCGCCATCGAGCTCACATCGGCGAGAACTTGGTTGACTTGATGATCTTGCACTCCTGATGCTGCACGTTGCCGGCGTCCGCGCTCTTCTGGCGGTAGGCGACCCAGTCGGGATCGGCCTCCAGCGCATCACGCCGGCGCTCGCGGTCCGCCTGACTCTCAAAGCCCCACAGGAATACGACCTGGTTGACGGTGCCGACGTCGGTGGTGAAGACGCCGATCGGTTGACCAAGATGCCGCACGTGGATGGGCATGCCCTCGGCCTCGTACAACTTGAGCCAGGCGCCGAGCCGCCCAGGAACCATTGTGTAGGTCCTGAGATCGATGATCATGTTTCCTCCCTTAAGACGCGCCGATCGGGCGTGAGTTGGCGCGACCGTTAGGGCTTCGCGCCCACGCCCGGCGGCGGATAGGCGCTCACGAATCCGTCGCGGTTCGGCATCTTGATCTTGGCGAGAGTGTCCGCGTCGAGCGTCGCGTCTTGCGGAACGATCCCGTTGAGGAACAGCACATAAGCCGAAACGGCATAGACTTCGTCGGGGGTGAGCGACTGGGGCGCGTTGAGCGGCATGGCGCGGCGCACATAGTCGAACAGCGTCGTCGCATAGGGCCAGATAACTGCCGACGGTCTTGACCGGCTTCTTGTCGCGCAGCGTGCCGACGCCGCCGCCAACCGGGTCATCGGCTTGCCCTCGCCGTGGGCGCCGTGGCAGGCGGCGCATTTCGCGGCGAAGATGGCCTCGCCCTGCCGAACGTCGCCATGTCCCGGCGGCAGCCCGACGCCGTCAGGCGAAATGTCGATGTCCCAGCCTTTGATCTCCTCGGGCGTCGCCGGTTGACCGAAGCCGTAACGCTCGGCGGCGCCGACGGCGCCGGACGCCAAGGCCGCGGCGATTGCGAGCGCGATGCGGAAGGCAATTCTATCCGGCATTGGTCACCGCGCCGCCAGCCGCGACGCTCCAGTTCTGGATTGCGTTGTAATGATAGTAAGACCGCACGTCGCGAACTTTCATGAGCGCCTCGCGGGTCGGCTGCACGTAGCCGCTCTCATCGGTGACGCGGCTCGCCAGCGTCGCCGGACCTCCGTCCCAGCGCCAGGGCGCGCGGAACCGGGTCAGGCACTTCGACATGACTGGCTCTTGCAGCGTCGCATCACGCCACGAGGCGCCGCCGTCCGTCGACACTTCAACTCGCGCGACTTTTCCCGCGCCCGACCAGGCGAGGCCGGAGATCTCGTAGAATCCAGGCGCCCCAAGTCGATGTCCGCCCGACGGAAAGGTGATGACCGACTTCGCCTCCATGACGAAATTGAACTGGCGCGCCACCCCGTCCGGCATAAGCAAGGTGTACTTGGACGTTTCCTCGCGTGTTTGGAATGGTTCGGTCCCGAGCTTGAGGCGCCGGAGCCATTTGACGTTGGTGTTGCCCTCGTATCCCGGCAGCAGCAGGCGGAGCGGATAGCCTTGCTCCGGCCTTAAGCTCTCGCCATTCTGCGCATAGGCGAGCAATGCGTCGTCGAGCGCCTTTTCGATCGGGATGCTGCGCGTCATCGCCGCCGCGTCGGCGCCTTCGGCCAGCATCCATTTCGCTTGCGGCTTGACGCCCGCTTCCGCCAGCACGGTCGCGAGGGGAACGCCGGTCCATTCGGAGCAGCTGAGCAGTCCGTGGGTGTCCTGGGCCGTCAGCTCCGGTTTCGGCGCGCCCCAGTTCTGAGTGTTGCCGGAGCATTCGAGAAAGTGGACACGCGACACGGACGGGAAATCGCGTCGATGTCCTCCATGGTGAAGATGAGCGGCCGCTCGACCAATCCATGCACCATCAGCCGGTGCTCGGACGGATCGATCGTCGGAATCCCGGCATGGTGGCGCTCATAATGAAGGCCGTTCGGGGTGATAATTCCGTGGAGGTCTTGGAGCGGCGTCAGGCTGAATGACGACAGCCGCGTTGGCGGCGCGGGCGAGCCGTGGCGATAGCGGCGCACGACATCGGCTTCGAACTTGGATGGCCGCCCATAGGGCTGGCTCAGCGTCTCGTCGCCGGGATGGAGCTGCCATTCCGGGACCGAGGGCGGCAGGTTGTCGCCTTCTTGCCGCCAGAGCCGGGCGGGAAACGATCGCCGCAGCCGCCGCGCCCGCGCTCGCTCCGAACAGACCCCGACGGGTGAGACGGCGAGCGTCCTCAACCCGCGGGTCGAACTGAGCCGAGGCTGGCTCCTTCGGTTTGGGCGTCCGAGGAATCATATGGGCGCTCCTCGCCTTTCAGGGTGCTTACGGACAATTCTTGCAATGGTCGCCCAGATCGCCTGGCCGAACAAGTGCTTGGCCGCGCGTCCGTGGGCCACGCGATCGCCTTGATGTCGTCGTCATTCGGGGAGTAGGCGATCGTAAGGCAAACGACGTTCCCATGTTCACGGAGATTCTTTCATGACGCTTCGCCGCGCGCTTGCCTGCTGTCTGACCGTCGCGGCTCTGTTCGCCGCGTTCGCTTCGCCCCCGGCGCGCGCCGAGGCGATGGGCATCGCGCTTGAAGGATTTCCTTATCCCTATCCGGTCCATTTCATGCCGCTTACGCTTCAAGGCGAGGATTTGCGCCTTGCCTACATGGACGTAGCCCCGGTTGGCTCGTCAAACGGGCGGACGGTCGTCCTGCTGCACGGGCGGAATTTCCCCTCGAGCTATTGGGAGCCGACCATCAGGGCGCTGACCGCGGCCGGTTATCGGGTCATCGCCCCGGACCAGATCGGCTTCGGCAAGTCGTCCAAGCCCACTTTCGCCTACAATTTCGACGATATGGCGCGCGCCACCATCGCGCTCATCGATAGTCTCCATGTCGACCGCTTCGACCTCGTCGGCCATTCGATGGGGGGCATGCTTGCGGTCCGGCTGGCGCGCGCCTATGGGGCCCGCATCGATCACCTCGTCCTTTATTCGCCGATCGGGCTTGAGGACTATCGCTTCTATGTCCCACCGGTGACCGACGAGGAGCTCGCCAAGCGGGAACGCGAACTCAGCGCGGACGGCTATCGCAAACAGCTGATGACCAACTACGCGTTGAGCCTGCCCTCGAGCGCGATCGAGCCCTTCGTCCAGTTGCGCGAAGAGATCAAGCAGAGCGGCGAATATCCGCGCTGGCTCAAGTCGTTCGTCGCGTCCTACCAGATGATCTATGCTGAGCCCGTCGTGCACGAGATCCCGCTCATCGACCGGCCGACCCTGTTCATCGTGGGCGCCAATGATCACAATGCGCCCGGACGCCCGTACGCGCCGCCAGAATTGCGTCCCAAGATGGGGCAGAACGCGGCTCTCGCCCAAGCGCTGGCGGCCCGGATGGCGAACGCGAAGGTCAAGGTTTTCGACGGGGTCGGCCATCTCGGGCATCTCGAGGCGACGCAGCCCTTCAATGCGACGCTGCTAAGCTTTCTCGCCCATTAGCCGGATTCGCGACGAGCGGCGTTACGCCCGCGCTTGACGATCGACGGCCGCGCCTGCGAGATGGAGCCGCGCAAAGCGAATTTGCGCGCCAGGGAGGAGATATGCGCGCATCGGCAAGGCGTCGCGCCGGCGGCGCCGCTTGGGCTGACGTGAGGCCATCCGCATGAGGCTTGGCGACGCGCCGGACAAGAGCCTGCTCGACCCGATCGAGACAGCGTCCCGTGACGAGATCATCGGGCTGCAGACGCGCCGACTCGCCGCCACGCTGCGCCGTTCTTACGACGCTGTCCCGGCGATCCGCGCCAAGTTCGATCGAGCATGGCGTTCATCCCGACGATTTCCGCGAGCTTCGAGGATCTCAAGCGTTTTCCATTCACCGTGAAGTCGGACCTGAGGGCCAATTATCCCTTCGGTCTTTTCGCCGTGCCGAAGGAAGAGCTCGCGCGGATTCACGCATCCTCCGGCACGACCGGCAAGCCCACGGTCGTCGGCTATACCCGTAACGATCTTGCGATGTGGGGCGAAGTCATGGCGCGGACGATCCGCGCCGCCGGCGGGCGCAAAGGCATGATGGCGCATAACGCCTATGGCTACGGCCTCTTCACCGGCGGGCTTGGTTATCACTATGGCGCCGAGCGGCTGGGCTGCACGCTCGTGCCTATCTCCGGCGGAATGACGGAAAGGCAGGTTCAGCTGATCAATGATTTTGCCCCCGACATCCTTTTCTCGACCCCGTCCTACGCCTTGTGCCTCGTCGACGAGTTCCGCGCCCAAGGGCTCGACCCGCGCCGCTCGTCGCTCAAGCTCGGCAGCTTCGGCGCCGAGCCCTGGACCAACGCCATGCGCGCCGAGCTCGAGGACGCGTTCGACATGGACGCGCTCGACAGCTACGGCCTCTCCGAAGTGATCGGACCCGGCGTCGCCGGCGAATGCGTGGAGACCAAGGATGGCCTCCACATCTGGGAGGATCATTTCTATCCCGAGATCATCGATCCCGTTACCGGCGACGTCTTGCCCGACGGCGACTTCGGCGAGATCGTTTTCACCTCGCTCACCAAGGAAGCCATGCCGGTCGTCCGCTATCGGACGGGCGATCTCACGCGCCTCTTGCCCGGCGCCGCGCGCTCGATGCGACGGATGGAAAAGGTCTCGGGCCGGACGGACGACATGATGATCGTGCGCGGGGTCAATGTGTTTCCAACCCAGATCGAGGAATTGATCCTGGGCGTCTCGGGTCTCTCGCCGCACTATCAGCTCATCCTGACCCGGGAGGGCCGGCTGGATGATCTCGAGGTTCAGGTCGAGGCTCGAACGCCCTCCGATTCGGGCGAGGCGCGCGATCACGCCGCCGGCGCGCTCATGCATGCGATGAAAGCGCATATTGGCATATCCGCGAAGGTCAGCGTGCTCGCGCCGGGTCAGATCGAACGGTCGCTCGGCAAGGCGAAGCGCGTCATCGACAAGAGGCCGAAAGCATGACGCCGGCGACCATGCCGGCCTGGGCCCGATGCGAGCCGCCGGTCTGCCCGAGCACGAGGTGCGGGAATGGTCCGAGTCCTTCCCGGTCGTGACCGGCGAGTTTGAGGCCGACACTCGCGACTCCAGCACCTTCTGGCGCCGCTCGACAAGTCTCCTTCGCAGGCTGCCGTCTAAAGCCGCGGCGCAACGAACCGAACAGGCGGCTGCGGACGCGCTGTTGTCGGACGCGCGCGCGTCTCGCGAATCGTTCCTCGCCGCTCACGTCGAGCCGGTCTACGATCGCTTGACCGAACGCGGTTCGACCTTCCGGCGCCTCGACGACCTCGTCTACGCCGCGGCGGCGTTCGTTCCCGGGCTGGTCCCGACACAGAAGGAAGTCCGCGCCGAGGCGGCTCATCCGCAGCGCGACAAGGACGGCGTCGAGATCGACCAGGGTCTGTTCTTTGCGCACGTGCTTTCGCGCCCGCGCATCGGCCAGCATCTTTGCCATGCGATGTTGCTGCCGCGGCCAGAAATCGCCGCGCTCTCCGAAGAGTTCGCCGCGCGCGGCTCGCTCGATCTCGGCGCGGCGCGTCTCACCCGACGCGGCAAGGCCGTCCATCTCGACATGGTCAATCCGCGCTTCCTGAACGCCGAGGACGACACGACGCTTGCCGAGACCGAGCTCGCGGTCGACGTCGCGACGCTCGATCCGACGACCGAGATCGCCGTCATGCGCGGCGTCGCGGTGGAGAACGAGAAATACCGCGGCAAGCGCATTTTTGGCGCGGGCATCAATCTCACCCATCTCTATCTCGGCAAGATTCCTTATCTCTGGTTCCTGATCCGCGACCTCGGCTACGTGCACAAGCTGATGCGCGGCGTCGCGGCGCCTGAGAGCGTCCCCGACGACGTCGACGGCCGGGGGTCGAAAAGCTTTGGATCGCCGCGGTGGACACCTTTGCCATTGGCGGCCATTGCCAGGCGCTTCTCTGCATGGACTATGTTCTGGCCGCGTCTGACGCCTTCCTGACCTTGCCGGCGCGCAAGGAAGGAATCATCCCCGGCTTCTCGAATTTGCGCCTGCCGCGCTTCGTCGGCGATCGTATCGCGCGACAAGCCATCCTGTACGAGCGAAAACTCGAGTGCGACAGTGCGGAAGGGCGTCTGATCTGCGACGAGATCGCGCCCCCGGACGAGATGGATGCGGCCATCGAGCGCGTCGTCGAAGGGCTCACCAGCGCCGGCGCGGTCAGCGCCATCGGCAATCGTCGCGCCTTCCGGGTTGGCCAGGAGCCGCTCGATCTCTTTCGGCGCTACGCCTCCGTCTACGCGCGCGAGCAGGCCTATTGTCACTTCAGCCCGGCGCTGATCGCCAATCTCGAGCGCAACTGGGACGCGAAGAACAGGAAGATCTGAAACGCCGGACGCGCTCGCACGCTTGACGATCTGCGCCGGCGCCTGCGAGATGATCTGACATTCAGACGACCAAGGGTCCAGGGAGGAGACATGCCGAGATTGATCGAGCCCGGCGCGATCCGGCGCCGCCTGTTGGCCGCGTGCGGAACCAGCGCTGCGTCACGCCTTCGTCCTCTGCTGCTTGGAATCGCGGTCCCCGCCTTCGCTGCGGATAAGGAGGTCGACCTCAGGCTCTCGCTCTGGGTCCCGCCCGCGCACCCGCTGACCGGGGCCGCCAAGGCGTGGGCGGAGGATATCGCCAGAACTCCAACGGCACGATCAAGATCACCGTCTTTCCCTCCGAGCAGCTCGGCAAGGCGTTCGACCACTACGACATGGCGCGCGACGACATCGCCGACATCACCTACGTCAACCCCGGCTATCAGCCGGGCCGTTTCCCGATTATCGCCATAGGCCAGATGCCGTTCATGTTCGGCGACGCGCGCAAGGGAACCGCTGCCCTCAACTCATGGTATCGCAAATATGCGCCAACGGAGATGAAGGACACGCATTTCTGCTTCGCCTTCATTCACGATCCCGGCGCCCTTCATTCTGCCCGCAAGAAGATCGTCATGCCGCAGGACCTGCGCGGGGTGAAGGTGCGTCCGGCGCAGAGCACGATCGCCGAGCTTGTGACGAAGCTCGGCGGCACGAATGTTCAGGCCTCGGCGCCGGAGGCGCGCGAGGTTCTCGAGCGCGGCGTCGCCGACGCCATCACGTTCCCCTGGGGCTCGCTTTATCTGTTCGGCATCGACAAGGTCGTCAAATACCATATCGACGCGCCGCTCTACACCACTGTGTTCACCTTCTCGATGAACAAGGACAAATATAAATCGCTGAGCCCGGCGCAGAAGAAGGTCATGGACGACCATTGCACGACCGACTGGGCGGTGGAGTTCGCCGGCCCTTGGGGCGATTTCGAAGCCGC
>CAVRXX010000021.1:0-49333 GCA_963725195.1 uncultured Alphaproteobacteria bacterium | reverse complement strand
CTGGCTATAGCGCAGGCCTATGGCGCGGCGACCTTCGAACAGGATGCGCTCGACATGCGCGCCGGTCTCGAGCCGCAGGTTCGGCCGTCTGAGGATCGGCTTCAAAAACGCTGTCGCTGCGCTCCAACGCCGCCCGCGGCGCTGGTTGACCTCGAAATAGGCCGAGCCTTCGTTGTCGCCATGATTGAAGTCGTCGATCTTCGGAATGCCGATTTCGACCCCGGCCTCCCGCACCGCGTCGAGGATCGGCCAGGACACGCGCGGGCGCTCGACCCGCCATTCGCCGCCCGCCCCATGCAGCTCCGCCAAGCCCCCGCTGATGGTCCTCCTGACGGAGGAAATAGGGCAGCACGTCGTCCCAGCCCCAGCCGGTAAGACCAAGCTGGCGCCAGCCGTCATAGTCGGCCGCCTGGCCGCGCATGTAGATCATGGCGTTGATGGCGGAGCATCCGCCCACCACCCGGCCGCGCGGATAGGCGATCGAGCGCCCGCCCAAATTCGGCTCCGGCGCGGTCTTGAACATCCAGTCCGCGCGCGGATTGCCGATCGCGTACAGATAGCCGACGGGGATATGGAACCAGATCCAATTGTCGCGGCCGCCAGCCTCGATGACGAGAACCCGGTTGCGGGGATCGCGGCTCAAGCGATTGGCGAGCACGCAGCCTGCCGAGCCGGCGCCAACCACAATAAAGTCGTAAGTCTCGTCGCTCATGGCGCGACAGCCCAGCAGGCGACGCCGCGCCCCTGCTTGCGCTCGAGCGGCGGTTCCTCGGCGCGACAGCGATCGAAGGCAAGCCGGCATCGCGGATTAAACGGACATCCTGGCGGCGGCGCGAATGGCGACGGTGGCTCGCCGGAAAGCAGGATACGCTGACGCCAGGCGGTCGGGTCGGCCACGGGCGTCGCGGACAGGAGCGCCTGCGTGTAAGGGTGCTGCGGATGGTCGAAGACCGCGCCACGCTCGCCGAGTTCGACCGTTTTGCCGAGATAGATCACCATCACCTCGTCGGCGATGTGGCGCACGACCGAAAGATCGTGCGAGACGAACACATAGGCGAGAGCGAACTCCTCCTGCAAGCCGGCGAGCAAGTTGAGCACCTGCGCGCGGATCGAAACATCCAGCGCCGACACCGGCTCGTCGAGCACCAGGATCTTCGGCTTCAGCATGAGCGCGCGGGCGATTGCGATGCGCTGGCGCTGGCCGCCGGAGAACATATGCGGATAGCGATGATAATACTCCGGCCTTAAGCCGACCTTGGCCATCATCGACAGAGCCTCGGCCTTGCGCTCAGCGGCGCCCAGGGTCGCGTTGACGAGCAGCGGCTCTTCGAGCGCCTTGCCGATCGTCTGGCGCGGATTGAGCGAGCCGTAGGGGTTCTGGAAGACGATCTGGATTTCCCGCCTGAGGCGCGCCCTTCTCGCCGCGCTTGCGTGAGCGACGTCTTCGCCGTCGATCAGAAGCGAGCCGGCGGTCGGATTTTCGATTAAGGTCAAGAGCCGCGCCAGCGTCGATTTGCCCGAGCCGGATTCGCCCACCACCGCGAGCGTGCGCCCGGCATGAAGCGAGAAGGAAACGCCGTTAAGCGCCTTGACCGTGGCGCGTGCACGGAACGCGCCCCGCGACACGAAATAATCCCGTGTCAGGCCCCTCGCCTCGAGGATGGCGCTCATGGCCCTGATCCTTCCAGCTCAAGCACGCTCGGAATCCCAGCGACCAATGGTGTGAGACACCGCGCGCGGCCAAGGGAGTCCGTGGCTGGCGGCGGCTCGGAATCATGGCAGGCGTCGAAAACAAAGGCGCAGCGCGGCGAGAAGACGCAGCCGCGCGGGCGGTCGAATGGTCCGGGCACGACACCCGGAATTGCCGGCAGACGCCGTCCGTTCGCCCGCTCAGGCAACGCCGTCAGAAGCGCGGCGGTATAGGGATGATGCGGATCGGCGAAGAGCTCGCGCGTGCGGTTCGTCTCCATCTCTTGCCCGGCGTATTGGACAATGACCCGGTCAGCGGTTTCCGCGACCACCCCCATGTCGTGGGTGATGAGCACAAGCCCCATTCCGTTGTCACGGCGCTCCCGCATCAGAAGATCGAGGATTTGCGCCTGGATGGTGACGTCGAGCGCGGTGGTCGGCTCGTCCGCGATCAGGAGCTTGGGTCGGCAGGCGAGCGCCATCGCGATCATCACGCGCTGGCTCATGCCTCCCGAGAGCTGATGGGGATAGGCATGGCGCCGGCGTTCGGGATCGGGAATGCCGACCTCGGCGAGAAGCTCGACGATGCGCCTCTCGCGCTCGGCGCGTTTGAGGTTGAGGTGGACTTTAAGCGTTTCGCCGATCTGAAAGCCGACGGTGAAGCATGGATTGAGCGACGACATCGGCTCCTGGAAGATCATCGCCATGTCCTTGCCGGCGATCCGGCGGCGCGTGTCCGCGCTCATCGACAGAAGATTCGCCCCGTCGAAGGCCATGCGGTCGGCGGACACCGTTGCGGTCGCCGGCAATAGACCCATCGCTGCCAGCATCGCCACCGACTTGCCGGACCCCAATTCGCCCACGACCGCCAGCACTTCATTGCGCTCGAGCGTGAGGTCGAACCCATCCACCGCCGAGAACGCGCCGTGCCGCGTCGCGAACGAGACGGAGAGGTCGCGGATCTCGAGGAGGGGCGGCGCCATCAGCCTCTCCGCATCTTCGGGTCGAGCGCATCGCGCAAGCCGTCGCCCGTCAGATTGATGGCGACGACCGTGATGAGGATGGCCAAGCCCGGGAAAGCGACGATCCAAGGATTGGACTGAATGAATTCGCGCGAGTCGGCCAGCATCGCGCCCCATTCCGGCGTCGGCGGTTGGGCGCCAAGGCCGAGGAAGCCGAGCGCCGCCGCCTCAAGAATGGCGCTTGATACGCCGAGCGCCGCCTGCACGATAAGGGGAGCGAGGCAGTTTGGCAGCACGGTCGACGTGGCGAGCCGGAGCGGCCCGACGCCGACCACGCGCGCGGCGGTCACGTAGTCCTTGCCGAGTTCACCCAGCGCGGAAGCGCGCGCGAGCCGCACGTAGCCCGGCAGGTAGACGATCGTCACCGCGATGATGGTGTTCGCGAGGCTTGGCCCAAGCACCGCAACAACAAGCACGGCGAGCACCAGGCTTGGGACCGACATGATTAAATCCATGAGCCGCGTAATGGCGACGTCGACCACCGGTCCGGCCATCGCCGCCGCGAGTCCGAGCGCGACGCCGACAATGAAAGATACGCACATCACGGAAAGCCCGATGAACAGCGACACCCGGGCCCCAAAGATGAGGCGCGACAGCATGTCATGGCCGTCGCCATCGGTCCCCAGCGGAAAGCGCCACGAGCCGCCCGCGTACCAAACCGGCGGCGCGCGCACGGCGTCGCGGAATTGCTCGATTGGCGAGTGGGGCGCGACGACGCTCGCCGTCAGAGCCAAGAGAACGATCACGCCAAAGACGGCGAGACCGAACACCGCGCCTTTGTTTTCCCGGAACGCGGCCCAGAACGACGCGAGCGGCGAAGGCTCACCGAGGACGGCCGCCGCGTCGTCGCCGATCGGCGTTGTCAGCGCGGCCAAGTCAGCGGGCATGGCGTATCCTGGGATCGATGACGCCATAGACGAGATCGACGATCAGGTTGACCAAAACGACGACGGCGGAGATGAGCAAGACGCCGCCCTGCAGCGCCGGATAGTCGCGCCGGCCGATGGAATCGATGAGCCAATGGCCAACCCCTGGCCAGGAGAAGATCGTCTCCGTCAGCACCGCGCCGGCCATCAAACTCGAAATCGAGAGGCCGATCACGGTCACCACCGGCAAGAGCGCATTGCGCAAAGCGTGAACGCCGATGACTCGGGCAGGGGACAGCCCCTTGGCGCGCGCGGTGCGCACGTAATCTTCGCTGAGCACTTCGAGCATCGAGGATCGGGTCATGCGCGCGATGACCGCGAGCGGCACGGTGCCGAGCACGATCGACGGCAGGATGAGATGACGCAGGGCGTCGAGGAGCGCGCCCTTCTGATCGGAAAGGAGCGCGTCGACGATCATGAATCCGGTCGGCTGGTCGTAATAGTAATTGACAAGATCGACCCGGCCCGACACGGGCAGGATACCGAGCGTGACCGAGACGAACATGATGAGCAGCAAGCCCCACCAGAAGATCGGCATCGAATAGCCGAACAGCGAAATCGTCATCAGCGCCTGGTCGAAGAAACTGCCGCGCTTGACCGCGGCGATCGCGCCCGCTGGCACGCCGATTGCGATCGCAAACAGCATGGCGAAGAAGGATAGTTCGAGCGTCGCGGGAAACAGGGTTAGGAATTCCTTGAGCACGCTTTGTTGCGTCGAAAGCGAGACGCCGAAGTCGCCGTGCAGGAGCTTCCAGACATAGTCGAGGAACTGCTTCCACACCGGCTGGTCGAGTCCGAGCTCATGGCGGAAGTAGGCGAGCCGCTCGGGCGACATGCCGTGCTCGCCGGTCCTCACCTCCACCGGATCGCCCGGCACGAGACGGATCGCGGCGAAGGTCAGGAACATCAGCGCCAGAAAGGTCGGGATGGTCAGCGCGATGCGGCGAAGGAAGTAGGCGAGCATGGCCGATCCGAAACCAACGGGCCCCCGCTCGCATCATGGCGGGCGGAGCCCGGACCGGCCTCACTGAAGGTCGACGCCCTCGAACGCATGTGTGCCAAGCGGACTCTGCTTGTAGCCTACCACGTTTGAGCGCATCGATTCGAAAACGATGGAATGCGCGAGCAGAAGCTCCGGGGCTTCGTCGTGTTCGATCTCCTGCATACGCGAATAGAGCTTCGCCCGATCGGCCTGGTTCGTCAGGGTGCGGGCCTTCGCCAGCAGTTCGTCGAACTCGGCGTTGCACCATTTTGTCGGGTTGCTGTCGCCCGGCTTGCCGCCGGGGCAGCCTCTTAAGAAGAAGAAATTGTCCGGATCGCCGTTATCTCCCGTCCAACCGTACTGGGCGGTGATCTCTTCGCCATTGGCGAGGCGCTTGCGATACTCGCCCCATTCATAGGTGACGAGCTTGGCGTTGACCCCGATCTTGGCGAGATCGGCCTGCATCATCTCGCCGATGCGCTTGCCATTGGGATTATAGGGCCGCGACACCGGCTGATACCAGAGATCGATGTCAAGCGGCGTCTTGACGCCGGCCGCAGCCAGCATCGCCTTGGCTTTCTCCGGATCATAGGGCACGTCCGGAATCTTGTCGTTGAAGGCCCACATCGTGGGCGGGATCAGCGTCGTCGCCTTCGACCCTGCGCCGAGATAGACGTCCTTGATGATCGCGTCGCGATCGATCGCCATCGCGAGCGCCTGTCGCACCTCCTTCTTGCCGAGCGGCGGCTTGGTGACGTTGAAAGCCCAATAGGCGACGTTGAGACCCGGCATGCTGATCACCTTGAGGGTCGGATCCTTCTCCATCTCGGCGAGGTCGGCCGGCCGGGGATAGGCGTTGACATGGCACTCGCCGGCTTTGAGCTTGGCGTAGCGCGCCGTGGGGTCAGGGGTGATGGCGAAGACGAGGTCGTCAACGAGCGGCTTCTCGCCGTAATAGTCCTTGTTCGCCTTGTAGCGGATGACGGAATCCTTCTGGTATGAGACGAACGAGAACGGGCCGGTGCCGACCGGCGCCTGGTCGAACTGCTCGGGCGTCCCCTTCTTGAGCAGGAAGTCGGCGTATTCCTTCGACCCGATCGCCATGAAGTCCATCGCCAGATTGGCGAGGATCGCGACATTCGGCTCGTTCAGCTTCATGACGACGGTGTAATCGTCGGTTTTCTCCACTGAATCGAGCAGCTTCGGCATGTCCATGTCGTTGAAGTAGTCATACTTGCCGCCGGAGACCTTGTAATAGGGATTGTCGGGCTTCCACTGCCGGTCGAAGGAAAACAAGACGTCGTCGGCGTTGAAGTCGCGCGTCGGCTTGAAGTCCTTCAGCGAATGGAACTTCACGCCCTTGCGTAAGTGAAAGGTGATCGTCTTGCCGCCGTCGGTGACTTCCCAGCTTTCGGCGAGGCCGGGGACGACGTCGGTCGTGCCGCGCTTGAATTCAGTCAGGCGATTGTAGACGGGACGCGCGGCGTCGAAGCTCGTGCCGGTGGTGTTGATCGCCGGAGTGAAATTCTCCGGACTGCCTTCGGAGCAATAGACCAGGGTCTTCGCCGAAGCGAAGCCTGCGCCCGCTAACAACGCGGCCAGCGCAACGCCGGCGAAGGTGAGCGCTTTCATGGGATCTTCTCCTAAAGCGACTTGCTCGCGAACACGAGCTTTGCGCCATCGAAGCCCTTTTTCGCTTTCGGCGCAATGGCGCCGCGCAAAGCGGCCTCGGTCATTCGCGGTTCGCCGACAGCGCTTCCAGCCTGGCGATAAGGGCCGCCGGATCGCCCGAAACCGCGACCTGCTTGAGCCGGCTCTTCGAGCCGGCGACCATCCGCGCGCTCGAGCTTGGCGCGCCGAGCCGCTCCGCCAGGAGCGCGCATAAAGCGCGGTTGGCTTCGCCACCCTGAGCGGCGCATCGCACGCGCCCCGCAAGCACGGACGACCCGTCCGCAAGCTGAGCCACGCCGTCGATCGCGTCGCGCCCGCCCTTTGGGGTCAGACGGCAGAACACGATGACGCCCTCCGGCGTCGCGCGCCAAGGCTGGCGCTCGGCCGTCATCCGCTTTCCCCCTCGTCGTTCATGGGATGCAGATCGCGCACCATCGCCTTGGCGCGCTCGTCGAGCACATGGGTGTAGATCTGCGTCGTCGCGATATCGGCATGGCCGAGCAGATCCTGAACGACGCGCAGGTCCGCGCCGTTCTGCAACAGGTGACTGGCGAAGGCGTGGCGAAGCACGTGCGGGCTCACGCGCGTGGATGCAAGGCCGGCCGCCGTGGCGACGCGCTTGAGATCGCGCGCGAAGGCCTGGCGCGTCATATGGCCGCTCGCGCTCGAGGCGGGAAACAGCCAGGGGCTCGTCGCCATGCCCGGGCGACACTTGATCGAGCAGGGCGCGGAACGACGCTGATCGCGGCGCGGGCGGGACCCGACAGCGGCGCCAGGCGCTCCTTGTCGCCCTTGCCGCGCACCGCGATGAGCGGAGCCTTGGCCGTCGCGACCGACTTCTTGAGACTCAAGGCTTCCGACACGCGCAAGCCCGACCCATAGATGAGCTCGATGAGACAAGCGATGCGCGCGGCGTCCAGGCGATCGCGCAGCGGGCGCTCTGCGACCTCGAGGCCTTCCCGCGCCGTCGCGATCAGGCGCTCGATCTCGGCCATGCTCAAGAGCTTCGGCAGCGGTCGCGATCGGCGCGGGCCCTCGACCGCCAGCGTCGGGTCATCGCGCCGCCAGCCTTCGGCGTAAAGAAACTTGTGAAACTGGCGGATCGCCGACAGACGGCGCGCCAGCGATGCGGCGCTGAGCTTCTGCGCGCCGCGGGCCGCGAGAAACCCGCGCACATGCGTTGCGTCCGCCTTCAGCGGGTCCATTCCCTTGGCCTTCAGATAGGCCTCGTAATCGGCGAGATCGCGCCGATACGCCTCAATCGTATTCACGCTCGCGCCGCGCTCGGAGGCGAGCGCCTCGAGGAAGCTCACGACGTGCGAGGCGACCTTCGCTTTCATGGCGTCATTGCGAGGAGCCATAGGGCGTCGAAGGACGCCCGTCCCTCCGGATGGGCTATGGCGACGAAGCAATCCAGAAGAACCGCACGGCGACCGATGTTCCCTGGATTGCTTCGATGCGCTCGCAATGACGGATCTGGTTCTACGAAATCGGGTCCCACTTCAGTCCTCTTCGAACAGGGTCGGCTGCGGCCCCTCGCGCCGCGGCTCGGCGAGGCCGAGATGACGGAAGGCGTGCGACGTCAAGAGGCGCCCGCGCGGCGTGCGCTGCACGAAACCGAGCTGGATGAGGTAGGGCTCGATGATGTCCTCGATCGCGTCGCGCGGCTCGGAGAGTGCGGCGGCGATGGTTTCAACGCCAACCGGTCCTCCGCCGAACTTGACCGCAATGACATCGAGATAGCGTCGATCCATCTCGTCGAGCCCGATCGCATCGACATCGAGCAACTTAAGCGCGCGGTCGGCGAGCGCCCGCGTCACGCTCCTTGCGCCTTCGACCACGGCGAAATCGCGCACGCGTCTCAGCAGGCGCCCGGCGATGCGAGGCGTGCCGCGCGAGCGCTTGGCGATTTCGTTCGCGCCGTCATCGGCTAGCGCCAGGCCGATCACTCTGGCGGCGCGCGCAACGATGCCCTGCAGCTCTTCGGTCGTGTAAAAATTGAGTCGGATCGGAATGCCGAAACGATCGCGCAACGGCGTGGTGATGAGCCCGGCCCGCGTCGTCGCGCCGATCAGGGTGAACTGGGCGAGATCGATCTTCACCGAGCGGGCCGCGGGCCCCGCGCCGATGATGAGGTCGAGCTGGAAATCCTCCATCGCCGGGTAAAGAATTTCTTCGAC
The DNA here is from genome assembly GCA_963725195.1 of uncultured Alphaproteobacteria bacterium. Classification (GTDB taxonomy): domain Bacteria; phylum Pseudomonadota; class Alphaproteobacteria; order Rhizobiales; family Beijerinckiaceae; genus Roseiarcus. The sequence continues at coordinate 40,863 of CAVRXX010000021.1, read as the reverse complement.
CGCCGGATTGAGGCGGTGAATCTCGTCGATGAACAACACGTCCCGCGGCTCGAGATTGGTGAGCTGCGCCGCGAGGTCGCCCGCCTTGCCGATGACCGGGCCTGAGGTCGAATGGAAATTGACGCCGAGCTCGCGTGCGACGATCTGCGCGAGCGTCGTCTTGCCGAGGCCCGGCGGGCCGACGAACAGCACGTGATCGAGCGCCTCGCCGCGCGATTTGGCGGATTGGATGAAGACTCCAAGATTCTTGCGCGCCGCTTCCTGGCCGGCGAAATCGGCCAGGAACTGCGGGCGGACCGCCGTGTCGTCCTCGGGACGCTTCTCGGCTGAGACGAGCCGGCGGGGCGCTTCGGCCACCTCAGCCGCCTTCGCCCGGGGGATGAAGGCGATCCGCTAAGGTCAATTCCCGGCGCGTGGTGAGTCCGATGAGGTTTGCGACGAAGGCGCAGACAAGGCCCGCGATGGCGGCGCAAGCGACAAAAGCGTGGCCAAGCGTGACGCCGATGCGGCCCGGAAACGCCCATTCGCCGGCGTCTCCGCTCATGTTGGTCTTGATCGTCATCTCGAGCGACGCCCAGACAGGATTGAGGCGCAAAAGGAGGCCATAGACAATGAGGCCGCCGATGAGAGCGGCGACGAGCGCGCGCGGGGCGCGCTCCGGCGCAACGGCGTCCCAGAGCGCATAAAGAAACCCGGTGGCCGCGGCAGGCGCGACGCCGACGAGATAGGCCGCGATCAGCCCGAGGGCGTGGCCGAACACCGTGGTGATCAAAACCACAAGCCCGATCGCCTCAAGGTCAGTCGGCGTCCTGAAGACGACCGAAAGAGGAATGAACAGCGCTCCGCCGACCGCCGGACCCAGGCCTGCGAACAAGAGCACGATGCCAATCATCGGGACAAAGAAGGGACGGCCGCTCATTGCCTCCCCTTGGCCACATAGACGACGCGCATCAATATCGATCGTTGCGGTCGCGGTAATTATCGGTGTTAGCGCCGCGCGCCATGCCCGCGAGCGCCTCGCGATCCGGCACCGGGACCATCACCACGCTGTGACCTTTGTCGATGAACGCAATCTTCTGGCCGGGTCGCCAAGCCAGGCGCTCCCGAACGGTCTCGGGAATTGAGATCTGGTACTTCGAGGAGAGTTTCGATGTCGCGCTCATTTTCTTACCCATCACTTATCGTTCATGATATCGTAAAACACTTACTGCGCCAGTTCCTTCAAGCCCGCGCGGATGAGCGCGGCGGTCTCGGCCGCCGGTCCGAGCTGAGCGGAAATCCTGGCCACGGCGGCTGCGGCCTGCGGCTGGGCGTAACCGAGGCTGACGAGGGCGAGGACGGCGTCCTCGGCGGCTTTGGCGAGCTTGGGCACACGCTCGAGACCCGATTCCCCATGGACGAAATCTGCGACCGCAAAAGCTGGGGCCTTGTCCTTGAGCTCGAGCACGAGGCGAGCGGCGAGCTTCGGGCCGACTCCCGGCGCGCGCGCCATCATCGCCTTGTCTTGCCTCACCACCGCCGTGCTTAAAGCTTCGGCTGACAAGGCGCCGAGAATTCCCAGCGCGACCTTGGCGCCAACCCCCTGCACGCTCTGCAGCAGGCGAAACCAATCGCGCTCGCCGGCGGTGAGGAATCCGTAAAGCCGGATCGCGTCTTCGCGCACATGCGTCTCGATCAAGAGCTCCGCCGACTCGCCGACAGCCGGGATTGCACGCAGGGTGCGGGCCGAAGCGGCGACGAGATAGCCGACGCCGTTGACGTCAAGGATCAAGGCCTCTTCCTCGACGCTGTCGATCGTGCCCTTGAGCTTGCCGATCATGCCGCGCCTCTCGCCCGCGCCACGCGATGCTGGGCGTGGCAGATCGCGACGGCGAGCGCGTCAGCCGCGTCCGAAGTCGACGCGGTCGAAGCGGGCAACAGCATTCTCACCATCATCGCCACCTGCCGCTTTTCCGCGTGCCCGACGCCGACGACCGTCTTCTTGATGAGATTGGCGGCGTATTCCGCGACCGGCAGGCCAGTCAGAGCCAAGGCCGCGAGCGCGACGCCGCGCGCCTGCCCGAGCTTCAGCGCCGACTGCGGATCGCGGTTTATGAACGTCTCCTCGATCGCCGCCTCATGCGGCGCTTCGCGCTCGACGAGCCCTGCCAACGACCGGTGAATGGTCGCCAGACGGTCGGCCAGCGCTGCAGCGGCTGGGGTCTCGATCGAGCCGCAGCCGACGAAGCTTAGCCGCGAACCGACGGCCTCGATCACGCCCCAGCCAGTCGCCCGGAGGCCGGGATCGACGCCGAGAATGCGAATCGCGCCGATGGTCATGGGCCGTCTGATATACGAAATCGCGCGGCGGCGCATTTACGCGCGCAGACCTACCGCGCCGATTCGGTCAGGCCCGCAAGTTCGCGCTCAATTGAGATGAGTTCGCCGAGGGCCGCGTCAAACGCGCGAAGCCCGATCGCTTGCCACACGCCATGCGTCCGCTCCGTGAGATCGCCCACGGTCAGCGGCAGCCGCGCCGCCGCGGCGACCGCGCCTTTCTCATTGATGAGATAACGCCTGTTGACGGCGAAGAGGACCTGCGCGGCGCAAGCGAGAGCGCGGAACGCGCATCCGGCGATGTACGCTCTGATCGCCCTTTGGGATAGCCGTCTGCGCGTTCTCGATGCTGAACAGAATCTCCCACTGGAAGCGGCGAATCAGCGCCTCACGCAATTTGTCCGGGTAGGGAGCCGTCATCGCCTTCAATCGAGCGAGGGCGCCCTCAGAATCGCCGAGTGGCCGGCAAAGCGCGACTTCGCCCATCCAGATCGCCGAGCAGAAGCCATGCGGATGTCCCGGCTGATAGTCCATGCTGATGCGGCCGTCCCGGCAGTCGCGAATGACCTTTTCGACCAACTCGATCGGCCGATAGAGCAGGTCAACCTTATTGCCGGCAATCGTGAGCCAGCCGCCGCCCACAATCCACGGCCCCCAACCGCCAACCTCGGTCACTTTTGCGGCCGCTGGATCGCCGACCAGGCCCTTCACGACCTCGAGCAGGCGCCGAACGTCGAGCCCGACGCGCTCGCCGAAGTAAAGGCCGACGTCATAGTCCGAGGCCACGTGCGCGGCGCCTGTCGCCCGCGACCCGCCCAGCGTCACGGCGACGACCCCCGGAACCGCAGTGAGAGCGGCAGAGATGCGTTCCAGGAAAGGGTCGGAGATTTCCATGGCCCCAGAATAACCCAACCCCGGACAGGCCAGCGCGCCGGCTCTCTTTCCACCGGCTTTTCGGGTCTCGACCTTGGCTCGCCCGCCGTGGCTGCGATAGCTTGCCGACGAGACGGCGATGATTCTGCGAGGAGCGGCGTGAAGAACGCAAAGAAAAAGGCCGCTCCGCCGCCGCGTCCCACCATCGTCACGCCCCATTTCGATTTCGAACGCGAGGCCTTCGCCAACGGCCATCGATGGGTCGCTGGCGTCGATGAAGTCGGGCGCGGCCCGCTCGCCGGACCGGTCGGGGTGGCCGCGGTCATTCTCGATCCCGACGATCTGCCCGATGGGCTCAACGATTCGAAGGTGCTCCAGGCGCCGGCTCGCGAATCGTTATGCGAGATCATCTTCGCCAAGGCGCTGAGCGTCTCCGTCGTCTTCGCCAGCGTCGAAGAAATCGACCTCTTCAACATTCGCGGCGCCGCGCTACGCGCCATGGCGCGAGCGGTCGCCGCCTTGAGCGTGCGTCCGCACTTTGTCCTGATCGACGGCCGCGATCTGCCGGATGGCCTCATCTGCCCGGCGCGCCCGATCATCGATGGGGACGCTCTCTCGATGTCGATCGCCGCCGCCTCGATTGTCGCCAAGACAATGCGGGACGCGCTGATGCGCAATCTTGGGCTCGAATTCCCACAATATGGCTTCGCCGAGCATGTCGGCTATGCTACCGTCGGGCATCGTCGAGCTTTGGCCTCGGCGGGCCCATGCCCCTATCACCGGCGCTCGTTTCGACTTGGGCCGGAAGAACAATGATCCGCGGCCCAAAAAGGTTTCAAAAGGGTTGAAGTCGAATATCCTTTAGAACGACTTAAGCCGTACGAAAACGACACAGCGGCATGGCCGGGGGCATAACCGGACCTTTACTTTAAACCGAGCATAAACGACGCGCCGGTTCGAACGATCTGGCTCATGCGTCGAGTGGTTGCGTTGATGCGTATCGCGCGTGCCGGAGCGTTCCGCCTCCCCGCCCAGCTTCAGGTTTCGCGTACTGGGGCCGCCGAGGCGAAACGCCCGGCCGCAATGCTTAAGGCGCTCGGCGAGGAGACTTCCCCTCCTCGCGATGCGATCCTCATCGGCGACTGCGTTGCGGAAATGATGAGGCTTCCTTCGGCCTCGGTTGATCTCGTCTTCGCTGATCCTCCCTATAACCTGCAGCTCGAAGGCGCGTTGTCGCGTCCCGACCAGAGCTTGGTCGACGGGGTGGACGACGCCTGGGACAAGTTCGCCGATTTCGCCGAATACGACGGGTTCACGCGCGAGTGGCTCATGGCCGTCCGGCGGCTGATGAAGCCCGCCGCGACGATCGTGGTGATCGGCTCCTATCACAACATCTTCCGCGTCGGCGCCATCTTACAGGATCTCGGCTTCTGGATCCTCAACGACATCGTCTGGCGCAAGGCCAATCCGATGCCGAACTTCCGCGGCCGCCGCTTCACCAACGCCCACGAGACCATGATCTGGGCGGCGCGCGGCCCCGAGGCCAAGGCCTATACGTTCAATTACGAGGCCCTGAAGGCTGGCAACGAGGACGTGCAGGTCCGTTCCGACTGGTTTTTGCCGATCTGCACCGGGGCGGAGCGGCTAAAGGACGAGAGCGGGCGAAAGGCTCACCCGACGCAAAAGCCCGAAGCGCTGCTGACCCGGGTTTTGCTGGCGGCTTCCAACCCGGGCGATCTGGTGCTCGATCCTTTCTTTGGCTCCGGCACCACCGGAGTCGTTGCCCGGCGGCTGGGCCGGTCGTTCATCGGCATCGAGCGGGATTCGGCTTACGCCGAAGCGGCGCGCAAACGTATCGATGCGGTCGAGCCCTTGCCCGAGGCGGCGCTTGCGGTCGCGCCGACGCGCCGCAGCGAGCCTCGCGTGGCTTTTTCGAGCGTCGTCGAAGCTGGACTCGCGCGCCCAGGCGAGCGGTTGGTCGACGCGGCGCGGCGCCACAGCGCTCTGGTGCGAGCCGATGGCGCGCTCGCCGCCGGCCCTGCTGTCGGCTCGATCCACAAGATCGGCGCGCTGCTGCAGGGGCTGCCCGCCTGCAACGGCTGGACCTTCTGGCATGTCGAGCGCGAGGGCCGGCTGACCTCGATCGACGAACTGCGCGCCGCCATGCGCGAGGCGATGCGCGAGGTGGCGGAATAGACGTTCCATCCCCCCAAAGGAGCTGGCTCGACAGAAAGATTAGCTTGCCAAGTCCGCCAAGACGGCGCATTTTCACAAACGATTGTCGCGCCATATTTACTGCTCTCTACGGTTACTTTTTCAATTTATCGAGCGTGCGCGCGCGGAGGACGTGATGCATAGCTTCCTTAGAAGCCGATGGTTGATGAGCTGCGGCGCGGTGTTCGCGTTGATGTCGGTCGGTTGCGGCCCCGCGAGCGCCGAGAAATTCGAACTCGTTTACAGCGCTACCTTGAACGAAGGGAGTGCTCCCTTGTCCGGCTTCACTGGCCAGGGGTCCCTTCCCGCCGGCACGCCTTTGACGATCACCGCAGAGTTCGACACTTCCAGCGCAGACCAGTGGAACACTGGAGCCTACATTTACACCGCCTTATCCCCCACCTTTCTCATCGGCGCGATCGACGAGCTTTATAACGAGGAGCCAGGCGCTTTGCGCATCCTCTTGAGCGATCCGTCTTGGGCGACCTTCGGCGGCCCAGCTCCCTATAGTGCGGGCTTCTTCCGCACTTCTCCGGCTGGGGCGATCAACTCTGTCTTCGGATCCTCAACCGCCTCGTTCCAGGCGGGCGACCCATCGCCGACCGTGTTTTCCGACGATCAGTACAATTTCAGTTTCGCGGGACCCGGTCCCCTGACCGTTTCGCTGAGCGGTGGCCAGTTAACGATCTATAGCAGCAGCCTTTCCGACGTGACGGCGTCCATCCTCCCTGTTCCGGAAGTATCGACTTGGGGACTGATGCTCTTGGGCTTCGCCGGCCTTGCGGGCGTGGCCTATGTTCGCGGGCGCGCACCCGCACATCTGTCGTCGGGATAATCCGGCCGCCCGCCGTTCCGGTCAGGCGTGATTTTCGCGTCCCGTCTTGGACCCAGCCAGCCGTGCCCGAGCCTTCCCTACGCCGATCCCGAAGCCGAAGCGGGGGCTTCGCTCTCGAACGCGTCAAGCAGAGAACCTAGCCGCGAGATAACCGCAGCATATGTCGACAACGACTGAAACTGGGTGACAACCAGGGAGAATGCGGCGACGAGGGTCGTGAACACCATTGCCGATTGGGTGATCACGCCGAACTCGATCTCGCCGCGCATGAAGGCGGGCGCGATGATCAGAATCGGAATGAGCTGAATCAGCCAGTTGTATCCGGTCGAGAAGAATCCGACATTGCGGTTGACCGAAGTGATGCGCCGGAAATTCTCAGCCAGTCGATCGAGCCGCTCTCCAATCCCGGCGGCTTCCCGCTCACCTTCACCTCCAAGCATAATAGCCTCGGAATTGTCGCGAACATGAATGAGAGCAGAGCGGAAGCTCGCCTCGCGGTCGAGCTGGTCGCTGTTCAGCTTAACGAGCGGCCGAGCGAGCTTGATCGTCAGGTATGAGCCGAGCGCGGCGTAAGCGACGGAGATCGCGTAGAGCAGGGGGCTGATCGACCAAAGAACGCCGGAAAAGGAAAGGATCGTGAAGGCGCTATTCATCGCCATGAGCGCGAAGGAGAGCGTGGTCGCCGTGAACGCGCGCACGTCCTCGGCGATCCGCTGATCCGGGTTTGCGAGCTCGTCCGATATCGCCAGGCGATGGTAAGTTCCGTTCGCCATATACGTGGCGACGGCGCGCTCGGTCATGAACTCGCGCCACAGCAGTCCTAGCCGCTCCTCGGCGAAGCGCGCCAGAACTGCGACGATCGTGGACGCCGCGAAGACCGCGATCGTGAACTGCGCCTGCCGGACGAAGTCGCCGAAGTGCCGCTCGGCGATTGCGGACATCAGATTCCTGTTGACGTAGCTGTTCGCGACATTGAGGCCGTTCGCCCCGATGAGGAGGACGACGATCGCGGCGAATATCAGTTTCGCTCTCCACCCGACCTGGGACCGCGCGAAGGCTCTGATGGCGGCGACAAGCCGTGTGGCGACTCCGCTTTTGGGCGTTTCCTGGGCTTGCATGGCTCGCCTCGGCGAATGGGCGGCGTATTGACGACCAGTCTACCCGGTCCCGGCAACAGTGGGGAGAGACGGTGGATGCTCGGACGTGGGCCACCTAAAGCTGTCTGCGCCCGCTCCTCCTGTGCTGGTAGGGCCTGAGCTTGATCAATTGCTTTCCCTGATTTTTGTCAGGGGCGTGCAGATGTCGCCCTGCGCCGCCATTCCAGCGCCGCAAGAAGAAGCGCCGTCGTGATCGTGCTCGCGATCGGCAAACCAAGCCCAAGGCCATGCCTCGAGTCGAGCCAGTCGCCCAGCGGGGTTCCCGCGGCCCGCTCGACAAGAACGATGCTCCAGTAGCCGATGATTGCGGCCGGAGCGAAGCGCCGGCGGGCGCATATGACCAAGATAAGGGCTCCGCCGAGCATAAGGAAAGCAGCGAAGAAAGTCGTCGCATGAGCGACGAGATCGCCGAAGATGGTGCCGAACACGCCGGCGATAAACATTGCCCCCCAATAACGGAGATCGATCATCGGAGACGCCCCGCCTGGCGCAGGCCGTGTCGCAGCGCCGGCGGCGATCGTGGCGGCGGCGAGAATGAGGCTTGCGAGCGCGTAGCTGACGTGGAGGTTGTGGGTGATGAAATCGCCGACGTTGGTCGCGCCGGCTCGGAATATGACGATGGCGATCCAAAAGAAGGTTTCGGTCTTCGTGCTGTTCTTGAGATCAGCGTAGATGAGGATCGCGCTCACGATCATGGTCAGGAGGAATGACGCGACGAGGCCGAGGGCGAAGTATTGAGCGTAGAGATCGCCGAGATTTGTTCCAAGGCCGCTCGCGACGTACATCGCGATCCAGAAGGGGGTCGTGGGTTGGACCGCGCGCGCGTTGAAATCGAAGAGGCTCGCGTTAGGCCGCGTCGTCGAGGCTAGTTCACGGGCTATCATGGTCGCAGGTCTCGGCAAGGGAGTTCTGGGTTTGGTAGGCCGGAGATGTGGCGATCCCGGGATTGCTGACGCTCTTTTGCGACAGAGGTCGAAAAAGAGCCGCCGCGGCGTCCGCCCCCAGCACAATAGCAGAGTACGTCGGCCGCGGCAGCACTCACCGCGGCGCTTGTCTCGCTCGGAGAGCTGACTCGGAAATGGCGCCGCAAGCCTTTGGAATCGCTCGAAACGGACTCGAAAATTGCGGGACGCCCATCTTTTTCTTAAGAAGCAAGCGCGTGTGCCCGCCAGACAGCGCGCTTATGTGACGGCTCTCGGCGCTTACCCTGGGTCCGGCCTCTATCGCCGGCCTCTTGCTCGGGGCTTCGCCGCGCCGAAATCGGCGGCGCGCAAAAGGAACACTTCGCCCGACGTGTCCTCGGTGTCGAGCCAGACGAACGGCAGATGCGGGAATTCATGCTCGAGCCGCTGGCGCGCGCCGCCCACCTCGCACACGAGCGTCCCGCCCGCGGTTAGATGCTGAGTGGCCTCGCGCAGGATCCGGCGCACGATGTCGAGCCCGTCCGTTCCGCCGCCATGCGCAACCATCGGCTCGGCGGCATATTCGGGAGGGAAGCGCGCGATCGCCGCCGCGTCGACGTAAGGCGGGTTCGTCAGGATCAAGTCGAAGCGGACCCCCTCGACGGGTGCGAAGAGATCGCCTTGCTTCAACGCGATGCGATCCTGAAGGCCGTGCTCGTCGATGTTGCGCGCGGCCACTTCCAGCGCGCTTGGCGAGATGTCGACCGCCTCGATCACCGCCTTGGGGAAGACGCGCGCCGCGAGAATCGCGAGTGAACCGCCCCCCGTGCAGAGGTCGAGCACTGAGGAGATAGCTTCCAGATCGCCGACGAGCCCATTGTCGCCGGCGAAAGCGGTCATCACCAGTTCGCCAATCAGGCTGCGCGGGACGATGACCCGCTCATCGACATAGAAAGGCACGCCTTGGATGTAGGCGCGGTTGACGAGGTAGGCGGCGGGCTTGCGCGTGGTCACGCGCGCCTCGATCAGCTCCAGAAGCCTCATGCGCTCATGACGAAGGAGTTCTCGCGTCGAGAAACGGATCGAGCGTGTCGATCGGCAGCCGGAGGCCTTCAAGGATGAGAAAGGCGGCCTCGTCGAGCGCCGTCGTCGCGCCATGGCCGAAGGCGAGTTCAGCAGAAAGAAAGCGACCGACTGCGTAGCGCAGCCAGTCTCGCGGGGTGAGAAACGTTTCGACCCGCTCGTCGACCGGCGCCTCAGTCAAGCACGGTCGCCTTAAGCGCGCCCCTCATGAGCCGCGCTTGCACTCGCGCAAGAAGTGTCTTCTCGTTTTGCCCTGCAAACCCTGAGCGTCGGCCTTTTGCGCACATTCGATCGACCTTGGCGGACCGCTCGGCGGGGTCTGTGTTCGGAAGCAGGAGAGGGACGGAGGCTAGCCTCCCAGGCGGCGGAACCGCCGGGCGGCCTCCGTCCACGGCCACCGCAGTGGTCTGCGCGACAACGCCAAAGGTCGAGGTCGTTTCCGAGGCAATAAGCGAGAGCGCGCCAGCGAAAACCAGGGACACGAACTCGTAGATTCAAAGTTATCCCTGCTGACTTCGATGATTCGTCTGATCCCGAGCGGCGGTTATAGAAGGCGCGCCCGGAATTTCAAGCCGAGCCGAGCCGTCCGCGTTGCTCACGCGTAACTTCTCATGACTTCAGAATGATGCGACTGTCATAACGAGCGCCAATGGCCTTGGCTCATCGGTCGACGCTTTGGCTCAGAGCTCGCCCATATCGGCGCCTCTTCGGTTTCATTGCGCCGCCGGCTTACGCTGCAACGCAAAAAAGGCTTGGGCTGCGCAAAAAAACGCTTATCTTGTGTTGACCCGCGACTCGGCGTCACACTCGGACGGGCATCAATGTCATGGCTAATTCCACTCCGACTACAATCAAAAAATACGCCAATCGTCGCCTGTATAACACGGCCTCCAGCGCCTACGTGACCTTGGCTGATTTGGCGAAAATGGTGAAAGCCGGCGAAGACTTCATCGTTTACGACGCGAAAACCAATGAAGACATCACCCGTTCGGTACTCACCCAGATCATCTTCGAGCAAGAGGGAATTGAGGGGCAATCGCTGCTGCCGACGACGTTCTTGCGGCAACTGATCCGCTTTTACGGCGACAGCATGCAGGCGATCTTGCCGAGCTATCTGGAATTCTCGATCGACCGCTTCTCCGGTGAGCAGCAGGCGATGCGCGAAGCCGCAAGCCGCATGTTCGGTCCGGAGGCGTTCTCAGCCGGCTCGTTCGCCGCCTTGCAGGAATTGACGAAGAAGAATTTCGCGGCGTTCAATCAAGCTTTGGCGATGTTCACGCCCTTCGCCAGCGCGACGCTACCCACAGAATCCATGCCCAAGAGGGCAAATTCCGAGGGCGATATCGACGATCTGCGCAGTCAGCTGTCCGACATGCAAAAGCGCCTGGAATCTTTGGCCAAGAAGACGGAGACGCCTTAGAATCGATCCTTGCGCACTCGCAGCTCTGCGAACACCGCAGCAGGCTCCGCGCCCGCCAGGCCGACAGCGGCCTGAATCGCCGGCTCCTCCACCCGCAGAAACGGATTGGCCGCAAGTTCGGCCGCGATGGTTGTGGGCAATGTCGGCTGCCGCGCGGCGCGCAGTTTTGCGACCTCCTCGATACGAGCTTTCAGGACCGGATTGCCGGGTTCGACGGTCGCCGCGAACCGCCCATTGGCCTCGGTGTATTCATGGCCGCAGTAGATCCGGGTCTCGCCGGGAAGGGCGGTGAGCTTCATGAGCGAGCTCCACATCACCGCATGGGGCGTCTCGAACACGCGGCCGCAACCGAGGGAGAACAGCGTGTCGCCGCAGAAGGCGACATCGTCCTCATCGAAATGAAAGGCGATGTGGCCCAGCGTATGGCCGGGGGTTTCGATGACCTTCGCTCCGAGCGATCCGACGCGGGCCGTGTCGCCTTCCTTCAGCTCATGATCGAGAAACGGGATGCGCGCCGCGTCTTTAGCCGGTCCCCATATCTTCGCCTTCGGGAATTTCGCCTTGAGGTCCGGAACGCCTTGAATGTGATCGGCGTGATGATGGGTGATCAAGATGTCGGTTAAATTCCAACCCCGCTCCGCCAAGGCTGCCAGAGTGGGCCCGGCTTCCGGAACGTCGACGCAGGCGGTCGCCCCGGTCGCCGAATCGTGCACGAGCGCGCCGTAATTATCGGTCAGGCAAAGATATTGATGAATGCTCATGGTCATGGGCGAAAGGCTCGGCGATTTTAAGGTTTCGGTTCTTAACGTTCGCGGGGCGCGCTCAGGCCCGGCGCGCGCCCTGACCGCTCGCTTCCTTATAACCGCGCGCCCGGCGCCTGTCTCTCCTCCGCGCTTTCCCCGTCGCGGGTTGGGCTCACCCACGCATTGCGAAAGGTCCCGCGGTCGTTCAAAGTCATGGAGCCCGTCCGGCCGATATCGATGCCTCTCGACGTCCTCAACTTGCAGAGCTTCTACGGCTCGCCCCTCGGCAGCGTCGCCCGTAGGCTGATCGGGCGCGTGGTCCGTGAGCGCTGGAACACGAGCGCCGGCCTCTCGGTCGCCGCTTTGGGTTACGGCGCGCCCTATCTCGAACGATTCCGCGACGGCGCTCGCCGATGCCTGGCCTTGATGCCGGCGGAGCAGGGCGCCGCGGTTTGGCCGGAAGCGGGCCGTTGCGCGACGGCGCTCGTCGACGCGCAGATGTTGCCGCTGCCGGACGGCTGCATCGACCGGCTGTTGCTCGCGCACGCGTTGGAGGCGGCCGATCGGCCGGACGCGCTCATGGAAGAACTGTGGCGCATCACCGCGCCGGAGGGGCGTATGATCGTGATCGTTCCCTCCCGGCGGGGCGTTTGGGCGCGCACGGACGGCACACCTTATGGACAGGGGCTGCCCTATTCGAAATCCCAGCTTCGCGACTTGCTTCAGCGGGCGGACTTCTCGCCGGTCTTCTGGGGCGAGGCGCTTTATGCCCCGCCAGTCCGACGGCCTTTCATGATGCGGTCCGCAACGACGATCGAGCGGGTTGGAGGAGCGCTTGGATTGCCGTTCGCCGGCGTCCACATTGTCGAGGCGATCAAGCAAGTCCATCGCCCGGTCGGCGTTCGCGCGGTCGCCCGGGCGCGGCTTGCTCCCCTGAAGCCCGCGCTTGCGCCGAGCGCCCGGCGACAAAGCTGCTCCGAATGATCGGTCTTTTTGTTTTCGGGTTGGCGCCAGCGGCGAGCCATGCTTGTAAGGCCCTTGGTTGATCCTCCAAACAAGGCGAATCCCTCATGGCCGCCGATCGTCTCCTTGTCCTGTTGCGCCACGGTCAGAGCGAATGGAACCTCAAGAACCTCTTCACGGGGTGGCGGGACGTCGACTTGAGCCCTGAGGGAGTCGAGGAGGCCAAGGCGGCCGGGCGCCGAATGAAGGCGCAGGGACTTGCCTTCGACCTCGCTTTCACCTCGGCCCTCATCCGCGCCCAGCGCACGCTCGATTTGGCGCTGGCGGAAATGGGGCAAACCGGACTGCCCGAGAAGCGGGATCAGGCCCTCAACGAACGCGATTACGGCGATCTCGTCGGACTGAACAAGGACGATGCGCGCAAGAAATGGGGCGAGGAGCAGGTCCACAAATGGCGGCGCAGCTACGACATCCAACCGCCCGGCGGCGAAAGTCTGAAAGACACGGTGGCGCGCGCTCTTCCCTATTATTGCCAGAACATTCTTCCTTCGGTTCTTGGCGGCAAGCGCGTCCTGGTCGCGGCCCACGGCAACAGCCTGCGCGCGCTTGTCATGGTGCTCGACCGGCTCACGCCCGAGACGATTCCGACAATGGAGCTCGCGACCGGCGTTCCGCTCGTCTATCGGCTCAACGCCGAACTCGACCGTCGCGAGCAAAGAGATCCTGACAGCCTGACGGGTCATTCGCCGTTAGCCTTAACGATTTGTGAAGGCGCTCGGCTCCATCTTGACCTCACGTGATTTGCGGCTCGCGGAGGTCAGCATGTTGGCGAAGACTTCACTATTCGGGATCGCGGCGCTCGCCGCCTGCGCGCTTGCGCCTTGCGCCGACGGCGGCCCAATTCGAATTTTTGGCTGCGCCGCAGATCAATCTATCTCTGGTCTACCGCCTGGATAAACTGACCGGCGACGTCATCGCCTGCCAGTTCGCCCACAATCCAGGCCGGACCGATGTCGGCCCGGGCGCGTTCGGCGTCACCTCCTGCTATCGCAGCGGCGACGGCGCGACCAAGCAGGAGCCCAGCGATTATGGGCTCATCGCGACGCGTCACGAGCAGGAGGGGGGCGTGTTTCGCGTCGATTATCGCACCGGCGCGCTCAGCATTTGCTACCTGTATTTCCAGCGCGAGAAAGAGGGCGATCACGAGGCGATTGCGGACCAATATGTCGTATGCACGCCGCAGTGGAAACAACCGGCCTCGGCACATCCAGGCGGGACGGTCAGCGAATTGCCGCCGGCGCGCTGGCAGCGCGAGACTGAGGCGCCGTCGCCCATCGCTGGGCGTTTAGTGCAGGTCGCCTCGTAAGAAAGACGGCCTCCGGAGGGCAGCAATCATTTGCAGAAAATCAGAAACTGAGCTAAACTTGGTTCATGAGCAATCCTGTCCTTCCACATGCTAAGACCGTCGTTTCCGCCTCTGCCTATCCACGTCAGGGAACAAGCGCGCGCGAAGAATTCTTCGCGCTAAAAGCTGTGTAACCCATTGATAAGTCTCGATTCGGACGAGAGAATCCAAGGAAATCCAAGGAAATCCAATACCTTCGAGCGGGGGTTTTCGTAGCGAAAAGGCCACGCGCCAAGAAAGTCCAAACCGAGGCGGCTCGACGCTCGATAGCGGCGCTACGCCAAACAACTATTTGCAGTCGTAAAATTAGCTAGGCGAGGCGGAAGCGCTGCTCGCCGCCCACCGCCTCCGCCACCACAATTCCGCGCTCGCTCAAATCCTCGAGATGGGCAAGGGTCGACAGGCCCGCGGCGTGCGTCAGGGACGGGTTCAGGCCGACATAGACCCTGGCGACGAGCGTCGGAATTGTCTGCGGGCCCTCCGCGAGCGCCTTCAGGATCGAGGCCTCCCGCTGCCGCCGGTGATGGATCAGCGCGCGCAAGTACCGTTGCGGTTCGACGACGGGGCCGCCGTGACCGGGCCAATAGATCGTTTCGGGCCGGGTGCGCAGCTTGTCCAGCGAGTCCATGTAGGCGCGCATCGAGCCGTCTGGCGGCGCTACGACCGACGTCGACCAAGCCATGACATGATCACCGGAAAACAGCGCCCCTTCCTCCAGAAGCGCGAAGCACAGGTGATTGGAGCAATGCCCGGGCGTGGCGACGGCCTCGATCGTGTAACCATGGCCCTGCCAGCGCTCGCCGTCGGCGAGAATTGCGTCAGGCGAATAGTCGCGGTCGTGTGCGGAATCGAGGCCGGTCGACCCGTCGCCGCGGGGCGTGAACGGCGCGGCGCCGATCACCCGCGCGCCCGTCGCCGCGCGAAGCTTGTTTACGCCGACGCTGTGATCGCGATGCGTATGCGTGACGAGAATTGCGTCGACCCGCTCGCCATCGACCGCCGCGAGCAGCGCCGCAGAGATGCGAATCGTCGTTAGGCCCCGGATCGACGATCGCGACCTCCCCTTGGCCCACGATATAGGTGCAGGTGCCATTGAAGGTGAACGGCGAGGGGTTCGGCGCGACCAGGCGGCGCACCATCGGCGAAACTTGGGTCAGAGCGCGCGGCGGCGGCTCTCGCGGCGCGGCTAAAAGCTCGGACTCGTTCTCATCATCGGCCATCGCGCGCTCTTTCATGTCCCGTCCGCGGCAAGCGGCTCGCCGCCTTGTCATGATAGCTGGGCTGAGGCAATGTGGCGTAGCGCCGCTTCGCGCCAACTCTTACAGGACATTCCCATGACTCTTCACACGGCGCGAGCCGCCATCCCGTCGTCGGTGGAACGGATTGGGCGGGGCCTCGCGCTCGCGCTCGGCGGATCGCTCCTTCTCGCCCTTTCGGCCAAGGTTCAGGTTCCCTTCTATCCGGTGCCGCTGACGCTGCAGACGCTCGTCGTGCTCCTCATCGGCGCGACGCTTGGCGCGAGGCTCGCAGCCGCCGCTGTCGCGCTCTATCTGATCGAGGGTCTGGCGGGCCTGCCGGTCTTCGCCGGCGCCGTCGCCGGACCTCTCTACATGGCCGGGCCCACTGGAGGATTTCTCGTAGGATTCCTCGCCGCCGCGGCGCTGATCGGCTTTGCCGCCGACCGGCGGTGGGACCGCTCCTGGATCAGGCTTCTCCTCTCGCTCAGCCTCGGCCACGCCGTCGTATTCGCCTTTGGCTTTGTCTGGCTCGCCCAGCTCATCGGCCCGGAGAAGGCGTTCGCCGCGGGCGTCGCGCCTTTCGCGCTCGCGACGATCGTCAAGACCCTGCTCGCAGCAGCGCTGGTCGGCGCCGGCAGAAGCATGGCCGGGCGGATGAGCCGCGCCTAAGCAGGATTGCCGAAAAGTGGCCGCCGGTTCTCGGCTCAAAATCCTGCGAAATCAGAGGAATCTAAGCAAGGTTGCGTTGGTTCGCCAACGCGACCCTGCTTAGACTGGCGCGAGCCGCGATGACCGAGGGCTCCGGCCGGGAGGGGCCGCCTCAACGGCCGGCTTTCGCCCGGTTCGTGGCCATGGCGACGCGCTGGAGCGACAACGACGCCTACGGCCATCTCAACAATGTCGTCTATTACGCGCTGTTCGATTCAGCGGTGAACGCGATCCTCATCGAGGCAGGGCTGCTCGATCCGGCCTCGAGCCCGGTCATCGGCCTCGTCGTCGAAAGCAACTGCCGTTTCTATGCCAGCCTCACCTATCCCGAGCCCGCCGAAGTCGGCGTCGCGGTCGAGCACCTGGGCCGCTCTTCGGTGCGCTACCGCCTCGCGGTGTTCAAAGCCGGGGCTATAGAGGCCGCCGCGGCCGGCCGCTACACCCACGTCTATGTTGAGCGGGCGACGAACCGCCCGGTTCCGATACCCGAGGCGCATCGGCGGTTGATGGAAAGCCTGAAGACGCTCTGAGGGCAAGCGGTCCGGGCGTCACCGGTTCCTGACGGCGATCATGGCGTCGCGCAGAACGTTGGCCTCGTCGCGCGCTTCCTGCTGCCGCCACACCATGACGTCCCGGATCGACAGCATGCCGATGAGCTTTCCGCGGTCCATGACCGGCAGATGGCGAACGCGGTGCTTGTTCATGATTTTCTCCGCCTCGACCATCGTCGTGTCCCGCGTGCAGGTCGTGACTTCATGCGTCATGAGATCGCGAACGTGCATGTCCGCGAGCCTGGCCCCGTCCTTGGCGAAAGCGCGGACGACGTCCCGCTCGGAGATGATTCCGACCAGGGCCCCATGGGCGTCGCAGACCGGAAAGGCGCCGATGTTGAGCGCACTGAGCCGCGTGCAGATGGACGTGATCAATTCTTCGGGAATGCAAGTCGCCAGAGACTGCCGGTTCGATTTCAGGACGTCTGCAACCCTCATCGAAAGCCTCCATTCGAAAGTTCTTCGCGCCCCCTTCGCAATCTCTCGCCGGAGTTGGTCTGAAAGAAGGCCGGCGCCGTCGGATGCTCGACGCCCTTGATCATGAGGCCGGTTTGAGGCATACGAGCCCCTCCTTGATTAACCGCCGGTGGGCTCGTCCCCTCGCGGGAAGACCTTCTGGTGAGATTCGTGAAAGTCCGTAATTCGCTGAAATCCTTGCGCAACCGCCATCGCGACAACCGCCTCGTGCGTCGCAAGGGCCGCGTCTACATCATCAACAAGACGCAGCGGCGCTACAAGGCGCGGCAGGGATAGCCTCAAGACTTTTGACGGACGCTGTCGCGCGCGCTAGAATTGTGCGATGCGGCATTCCGCAAAGTCCTCCGTCGTCAGCCTAGCGGTCGCGGTCCTTCTGGCCGGGGGACCGATATTCGCGGCTGAACTGTCGCCTGCGCCGCAAGACAAACCAGACATCCAGGTCACGCCGCCCGTACTCGATAGCCAAGCGCCGCAGGCGAAGAAAGACGAGCCGCCGCCGAAAACGCCCGCGGAAGAGCGCGCCGATCTCTATGCGCGGCTCGCCGCCTCGAAGGATGCGGACGAGACCTCCGGGATTATCACCCGGCTTCTGCACCTCTATTCCGAATCCGGATCGGACACCGCCGATCTTCTGCTTCGGCGGGCGCGCCAGGCGATCGGGGTCGAGAATTACGACGACGCGCTCAAAATCCTCGACGCGACGATCGCCTTCCTGCCCGACTGGGCCGAGGGCTGGAACGCCCGCGCGACCGCGCGTTACCTGGACGACGACTACAACGGCTCGATGGCCGACATCGCGCAAACGCTCAAGCGCGAGCCGAAGCATATCGGGGCGCTCATGGGCATGGGGATGATCCTCGAGGCGCGCGAGAAACGCGAAGACGCGCTCAAGGTCTATGAGCGCGTCCTTGAGATCGCGCCGCACTGGCGCAACGCCCAAGAGGCGGCCGACAAGCTCAAGGCGGAGTTGGCCGGCGAGGAGCTTTAGCGCTCGCCGCGGAGCGTCTCAGAAGCGCCTACCAACGCCATGAGAGCTTGGTCGTCGGAATCGGGCCTATGGAATCTCCGGACGACCTGAGGGCGTCATGGCTGGGCTTGTCCCGGCTATCGACGTGGTTCGGGGCATTGAATGTTCGTGAGCGCGACAAGGGCTTGTTGCCCGCGTGGGTTACCGGGTCCAGCCCGGCCATGACGACAAGGGCTGAGACCGACAGCTACCGCTATAAGAATTGCGAATTAAGAGCTGCGAATTACCTTGACAAAAATCAGAAATATACGTAACGTATTCCCGTTGACGGAATCTCGTTCCCGCTCGTCGAAAAACGGACAGGAAGACGAGAAACCCTGGCTGTTTGAAACGTTGGCCCACAACCCGTCGCGCGAGCCGACGCGAGGAAGCGATTTCCTTGCTTACATCGCCCGCAAGTCATTGAAAAGGCTCGATCCGGAAAAATAAGCGCTAGTAAACGCTAGCCAATTGACTAGCGTTTAGGCTCATGAGCTTCGTTTTGCTAACCCTTATTTGGAAGGAATTCCCGCTTTGGTTGTATCCTCAGCTTAAACTAGGCGCCATTCTGCGCAACTCGAGAAGCGCGCCAATCGCGCTATGGCGCGCTCATTGAACTTGGAGTATCCGGGGCTTGCGGCCGGCGCGGTTCGCCGTTAGTGTTGTCTGAGACAACACTTGTCTAGGCCCTGCCATGACGCTGACGGACGAAGTCCGATCCTTCAACCGCTTTTACACCCTTAAGATCGGCCTCCTGAACCGCAGCCTCCCCGCGACCGACCTCACGCTGCCGGAGGCGCGCGTTCTCTACGAACTGGCCCAGGCGCCCGAAGATGGGCGAACCGCGGCCGAAATCGGCCGCTCGCTCAGCATGGACAAGGCGCATTTGAGCCGGATCGTGGCGCGTTTCATCACGCGCGGACTGGCGAGCAGCCGAGTGAGTCCAAACCATCGCAAGCACAGGCTGATCGCGCTGACGGGCGCCGGGCGTAAAGTCTTCACTGCGGCCGAAGCCGCCGCCCGGGCGCAGGTCAACGCGTTGCTCGAGCCGATCGACGGGGCTGGCCGCAATCGCCTTGCCGAGGCGATGCGCTTGATCCGCGCGGCGCTCAAGGACCGTGACGCGGCGTCTGAGCAGGTCAGCTTGCGGCCGCTGCGTCCGGGCGACTTAGGCTGGGTCACCCATCGCCAGGCCGTCCTCTACGCCCAGGAATACGGCTGGGACTGGACGTACGAGGGGCTCGTCAGCCGCATCCTCGGCGCCTTTGTCGCGGAATTCGACGCCGCGCGCGAGGACGGCTGGGTCGCCGAGCGCGGCGGCGCGGTCGTCGGCTCGATTTTCCTCATGAAGAGCGACGATCCCGCCGTGGCCAAGCTCAGGCTGCTCTATGTCGAGCCAAGCGCGCGCGGCGCCGGCGTCGGGCGCATGCTGGTCGCTGCATGCATCGCCCGCGCCCGAGAACTCGGCTACCGTGAGCTCACCCTATGGACCAACGACATCCTGGTCGCGGCGCGCCGCATCTATCAGACGGCGGGGTTTCGGCTGGTCAGCGAAGAGCCGCACCATTCGTTCGGCCACGATCTCGTCGGGCAGACCTGGACGCTGGGTTTGGGATGAAGGTCGGGCCGGGTGACGGCAGAGTTGGCGCGCGTTGGCCGGAACACCCCGCTCCGCCCTGAGTTGGGGACAATAGCGCGCCTCGGGGCGCTTCAAGCGAAGCGCGGCGCAACATAGGAGGTCGGACATGGCCGACAACACACTGAAAGGATTGACGGTCGCTATTCTGGTGACCGACGGTTTCGAGCAAGTCGAACTGATAGAGCCCCGGAAGGCGCTCGACCAGGCCGGCGCCGAGACGCGGGTCGTCTCGCCCAAGGCCGACCACATCCGCGGCTGGAAATCCACCGAGTGGGGTGATGAAATCCGAGTGGATGCGCCCCTCGATCAAGCCAAGCCGGAAGACTTCGACGCCCTGCTTTTGCCGGGCGGAGTTATGAACCCGGACTCGCTCAGGATGGCAGCCTAAGGCGGTGGCCTTCGCCAAAGCCTTCTTCGACGCAGGCAAGCCGGTGGCGGCGATCTGCCACGGGCCCTGGACTGTCATAGAGGCGGGCGCGGCGCGCGGTCGGCAGATGACCTCCTGGCCGTCGCTCAAAACGGATTTGAAGAACGCCGGAGCGAATTGGGTGGACAAGGAAGTGGTCGTCGACCAAAAACTGGTCACGAGCCGCAAGCCTGACGACATTCCAGCCTTCAACCGAGAAATGATTCAGCTGTTCAACGCTGCCAGCGCGCGGCGCCATGCCGCCTGACGACCTAGAGAGCGCCGGCCGAGCCGTGGAGCTACGGTCGTTCGGCTCCACGGGCCGCAAGGTCGCGGTTATCGGCCAGGGCACCTGGTATCTTGAGCAAGGGGTCGCGGAGACCGCGATTGGGGCCTTGCGCCGAGGCCTCGACCTCGGCATGACGCATATCGACACAGCGGAGATGTATGGGTCTGGCGCGGCCGAGGAATTGGTCGGCGCGGCGATCGGCGGCCGGCGCGACGAGGTCTTCCTCGTCTCCAAGGTCCTGCCGCACAACGCGTCACGGAATGGGACGATCGCAGCCTGCGAGCGGTCGCTCAAGCGGCTCAGGACCGACCGCCTCGATTGCTATCTTCTCCACTGGCGCGGTTCGCATCCTCTCGAGGATACGGTCGCCGCCTTCGAGCGGCTCAGCGCCGACGGCAAGATCCTGTCGTGGGGGGTCAGCAATTTCGACGTGGACGATCTCGACGAAGTCCGCGCGATCGCAGGGCCAGGCAGACCTGCTTGCAACCAAGTGCTCTATCATCTGCGCGAGCGCGCGATCGAGCATGCCGTAATCCCATGGTGCGAAGAGAACGGTGTCGCCGTCGTCGCCTATAGCCCGTTCGGCCACGCCGGCGGATTTCCGGGCCCGAATACCGCCGGAGGGCGGGTTCTGAAGGCGATCGCCGACCGGCACAATTCAACGCCGCGCCAAGTCGCGCTGCGTTTCCTGACGCGGCGCCCGTCAGTGTTTGCGATCCCGAAGGCCTCGAACCCGGAGCATGCGGAAGAGAACGCGGGCGCTGGCGCGCTTAATCTCAGCGACGCTGAGCTCGCGAAAGTCGACGCGGCCTTTCCTCTCGGCTCACGCCCCCGCTCGCTGCCGATGCTTTGAGGCGCAGCATTCAAAAGCGGAAATACAGGAACGGGCTATAGGCGCCGGCCGCGACCGTGATCATGGAAAAAATGAGCAGCGCGAATGTCAGGGCGACATCCGCCGAGGCGCGCACCACGAACGGCGGGGTCCATTTTGCGGGCCAACTCGGCGCGATCGCCAAAACGCAGCCAATGACGAGCGTCATGATCGCTCGGTCGTTCAAGGCGTCGTGCATGTCGAAGCTGATCTCGGTGATCCCGTTCCGGCCGAACAGGCTCGCAAAATAGCCAATCGCGTCCGAAAGGTCGGCGGAGCGGAACAACACCCAGCCGCCCATGACGGCGAGCAACGCATAGGCCCACGCCGCCGGGGTCGGCAAACGGGCGAGAACCGATTTCAGGCCCAGGCGCTCGATGACCAGGAAGGCGCCGTGCCAGGCGCCCCACAGGACGAACGTCCAATTCGCGCCATGCCAAAGGCCGCACAGCAGGAACACCATGACGAGATTGCGGTAGGTCTGCGCGTTGCTGCCGCGGTTGCCGCCGAGCGGGATGTAAAGATAGTCGCGCAGCCATGACGACAGCGACATGTGCCAGCGTCGCCAGAATTCGGTGATCGAAAGCGACGTGTAGGGCATGCGGAAATTACGCGGGAACGTGAACCCGAGCACGACGCCGAGGCCAATCGCCATGTTGGAGTAGCCGGCGAAGTCAAAATAGATCTGCACGGTGTAGGAGATCAGGCCGATCCACGCCTCGACCAAAGAACGGTGGTGAACCTGGTCGAATGTGATTTGGACGAGCGGCGCGACGATGTCGGCGACCAGCACCTTCTGGGCAAGGCCAATTATGAATATCCGGGCGCCGACGGAGGCGCGGCCGAACGTGAACCTGCGGGCGTCCAATTGGCGCGCGACAGTCTTGTAGCGAACGATCGGGCCAGCGACCAATTGCGGGAAGAGGGAAATGTAGAGGGCGATGTCGATCGGATTGCGGTTGGCCTTAAACCGTCGGCGGTAGACGTCGATGATGTAGGACAGGCAGTGGAAGGTGAAGAACGAGATGCCGAGCGGCAGCGCAATGTTTGTCTGGATCGACGGCGCCCCGAGCGGAGTAAGCAGTGTTGTCAGATTACCGGTGAGGAAATTGGCGTATTTGAAGATCCCGAGCAGCAGCAGGTTTCCGGCGACCGCGACCGCGAGAGCGAACCGGCGCGAGGATCCCTCTCGCGCGTCGATCAGCAGCCCGGCGCAAAAATTGAAGGCGATCGAAAGCAGGAGAATGATGACGAACCGGGGTTCTCCCCAAGCGTAGAAAACCAGAGAAAAGAGAAGCGTGACGACATTCTTGGCCTGGATCGTGGGCGTCAGGAAGTAGGCCGCCAGGAAGATGGGCAGGAAGTAGAAGAGGAACGTGATCGACGAAAAAACCATTCTTAAGCGCTCTGCGTCCCTGCGGAGTTCGAGAATCGATGGACTAGCCTCGAGCCGCATTTTCAGAGGATAGGCACCGCGTCAAGACGACGGCGGAGGAATTGCTTTTTCAGAATGTCATGGGAACACGAAACGAGTAATAGCTATAACAATATGTAATACGATACGACATATAGATTTACGCCGTTAAATATGGTAGCGGCTCTTGCAGGCGGGCCGGCGTCCGCCTACCTCCCTCGACGAGGCCGGAATGCCCGATGTCATCACCGCCAACCGGCTTACGGACGGCCTGGTCGTGTTTCAAACCGTAGACGGTCGTTGGACCGAGGATTTCAACCGGGCCGTGGTTTTGCCCGATCCGCAAGCGACGACCGATGCGCTTGAGCGCGCAAAGCAGGACGAAGCGAACAACATCGTCGTCGAACCCTATGCCGTTGCGGTCGAGGAGCGTAACGGCCATCTGGCGCCCAAGGCGCTGCGCGAGGCGATCAGGGCGGCGGGGCCAACGATCAGGCGCGATCTAGGAAAGCAGGCGTTAGGCCAGGCGCCTCAGGCGGGTCCCAAGGTCGCGACGGAGACCGATCATGTATCACTATGACGACTTCGACGCGGCCTTCGTCGCCGCGCGCGTCGAGCAATTCCGTGATCAAGTGGCGCGGCGCCTGAGCGGCGAGTTGACGGAGGAGCAGTTCCGTCCCCATCGGCTGATGAACGGCCTCTACCTGCAGCTTCACTCCTATATGCTGCGCATCGCCGTTCCCTATGGCGTCATGAACTCGCGCCAAATGCGCAAACTGGCCGAGATCGCGCGGACTTACGACCGCGGCTACGGCCATTTCACCACCCGACAGAATATCCAGTTCAACTGGCCGGCGCTCAAAGACACGCCCGACATTCTGGCCGAGCTCTCGAGCGTTGAGATGCATGCGATCCAGACTTCGGGGAATTGCATCCGCAACGTCACCGCGGACCATTTCGCCGGGGTCGCGCATGACGAGATCGCCGACCCGCGCCCTTACGCCGAAATCCTGAGGCAATGGTCATCGCTTCATCCCGAATTCTCGTTTCTACCGCGCAAGTTCAAGGTCGCCGTCAACGGCGCGACGCATGATCGCGCGGTGGTCCAGGCGCACGACATTGGACTGCAAGTCGTGCGCAACGACGCGGGCGAGATCGGCTTTCGGGTCTATGTCGGCGGCGGGCTTGGCCGAACGCCGATGATCGGGCGCATGGTCCGCGAATTCCTGCCGGAACGAGACCTGCTCGGCTATGTCGAGGCGATCTTGAGGGTCTATAATCTCGAAGGACGGCGCGACAACAAATTCAAGGCGCGCATCAAGATTCTTGTGCACGAAAAAGGTCTTGAGGCTTTGCGTGAGGAGGTCGAGGCGGAATTCGCCGCCCGTGATCCCAAGGCGCTGAACTTGCCCGAGAAGGAGCTCGCGCGGTTTCGCGCTTTCTTCGCGCCCCCTGAGCTTGAGCCCAAGAAGCCCGTTAGCGACCGGGTTGAGCGCCGCAAGGCGAAGGACTCGCGCTTCGCCAGTTTCCTGGCCTCGAACATAGTGCCGCACAAGACGCCGGGGTATGTCGCGGTCACGGTCTCGCTGAAAGCGATCGGCGCGATCCCAGGCGACGCCAGCGCCGACCAGATGGACGCCGTCGCCGACCTCGCTGAGGACTATTCGCACGACGAGGTCCGCGTCTCGCACGAGCAGAACCTCATTCTGCCCCATATCGCGCTGGACGACCTGCCGGCGGTCTACGATCGCCTGGCGTCGGTCGGCCTTTCGACGCCGAACGCCGGTGGGATCAGCGACATCATCGCCTGCCCTGGCCTCGATTATTGCGCGCTGGCGACGGCGCGCTCAATCCCGGTCGCACAGCGCATCGCCCAGCGATTCGGCGACGGTCAGCGCGCGAAAGAGATCGGCCCTCTCAAGATCAAGATATCCGGCTGCATCAACGCCTGCGGTCACCATCACGTCGGCCATATCGGCATTCTGGGACTCGAGCGGGCAGGGGAAGAGACCTACCAGATCACGATTGGCGGCTCCGCCGACGAGAAAGCCGCCGTCGGCCAGATCACCGGACCCGGCTTCAGTTCCGAGAATGTGGTCGAGGCGATCGAAACGATCGTCGACACCTATACGGGCCTCAGGCTCTCGGAGCAGGAAACCTTCATTGACGCTTACCGCCGCGTCGGGATGGCGCCGTTCAAGGAGGCGCTTTACGAGCGAAGCGCCGGATCGGACATCTGATGAGCGCGCATGACGTCAAGCTGTTCGGCGACCAGATCGCCGCCTCGCGGCTCGAGACGCGCTTCGCGCAGCTGAAGGCGACCTCGCTCCTGAGGCTCGCGATCGAAGATCTCTATCCCGGACGCATCGCTCTCGTGTCCAGCTTCGGCGCGGACGCCGCCGCGCTTCTGCATATGGTCGCGCAAATCGACGCCGCGACGCCGGTGGTCTTTGTCGACACCGGGCAACACTTTCCCGAAACGCTGGCCTATCGCGACGACCTCGTGGCGCGTCTCAAGCTCACGAACGTCATTGTCGCCGAGCCGAACGCGGAGACGGTCACGCAGGAGGATCCGGAGAAATTTCTCTTCGCCAGCGATCCGGATCGCTGCTGCGACATCCGAAAGGTCCGCCCGCTTGCCGAGGCGATCGAAGGCTATGACGCCTGGATCACCGGTCGGAAGGGTTTTCAGAGCGCGACGCGCGCGACCCTGCCGTTGTTCGAAGCGGAGGGGGAGCGAATCAAGGTCAACCCGCTGGTCGGCTGGAGCGCAAGCGACGTGCTCAAATATATTGCTGACGTGGGTTTGCCCCGGCACCCCTTAGCCGCGAAGGGCTTTCCGTCGATCGGCTGCCTCCCATGCACGAGCCCGGTCAAGCCCGGCGAGGACGAGAGGGCCGGCCGGTGGCGCGGCCGAGGCAAGGTCGAGTGCGGCATCCATGTGGGACCGCTCGACGCCGGGTCGGGCATCTGATGCCCTTGTGGCGGCGCGAGGGTTTCGTGCGAAGACAAGTGGGCGTTTCTTGGGGACGAGGTTTCCCTCCCCGAGGAGGGCGCGATTGTCGTATCGCTCAAGCGCTGGCTCAGCCAACGCGAGATGCTCGTGTCGCGGGCGGGTCCGGTCGGAGTCGCAGTCGAAGCAGGCGCCGACGCTCAGGCGCACTTGACCGATCTCGCCGACCGGCCGCTGGTCGCGCTCGCCTTCGACAAGTTCGCCGACGGCAGGTCATTCTCTTACGCCCGCATCTTGCGCGACCGGCTCCGGTTCGGCGGCGAGTTGCGTGCGATCGGCGACGTTCTGATCGACGAAATCCCGCTCATGCTGCGCTGCGGCTTCGATTCCTTCGAGGTCACCAACGCGCCGACCTTGCATGCGCTCCAAGCCGGGCGGCTGCCGGGCTCGCCACTGCACTATCAGCCGAGCAGCGCGCATGACGAGGCGCACGAGGGGACGAGGCCATGGCTCAGGGTGACCAGGCCGTCCAAGGACTAGGGGTAGGGCCAAAGCGAGGCCGAGGGACCTCCCGGGCGGGGCGCCGATTGAAGCGGCCAACAAGCGCCCTTACCTAGCGGCCTTGATTGGGGCGATGATCAAGAATTTGGCGCCCACCGGCAAGACCGGTTTTCGTTCTCCTGAGCTGAGGCCCGCGCGATGCCGGAACTGCCCGAAGTCGAGACTGTGCGGCGCGGCCTCGCGCCCGCCATGCTCGGCGCCCGGATCGACAAGGTCGAGTTGCGGCGGGCGGACATCCGCTTCCCCTTTCCCCCTGCTTTCGCGGAGAGGCTCACCGGCCAGCGCATCGTCGACGTCAAGCGCCGGGCCAAATATCTCCTGTTCCAATTGGACGGCGGCGAGACTCTCATCGCGCATTTGGGCATGTCCGGTTCGTTCCGCATGGAAAAGACCACGGCGTCAACTCCGGGCAAGTTCCATCACGAGCGGTCAAAGGATCCGAAGCACGATCACGTCGTCCTCGTCCTCGATAACGGGTGGGTCGTCACCTACAACGACCCCCGACGCTTCGGCTTCATGGATCTCGCGCCGACGGAGACGTTAGAGCAGCATCCACGGATGCGCGGACTTGGAGCCGAGCCGCTGGCGCCTGAATTCGACGCCGTGCGGCTCGCCGGGCTGTTCGCCGGCTCCCGCGCGCCGCTGAAATCAGCTCTGCTGGACCAGAAGCGCATTGCGGGCCTGGGCAACATCTATGTGTGCGAGGCTCTCTTCCGCGCCCGTTTGGCGCCCTCGAGGCCGGCCAGCATTCTGGCGGACGCGCGCGGCGCCCCCACCAACGCCGCAGCCGCCATTTCTGAGGCGATTCGCGCCGTGCTTGAGGAAGCCGTCGAAGCCGGCGGCTCGACTTTGCGCGATCACCGGCAAGCCAATGGGGAACTAGGTTATTTTCAGCACGTCTTCAAAGTCTACGATCGCGAAGGATCGCCATGCATGCGGGACCGGTGTCGCGGAACCATCATGAGGATCACCCAGTCCGGGCGCTCGACATTCTACTGTTCGAAATGCCAGCGCTAGGCTGCGCCTTTGGCGGAGGACCCACGATCATTGACAAGGCGGAGCGCGCCTCCTATCTCACCAAGAATTCCGTTTAGCTGCGCGAAAATGGGCGATTTTAGCCTTTTTCGCGCTTTTTATTGTTGCCGCAATCGTCCGCGCCGCCTCCGCTCGTGTTTGGCCGGGCAGAGAAGTGGGTCACCCGCTTCGGACGGGCGGATAGGAAAGGTCGAAAATGCTCGGCGCGCTTAAGTTCGACTCCGTGATGAAGCGGGTCTTTGGTTCGTCCAATGATCGCCGGCTCAAGGGCTACCGTCCCAAGGTCGCCGCCATCAATGCGCTCGAGCCCGAATTCGAGGCCCTGACCGACGATCAGCTGCGCGCCAAGACGGAAGAGTTCCGAGGCGAGCTCAAGGCAGGCAAGGCGCTCGACGATCTCATGCCCGCGGCTTTCGCCGCCGTGCGCGAAGCCGCCAAGCGAACGCTCAAGCAGCGCCACTTCGACGTCCAGCTCATGGGCGGGCTCGTGCTGCATGAGGGCGCGATCGCCGAAATGCGCACGGGCGAGGGCAAGACGCTGGTCGCCACCACCGCGGTTTACCTGAATGCGCTCGCCGGAGAGGGCGTCCACGTCGTCACGGTCAATGACTACCTCGCCCGTCGCGACTCCGAGTGGATGGGCCAGATCTACAAATTCCTCGGCATGACCGTCGGCGTCATCGTTCACGGCCTCGACGACGATCAGCGCCGCCAGGCCTATGCCGCGGACGTCACCTACGGCACGAACAACGAATTCGGCTTCGACTACCTGCGCGACAACATGAAGTACGACATGTCGCAGATGGTCCAGCGCGGCCACGCATTTGCGATCGTTGACGAGGTCGATTCGATCCTGGTTGACGAGGCGCGCACCCCGCTCATCATCTCGGGGCCCTCAGAGGACCGCTCCGGTCTTTACGTTGCGGTCAACGCGATCATTCCGCATCTCTCGCGCGAGGAGTTCGAGCTCGACGAGAAGCAACGCACCGTCAACCTGACTGACGCCGGGAACGAGCACGCAGAGGAGCTTTTGCGCTCGGCTGGCGTGATGAAGGAAGGGTCGCTCTATGAGGCGTCGAACGCGACGCTCGTCCACCACCTCAATCAGGCGGCGCGGGCTCACAAGCTGTTCCAACGCGACAAGGACTACATTGTCCGCAACGACGAAGTCGTGATCGTCGACGAGTTCACGGGACGCATGATGCCGGGGCGGCGCTACTCCGAAGGATTGCATCAGGCGCTCGAGGCAAAGGAAGGCGTGACGGTCCAGCCTGAGAACGTGACGCTGGCCTCGATCACCTTCCAAAACTATTTCCGCCTCTACAAGAAGCTCGCCGGCATGACCGGCACTGCCGCGACGGAAGCGGACGAGTTCGCGGAAATTTACAAACTCGTCGTCGTCGAGATTCCCACCCACCGGCCGATCGCGCGTCTTGATGAGGATGACGAGGTCTATCGAACCACGGACGAAAAGATGCGCGCCGTCGTCCGCGAGATCGAAGACGCCAACGCCAAATTGCAGCCGATGCTGGTGGGCACGACATCGATTGAAAAGTCGGAGCAGCTTGGCGATGTGCTTGAACGGCAAGGGTACAAAAAGATTGATTTCACCAAGCCTGATGCATTGAAGGCGCTCTATGCGGCGGCCCGCGCGGGCAAGCCGTCAAAGAATTTTGCGATACTGAACGCCCGCCACCACGAGCAGGAAGCCTTCATCGTTGCGGAAGCGGGGGTTCCTGGCGCGATCACGATCGCAACCAACATGGCGGGCCGCGGCACTGACATTCAGCTGGGCGGCAACGTCGAGATGCGGGTCAGACAGGAGATCGACCCCACCACGCCGTCGGATGTGCGCGAGGCCCATGAGGCGTCAATTCGAGCGGAAGTTGCTGCCTTCAAACAAAAGGCGATCGACGCCGGCGGGCTCTACATCATCGGCACGGAGCGGCATGAAAGCCGGCGCATCGACAACCAGTTGCGCGGTCGATCGGGGCGCCAGGGAGATCCCGGCCGGTCGAAGTTCTTCCTGTCTCTGCAGGACGATCTCATGCGCATTTTCGGAGCGGAGCGCATGGACGCGATGCTCAAGCGGCTCGGCCTCAAGGAGGACGAAGCCATCGTCCACCCGTGGATCAACAAGGCGCTCGAGAAGGCGCAGCAGAAGGTCGAGGCGCGCAATTTCGACATCCGTAAGAACATTCTCAAGTTTGACAATGTGATGAACGACCAGCGCAAGGTCATCTTCGAGGACAGGCGCAGGATGATGGCGTCGGAATCGCTCGAATCGACGATTGAGGATATGCGCACTGGCGTCATTGACGACATCGTCGCGAAGCATATCCCGCACGATGCGTATCCCGAGGCCTGGGATATCGCAGGGCTAAAGAGCGAGGTCCTGAATAAGTTGAGCCTTGATCTTCCGGTCGATGAATGGGCCAAGGAAGAGGGCATCGCTGACGAAGAAGTCGCGGCCAGACTGCACAAGGCGGCCGAAGACGCCTACGCGGATCGTGTTCAGCGCAACACGCCTGACGTTATGCGGTACATCGAAAAGCAAGTCATCTTGCAGTCGCTTGACCATTTGTGGCGCGAACATCTCGTCACACTGGATCATCTGCGCCAGGTCATCGGCTGGCGGGGCATGGCGCAGCGCGATCCCTTGAACGAGTACAAGTCCGAGGCTTTCGAGCTTTTCCGGGAGTTGATCACCCAGTGGCACGAAGGCGTGATCGGGCAAATCTCGCGGGTTGAGGTGCGGTTCCAGCAACCTGAGCCGGAGCCGCCTCCCATGCAATATCAACACATAGATCCCGCTACCGGCGAGAATGAATATGCGTTCGCTTCACTTCCCCCCGCGGCGGACGTAGGTCTCTTGGCGGCGACGTCGGGCGTAGATGTGGTCGATCGCGACCCGAAAAATCCCTCGACATGGGGCCGGGTCGGTCGAAACGAACCCTGTCCGTGCGGATCGGGCAAGAAATTCAAACACTGCCACGGCCAAGTCGCTTGACGGATCGCCTCACGCTTGAGGCTTCGACCGCTCGCTCCGAGGCGGTAGCGACCCTTAAGGAAGCGTTTGAGGTTCGCGGAATCGAAAACCCGGCGCGAGAGGCGCGGCTGAGCCTCTGCGCAGCCTCCGGCGTTTCGCAAGTTGCATTGATTGTCGAGCCGCGCGAGCCGCTCGGGTCAGCAGCGTCGAGGGTTCAGGAGGTCTCTGCGCGCAGGGCGGCCGGCGAACCGCTGTCGAGGATTGTTGGCAGACGCGAATTCTGGGGTCTCTCGCTCGCAATATCGTCGCAGGTGCTCGACCCCCGGCCGGAAACGGAAACGATTGTCGAAGCCGCGCTCTCGATTCTGAGCGATCGTCGCGATGAGCCGCTGCGTATCCTCGACCTTGGCGTTGGTTCGGGCGCGCTGCTGTGCGCCCTGCTCACCGAATTCGCCAATGCGCGCGGGGTCGGCGTGGACATCTCAGCCGACGCGATCGACGTGGCTCTCGGCAATCTTGACGCATGCGGCCTGTCTGAGCGCACCGAGATTCGAGTGGGCGACTGGACGAATGGCCTTGAAGGGCGGTTTGACCTGATCGTCGCCAATCCGCCCTATATTCCGACGTCCGATCTCCCGCGGCTGCCGAGAGAGGTCCGGGACTTCGATCCCTGGCTCGCGCTTGACGGCGGAATTGACGGACTTGCTGCTTATCGACGAATCCTGCCGGGATCGAGGTCCTTGCTCGCCTCGGGCGGCTGGCTGCTCGCCGAATTTGGCGCGGAACAAGCAGCGATGCTCCGGGCCATGGCGGAGCAATCCGGCTTTGCCGACCCTAGGATATACAAAGACCTTGCGGGCCTAAACCGTGTCCTGGCCGCCGCCGCGCCGCGCCAGTAAGACAGCGCATTTGGCGCGAGGATGAGAATCCGGCATGGAGCGCCAGAAAATGGAAGACGCGGCCGAGGGGAGCCGGCCGCGTCTTCTCTAAGCCGAGGCTAATGGCCTCGGGACTACTCGACGCCGTCGCGATCGGGTTCGCCCACGTGATGGCGCATCATCTCCATGGCGAACCTGGAACCGCTCCGGCATTAGCATACGGCCAAGCATGCCAAACTTGTGCTTCTGCGACTCGTCCAGGGAATCGTACAGGGGCTTGGCTGCGTCGGCGATCTTCTTGATGTTGGCGGCGCCCTGCGACAGACGGTCGGCCATAGCGTCAAGATGATCGATCGGCGACATGCGCTCGCCCTCAGCGCGCATCCGCATCATCTGACCTATGGCGTCCATGCGCGACTTGTCGGCGTCCTTGACCGCGGACTCGAACGGGCTCCAAAGCTTTTCCTGATCGGCCGTCAATCCAAGGCCCGCCTTCATGCCGGCGAGCTTCGCGTCCAGCATCGTCTCGCGGTCGGCGGCCCAATGCTGCATGCGCTCCGCGCCCGAGGGCTGCTGATCGCCTTCCGCGGCCACCGCAAGGACGGGAGCGGATAGGACACCTACAAACAGCGCCGCAAGGAGTGTGCGTTTCATCACAATTCCCTGTCCTCGTTCCACGGCAACACTGACTGTCCGCCAGATGAATCTCAAATGAACTCGGCGTAATGAAGGCGCTTGAGCGGAGGCTGCGTTTGTGGTTAGCGCGCGCTTAACGAACGAGCATGAGGTGAGCCAACGTTCCAACGTTCGGAGACACGTCGTTTGACGGGCGTGGGAATCAACGAGTCTGCTTAGGACCAAATTCGCTGATCCGCCGGCCGGCAGCGGAACCCGCCGACCACTGGAAAAATCGCTTTGAACACCAATATATTGTATGGTCACGGCGACTTTGAAAATGCGCCGCACTGCCTGACAAACCGTGCATTGGCGGGGCTGGCGCGCTAAGGTGCCGGCGGTTCGAATCGCGCATGGGGATAGCTTGAGCCAATCACAAAAAAAGGCTTTGATTTTGGACGAAGAAGGTAAGGACCTGGCCGCCGACGTTGTGGCCACGGAGACCTACGGCGCAGATTCGATCAAGGTGTTGCGCGGCCTGGACGCCGTGCGCAAGCGGCCCGGCATGTACATCGGCGACACCGACGATGGCTCCGGCCTCCACCATATGATTTACGAGGTGGTCGACAACGCCATCGACGAGGCCCTGGCCGGTCACGCCAAGCTCGTGACGGTGACGCTCAACGCCGACGGCTCGTGCACCGTAACGGACGACGGGCGCGGCATTCCGACAGGCATCCACGATGAAGAGGGCGTGTCGGCCGCCGAAGTCATCATGACCCAGCTGCATGCGGGCGGCAAATTCGACCAGAACTCCTACAAGGTCTCCGGCGGCCTGCACGGGGTCGGCGTTTCCGTGGTCAATGCTCTGTCGACGCGGCTCCTCGCTGCGCATCTGGCGCGATGGCCTCGAGCACAGTATCGAATTCGCAGGCGGCGACGCTGTTGCGCCGCTCAAGATCGTCGGACCTGCGCCGATCGTCGACGGCAAGCCGAAGCGCGGCACCGAGGTCACCTTCACGCCGTCGACTGAAACCTTCACGATGGTCGAATTTGACTATGCGACCATCGAGCACCGTCTCCGTGAGCTAGCGTTCTTGAATTCCGGCGTCCGGATCGTCCTGACGGATCTGCGTCACGCGGAGTCCAAGCGGGACGAACTTTTCTACGAGGGCGGCCTCGAGGCTTTCGTTCGCTATCTCGACCGCACGAAGACCGCGCTGATCGACAAGCCCATTCTCATCAAGGGCGAGCGCGACAGCATCGGCGTCGAAGTCGCCCTCTGGTGGAACGACAGCTACCACGAGAATGTGCTCCCTTTCACCAACAACATCCCCCAGCGCGACGGCGGCACGCATCTCATTGGATTGCGCAGCGCTCTCACCCGTCAGGTGGTCGGCTACGCGGAGAGCTCAGGGCTGCTCAAGAAGGAGAAGGTCGATCTTTCCGGCGAGGACACGCGGGAGGGCTTGACCTGCGTGCTCAGCATCAAGGCGCCGGACCCGAAGTTCTCATCCCAGACAAAGGACAAGCTGGTCTCCTCCGAGGTGCGCCCGGTCGTCGAAGGACTGGTCAATGAACTCTTGTCGCAATGGTTCGAGGAGCATCCGCAGGAGGCGCGGGTCATCGTCGGCAAGGTGGTCGAGGCGGCGCAGGCGCGCGAAGCGGCCCGCAAGGCGCGCGAGCTCACCCGCCGCAAGGGCGCGCTCGACATCGCGAGCCTGCCCGGCAAACTCGCCGACTGTCAGGAACGTGACCCAGCCAAGTCCGAGATCTTCATCGTCGAGGGCGATTCGGCAGGCGGCACCGCCAAGCAGGGGCGCAACCGCGAGTTCCAGGCTGTGCTGCCGCTGCGCGGGAAGATCCTTAACGTGGAGCGCGCACGCTTCGACAAGATGCTGTCGTCCGAGCAGATCGGCACGCTGATCACAGCGCTCGGCGCCGGCATTGGGCGAGACGACTTCAACCTCGAGAAGCTGCGCTACCACAAGATCATCATCATGACCGACGCGGACGTCGACGGTTCGCACATCCGCACTCTCTTGCTGACTTTTTTCTTCCGTCAGATGCGCGCGATCATCGAGGCGGGACATCTCTTCATCGCGCAACCACCGCTGTTCAAGGTCAAGCGCGGCCAATCGGAGCAATATCTCAAGGACGAGCGGGCGCTCGAGGACTATCTGGTCGAGGCGGGGCTCGACGGCGCGACGCTGACGCTGGCCAATGGCGAAGCGCGCGCCGGCGCCGACTTGCGCGCGCTGGTCGAGGAGGCGCGCGCCTTGCGCCGGCAGCTCGACGGCCTCCACTCGCGTTATAATCGCGCTTTGGCCGAACAAGCGGCGCTTTCCGGCGCGCTCCGGCCCTTGAGCAGCGCGGAAGATCCAGAGGGCGAGGCGCGCGCGCAGCTGCTCGCTGAACGCATGAACGCGATCGCCGAGGAGACCGAGCGCGGCTGGAGCGGCCGTCTCGAGGCGAACGGCTATGTTCTCGTGCGCGAGGTGCGCGGCGTCCGGCAGGCGGCTGCACTGGACGCGGGTCTGCTCGCTTCGGCCGACGCCCGTCGGCTCGATGAGCATGCGCGGCCGCTCAGCGAAGCCTTCGCCGATCGGGCGACCTTCGCGCGCCGCGGTGAAACGACGACGATCACGGGTCCCTCGGAGCTGCTCGAGGCGGTCAACGCCGCTGGCCGCAAGGGCGTTGCTTTCCAGCGCTATAAGGGCCTTGGTGAGATGAACAAGGACCAACTGTGGGAGACGACCCTTGATCGCGAGGCGCGTACGCTCTTGCAGGTCAAGATCCGCGAGGTCGACGAGGCCGACGATATCTTTGTCAAGCTCATGGGCGATATTGTCGAGCCGCGCCGCGAGTTCATCCAGGACAATGCGCTGAGCGTCTCGAACCTGGACGTGTGAGGGAAGGGCGGACGCGGCGCGTCCGTCCAGTTCGCCCGTATTGAGGTTACTCGATCCCCGGCGGCGGGCCGCGACGTCCGGTCGATCCGTTTGGGTTTTCTTGGCTCGTCGCCGTTTCGCTGCGAAGACCCCCGATTCTGAGCGTTGGATTTCCTTGGATTTCCTTGGATTCTCTCGTCCGAAGCGAGACTTTTCAATGGGTTACGCGGGCCTCTAGCCGGAAGAATATTTCTCGACCTTTTCCGGTCGTTAAGAAAGCGCCGGGACGGAAGCCTGCGGCTCGGCATGCGAAGGGCAGGATTGTTCATGGGCAAGCTTAACCGGATTTCTGATTTTATGCAATAGATTGTCGTCTGACGGCGGACGCGTTTCGCCGCGCCGTGAGGCCTGAGGCCCGTTCACGATCCGAGGTCGAGCATGGGCTGCCGGTCCTTCGGATAGGTTAGCCTGCCATCTGGCTCGACCCGGGCCGCGGGTGTCAAACGCCCTTGCTCAACGTGTCCGTGGCCCAGGATATGGAAGACCTCCTCGCCCGCGGCGATGAGGTAATCGGCGATGATGCGGCGATGGCATCGCCACCAGACGGCTTCGGCGCACATAACGGTTAGGCGCGAGGCGCGGCCCATCTCGCGCAGCTTTTCGAGGCTCGAACGGAACGCCTCGGTCATCGCGTAGTCGGCGTAGTTGTGGAAGCTTGCGTTGTCCCAGAAGGCGTTGACGTCCGGCGATGCGCCAGGCTGCTTTCCCCGAAGTCCTCCGAGCGCGGCCAAATGCTCATACGCGACGCCTTGAGGCGCGAGCGAGGCGGGGAGGACGTCGCGATTGAACTGCGGATTGGTCCGCGAGCGCGGAACGGTGCGCACGTCGACGACGAGCTTGACTTCCGCGGCCTTGAGCAGCGCGACGAACTCTTGCGCCTGGCGAGTCGAATGTCCGATGGTGAAGAATGGATTGGACATGAGGAGGAATATACATCGCCTGCTCCGTGACGGCGCTTGATGGCTCCGGCGTGACAAGGCCGGGTTGATGCGGGCCTGCCTCGCCGACGAATAGGGGCAGCGCATTGTGCAGGCCGATCCTCCTGAGGGAGTTGACAACGAAAAAGCGAATACTAGATAAATTCGATAGACTTTGAAATCGTCAGGACGTCGCCCATGGTTCAGATCGCAACCGCCTCGCTCCCCCACATCCAGGCCGCCTTGAACTATTTGGCCGCAACCGGCGAGAAGCCTGTCACTTATGCCTATCAGCCGCCGCCGGGGGTTCCATGGTCGACTGCAGAGGCTGACGAACGCGCTACGATCATCCACAATCTTCGTCCCGCGGCGTCGGAATTGTCGCTGGACGACGTCGGCTTCCAGTTCCTGACCTACGCAAGCGCGGTCAAGAACTTCTGGGACGAGGACGAAATCAAGCGCGTCTACTATCCCGAATCCATCGACCTCTTGAAGCGCGTGACCGGCGCGAGCGAAGTGCGCGTTTTCGACCACACCCTGAGGCGCCGCGCGCCAGGCGAGAACGATCGCTCGACGAAGCCCGGCGTCGCCCGCCAGCCGGCGAACCGCGTTCATGTCGATCAGACGGCGGCGTCCGGGGTGTCGCGCCTTCGGGCCGAATATCCTGACGAAGCGGATGAATTGCTTCGCCGACGCGTCGCCATCGTCAATTTGTGGCGGCCGATCAAATCGCCGGTGCTCGACGCGCCGCTCGCCGTCTGCGACGCCCGCAGCGTCAAGCCGCAGGATCTCATCGCCTCCGATCTTGTCTATCGCGACCGGCGCGGCGAGACCTACAATCTCATCTACAACCCAGGCCAACGCTGGTTCTACGCGCCGGAAATGCGCGCCGACGAAGCCCTGTTGCTCAAGTGTTACAACTCGCGCGATGACGGCGCGGTGGCGCGGTTCGCGCCTCATACCGCGTTCATCGATCCGACCGCGCCTCAAGACGCGCCGCCGCGCGAGAGCATCGAATTGCGCACCTTCGTCATCTTCGGAGAGGATGATCAGAGCCGGCATTGACGCCGAAGGCCTTCCTGGTCTTTTCCGCCCATAACTCCAGCTACAAGCAGATGTGTGTGATAAGCCGCGGCCGCCGATAAGGCGGCCGAGGCTGTCGTTGGCGCGCTCGCGCGCAAGTCGGAGACTGAACTCGATGCCCAGCTTGTTCGACCCCCTGAAGATCGGCGATCTCGAGGTTCCCAACCGCATCTTCCTCGCGCCGTTGACGCGCAACCGATCGACCGGGCCGGGCCGGGTTCCGAACGCGTTGATGCGCGACTATTACGTTCAGCGCGCTTCCGCCGGCCTCATCATTTCCGAGGCGACCTCGGTCGCGCCGGCGGGCGTCGGCTATCCGCACACTCCGGGCGTATGGTCCGACGAGCAGGTCGAGGGCTGGCGCAAGATCGTGGAGGGCGTGCATGCGGCCGGCGGGCGCATTTTCCTCCAGCTCTGGCACGTCGGGCGCATCTCCGATCCGCATCTATCATGACGGCGCGCTTCCAGTCGCGCCGAGCGCAATCGCGCCCAAGGGCAACGTGAGCTTGCTGCGTCCGCAGCGGCCGTATGTCGCGCCGCGCGCGCTCGAGACCAGCGAAATTCCTGGAGTGTCATCGAGGCTTATCGGCGCGGCGCCGAGAACGCGAAGGCGGCCGGGTTCGACGGCGTCGAGATCCACGGCGCGAACGGGTATCTGCTCGACCAGTTCCTGCAGGACAGCACGAACAAGCGCGCAGACCGGTATGGCGGGGAAATCGAGAATCGCGCCCGGCTCATGCTCGAAGTGACGGACGCCGTCGTCTCCGTCTGGGGCGCCGGCCGCGTGGGCGTGCATCTCGCCCCGCGCGCCGACGCTGCATGACATGGGCGACAGCAATCTGCCCGCGACCTTTGGCTATGTCGCGCGCGAACTGGGAAAACGGAAGATCGCCTTCCTCTGCGCCCGCGAATCGACCAAGGCGCCGCGGCTCGGGCCTGATCTCAAGGCGGCGTTCGGCGGCGTCTATGTCGCGAACGAAGGCTTTTCGCGCGAAGAGGCCGAGGCCGTCGATCGCCGCCGGCGAAGCCGACGCGGTGGCGTTCGGCAAGCTGTTCCTCGCCAACCCCGACCTGCCGCGCCGCTTCTCGCTGGGCGCGCCCCTCAACCCGTGGAACGCCGAGACGTTCTACACCGATGGGCCCATCGGCTACACCGACTATCCGGCGCTCGAGGAAAAGGCGGCGGCCGAATAGGAGCGGCGATGGCGCCGCTCACCCCTTCAGGTGCTCGATCTCCATGAAGGCGAAATCGAACGGGTTGGCGTTGACCACATTGTGCTCGACGCCCTCGCGGCGCGCGTAAGGGACATGACGCTTGAGCGTCGTGGTGCGCGAGCCGCCGCCCGGCTCCTCCAGCAGCAGGTCGCCGTCGAGCAGGGGCACGACGACATAGTCGGCTTCGTGCCGATGCCATCCCGTCTCGGCGCCCGGCTTAAACCGCCACTCGGTGACCCGCACATGCGGCTCGGAGATATGGACGTGGGGGGTGGCTGGGGGTCTCGAAGGCATGGGCTCTTCCTTTGGAGGTCCAGCCACTAAACGCCAGGCGCCATGGGGTTAGCAAGGGGTCCACACGGCGCCCAGGTGCAACCAACGCGCGAGTTGTAGCCAAGGAAAGCAAAAGGAAACCCAAGGAAAATTGCTTGGATTTCCTTGGATTTCTTTGGCCGAATCTGGACTTTTCAATGAGTTACGAGCAAAAAATAAAAAAATTCGCGTTTCGCACAGCTCGCCTCCCGGGTTGTCTTTGAAGCCGTCCCGCTCGTTTGGGTAACGGTCTTCACGGTTCGCGCGCTCCGGGCTCCAGCTCGATTAGCAACAGCCAACTTATAGCACGGATTTCTCTTTTTACCAATTGTTTTTCACGCAATTCCGTTTCGCTGGATTGCTGACCCCTCAGAGGCCGACCAGTCGGAGACATTTGACAGGGCGCTCGCGCCGACCTGGAATTAATCCTTCGCTTTGAGATCGCGTCACCATGGAGCGCTCGATGACCGCAAAGACCCCCGAGGAACGCATCGCCGATCTTGGCCTCACGCTTCCTCCCCCGGCCCGCGCGGTCGCCAATTATGTCCCCTGGGTGATCACCGGAAACCTGGTGATGACGTCAGGCAATCTGCCCTGGCGGGACGGCAAGCTCGCCTATGTCGGGAAGATCGGCCGCGAGATCTCCGGGGAGGACGGCTACAAGTCGTGTCAGCTCTCGTGCGTCAATGCTGTCGCGCAGATCAAACAGGCGGTCGGCGAGCTTTCGAAGGTGAAGCGCATCGTGCGGCTCGAAGGGGTGCTGGGCGTTGACGACGCCTTTAAGGAGCATCCCAAATGCCTCGATGGCGCGTCCGATCTGATCAACAATGCGTTCGGAAGAGAAGGGCCGCCACGCCCGCATGATCTACACCAACCCGGTGATGCCGCTCGACTGCACGTCGCTCGTGGTCCTGTTCGCGGAGATTGAGTGACCTCGGACGAGCGGCTGGAAGAGCGGGCTTAGCGACCTTCCATTGAAAATTGTGAATTAAGCGCCCATCTTGCGCCCACTGAGTCTCCTCCGATGATTGCGCCTGATAATCTGGCCGGCGAGTGAGGGAACCATCGATGTTTTTTGAGATTACGGGAGGGTCGGGTGCCATTCAATTTGTCGATACCGCGCGCTAGCGCGACCGTCCTTGAACTGACGATCGCCGCGGGCGAAGTCCTTTTTTTGCTTGGCGCGAACGGCACGGGAAAATCGAGTCTCATGCATCGCTTTTACAGTGCCAATCAATCAAATTCGCATCGAATTAGCGCGCATCGGCAGACCTGGTTCGAATTGAGCGCCATTACGCTCTCAGCGCATCAGAGACGGCAAACGGAACAGAACATTCGCGGTCAGGACGCGGCGGTCCAGGCGCGATGGAAGGAATATGATTTATCGGGGCGTGCCAGCATAGCCATTTACGATCTGGTTGACGCCGAGAACGTTCGAGCCCGAGAAATTGCGCGCGCTGTCGACGGAAACGATTTTGATCTTGCGAGGGAGCTACGAAAAAAGGATGCTCCGATCAAGATCATTAATGAGCTTCTTAGGCAATCAGATATCCCGGTGACGATCGCAATCCAGGAAGACGCTAAGATAGTCGCTAGTAAGAAAGGGAGTGCGCCCTACAGCATCGCTGAACTTTCGGACGGGGAGCGGAACGCGATTCTTATCGCGTCGAACGTTCTTACGGCCAAAGCAGGTGCCCTTCTTCTTGTCGACGAGCCGGAGCGGCACCTTCACCGTTCTATCATTTCGCCGCTCCTGACGTTGTTGTTCACCAAGCGGCCTGATTGTGCGTTTGTGGTCTCGACTCACGACGTAATGTTGCCGCTTGACAATCCGACTGCTCGCACACTGCTAATCCGCGGGTGCACTTACAACGGCTCGGCGGTGACGGCGTGGGACGCAGATGTCGTCTCTTCCGTTTCCGGAATTGATGAAGAATCTCA
This sequence comes from uncultured Alphaproteobacteria bacterium, assembly GCA_963725195.1. GTDB lineage: Bacteria > Pseudomonadota > Alphaproteobacteria > Rhizobiales > Beijerinckiaceae > Roseiarcus. The sequence goes on along the minus strand of CAVRXX010000021.1, from coordinate 903 downwards.
AAAGAGATATCCTCGGTGCTCGGCGAAAAATTCTTTTCGTCGAAGGCGTGGAAACCAGTCTGGATAAGCCACTGTATAGTTTAATGTTCCCCGACGTCACAGTCATCGCCAAGGGGAGTTGCCGCGAAGTCGAGCGCGTCGTTCTTAGCATCCGCGCCGCCGGTGACCTTCACTGGCTGAATGCGTTCGGACTTGTGGACAACGATCGCCGGCCGGAAGCAGAAATCGAATGTTTAAGGGCGAGTGGAGTGTACGCGACCAAGGTCTATTCTATAGAGGGCGTGTACTACTACCCGGATGTTCAGCGCCGTGTAGCGGAGCGGCACGCGAGAACCACCGGAGACGACTTTAGTAGTCGCGTCGCGGATGCGACCTCAGCGGCGATCGCTGCGATTGCTCCTCACGTGCAGCGGCTGAGCAAGCGGGTCGCGGAAAAGCGGGTCCGCGAAGAATTCTTCTCGCACATCCCGAACAAAGATCAGATGTCTGTCGCTGCTCCTCTGAACATCTCGATCAATGTTCCAAAGATTGTCGGAGACGAGCAGGCGATCCTTCAGAAGGCCATTGACACAGGCGATCTCGCGACGGTGGTTTCACGGTATCCCGTCCGCGAGTTGCCGGCACTGGAGGAGATCGCCCGAAAGTTAGGCTTTCAGAATCGCGGTCAATATGAAAGCGCCGTGCGTAAGCTCCTCATGGACGAAGCGGACGCGCTTGCGTTCGTTAGATCGCTTTTCGGCACTTTGGCTGCCGATATTGCATTGAGTGGCAGCAACTCGGGAGCTGCTGACGCACCCGCTATGGTGGCGTAGTCCTTACCTGAAGACTTAAAACAAAAAGTACCTCTGCGCCATCGGTAGCTTGTCGGCCGGTTCGCAGACCAGAAGCTCTCCGTCCGCCCGC
>CAVRXX010000020.1:0-69963 GCA_963725195.1 uncultured Alphaproteobacteria bacterium | reverse complement strand
CGCAACTCCGCGGCGGCGAGGAGGCGAGCGGCTTTTTGCGGTACGACAATTGTGGTAATCTATCGCCATCGCTGTCGACGCGGACATGCGCCCGGATGGTCAGACGGTTTGGAACGCCGGGGCGCAGCGAGCGATACTCAAGGCTGAGCTCGATCACTTACGCTGCAACAGTCGTCCGTGAAGTATCGTGAGCGCCCCTGTTTCATGGGCGTTTGCGCGGGTGGACAAGTATTTGCTTTTGCAAGAACGACGGGCCGATCGGCTTGATTTCTTGCAAATTGAATGGCGGCTCTGGGCGTGATTCTGTTCCTCCATCGGCGCGATGGAGGGTGATTCGATGCGGCCCAGGGAGCGACGGGACAGCGGGCAAAGCGATCTCAAGGCGCGGCTCGACCAGATCGTCGACCTGAACCATCCGCTGGCGAAGCTGGCGCGCAGGGTCGACTGGCGCTTTCTGGAAGAGCGGTTCGGCGCGGTCTATTCGGACGGATCGGGCCAGCCGCCGTTGCCGACGCGGCTGATGGCGGGTCTGGCGATCCTCAAGCCTAAGCACGACCTCTCCGATGAGGTTCTGTGCGAGCGCTGGATCGAGAACCCCTATTATCAGCTCTTCTGCGGCGAGGAGTTCTTTCGGCACGCGCTTGTGTTCGACCGCTCGTCGATGACGCGCTGGCGCCAGCGCATGGGCGAGGAGAAGCTCGTCGCGCTGATCCAGGAGAGCCTGAACGTCGCCACGCGCACCGGCGCGGCCAAGCCGGCCGACTTCTCCAGGGTGATCGTCGACACTACGGTGCAGCCCAAGGCGGTGGCGTTTCCGACCGACGCCAAGCTGATGCATCGCGCCCGCGAGCGACTGATCCGGCTCGCCAAGAAGCATGGCGTGACCTTACGCCAATCCTACGAGCGCGTCGGCAAACGCGCGCTGATCGCCCATCAGCGCTACGCCCATAGCGAGCCGGAACGGATCGCGTTCGCGATCCTATGGCCAAACAGTTCAAGCGCGCCAATCGGGCGCTGCGGACCCTGCGCACCTATCTGGGCCGGGTGACGCGCGACATCGTGCGCAGGATCAAGGGCGATGGGGCGCTCGAGGAGGTCTTCGGCCTCCCCTTGATGCTGGCGCGCCGGGTGCGCGAGCAGCGCCAGAACCCGCGGGGGTCGAAGGTCTATTCGCTGCACGCCCCCGAGGTCGAATGCATCGGCAAGGGCAAGGCGCATCGCCCTTACGAGTTCGGCGTGAAAGGTTCCATCGCCACGACGCTCCATCATTCCAAGGGCGGCCAGTTCATCGCCCACGCCAAGGCGCTGCCGGGCAATCCTGGAGCCTGCCCTCGGGCTTGACCCGAGGGACGGCCACACGCTGGCGGCGGTCATCCCAGAGATCGAGGCGCAGGTCGGCGCCAGCCTTACCCGCATCGTCGCCGATCGCGGCTATCGCGGCCACAACGCGCCGCCCGACCATCGCTTCAAGGTCTATCTCTCAGGCCGGAAGCGACGCGTCGCCGAACACATCAAACGCGAACTGCGTCGCCGCCCGGCTGTCGAGCCGGTCATCGGCCACGCCAAAGGCGGGCATCGCATGGGCCGCAATTACCTCGCCGGCCAACAGGGCGATGCGGCCAACGCCGTCCTCGCCGCCGCGGGATACAACTTCCGAAAAACTCCTGGCCTGGCTCGAGCTCGGGCTGTCGGCATTCCTGTTCGCGATGGCGCGACCCGCAGCATCAAGACATCAACCCGTCGTCGCTCGATCCGTGTTCTTCACGGACGACTAAAATAGGACGCCGCCTCAGCGGAGGCTCGATGGGGGTCAAGGCGCCGGGCCCTTAACGCTTCCGACGTGCGCGACCACGGCTCAACAATGCTTCACGAAACGTGGGCCCGCATGAGGTTGCCGACCGTCGCCCTGAGTTTGATCTCCGCAACGGGTTTGTGCAGCAGAACCAGACCGCTCTCCTGCGCCTCCTGGAGCCGATCGGAGGCGGTATCGCCAGTGATCAGCACGGCTGGGACGCGTTCGCTATAATTGGACTGTAGGCGCTGGATCACGCCGATGCCGTTCTCGCCGTCGCGCAGCCGATAGTCGCAGATGATGAGGTCCGGCCGGCGCGCGCGTGTCGCGATGCGATCCAGCATTTCTGCGCCGGAGCTCGCCACGATCGCATCATGCCCCCAACTCGACAACAAGCTCTGCATCACGCTCTGAATGACCGGGTCGTCATCGATGACCAGGATCAGTCCGCGAGGCATGGCGAACATTGGCGCCCTCTGAGGGCTCGGCGCGCCGAGACGCTGTCTTTGGGCTAGCGCGACGCTGATCTTGAACACAGACCCCTTTCCGGGTGTGGAGCGCAGCGTGACAGGGCAATCAAGCAGCTTCGCGAGCCTGTCGACAATCGCGAGCCCGAGACCAAGCCCCTTCGCGCGGTCGCGCTCAGGATTGCTGAGCTGAAAGAACTCGCGGAAGACTTCGTGCTGCTGGTCGACCGGGATGACGCGTCCGGTGTCCCATACCTCGATGCGAAGCCTATTCCCGCGACGACAACCCACCACGATGCGTCCGCGATCCGTATAGCGAACAGCATTGGAAACAAGGTTTCGCAGGATGCGCTCTAAGAGGAAAGGATCGGTGCGCACAATCGCCGAGCACCGACTCCAAATGAGCCTCAGACCCTTGGTCTCGGCCTCTGCGATGTAGTCGCGACAGACACGCTCCAGGAGCGGCTCTATCGGAAAGTCTTCAATCTGGGTCTCCACAACGCCGGCGTCGAGTCGAGAGATGTCGAGCAGCGAATTGAACAGGCCATCCATAGCGGTGACCGAACCTCCGATCTGCGCGACGAGACGGCGCATCTCCTCGTTCATCGAGTGGCCTTGCAAGGCGCCCGCAAGCAGTCCGAGGGCGTGAACCGGCTGCCGCAAATCGTGACTCGCAGTGGCGATGAACTTTGATTTGGCGATATTGGCTTGTTCCGCGGCCTCTTTTTGAATGCGCAACTCACGGATCAGATTCTGGTTCTCGAGCGTGAGGCGTGTGTTGAGGATGAAGCTTCTGTTGAAACCGAGCGTCAGCTGGATGCTCGAAACCGAGTAGACGAGCACGGTGAGCGCCAGCATCAGATGGAGCCCATCGCCCTGAAGGATCGCCCAAAAGATGTAGGGGATGGTCGCGCCCAGGAACCGACACAGGAAGGTTGGCATGTGGAAGCCGAAGCTAAGCGCCGCCCCGGCCGCGACGCCGGCGCCGAGCAAGAGAACGGTGAGCTCCTGCTCGATCGGCCGCGTCGCGCTGACGCCGACGATCCCGATACTCCAGACCAGGCCTTCGATCAGACCGATAGCGGTGAACAACGCGAGCCCAGTGCGCGTGTTAAGGCCGGGGCTCGCGCGCTTGCGGAGCAGAAGGGCGAGTCCGACTTGGCCGGCATAGGTTGCCGCCAAGAGGCCGTACCAGAGCGCCAAGCCTAGACTTAGGAAGCCGTCCTCGTAGGCGACGGCGGCGATCATGATGCCGCCGCCCACCAATGCGCTCGCCGCGCCCACCGGCGAGTTTCGCACCATGGGTTCGAGTTGAGCGGATTCGATCGCGGCAGCGTCCGGCACGGGGGTTCCTGGGCAGGGAGGTGTAAGCTATTCTATAGCACGCGCGCCGGCAGTTGAAACTTTCGGGCGAGGCTGCATGCCGTCAATTGACCCGAGGGCCTAAGACGGGACCTAGGCCTTTAGGCCAATCTTGTGCACCGAGGAGATCGTGGTCGACAATCGGTCCATGAAGCTCTTGATCATTGATGACCATCCGGTCGTGCGGGACGGCCTCGCCGCGTTGCTGCGGCAGTTGGGGCCGGAGGTCACTGTGTTGCTGGCCGAGGGCGTCTCGCAAGGATTGGGTTTAGCTGATGTTCATCCCGATCTCGACGTCGTCATCCTCGATCTGGCGATGCCGGGGAGCGACGGATTCGCGGCGCTTCATGAATTCGGCAGGCTCCAGCCTCAGCTTCCGGTCGTCGTTCTGTCCTCGTCCGAAGACCCGCGCGACGTGCGCCGCGCGCTGGCGTCCGGCGCCCTTGGCTATATCCCCAAATCCGCCCCGCCGCGAACCATCCTCGCGGCGGTGCAGTTCGTGCTCGCCGGCAATGTTTATGTACCGACCCTATTGGCTCAGGACGCAGCGTCCACGCGCGACCAGGCTGCCGACCATGGCTTCCCGAAAAGCGGCGTGAGCTTGACCAGCCGACAAATCGATGTGCTGCGGCTGCTTTGCGAGGGGCGTTCGAACAAGGAAATCGGTCGGACGCTCGGGGTTTCCCAAAAGACCGTCAAAGTCCACGTGACCGCCATCTTCAAAGCGCTGAACGTGGCCAATCGCATACAGGCTGCCGCAGCGGCGGACAAAGCAGGACTGATTTAGCGAGACTAATTTCATGCGCGGCGGCAACCTCACTCGACCGGCGAATTGGCGAGTTCGCGTTCGAGCCAGGTGGCGATCCGGAGCGCTCCCTCCTCATCGTTGCGCGGCGTGACGATCTGCAGGCCGACCGGCAGGCCCCGGGCGGAACGCCCCGCAGGCAGCGACGCCGCGGGCTGGCCGGTGAGGTTGAACGGATAGGTGTAGTAGACCCACGACACGAGGCTCCGGTCCTCGAGCCCTCCCGGGATGTTGCGGCCCGCCTCGAGCGCGGAGACGGGCAGAGTGGGGCTGAGCAGCGCGTCGTAGCGACCGAAGAAGGCCGCCATCTCGTCGCGCAGCGCATAGCGTCGGAAGACCGTGTCGTAGTAGGCGCGCATCTCCTGCTTCAGCGCCACGTCGAGAATGTCCGCGACTGCAGGGTCAAGCAGGTCCCGCCGTGTTTCGAGGATGGGCCTCAGCCGCGTGCCGACGCCGGCATAGAACTCCGCGGCCCACAAATCTTCCGGGTCGGCGGCGAAGACGCGCTCGACCTCCTCGACCATGCAGCCGGCGCGTTCGAGAAGACGCGCAGCGCGCCCGCAGATCTCCACGACCTCAAAGTCGGGCTTCGCGTAGCCGAGCGTCGGGCTCCAGGCGATCCTGAGACCTCCAAGCGGCGCTTCGCAAGCTCCGAGGAAATCGGGGACAGGCCCGGCGATGGAGGCGGGATCGCGCGGGTCGTAGCCCGCAACGGCGTGAAGCAGAAGGGCGGCGTCGCGGACGTTGCGGGCGAGCGCACAGACATGGGCGAGCGTCGGCGTCGCGGAGGCGGGCCATACCGGCACGCGACCGAAATTCGCTTTGAAGCCGAAGGTTCCGGTGAAGGCCGCGGGGATGCGGATCGAGCCGCCCCCGTCAGTGCCGAGTCCGAAAGGCGTGATCCCGGCCGCGACGGATGCGGCGCAGCCGGCGCTCGAGCCTCCCGGCGTCAGCGAGAGGTCGAGCGGATTGCGGGTGATGCCGGTCAGCGGCGAATCGCCGACCGGCTTGCAGCCAAACTCGCTTGTCGTCGTCTTGCCGATCAGGATCGCTCCCGCCGCGCGGGCGCGCTCGACCGAAGGCGCATCGACCTTGCCGATGTTGCCCTCCATCGCGCGCGAGCCGGAAGCGTAAGGCAGGCCAGCGACCGAGATCAGGTCCTTCGCGGAGAAGGGCAGGCCGTGCAGTGTCCTCAGCTGCTCGCCACGCATCACCGCCTCCTCGGCGGCGCGCGCCTCTTTGAGCGCCTCCTCCCGACGAAGAACAGTGAAGGCGTTGAGCGTGCTCTGCGTTTCCTCGGCGCGATCGAGCGCGCCACGAACGACCTCGACCGGCGACAGGTCCTTGCGCCTGATGAGCCTTGCCGTCTCGCGCGCGCTCAGAGCGCCGAACTCGTCCGCCACCGGGTTAATCGCTGACGACAGCGAAGGCGCGCACCGGAGAGCCCGAGCCGCCCTTGAACTTCAGCGGAACGCCGAAGAACTGGAACTCGCCCTTGCCGAGCAACTCTTCGAGATTGACCAGCCATTCCCAGTGCGAAATGCCGAGGTCGCGGCAGAGACGATGCTGAGCGAAAATATTGTCGGTCGGCTTGTCGGTGGACGGCCCTTCGACGCCATGCATGCGCGAGCCCCGCTCGTGGAGCCACCGCGTCGCCTCGACGGTGAGGAGCGGATTCTTCCACACGCTGTCGAGCGTGGGGTAGTTGCGCTTGTGGAAGCCGGTGCACATGAGGACGATGTGGCCGTCCACCTTGACCTTCGCCTTCGTTTCCGCCGCCTCCATGTCGGCGGCCGAGATGTCGCCGAGATCGGGAATGTGCTGCAGGTCGAAGCAGACCGCCTTGCCCATGAAGAGATCGAGCGGCATCTGGTCGACCGACAGGCCTTTGGGATTGACGTGGCGGAATGCGTCGACATGCGTGCCGACATGGTCGAGCATGCCTATGAAGTTCGTCTGGAACGTCATGGGATCGCCCGGCACGCCAAGATTCTGCGCTTTCGAGCTCTCGTGCGTCAGATGTTCGAGATACATAGGCCGCTGGAAAAGCTTGTGCGCGGGCATGTTGTCTTCGATCAGCAGCGAAAGATCGATAACGCGGGTCATCGTAATTGTCTCCGTGGCGATACGCTCCTGGATCCGCGCGAGAAAGGCCGCGCGGATCGGAAGGCTTCTTCGAATCCTTCAGCCGGCCTGTGAGCCGGCGCGGCTCAACTCACTTCTTGCGAGGGAAACGCTTGGCGAAGTCGTCCGCCATCTCGTTCATCGTGACGAACTTGACGCCGGGCTGCGCGATCATGTGGTGGTAAAGCCGCTCGAGGATCATCAACACGTGCGGGCGCCCCGAGACGTCGGGATGGATCGTCATCGGGAAGACGGCGTAGTCGTATTCGCGATAGACCCAGTCGAACTGGTCTCTCCACATCTGCTCGATGTCGCGCGGATTCACGAAGCCGTGGCTGTTCGGCGCCTTTTTGATGAACATCATCGGCGGCAGGTCGTCGAGATACCAGCTCGCCGGAATCTCGATCAGATCGGTCTCATGACCGCGCTTGAGCGGCGTCATCCACGCCGAGGGATGCTTGGAATAGTCGATCTTCGTCCAGCTATCGCCGACGCGTACGTAATAGGGCTGATGGTCATGATGCATCAGCGAGTGGTCGTATTTGATGCCACGCTCGAGCAGGAGCTCATTGCTGACGTTGGAGAACTCCCACCATGGCGCGACGTAGCCAGTCGGCGGCTTGCCGGAGAGCTTCCCGACAAGCTCGATGCATTTGTCGAGGATGTAGCTCTCCTGCTCGCGGGTCATCTCGATCGGGTTCTCGTGGCTGTAGCCGTGAATGCCGATCTCGTGGCCGGCGTCGGCGACCAACTTCATCTGCTCGGGGAAGGTTTCGATCGAGTGGCCAGGGATGAACCAGGTTGTCTTGACGCCCAGCCGGTCGAACAGCTTGACAAGGCGCGGCGAGCCGACTTCGCCCGCGAACAGGCCGCGGGAAATGTCGTCCGGGCTGTCTTCGCCGCCATAGGAGCCAAGCCAGCCTGCAACTGCGTCAACGTCGACGCCAAAACCACAGAGTATCGTCTTGCCCATCTTGGTCTCCTCACCAGGTTGTTGGCCATTCTCGGTCCACCCGCGCGACGGCCGGCCAGCCCGTCATCAAGCGGTGACCGGATACTTGTCTTCGCTCAAAGGGCGCCCGGTCGTGCGGGGCGATAGAGCGGACGTGACGGGCAAGCGCACGTCCTGCAAGATGGATCGGCGAGAACAGAGTAAGAGATGCTTCGGGCATGGCTCTATACAGCAGGGCGGATAAACGGCTCGGCGGAAAGGGCGGCTGACAGGAGAGCCGTGTCTCGACCATGCGTCGCCGAAAGCAAAAAGCTTGTCGGCATACCTTCTGCGTCGACGCCGCTTGGGATTGCGACGCCGCACCAGTCGAGGAAATTGCCGAGCGAAGTATTGCGCAAGGTCTTGAGATTCTCCCGGATGAACACCGCATCGTCCGCTTCGAGCGGCGCGGTCGGCATCGCGACATGCGGTGTCGTCGGAAAGGCGATGATGCGGTCGCCAATGCGGGCGTTCGCTTGCCCGATGAGCCGCTTCCGCGTCTCTAAGATCTCAAGCAGGTCGAGCGCCGTCATCGACTCTGCGAGACGGATGCGGGCGACGACCCGCCTGTCCATCCGCTCGGCGTCGGGCCCGTTTATGCGCGCTTTGTGAACATGCAGCGCTTCAAGGCCCAGCAAGTTTCCGTGCTTCGCGACGAGTTCGGGAATCGCGGCAAGTTCTGGCATGGGCCCGCGCTCGACCTTCGCCCCTTGTGCTGCGAGCCGCGAAAGCGCTGACTCGAAATTTGCGAGAACCGCCTCCTGGCAACCGTCCAGGACAATCGTCTCCGGCACGAACATCTTGAGGTCCCGGATCGGCGCGGCATGCGCTTTCGCGGCGTCCTCGCCGCGCAGAGCCGCGTCGGCGAGGACGCAATCCTCGACCGTGTGCGCGAGCGGCCCGAGCGTGTCGAGCGTGCGCGACAGCGGGAAGACGCCTTCCATCGGGAAATGTCCGGTGGAAGACTTGTAGCCGACGACGCCGTTGAAGCTCGCCGGCACGCGCACGGAGCCGCCGGTGTCGGTGCCGATGGCGAGGGGGGTCAAGCCCGCGGCGACAACCGCGCCGGAGCCCGAGGAGGAGCCGCCCGGCGAGCGCGCGATGTGCGGATCGCGCGGGTTGCGGGGCGTGCCGAAATGCGGATTGAGGCCGATGCCGGAATAGGCGAACTCGGTCATGTTGACGAGGCCGACCAGGACGAGGCCGGCGCGCCCGCCCGCCTTGATGAGCGCCGCATCCTCCTTGGCTGGCGGATCGCCCGCGAGCACGCGCGAGCCCGCAGTGGTCACGCGGCCTTCAACGTCGAACAGATCCTTCCACGCGCATGGGACGCCATCGAGCGGGCTCAGCGACTTTCCCGCCTTCAGGCGGGCGCGGGCCGCCAGCGCCTCGCGTCGAGCGCGCTCCGCGGTCACTTCGGTGAAGATCGCCTTGTCGGGATACGCCAGCGATGGCCGCGAGCGTCTCCTCGATCAGGTCGCAGGCGTCGATCTTTCCGGCGCGCAAGTCGGCGCCGAGCCTGGCGGCGGTGGCGGCGGCCCTCAATGCGGCAAGCATCCCGTGCGCTCAGTGCGAGATCAGCGTCGCCGCATCGCGACGCCACGCGAGCAGCACATCGTCGCCGGATGCGTACCGGCCTGCGTATTTGTCCGCATGAAACTCGACCTGGACCGGTTCGGAGGCCCCGATCGTCGCGGCGATCTGGACGATGTGGCCGACCTGCTGGATTGCTCCGATCTTCGCCCGGACCGGATTGCCACCATAGCCGGCAATGATCTGCTGGAGAGAGGTCGAGAGCGGCAGCACGTCGATCGCCTCAGCGGGGACAGCGAGACTCGCCTTTTGCCCGACACTGATATTTTCGCCGAGGGAAGCGCCGGCGAGCTGCCCGAAAGCCGTGTCGAGCATCATGCCCCCTTCGACGGCCGCGATCGCTTGGCCGGGAATGAGCGCGTTGCGTCCGATGAATTTGGCGACGAACAGGGTTTTTGGCCTTGTGTAGAGTTCATAGGGCGCGCTGATCTGCTCGACACGGCCGGCGTTCATCACGACGATGCGATCCGAGAGCGCCAGCGCCTCCGACTGGGCGTGCGTCACGAAGACAAAGGTGACGCCGAGGCGCCGCTGGAGCAGCTTGAGCTCGTTCTGGATGCTCTTGCGAAGATTGGCGTCGAGCGCGCCGAGCGGCTCGTCGAGCAACAGGATGTCGGGCTCGACCACCAGCGCGCGGGCGAGCGCGATGCGCTGCTTCTGGCCGCTCGACAGGCGATCGGGGCGGACGTCGCCGACCTCGGCAATCCCGAGCTTCTCGAGGATGCTCTCGACCTTGGCGTCGCGCTCCGGCTTCGCCATCTTCTTCACGTCGAGACCAAACTGCACGTTCTGCCGCACCGTCATATGCGGGAAGAGCGCGTAGCTCTGAAAGATCATCGCGGTCGGGCGCCGCTCGGGCGGCACGTCGTTGACCTGCTTGCCGCGGATGAAGATGTCGCCAGAGGTGATCGACTCGAATCCGGCGATCATGCGCAAGGTCGTGGTCTTGCCGCAGCCGGACGGGCCGAGGAAGGCGACGAACTCGCCCTTGGTGACGCTCAGGTTGAAGTCTATGACGGCGGGAGTTCCGCCCTCATAGACCTTGCCGACGCTGATAAGCTCGAGATCGTAGTTCACGCGACTTTCGCCTTAACGATCGTCCCGACTCCCCCGCTTCGCAAAGTTGCGGAGAGGAGCCGGGACCTCGACTTAAGTCCTCATGCGCTGAGGAATTCGTCCCACTTCTGCATCAGGTAGTCGTATTCGTCGGGCCATTGATGCCAGTAGGCGACATGCGCAGCGCGCGTGGCGAGCGATCCGCCGTCGCGCAGGTCGCCCTCCTTGATGCCGCGCTCCGGCGGGAGAGACCAGGGCTTGCCCTCGTACCAGAAGGCATACCTCGCCGGATCCATGATCTTCTTGATGTTCTCCGTGGGCGAGTAGTAGCCCTGCTCGGAGACCATGATAGAGGGCGGCCCCGAGAGCCAGTAGTCGGCATAAGCAGTCACCGCATCCTTGTTCGGGGTGCCGGTGATCTCTGAGACGCCGATCGCCCAGGCGCGATAGCCTTCCTTTGGCACCGCATAGGCGCAGGGGGTGCCCTGCGCCTTGACCGCCATGACCGCTGGCTGCCACGCGTCCGCGATCACCATTTCGCCCGAGGCCAAGAGGTTGACCAGCTCGCCGAAATCGCCCCAGAGCGCGCGGAACTGGCCGCCCTTCTTCTTCGAGACGAGAAACTTCGAGGCTTCGTCGATCGCCTTCTTGTCCGGATTGCCCGGGTTCGGCACATCGAGGAGCTTGAGCGAATTCATCGCCAGCACCGCCTGGCCGAAGGCGATCAGCGGGTCGACGTTGAGGCCCGACTTGCCCTTGAACTTGTCGTCGAAGATCGCGGTCCAGGTGTTGGCCTCTTCCGCGGTCACGAGGTCCGGACGATAACCAATCGAATCGTAGTTGTAGACGGTCGGGACCATCCAGAGGGTGGTTTCCTTGTCGTCCGTCCAGATCTGCCCGACGATCTGCGCTTTCCGCGGCCACTTGGGATAGGGCTTGGTGAACGTGTCGCGGATGTCGGTCCAGTTCTTGAGCGCAGACGTCGGAATCGGCTCGATCTTGTTGGTGGCGATAACCGCCGGCAGGCGCTCGCCGATCGTCTCCCAGCAATCATAGGCCGTCGAGCCGGAGAGCAGCTCCGTCTGCGTGTCCGGGAAGATCGCGCCCTTGCCCGAGACCGCCTTCACGCCGGACCTCTTCTTGAAGTCCTGGAGAATGCGCTCCTGCACCGTCACGGAAAGCCCGACGGTCCGCAGTTCCTCGTCCGCAAGACCTGCCGCGAAGGCCTGCTGTGCTCCGAACGGCGCGCCGATCGCGGAGACCGCGACCCCGCCTGCGGCGCCCTTCATGAAAGCGCGGCGTGACACCTCAAATCTATCCATTACCACCTCCTCCTCACCTTCCTGGCGACGCCCTCGGAGTCAGTACCTTCCGACAAGCAATCCGCCATCCACCACCACCACCTGTCCTGTCATGTAGCGGGCGCCGTCCGACGCCAGAAACACAATGACGTCCGCGATCTCTTCGGGTTCGCCAATTCGGCCCATGGGAATGAAAGCGCCCGCGGCTTCGGCCCCTTTGGGTCCGAGCGAGTGCTCTTCGCTCAGGAGTTGCGCTGTGCGGATGTAACCGGGGGCGACACCGTTCACGCGGACGCCGTCCTTCGCGAGTTCGACGGCGAGCCCGCGCACGAGGCCGACAACGCCGGCCTTCGCTGAGGAATAGTGGACGTGCTCGTCCCAGCCGTAAGCGACGCCCATGATGGAGGAGAGGCACACGATCGCGCCCCTCTTGCGCGCACGCATGCCCGCGACGGCAGGGCGGACAACGCGAAAGATGCCCTTGAGGTCGATCTCCAACGTATGGTCCCACTTCTCATCGTCGAGCTTGGCGAGCGGGACGCGGTGGGCGATGCCGGCGTTGGCGATGATCGCGTCAATGCCGCCATACTTCTTCTCAGCGGCGGCGACCACGGCGTCGGCGGCCTCTGTCGAGCGGACGTCCAGCTTGTGAAACTCGGCCTTTCCGCCCCCGCGTGCGATCTCGTCGGCGACCGCTGCGCCTTCCTTTTCCAGGACATCGGTCGCCACGACCGTATATCCAGCCTTCGCGAAAGCCTTGGCAGTGGCGCGGCCGATGCCGATGCCAGCCCCGGTGATGAGAACGGTCTTGCTCACAGCATCACGTCTCCGGAATTGGGTCCGATGGTCTGGCCGACGAACAGGCTCGCCTCATCGGAGCAAAGGAAAGCCACCGCCGCGGCGACCTCCTCCGGCTCGCCGAAGCGCCCGAGCGGCAGCTCCCTTGCCTTGGCCTTGCGCCAATCCTCTGAAAGCGCGCGCACGAGCGGGGTGTTGATCGGGCCCGGCGCGACCGCGTTGACACGGACGCCAAGCGCGCTCACCTCGCGCGCCAGCGACTTGGTCAGGCCGATGATTGCGGCCTTCGCGGCGCTGTAATGGACGAGCTCGACCCCGCCGATCTGTCCGAGCTGCGAAGCCATGTTCACGATGACGCCGGACTTGCGTGAGAGCATGGCCGGCAGGAACGCCTTGGTCATCAAGAACACGCCCCGGACATGGACGGCGAACATGCGGTCGAAGTCGGCCGGCGTCAGGTCGACAAACAGGGCTTGGTGCACGTAACCGGCGTTGTTGACGAGATGGGTGGGGTCGCCAAACGCGGCCCGCGCGGAGGAGGCGATCGAATTGACGTCGGCTTCGCGCGACACGTCGCCCGCCGCCGCAATCGCGCTTCCGCCGCTCGCCTTGATCTCGGCGGCGACGGCCTGCGCCGCCTCGGAACGCAGGTCGTTGATAGTGACGCCATAGCCGTCGGCGGCGAGACGCAGGGCGCATGCGCGCCCAATTCCCGAGCCCGCGCCCGTGATGACGGCGCTCATCATCACACGGCCTCCTGGATCGCCATGCGACGGGCGCGCCGCAGGCTGAGCGACATCAGGATTGCGTAGACGGCCAAGAGCGCGAAGGAAAACAAAGTCGTGAGCACGCCAAAGGCGAAGAGATTGGGGTGTATCTCCACCGCGAATGTCGAATAGATCGCGAGCGGCAGCGTCTGCTCGCGGCCGGAGGAAAACAAGGTTCGCGGGAATTCGTCATAGGAGAGCGTGAAGGCGAACAGCATCGCCGAAAGGACGCCGGGAAAGATTAGCGGAAACGTGATCTTGCGGAAGGTGGTCGCCGGCGAGACGCCAAGCGACCAGGCCGCCTCCTCCACCGAACCGTCAAACCGGTTGAAGATCGCCAGCATGACGAGGAAACAGAACGGCAGCGTGTAGACGACGTGCGTCGCGAAGGCCGTCGTGTACCAGTGGCGCTCGATCCCGGTGGTTGTGGCGACGAGGGCGGAGCCGAGGCCGACGAGCACGCCGGGAACGATCATTCCAAGCACGATCAGATAGAAGACAAAGTCGCGGCCGCGAAAATTGCGGCGGAAGGCCTGAGCAGCCATAACGCCAAGGACGGTTGAGGTGACCATCGTCATGAAGGCCAAGGTCAGGGAACGTACGAGCGAAATGCCGATCGGCAATGGGGCCACGCGCGATGGCGGGGCGAGGCCGAGGATGTGTTTGTACCAGAAGAGCGACCATTCCTCGATCGGGAAGTGTGGGCCGCCCTCCGGACCCTTTTGGAAGGACAGGATGCCGAGCACGATGAACGGCCCGTAGAGGAACAGAAGGAACAGCCCGACATAGACGGCGAGAATGGGCTTGAGGAGCCGGGACTCCATGGCTCTCAAAGCTCCTTCTTCAGGTCGACGATGCGCAGGAGGCCTGCGATCACAATCGCCATGATGATGGTCAGGATGACGCCGACAACGGAAGCGAGGGCCCATTTGAGCGAGCCGACCTCCGTCACGATAATGTTGCCGAGCAGATTGACTTTTCGACCCGACAGCGCGGCGCTGGTCGCGAATTCTCCGAGCACCATGACGCTGACAAACATCGCCCCGACCACGACGCCGGGCAGGCTGAGCGGGAAGATGATCTTGCGCAGCACGCGCCAGAAATCGGCGCCGAGATCGCGCGCCGCTTCGAGGATGTTCGGGTCTATGCGGCCGAGCATGAAGGCGATCGGCCCGACCATGAAGACGACGTAGATCTGCGTCATGCCGATCACGACCGAAAGATCGGTGAACAACAACGCCTCGATCGGCTGATGAATGATCCCCGCCTTCATAAGCAGGATGTTGATCGCCCCCTCCCTGCCAAGCATCGGACGCCAGGCCAGAACGCGGATCAGGAACGAGGTCCAGAAAGGTATGACGCACAGGACCAAGAGCGTCGTCTGGACGGTCTTGTTCTTCACGAACAGGCCGACGAACAAGGCGGTCGGATAGCCGACCACGAAGGTCGTGAGCAACACTGTCAGCCAGATCCGGATCGTCGTCCAGAGCGAGGTCAGATAAGTGTCGGAAGAGAAGAAGGTCCGCCAGCTCGCGAACGTCAGCGTGCTCTCGATCTTGAAGGTCGTCTGCGTCCAGAACGACACGTAGACAATCATCGCCATCGGAACGACGAGGAACAGGGTCATCCAGACGACGGCCGGCGCGATCAGGAGATAGCCGCCGGCGTCCCTCGATGATTTCGAGGGCGCCGTTTCCACGGCCGAAGCGGGAAGGTCGGTCGTTGTCATAAGCTCTCAGCCGAACGCGATGCCGTCGTCGGCGCTCCACGCCAGACGAT
Source organism: uncultured Alphaproteobacteria bacterium (assembly GCA_963725195.1). Classification (GTDB taxonomy): domain Bacteria; phylum Pseudomonadota; class Alphaproteobacteria; order Rhizobiales; family Beijerinckiaceae; genus Roseiarcus. The sequence goes on along the minus strand of CAVRXX010000020.1, from coordinate 55,128 downwards.
AGGTCTCACCAGGCGAAAAGGAATCGGGCGGGCCGTTGCTCAAGTGATGCTCGACTTCGACGACCTTTCCATCGCGGGCCTCGAAGAAATGCACGATCGTCGAGCCGAGATATTCGCTCGCAACATAGGCGGCCGAGAGGCTCGGCGCCTTCGCCGTTCGGCCGAATCCGATCGTAGCGCACCGCATAAGCGGGCTGCGGACAGGCCACTCGCGGCCCGAGTGAGAACTTGCCGTAAGGCGTACGGAATCCCTCGCCTTCGATCGCGCCGTCGAACACATTGTAGCAGTTGAGGAAGCGCGCGACGAGCGGGTTCGCCGGACGGTCGTAGATCTCGCTCGGCCTGCCGAACTGGAGGACGCGACCCCTGTCCAGCACGATTAGGCGATCGCCCATCGCCAGCGCCTCGGTCTCGCTTCCGGTCACGTGAAGGAACGGAATGCCGAGCTGCTCCCGAATGCGCCGGAGCTCGGCGCGCATCCTGAGACGCAGATTGGCGTCGAGCGCGCCCAGAGGCTCATCAAGGAGCACGAGCCTCGGCCTGATCACCAGCGTGCGCGCAAGCGCCACGCGCTGCTTCTGACCGCCAGAGATCTGGTGAACGCCGCGGTCCTCGAGACCCTTGAGGCCGACGAGATCCAGCATGTCGAGCGTGCGCGAGCGAGCTTCGCTGTCGCTGACCGGCTGCGCTCCGTTGCGCAACCCGAAGGCGACATTGTCGAAGACGGAAAGATGCGGGAACAGCGCGAAGTTCTGGAACACGAAACCGACGCCACGGAGATAAGGGGGCCGGTCGGTGACGTCCTCGCCTTCCAAGAGCACGCGACCGCCTTGCAATGGCTCGAAACCGGCGATCGCGCGTAAGAGCACGGTTTTGCCCGAGCCGCTGGGTCCGAGCACGGATACGTACTCTCCGGAATTGATGGAGAAGGAAACGGAGTCGAGCGCCGCGCGCCCGCCAAAAAGTCTAGTTAAGCTTTCCAGTCTCAGGACGGGAACTTCGGCCACGGCCTCTTGCTCTGTTCGAGTGGCGGCCCAGGACTTGACGAAACCGATCAGCGGCTCTCGTTCCGTTGGGTCTCTTGCGTAAAATTGATGAAAGCAAAAATGTCTAGTGTATGCAACCGAATTTATTCATCTGGGGCCAAATTCTCAGAGCCTTGGGCATGCCGCCTGTTTTCTACGCATCCCATGATCGCAACTTGACCAGACAGGCGATCAATAACCAATATTGTGCGCAAAAGTCATTTTTCCCAGGCGTCCCTCGGCGTGAGATAGGGGACGCCCACGGGCGGGTCGGGAAACACCGCCACGATCTTCAGCCTTGCAAGATTCTTCTCGCCAAGCGTCGAAAGATGACTGCGCCAGTAGGTCGCCGCAGCCTCGATCGCTCGGCCCGCGATCAACTCAAAAAGCATGAGATACTCGCTCGTCGCGACCGCATCGTCCGGAAGCCCCAGCTTCGTCAGGGCGCGGGAGGCGGCCGCTAGCGGCAGGCGATTCTGCTCGATGAGTTCGACGAGATGGCGATTGGGCGCACGCATGAGGCAATGAATCATCAGCGCGTCGTCGAGTCCGGTCCATGCGCCAGCATCCTGCGCGGCCGGATCGCGTTCGCGTTCCCGCCGCAGCGTCTCGGCGATCCTGTCGTATTCCGTGGTCTCGGCGGCGAGCCGCAGCGCCTCGGGCTCAAGGATCTCCCGCAACTTGAATCGCTCCCGCACGGACTGGGCGGTCAGCGCATTGACGACCCAGTGCGAACTCGCCGTCTTGGCGATGAGGCCCCGTTCGTGCAGGCGGGAAAGCACGTCGCGGACGACAGTCCGGCTGACCCCGTAATATTCGCCGAGCTCCGACTCGATGATGCGAAAGTCGCCGAAAACGAGCGACGCCGCGACCGCCGTTTCGACCTCCTCATAGACGCGCTCCCAAAGGCCGCGATTCTGCAAGGCGCTGTCGATCTCGTCGGACACACGCAGCCCGAGCTTCGCAAGGTCCGCGCGAATGGGCTTCTCGGCGGTGCTGGGGCCGCCCACCAGATAGCCGCGCCCTTCGAACCTGCGGACAAGGTCCTCCTCTTCGAGGATGCGGAGCGCGGCCTGAACGGGGGCGCGGCTTGTCCCGAGCAGACCGGCGATCGGCCCTTCCAGCAAGACAAGACCGGGAGGCAGGCGCCCTGCCGCGATATTGGCCCTCAGAGCCGCAGCGACAAGCTCGTAACGTTTCGACGTTTCGACCCGGGCCCGGCGCGGATTCATCTCATTTTCCGGTTCACGTCGGCCACAAAGCGGGACCAGAGCCGGGAGGCGTAATTGTACTCGTCCATCGCCGTATTCCACATGGCGATGCGGCGCGCGCGCTCCACATAGCTGCCGCCCGATCGCTTCGCGCCCTTCGGCACGACGAGGGTCTTGCCGTCGACGCCAACGAGGTCGGTCGCGGCCTCCTTGCCGTCATACCAATACGCCCATTCGGCGGGCGTGAGATAGCTTCGGATCGCTGCCGGCGCGGAGATGTAATAGCCTTGCCGCGCCATGGTGGCGCCCGCCCAGCCCGAGAGCCACCAATCGAGATATTCGTAGGCCATGTCCAGATGCGCTCCCGAGACGTGCCGGGCGATGCTCATGCCGCCATGCCAGGCGCGGTAGCCTTCCTCGGGCGCGGCTTCGCGTATGAAAGGCGAGACCGGCCCGAGTTGGTTATAGATCGGCGACCACATGCTCTGAATTGCCGTCTCGCCGCGCCGCAGCAGGCGGGCGCCTTCCTCATTGGTGGTCCAGCAGCGCGCGAAGAAGCCTTCGTCAAGCCGCGCGCGGAGGAACCGGAATAAGGCCGCGAGTTCGGCGGGCGTCATGTCGCCGATATTCTCGAAGCGCACCGCGCCGGACGCCTCGGCTGCGAGCGCCGCGTCGAAGAGCCCGATCGCAGGCTCGTCCACAAGCGCAAGCCGGCCTCTCGCGCGCGGGTCGAACAGCATGGCCCAGCTTTCGCGCGGCCACGGGTCGCCGGCGAAGATGCGCTTGTCGTAGCCGAAAGAATCGAAAATTGTGGACTGTCGGCAGCATGGCGATATGCCTTGTCGGCTCTGAGCCGAGCGAATTATCGGGCTGGACGTAGAGCCTGTTTGCGGGCGCGTCGCCGATGCCGCGGCTTGCGTATTTGTCGACGCCGCCAAGCCGCGTCAGAGGCCCAACCGAGCCCCAGCGGGCAATCCGCTCAGTGTCGAGCGGCTGGAGCGCGCTCCAGTACCAAACGATCGCCAGATTATGAAAGGTCTGGTCGTAGACGTGGTAGGATTCGGGGTGGAGCGCCGCCTTGCGCTGGCAATCTTGGAAATTGAGCACCTCGAATTCGAGGTCGAAGCCGAGGTCGGCCGCCGCCTGCTCCCTCACCGCCTCCAAGAGCGAGATGAATGTGCCGAGCACCTTGAGGCTCCTGCGCCGGCGGATTGCGGGGAGGGAGGCGGCGAGCTTTTGTCGTTTGGACGCCATGCTCAAAACAATGTCACGGGAGGACTTCGGGCGTTATCGCAGGCGTCCCGGACTTGCAATGGCCGCGCCGGCGCCCTTCATTGGAGCCGGTTGCGCCGGTCTCGGCCGCATCGAGGAGTTGGCGCATGTGCGCGTTATGCGGCGTTCTTGGGGGCAAGGAGCATTGGACGGCGCCCGTAAAACGGGAGGGCGTCTATGTTCTGGCCGGGGAACCGGCTGATCGGAGGCGCGAGCGAAGGCGGCGGATCGCGCAGGCCAACGCTATTCTCGGCCTCATCGGCCTATCGCTCGAAGACTGGCAGGCGGATTCGTACATCTTGCGCAGCCGGACCGGGAAATCCGAAATTGTCGACAACCTCGCCGCGCTCTGGCCGGCAGCCGAAGCCCTGGCCGGTCGGCCGCTCGATCCGCTGGACCCCAAAATCCTCGACCGGCGCGAGGCGATGAATGCATGAGTCCTCGCCCCAAGATTTCCCGGACTTCACGCCGGTCAACCTGATCTCAGGCTTCCTTGGCTCGGGCAAGACGACGCTGCTTAAGCGCATGCTGGCGTCGCCCGCGCTTGCCGACACAGCGGTCCTGATCAACGAATTCGGCGAGGTCGGCCTCGACCACGAACTCATCGGGCGGGTCGACGAAAACACGGTGCTGCTGCAATCGGGCTGCCTGTGTTGCACGATCCGAGGGGAGCTCGCCGAGGCGATCAAGTCGCTGCACTCGCGGCGCGCTCGGGGCGAAATCCCGGTTTACCGCCGCCTCATGATTGAAAGCACGGGCCTCGCCGACCCGCTGCCGATCCTCACCACCATCACGGCGGAGCCGGCGTTGCGCCATCACTACCGGCTCGGCCTCGTCGTCACGACGGTCGACGCAGTCAACGGCATGGGCCATCTCGACCGGCAGCCGGAATCCCTCAAGCAGGCCGCCGTCGCGGACCGGCTGGTGGTGACGAAGACCGACATCGCCGATTCCGCCGCCACCGCCGATGTCGTCGGGCGGCTGCGCCGCCTCAATCCCGCCGCCCCCATCCGCTTCGCGACGGACGAAGACCTCGATCCCGAGGAGCTGATCGGGCGCGACCTTTTCGATATCGCGACCAAGAGCCGGGAGGTGATGCGTTGGTTCGAGGAGGAGGCCGGGCGAGGGATCGATGACGACGATCATTCCCAGGGGCGCGGCCATGATCACGACCATCCGCACGCCCACGCCCATGATCCGAACCGGCACGGCGACGACATCCGGGCCTTTTCCTTCGTCTTCGATGAGCCGATCGATTGGACGGCGTTCGGCTTATGGCTGTCGGCTCTTCTCAACCGCCACGGAGAGGCGATTCTGCGGGTGAAGGGCATCCTGTCCATTGCCGGAGAAAGCGCCCCCGTCGCAGTGAATGGCGTCCAGCAGCTGGTCCATGCGCCGACCCACCTCGCGGGCTGGCCGAGCGACGATCGACGCACACGGATCGTCTTCATCTGCAAGGATATCGACGAGGAGCTGATCCGGAGGTCGTTCTCGGCGTTCGTTCTGAAACAGAAAGGGAATCATATTTCCGATTTACAATATCGCCGGGCTTTGCCACCGTGACACGCTGACCGAGACGAAGAGGGCTGGGGACATTGTCGAATATTACGACGCTGCTCAATTGCGACATGGGCGAGAGCTATGGAATTTGGCGCCTCGGCGATGACCAGCGCATCATGCCCTCGATCCATATCGCCAATGTCGCTTGCGGCTTCCACGCCTCGGATTTCAATCACATGCGCGCGACAGCCCAGCTCGCGAAGAGGCATGACGTCAAGGTGGGGGCTCATCCGTCCTTGCCGGATCGCCAGGGCTTCGGCCGGCGGGAGATGAAGATCGGCCGCGAGGAGCTCGCCAATTGCCTGATCTACCAGATCGGCGCGCTGAAGGGCTTTCTCGAAGCCGAGGGCATGACCCTCCACCATATCAAGCCGCACGGATCGCTCTATGGCATGGCCGCTCGCGATCCCGAGGTCGCCAACGCTGTTTGCGACGCGGCGGACGTGTTCAAGACGCCCATTCTCGGCATGATCAACACGGAGCACGAGCGCGTCTATAAAGCCCGCGGCCATCGTTTCATCGGCGAGTTCTACGTCGATCTCGATTACGCGGACGACGGGAAGCTCATCATCACCCGCGAGCACGAGCCCGTCGCGCCGGAGGTTGCGGCGGACCGGGCGGTGCGGGCGCTCAAGGAGGGCCTCGTGCGCTCGGTCGGCGGCAAGGAGGTGCGGGTCTCCGCTGAGACGATCTGCGTCCATTCCGACACGCCGGGCGCCGACGTCGTCGCGAGGGCGGTTCACGATCGGCTGGTCGATGAAGGCTTCATCGCGGCGCGCGCCACGGTTCACTAAGATTTTCGCTGCAAGGACTCGCCAATGGCGATCAAGACGATCGACGCTCCGATACCAGGCACGTTCTATCGCCGGCCTTCGCCGGACCAGCCGCCGTTCAAGGGTGAGGGCGACGCCGTCGCGGTCGGCGACACGATCGGTCTGATCGAGGTCATGAAGACCTTCACGCCGGTGACGGCGGAGGAGCCAGGAAAGCTCGTCGCCTTCCATGTCGAGAACGAAGACCCGATCATGGCGGGCCAGCCGCTTTACGATATTGAGGCCTGATCGGGTCTGATGGCGATCAAAAAGCTTTTCATCGCCAATCGCGGCGAGATCGCTGTGCGGATCATCCGCGCGGCCAAGGCGCTCGGAATGAAGACCGTGCAGGCGGCGAGCGCCGCGGACAGGGACATGCTGGCCGTTCGGCTTGCGGATGAGACGGTCGAGATTGGGCCGGCCCAGGCGAGCAAATCCTATCTCAACAAGGATGCTGTCGTTGCGGCAGCCGTGGCGAGCGGCGCGGACGCCGTTCATCCAGGATACGGCTTTCTCGCCGAGAATGCGGATTTCGCCGAGAAGGTTGAGGCGGCGGGGTTGATCTTCGTCGGCCCAAAACCAGAGACGATCCGCGCCATGGGCGACAAGGCCACGGCTCGCGAGATGGCGGCGCGCGCGGATGTCCGCATCGTCCCCGGGTCCGAGGGGCGGATCGACAGCGTCGACGCGGCGCTCGAAGCGGGCGGTCGCCTCGGCTATCCGTTGATGATCAAGGCGGCGGCGGGCGGCGGCGGGCGCGGCATTCGCATCGCCGAGACGCCGGACGCGCTTCGAAAGCAGATTCCGGAAGCCGCCGCCGAAGCGCGCGCCGCGTTCGGCGACGATGGCCTCTATCTCGAGCGCTACGTTCCCCGCGCCCGGCATATCGAGGTGCAGGTGCTCGGCGACGGCGAGGACGCGATCCATCTTTACGAGCGCGAATGTTCGCTGCAGCGCCGTCGCCAGAAAGTCTGGGAAGAGGCGCCCGCCGCCTGCCTGACGCCGGCTTTGCGTGAGGCGCTTTGCGCTTCCGCCGTGCGGCTTGCGAAAAGCGTCGGCTATCGAGGGGCGGGCACGCTCGAATATCTGTACGACGAAACGACGGGCGAGTTCTTCTTCATCGAGATGAACACGCGCATCCAGGTGGAGCATCCGGTGACCGAAATGATCACCGGCGTCGATCTCGTGCAGGCGATGCTGCGCATTGCGGGCGGCGAGCCGCTGCCCTTCCGCCAGTCCGACATCGTGATCCGCGGCCACGCTGTCGAAGTGCGGATCAACGCCGAGGACCCGGCGAAGAACTTCATGCCGGGGCCCGGCAAAGTGACCGCGCTCACGACGCCGCAAGGCGAGGGCGTGCGCTTCGACACCCTGCTCTATGAAGGTTATGTCGTGCCGCCTTTCTACGATAGCCTGCTCGGCAAGCTGATCGTCGGCGGCGAGACGCGGCCCGCGGCGCTCGAGCGAATGCGCGTCGCGCTTGACGCGCTCGCGATCGAGGGCGTGCCGACGACGCGGGCGCTGCATCTCGCGCTGCTCGAGAGCGACGAGGTCAAGGCCGGCGCGGTGCATACGCGCTGGCTCGAGGCTTGGCTGGCGTCGCGCCCGTTGGCGCCGGGCGAGGCGGCCTGAGGCGAGGGGTGGAGGGCCATGGCCATGAAGACACGATATTCGTTCGGCGGCGACGAACATGTTTTCGTAGAGGTCGACGAGGAAATGTCGCTCGAGGCCTTCTTCAAGTCGCTGTCGATGACCAACGCCGTGCGCGAGAGCCGGATCAAGGGGGTGACGGAAATCTGCCCCGCCAACGCGTCGCTGCAGATCCGCTTCGATCCGGACGTCATCAGCCCCAACGACATGCTCGCCGAACTCAAGCAGCTCGAAGCGGGGGCGGAGAAGTCCGAGGGGACGCTCAAGACGCGGATCGTCGAAATCCCCGTCTACTACAACGACCCCTGGACGCGCGAGACGCTGATGCGCTTCCGCGAGCGGCATCAGGCGCCGGAATCGACCGACCTCGAATACGCAGCCAAGATCAACGGCTATGGCGATATCGAGAGTTTCATCGAGGCGCATTCTGGGGCGCCGTGGTTCGTTTCGATGGTCGGCTTCGTCGCCGGCCTCCCCTTCTTGTACCAGATGGTCGAACGGGCGAAGCAGATCGAGGTCCCGAAATATCTCCGCCCGCGCACCGACACGCCCAAGCTCACGGTCGGTCACGGCGGCTGTTTCGGCTGCATCTATTCCGTGCGCGGCGCTGGCGGCTACCAGATGTTCGGCATCACGCCGATGCCGATCTATGATCCGAAGCAGGAGGTGTCCTATCTCCGCGACTTCATGATCTTCTTTAACCCCGGCGACATCGTGAAGTTCAAGCCGGTCGACCGCGCCGGTTATGACGCGGCGGTCGAACAGGTGGACAAAGGAACATTCGACCCGCCGATCCGGCCGATAACCTTCTCCCTCGATGAGTTCCACGCCGATCCGGCGGCGACCAACGCCAAGATTTTGGGGGCGCTCCATGGCGCTTGAGTTTGTGAAGCCCGGCCTCTCGACCACAGTCCAGGACCTAGGCCGGCCTGGCTATTACCACCTGGGCATTCCCGAATCCGGCGGAATGGACCGCTATTCGCTTGTCGCGGCAAATCTGCTTGTCGGCAATCCAGAAGGCGCGGCGGTGCTGGAGGCCGTCTTTCAGGGACCGGAGGTCCGCTTTGCGCGCGACTGCATCGTCGCGGTGACGGGCGCCGAAATGCCGCCGAAGGTCGACGGCGCAGAGCAACCGGGCTGGACGTCCTTTGCGCTCAAGGCAGGACAGACGCTGTCCTTTGGCTATCTCAAGCACGGCGCCCGCGCCTATATCGCCTTTTCCGGAGGCGTCGATGTTCCGATCGTGCTCGGGTCGCGCTCGACCTATCCGCTCGGCGCGCTCGGCGGCCATGAGGGGCGGCCGTTGAAAGCGGGCGACAGGCTGTCGCTCGGCGCGGCGCCCGCTGGCGCGAAATCTGGACGGAGCATCGCACCGGACCTGCGCCGCCTTCCCGGGCGATCGGCCGAATTGCGCGCGGTGCCCGGTCTCTATTGGCACCGCATCACCGACGAAGCAGGCGTCCATTTCTTCGAGGATACGTGGAAGGTCGCGCCCGAGGCCGACCGCATCGGCTATCGCTTTCGCGGCGGACGCCCGCTCGCCTTCGTCCAGCGCAAGCAGCCGTTCGGGGCGGGGTCCGACCCGTCGAACATCGTCGACAGCTGCTACCCCTATGGCTCGATCCAGGTCCCCGGCGGCACGGAGCCCATCGTCCTGCATCGAGACGCGGTGTCGGGGGGCGGCTATTTCATGCTCGGCACGATCATCTCGGCGGACATGGACCTGATCGGCCAGTTGCAACCGCATCAGCCGGCGCGTTTCGTCAAGGTCGATATCGAGACGGCGCTTACAGCGCGAGCCGAGGAAAAGGCCCGCCTCGGCCGGCTGCGGCAAAGCCTGGCCTGAGGCGGGCGAACCGGGTTAAGGGTCCAGATGCTGATTAAGAAAAATCGACAATTTCTTGCCAAGACGGCCAGGACGTAGTATTGTTTTTCTGAAATGGCGACGAGTCGGCTTGCGCTTACTCTGCCTCGTCCTTCGAGGCCGCTTCGCGGCGCCTCAGGACGAGGCGATTGGGGTTGGGAGTGACTCGCTAATGGCGCCGCAAGCCATTGAAATCGCTCAAAACGGACTCGCTAATTGCAATCCGCTCGCTTGCGGTTCTTGAGACGCAGAACCGATCAGGTGAACCCCGTATAACTCGGCGTTATCGCTGAGCCTTGCGCCATTCCTTGTATTCCGCCTCGCCCTCGGCGCTCAACGGATAATACTTGCGCAGGTCGCCGCCTTGAGCGAGGCGCATGCGGGAAAACCCTTCCCACTCGACATGCTCGCCGGCGATCTCGAGCAGCTTCGGCGCAAGGCCGATCGGAACGAGCACGACGCCGTCGTCGTCGGCGACGATGATGTCGCCGGGGATGACCAGCACATTGGCGCAGGCGATCGGCACGTTGACGGCGTAGGGAATGATGTTCGTCTGCGCATGGTAGTTCGGCGTCACGCCGTTCACCCAGATGCCGATATCGAGCTTGGCCGCTTCCGCCGAATCCCGGATGCAGCCGTCGATCACCACGCCGGCGCCGCCGCGGCCGGCGAAGAAGGTCAGCATCATCTCACCGAATATGCCGCTCGCGAGGTCGCCCCGCGCGTCGACGACGACCACGTCGCCCGGCTGCGTGGGATAGAGCACATGCCTGTGCAGCTGCCGCTCGGGATCCTCGTATTCCGACTCGTCATAAAGGTCCTCGCGCTTCGGCATGCATTGCAGGGTCAGCGCGGGACCTGCGATCGTGCGGCCCTTCACCAGCGGCCGTGGCCCGCGGATCTGCGGGTCGCGTATGCCCAGCTGCCGGCTGAGCTCGCTGCTCAGCGTCGCCGTGCCGATCCTGGCGAGCGCGTCCACGAGCGCGCGGGGCGGTCGCGAAATGTCCTTGATCTCCGGAAGGGCGTCCAAGTGAGTCTCCTCGTCTCAAAGTGGGAGCGCGGAATGAGGCCGCACGTTCGGTGCTCAAAGCCGCTTCTAGCCTCCCGGCGCGCCGGTCACGAGCCCTTTCACCAGCAGGCCCTACGCGAACCAGACGAAAATCAAAGTCGGGATCACCATCAGGACCCCAGCCGCCGACATCGCGTCCCGGTCAATGCCATATTCGGAGACGAAGTTGGTAAGCCCGACCGGCTTGGTCTGCGCGGGTTCTCGGCTGGCAAGCGGGAAGCGACCGTCGACGACAAAGCCGGTCTCGATCCGAAAGGCTGCAACGAACGCCGCCGCAGAAGCGCATGCGGTGCGATTAAAACGCGGGGCTGGGAGGAACGTATGAAGATCGTGAACGTCAAGACGGCCGTCGTCGCCTACCACGGCAAGGTGACACTGGTCAGGATCGACACTGACGAGGGACTATCGGGCTATGGCGAGGCCAATCCCGACGCCGGCGCGGCCGCGATCGTTGGCCTGATCTCGGAGCTCAAAGCCGAACTGATCGGCGAGGATCCGCGCAATGTCGAATATTGCTGGGAGAAGCTCCGCCGCAATCACGTCTTCTCGGGCCCGCAGGGCGGCGTCTTCCTCATTGCGCTGAGCGGCATCGAGATTGCGCTGTGGGATCTTGCGGCAAAGGCCGCCGGCCAGCCGCTCTATCGGTTGCTCGGTGGGAAGTTCCGCGATCGCATCCGCCTCTACGCGGATTGCGGCGACGGAGATGATTCATCTGGCTCGCCGGAGGGCTGCGCGGCGCGAGCGCGGCGCATGGTCGGGCAAGGATTCACGGCGCTCAAATTCGACATCGACAACCTCGGCCACCCTGCGAAGTTCGATGCGGCCAATCACACCGTCAACAACGCGGAGGTGCGCTCGATGGTCGAACGCGTCGCGGCAGTGCGAAAGGCCATTGGGCCCGACATTGACCTCTGCATCGATCTTCACGCGCGCTACGACATGCCGAGCGCCTGCCGTCTTTGAAGATCGCTGCCCGGCTCTCGAGGAGTCTCAAGTTGTCGCCGAAGGTCAAGAGGGTTGCGGGTCGGCCGACGGATGCGGAATCGCAGGTCCCGGCCCTCGAGCGCTCACCGTACGTTCGAGTGACGCTCCAGGACAGCCTGGCGAAACTCTCGAACCGGAACGCCAAAGGAGGCGATGACGCCCCGGCTGGTGCGTACGAGATTGGCGCTCGGGCCTTTCGTTCCGACGTTGCGGCGGCTGACCCGCGCGCCTTCGATGAGGAGGAAAAGCGTGTCAGCCAGGAGTTCTGGTTGCGAGGCGCCGGCGGCTTTACAGAGATTCGTCAGGCGATCGCGCTGACGCATCTTGAATTCCTCGATCACGCGAAGGCCCGGATGGCCTTCCTCGGTCAATTCGATGGCCGCGTTGGCGAGATCGCAGCCGCGCTCGTCCTCCGCGATGAAAATCGCGGCCTTGTCCATGAAGCCGTAAAGCTGACCGACGGGGTCTCCCGGACTCTCAGCTTCAATTTCGGCCCAGACTTCGTCTGATTTTCGTCCTTTGTAGTTGAGATACTCGATGACGAGTTCGTCCTTCGAATCGAAATGACGGTAAAGCGCCATTTTGCTGGTGCCCGCGGCTTCGGCGATCGCTTCGACGCCGACCCCGCGAATGCCGCGCCGGTGGAAGAGGTCTTGCGCGCAATCGAAGATGCGGTCGCGGGGCTTCCCGGCCCTGGCGACAGGCGCCTCAGGATCCGAACTCGATTTTTCTTTATTCATGGTGCTTGACGAACCTGGTACCGATCGGTATCAGTACGCGATACCGACCGGTACCATTCCGCTCTTGCAGAAGTCAAACTGCCGCGCGGTAACAGCCCGGATGCAGTCGAAAGGAACACCGCCATGGCGTATCGAAACGCCGAGACCATCGACGACCTTCTGGCGGACTCGCTTATTCAGAAGGTCATGCTCGCCGACCACGTGGAACCCAAAGCGCTCAAAACCCTGCTGGATAAGACCGCCCGCCGGCTTGCCAATTCGCGACGCGGAGGCGCCGTCCAAGTCGGGCAGGACCTTGGCCGGCGGGGCTTTTTTCGCGGACCCCTCCTCTTGATGCGGCCCACGCCGCGCGCAACAGGCGGCGAATGCGGAGCATCCCTCTGCGGCTGACCTTGCTCCGCTGAAGCCGAGGCGATCGAGTGGTCGGCTTTTTCATCCAGCGTCCGATCTTCGCCTCGGCGATCGCCGCGATCCTCGTGCTCGCGGGCGCGATCTGCTTTTTCCTGCTGCCGGTCTCTCAGTTTCCCGAGATTACGCCGCCGCAAGTCGTCGTCAGCGCCAACTACCCCGGCGCGAGCGCGCAAGTCGTCGCGGACACCGTGACGACGCCGCTCGAAGAGCAGATCAATGGCGTCGAGGGCATGACCTACATGTCCTCGGCGAGCTCGAATGACGGCTCGTCAACAATCACCGTCACGTTCAAGGTTGGCTACCCGCTCAACATCGCCGCGGTCGACGTGCAGAACCGCGTGTCGCAGGCGGCGTCCTCGCTTCCCGCGATCGTCAACCAGGGCGGAGTGACGATCAAGAAGCAGAATCCGAACTTCGTTCTCATCGTTAATCTGGTCTCGCCCGACCGTTCGGTCGATGCGGTGACGCTGTCGAATTACGCCTATCTGCAGATCCTTGACCAGTTGAAGCGGCTGCCAGGCGTCGGCGACGTCCAGATGTTCGGCGAGCGCCGCTACTCGATGCGGGTCTGGCTCGATCCGGACAAGCTCGCCAATCTCGGCGTCACCGCCGTCGACGTCCAGAATGCGATCGCCGAGCAGAACGTTCAGGTTGCGGCCGGCAAGATCGGCCAGTCGCCGGCCCCTCCCGGAACCGCCTTTGAGCTCCAGGTCAACGCCCAGGGACGGCTCAACGATCCGGAAGAATTCCGCAACATCATCGTCCGCGCCGATCCATCGAGCGGCGCCGTCGTGCGGCTTAGGGACGTCGGGCGCGTCGAACTCGGGGCGCTCCAATACTCATCGTCCGCCTATTTCGGCAAAGACCCCACGGTCGTGATGGGGGTCTTCCAGATGCCGGGCTCCAACGCGCTCGACCTGCAGAAGCAGGTCAAGACGAAGATGGAGGAGCTTTCGAAGCGCTTCCCGCCTGGAATCGCCTATGCGATGCACTACGACACGACGCGCTTCGTGTCGGCCGCGATGCACGACGTGGTGATCACTTTGGTCGAGGCGCTCCTCCTCGTCGTGCTGGTCGTCTATATCTTTTTGCAGAGCTGGCGCGCGACGATCATTCCCACGATCGCCATTCCCGTTTCGCTCATCGCGACGCTGGCGGTGATGCAGATCTTCGGCTTCTCGCTCAACATGCTGAGCCTGCTCGGCATGGTGCTCGCCATCGGCCTCGTCGTCGACGACGCGATTGTCGTCGTCGAGAACGTCGAGCGCCAGCTTGAGGCCGGCTTGCCGCCCCTTCAGGCGGCGAGAAAGGCCATGTCGGAGGTGACTGGGCCGATCATCGCGACCACCGCGGTGCTCATGGCGGTGTTTGTTCCCGTGGCCTTCATACCCGGCGTCGCCGGGCGACTTTATAACCAGTTTGCGCTGACGGTTGCGATCTCCGTCGGGATCTCGGCCTTCAATTCGTTGACCCTCAGCCCAGCGCTTAGCGCTGCGTTTCTGCGTCACGGGCCGAAAGGGCAGTTCATTCTGTTCCGCTGGTTCAACGCCGGTTTTGATTGGCTCGCGAACTTTTACGCGCGCTGCGTGAGGCAGTTCATTCGCTTCGGCTGGGCGTTGGTTGGGGTCTTTTTTCTCTTCGTCGGCGGCGCCTACGTGCTGTCGCGGTCCATCCCAACAACCTTTCTACCGGTTGAGGACCAGGGCTATTTCTTTGTCATCGTGCAATTGCCCGACGGAGCGTCGCTCGAGCGCACCGACGCTGTAGCGCTTAAGGTGCGCGACGTCTTGCAGGCGACGCCGGGCGTTCAGATTGCCGGTTTCATCAGTGGCCTCAATTTCCTGACCAACGCGGCGCAATCGAACTCGGCGATCGAATTCGCAATTCTGAAGCCGTGGAGCGAGCGCGGCCCGGAGGAGAACGCGTCCGCATTGGTGGCCGAAGTGCGCCCGAAGCTGCTTGCGATCCCGGAAGCTCTTGCGCTGAGCTTCGATCCGCCTTCCGTCAATGGCCTTGGCACGACCGGCGGCTTCGAGTTCGAGGTCGAGGATCTGGCGGCGCGCGGGCCCGCACAGCTCAGCGACGCAACTCGGGCGCTGATCGCCGCGGCGCGGAAGCAACCCGAGATCAACCCGCAATCCTTGTTCACCTCGTTCTCCGCTTCGACCCCGCAGCTCTTCTATGATCTCGACCGGACGAAGGCGAAGCTCTTGGGCCTGAGCCTGCCCGACGTCTTCAACACGCTGCAGATCTATCTTGGCTCGCTCTATGTGAACGATTTCAACCTGTTCGGCCACACGTTCCGCGTCACTGTGCAGGCCGACACAAAATCGCGCGCCTCGCCGTCCGACCTGAGCAAGCTCTACGTCCGGAACAGCTCCGGGGGCATGATCCCGCTCAACGCGCTCGGCAGCCTCAAGCCGATCGCTGGGCCGGAAACCGTGCCCCATTACAACAACTATGCTTCGGCGCTCATCAACGGAGCGCCCGCGCCGGGCTTCAGCTCGAGTCAGGCGGTGGTCGCGATGCAGCGCGCAGCGGCCGCGGCGTTGCCGCGCGATTTCGGCTACGAATGGACCGGTGTGACCTTTCAGGAGCTCAGCGCCGGGTCGATCGCGACGGTGGTCTTGGCGCTCGCGATCTTCTTTGTGTTCATGATCCTCGCCGCGCAATACGAGAGCTGGTCGATGCCCTTCATGGTGCTCTCGTCTGCGCCGCTCGCGCTGGTCGGGGCGCTCGGCGCGATCTATGTCCGCCAGATGCAGGTCGACGTTTATTCGCAGATCGGCTTCGTCATGCTGATTGGCCTTGCGGCGAAGAACGCGATCCTTATCGTGGAATTCGCCAAGCGCCGTCGCGAGGAGGGGCTGTCCGTGGTTGAGGCCGCGATGGAGGCGGGGCGGCTGCGCCTGCGTCCGATCCTGATGACCGCCTTCGCCTTCATCTTCGGCGTGCTGCCGCTCATGTTCGCAACCGGCGCGGGCGCGGCGAGCCGGCAGTCGCTCGGCACCGCCGTCTTCGGCGGCATGGTCGCCGCGACTGCGTTGACGTTGATTTTCGTGCCCGTGTTCTACGCCCTCATCGAGCGCGTTCGTGAGGGACGCGAGGCGGCGACCGTTGCGCCGCACGGCGCCGGCGCCCATCTTGCGCCCCGCGCCGAAGCCGCCGAATAACGCCCAGGAGTTTTTCCATGCGGGTCCTCAGAACTCTCCCTTGCCGCGGTCGCGACAATCGCAATTGTCGCGGTCGTAGGCATCCGTATTGCGGGCGAGCGCGCCGACGGCGCCACGGAGTCCGCTGCGCCGCCCGCAATGATGGCGATGCCGGTCCCCGTCGTGTCGGTCGTCAAGAAGACGCTGCCGATCTATCTCGAATATCCCGGACGCATCGAATCGATCCGCAGCATCGCCCTGCAGGCGCGGGCGTCGGGCTACATTGAGTCCCAGCTCGCTCCTGACGGCGCCGATGTTAAGACCGGCGACCTCCTTTACCAGATCGATCCGCGCGACCTTCACGCCGCATTCGATCTGGCCACCGCGCAAGCCCAGCGCGACGAAGCGTCACTCGAATATGCGAAGGCCAATTTCGGCCGCGGCGAGGAATTGGTCAAAAGCGGCTTTGTCACCAAGGACGCCTACGATCAGAGGGCGAGCGCGATGCATCAGGCCGAAGCGGCGCTGGTGGCGGACCGAGCCGCGATTGAGACCGCGAAGCTCAACCTCAGCTACGCCGAGATCACCGCCCCATTCCCTGGCCGACTGGGACGTAACCAGGCAGCGAGAGGCGCGCTGGTCGGGCCGGCGAGCGGACCGCTCAACACGCTGGTTCAGCTTGATCCGATTTATGTGACGTTCAACCCGAGCGAATCGGATCTGGTGGAGATCACGAAGGCGCGGGCAGCGGGCCAAATCGACGCGGAGATCTCGCTCGCGGACCAATCCAACTCCGTCTACAAGGGCGAGCTGACCTTCCTCGATAACGTGGTCGACAAAGCGACGGGTACGATCGCGGCGCGCGTTACTATCGCCAATCCCGACTTCACCCTGCTGCCTGGCCAGTATGTGCGGGTGCGGCTCCATATCAGGGACGAGCCCGACGCGTTCATGGCGCCGCAGACGGCGCTCGGCTCGAACCAGATGGGCAAATTTGTCTATGTCGTCGGCGCTGGCGACAAGGCCGAACAGCGGCTCCTTACGCTTGGACCGATGGACGGCGACCTCGTCAGCGTGACCAAGGGCCTGCGCGAGGGCGATCGCGTGATCGTCGGCAACCTGCAGAAGATTGCCCCCGGCTCGCCGGTCAAGCCCTTGCCGCAGGAACAGAAGTCCAATCCCTAGCCGCTTGAGGCGCTAGTCGATCCCATCCTCCATCGCGGGCCGCTCGGGCCTGCGGCGCGCGGCGACCATCTCTGCGAGAATGGAAAGCGCGATCTCATCGGCGGAGATAGCGGAGATGTCGAGCCCGGCCGGCGCCTTGATGGCGGCGAGCGCCTCTTGGGATACACCTTCCTTGGCGAGTTCGCTTCTGAGCGTCTCGGCCTTTCGGCGAGAGCCGACAAAGGCGCGGTAGCGCGCGTTCATACCCGCTGCGCTTTTCAGCGCCGCGCGGTCTCCTGCCCCTTGCGTCGAGACGACGACAAAGGCGTCGTCGCCGGCCTCGTTCGGAGGCGGAAAGCTTTCGAGACGCGAAGCGCCAATATCGAAACGTTGATGTTCCTCCGGCGCCGAAGCGATCGTTACGGCGAAGCCCATGGAGGGCGCGAGTTTCGCGAGCGCCACGGCGACCGGCGAAGCGCCGAGGATCAGGAGGCGCGGGCTCGGCAAAACCGGCTCGACAAAAATATCCATCGTGCCCTGGCTCGGGCAGGAATTCTTGGCGTAGAAGACGCCGCCTCGCTCCTCGCCGGCCGCCGCGCCAAGTTCGGCGAGCGCGTCTTTGGGCGCGATCGAGACGAGTCGCGATTGGCCGTCGGACATGCATTGCCGCGCCGCCTTGATGACCGCCGCGCGCGCGCAGCCGCCGCCGATCCAGCCTTCCTCGATCGAACCGTCCTGCCCGATCAAGGCTTTGGCGCCAGCTTTTGCGGCGGTCACGGAGACCGTGCGGACGACCGTGGCGAGCGCGAACGTCTGGCCTTTGGCCTGACGCAGTGCGGCTTGCTCGAGCACGCCCATTATATCCTCGCGAGATAGGGTTCGAGCGCCGCGAGGCTCTCGAGACTATGAGCGGGTGCAAACAAATCGAGGTAGGGGAGCGCTGCCTGCATGCCGCGCGCGCTGGGCTCGAAGCCGTCCCGGCCCGTCAGCGGGTTCAGCCAAACGATGCGCTTGCAGCGCCGCCTCAACTCGCGCATCGCGGAGGCAACCAATTCCGGCGGTCCGGTGTCGTAGCCGTCCGACAGGATCATCACGCAGGTGCGGGAATGGATGACGCGCCGCGCGTGGATGCGATTGAACGCCGCCAGGCATTCGCCGATCTTTGTGCCGCCGCCGACGCCGGCCGCCATCAATGCCAGCCGGTCGAGAGCCTTCGCCGGATCGCGCTCTCTGAGCGCCGAGGAAACATGCGCAAGGCGCGTATGGAACAGGAAAGCCTCGGATTCGCTAAAGACCTGAGTTACAGCGTGAAGGAAGCGGGTGAAGAACGCGACATAGGATTCCATCGAACCGGACGCATCGAGCAGGGCGACGAGTCTCAGCGGCTTGATCTTGCGCCGGCGGAACTTGAGGTCGAGCGGCTCGCCGCCATGGGCGACGCTGAGGCGGATAGTCGCGCGCAAGTCGAGCCGCCGACCGTGCCGTCGCGCGCGTTCGCGGCGAGTGAGCCTCGTCCGCATCACCCGAGCAAACCGTTCGGCAAGCTCCCCGACTTGCGCGCGCTCCCTCTCTCCCA
Source organism: uncultured Alphaproteobacteria bacterium (assembly GCA_963725195.1). Lineage (GTDB taxonomy): Bacteria > Pseudomonadota > Alphaproteobacteria > Rhizobiales > Beijerinckiaceae > Roseiarcus. The sequence continues at coordinate 36,638 of CAVRXX010000020.1, read as the reverse complement.
CGAAAGCGGCGATGTCCTTCTTTGACATCGCATCATGCGCTGACGCCCCACCGAGTCGCCCGCCGCCGTCGCCGGAAACGCCTTCGGAGGCGGACCCTCCGCCAATATGGGTTGGGTCCTGCATTCGTTCGTTCGCGTTAGGCCCATGCTGGAATCGCCGGGGCGACCGAGCGGCGACGGCTTCAGCGTCGATCTTGATCGCGCGCCTGACCCCGCGCCCGCGCCAGAAGGCGTCGAATAGCTCGTCAAACCGCGCAATCTCCGTCCGGCGTGAAGCGAAGAGCGTTCGCATCGCCGCGCGCAAGGGCTCGGGCCGCTCGGCCATCGGGCTTACGATGAGTCGGGCCGCGTCCTGCGCTTCCGCCTGTCCGATGACGAAGCCGGCGTCGCGCAAGGTGACGACAAAGCCGGCCAGGCGCTTGCGCATCGCCGGTCCGGGTCCGCGTCCCTCGACAGCAAAGCGCTCAGCGCCCATCACGCGACGCTCCTCATGCAACTTGGCCGACGAGCCGGCTCGTCGTCTCCTTGCTGATCGAGGCGCGGTCCTCGCGGGTCTTCAAGAGCGCGATCAGCGTCGCATGGACAATGTCCGGCTCCTCACGCAGATCCTTGACTTCAAGTCCGGCGAGGGTCGCCGCCCAATCGAGCGTTTCGGCGACGCCAGGAACCTTCTTCAGGTCTTCCTTGCGCAACATTCCGACCATCCGCGCGATTTGCAGCGCGAAATTCGCATCGAGATTGGGTTGTCGGTTGAGCAGAATCGCCGCTTCGCGATCGACGTCCGGAAAATCGAGATAGTGATAGAGGCAACGGCGCCGCAGCGCGTCCGAGAGTTCACGCGTGGCGTTGGAGGTCAGCACGACACGCGGAATCGACTTGGCCGTGATGGCGCCGAATTCGGGGATCGTCACCTGGAAGTCCGACAGGAGCTCGAGCAAAAACGCCTCGAATTCCTCGTCGGCGCGGTCGACTTCGTCGACCAGCAGCACAGGCGATGTCTCTCGCCGAATGGCTCTGAGCAGCGGCCGCTCGAGCAGATAGTCCTCGGAAAAGATCTGCGCTTCGATCTCGGAGGCGTTTGAGCCCGCCGCCCTCGCGCGCCTTGATCGCCAGCAATTGGCGCTGATAGTTCCATTCATAGAGCGCCGAGCTCGCGTCGAGCCCCTCGTAGCACTGCATGCGGATGAGTTCGCAGCCGTGGACGGCCGCGAGCGCCTTAGCGACTTCGGTCTTGCCGACGCCCGCCTCGCCCTCGATCAGCAGCGGGCGCTTGAGGTAGTCCATCATCCAGAGCGCCGTCGCGAGGTCGCGGTCGGCGACGTAGCCGACTTCGGCGAGTCGCGCTGCGATCGCTTCGCGTGGGATTCGCTCGCTAGGCATGCGCACACTCCCCTCGACCTTCCTCCCCTCTCCCTCCGGGAGAGGGGACGGAGGTGAGGGTTCGGCTGTGGGTGTTCGTCCCGGGGCTTATCACTTCAAGGGCCCCTCATCCGGCGCAATAGCCCGTCGAAAGACGGGCGTCTTTCGACGCCCTATCGCGCCACCTCTCCCGGAGGGAGAAGGGCTCACGCGTGCAGGCCCAGATCTTCCGCCGCCTGCCAGATGCGATAGGCGTCATGGGGCATGGGAATGTGGGTCGAGCCGGCAAACTTGAACGCGTCGTTCACCGCATTGGCGAAGCAGGGCACGCTCCCGACGTTCGGGCTCTCGCCGACGCCTTTGGCGCCGATCGGGTGATGCGGCGACGGCGTGACCGTGTAGTCGGTCTCCCAATGCGGCGTCTCGACCGCGGTCGGCAGAAAATAATCCATGAACGACGCGCCTTTGACGTTGCCGTCCTCGTCGTAGACGATCTCCTGGCCCATCGCGATTGCGTAACCCTCGGTGCAGCCGCCATGCACCTGGCCCTCGATGATCATCGGATTGATGCGCGTGCCGCAGTCGTCGAGCGCGTAGAAGCGCCTCACTTTGTGGACGCCGGTGTCGACGTCGATGTCCATCACGCAGATATAGGCGCCGAACGGATAGGTCATGTTCGGCGGATCGTAATAGCTCACCGCCTCGAGGCCCGGCTCCATGCCGGGCGGGACCTTGTTGTAAGCCGCCCAGGCGATTTGGCCCATCGTCTTGAATGCATCCGGATTGCCTTTGACGCGGAACCGGTCGACGTCCCATTCGAGATCGTCCTCGTGCACTTCGAGCATGTAGGCCGCGATCATTTGCGCCTTGGCCTTGACCTTGCGCGCGGCCATGGCGATCGCAGCCCCGGCGACCGGGGTTGAGCGCGATCCGTAGGTGCCGAGGCCATAAGGCGCGGTGTCGGTGTTGCCTTCCTCGACCATGATGTCGTCGGCGGGGATGCCGATCTCGGTCGCGATGATCTGCGCCCAGGTCGTCTCATGGCCCTGGCCCTGGCTCTTCGTGCCCATGCGCGCGATGCCCTTGCCGGTTGGATGGATGCGGATCTCGCAAGAGTCGAACATCGCAATGCCGAGGATGTCGCAATTCTTCGACGGGCCCGCGCCGACGATCTCGGTGAAGAAGGAGACGCCGATCCCCATAAGCTCGCGGGTCTCGCCGCGCTTGAACGCCCCCTGTTTGGCCTTCTGCTCCTCGCGCAGCTTGCGATAATCGGTGGCGTCGAGCGCCTTCTGCATGGCCGTGTGATAGTCGCCCGAATCGTACTCCCACCCAAGCGCCGAATTGTAGGGAAACTGCTCGCGCTTGATGAAATTCTTGATGCGGAAGTCGACCGGATCGAGCCCTAGTTTCTGCGCCATGATGTCCATCGCCCGTTCGATCGCATAGGCGACTTCGGTGACGCGGAATGAGCAGCGATAGGCGACGCCGCCGGGCGCCTTGTTGGTGTAGACGCCGTCGACCGCAAGGTGCGCGACCGGGAAGTCGTAGGAGCCGGTGACGATATTGGCGAAGCCCGCGGGCCATTTCGACGGATCGGCGCAGGCGTCGAAGGCGCCGTGGTCGGCGAGGATATGCACGCGCAAGCCCGTCACCCGGCCCTCGCGCGTCGCGGCGATTTCGGTCGTCATGTGATAATCGCGGGCGAACGAGGTTGTGGACAGGTTCTCGATCCGGTCCTCGACCCATTTGACCGGAAGCCCGGTCACGATCGAGGCGACCGCGGCGCAGATATAGCCGGGATAGGCGCCGACCTTGTTGCCGAAGCCGCCGCCGATGTCAGGCGAGATGACGTGGATCTTCTGCTCGGGAATGCTCGAGATCAGCGCGACGACCGTACGGATGACATGGGGCGCCTGGAACGTGCCGTAGATCGTCAAGTCGCCGGTGATCTTGCTGAAGCTCACCACGCACTGGCAAGTCTCGAGCGGGCAAGGGTGGACACGCTGATAGCTGAGCAGGTCCTTGGTCTTGACCTCGGCCTTCACAAAGGCGGCGTCGGTCAGCTCCTTGTCGCCGACCTGCCAGTTGAAGATGTGGTTGGGGTGGTTGCGCGGCCCGTGCGCGCCGTCCTTTTTGTCCTTGATGTCCTCCCGCAGGATCGGCGCGTCCGGGTTCATCGCCTTGAACGGGTCGACGACGACGGGAAGCGCGTCATACTCGACCTCGACCAGGTCCGCGGCGTCGGCGGCGACATAGCGGTCGGTCGCGACAATGAAGGCGATCTCCTGGTTCTGGAACAGGACCTTGCCGTCGGCGAGCACCATCTGCACGTCGCCCGCGAGCGTCGGCATCCAGGCGAGATTGACGCCCTTCAGGTCCTCGGCGGTCAGAACCGCGACGACCCCGGGCACGGCCTTAGCCTTGGACGTATCGATCTTGACGATGCGCGCATGAGCGTGGCTCGAGCGATGGAAGTCGCCGTGCAGCATTCCGGGCAGTTTGATGTCGTCGACGTAGTTGCCGCGCCCTTGGGTGAAGCGCACGTCCTCGACGCGCTTGCGCTTGCAGCCCATGCCCTGCAGTTTTTCGGCGCGCTCGAGCGAGGTCGGTGCGGGGGCGTCGTTCATTCTGCGGCTTCCTTGAATTCGAGGCCGGCCAGCTTGGCGGCGGCGTATTGGATGGCTCGCACGATGTTCTGGTATCCGGTGCAGCGGCAGAGATTGCCTGAAATGCCGATGCGGATTTCGCTCTCGGTCGGGTTCGGGTTCTCCTGCAACAGCCGATGGGCGCGGACGATCATGCCCGGCGTGCAATAGCCGCACTGGAGCCCATGCATCTCCCGGAACCCTTCCTGCAGGGGGCTGAGCTTGCCGTCGGCGCCGGCCATGCCCTCGATGGTGAGGACGTTTGCGCCCGCGGCTTGCACGGCGAACATCGTGCAGGATTTCACCGACCGGCCGTCGACGTCGACCGTGCAGGCGCCGCAATGGGAGGTGTCGCAGCCGATATGCGCTCCCGTGAGGCCGAGATTCTCGCGCAGGTAATGAATAAGCAGCGTGCGCGGCTCGATGGCGGCGGACATCGCTTTGCCGTTGACCGTCATGCTGACGTTGGTGAGAGACATGTGGGGCCCTTTCAGGATCTCGCGCGCGCGAAGGCGCGGGTCAGCGCCCGCGTGGTCATGACGCCCGCCATCTTGGCGCGATATTCAGCCGAGCCGCGCCCGTCGGCGGCGGGCTCAGCGATCGCCGTCGCCGCCTCCGCGGCCCGCGCGAGGGTCGGCTGGTCGAGCGCGGTCCCGATGACGGACGCCGCCGCGTCGCTGGCGAAGAGCGCCGTTCCTCCGACATTGGTGAGCCCGATCGCGCAGGTTGCGATTCTGCCGTCCGAGACGGTCAGGATCACCGCGGCGGCTGCGGTTGCGTAGTCGCCGACCTTGCGCTTTAGCTTCTCATACGCCCAGCCGTGGCCCTGAGGGGGCGCGGGGACACGGACGGCGGCGAGCACCTCGCTGGGCTCGGCGGCCGTTTCGTAAGTCGAAAGATAATAGTCGCGCGCCGCGATGGTCCGTTCGCCGCTCGCGCCCCGCAGCACGTAAGCTGCGCCGAGCGCCATCATCAACGCCGGCATGTCGTTACCAGGGTCGCCATTGGCGACATTGCCGCCGATCGTGCCGACGTAACGCACCTGGGGATCGGCGATCACTTCAGCGGTCTCACGCAGAATGGGCGCGTGTTGCGCCAGCAATTCACTGCCGATGATCTCGTGCTGGGTGGTCATCGCGCCGATGACGATCTGCCCGCCATCCAGACGCACCCCTTTCAGTTCCGCAATTCCCGCAAGGTCGACGAGATGGCTCGGGACCGCGAGGCGCAGTTTCATCATCGGGATCAAGCTGTGGCCCCCAGCGACGAGGCGCGCGTCGGAATCGAACTGGCCGAGGAGCGCGATCGCCTCCGAGAGATTGGCCGGCCGATGATACTCGAAGGATCCGGGGATCAACACATCCTCCCAAAGCCAGTGGCGCAAACCGGCTTCTAGCTCGCGAGTCGGCGCGATTCGCGCGTGTATGGCAAAAGAGGATCGGCCTCCTCGGCTGGACGATCAACGGCGGATGAACCGAGGGACCGGAAAAGGCGCCAGCGACGGCTCGCCCGCACGAAATGCGTCAGCGCCTTTGACGTATTTCATGAGCTGAGGGCCGGCCTCAGCTCATGAGCGCGCCGATTCTGAGCTTGACCTGACGATAGTGCGCGCGCGCAATCGGGACGCTGCAGCGCACGGGCAATCCGAGTTCGGCGACGCCGGCTTCGCCCGACCGTCTGATCCGCGCGATGCGATCGACCGAGACGATGTAGCTGCGGTGGACCCGCAAAAACGCCTTCGGATCGAGCTGCGCTTCAAGCGCGCTGATCGAGAGATTGCAAAAGTATTCCTTCTCGCCGTCGTGGACATAGGTGTAGTGGGCGTTGGCGCGGACGGCGTAGATGTCGCCGACCGCGATGTCTCGCGTGCGCCCATCCTTCTCGACCCGGATCGATGCGGCGCGTCCGGCGGCCGGCGCGGCGGGCTGCGGCTCGGCGGCTGGCGGCGCTTGGAAGGGCGTCGGCCCCGGAGCGCGCGCGCTTATCGAGACGAGCGCTAAGGCCGGCTCAGGTTCCACCCGGACGACGGCGTCGACGCGGGGCGCGCGCCCATCAGGCACGAGCGAGAGCAGAAAGGCGCCGGACACCCCGAACGCGACGATCGTGGCGAGCAGCGCAAGCGTGTTGCGCGACAATGCCGATTCGGCGCCGATGAAACGCGAGACGTCGTAGCACAGCGGGTCGAGGCGCATCCCGGCCATCGCCGTATAATGCATGCCGGAAATCGCGAGCCCGAGCGCGATTGCGCCTAAGAACAATCGCGGACGTGTCGGCCGGCTGTCGATCGTCCACAATGCAAAAGCGCTGGCCGCGATCGCCACAACGATCGAAGCGACGACATAAGAGGGCGCGTAGGATGTCGGCCCGGCCAAATGCACCGCCGACATGCCGACATAATGCATGAGGCTGACGCCGAGGCCCATCGCGAGCGCGCCTGTGCCGATCCGAAACGCCGGAGGCCCGGACATATGCGCGGCGTAAGCGCCAATTCCGACGACAATGACGCAAATGAGAAAGGAGATCAGCGTCGGCAGCACAAGATAGTCGACCGCGCTCGGAAAATTGGCGGCCAGCATGGCGACGAAGTGCATCGACCATACGCCGGTGGCAAGCGTAATCGCCGACCCTGCGATGGCGAGCCGCCGGCGGAAGCCCTCGTCCGAGTCGATTCCGCGCGCCAGCGACAGGCCGACGAAGCTGCCTTGGATGGCGATTGCGATGGAAAGAGCCACGAGCCAAGGGTCGTGAGGAATGGTCACTCCGCGCCTCCCTGACGCGTCTGCCCGCAGGAGATGAAAGTACTCAGGCTTGAGGGGAGCTGCAATGATTTAGCGTTGTATAACTTCGGAGATATCGGCTCGCTTCTGGAAGTCTTGACGCAACGACTTGAGCGATGCGGCAACGAATCTGGAGTCTCGACTTCCCATTTCCAGAGGCCGCCATGATCGAACGGCCTCAGACGTTGGGAGCCGGCAGAGTTCGGCCCAAGGATTCGGAACTCAAGTTCCTTGTCGCGGCTTTCATCAAACGCGTCGGGCTTGGCCCGGAGCAAATCGACGCCGTAAGCTGCCTCGATCTTGAGCGCCGGCAGAGGACGCCCGATGCTTAGTCAGATGCTGTTCGCAGAACCCATCGGGCAGAGCTGGATACAGCTGTCCGAGCTTGCTCTCGCCTTCGTCTTGTCCGCGCTCATCGGGCTTGAGCGCGAGATACGCCAGAAGAGCGCGGGCCTAAGGACCTATACGCTCGTTGGATTCTCGTCCGCGCTGATCATGATCGTCTCCAAGTACGGTTTCACCAATATCCTCGAATCCGGTCGAGTGGTCCTCGATCCTTCGCGAATGGCGGCTCAGATCGTATCGGGCATCGGGTTCATCGGCGGCGGCGTCATTTTTGTGCGGAAGGACATTGTTCGTGGACTTACGACGGCCTCCATAGTCTGGCTCACGGCCGCCGTGGGCATGGCGGCCGGCGCGGGGCTGCCCATTCTCGCCGTGGCGGTGACGTTTGGCCATTTCGTCGTGATCTTTCTGTTCCCGGCGATCGAGCGGCATTTGCCGAAGTCGCGCTGGGCTCCAACGTCGATGCACATCTCCTATGAAGAACGACGCGGCGCCCTGCGTGAAATCCTTGCCGCCTGCACCAGTCAGGAGTTTTCGGTGAGCCGCGTACAGATAGAGCGCCAGCCGTCGGCCGGCCCGGGCTGGGAGGATCGTTCGCGGGAGGTCGAGGAAGGGCCCTTCGGCGATCTGCCGAGACAGGGGATCGTCACGCTCATGATCGAAGTTCGTGGCGCGAAATCCGTGCCTAAGCTTGCGTCGCGGTTGAGCGAGATCCGGGGCGTCACGTCGGTTCGTATCGGGGACGGCGATCCGGGTTTGGATTGAGGATTTCCGCCGCATTGAAAGGGGGCTTGAAAGCCTGCCCTCTCGCTTGTCGTTAATCGCCGGGCGCGCCTTGATCGCCAGTTCTAACAGTCAGATAACGTTAATAACGGAAGGCCGCGTTCCTTCCGATTTCCAACGCTCTTCGGCTCGCATCTTCATCAAAATTTCGCATCGGGGATAAGACCGAAGTAAGGCCTTGGCGCGCAGCATTCGCCGTCAAACAGGGTTGCGGCGACGATGCGGTGCGTGGGCAAATTCTTCGCGAAAATGGGCTGCCTGGGGCGAAGACTGGTGAACGACGAGGCCGGTTCGCCGGCGGTCGAATTCGCTCTCGTCTCTCCCATTTTCATCGCCGTCGTGCTCGCCACTCTGCAGGCGGGGTCGATCTTCCTGGTCAAGGGGTTCTTCGAATCCTCTGCGGAGGAGGCGGCGAGGGTCGTCCTCACCAATCAGACCGATGCGTCGACGTTCACGGCGGCGCAATTCCAGACGGAAATCTGCAATCAGCTGACAGCGCTCTTCAACTGCGGCGATGTGTCCGTCGAACTCGAGCCTCTGCCGGCTGGCACGACAAATCTCAGCGCGCTGCTGCCGACATTCGACTCCAACGGAAACCTCGTGGGCACGCCGACGGTCGACGTCGGCTCCAACAGCGCCGTCCCAGGCACGGATATGCTGCTCGTGGTGATGTATCCGTGGCCGGTTTATGGCGGACCGCTTGGCCTCAATTTCGCGAACATGGGCAATGGGAAAATGCTGATGACCTCGACCCAAGTGTTTCGCATCGAGCCGACGGCTCCCCCAGGATGACCGGGACAATCCGCATTCCGCGCCTGTTTCATCGCCGCGCGCGCGCCTTCCTCGCCGAGGCCAAAGGCCTGGCGGCCGTTGAAATGGCGCTGATCCTGCCAGTCGCCCTCATGTTGATGAGCTTGGTCGTCTACGGCGGCCAGGCGTATGGGGTTCAACGCAGAGTGACGCTGGCGGCGACCACGGTCGCCAATATTTTCGCCCAGGCCAACAACAACAACGAATCCACCATCACCGCAGCCGAACTCAACCAGATTCTCGCCTATCCGAACTTGATCCTCTTCCCCTACAACGCCAGCGCCGTTCAGGTTGTTGTGTCACAATTGCTGGTCACCGTTAATGGGAACGGGACCGCGACCGGAACGGTCTGCGGCAGCTGGGCCAACGCCAACGGCACTGCTCGCACTCGGCCGGCACGCAATTGTCGATCGATCCTTCCATCGCCTCTGCCTTTTCCGGATCGGGCGCCAATGACAATCCCGCTTGCGGCAGTATCCCGGCCAATACCGTCCCTACCAATTACGTCGTTCTCGGCGAGGTGCAGTATCCGTTCCAGCCGACCGGGATCTGGTTCTCAGTCGGCTCGACGACCCTGCATGACTCGATCATCATGATCCCGCGCGTCGCGAGCCCGATCACAGTACAGTGACAAAGGCGGCGCCTTGAGGCGCACTCCGGACTGACCTGATTTCAGCTGCGCCGTCGACCATGCGCGTCGGCCACTGGTTGGGGCGCGTGCGCGTCTGGGAGTCCTACCTAGGCTTGCTGGCCCCGTATCTCTCTAGCCATTTTGCCGAACTCGGCGCCGATCCACTCGCGCGCTTCTGCTTCCGTTTTGAAATCGCCGATTTGCTGCGGCAACATAGCGGGGCGCGTCAAGCGCACATACCATCCGCTTCCGTCCTTCATCTCGACAGCTTCGAATGTCGCATCACGGGCGGGATCGGCCATAGCGACCATATGGGCGCGGTCAGCAAATGGCGCTACCGAAAAATCCGGCCGCCACATTCAGAGTGGCCACTCGAAACATAGTGGCCATTCGAAACAATGATGTCGAAACAATCCATGTTCGCCGAAAAACAGAATTAATGGTATGGTTTCGTCTAAATTAGCAAAACGTGAGCGCTCATGTCCGATGAAGTGAAGCCGATCTCCAAAAGAGCGCGCAAGCGCGCCGCCGGCAAAATCCTCCGCAAGGGATTGATCAAGCGGCGCGAGGGCCTATTTCGACCTGCTCGTATCGGGCTACAGCATCGAGTAGATCGCGAGCCACACCAAGAAGAGTGTGTCAGCGGTCCGGCGCGCTGTCGGTCAGGCCTTGGCGACGCGGCGGCTCGATGCGCCCGAGGACTACGCCCGTATCCAGGTGGCGCGGCTGACCAAGGCGCCGCGCTGCGCCGACGTTTCGCTCGAGGAGGGAGACCTGAAGGCGATTGCGCCGTTCCTGAAAGTGGTGCGGGAGCTGAACCTCTATCACGGCGTCAATGTCGGCCCAGCGCGGCTCGCTCCGCCGGCGCCGCCGCCGGACATCGCGCCCACATCGCCGCCGCTCGCGCTCACGCATTCAGCGGGCGTTGCGGTCATGGAATTGTTCGAGGACGAAAAAAGTTGCGCGAAAGCGCACTTAAGTCGTTGAAATCATTCGCGCGCGTAAACTTATGCGCGCGCCCGCCGCTCATCCCGAGCAGTCAAATCCAAGCATTTCTGCTTGGATTTGGACTAGAGCAGGATGACTTTGGGCAGAATCGGTTTGGATTCCCGAATTCGGGCGTATTCTGATTCACCGTGCTGACTGGGCAGGAGGCCAGCATGGATGGGCAAGCCTTATTCGATGGATCTTCGCGAGCGCGCGGTGGGGGCGGTTTTGCGAGAGGGGCTGTCGCGGCATGAGTCGGCGGCGCGCTTTGGGGTCGCGCCGAGCACGGTGATCAATTGGGTGCGGCGGTTTCGGGAGACGGGGAGCGTCGCGCCTGGCCAGATGGGCGGGCATAAGCCCAAGGCGATTGCTGGCGAGCATGCTACGTTTCTGTCGCGGCGGGTCCGGGGCGGGGCCTTCACCTTGCGTGGGCTGGTGGCCGAACTGGCTGAGCGCGGGCTCAAAGTCGATTATCGGTCGGTGTGGAATTTCGTTCACGCCGAGAAGCTCAGCTTCAAAAAAAACCGTGGTCGCCAGCGAGCGCGATCGGCCTGACGTGGCGCGGCGGCGGGCGCAATGGACGAAGCGCCAGAGCGGCATCGACCCCAAGCGCCTGGTGTTCATCGACGAGACATGGACGAAGACCAACATGGAGCCGCTGCGCGGCTGGGCGCCGAAAGGCGAAAGGCTGGTCGCCAAGGTTCCTCACGGCCATTGGCAAACCATGACCTTCGTCGCCTCCCTCCGTCACGACCGCATCGAGGCGCCGTGGTTGATCGACGGTCCGATCGACGGCGAAAGCTTTCGAACCTATGTCGAGAAAGCGCTGGCCCCGACGCTCAAGCCGGGCGATGTGGTGATCATGGACAACCTCGGCAGCCACAAGGGCGAGGCGGTTCGCCAAGCCATCCGCTCAGCCGGGGCGAAGCTGTTCTTCCTCCCCAAATACTCGCCCGATCTCAACCCGATCGAGCAAGTCTTCGCCAAGTTCAAGCATCTCTTGCGCAAAGCGGCGGCGCGAACCCTCGAGACAGTCGTCACCGCCATCGGCGAACTGCTCGACGCCTACTCCGCCAAAGAGTGCGCCAACTACTTCACAAACGCCGGCTACGGACAAACCTGAAAACATCCCGCTCTAGCGAATTTGGTCCTGCGGACCCTATTGGGTCAGGTAGCCGGACTGCGACGCCGCGTTGAACAGCTTGACCAGATCCGCCCCGAGATTCGAGGAGTCCAATCCCGCGTCATAGAACAGGCCGGGCGTGGCGCACGCCTGGAGGGCCGGGCCAATGTCCGACTGGATGGGCGCGATCCAGCTCTCATACCAGCCGTTGGCCGGCACCGCCAGATAATCGGTGTAGAGGATCGCGATCTTGATCCCTCGATTTTTGATTGTTGTGCACCAGTTTGTGCTGGAGGAATTGCCGCCGGGCGCGCTGCCGAGATCATTGATCGCCTGCTGCAGTCGGCCGCCGCTCTGTTCGTCCTCAACGCCGTCGGTGACGATGAACAACACTTCCTGTGGGGTATCGCCGGGCTGGTTGGTGCCGTTGCCGGGATTGGGGATGTAGCTCGTCTGGCTGAGCTTGCCGAGCGAATCGTCGTAGTTGGTGGCGACGTCGCCGCCCGGGGTGCTTGTGCTCGACGAGCACGCCGAGTTGGCGCAATCGTTGTTATTCGAATACATTTCCATCACGCCGAAATTCGCCGAGGCGCTGGTCCAGCCGGAGGTATAGTTGGAGGTCAGGGCCATGAGCTGGTTGAGGCCGATCTGCCACAGGCTGTCCATGGAATAGAGCGAAAAGCGATACTTCGGCGGTGTCGCGAACAGCGTCGATTGCGAGGTTGTCGACGCGGTCTGGAGCAAGGTCGAAACGCCGCTGTTCAGCTCGTCCAGACGGAGCGTGATGCTGTTCTGGCGCGCGAGCGCATAGTTGTCGATCTGCGTGCCATGCCGTGTTGCACAATAATTGCTGCCCGACGTCGTCGAGGGTGGAGGAGAGCTAAGGGTCGGCGTCGTCCCGTCGGTGCAGGGGTTGCCTTCCGTGTCGGAGTTCGCGTTGGTGCTGGCCTGATGGCAGGCGAAGGCGCAGCCTCCGGTAATCTCCTTGGTGGTCAGGTTTTGCATCTGCGTGATGCCGGCCGCGGTCGATGGCAGGGCCATCGAGGGCGAATTGTCGAGCAGGACGTAGAAGTCGATATTGGGTGGGGCCTGCGCGCTCGCCTCCGAGACGCCCGAAACCGGCAAGGTGGGTGTGTGGAGCACTTGAGCGAAGATGGTGTCGACCGAGCTCGAGTAGCTGACCGAGACATTACGCGTGAGCGTAGTGGCGCCGGCCGTGACAGTGACCGTCACCCGCATCGCGTTGGCGGTCAGGCCTGGGATGTTCTCCGTCAGGCCCTTGAACATGTTCTCGGCGGCGGTCTGGGCCACGGCCGTGCTTTGCTGCAGCATCGCCGGGGTCAACGCCGCGAGTGCGGCGGCGTCGGCCGCGGCGTTCAGTTTCGTGTGAATTTGCGCGGCCCGGCCATAGTCGACCGCCGCCCCGCCGGAGAATACCAGGATCGGCGCGACAAGCGCGTACATTATGGAGACATTGCCACGCCGGTTACCCCACAGGCGATCCAAACCGAATGTCGACACAGGGAGGCCCCCACTGTTGTCGAAGCCCGCGGGTCCGCGTAAGACCGTGCGCCTCGAGTGAATACTGTGGCATCAAACAACCAGGAGGTTTATGTAGTTTTAACGAGTCCCCAACGATTTACCGGAATGCTAAAGTTTTTCTGAGCGGCCCTGCGACTTTTTTGGCCCTTCGGGGCGTCCAACCAGAGCTCGGGCGCGCGCTCCATGAGCGCAGCCGCCAACGGCTGATCCGCCTCTCACGCGCGGTTTCGACCCGCGAAAAGCCATGAAACCCCAGGATTTCCGGGCCCGAGAATGGCCGAAGCATCCGACGAGGATCTCCTCGAGGGTCCGCCTAAGCCGCCGACCTCAGGCGGACCTTGTGGCGGGCAATGGCGGGCGTCACAGCCTCAGCCATTCGGGAAGTAACGTTGACGGGAGGCCGTCCAGGGCGCGCGAGGCCCTGGGGCGGCCTCCGCGCAGAGCCTGGGGCGCGGCGCTCGACGTGCGAATTGCGGCCAAAACGAAACCGCCCTATGCGTTGGACGAGACTGTGTAGGACAAGACCCGCCCCCTCATGAAAGCCCCCCGTCGGTATTTCGATCCGCTGGCGATCGGGGCCCCGCCCCCGCCCCTTGAGCTTCCCTCGCGGCTTGAGCGCATGATTCATTTCATACCGCCGCAGAATGAAAAGGTCCGCGCGAAGGCGGCCGAACTCGTGGGCCAGATCGACGTTGTCCTCGGCAATCTCGAGGACGCGATTCCAATCGACGCCAAAGAGGCGGCTCGGGAGGGCTTGATTGCGATGGGGAAGGCGATCGACTTCGGCTCGACCGGACTGTGGGCCCGCGTCAACGCGCTCAATTCGCCCTGGTTCATCGATGATATGACCCGGCTCGTCGGCGAGATTGGCGACAAGCTAGACGTGGTGATGGTCCCCAAGGTCGAAGGCGACTGGGACATTCATTTCCTCGACCAGTACCTTGCGCTGCTCGAGGCGCGCAACGGTCTCAAGCGTCCCATTCTGGTGCACGCGATCCTGGAGACGGCCCAGGGCGTCAACAATGTCGAGTCGATCGCCGCCGCTTCGCCTCGCATGCAGGGCATGAGCCTCGGCCCGGCGGATCTCGCGGCCTCGCGCGCGATGAAGACGACGCGGGTCGGCGGCGGCCATCCGGACTATCGCGTGCTTGCCGACGCGGCCGAAGGCGCCGCCGCGCGCTTGAGCTTTCAACAAGACCCTTGGCACTACACCATCGCGCGCATGGTGGACGCCTGCGCGGCGAACGGGATCAAGCCGTTCTACGGACCGTTCGGCGATTTTTCCGATGCCGCTGCTTGCGAGGCGCAATTCCGCAACGCCTTTCTCTTGGGCTGCGCAGGCGCCTGGACCCTGCATCCGAGCCAGATCGCGATCGCCAAAAAGGTGTTCTCGCCCGATCCGGCCGAAGTCGCTTTCGCGCGGAAGATCTTGGCGGCCATGCCTGACGGCTCGGGAGCCGTGATGATCGACGGCAAGATGCAGGACGATGCGACTTGGAAGCAGGCGCGGGTCATCATCGATCTCGCGCGGCAGGTGGCGGCGAAGGACGCCGACTATGCGGCGCTCTATAAGTTTTGAGCGCTCCGCCCGCGCGTCACGCTCATACGGCCCAAATATTGCTTCCCGAGGAGAAGCCCCAGTTTCAGATCGCCGATCTGTGGGGAAGTCAGGAGATTGGGTCGATGCGCGGTTCCTGTTTTGGCGCAAGGCGCTATAACGGAACGACCGTGGGGGAAGGGAGATCGGAGGCTATGCAAAGTCGCAACGCGAAATTCGGGATTGGACAGATCGTCAAACACCGGTTCTACCCATTCCGTGGAGTGATCTTCGATGTCGATCCAGTTTTCGCCAATACCGAGGAATGGTGGCGTTCGATACCAGCCGAGGTGCGTCCCGCAAAGGAACAGCCGTTCTATCACCTCTACGCCGAGAACGAGGACAGCCAGTACGTCGCCTATGTCTCTGAGCAGAATCTGGTGTCGGACGAATCCGGAGAGCCGGTTCGGCATCCGCAGGTGAGCGAGAGTTTCGAACGGACCGAAGACGGCAAGTATTACGCCCGCGGTCGGTCGCGTCTGAGCTGAAGCCGCTGCGGGCCTCGGCGCGAGCTTTCGAACAAGACTGAAGCGCGATTGCGCCAGGCCTCCCGCGGTCGGCGAGAGGCCTGAACGCAGGGTTACTTCTTCGCCGGAGCGGCCGGAGCTGGAGCGGCGGGCGCCGCAGGAGCCGCAACCCCCTGCTGCTGCTCAAGCATCTTGCGCTGCTCTTCGGCCTTCTTTTGCAGCTGCTGCTGCAACGCCTGGCGCTGCTGTTCCAGAACCTTGGGGTCCGTCGGCTTGCCGTCGAACGCCGGACCCAAATCCTTGAGGGGAATGTTGAACGTCAGTTCGCGCCCCGAGACGTCGCCGCCGGGCACGCGCATGACGACGGCCATGTTCTGCCCCTTTTTCAAAGTCTCGAGCGTTTTCGCGCCGATGTCGATTTCCGCCGAGCAGGCGTTCTGGAAACACATATCGTACTTGCCCTCGATCGGCTCGTTCTTGTCGATAATCACCCGGAAACCGGGCTTCAACAGCATGCCGATCGGCAGGATCAGAAAGCGCAGCTTGCGCCTCTCTTCGCCGGCGACGTCGAACACGTTGACGCTGATCATCGGCGGCTGATCGGCCGAGGTCGAGAAGTCGCGCATCGTTGCGCATGCCTCCTTGCCGTTGGTCGGCTGTTTGGCGCAGAATTTGGCCCATTGCGGCTCCGGCGACACCAGGTCGATCTTCGACGGCGGCGCCGGCTGCGGCTGGCCCTGCGGCGCCGCCTGACCTGGCGTCAACGGCGCTCCTGGAGCCGGCTGTGCCTGCTGCGCAGAGGCGCCGCCAACGAGCGTGACGCTCATTGCGAGGGCTGCGGCGCCCAAGCGCATCACTTGAAATCTCATCAATCGTCCTTTCGAACTGTTAAGCGGAATCGTGTTGCGCTTGCCCTGCGCCAGAACAACGCCAATCGGCGCCCATGAATTGGCGTCGGCGAGCCTCCGGGCGACCTCATGACGCAAGGTGCCGAGCGCCCTGCGGGTTGCGCCCTCTTTCCACATTCGACGCGACATTCCAATAGCAATTTCGTCCTTTCAACCACGCGCTCGTCGCAAAAATAACGGCCAATCCGGGCGGCCCGGGCCAAAGATGCGACCTCCGTTGGGAATCCGCCGACCGCCGGTGATAGAACCGCCGCCATGATCGGCTGGGCGATTCGCTCCCTCCTCGGCGCTGCGCTTGCGATCGCGCTCATCGGCCCATCCGCGATCGCGGGCGGCGTCGGTCCGCCGGCGGGCGCGATTGCGATGCACGGCGAGCCGGCCTTGCCGCCCGACTTCGACCATCTGCCCTACGTGAACCCCCGAGCGCCCAAGGGCGGGACGCTCAATCTCGCCTATCTCGGCGCCTTCGACAGCCTTAACCCTTATAACGTCAAGGCCCTGTCGACGGCCCAGGGCCTCATCGGCAACGTCTATCAGTCGCTGATGACGCGCTCGGCCGACGAGCCGTTCACCCTCTACGGCCTCATCGCCAAGAGCATCGAGACCAATCCCGCGCGGGATCATGTCGTCTTTCATCTCGACCCGGCCGCCAAATTCTCGGACGGAACGCCGATCACCTCGGCCGATGTCGTGTTCACCTTCAACCTGCTCAAAGCCAAGGGGCGCCCGCAGCAGCGCGCCGCCTTTTCACTGGTTAAAAGCATCGCCGCCCCGGATGACTGGACCGTGGCTTATGACCTCTCCGGCGCCAACGACCGCGAGCTGCCGCTGACGCTCGCGATCATGCCGGTCCTGCCGCGCGCCCATACCGACGCCGAGCATTTCGAGGACCAGACGCTGCAGATTCCGGTTGGCTCAGGCCCCTACCGCGTGGCGGAGGTCAAGCCTGGCCAGGGTCTGGTGCTCGAGCGCGACCCCAATTATTGGGCGAAGGACCGGCCAATCGCGCGCGGCCTCTACAATTTCGACCGGATTCGCATCGATTACTACCGCGACGCCACGGCGATGTTCGAAGCTTTCAAGGCTGGGCTCATCGACTATCGGGTCGAGGACGATCCGAACCGATGGCGCAACGAATACAATTTTGCCGCCGCCAAGGACGGGCGCGTCATCAAGGCGGCGATCTCGAGCGGCCTGCCGAAAGGCGTGTCCGGCTTTGCCTTCAACACCCGTCGCCCTGTCTTCGCCGATCGCCCATGTGCGCGAGGCGCTGGCCTCGATGTTCGACTTCGAGTGGATCAACGCCAATCTCTACGATGGCGCGTACAAGCGGTCGGAGGGGTTCTTCGACGACAGCGAGCTCTCGTCGATCGGCCGGCCGGCGTCGGAGCGCGAGCGGGCCCTGCTCAAGCCTTATCCGGGCGCGGTGCGCGACGACGTCATGGCAGGCGCATGGCGCGCTCCCGTCTCGGACGGTTCGGGCCGCGACCGCGCAATCGCCAGACACGCGCTCGGCGAGCTTGCCGCCGCCGGCTATTCCCTGCGCGACGGGCGGCTCGTTGATGCGCGTGGCGCGCCGCTCGCCTTCGAGATTTTGGTGAGGAATCGCGACGAGGAGCGCCTTGCGCTCGCTTACGCGCGCAATCTCGCCCGCATCGGCGTCGCCGCAAATGTCCGGCTCGTCGACGAAGTGCAGTTCCAGCGGCGGCGCACCAGCTTCGACTTCGACATGATGGAAGGCTCCTGGATCGCCTCGCCCTCGCCGGGCAACGAGCAGCGCGGCCGGTGGAGTTCGGCGGCCGCCGACGCTGAGGGCGCCTATAACATCGCCGGCGTCCGCTCGCCTGCGGTCGACGCGATGATCGCGGCGATCCTGGCGGCCGACACAAATGAGGATTTCGTGGCTGCGGTCAGGGCGCTCGACCGGTTGCTCATCTCCGGTTTCTATATCGTGCCTTTGTATTATGCGCCGGAGCAGTGGATTGCCTATTCAGCCAAACTGGGCCGTCCGGACCGGACGCCGCTGTTCGGCGTCGAGCTCCCGGCCTGGTGGCGCCGCGAGCCCTGAGGGTCGAGCGCAACCGTCGCCTGGGCTGCGGCCGAGAGAGCCGGTGCGTCTTCAAGTGCAACCGGGGCGTGAACCCGGACGAAGCCCATGCAAATAAGAAGTGCCTAAACGCCAATAAGAAGGGCCTAAAAGCTGGTAAGCGCTAGTAAATAGCTAGCGTTTACTAGCGCTTATTTTTCCGAATCGAGCCTTTTCAAAGGGTTATGAGGAAGAAAAATAAGGAAATTCCCTCCCGCGCCGCTTTGCGCCCTTTAGGTTGTGGACCAACCGTGTCAAACAGCTTGCCGACTTCTCCGTCCATGCTTCGCTCACGCCGAACGCGCTGATTCTGCCAGCACCAATAAAGGTAACATACAATTCTGGTTTTTGCAACCAGATCGTGGCTCTTATGGCGAGCGCCTCAGGGACTTGTCTCTCCCGATAGGGAGCGGCGGGTTGGGTTCGGGGCGCTCCCGATAGCGTCAGCGGATCAGCCCTACTTGCTTGTCGAAACCCGGCCGCAGAACCAGGTCCGGACTCCTTCTTTCCCGGCTTCGGCCGACTTCGCCCGATTTTGCCAATGGTCGCGGTCACGGCGCAAATCGTCCATTTCTTGCCGCAGACCCTCGCGGTTCGCCTGAACTTCGGCGAGCCGTTGGCGCAGGCCCAGGATCTCCGCCTTCAATGACGGGACTTTCAGCGCCGCTTCGTCAGTCGCGTCATTTGCCGGTTTCATCGTTGCGCCAGGGCTTTCGGAAATTTGCTCCCGGCGCTGCCCGATGGAAGCGGGCGACGATCCGGGAGGAGCCGATCTTCGGAGTGGCCGACCATACATCAGACGAGCGCTCCTTTGCGCACCAAGGTTGAGAACCGCCCGCTTCTCGAGCTTCGATAGCGGGCGAAGATGACGGCAGCGAGGCCGATGAATGTCATCACCCAGGTCGACGATTCGGGCGTGGCGGACGGTTCCGCGGCGAGGTCAAAAGAAAACGAAGAGCTCTCGAACTGGTAGAGATTGCTCGGCAGCCAAGGCGCGTCCGCCGGGAGGCGAGACAACAGGGACCAGGAATGGGCGCCGTTGTCGTCCAAAGCCTGTTCCGACACGACGACCCAATCCATGAACGAGCCGGAGCCGTCCGACTCCAGGCGCTCGACCACGACCAAGCCGCCCACGCCCATCGGACGCCCGGTTGCGTCGGCGGTCTTCCTCGCCGAGACGTCCGCCGTATTCGAGGTCAATAGGTCGCTTCGCCGGACGACGAACGTTCCAAAAGCGGGGCCGCAATTGACGAAGCATCCAGGCGACCAACCGGCGACGAGCGGCGACAGCGCCGGTGGACGCTCGAGCCCATTATTGGCCAAAAGCGAGTCGGTAAAGCTATAGGACGAAGCGCCGATCTCCCGCGCGCCGGCGTCCGCCTCCCTCACGGTTGCGGCGAGAGCCGCTGCGGCCGCAAAGACGAGCGTTATCGTCGATGGAACGGTCCTGCAGCGGGCGGCGGCGCGGGCGTCCACGCGGCCGAGATTGTCAAAGCTATGGGCCACCTCGAGTGAAAACTAGCACGAATTCGGTAGAATGCAACTAAAAGTTGTTCAAATTCGCTACGACCCGATTTAGTTGTGCTCTGCTTTGCGCCCAATTCCGGCGCTGGATTGCTTTCGTCGCCATGAAGGAACCTGCCGTCCCCCGGCGAGGCCGGCCGTGTTCGTCCGTTGGTGAATTCATGAAGTCAGATCGCCCGCCCTTACGCCGGAAGGGCCTGAGATGGGGATACGCGCCGTAAGGCATGGGGGATCGCTTCGCGATAGCCCGGCCGGAAGGACGGGCGCCTTTCGACGCCAGACCTAATGGATTTCCGGGTCCGGCGTCGGCGCGGCGCGCTCGAGAAAATCGAAGTCGCACCCCTCGTTCGCCTGGCTCACGTGCTCCGAGAACAGCCGCCCGTAGCCGCGGCCGTAGCGCGGCGGCGGCTTCCGCCAGGCGGCGCGGCGCCGGTCGAGCTCCTCGTCGCTGACTTGCAAGGAGAGTCGCCGGCCGGGAATATCGAGCTCGATGACGTCGCCGTCGCGGACCAGCGCCAGCGGGCCGCCGATGAAGGATTCCGGCGCGACATGCAGGACGCAGGCGCCGTAGCTCGTCCCGCTCATGCGCGCGTCGGAGACGCGGACCATGTCGCGCACGCCCTTGGCCAGCACCTTTTTCGGAATCGGCAATTGGCCCCATTCCGGCATGCCCGGCGCTCCGATCGGCCCGGCGTTCTTGAGCACCAGGACCGAATTCTCGTCCACGTCGAGATCCGGATCGTCGATGCGAGCGGCCATGTCGTTATAATCTTCGAACACGACCGCCTTTCCCGCGTGCCTGTGCAGCCGAGAACTCGGCGGCGGGCGGCTTGATGATCGCGCCGTCGGGCGCGAGATTGCCGCGCAGCACGGCGAGGCTGTCGGACGAGACGAGCGGATTGTTCAAAGGCCGGATGACGTCTTCGTTGTAGATCGTCGCCTGATCGACATTCGCGCCGATCGTCGCGCCGTTCACCGTGCGCGCGTTCGTCTTCAATCGGCCTCCCACAGCCAATTGCTTGAGCACGGCGGGCAGGCCGCCGGCATAGAAAAAATCCTCCATGAGATAAGCGCCGGAAGGGCGGATGTTGGCAAGAAGCGGCGTCTCCCGCGCTTGTCTGTCGAAAGCCTCCATGTCGAGCTTAAGGCCCGCGCGGCGTGCAAGCGCGATCAGGTGCACGACGGCGTTGGTCGATCCGCCGATCGCGAGCACGGCGGACACGGCGTTGTGGATCGAATCCGCTGTGATGAGATCTGACGGCTTGAGATCGTCCCAGACCATGTCGACGATGCGTTTTCCCGTCCGCGTCGCCATCACCGCGTGACGCGAGTCGGCCGCAGGGATAGAGGCCGCGCCCGGCAACGTCATGCCGAGCGCCTCGGCGGCGCTGGTCATGGTCGAGGCGGTGCCCATCGTCATGCAGTGCCCGGGGGAGCGGGCGATGCCGTGCTCGATCTCTTCCCAATCATTCTCGGTGATCGTGCCGGCGCGCAATTCCGCCCAATATTTCCAGACGTCGCTGCCGGAGCCCAGCGCATTGCCGCGCCACGAGCCGCGCAGCATCGGGCCGGCGGGCATAAAGATCGCCGGCAGGTTCATCGAGATCGCGCCCATGAGAAGCGCGGGCGTGGTCTTGTCGCAGCCGCCCATCAGCACCGCGCCGTCGGCCGGATAGGAGCGCAAAGCCTCCTCGGCTTCCATCGCCAGAAAATTGCGATACATCATCGTCGTCGGCTTCTGGAACGGCTCGGACAAGGTCATCGCCGGCAATTCGACCGGGAAGCCGCCCGCCTCCCACACGCCGCGCTTCACCTCCTCGACCCGCTGCTTGAAATGGGTGTGGCAGGCGTTGATGTCGCTCCAGGTGTTGATGATCCCGATCACCGGCTTGCCGGCGTAATCGGAGCGGTCGTAGCCCATCTGCGCCGTGCGCGAGCGATGGCCGAAAGCGCGCAGATCGTTCACGCCGTACCAGCGATGAGAGCGTAGGTCTTCCGGGCGCTTGCGGGCCATGGTCGAATTGTCCTTATGTTAGGATTGCGGGGAGTGATCTTACATCAAGCTTGGCAGATAAAGCGCAATTGCAGGAAACGCGATCAGGATGACGAGCCGCAGGATGTCGGTCGCGATGAACGGCAGGACGCCTTTGAAGATGGTGGCGAAGCTGATGTCCTTGACCGCCGTCTTGATGACGAAGACGTTCATGCCGACCGGCGGATGGATGAGGCCGAGCTCGACCGTCATGACGATGATGATCCCAAACCAGATCGGATCGAAGCCGAGCGCCGTCACGACGGGGAAGACGATCGGCACGGTCAGAATGATCATCGCCATCGCGTCCATGAGACAGCCAAGCGCGAGATACATCAGCATGATGAGCGCCAGTACGCCGTAGCGGCCGACGCCGAGGCCGGTCATGAATTCGGTCAGCTTTTGTGGAACCTCGGTGACAGTGAGGAAATAGCCGAACAGAAGCGCGCCGATGAGGACCGTGAACACGGCGGCTGCGGTGCGCGTCGCCTGCAGAAGCGCCGCAAGAACGCCGGCGGGCTTGAGCTTTCCTCGCGCGACGGAGATCAGGAAGGCCCCGCATGCGCCAACTCCGCCCGCTTCCGTCGGCGTGAACAATCCGCCGTAAAGGCCGCCGATCACGAACCCGAACAAAGCCAGCGCGGCCCAGACGTCGCGCAGCGAACGAAGCCGCTCGCTCCAGTTGCTGCGCGGGCCAGCCGGCAGAAAGCCGGGCTTGATGAGACCGATGGCGGCGATCGTCAGCATGTACATCGAGACCGCGAGCATTCCCGGAAGGATGCCGGCGATGAACAATTTCCCGATGTCCTGCTGGGTGATGAGGCCGTAGACGGCGAGCACCGTCGAGGGCGGAAAGATGGCTCCGAGCGTGCCGCCGGCGGCGATCACGCCGGCGGCGAAGGATTGCGGATAATCGTATCGCCGCATCTCGGGATAGGCGACGGTCGCGAAGGTGGCGGCGGTCGCGACGGACGAACCGCTGATCGCCGCGAAGCCGGCGCAGGCGGCGATTGTCGCCAGACCCAGTCCGCCCCGCCAGTGCCCGACGAAACTGTTGGCGGCGCGAAACAATTCGCGGCTCATGCCGGAAGCCGAAACAAAAGCGCCCATGAGCAGGAACATCGGGATGACGCCGAAGGTGTAGTCGGTGACCGTCCGCATCGACGTCTGTCCGACCATCTTCAGCGCGGGCTCCAGGCCGACTATGGAGGCGTAGCCGGTCACGCCGACAAGCCCCATCGCCATCCCGACGGGGACGCGCAGCAGAATCAGTCCGAACAGAGCGACGAAGCCGAGCACGGCCGCCGCATCGGCGCTCATCGCCTTGGCCTCATTCGAGCGCCTTGGCGATCGGCTCGAGCTTGAGTTTTTCGGGGTGAAAAATGAGCCGGTAGGTGCGCACGGCGATGAGGATGACGGCGGAGACGTCGCCCGCCCAGGCGACAGCGAAGAAGGGCCAAGTCGGCAGATGCAGATCGAAGGTCAGGATATGGTCGGCCCGCGTCGAGCGCACTTTGTCGAACAGCATGGCGGTCTGAACGGTGACGACGAACAGGAGCACCAGCGTCGCAAAGACGTCGATTGCGCGTTTGCCGCGCGCGCTGGCGGCGGCCCAGATGAGGTCGACCGTAATGTGGCCGCCGCGATAGCTGGTCGCCGCGATGCCCCAAAAGATGAGAATGCCGAGCAGCAGGCGGCCGAAGTCGTAGGAATCAGGAATGGACGTGTTGAAGAGGTAACGGAGCAGGACGGAGACGAAAATGTCGACCGCGACGATGCCGATGAACGCCGCTGCGGCGAGTTCGATGCCGTCGATGAACCGATCCATCGCATTGGCTGTGACGCCCGCGCGGCCCTCCGCTGCGCTCATGGACCGGCGCCGTATTTGGCGATTGCAGCGTTGAGCTCCGTAAGCGCAGCGTCCGG
Source organism: uncultured Alphaproteobacteria bacterium (assembly GCA_963725195.1). Classification (GTDB taxonomy): domain Bacteria; phylum Pseudomonadota; class Alphaproteobacteria; order Rhizobiales; family Beijerinckiaceae; genus Roseiarcus. The sequence goes on along the minus strand of CAVRXX010000020.1, from coordinate 13,093 downwards.
ATCGGCGCCCGCCTGCTTCACCGCCGCCGCCCAGCTCGTCTTGAGCGGCTCGACGGTCGCGCGCCACGCCGACGTCTGGTCCGGCGTGAGCTTGTAGACGTCGTGTGTGGGATCGGCCCTCATCTTGGCGTGGCCAGCGGCTTCGAAGTCGCCCCAGGGACCGGCGACCTTCACCGCCCACTCGGTCGAGCAATGATCGTCCATGACTTTCTTCTGCGCCGGGCTCATCGATTCGTATTTGTCCTTGTTCATCGAGAAGGTGAACACGGTCGTATAGAGCGGCGCATCCATGTGGTGTTTGACGACCTTGTCGATGCCGAACAGATAGAGCGAGCCCCAGGGAAAGGTGATGGCGTCGGCGACGCCGCGCTCGAGAACTTCGCGCGCCTCCGGGGCCGAGGCCTGGACGTTCGTGCCGCCGAGCTTGGTCACAAGCTCAGCGATCGTGCTCTGCGCCGGGCGCACCTTAACGCCGCGCAGGTCCTGAGGCATCACGATCTTCTTACGCGAGTGCAGGGCGCCGGGATCGTGAATGAAGGCGAAGCAGAAATGCGTGTCCTTCATCTCTGTCGGCGCATATTTGCGATACCACGAGTTCGAGCGCCGCGGTGCCCTTGCGCGCGTCGCCGAAGGTGAAGGGCATCTGGCCTATCGCGATGATCGGGAAACGCCCCGGCTGATAGCCGGGGTTGACGTAGGTGATGTCGGCGATGTCGTCGCGCGCCATGTCGTAATGATCGAACGCCTTGCCGAGCTGCTCGGAGGGAAAGACCGTGATCTTGATCGTGCCGTTCGACGCTTTGGCGATATCCTCCGCCCATGCCTTTGCCGCGGTGGTCAATGGGTGCGCGGGCGGCACCCAGAGCGAGAGCCGGAGGTCGATCTCCTTGTCTTGGGCGAAGGCGAGAGCCGGGGCTCCGAACGCGAGGAAGAAGGCCAGCGTCGACGCCGCGAAAAATCTGCGAGCGGCCGAAAGTCCTTGTCGGATCGAGCGGAGCCCGGTCAATCTCGGCATGTGTCCCCTCCCTGGACGATCCGTCGCTCATGCGATCGTCGGCTCATCTCGCAGGCGGGGGCGCGGATCGTCAAGCGCGTGAGCGCGATCCGGGGCCGGTTTCAGATCTTCCGGTTCTTCGCGTCCCAATTGCGCTCGAGATTGGCGATCAGCGCCGGACTGAAGTGACAATAGGCCTGCTCGCGCGCGTAAACGGAGGCGTAGCGCCGAAACAGGTCGAGCGGCTCCTGGCCAACCCGGAAGGCGCGACGATTGCCGATGGCGCTGACCGCGCCGGCGCTGGTGAGCCCTTCGACGACGCGCTCGACCGCCGCGTCCATCTCGGCGGAGGGCGCGATCTCGTCACAGATGAGACGGCCCTCCGGACTGTCGCAGGTGAGTTTGCGCTCGTAGAGGATGGCTTGTCGGGCGATGCGATCGCCGACGAAGCGCGGCAGACGCAAATTCGAAAAGCCGGGGATGATTCCTTCCTTGCGCGCCGGCAAGGTCAGGAAGGCGTCAGACGCGGCCAGAACATAGTCCATGCACAGAATCGCCTGGCAATGGCCGCCAATGGCGAATGTGTCCACCGCGGCGATCCAGAGTTTTTCGACCCCGTGGCCGTTCACGTCGTCGGGGACGCTTTCCGGCTTGGCGACGCCGCGGATCAGCTTGTGCACATAGCCGAGGTCGCGGATCAGAAACCAGAGGTAGGGAATCTTGCCGCGATAGAGATGGGTGAGATTGATGCCCGCGCCAAAAATGCGCTTGCCCCGGTATTTCTCGTTCTCCACCGCGACGCCGCGCATGACGGCGATTTCGGTCGTCTGATCGAGAGTCGCGACGTCGACGGCGAGCTCGGTCTCGGCAAGCGTCGTGTCATCCTCGGCATTGAGGAAGCGCGGATTGATCATGTCGAGATGGACGGCCTTGCCCCGTCGGGTGAGGCGCGCCGCACCGAGATCGAGCGAGCCGCGGGTGGCGAACTCTTCAGAGAGCGCGGCGATTTCTGGCCGCGGCAGCAGCATCGCATGGCAAAGATGCTGGCCGATGCGCGGGCGCGAAAGCACGTGGGCAAAGAACAGACCCTGGTCGATCTCGACGCCGTCCTTGTCGCGCTGCGGATGAGCCGCCTCGGCGCGGACTTCCTTCTGTGTCGGGACCAGCCCGGGAACGGACACTGCCGCAGCGTAGACGAGATCGTCGAGGCGCCGGAAGGTCGAACCTCGTTCGGTCAAGCGATCGTAAACCGGCTCGATATGAGCGGCGAGGAACGATTCGCGAGACGCGCGCGCGTCCGACAACAGCGCGTCCGCAGCCGCCTGTTCCGTTCTGTTGCGGAGCGGTTTTAGAGGCAGTTTGCGAAGGAGACTCGTCGCGCGGCGCCAATAGGTGCTGGAATCGCGAGCGTCGACCTCAAACTCGCCAGTCAAGACCGGGAAGGACTCGGACCATTCCCGCAGGTCGCGCTCCGGCAGACCAGCGGCGCGCATGGAGGCCAGGGGGCATGGGTTCGCCGACGTCATGTTTTGGTCCTCTTGTCGATGACGCGCTTCGCCTTGCCGAGCGATCGTTCGATCTGACCCGGCGCGAGCACGCTGACCTTCGCGGATATGCCGATATGCGCTTTCATCGCATGCATGAGCGCGCCGGCGGCATGATCGCGCGCCTCGCTCGAATCGGGCGGCGTTCGAGCCTCGACCTGAACCTCGAGATCATCCAGCCGACCCTGCCGGGTCAGAATGAGCTGATAGTGCGGCGAGAGACCGGAGACGCCAAGGATCATTTCCTCGATCTGGGTTGGAAACACATTGACGCCGCGCACGATCATCATGTCGTCCGTCCGGCCCGAGACCTTTTCCATCCGTCGCATCGATCGCGCGGCGCCAGGCAAGAGGCGCGTGAGATCGCCAGTGCGATAGCGGACGATCGGCATGGCTTCCTTGGTCAGCGAGGTGAAGACGATTTCACCGAACGCGCCGTCGGGCAAGACGGCGCCGGTAGCGGGATCGATGATCTCGGGATAGAAATGATCCTCCCAGATGTGGAGGCCATCCTTGGTCTCCACGCACTCGCCGGCGACGCCGGGTCCGATCACCTCGGAGAGGCCGTAGCTGTCGAGCGCGTCCATGTCGAACGCGCCCTCGAGCTCGGCGCGCATGGCGTTGGTCCAGGGCTCCGCGCCGAAAGAGCCGAGCTTGAGCGACGAGCGGCGCGGGTCGAGCCCCTGGGCGCGAAACTCGTCGACAAGGCGCAAGGCGTAGGACGGGGTCGAGAAAAGGATGTCGGGGGCAAAATCATTGATCAGCTGAACCTGCCTCTCCGTCATTCCGCCGGAAATGGGCACGAGCGTGCAGCCCAGCCGCTCGGCGCCATAATGATAACCAAGCCCGCCGGTGAAGAGGCCGTAGCCATAGGCGTTGTGCGCCATCATGCCCTTGCGGCCGCCGGCGGCGCGGATCGTCCGCGCCATGACCTCGCCCCACATCGCAAGATCGTTTCGCGTATAGCCGACGACGGTGGGCTTGCCGGTCGTGCCGGAGGATGCGTGAATCCGCGCGAGCTGTTCTTTGGGGACGGCGAAAAGACCGAAGGGATAATTGGCCCTCAGGTCCGACTTCACGGTGAATGGAAAACGCTTGAGATCCTCAAGCTCCCGGAAATCGTCGGGATGAACGCCATGCCGATCGAACTTGGCGCGGATCGCCGGGACGGCGTCGTAAGATCGGCGCAGCGTGGCGGCGAGTCGGCGCGTCTGCAGCCCGATGATCTCGTCACGGGAAGCCGTCTCGATCGGGTCGAGCAAGCTCTTGTCTGGCGCTTCGCCAAGCCTCATGAGGATGGCCTTACGTCAGCCCAAGCAGCAGCGCCGGCGCGACGCTCTGCCGATGCGGGCATATCTCCTCCCTGGCGCGCAAATTCGCTTTGCGCGCCCCATCTCACAGGCGCCGGCGCCCGTCGTCAAGCCAGAGCAGCGCGAAGCCCGCTCAGCACGAAGCAGCTAATGGGCGAGAAAGTCGAGGAGTGTTGCATTGAACGGCTGCGTCGCCTCGAGATGCCCGAGATGGCCGACGCCGTCGAAAACCTTGACCTTCGCGTTCGCCATCCGGGCCGCCAGCGCTTGGGCGAGAGCCGCGTTCTGCCCCATCTTGGGACGCAATTCTGGCGGCGCGTACGGGCGTCCGGGCGCATTGTGGTCGTTGGCGCCCATGATGAACAAGGTCGGCCGGTCGATGAGCGGGATCTCGTGCACGACCGGCTGGGCATAGATCATCTGGTAGGACGCGACGAACGACTTGAGCCAGCGCGGATATTCGCCGCTCTGCTTGATCTCTTCGCGCAACTGGACAAAGGGCTCGATCGCGCTCGAGGGCAAACTCAAGGCATAGTTGGTCATCAGCTGTTTGCGATAGCCGTCCGCGCTGAGTTCGCGCTCGCGCTTGAGAAGCTCCTCGTCCGTCACCGGAGGGACATAAAAGCGATAGTCCTCCAGCCCGATCGGAGAATAAAGGACGAGATGGTCGATCCGGGCCCCATAGGCGCGCGCCAGCCGGACCGCTAGCATGCCCCCCATCGAATGGCCGACCAGGTCGAAGCGGCCGACGTGAAGACTATCGATGAGCGCGATGGTCGCGCGCGCCATATCGTCGAAATTGTAGGCGAAAGTGGGTTTGGACGATTTGCCGAAGCCGATTTGGTCCGGAGCAATGACCCGATAACCGGCCTCGGTCAGCGCCTTGATGGTCGGCTCCCAATAGCTCGAGGGGAAATTCCGGCCGTGCAGCAGGACGACCGTCCGCCCGTTTGACGAACCGACCGGCGGCGCATCCATATAGGCCAGACGCAAATCCTCGCCTTGAAGCGTGAGCGGCATGAAATGGACCGGATAGGGATAAGGAAATCCCTCGAGCGCAATGCCCATCGCCTCGGCGTGGGCGGGGGGCGCAGCGAACGCGGCGAACAGGACCGCCGCGATAGTCAAAGCGCAGCCGAGGGCGCGGCCAAGCGTCATGGGTGAACCTCCGAGAACAAGGGGGACGTCGTTTGCCTCATGATCGCCTACTCCCCGAATGACGACGACATCAAGGCGATCGCGTGGCCCGCGGACGCGCAGCCGAGCCCTTGTTCGGCGGGGCGATCTGGGCGACCATTGCGGGAATTGTCCGTCAACATCCTGAAAGGCGAGGAGCGCTCATATGAATTCCTCGGACGCCCAAACCGAAGAAGCTGCCCCCGGCTCAGTTCGACCTGCGGGATGACGGCGCTCGCCGTCTCACTCGGCGGCGTCTGTTCGGAGCAGGCGCGGGCGCGGCGGCTGCGGCGATCGTTTCCCGCCCGGCCCTGGCGGAAGAAGGGGACAACCTGCCGCCCTCGGTGCCGGAATGGCAGCTTGAACCCGGCGAGGAGACACTGAGCCAACCTTATGGGCGCCCGTCCAAGTTCGAAGCCAATGTCGTGCGCCGTTATCGCCAAGGCTTGCCCGAGCCGCCAACGCGGCTGTCGTCATTTAGCCTGACGCCGCTGCAGGACCTTCACGGCATTATCACCCCCAACGGCCTTCATTATGAGCGCCACCATGCCGGGTTTCCGACGATCGATCCTTCCGAGCACCGGCTGATCATTCATGGATTGGTCGAGCGGCCGCTCATCTTCGCCATGGAGGAATTAACGCGATTTCCGTCCGTGTCGCGTGTCCACTTTCTCGAATGCTCCGGCAACACTCAGAACTGGGGCGCGCCGAAGCCGGAGCTGACGGCCCAGGACACCCACGGACTGCTCAGCTGCTGTGAATGGACCGGCGTTCCCCTCTCGACCGTGCTGGCGGAAGCGGGCGTCAAGCCTGCAGGCGAAATGGATGCTGGCCGAAGGCGCCGACGCGGCTGCGATGACCCGCAGCATCCCGATCGAAAAGGCGCTCGACGACGCATTGCTCGCCTATGCGCAGAACGGCGAGAGCTTAAGGCCGGAGCAAGGCTATCCGCTCCGCCTGCTGCTGCCGGGATACGAGGGCAACACCAACGTCAAATGGCTCCGGCGCCTCAAGCTCGGGACCGAACCATTCCAGACACGCGAGGAAACGTCCAAATACACCATGCTGATGCCGGATGGGACAGCGCGCCAGTTCAATTTCGTCATGCAGGCGAAATCGGTCATTACCTTTCCGTCCGGCGGACATCGACTTGAGGCGCCTGGATTCTACGAGATCTCCGGCCTTGCCTGGTCGGGCGCGGGAAAAGTCGCGCGAGTTGAAGTGTCGACCGACGGCGGCGCCTCGTGGCATGATGCGACGCTGCAAGAGCCGGTGATGTCGAAGTGCCTGACCCGGTTCCGATCGCCCTGGCGCTGGGACGGCGGTCCGGCGACGATGGCGAGCCGCGCCACCGATGAGAGCGGCTACGTGCAGCCGACCCGAGAGGCGCTCATCAAGGTTCGCGACGTGCGTTCTTACTACCACTACAACGCGATTCAGAACTGGAGCGTCGCGGGCGGGGGCGCAGTGACCAATGCCGGATAGAATTGCCTTCCCCATCGCGCTCGCAATCGCCGCGGCCTTGGCGTCCGGCGCCGCCGGCGCCGTCGAGCGTTACGGCTTCGGTCAACCGGCGACGCCCGAGGAGATCAAAGGCTGGGACATCGATATTGCGCCCAACGGCGCGGGATTGCCGCCCGGACATGGCGACGTTCGGCAGGGCGAAGCGATCTTCGCCGCGAAATGCGCGAGCTGTCATGGTGCACATGGCGAGGGCAAGCCGATGGAGCGGCTGGTCGGCGGCGTCGGCACGCTGCGCGACAAGAAGCCGGTCAAGACCGTCGGCAGTTTCTGGCCCTACGCCACGACGCTGTTCGACTATGTGCGCCGCGCCATGCCGCTCAACGCGCCCCAGTCGCTCACGCCTAACGAAGTCTATGCCGTTTCGGCCTATGTGCTGTTCCTCAACGGCATCGTTCCGCAAGACGCGACGCTCGATGCAGACAATCTCGCCAAGATCAAGATGTCGAACCGCGACGGATTCGTGAGCGCCTATCCGAGGTTGGGCGCGGGCGGGAAGCCCTAACAGTCGCGCCAACGCACGCCCTACCAGCGCGTTAAGGGAGGAAACATGATCATCGATCTCAGGACCTATACAATGGTCCCTGGGCGGCTCGGGGCCTGGCTCAAGTTGTACGAGGCCGAGGGCATGCCCATCCACATGCGGCATCTCGGTCGACCGATCGGCGTCTTCACTACCGATGTCGGGACCGTCAACCAGGTCGTATTCCTGTGGGGCTTTGAGAGTCAGGCGGACCGCGAGTGCCGGCGTGATGCGCTGGAGGCCGATCCCGACTGGGTCGCCTACCGCCAGAAGAGCGCGGACGCCGGCAACGTGCAGCATCAGGAGTGCAAGATCATCAAGTCAACCAAGTTCTCGCCGATGTGAGCTCGACCGGCCCGGAGGATCGAGATGTGATCGATTATCGCAAGCTTTTTGATCTGGACGGCAAGACGGCGGTTGTCCTGGGCGCGGCGTCCGGCATCGGCAAGTCATCGGCCGAGGCGCTGGCCAATCTTGGGGCGCAAGTCCTATGCGCCGATCGCGACCGGGAGCGCGTCGAGGCGACTGTCGCAGGCATTCGCGCGGCGGGCGGTCGAGCCGAGGCGATGGCGACAGACGCTGCGTTGCCCGGCGATGTGTCATCGCTGGCTGAGGCGGCGAAGGCTCAATTTTCCGCGCATCGACATCGCCGTGACCACGCCGGGATTGAATGTCCGCAAGACAATTCTCGACTACACTGAGGAGGACCTTGATCGTGTCCTCAACCTCAACATCAAGGGAACCGTCTATTTCTTCCAGGCGTTCGGGCGCATCATGATGGATCAGGGCGGGGGCAGTCTGATCGCCTGTTCTTCGGTGCGCGCGGTCACGATCGAGCCGGGCCTCGCCGTCTACGGCGCCACCAAGGCCGCGATCGTCCTCCTGGTGAAGGGCTTTGCCTCGGAAGTCGGCCGCTTTGGCGTGCGCGTCAACGCGATTGCTCCGAGCATTGCCGAGACGGCGCTAACCGAGCCGTTTAAGCAGCGGCCTGACATCCACAAACTCTACGCGGCGCATACCGTATTCAATCGATGGAGCGCGCCCGACGAAGTCGCGTGTGCGGTGGTGTTTCTGGCGTCCGATGCGGCAAGCTACGTCAGCGGGAGCACGCTATTTGTCGACGGCGGCTGGACTGCGATTGACGGACCGCCCACGGGGCTGACGCAACTTGCGCGATGAGCTCGATTGCGGCGCCGCTCCGTTGGTTTCGGCGATCGACGAGCGGGCCTCGCTCCGGGTGACAAATCTGGCGCGAGGAGCCCCGCCACTGAAATCGAAGCTGCCGGCGCGCCTTGCCCTCGTCGCTGTGCGGTGTAGACTTGATCGAAAGAAGCAGTGCAGCAGCGTCGAACGCGCCGCCAGCAAGGGAGAACGACATGAGCGACATCACCAGGCGGCGGGTCTTGCAATCTGGCGGCGCGGCGGGGTTGCTGCTCATGCCGGGCGTCGCGCGCGCCGAAGCGGCCTGGAACGGGCCGCCGCCCGAATCTCGGCGCCTCGATCCGCGTCTTGCGCTGGAAGCAGTTCATCCAGGCGGAGTATGACGCCTTCATCGTCAACACCAAGAAATTCGCCGATCAGACCGGCGTCAAGGTGCGCGTCGAGGCGGAGAGCTGGGACGACATCCGGCCGAAATCGGCGGTCGCCGCCAATGTCGGCGCGGGACCCGACATCATTATGGGCACGCTCGACGACCCGTTCAAATTCCCCGAGAAGCTGCTCGATCTCACCGACCTTGCGGAATATCTCGGGTCGAAATACGGCGGCTGGTATCCGGTCGCGCGCAAATACGGGATGCGGGGCAATCGATGGATCGCGCTGCCCCAGGGGGCGAGCGGCGGCTGCATGAATTATCGCATCAGCACGATGCATGCCGCCGGGTTCGATGAGTTTCCCAAGGACACGGCCGGCTACCTCAAATTGTGCCAGGGGATGAAAAAGGCCGGCAAGCCTCCTGGCTTCGCCCTCGGCCACGCCACCGGCGACGCCAACGGCTGGACGCAATGGTGTATGTGGGCGTTTGGCGGCAAGACGGTCGACGACAAGAACAACGTGGCGATCAATTCGCCCGAGACGGTCGCCGCCCTCGAATACGCCAAGCAGCTCTACGCCACCTATATCGACGGCGTCCTGTCCTGGCTCGATCCGAGCAACAACAAGGCGTTTCTCGCCGACCAGATCGGGCTCACGCTGAACGGTATCTCGATCTACACCGTCGCCAAGAATTCGCCCGATCCGGCGCTCAAGGCGATCGCGGCCGACATGAACCACGCCAACATGCCGATCGGTCCGGTTGGCAAGCCGACCGAACAGCAGAACATTCTCAACACCTACGCCTACAAATACAGCAAATACCCGAACGCGGTGCGCGAGTATCTGCGCTTCATGTGGGAGAAGCCGCAGGTCGACTATTGGGAGACCCAGTCCAACGGCTATATGGCCCCGCCGCTGCCGGCGTGGAACGACAATCCGATCTGGACCGCCGATCCCAAGGTGACGCCATTCCGCGACGTTCTCAAATTTGCGCTCGATGACGGCTATTCGGGCTCGCTCGGCGACGCGTCGGCCGCGACCATGGGCGATTTCGTGGTGGTCGACATGTTCGCCGAGGCGTGCACCGGGAACAAGTCGCCCAAGGCGGCGGCGCAGGCCGCGGCCGAGCAGGTGAAACGGTATTACGGCGCCTGAGGAGAACCGGTGGCGAGGACCAGAGGGAGGCCGCGCATTCGCCTGAGCCGCGCCTCGCCGCCTGACAGACGAGCCCGCGAGCGATGACCTCCCTTACGCCAGTCCAGCGGGCGGCGCGCCCGATCGCGGCGCGGCGGGGATTTGCGCTCCGCCTGCTCGACGATCGCAACATTCTCGGCGTCGTCATGATCGCGCCCGCGGCGGCGTTTTTGCTGGTGTTTCTGGCCTATCCGCTGGGGCTGGGCTTCTGGCTCGGCATGACCAACGCGACGATCGGCCGGCCGGGCCGGTTCGTCGGATTCGCCAACTTCGTCTCCCTCGCCCACGACGACATATTCTGGCTCTCGGTCTTCAACACCATGGTCTATACGGTCGTGGCCAGCGTGCTCAAGTTTGGCCTCGGCCTCTATCTGGCGCTCCTGCTCAACCGCCGGCTGCCGATGAAGTCGCTCATTCGCGCCGTCGTGCTGCTGCCGTTCGTCACCCCGACCGTGCTCTCGGCGATCGCCTTCTGGTGGATCTACGATCCGCAGTTTTCGATCATTTCCTGGTCGCTCATCAAACTCGGCCTCATCCATCAGTACATCGACTTTCTGGGACAGCCATGGAATGCGCGCTTCTCGCTGATCGCCGCCAACGTGTGGCGCGGCATCCCGTTCGTGGCGATCACCCTGCTTGCGGGCCTGCAGACGATCTCGCCCTCGCTCTATGAGGCGGCGACGCTCGACGGCGCGGGCCCGTGGCAACGCTTCCGCTTTGTCACCCTGCCGATGCTTTCGCCGATCATCGCCGTGGTCATGACCTTCTCGGTGCTGCTCACCTTCACCGACTTCCAGCTCGTTTACGCCATCACCCGCGGCGGGCCGATGAACGCCACGCATTTGATGGCGACGCTCTCCTACGAACGGGCGATCACCGGAGGGCGCCTGGGCGAGGGCGCGGCCATTGCCGACGCCATGGTGCCGTTCCTGCTGGGAGCCATCCTGTTCAGTTATTTCGGACTGCAGCGGCGACGCTGGCAGCAGGGCTCGCGAGACTGACGATGGCGAAGCGCGGCGATGCGTCCGAAGGCATGGACTATCTCGAGAGCCTGCCTCGCCGGCTGTTCACGCTCTATCTCCCGCTGATCGTCTTCCTGTTCGTCCTCTTGTTTCCGTTCTACTGGATGACGACGACGACCTTCAAACCGGACGACGAGCTTTACGACTACAAGCGCTTCAATCCTTTCTGGGTGCATTCCCCGACGCTCGAGCACATCAAGAAGCTGTTCTTCGAGACGAGCTATCCGTCCTGGCTCATCAACACCATGATCGTGTCGGCGGCGGCGACGCTGATTTCGCTCGTTTGCAGCGTCTGCGCCGCCTACGCCATCGAGCGCCTGCGTTTCTCCGGCTCGCGCTACGTCGGGCTTGCGATCTTTCTCGCCTATCTGGTGCCGCCGAGCATCCTGTTCATCCCGCTCGCCGCGATCATCTTCAAGCTCGGCCTGTTCGACAGCCTGTGGGCGCTGATCCTGACCTATCCAACCTTCCTGGTGCCGTTCTGCACCTGGCTCCTGATGGGCTATTTCCGCACCATCCCCTATGAGCTCGAGGAATGCGCGCTGATCGATGGCGCGACGCGGCTGCAGATCCTGTGGAAGATCACTTTGCCCCTGGCGGTTCCCGGCCTGATCTCGGCCGGAATTTTCGCCTTCACCCTGTCATGGAACGAGTTCATCTACGCGCTGACCTTCATCTCGTCGACCGAGAACAAGACCGTTCCGGTCGGCGCGATCACCGAACTCGTCGAAGGCGACGTCTACCACTGGGGCTCGCTGATGGCGGCGGCCTTGCTCGGTTCGCTGCCGGTGGTGATCATGTACTCGTTTTTTGTCGAGTATTATGTCTCGAGCCTGACCGGAGCGGTCAAGGAATAGACCGCCGCCGAAGCCGCCAAGCCTCGGCCGCGCCGCGCCCGATTTGGGTTTTCTTGATTCCTGGCTCTTTGGCTTTGGAATCCCTCGAATTGGGGTTTGGAAAAGCTTGGATTTCCTTGGATTCTCTCGTCCGAATCGAGACTTATCAATGGGTTACGCGGGATTTACCGCCGAAAAAATTTTCATTGACGCTCCTTGTCAGTGAAACATCGAAAGGGCGTGAATTGGCGCCCGTGGGGCGGTGGAAGCGCCGAACTGCTCATGCGGTGAACTCTACTGCTTATTCTGATTTTCCGCAAGACAATGCCGACCGCGCCGCGACTGTCGGGCGCCGGGGCTCTTCGAGGCCTCACCGCAAAGGGGCGCCGCAGGACGAGATCGCCGGCGTAAGGAACATTCACAGATCCGCCCCCTCGCCGCGGACGATCCGCGCCTTTGGCCGAGCGATGCGCCCGCTCGCCGCGGAGCAAAAAAGGCGGCGCGCCCAAGCGGCCCCCACCGCAGGCGCCGCGCGGCCCAGTCGGCCGACCGCTGCGCCAGGGCCGCCGCCGTGCAGCCCGTTCAGACCAGGAAACCCTGAGCCCGGCCTCCTCACATCGCCATCGCGTCCTTCGCGCACTTCTTGACGAAGGAGGTCATCGCGGCGCCATGCAGCTTCTTGTCCTTGGCCTGGGACTCGCAGGCGGTCCTTTCGCATTTGGTCATGAAGCTCGTCTTGGCGGCGCCGGCGAGCTTCTTGTCCATCGCCTGGGTCGTGCAGGCGTCGTCGGCATAGGCAAGCGCCGGCGCGGCGGCGAGGCCGAGCGCGAGGGCAACCAGGGCGAACGTCTTGGTCATGGCGCAAATCTCCCGAATCAGGCCGCCCCTTTGCGGCCATGAATCCAAGCATAACGGCGCTGGCGCGCGGTGGCGAGGGGCTTTGGGCCCCCAAATCGAGGCGCCGGATTCGCCCCGCTCGTATCAATCTTCGGCGAAATGTTGCAAAAGGCCGGGCTCAAACACCCGCCCAAACTGGAATGGAGCAATGCGGCGCCTGACGAACCAACTCTTGGCCCTGCTAGCGCTTGCGCTGCTGGCGCTCGGCGCGGCGGCGCAGCTTGCGCTCATTCACGCTCCCGTTCCCCCGCTGGTCTTCGTCGTGGCGGCCGCAATATTGGCGTTGCTGCTCGCGATCGGCAATCTGCCGCTCGGCGCCCGCCGGCCGATCGTGTTCGTGGTTGTGCTCGCCTTGCTGGCCGCGGCGACCGGCGGGCTCGCCTATTTCCAGTTCGTCATCAAGCCCGTCATGGTCAAGAAGTTCATGGCGGCCGCGTTCGCGCCGAAGCCGACCGCGGTGACGGCGGAGACGGTGAAAGCGGAAAAATGGCCTCCTCAGCTGACGGCGATCGGCACATTGCGCGCCTATCAGGGCGTCGTCAT
>CAVRXX010000019.1:0-29357 GCA_963725195.1 uncultured Alphaproteobacteria bacterium | reverse complement strand
CCAGCGCCATATGGCGGTCATGCGAAGCGGCGGAGGACTGCCGCACGACAATCCTTTGCAAAAAATCAGAAATAAGGCTAAGCTTGGCCCATGAACAATCTTGCGCTTCCGCACGGCCTCGACCGCACGGTCCCCCTGGCGGCGCCTCTCAACGCAGGGGAAAGGGCGCGAGAAAAATTTGTCTCGCGAAAATCCAGCGTAACCCATTGAAAAGTCTCGATTCTGACGAGAGAATCCAAGGAAATCCAAGGAAATCCAACCCTCAGAATCGGGGGCTTTCGCCGCGAAACGGTGAGGCGCCAAGAAAACCCAAACCGGTCGACCAGACCAACGCCGGCCGCAGTCTCAGCTTCCCCGATAGGTCGAGTAGCTCCACGGGGAGACGATGAGGGGAACGTGATAGTGCGCCTTGGCGTCGGCGACCCCAAAGCGGATCGGGACGATGTCGAGAAACGGCGGGTCGGCTAGCTCGGTGCGGCGGCTGCGGAAATAGTCGCCGACGTGGAAGACGAGCTCGAACCGCCCTGCGCGGGCCTGATCGGCGGCCACCAGGGGCTTGTCGGTGCGGCCGTCCGTATTGGTCACGACGTCGGCGGTGCGCTTGCGCTCGGAGCCGCCTTCCAGCTCGTAAAGTTCGATCCGGACGCCCTGAGCCGGCCGGCCGATGGTCACGTCCAGGATATGGGTCGTCACACCGGCCAATCGTGTTCCCTCGCATGGCTTCGACCGTCCGCCAATCGGACCCGCGCGGCCCTTCTAACGCGTTGCCGATCGCCGGCCAATCGGCCGCCGCGCTCATGCAGAATCAACATGGCAGCGGCCTTACCTGTCGCGATTGCCAAGCGCAGTGGCGCGTGAGAAGACTGCCCCAGCTCGCTTACGACTTTTGTATAAGTGAGAGGGAGGTCGGCCGCGATGGACGACAGGGTCAAGGACCAGTCCGACGAAACCGACGAATGGCTCGACGCGCTCGATTCCGTCGAAGCCTTCGAGGGAATCGGCAAGGTCGACGACATCCTCGACGCGGTTGTTTCATCGGCTCGTCGCAAGGGCGCGAAGCTGCCCTTCGCCGCCAACACCGCTTACGTCAACACCATTCCTCCCCAAGCCGAGCCCCCCCATCCGGGCGACCGAGAAATCGAGCAGCATATCCGCCGCTATGTCCGTTGGAATGCGGCGGCGATGGTCATCAAAGCGAACAAGGAATCATCCGAGCTCGGCGGCCACATCGCCAGCTTCCAATCGGCGGCGACCCTGTACGACACCGGGTTCATGCATTTCTGGCATGCCTGCAACGAGACGCATGGCGGCGACCTGATCTATTTCCAAGGCCATAGTTCGCCAGGCATTTACGCGCGCGCGTTCCTCGAAGGGCGGCTCAGCGAAGAGCAGCTCATAAACTTCCGCCAGGAAGTCGGCCGCAAGGGGCTCGCCTCCTATCCCCATCCCTGGCTGATGCCGGACTTCTGGCAGTTCCCAACCGTCTCCATGGGCCTAGGGCCTTTGATGGCGATCTATCAGGCCCGGTTTCTCCGTTATCTGCATGGGCGAGGCCTGGCCGATACGACGCTGCGCAAGGTCTGGGTTTTCTGCGGCGACGGCGAGATGGACGAGCCGGAATCGCTTGGCGCGATTTCGCTCGCCGGGCGCGAGAAACTGGACAACCTCATCTTCGTCATCAATTGCAACCTCCAGCGGCTCGACGGGCCAGTGCGCGGCAATGGCAAGATCGTGCAGGAATTGGAGGCCGACTTCCGCGGCGCGGGCTGGAACGTCATCAAGTGCCTGTGGGGCTCCGGCTGGGACGCGCTGCTCGCCAAGGACACGGCCGGAATGCTGCGTCAGCTGATGTTCGAATGCGTCGACGGCGAATATCAGGACTTCAAGTCGAAAGACGGCGCCTATATTCGGAAGAACTTTTTCGGCCGTTATCCCGAAACGGCGGCGATGGTCGAGGACTGGACCGACGCCGAGATCTGGGCGCTGACCCGCGGCGGTCACGATCCAATCAAAGTCTACGCGGCCTATAAGGCCGCGGTCGATCACAAGGGCCAGCCGACCGTGATCCTCGCCAAGACCGTCAAAGGCTATGGAATGGGCTCGGCCGGCGAAGGGCAGATGATCGCGCACCAGGCCAAGAAGCTTGGCCATGAGGCGCTCATAGCCTTCCGCGACCGGTTTCAGATTCCCGTCTCAAACGAAGAGCTCGACAAGATTCCGTTCCTGCGGTTTGCCGAAGACAGCAAGGAGATGAGCTATCTGCGGGAGCGACGCGCGGCTCTAGGCGGCTATCTTCCGTCCCGCCGGCGCAAGAGCGACCCCCTTCTCGTCCCGCCGCTCACTGCCTTCGACGCGCTATTGAAAGCGACCGCAGAGGGACGTGAAATCTCGACCACCATGGCTTTCGTGCGGATTCTGACCGTGCTCCTGCGCGATAAGGATCTTGGTCCGCGTGTGGTGCCGATCGTCCCTGACGAAAGCCGCACCTTCGGCATGGAGGGGCTGTTCCGCCAAGTCGGCATATTCAGCCAGGTCGGCCAGCTTTACCGGCCGCAGGACGCCGACCAGCTCATGTATTACCGAGAAGATCCGAAAGGCCAGATTCTTCAGGAGGGCATCAACGAGCCGGGCGCAATGGCCTCATTCATCGCCGCGGGCACGTCCTATTCGACCTCCAACGTGCCGATGATGCCCTTCTACATCTACTACTCTATGTTCGGCTTCCAGCGCGTCGGCGACCTCGCCTGGGCCGCGGGCGACATGCGGACGCGCGGCTTCCTGATCGGCGGCACCTCCGGCCGCACCACCCTCAACGGCGAAGGCCTGCAGCACGAGGATGGCCATAGCCATATCCTGGCCTCGACCATCCCGAATTGCGTGACCTACGATCCGACTTACGCCTACGAACTGGCGGTGATCGTCCATGCGGGTCTGAACCGCATGCTGGTCGATCAGGACGACGTCTTCTACTATATCACGACCCTGAACGAGAATTACCCTCATCCGGCGATGCCCGAAGGCGCAGAGGAGGGCATCCTCAAGGGCGCCTACAAGCTGCGGGAGGTCAAAGCCGATCAGCCCGCCCTCCACGTCCGTCTATTAGGCGCGGGCGCGATCCTGCGCGAGATCGAAGCCGCGGCCGAGATGCTGGCAAATGAGCACGGGGTCAGCAGCGAAGTGTGGAGCGTCACCAGCTTCACCGAATTGCGCCGGGAAGGCCTCGATGTCGAGCGATGGAATCTGCTGCATCCTGAAGCGGATGCGAAGGTTCCGTTCATCACCCGGGCGTTGTCGAGCGGGCAGGGGCCGGTCATTGCGTCGACGGACTACGTGAAGGCGCTGCCGGACGGCATTCGGCCCTATGTGCCGGCGCGGTACAAGACGCTCGGAACGGACGGTTTCGGACGCTCCGACTATCGCCGCCGGCTGCGCTCGTTCTTTGAAGTCGACCGCTACCATGTGGCTGTCGCCAGTCTGAAGGCTCTGGCGGAAGATCAGTTGCTGCCCAACCGGCGCGTGGCCGAGGCGATCGCCAAATACGGCATCGATCCGGACGGGCCGAAATCCGGCGCGAAACTGAAATCTCGGCAGTCCCTAGACAATCTGTTCGCTGAGGAGAGCGCCTGGTGGCGAAGGTCGACGTGAAGGTTCCCGATATCGGCGACTTCCAGGACGTGCCGGTCATCGAGGTGCTGGTGAAGCCCGGCGACGTCGTCAAGGTCGATCAATCGCTGATCACGCTCGAATCCGACAAGGCGACGATGGACGTGCCCTCACCGGTAGCGGGTGAAGTCGCCGAGGTCATGGCGAAGGTTGGCGACAAGGTCTCGATGGGGACGCTGATCGCGCGGGTCGAGTCCGCGCAAGGGGAGACGGCGCAAGGCGTAGCGGCCTCGCCCAAGGCGGCTCCGCAGCCGGCCGCCGGTCCTTCCGCCAAGGGCGCGGCCGCCACCAAGGAGGCCGCCCCGCCCGCGAAAGCCTCTCCGGCCAAGGCGCCAGCCCCTTCGTTCGCCAAGACTGCGCCGATCGACATCAAAATCCCGGATATCGGCGACTTCACCGACGTGCCGATCATCGAGATTCTGGTGAAGGCAGGCGACACGGTCGAGGCGGCGCAGCCGATCGTGACGCTCGAATCCGACAAGGCGACGATGGATGTGCCGTCGCCGGCGGCTGGCAAGATTACGGAGATTCTCGTCAAGGTCGGCGACAAAGTGTCGATGGGCTCGCTGATTGCGAAGCTCGACGCTGGCGGAGCAGACCGCGCCGATCGCCCCTGACCAGGAGGACGAGGCGGATGCGAAGGAAGAGGAGGACGCCGCTGAAGCGCCCGAGACCTCGCCCGTCGCGCCGAGGGACCTGCCGCCCCGGCCGGCTGCCGCAAACCCGGCGCTAGCCGATTTTGCCGGCGTGTTCGCCGGCCCCGCCGTTCGGCGGCTGGCGCGCGAGCTCGGGCTTGATCTCAATCAGATCAAGGGGACGGGCGAGAAAGGCCGCATCACCCGCGAGGACGTGAAGGCGGCGATCGCCCGCGAAGGCGGCGCGGGCGTCGCCGTCGCTGCAGGCGGCGCCGCGCTCCCTGCGGTCCCAACGGTCGACTTCGCCAAGTTCGGGCCGATCGAAACCGTTCCGCTGTCGCGCATCAAGCGCATCTCCGGACCGCGGCTTCACGCATCCTGGGTCAACATTCCGCATGTCACCCACTGCGACGAAGCCGACATCACCGATCTCGACGCCTTCCGAAAAGCTCTCGACGAAGACGCGAAGAAAGATAAGTCAAAGCCTTACCGTGTATCGCTGCTGCCGCTTCTCATGCGAGCTGCGGTCGCCACGCTGAAAGCCTTCCCGACTTTCAACGCCGCACTCGCTTCTTCAGGCGACTCTTTCATTCTGCGCCGCTATTGGCACATTGGCGTCGCGGTCGACACGCCTGACGGCCTTGTGGTCGCGGTCGTCAAGGATGTCGACCAGAAGGGCGTCATCGACCTCGCCCGCGAGCTTGGGGGCCTCTCGGAGAAGGCCCGCGCGGGCAAGCTCGCGCCCGCCGAAATGCAGGGCGCGACCTTCACCATCTCTTCGCTGGGCGGCATCGGAGGCACAGCCTTCACCCCGATCGTCAACGCGCCCGAGGTCGCCATTCTTGGCGTCGTGCGTTCGAAGATGGCCCCGGTTTGGGACGGATCGGCGTTTGAGCCTCGTCTCATGCTGCCGCTATGCCTATCTTACGATCACAGAGTGATCGACGGCGCTGCGGCCGCTCGCTTCATGCGCCATCTCGCGGGCCTCTTGGAGGACATGCGGCGCATCATCTTATGACCGCAGCCCGATAGAGAGACGAGGCATGGCCAAAGAAATCCGGCTTCCCGACATCGGCGACTTCAAGGATGTGCCGATCATCGAAATCCTTGTGGCCCCCGGGCAGAGCGTCCGCAAGGACGAGCCGATCCTGACGCTCGAAAGCGACAAGGCGACGATGGACGTGCCCGCGCCCGAGGATGGCGCGATCGGCGAAATCCACGTCAAGGTCGGCGACAAGGTGAGCCAAGGCGATTTGCTCGCGACCTATTCGGGCGCGGGAGAGACGGAAGGGCTCGCCGCGCAGGCGCCAAAAGCCGCCGCGCCAGCGGCCGCCCAAGGCGGCGGCGTCGAGATCCAGGAGCCCGCTCCGCAGGCGCTCGGCGCCGGCCGGTCCGCCGCCGAAGCCTGCGGCGGACCCTGGTGGCCAGGCCGACTTCGAGGCCGATATCCTGGTGTTGGGCGCGGGTCCCGGCGGCTACACCGCCGCCTTCCGCGCCGCCGATCTTGGGCAGAATGTGGTTCTGGTCGACTCGCGCGCAACCCTCGGGGGCGTATGTCTCAACGTCGGCTGCATCCCGTCGAAGGCATTGCTCCATGTCGCCAAGGTCATTGACGACGCGAAGGCCATGGGTTCGCACGGCGTGAGCTTCGGCCCGCCGACCTTCGAACCCGAGGCGATCCGCGGCTGGAAGGATGGCGTGGTCAAGCGCTTGACCACGCGGCCTGACCGGCCTCGCCAAGCAGCGCAAGGTCAAGGCGGTGACCGGCGTCGGCGAGTTCACCTCGCCCAAGACGCTGCGCGTCGAGACCGCCGAGGGCGCGCGGGTCGTCCGCTTCAACAAGGCGATCATCGCCGCCGGCTCCGAAGCCGCTGCGCCGGGGTTCATCCCCGCCGATCCGCGCATCTGGGATTCGACCGCGGCGCTCGAGATCAGTTTCATCCCCAAGCGTATGCTGGTGCTCGGCGGAGGGATCATCGGCCTCGAAATGGCGACGGTCTACCATTCGCTTGGCGCCGGCATCACTGTGATCGAGATGATGGACCAGCTGATGCCGGGGGCGGATCTGGACATCGTGACGCCGCTCGCGAAGCGCATCGGCCGTCTCTACGACAAGATCCTGCTCAAGACGAAGGTGACCGCCGTCCAGGCGGAGCCGGATGGGCTCAAGGTCTCTTACGAAGGCCCCGACGGCGCGAAGACCGAGACGTTCGACGCGATGCTGGTCTCGGTCGGACGACGCCCGAATGGCGCGGGCATCGGCGCGGAAGCTGCGGGCGTCGTCGTCGACGAGCGGGGCTACATCCCCGTCGATCGCCAGATGCGCACCAACGTGCCGCATATCTTCGCCATTGGCGACATCGTCGGCCAGCCGATGCTGGCGCATAAGGCGACGCACGAGGCCAAGGTCGCCGCGGAAGTGGCGAGCGGACACAAATCCTCGTTTGACGCCAAGGCGATCCCGTCGGTCGCTTACACCGATCCGGAAGTGGCCTGGGCGGGTGTCACGGAGACCGAAGCCAAGGCCAAGGGCGTCAAATACGGCAAGGCCGTCTTCCCCTGGGCGGCGAGCGGCCGGTCTCTGTCGCTCGGCCGCGACGAGGGCCTGACCAAGACGCTGTGGGACGAAGAGACCCAGCGTCTGATCGGCTGCGGCATCGTCGGGCCCAACGCAGGCGACCTTATCTCCGAGGCGGCGCTGGCGATCGAGATGGGCGCCGAAGCCGAAGACGTCGGCCTCACCATTCATCCGCACCCGACGCTCTCGGAGACGTTCGCCATGTCGGCCGAAGCCTTCGCCGGAACCCTGACCGACCTTTATATCCCGAAGAGGAAGTAGCGTTCCCTTCTCCCTGCGGGAGAAGGTGGCCGGCGAAGACGCCGTAAGGAATTCGAATGCGAAAGCCTGAATATGCGGTCGTGATCGAGCCGCTGTCAGAGGAAGATGGCGGCGGGTTCCTTGCGACCGTTCCTGACCTGCCTGGTTGTATGTCCGACGGTGAACTCGCGAGGAGGCCGCGCGCAACGTCGAGGACGCGATCGCCAGCTGGCTTGAAGAAGCAAGGTCGGTTGGCCGCGCAATTCCGAGCCGCGAGCAGCGCTGCGTACAGCTTGAAGGTATTCTTCCTCGGCCTCGGCTATTGCGCCCGGCGCCTCATTCAGCGCGAGCCCTGGATCGATGCGAGCGGGACGACGCGGACAGCCGACGCCGTGAACGCCCTGCGTCGAGAGGGCGTCGAGGCCTATCAGTTCGATGGCTCCGACGCCGAGCCCGGGCTGGAGCAGGCGCTCGAGAAAGCCGAGGCGATCGTCGTCTCCATCCCGCCGCGCGATGGAGCGGGGGCGGCGCTGGAGCGCTTCGCCTCCGCCATCGGCGCGGCGCCGGCGCTGCGACGCATCGTCTACTACTCGACCATCGGCGTTTACGGCGACCATTCTGGGGCCTGGGTCGACGAGACAAGCGCGACGCGGACCCGCACGGCGCGCGGGCTGGCGCGGCTCGAGGACGAGGCCCGCTGGACGGCGGTCGCGCGGGCGCGCGGCGCCGAAGCCGACATCCTGCGGCTCGCCGGCATCTATGGGCCGGGCCGCAATACGCTCGTCAATCTGCGCCGCGGCGACGCACGGCGGATCGTCAAGCCGGGTCAGGTGTTCAACCGCGCGCATGTCGATGACATTGCTCAAATGTCGAGCCTCGTGCTTACGCATGGCCTCCCTGGCCAGATCTGGAACGTCGCCGACGACGAGCCCGCCCCGCCACAGGACGTGGTCACCTATGCCGCGGCGCTGCTCGGCCTGCGTCCGCCGCCTCAGGAGGCGTTCGACAAGGCGAGACTGTCGCCAATGGCTCGGGAGTTCTACGCCGACAACAAGCGGGTCTCGATCGCCAAGGCCAAAACCCTCGTGGGATTTGCGCCGGTCTATCCGACCTATCGCGAGGGGCTCAGCGCCCTCGCGGAAGCCGGAGAGGGGCGCCAGACGCGCTCTTGAGCGATGTCAGCGGCGGTGCAGCCGCGCAATGGGCCCGTCGCTGATTAAGAAAAATCGACAATTTCTTGCGGGATTGATTGAGACGTGCTATTGTTTTTCAGAAATGAGGACAAATACGGTGTGCTTGTTCCCAGGGAAGGCGCGGCGGGGGCTCCGGCGTCAGCAAACGGAATGACTCGCAAATGGCGCCGCAAGGCTTTGAAATCGCTCAAAATGGACTCGCTAATTTGCGGGTTCGGAGTCTCCTCATGCTGAAGCCGACCTTGGCATTGGTCACCATGCTAGGCAGCCGTGGCGAGCGCGCATGGCGAGGAGACGCAAGTCGGCCGCTATCAGATGGTCGCCGTGCCGGCTTCGCAATCGCAGACTTTCCCCGAGGCGTTGCTCCTCGATACAGCGACCGGACAAACCTGGATGCTGTACCACGAAACCGGGCGGGCGATTCAGTGGTTTCCGCTTCCGTTTTCGTCCGCGAAGGATCGGCCCGCGTTTCTGCCGCCCCCGCCCGACGCTGGCGTCCCGCGCTAAGTTAGCGTCCCTAACTCTTGAGCCAGCGAAGCGCGTCATCTTCCTGACGACTCTGAAAGAGTTCTCACCTCCGGATGCAGGAACACCTTGATCGCGCTGACCAGCCAACGCTGCCATTCATGCGCCGCGATCACGGCGATGCGATCGACCTTCTCCTGATGCGATTTGACGAAAGCGGCGTGTTCTTCAAGGGCGCTCAGATCTTTCCAGCCCTCCAGATCCGAGGCGTCGATCAAGAGCCTGAGTTGGCCTGTCTGCCGAATGATGGGTTCGATTTGTCGAGCCAGCTCGGCGAAATCGCCCGACTGCAGTTTCGTCGGCGCGACCACCTTTAGGATGCCGTCGGCGATCCGTTGCGCCTTTATCACCGCTGCCTCCGAGTTTGGCCGACCTTTAGCGCGCAAGTTGAGCGGCTTTGCGACGCTGGCAAAATTGCCGGGCTTTGAATGCTCGCGGCCGAACGCTCGCGACGTCACGCGTCGAAGTCACTTATGAAGCATAGCGACTAACAGCCTGTTCCGACTTGCGGCCCGGCGCTTGCGTCTGGGCGCCCCGGACCGTTAATGCGCCGCCGGCGCCGCGCCTCCCAGTTTCACCTTGCGCAGGCTCATGGCCAGCGGGACGGCCGCTAGCGAGAGCAGGGTCAGCACCCAAAAGACGTCCATGTAGGCGAGGTAGGACGATTGCGCCTGCACCTGCTGGCCGATCCAGGCGATGGCCTGCTGCTGCGCCTCGGGAAGCAGATTGCCCTGCGCGAGAAAATACTGCGTCGCCTGGTGCAGCGTGTCCTGATATTGCTGGCTCGACGGGATCGCGTTCTCGATCAGCCGGCTCTGGTGGAACTGCTCGCGGTGGTTGAGCACGTTGGAGGCGAGCGAGACGCCGATCGAGCCGCCGGTGTTGCGCGCCGCGTTGATGAGGGCCGACGCCATGTCCACCCTGTTTGCCGGGATCCCGTCATAAGACGCGGTGATGATCGGGATGAAGATGAGCGGCAATCCGACGCCAAGCACCATGCGCGTTCGGGCAAAGAACCAGAAGCCGAGATCGCCGTACACGTTGGTCATCTGATACATCGAGATCGCCGCGAAGATCGCGCCGGTCATGATCAGGTATTTCGGCTGGATCCGGCTCGACGATCTGCCCGACGACGAACATCATAACCATGGTGACGAGGCCGCCCGGCGAGAGGACAAGACCGGCCCAGGTCGCGGTGTAGCCGAAGTCCGTCTGCAACATAAGCGGCAGGAACTGGGTGGTCGCGTAGAGGATCGCGCCGGTCGCCCCCATCACCAGGAAGCAGGCGCCAAACTGACGCGACCCGACCATCCGCATGTCGATCATCGGATCCTTCCGGCTCAACTCCCACGGGATCATCAGCACGAAAGCGATCGGCGCAAATCGCTGTGAATGTGACGATAAAGTTTGAGCCGAACCAGTCGTCTTCGAGGCCGCGATCGAGCACGATCTCGAGCGCGCCGAGGAAAGTCGCGACCAAAAGAAAGCCGATGAAATCGAACCGGGCGGCCTGCCCCTGATTGGGTTTGTCCGCGGGCAGAAGGATGGCGATCAGCGCGATCGTGGCGAGGCCGACCGGGCCGTTGATCAGGAAGCACCAGCGCCAGGACCAATTGTCGGCGAGCCAGCCGCCGAGCGTCGGCCCGACCACCGGCGCCACGACCACCGCCACGCCGAACAGCGCGAACGCCTGCCCGCGCTTCTGCCGGCGGAAACGAAGCGGCCAGAATGGACTGCGAGACCGGCACCATGCCGCCCCCGGCCAAGCCCTGAAGGAGACGGAACAAGAGGAGCGAGTCGAGATTCCAGGCCTGGGCGCAGAGGATCGAGCTTATGCTGAAGAGCCCGAGGCAGATCAGGAAGAAGACCTTGCGGCCGAGAGCGCGAGCGAGGAACGGGCTCGCGGTCAGACTGACGGCGTTGGCGACCAGATAGGTCGTCACCACCCACGAGGCTTCGTCATCGCTGACCCCCATGCCGCCGGCGATATAGGGCAGCACCACGTTGGCGATCGTGGTGTCGAGCACCTCCATGAAGGTCGCAAGCGCGACCAGGACGGCGATCAGCCACGGGTTGGTGGAAGCTGCACTGCCGGCGGCCGGCGGAGCGCCCGCTTGCGCGGCCGTGTCGCTCACACCCGCCTCCACCACTGCTCGACGCTCGCCTTCAGCCGCTCATAGAGCGAGGGCGACGGGTCGACGCGCACGGTCGGAACGACCGACATCCCCGGACCGAGGGAGACGTCGGACGGCGGATTGTCGATGATGATCTTGACCGGCACCCGCTGGACGATCTTGACGTAGTTGCCGGTCGCGTTTTCGGGCGGCAGCAGCGAGAAGGCCGGGCCTGAGCCGGGCTGGACGCTGGCGACATGGCCGTGGAAGTCGCGTTCCGGGTAGGCGTCGATCTCCATGTCGACCGGCTGTCCCGGCCGCATGCGGTCGAGCTGGGTTTCCTTGTAGTTCGCAACGACCCAAATCTCGTCGGGCACGAACATTGAGAGGTTGGTGCCCGCCTGTGCATATTGCCCGACCGCGCCGGTGAGGTTGACGACGCGGCCCGGCTGGTCGGCGGTGACGGTTGTATAACCGAGGTTGAGCTGGGCCTGGTCGAGTTGGGCCTGCGCTTGCGCGAGGCTGGCCACCTGCGACGCGCGCTGCGCCCTCAGCGTGTCGATTTGCCGCTGCGCCACCCTAAGCGCCGCTTGCGCGCTCTCAACAGTTGCCTGCTGGGCTTTAAGGTTTTGGACGTCCGTGGTGCCCTGCTGAGCCGTCGCCCAACCCTGCTTGACGAGCGGTTGGTCGCGTCCCCAGGTGACCTTCGCCAGCTCCATGTTCGCCTGCGCCTGGTTGACCTGCGCCTGGGCCGACGCGATTTGCGCGTCTTGGGTCGCGATTTGCGCATCGACGCTGTGGATGCCGGCTTCCGCGCCGGCCACCTGGGCCTGAGCTTGAGCGAGCGCGGTCAGGTAATCGCGCTGGTCAATGCGGGCGACCACGCCGCCCCGGTTGACATGCTGGTTGTCGGTGACCGGAACCGCGGTGACGTAGCCCGCGACCTGTGGCGCAATCGCGAACTGGCGAGCCGCGATGAAGGCGTCATCGGTCGATTCGAAATGCGAGGAATAGTCCCAGTAGACGTATCCAGCGGCGCACGCCGCCAAGAGCGCGATTAGCCCGACGCCCGCCATGAGCGGGTGCCGGCGGAGAAAGTTCCTGCGCGGCTTCTCGCTGGGCTTCTTCTCTTTCGACGCGGGCTCATGCTCCGGCTTGGCCTCCTGCTCGGAGGGTCCGGACGGGCGCTCAGTCTTCTCGGGTCAGCCGGAGGCTCTGTCTTTTCAGGGACTTCCGCGGGCCGCTCAGCCTCCGCGGGCGCCTCGGAAGGCGGCGCGCGCAAGGCGATGATGTCCCGCTTGGGACTCGCCGAGCCCCCGGAACGCGGCGGCGAGACCTTGTCCCAATCGGCTTCGGACGCCGTCGCGTCCTTGTACATTTGCTGGCCTCGATCTTGATTCCTGCGCGCCATGGGCGGGAACTCCCGATGTAGCCCCCTCAACGTCTCCGAAACGAAACTGTTCCGTTTCGTTTACTTTGGTGAGGCGCCACCCTAAATCAAGGGTGCAAATTCAAACCGTCGCGGTTTTAGTGAAGGACGCGGATGGCAGACGAAGGAGCTATGGAAGCGGCGTCGGAACAAGCCGAAATCGGCCGCGGGACCGTGCGCTACGGCCGGCCGCCGCGCGAGCTCGCGGGTCAGGTCGAGGAAAGAATCCTCGACGCGGCGGGCCGGATTTTTCTTGAGCGCGGCTTCCAGGGCGCGAGCGTCGACGAAATCGCGGAGGCGGCGTCCGCCGGAAAACCCACGATCTACGCCCGGTTTCCCAATAAGCAAGCGTTGTTCAGCGCCGTCATCGAGCGCCTCGTGCGCCGGAACACAAGCCTCGACGCTTTCGCCTGCGCCGGCGGCTCGGTCGAGGCTCGGCTCGACGCCCTCGCCGCGTTGATCCTGACCCGGGTCTTAACCCTGGAAACGATCGGGCTCATCCGGGTCGCGGTCGCCGAGGCGCGGCGATTCCCCGATCTCGCGACGAGCGTAAGCTGCATGGGGCGCGAGCGGCCAAAGGAAGAGGTGGCCCGCATATTTGGCGAATTGGCCGCGTCGAGCGAGATTGGAGCCTCGCCAGCGTTCAGCCCAGAAAAACTCCGGGACACGGCGCGCCGGTTCCTCGACCTGGTGGTCTTGCCGATGCTGATGAGAGCGCTGTTCGGCGAGGATCTGGCCGCCTTGCGCGCCGAGATCGAGCCGCACGCCGCCCGGTCGGTTGCGTTCTTTCTCGCCGCCTGCGGCCCTGGCGGGCCGCCGCCTCACGGATCGGCGAAGCCGTCAGAGGCAGAGCCGCCGGCTGACCTCGGCGCCGTCGCCGGGTAAGGCGCCCGCGCTCGCCAAGCTGATTCAGGAGGTTTTCTGTTCCTCCTCGGGCGGGGGCATAAAAAACCCCGAGTTCGGTTCGATCCACGCCATGTGGTCGTGGACGGAGACGCAGCCCGGCGTGTTCTCGGCGATGACCTTGAGGCCCTCGCGAAGCCGTTCGTCGGTGATCGCGCCGTCGAAGGTGACGGCGCCGTTCTGAACCTCGACCCGCACGCTCGCGCGCGGCGCCCAGTCGAGCTTGTCGAGCTCGGCTTGGATGGCGGCCTTGATCTCGGCGTCAGGATGCGGCCCGGTCGCCCGCGGCGTCGCGGCCAGCAATCCCTTGAGCAGGTCGGAGCGCGCAATCACCCCAACGACCGTCTGACCCCGCAGCACCGGCAGGCGCTTGACGTGGCGGCGGATCATCCGGTCCACCGCCTCGCTGAGATCCGAGTCCTCTCCAATCGTCTCGACGTCGTGGGTCATGACTTCGCCAACCTTGCGGCCGTGCTCGTGCGCGTAGGATTCTGCGACTCGCCCGCTGCCGAGCAGAAAGTCGAGCCAGCGCGGGCGCTTGCGCTCGCTTCCGAGCTCGCCGCGCCGAAGGAGGTCGCCTTCGCTCAAAACCCCGCTCAGCGCGTGGTCGGCGTCGAACACGAAGAGCGCGCTCACCCGCGAGCGCAACATCGTTTCGACCGCCTCCGCGATGCTCGCGGCCTCGGGCACGCTGATCACGCCATAAGTCATTACGTCCCGAACCTTCATTTTCTCTCTGTCCTTGCGTCGGTTTCATCCCTTCGTAAGGGAAGGGACGGACGCGGGGAAGGCGTCGGACAATAGGCAAATCGTCGCAGGCGGCGGAATGGGCGCGCGCCGGGATCGGCGTTCGTCGTTTGAGACTTGCGAAATCTTGCCGAACAGCAGGACTTGGTCACTCAGACATCGAATTTTCGTAACCTGCTTGAGCGATGACCCCAATCCCGAAAGCAGCGCGCAGGCGGCGCTTTGGGATTGACCGCTTCTATCGCAGCGAAGAGGAATATGCGCGGTCCACGGGCGAGGTTTCGCTCGTCCTGCGACGCGAAAGAACTGCAGCAACAAGGAGGAAGCCCTTGACCCACGGAAATTTCGCCTGGCATGAGCTCTATACGCGCGATGTGGAGGCCGCCAAAGCCTTCTACGCTGGGACCGTCGGCTGGACGTTCGAAGGCATGCCGATGCCGCAGCAGAATCGCACGTACTGGGTCGCCAAAGCCGGGAACAAGCCAGTCGCCGGCGTCCTCGACATGCGCGGAATCGTTCCCGATGCCGATCCGCCGCACTGGCTAAGCTATCTTGAAGTCGACGACGTCGATGGATTGGTTGCAGAGGTTCAGAGTCGCGGCGGCAGGATCGTTCGGCCGCCGTTCGACGTCCCCGAATTCGGGCGCATCGCCATTGGGACCGACGGGACTGGCGCATTCATGGCCTGGGCAACCTTGAAACGCTGACCGCGACACGGGCGGCAGCCGCCGCCCCGCTCCCACGACGCTGTAAGTCCATGCGGATGCTTCGCCGGATTGCTAATTTTTGCTCCTCGGCAATGAGGTTCAAGGTCAAACGGGTCCAACTGATCGGTTTTGACTCTATACCCTTGTCCTCCAGCCTGGAGAGCGAACGCAATGGCGAATCCAGTGGTCGTCGAGGCGACGCGCGGCGCCCTCGTCGAATCCGCCCATCGCGGAGCCGGCGCGGTCGTCGATGCGGACGGCCGAGTGGTGCTGTCCTTTGGCGACGCCGATCGACCGGTTTATCCCCGCTCCGCCGTCAAGGCGCTCCAGGCCTTGCCCCTTATCGCCAGCGGCGCTGCGGATCGGCTCGGTCTGAGCGACAAGGAGGTTGCGCTCAGCTGCGCCTCCCACTCGGGAAGCGAGGACCATCTCGCGACTGCGCGCGCGATGCTCGCCAAAGTGGATCGTGATGAACACGCGCTCGAATGCGGCGCGCATTGGCCGCTTGGCGAGGACGAAGCGCGTGCACTCGCGCGTGCGGGGAGCACGCCGACCGCTCTGCATAACAATTGCTCGGGCAAACATGCGGGCTTCATCTGTCTCTCCTGTGCGATGGGGGTGGACCCGAACGGCTACGTTGCGGCGGACCATCCCGTGCAGCGCGAGGTGGCGGCGTCGATCCAAGCGATGACCGGCGCGCGCCTAAGCGAAGGGATGCGCGGCGTCGATGGCTGCGCCATCCCGACTTACGCCGTCCCGCTGGTCGCGCTCGCGCGAGGCTTCGCGCGGCTTGGGACCGGCCACGGGCTGTCGCAGGAACGCCGCGACGCCGCGGCGCGCATTCGCGCTGCCGTCGCTGCGCATCCCGTGACGGTCGCCGGGAGAGGCCGCTTCGACACGGAGGTGATGAGCCTGCTTGGCGGACGCGTCTTCACCAAGTCGGGCGCCGAGGGCGTATTCTGCGCCGCGCTGCCCGAAGCCGGGCTCGGCCTCGCGGTCAAGGCCGACGACGGGGCAGGGCGCGCCGCGCAGGTGATGATCGCGGCGCTCATCCGCCGCTTCGGCGGTTTCGACGAGGAGACAAGCGCGCACTTCATGCGTTTCGTCTCGCCGCGCCTCTCGAACTGGAACGGCGCCGAAGTCGGGCTTTTGCGTCCCGCGGGTCCGCTGGCATGAAGCCTGCCCCAGTGAGAGAAGGACGCATGCGTGACGCTTCAATAGTGCGACCGCTGCTCGCTGGCGCAGCGGCGCTGCTGCGTCTGGCCGCGCTGGCAAGCTTCGCCTTGATTTCGGCCGGAGGCTTATCGCGCGCGAAGGACCGCTGCGCCGACACGGGCCAGGCCGTGCAGGCGTTGCATGAGGGCGATCAATATCAGGCGACGACCTTATTGTTCGCGGCCGCGCGGCTCGGCTGCGAGGCTGAAGCGCGCGCGCTGCTCGATCGCGGCGCGGCGATCGACGCCAAGGATCGCGAGGGCAAAACCGCGCTCGCCAAAGCGGCGGAAGCGGACAAGTTGCCGCTGATCAGGCTGCTTCTCGAGCGAGGGGCAAACGCCAACGCGCGCGCTGTTGACGGTTCGACGCCCCTGTTCTACGCCGCCGAGCAGGATCGCGGCGCGGCGATCGCGCTGCTGCTCGAAGGCGGCGCCGATCCCAACCTGCCTGGCCGAAAGGGTGTTCGCCCGCTTGCCGCCGCAGCCTTTAACGGTTCGACGGAAAGCGTCGAGAAGCTCCTGCAGTTCGGCGCGGATCCCAACGCGGTCGATGACGAGGGCAAAGGCGCGATCGTGTACGCCGCTGCCCACGGCTACGCGACAGTCGTTGTGACCTTGCTTCAGGCGGGGGTCGACGTGAACCGCCGCTACGCCCATGGGCTCACGGCCTTGATGTGGGCGGCAGGCTATGACGCGTCGGCCGGCGTCGACGATGTCGACGCCACGATCAAGACGCTCATCGAACACGGCGCGGCGCTCGACCTCAAGGACGATCGCCGCAAGACCGCGGCGGACATCGCCCGCGACCTCGGGCGCGATCGGGCGGCGAAGCTCTTGGAGCGATAGGGGCGCGCTGCGACTCGATCGCGTCCGTCGTCGCGGGCGATGGTCCCCGGATGAGGGGCCTGCCGCACAGGCGCGCTTTGCGCGCAAACCCTCGCCCCCAACCCCTCTCCCGTAGGAGAGGGGAGTCGCGAAGGCCGCTCAACCCCACGGACGGCCCCCTCGAATGGCGCCGCCTCAAAGGCCCGCCAGATAGGCCGCGATCGCGGTGACCTGCTCGGGCGTGACGGTGTTCATGAGATCCGACATGCCCGGATTGTTGGCGCGCGCGCGCGTGCGGAAATCCGTCATCGTCTTGGCGAGATAATCGTGCTGCTGCCCGGCAAGGCGTGGAACGGACGAATCGCCCTGGAATTCCTCCAGATGGCAGCTCGTGCAGACCACCGACTTGATGGCCGTCATCGCGGTCGCCTCATCCGCCTTGGAGGCTTGCGGCGCATTGGTCTTCGCCCAAGGCTTGCCAGCGAAATATTGCGCGAGCGCCAGCGCGTCTTCCTTGGACAGGCTTTGAGCGATCGGCGTCATGCGATCGTCTTTGCGCGCGCCCTTCTGGTAATCGCGGAGCTGCAGGTAAAGATAGCCCTCGTTTTGGCCCCAGATGATCGGGATCGCCGGATCCAGGGGCAGGCCTTTGTCGCCGTGGCACGCGGCGCAGACCGACGCCTTGTCGTCAATCGAATCCGCCCAAGCCGCGGTCGCCGCAGAGATGAGCGCGGCCACAAGAACGCTACGCAACATGCATGGAGACCCTTCGCGCCGACATCACGCCCATTTGCCGGGCGCGCGGCGCGTGGTCAAACAAAAAGACCGCCTCCCCTGCGGAGCTGCGATCGCTGACCGCGGCCGACGCGATCACCGATCGCGTCTACAAGGGGAAGCGGCCAACGAAGCGAGGCGTCTACTCGATCGTGAAGGCGATGATGTTGTTGCCGCGCTTGGAGTCGATCTGGGCGTTGCCACCCGAACCGACGACGACATATTGCTTGCCGTCCACCATGTATGAAGACGGGGGCGCATTGACGCCGGCGCCGGTCTGGAACTGCCAGAGCACTTTGCCCGTCGCGTCGTCATACGCCTTGAACCAGCCGTTGGCTTCGCCGGTGAAGACGAGGCCGCCAGCGGTGGCGAGAATGCCGCCGATCATCGGTTGGGGCGTCTTGACCTGCCAGGCGATCTTGCCGGTGTTGTAGTTGACCGCGGTGACGTTGCCGAAGCTCTCCTCGCCGGGGATGACCGTGAACGCGCCGCCAAGCCACAGCTTGCCATCCGGATAGGGCGCGTTGGCGACCGTGTAGGTCATCGGCTGATGCAAGTTGATCGCATAGGCTATGCCGTGGTTCGGATCGGTCGCGATCGGCGACCATTCGACGCCGCCATTGGCCCCCGGGAACATGCGCGCCGCGTTGGGATCGAGCGGCTTCGTCGGGGTCGGCAGCGTCCACCGGCCCTTCTGATCCACCATCGGTTCGGAGTAGCGGATGAGGCTGCAATCCTTGCGGTCGTTCACATAGACATAGCCTGTCTTACCGGCGTGCAGGACGGCGGGAATCATCTTGCCCGATTTGTCCGCCGCATTGACCAGAACGGTCGGGCTCACGGCGTCGAGGTCCCAGACGTCATGCGGGATAAACTGGAAGTGGCAAACGTATTTGCCGGTGTCCAGATCGAGCGAGACGAGCGAGTCGGTGTAGAGGTTGTCGCCCGGCCGCACGGAGCCGTCGAGGTCCGGCGAAGGATTGCCGACGACGAAGTAGATGCGCTTCGTCGCGAGATCGATCGACGGGTTCTGCCACACGCCGCCGCCGAGCGTCTTGTAGGGGTCGCCGCTTTTCGCCAGCGCCGCCTTCTCGGCCTCAATGTCGCGATGCTCGTCGCGTCCCGTGGCGTCTTTCGTCGCCCACACGCCGACGGAGTTCTCGGGGATCGTGTCGAAGCTCCAGATGAGCTTGCCGTCCTTGGCGTCGTAAGCCTTGACGAAGCCGCGGATGCCGTACTCGCCGCCGTTGGTGCCGATCAGGATTTTGCCGTCGACAGCGGTCGGCGCCATCGTCTCGCTATAGCCCTTCTCGGGATCGCCCACCTGTTGCTCCCAGACGACCGAGCCCGTCTTGGCGTCGAGCGCGACGAGCTTGGCGTCGAGTGTGCCGACATAGACCCTGTCCTCATAGACGGCGACGCCGCGGTTGTTCGGGCCGCAGCAGAAGGTCGTGACCGGGCCGAGCTTGGGCTTGAAGTGCCAGATCTCCTGGCCGGTCTTGGCGTCGAGCGCGTAGACATGGCTGTACGACGTCGTGACATACATGACGCCGTTGACGATGATCGGTGATGTCTCGAGCGACTCCTTGACCTCGGTGGAGAAGATCCAGGCTGGATGCAGATGCCGTACGTTGCCCCGGTTGATCTGGGCGTTCGGATAAAAACGGGTCTGCTCGTAGTTCGCGTTGGTGTGAAGGAAGTTCTCCCCGTCCTTGTGGGCGTTGTTGAGCTGCTGCTGCGAGACCGGGGTGACCGTCGCCGTCGCGGCCGTCGCGCTCGACGCCCCTTTGACTTCCTGCGCTTGTGCTATCCCAGCCGCTACGAAAGCCCCTACGCAAACCGAACCCAGCAACATTGAATAATTGATTATTTTGCTCATTGGCGTTCCCTCCTGACCTGCCCATCCTGCCCGGACGCGATCGGTTTGTCACCCATGGTGACGGTCAAATTCTCCTGACCCCCAGCCGATCCTCCGGTGGGTGGGAATAATAATTCAAATTCAAGCAGTCAAATTGCCTGGCTGACGCTCGTCGTGGATTCGAACCGGTGCGGTAACGGAGCCGCCATTGCCAGCGAAGCAACGAGGTCCGGAGCCGGGATGCGAGGTGGGCCGTGGTGTTGTTCGCGCTTCTCGATCGACTATTTCATGGACCGGCGTGGCTGACGTTCCTTGTCATGGGGATGGCGGCGGGCGGGCTCGCGCTGTGCTCCTTCAATCTCTTGTTTCTGTTTCAGGCCAATTACCATTTGCTGTTCACCTACGGCGCGATGGCCGCGTTCGATGGAGGCCTTCTGCAATTCATCGAACTCACCGCCTGGGGCTATCTCGGGCTCGCCTGCTACATCGTTGTCGAGGGCTGCCTCGAGGGCCTCTTAAGCCGGATCCGTCGCGCGCGGCTTTGATGCCGGTGTGAACGGCGCACAAGCGGGCGCCTCGGCCTACTTCGGCGCGCTGGTCACCCTTCGCGCCGTCGCCGCGTCGGTGACCAGCGTCGTCGGCTTGAGCAGCTTGAGCGCGCCTCGGATCGCTGCGAGCTTGTGCGCGCCGCCTGCGGCCAGCACGCGGACCGGGGCGGCGCGCACGACCTCGAGCGGGACTGACATCACGCAACTGTTGAGAGGGTGATCGACGATCCGCCCCTGGTCGTCGTAGACGTTGCACAGCATCTCGCCGACGGCGCCGTATTCGCCCAATGTCTTTCTGTCGGCCTCGCCGATGACCGCGTATCGCGCGATCGAGGCTTCAGGCCCAAGAGAACCCACGCTGACCACGACCGCGTCGAGAGCCTGAGCGAAATCATAGACGGACTTGAGCCCGCACCGCTCGATCAGAGCAGTCTTGGTGGCTGGGCTGTCGACGAGGGCGGGCGAGGGAATGAGGTAGCAATCGGCGTTGAACGCGCGCGCAAAACCGGAGGGAAACTCGGCCGGATTGTCGGCTACGAAATGGGTGACGCCGCCAACCAGAGAAACGACGCTCAAACCTTTCAGCGAGCGCTCGCTCAAATATTCGAGCGAGGAGTTCAGCGTGCGTCCCCATCCAAGCCCGATCTTCATATCGTTGCGCAGCAGCGCCGAGACATGGTCGCCGAGCGCCGCGGCGATCGGCGCCGTCGGATCCGCGGCGTCGGAGGAGAGCGGCGCGACAATCGCCTCGGACAATCCGTACAGTCTGCACAGCGCGGCTTCCAGGCCCCCAAGCTCCGCATCGCCGCGCGAAAGGGCAATGCGCACTTCGCCAAGCGCCTTCGCCTCCGCCAGCATTCGAACCACCGTGACCCGCCCGACGCCGAGCGCGTCAGCGATGGCGCTCTGGGTCATTTCCTCGACGAAATACATCCACGCCGCACGCTGCCTCAGGCGCTCGCTGCGCTTGGGCGTGCGCAAGACTCCGTTGCTTGGTAAGTCCTAACTCATCGGTTTTCGGATGATTTCGTTCGTTAATTGCCGACGATTGTCGGAGGTCGCCGGCCACGTAAACGCGTCTCAGTCCTGTCCAACCGCCAAACTTTCCTCGAGCATCAAGCGGGCGCGGGCGCGCAGTTTCTCGCTTTCGCTCTTGAGCTGGCCGCAGGCGGCGAGAATATCACGGCCGCGCGGCGTGCGCACGGGGCTCGCATAGCCGGCGTTGAAGACGATCTCCGCGAAGCGCTCGATCGTCTCCCAGTCCGAGCATTCGAACGTGCTTCCGGGCCAGGGATTGAAGGGAATGAGATTGATCTTGGCGGGCAGACCTTTAAGCAGCCGCACCAGCGCCTTGGCCTCCACTACGGAATCGTTAACGCCCTTCAACATCACATATTCAAAGGTGATGCGCCGCGCGTTGGAAGCGCCTGGGTATTCGCGGCAAGCCTTGATGAGCGCCTCGATCGGATATTTGCGATTTAAGGGCACGAGCTTGTCGCGCAGCGCATTGTTGGTCGCGTGCAGCGAGACCGCGAGCATAGTTCCGCACTCGGCGCCGAGCCGCGTCATCTCCGGAACGACGCCGGAGGTCGAGACCGTAATACGGCGCTTCGACAGCGACAGGCCGTCGCCATCGGTCAGGATCGCGATCGCGTCACGCACGGCGTCGAAATTGTAAAGCGGCTCGCCCATGCCCATGAACACGATATTCGACACCGCGCGCACGCCCTCGCCCTTGGGCGTGAGTCCGTCCGCCGGCGCAACCCCGCCGGGAAAATCGCCGAGCCGGTCGCGCGCCACTATGACCTGGCCGACGATCTCGGCCCCCGTCAGGTTGCGCACCAGCGGCATCGTGCCGGTATGGCAGAACGAGCAGTTTAGCGTGCATCCGACTTGGCTCGAGACGCAAAGCGTGCCTCGGTCAGATTCCGGGATGTAGACGCATTCGATCTCCGCGCCCTTGTCGAAGCGGTGGGCTGGGGCCAAGCGCAGGAGCCACTTGCGGGTGCCGTCGGCCGAAACCTGTTCGGCGGCGATTTCAGGCCGCGCAAGCGTATAGCGCTCGGCAAGCTTTTCGAGCACCGGTCGGGCGATGTTGCGCATCGCCGAGAATTCGCGCGCGCCGCGATGGTAGATCCAGTGCCAGAGCTGCGACGAGCGCATCTTGAGCTCGCGCTCGGGCGTCCCGATTTCGGTCAGCGCGCGCACGATTTCGGCGCGCGTCGCTCCGGCGAGGGTCGCGCGGGTTGAAGCCTCGGTTTGCAAGGCGGCGGCGGTCATGAGCGGTCTTTTAGCATGCGCGGGCGCGCCGGACCAACGCCCGGTTGTCGAAGGTTGTCGGCCTGTAAGGGAGCCGTGACGCGTGACAGATGTAATCGGAAAAGTCTGATTTCATCGTCGGCGCTCGCGCATTAACTCATCAGCCAGGCTTCAATTCTGCCTCACCGACCTGCGAACGATCTCTTGCGCTTCCCGGATCGCCGACGCGAAGGGACGCACCCGCAGCTCGCTATCTGAAAACAATTCGACAATCACGGTGTCCCCGGGGGCGATCCGCATCGCCCTGCGCATGGAGGCCGGGATCGCAAGCTTTCCGCCTTCCATGATTTTGCCTACTGTCGCCAAAGCGTCACACCCCGAACACGTCGTTGGTCTGCGCGGTGACGCGCACGAAGGTGGTGCGCTTCGACACCTCCTTGAGGTGGGCCGCGCCGATGTAAGTCATCATCGAGCGCACGCCGCCCATGATCTCGCCCATCGTCCCGTCGACCGGGCCACGATACGGGGTCTCGACCGTCTTGCCTTCGGCGGCGCGGTAATGGGCGACTCCGCCGGAGTGCTTCTTCATCGCAGTCTCGGACGACATGCCGTAAAAGGTCATGCCAACGGCGACCTTCTCGCCATCGCGCTCCTCGTAGTGGATTTGGCCGTCGCATTCGTCGTGGCCGGCGAGCATGCCGCCGAGCATCACGAAATCGGCGCCAGCCCCATAGGCCTTGGCGACGTCGCCGGGGACCGTGCAGCCGCCGTCGGCGCAGACCTGGCCTTTGAGCCCATGCGCCGCGTCGGCGCATTCGATGATCGCCGAGAGCTGCGGGTAGCCGACGCCGGTCACCCGCCTGGTGGTGCAAACCGAGCCCGGACCGATGCCAATCTTGACGATGTCCGCGCCAGCAAGGATCAGCGCCTCCGTCATGTCGCCGGTGACGACATTGCCGGCCATGACCACGGCGTGCGGATAATCGTCGCGCACGCGCTTGACCGTTTCGAGGAATTTTTCCGCATAGCCATTGGCGACGTCGAGGCAGATGAAGCGGACCGGCGCCGCCTTCGCGACCGCCGCGAGCTTCTTGACGTCGGCCGCCGTCGTGCCGAGCGAATAGAAGGCGTGAGCGCCATCGGGGCCGGCGAAAAATTCGACAAGCTTCGACTCCGGATAGTGCTTGTGCAGGGCGGTGAGCGCCGCCGTGTTTGCCTAGCGCATGCGCCATAGCCATCGTCCCGGTCACGTCCATGTTGGCGGCGATAAGCGGAAAACCCTGCCAATCCGAGCCGGTATGGAGGAAGCGGAACGTGCGATTGACGTCGACGGCGCTGCGCGTATTGAGCGTCGAGCGCTTGGGGCGAATGAGGACGTCCTTGAAATCGAGCTTGACGTCGGTTTCGATGCGCATGACTTATCCAGCTTAACGTCGGGAAAGACGAGAATTTCCTGATAATCTAGTTGTTGAAGGCGCAAACCTCAACGACCGAGCCTTGAGACGTCGAGGGGGAAACGATCAATGGGTGATGAACTCGTTCTGTACACCAATCCGATGTCGCGCGGGCGCATCGGCCGTTGGATGCTGGAGGAGGTCGGTCAGCCTTACAGCGCCGAAGTCATGGAATTCGCCCGCATGAGGTCCTCCGAATATTTGGCGATCAATCCCATGGGCAAAGTCCCTGTGCTCAGGCACGGGCATACGATCGTCACCGAAGCAGCGGCCATCTGCGCCTATCTCGCCGACGTCTTTCCCGAAGCCGGCCTGGCGCCGCCGCCTGGCTCCCAGCTGCGCGGCCCCTATTATCGTTGGCTGTTCTTCGCCGCGGGCCCGATCGAGGCGGCGAACACCGACAAGGCGCTCGGCGTCACTATTCGTCCTGAGCACGAAAGAATGGTGGGCTATGGCGCCCCTGAGCAGATGCTTGCCGCGCTCGAAGATCAACTTGAGCGCTCCGAGTACATTGCGGGCGACCGCTTCACCGCTGCAGACGTCTATGTCGGATCCCAGGTTGGCTGGGGCATGGCCTTCGGGACGATCGACAAGCGGCCCGCATTCGAGCGCTATTGGAGGCTTCTGGGCGGCCGTCCAGGTGCTCGAAGAGCTCGTGAGATCGACGACAAGCTTGTCGCCGAGCAGCGAAAAGCGGGCTGAAGGCCCGGCGCGAACGAGGGGCGGACAAAATGCGACTGAAGGACAAGGCGGCGCTGGTGACCGGCGCGGGGCAGGGGTTCGGCTACGGCATCGCCGAGGCGTTTGTTCGCGAAGGCGCGCGGGTGGCGTGCCTGGACCTGAAGGGCGAAGTCGCCGAGGCGGCGGCAAAGCGCCTCGGCCCTTCGGCGATGGCGCTCACGGGCGACGTTTCGAACCGCGCCGATATGGAGCGCGCGGCTCATGCGGCGATCGACGCGTTGGGCCGCATCGACATTGTCGTCAACAACGCCGGCACGACCCATCGCAACAAGCCGATCATGGAGGTTGAGGAGGCCGAGTTCGATCGCATTTTCGCCGTCAACGTCAAATCGATCCTGCTCGCCGCGCAGGCCTTCATCCCGCATATGCGCGCCCACGGCGGCGGCGTCTTCATCAATGTCGGCTCGACGGCGGCTTTGCGCCCGCGCCCGGGCTTGACCGTCTACAACGCCTCGAAAGGCGCGGTGCATGTGATGACGAAGTCGATGGCGGTCGAGCTTGCGCCCGACAAGATCCGCGTCTGCGCGCTCGCTCCCGTCGCCGGCGAGACGCCGCTCCTCGCCATGTTCATGGGCGAGGACACGCCCGAGAAGCGCGCCGCCTTCAAGGCGACGGTGCCGCTCGGCCGGTTTTCGACGCCCCACGACATCGGTCAGGCGGCGCTCTTTCTCGCCAGCGACGAGGCGAACTTCCTGACCGGCGTGGTGCTCGAGGTCGACGGCGGCCGGTGCATCTGACCCGGCCGCTGGGGCCGGGATTTGGCTTTTCTTGGACGGGCCGCGTTTGGGGTCTGGAAGCCTCCTCAAGAGGGGTTGGAAAAGCTTGGATTTCGGGGGTAGAGAGCAGCCGAGTGCAAACATGGCATTTCCATGGCAAGCGGTACCATGGCCGAGCTTTACTGACGGTTTTCTACCGCTTTACATTGAATATGTGAACTAGAGCGGGCTGCTTTTGGCTAGAGTTGAGGTTGGGATTCCCGAATTAGCGAGATTTTGATTCAACCTGTTGGCTGGGCGGAGGCCAGCAGGGAATGCCGAAGCCTTATTCGCAAGACTTGCGTGATCGCGTGATTGACGCGGTGGAGAGGGGCGGAATGAGCCGGCGCGCGGCGGCGCGGCGCTACGAGATCAGCGAATCCGTGGCGATCAAATGGCTTGAACGCCTTGAACGGGATGGCTCGCGAGCGCCTGTCGGGCAAGGCGGCCATCGGGCGTCCAAGCTGATGCCGCACCGTGATTTTCTGCAGGCTGCGCGGACCGAGAAGACGGACATCACGCTTTCCGCGCTGTGCGATCGCCTTTTGTGCGAGCGCGGCGTCAAATCCGACACCTCGATGATGAGCCGCTTCTTTCGCCGTCTGGGCGTTACGTTTAAAAAAAGACGCTTGTCGCGCGCGAGCAGGACCGCCCGGACATAAGCCGCCATCGCGCGCGCTGGCGAGCCTATCAGGGCCGCATCGATCCCAGGCGATTGGTGTTCATCGACGAGACCTGGACGAAAACCAACATGACCCGGCTGCGCGGCTGGGCGCCGAAGGGACAGCGCCTCGTCGACAAGGTTCCGCATGGCCGCTGGAAGACCGCGACGTTTCTTGCCGCCTTGCGCAATGACCGCATCGACGCGCCCTGCCTGTTCGACGGCCCCATCAACGGCGAACGCTTCCGCGCCTATGTCGAACAGTTCCTCACCCCCACCCTCAAGCCGGGCGACGTCGTCATCCTCGACAATCTCGGCTCCCACAAGGGAAAGGCGGTGCGACAGGCCATCCGAGCCGTCGGGGCGCGCCTCGTGTTCCTGCCCAAATACTCGCCCGACCTCAACCCGATCGAGCAGGTCTTCGCCAAGTTCAAGACTTTGCTGCGAAAGGCCGAAGCCCGAACATACGACGCTGTCGCCAACGCAAGCGCTGCCATTCTCGCTCAATACCCGCCCGAAGAATGCGCCGCCTATGTGAGAAACGCAGGATACGCGTAAACCCAAATGCAGAGCGCTCTAGTACATCACAATATTATCATCGTACCAAGTATAGCGGAACTTTAAATGCTATCAATAAGATCGGCACCGCCAGACACCTTCGCCTTTCTGCATAAGATTGGGCCGCCCGTCCCTACGACAAAGTCGAATATGTATCAGGCTGGCCGGAGCTCGATGCCCGCGATCGATAAATGGCCGACGGGCTCGCTGAGCGTCGACGTCGAGTGGTTCGGCCCTCCCGCTCGGCGAGGCGTCCGGCCCTACGGCGGCCGAGTGCCGAGCCGTGGGCTGGGCGAGGGCGCATTGCCGTGGCGGGACGGCCGCCAGGGAGCCGCGTAGGGGCGAGTGCGCGAGGCGTGAGAGCGTGGAGGGTGCGGGCGAGGGCGAAAGGCCGAGGCGGTTGGGCGTAAAGGAAACGGGGAGAGTGTCGGAAAACATTCTCCCCATTTCGGTAAAGGTAGACGATCAAGGAATGCCAATAGGCAAGTCGTCTCGATGTTTTCCCGTCTCATCACGACCTTCATTAAATAATTTGACGCCTGTAGTACCAACAAATTCTACCTCCGATAAAGCAAGCGCTAATGCAGTGCATATAAGTTTGTTGGACGTACCATTCTTTTCTGCACGTCTTATAGTAGATAGTGAAACATCAGACCGTTCAGCCAATTCGTCCGCCGTTATGTTGAGCAATGCTCTTGCAGCGCGCAATTGACAGGCGCTAATTGGTTCGGCGCGGGCGAATCTGGGTGCACCAATAATGAATTCGGCCCATTGTTCGGCGGCTCCTGGGCGGCGCATTACTGTAGGCATGTTGATTAACCTTTCCAATTAGAAGCGATTCCACTTTAACGGGCGGATGGACATAAATGTCTCAATTGACTCCAAAAGTGTCAATAGGTCGAAAAACATTCTTTTGTTCACAAACGCGTGAACGGGGACGCGAGCCGCGAGGGGCTTATCCACAAGCCGCAAAGGTGACGCGGGCGGCCCGTCTATCGTAGCATCCCCCGCCATGCGGGCTGGCAAGGGACATGGGCGGGCGTGAGGGCGTTACGTGCGCCTCGATGATAACTGGCGAAGGCAGAGACAATCATTGTTGCAAGAAACTCCGGACCCCTCCCGGCTCTTTCGGCTACTTTTCGAGCTCAGCGGCTTCAAACGTCCGCAAGACACGCGCGACTGTCTCGTCTCGACGTTTAGCGGACGTCGCGGACCGCCACAGTGGACGCCTTGGGCGGAAAGCGCGCCTACCGAAGTCGCTTGGTGAAGGACCGGAGTGCATGCGAAAGCCGGCATTCCGGTGCGAGCCAGAAATAAGGTTCAACCCCCTGAGCCGACATTCGCCAAAATCGGCGGCAGCATAGGCTGCGCTCTTAGCTGACCTAGGCGATTTGGATGCTCCGTGTAACCCCTTCACCAAGCAAGATGGTCCGCTTTGGCTCTTTCCAGATCCCATGAGGCGGCCCTCAGGTCCGTACCTCGTGGGACGCGCCACCTCGCCGTTACCACTATTGCGGTACTGTTCGCTCCAAATGAGACTCTCAATCAGCACACCTCAGCGTGCTAACCTTGCCTATGGTCGCGGCCGAGCATGACCAATTGCAACTCGTTCGTGACTTGCTTTGCGTTCGGCAACGCGAACGCGTGCGCCTGCTCAAACAGCGGCAGATCTCGCAGACTCGGGCGCATTAGCGTGTACGCGGATGGGGATTCCATCCCGAACATTACCCGGAAAACGCTCTCACGGTCGGCCCCCTTGTGATGTCGTAGAACTTGATGTCGTAGAACTCGAAAATTGAGAGGACCAATCTCACCGGCGGGCGCGGTGGTGAACGAGTTGCTGTGAACCGCTTCCGCCATTGGAGCGACTTGGCCGGTCCGGTGTCGGATTTCGCGCGGCTGCAGGCGGTTCAGCGCAGCATTGAGGAAGAACAATGGCAGGCCAGACGATCAGCACGGCGATTGGCAAGCTTTACTTGACCTCGACCAGCAACCCCTTGACCATAACCAGCACCGGAAGCGTCACCACGACAGCCAGTGGCGACGCAATCGATGCGCCCTCCGGCACAGCATGGCAAATCAACAACGCCGGCACGATTTCCGGCGTCGTCGGCACGTCGTCGGCTGGCATTTATTCGCCGGCTTCAGGCATTGCGGTGCAAAATACGGGCAAAATCTCTGGCTATGTCGCCGGCCTCTGGCTTTCCAGCGGCGGCTCCGTCACCAATGGCGCAAGCGGCCTGATCTCTGCGACCGGCAGCTATGGCGTCTATATCGCCGGCGCGGCCGGAGTCGTCACCAATCTGGGCACGATCACCGGCTCCAGCTACGCTGTCGATCTGACATTCAGCAGCGCTGCCAATCGGGTCGTGGTCGCGCCTGGAGCGGTATTTAATGGGCTAGTGTCAGGCGGCAACGGGACACTGGAACTCGCCAGTGGCGCCGGCAGCGGCTCCATTACCGGGTTGAATACGGGCTCCTTCAAGAATTTTGCAGCTCTTGTCGTCGATGCGGGCGCAAGCTGGACGCTGAGCGGCTCCAATACGATCGCCAGCGTCACAGACGATGGCTCGCTCGTCATCACGGGCGCGCTGCCCGCGGCGACCTACCAGATAGGCGCCGCCGGCGGAGGTGGGACGCTGGAGGTCGGCTCCGCGCCGAGCGCTGCATCGCCGATCAGCTTCCTCGGCAATAGCAAACTGATCATCGACAGCGCCGGAGGTTTTGGCGCGAATATCGGCAACGCAAGCTATAGTGGACCGCTCCTCGAAGGCTTCGTCTCGGGCGATACGATCGACATCAAGAGTTTTTCAGCGGCAAACGCTTCATATACTTATAATTCGGTGACCGGGCTGTTGCAGGTCGTCAACGGCTCGCAAACGGCAAGTCTCGACTTCCAGACCTCGACCTTGGGAAGCGGCACCTTCAGCCTTGCCTCGGACGGCGGGACGGGCGTTGATGTCACGCTGTCCCAGG
>CAVRXX010000018.1:0-104580 GCA_963725195.1 uncultured Alphaproteobacteria bacterium | reverse complement strand
CTG
This sequence comes from uncultured Alphaproteobacteria bacterium, assembly GCA_963725195.1. Taxonomy (GTDB): domain Bacteria; phylum Pseudomonadota; class Alphaproteobacteria; order Rhizobiales; family Beijerinckiaceae; genus Roseiarcus. Next base: position 104,577 of record CAVRXX010000018.1, on the reverse strand, counting down.
TCCGAGCGGCGAGCATCGTCTTCATCGAGTTCGTGCGCGGCGTGCCCTTCATTACGGTCCTGTTCATGGCCAACAATCTGTTGCCATTGTTCGTGCCCGAAACATGGACGCCTGATCGCCTGCTGCGCCCATTGGCCGGAATCATCATATTTTCAGCCGCTTATATGGCGGAAGAAGTGCGTGGCGGTCTTCAGTCTTTGGGGAGGGGACAATACGAAGCCGCGATGGCGCTCGGACTGAACTATGCGCGAATGACGGCCCTCGTCATACTGCCCCAGGCGCTCACCCTAGTGATACCAGGCATCGTCAACAATTTCATTGGCCTGTTCATGGATACAACGCTCATTTCGGTCGTTGGCGCGACTGATTTCCTCGAAGCAATTAACAATGCAATCAAAGACCCTGTCTGGGCCGGACCGACGATCATGGTGACGAGTTACGTCTTCGCCGGCATCTTCTATTTCGCTTTTTGCTTTGGAATGGCGCGCTACTCGGCTCACATCGAGCGAGTTCTCGCCGAAGGGCGCAAGTGATGTCGAGCTCTCTGGCCGACGCCGACCGAGGCGACGATGCCGCAATCCGATTCACCGGCGTCCACAAATGGTACGGGAGCTTTCACGTATTGCGGAACATCAACCTCACGGTTGCGCGCGGAGAGCGCATTGTTGTGTGCGGTCCGTCCGGCTCCGGCAAATCGACGCTGATCCGGTGCGTCAATCGGCTCGAGGAACATCAGCGTGGATCGATCGTGGTCGACGGAGTCGAGCTGAGCGACGACATCAAACGGATCGATGAAGTGCGACGGGAAGTCGGAATGGTGTTCCAGAACTTCAACCTGTTTCCCCATCTCACCATTCTGGAGAATTGCACGCTTGCGCCGATCTGGGTGCGCAAAATGCCCAGGCGCGAGGCCGACGAGCTGGCGAGCAAGTTGCTTGCACGTGTAAGAATCCTGGATCAAGCGCACAAATACCCTGGCCAGCTCTCAGGCGGCCAGCAGCAGCGCGCCGCGATTGCGCGCGCTTTGTGCATGGCGCCGAAGATCATGCTGTTCGACGAGCCAACGTCGTCGCTTGATCCGGAAATGGTGAAGGAGGTGCTTGAAACCATGACCGCGCTCGCTCATGAGGGCATGACGATGATCGTGGTGACACACGAGATGGGTTTCGCCCGCCAAGTGGCCGATCGGGTCGTGTTCATGGACGGAGGCGAGATCGTCGAGGTGAACGCGCCCCTACCTTTTTTCCAGCATCCGCAGCATGAACGCACCAAGCTGTTCCTGAGCCAAATTCTTCACGTTCATCACTGAGCTTGCACGCCGCCAGATGAGCTTGGCGTTTGCACAACATGCGAACGCTTTTGTCACTAAACTAGAGTCATGCGCCATAAAGCCAATCGTAGCGCTGGATCAGGCCGTTCGACCCGACTAATTGCATTGCCGCATCCCGAGCGAATGCCAATGGACCGCTCATGTGATAGATGCGGCCAAGTCTGACGGCTTCCCGTTGAACTCGACCTGCCCTAGTTACGCGACCTTGCGAGTACATCGAGAGAGCAGCAGGGATATCTTGTACTTGAGCGAGGACGTGGCTGAGTGCGCCGGCATCCTCGATGGCTTGGGCCGCGCCCTGTGCAAGGAACGGGACCATCGGGTGGGCCGCGTCGCCGGCAAGCGCGACGCGCCCGAGCGAAAATGACGAAATCGGGGGACGGTGATAGAGCGGCCAAGCGCGCCACTTAACCGGGGCCTTCGTCAGCAACTGCGCTTCTTTCGACCACCCCCTGAACGCGCGCTCGAGACTCGAACGGTTCACCGCTTCGTTCCTTTCACGATCAGTGCTGCCCGTTGCCGACGCGGATCCGATGGTCGCGACCAAATTGACGATTGATCCGCCGCGCAAGGGGTACTGGACGAGATGCGCCTCTTTTCCTAGACGCAGAATAATATTCTGCGCCCGCTGAGGAGGGGCATCATCGGCGTTGACGATTGCGCGATATGCGACCCGTCCGGCAAACTCAGCCTGATCCTGAGCTCCAAAGCCCAATTCGCCGCGGACCTGGGAGCGCAAACCGTCAGCCCCGATCAGGAGATCGGCCTCGTCCCGGATTTGGGTGCGGCCGCAAGTTAATCCGACAGAAACATGGCCTCCTTCTCCAGCAACGTCATGGACGGTGGTCCCGAGCGTCAGTTCGACGCCCAACTCCGCATGAACGACGTCGAGCAGCGCGCGCTGCAAATCGGCGCGATGAATGACCAAATACGCGGCGCCCCAGCGGCGTTCGGCGCCGTCCAGCGGCATTCGCATAAGTTCAGCGTTATCCGAACCCCGCAGCACCAGCAGGGCGCGCGGCATTGAGGCAAGCGGCAGCACTCGCTTGAGCACACCAAGCTTAGCTAAGACGCGGGTCGCATTCGGAGTGAGCTGCAGCCCGGCTCCAAATTCATCGAGCGTGCTCGCTCTCTCATATATCGCGACCCTGAAATTCGCCTGTAACAGCGCTATTGCTGCAGTAAGTCCGGCAATTCCAGCGCCGGCGACGATCGCGCGTCGCGGCAAGGGTCAAGCGACGTTACGCAATTCACACGCCGCCGGCGAGCAGGGCGCACCGAGATTGCTATCGTAGACGAAGCGAGTCGAACAATAAGAGCAGATCGCCTCGCTGTCCGAGCCCATGTCGATGAAAATGTGGGGATGATCAAATGGCGGGCTCGCGCCGGTGCACATAAACTCTTTCACGCCAACCCTGATCGAAGGGACGCCGAGATCATTGCAAAAGTGCGGAATTAAGCTGTCCACCATCAACGACGCTCCTTGGAGGCGCTCGCGTTAAAGCATGTTCGACGCGGCGGCGCCAGCATGGGTCCATGCTACACACACCTTGCAAGGCGTCCATTCGAAGCGATTTCATATTATATAGATACATATGATATTATGAATGCAATGGTTAACGACAGATTGATCCCGCGGTAATGAAGCCGCCGCGGCCGATCGTTCGCAGGGGAGACTAGAGTTCCTTAGTCCTTACAAGGAGTTGCGAGGGTCGACCGTCCATATTGGCACGATTTTAACCCTGCTCAGTGCGATATTGCGGTCTGTGGCTGGGTTGCATTTCAAGCAAACCTCGCGCGACACTACCAGTTGTTGGCAGCGTTGGAATTAGACAAGCTTGCAAAGCGTGGTAGATATCAACTTTACCAAAAAATGGTCCCGAATTTTGGCGCATTGAATCGTCAATTTGTGCTTGCCGACCTCCGTTCTAACCATCGATAAATCGTACGGCTATGAAATTCCAAATTCGACGATACCACTCCTCGTAAGTGGTGTCCCTGTCGATTGCGTTTAGGAAGCGCTCGCCGCGACGCCTTCGCAGTAGGGCCACTAATAGCGATCGCGGATTAGACTAGCGGCCTGCCGTCCCAGTCTAGCGTATAGTAAAATCCACCACTGCGTTTGTCCTATGCGTCCAGCGCCGCTTGACCAAAGAGTGCTTTTGAACATTGAGGCAGCCAACTAAGCTTGCGACCGCCGAACTCCCACAATTGGAGCAACAGGCGAGACCATTCCAGCGAATGACCAGTGGTGGTCCCATACGGTCGAAGCATCGGTTGCCGGCGTAAGACCCATCTACGCTCCACGTATTAGTAAAATGTTCAGGAAGCCGCCAACCGTTTGCAGCCGCGTGACGGCCGATTATCAGGTCGGCAATTCGTTCCGCCATGCGCAGACACGTCGAATCGTTTGTTGCTTCGAATGCGGGCATCAACGACTCAGTCAGATGCATATTGGAGTTCTGGCCGCGACAAGAATCGAGGGGCTGCCAATCGCGGCTGAATTCTTCCGCAACAGCGCCTTATATTATTGCTCTTCCCAGAAGCGCTCCTTTAACACTGTTAAGATATCGGTGATCAGTCGATCGGCATCGGGGTGTCCCGCGGCCTTGGCGGTTGACGCGGCCAAGAGAACAAAAGCGTGACCGTAGGCCTGCTTGGTTGAATTTGAGGGTCCATCATAGCCAACGTGCCAACAGTATCCTCCGTGCTCGGGGTCGCGGTGGCCGTTCCACAAAAAATTCATTCCGTGATCTACAATGAGGTCCGCGCCAGGCCGACCCATAAGATAGGCTAGTGCATAAACGTGGACTATTCTCGAGGTTGCAAAGAGATACCGAGCGGGCTTCTCACCTTCACCGTAACCGGGCGCCGTAGGTCGTCCCTCATCGTCGAGGCCGTAAAAGCCGCCAAGCGGATCGATAATGCGTCGTTCAAAAGACGAAAAAAGCTTCTCGGCTTGCCCCAAAAGCCAAGCGCGATGGCTGGCTAGAGCGATCCACTTGCGATTCGATAACTCATCGGTTGGACCGAACATATCTAATGTTAATTTGCATTGCCCCCCTATATCAAGAGCGAGAAGTCAACGCTCGGCGCGATCATTTGGGTAGGACGTCTGGCGATAGCGCATCTTAGACTGGATAAATCGGATGCGAGAGCGAGGAACGAACGTACTGATTCTTGGTTCTGGCGCCCGGGAGCATGCGTTGGCTCGGGCATGCGCGAGATCGGCCTCGATCGGTAATCTTTTTGTTGCCCCGGGCAATTCGGGTTGTGCAACCGTCGCTCAGATTGTGCGTTTGAGTCCGGCCGAGCACCCGAAGGTGATCGCCTTTTGTCATAGGGAGGCTATTGATCTGGTCTTGATTGGGCCAGAGGCTCCGCTGGTGTCGGGTTTGGCGGATGATTTAATTGAAGCAGGCATACTGTGCTGCGGACCAACGAGAAGCGCCGCTCGGCTCGAGGGATCCAAAGGATACGCCAAGGAGTTCTGCCGCGAATTTAACATACCGACAGGGATTTTTCGGCGATTCCGAGATCCGAAAGAGGCAAAGGCTTATATCCGTAATTGTGGTGCTCCGATCGTAGTCAAAGCTGACGGGCTTGCCGCGGGAAAGGGGGTTGTCGTGGGCAGGACAATTGAACAGGCAGAGGTTGCAGTCGACACGTTCCTGTCGAGTGCCTGGGAGTCGGCAGGAGCGGAAATCGTCGTTGAAGAGTTCCTCAAAGGCGAGGAGGTTTCGTTCTTCGCCTTGTGCGATGGCGCAATAGCGGTACCTTTCTCCAGCGCACAGGATCATAAACCCGTGGGTGAGGCCGATGAGGGTCCCAATACTGGTGGAATGGGCGCTTATTCTCCGCCGACTATAGTTACGCCGAAATTAGCTGAGCGTATAATGGCCGAAATTGTAGCTCCGACATTGCGCGGGATGAATGAAAGAGGCTCGCCCTTCCGAGGATTGTTATTTGTGGGTTTAATGGTCGACGAACGCGGGCCAAAGGTAATTGAGTTCAATGTCCGATTTGGGGATCCTGAGGCGGAGGTCGTCCTAGCGCGCCTCGAAGATGACCTTTTGCCGCTTCTGGTCGCCTGCGCAAGCGGAACTCTGCGCGGGGATCCACCAAGATTTTCTTCGGATGCGGCGCTGGCGGTGGTAATGGCTGCGCGAGGTTATCCTGGCCATCCGCTACGCGGATCAAAGATTGGAGCAATCGAAGATGCTGAGTCGGTACCAGGAGTGATCGTTTTTCACGGGAGCACACGCCAAGTCGACGGCGCTATTTTCGCGGATGGAGGACGAGTCTTAACGATTACGGCGCTCGGACGCGACGTTGCTGAGGCCCACGAACGAGCGTACGCAGGTATCGATCGAGTAAGGTGGCCGGAGGGGTTTTTCCGGCGCGATATTGGGTGGCGCGCGACCGCTCGCAAAAGCAAAAAGTAGGCGCCGTGGACGGGACTTGGGCTCCGATACCAGATATTCGTCGGCCAAAGGTAGCTATGGCGCTCGGAGGCGGAGGCGCACGCGGAATTGCGCACGTATTGGCATTAGAGGCCCTGGACGAAATGGGGATTTCTCCGGTGGCGATAGCCGGTACGTCCATGGGCGCGATTATCGCCGGCGCGTATGCCTCCGGCATTGCGGGACGTGCTATTCGGAATCATATATTACGAAGTCTTGAGCAATCGCTCCGATGTCATGAGTAAATTGTTGCGAGCGCGGGTCGGACGCTTCGCCGATCTCGTGCTGCGCGGCCGTGGCAATCCCGTACTGCTAGATCCTGAGATTTGTCTTGACTTGTTCTGGCCTTCCGGCATGCCAAGTCGTTTCGAAGATCTTGCTATTAAAACAATCGTCGTGGCGACGAATTACGTTGATCGCAATGAGGTCGTATACGACGCGGGGCCGTTGAGACCGGCTGTGGCCGGTTCGATGGCCATTCCCGGATTGTTTCGTCCGGTCATATTTCGGGATGAAGTGCTCATTGACGGCGGGGCTGTAAATCCTTTGCCATACGATTTGCTTTTTAACCTTGCGGATATTGTAATCGCGGTCGATGTGACGTTTGGTGGTCGGCCGCCGAAACGACGAACTCCATCGCCGTTTGCATCAATGTTCGGCGCAGCGCAAATTATGCAGGGCGCGATAACCGCTCAAAAAATTAGATTGCGCGCGCCGGATATCTTGGTGCGGCCAAAGGTGGAGCATTTCGCAGTTCTTGACTTCTTTCGCGCAAGCCAAATCCTGCGAGCCGCAGAAGACAGCAAAGAGGAACTCAAACTCTTGCTCGGGGCACGAATGAAGACCCACGGGACTGTGTGAACACCACTCCTGGAGCGAGCGTCGCGCCACGCATCAATTCGCGACCGCTCATTACCATCTTACCTGAGCGTTGCCCTTGAAGAACTCGTATCGCGCCAGCGCCACATGCAACTCGCATGTCTTCGGAGAGAAGCATTCCGGGCGTACCGGTCCCCGTCGTGACCTCAGCGCGAAAAAATTTAATATTTTCATCGCGGTTTCCGATCCGGATTTTGGAGAACGCGCCCGGCGTGGGTGACAATCCATGGATCTGGTTGCGAACCACTTCGGCTCCCTGCGTCCAATCAATGTCCGCCTCAATCTTTTCAATTTTAGGGGCGTACGAAGCGCCTTCCGTCGGTTGATCGTGAAACTCCAGTAGACCAGCCTCCATTGATTGCAGGGCGATCACTGACAGCTTGGCACCAATCGCAGCCAGACGACTTGTTAAGTCTCCGGACGTTTCGTCAGGACGTATCGGAACGATTTCACGCATCGCTATCGGTCCGGTATCAAGACCGGCAGCCATGCGCACGACGTCAACCCCTGTCTGCGTGTCGCCTGCAATGATCGCTCGGTGGATCGGGGCGGCGCCTCGCCAACGCGGCAGCAACGAAGCGTGCAAGTTCAAGCATCCGTGCTTTGGAGCTTCGAGAATAGGGGTCGGCAGTATCAGGCCATAAGCGGCAACGATCGCGACGTCGGCCACTAGATCGTTAAAAGCCCTCTGAGTTTCGAGGTCGCGCAACGACGTCGGTGTCATAACGGTGACTCCGAGCGAATCTGCCGCCGAATGAACCGCCGTCTTCCTCAGCTCGAGCCCTCGGGGGCCAGCGCGCGCCGGGGCGCGCGTATAGACAGCCACAAGTGCATGATCGCTCTTTGATAATTCCAACAGCGTCGGAACCGCGAATTCCGGCGTGCCCATGAAGACAACTCGCATCGTTCGTCAGAAACACTCCAAGATTTGCATCATCAAGATCCAATTCGTCCCGAGTTTTGCCACAACAAGAAAGAGCTTCGTGTCGTCTCAGCCGCTCGTCGTTGGGGTCGGTGAGGCGCTGGCTCGGTATCCGACCCCGGAGACCCAGTTTTAGTCCAATTGAGACATTGCAATCCGAATACCGAGGATGTCCATGGTCTTCGCTCCGACAACGCACATGTATGTCTTGGCATGGCCGGCGATCTGTTTCGTGTCGACGCACAATTGCGACCCAAAGCGATCACGCCCATCATCAAGAAAGATGTGGGTCGAAAGCCCGGTCGAAGCGGACAGCCAACGAGTTCCAAGCGCTCGCCCAGGCGAAGCTCCAAATCATGAATATCGGCGCGACTGGGAAGCGGGCGTAAGCGGTCAAGGAAATGTTCTCTTTTTGTTCTAGAGCCCCGGATTTGCTGGGGTTGGAGGGCAGGATCGTTTCGCGCAGACCTAGATTGGACGGTCAGGCGTGCTGTTAGCCGAATATCTTCCTGGCGTGGAGAGCCCTGTTCGTCGGTTACAGCGACCGCGCCTGCTCCAGCGGATCGATTACGTCGTCGCCGACCCACACGAATTCGAGCAACTCGTTCATGCACACCCGGATCACATGGTCGAGCGCGTTCTTGACCCAAGCCTTGAGCGTACTGCGTCGTCAATAGTCCTCTCCGGCGGGACTGAGGCATTCCCTCATGATACGGTGAGGTCGGAGGTCGGATGTGGGAGGGGCCAACGACACCTACGACACGAAAGCCGAAACGGGCACCGAGAAGGCGTAGCAGATGAGGCGCGCCAGCCACTCGTCGTACTGGTCCTTGAGCGGCGGCTGGCGGGCTTCGATCAGCTTGAACTCCGCCGGCATGAACTTGGTCTGGCGCCGCCGAGCCAGGTTGCCGCTCATCAGCGCGTCGAAATAGTCCTGGAACGAGCGGATCTGGTCGGCCGTCACTCCTTGGGCAGCGTCGCGAAGGCGTCGGGCGAGGAGCCGGCGCGGTAATAGTCGAGGGTCGCGGCGTCGCGCCTCAGCGCAATGTTGACGGTGAGCGCGATGATGTCGAGCGAAAGGAGAGAGCCGGCGCGTCGAACGTTACTTCCGTCGAGCGTCCATGTCGTCGCAAACTGAGCTTGGCACCGCAGCCGCGCGTTTTGAGTGGTTCGTCACAGACCGCAGCTGCTGCGCCGGGTCCCAACCGCGCGGCGGCTTCCGTACAGGACTCCACCATGGCATACCCTTAGCGATCCATGCGTCTCGCAGAGATTCATGCGATCTTCCGGAATCTTCTAGACCAAATTCTATCCCGCAGCACGGGCATATTTCGAACGATGCGCAACCGAAACGGTCGTAAGCAGGTTCATGCAGTTCACCATAACCGCATACCGGGCATATATTCATCGGGGGCGTCCTTTTTGGGCTCGGAAATACTCGACATTGGAAGGATAATTGTGCTTGCTCAAATCGAGGCGCTGGTATGTGCGAATGTTACCAGCGCCGGATAATATGCCAAATTCGTCGGTCATTGGATTAAATCTCACAATGTCGCCGTCGTCTCGCATTATTTCTAGAACATCGGGGTTGTTTGGATTGGTTAAAAATGCTGCGGCTAATTCTTCGTATTGGTCCTCGGTATCGGCGTCAAAATCGTACCGATGCTTCCAAAAATGTTCACCAAGAAGATCATCATTCGCAACCTTCGGGCCGCGCGTCGCCCCGAATTCAACATCTTCATCCTGGTCTGCTGAATTGAGGTGATCGGAAGGATTATCCGTGGCCCCCGATGGCGGAACGCCGGGTGCGCTGGCGGGCGTGGCCTCGGCGTCTTCACCTTTGGGCGCCCCTCCCTGTGGCTCGAAATATGTCGGCTTGCTTGGGTCACGCAGGCTTCGCATGTCGACCCAGCCCTGCGGTGGTATAGCCGTGGCCGGGTAGGGAACGATACGTCCCGTATCGGGATCGAAATACTCGATGATCCCGTTCTCGCTGTTCTCGTCTGGCCGAGGCTCTTCGTCTTCCTCGCCTTCGGCTTGGGCGAGGACTGACGGTCCCGCATCCGACATCATCGCATCGTTGCTCGCGACTTGCACGGGAGTTCGCCGCGGCTTGCGGGTCGGGCTGCCCACCGGCCCGGCCGCGTTGTCCGCTGCCGCGAACTGGCCTCGCTCGTCGTGATGTGGATTGAACTTCCCCAATAGCGCGTGCTGAACCCCGCGCTTGGCGACCGGTGGCGCGCCGCCCTCCGGCGCAATCCCCAGGTCGGCCCGCGCCTCCTCGCGTGTCTTGATGCCGGCCCCGACCAGGATCTGCAGCGTCTGCGCCTGCTCGAGCGGATCGACCGCGTCGTCGCCGACCCACACAAACTCGAGCGAAGGCTCGTTCATGCACACGCAGATCACGTGGTCGAGCGCGTTCTTGACCCACGCCTTGAGCGGAACCAGCCCTTCCTGCGCCGCCTGCTGGCGCAAGGTCTCGCCGGTCGCCCGGTTGACCTGGCTCACGAAAGCCGAGACCGGAACCGAGAAGGCGTAGCAGATGAGCCGCGCCAGCCATTCGTCGTACTGGTCCTTCAGCGGCGGCTGGCGGGCCTCGATCAGCTTGAAGTCGGCGGGCATGAACTTGGTCTGGCGCCGCCGAGCCAGGTTGCCGCTCATCAGCGCGTCGAAATAGTCCTGGTTCCTTGGGCAGCGTGGCGAAGGCGTCGGGCGTCGAGCCCGCGCGATAGTAATCGAGCGTCGCGGCGTCGCGCCTCAGCGCAATGTTGACGGTGAGCGCGATCTGCTCGACCGGGCTCATGCCGTAGAGCCGGTGGGCGCGCACGTTGCGCGGCAGGTAGAGCAATTCCTCGACCGAGAAGTCGGCGGCGGGGATGCCCTTGAGGATCTGCTGATAGGCCGGGTCCGGAGCCTCGGGCGCGCGTCCGTCCTCGCCGATCAGCGGCTTGATCGTCGCCCCGTCGATGACGTCGAGCGGCCAGAGGACTGCCCGCTACGGGTTGCTGGACTCCTGCCGAGGGAGACGATCGTAGGCAAAATGCCGCCCAAGGTCGTATTTGACAGTGCCGAACCAAATGACGACGATGAAGAGCCATAGCGAAAACAAGCGATAGTCGCGGTACAAAAACAAATGAATCAATACTGAGCGCGACATGATAAGGTTGATTAGCGTACATACTGCCAAAAAAGGGAATACCGCCAATCCCCACAACAGATCGCCCCTTGCGTCATGAGGCAGACCTTCTTGCCCAGGCAGTATCCAAAGCCCCGATGCAAAAAAAATATACGCGATGAGTCCTGGCGCATTCGCAAGGATCAAGAACCAAAGGATAAAGTTCTTTGACCTGCGGAAGCGATCCATAGTCGACCTATTTCAATCGTGCTTCGGCGAAAATAGTCCAACGCCGTCTGTGGCATCATTCCAACCCCGTGTCCACCAAGCTTGCTGGGTCTTCCGACCAGGATTTGAGGAATATGAATTTGCCAAGAAGCTACCAATAGAAATGGTTGCGTGGTGCGAGTAGCCTGCTCCCGCCATGTATACGCCTACTGCGTAGTTAGACGCGTTCGTATAGGCGGAATAAAAACTCCCGTCATCGCGCTGGAAATCATAAGTGCCATTAACCCAAATAGCAGAGATGGCGGCGAACGGATTTTGCCAATTCGCCTCACCTGCCGCGTACACCTTCAGAAAATCGGCATCGGGTGGGGCGTAGAAGGACTCTCCGTCGCCAGCCGCAAGCGAAATCGCATCATCCGGTACGTCATGAATAATTGGCATTCGCTGCGACTGCGCTTGGTGGTCGGGGGATTGAGAGGTTCGGTCGTCGAGGCCTGTGTTCTGAGCGGATCGGGCGGGGGCCGGCCCGTTGTCCCCGCCTGCGTTGGAGCTCGTCTGCGCGACAGCGGCTTGATTGGCGGTTCCGCCGTCGACGGTCGCGTCCGACCTCGCCGCATCGTTGCCCGCGATTTGCATGCCCGTCGGCCGAGGCTTGCGCGTCGGGCTGCCTACCGGTCCGGCGGCATTGTCCGCCGTCGCGAACAGCCCCCGCTCGTCGTGGTTGCTGTTGTACTTCCCCAGTCCGGCCTGCGGATTGCCCGGCGCGCTCCCGCCCGCCGGCGCGAGCCCCAAATCCGCTCTTGCCTCCTCGCGTGTCTTGATGCCGGCCCCGACCAGGATCTGCAGCGTCTGCGCCTGCTCGAGCGGATCGACCGCGTCGTCGCCGACCCACACGAACTCGAGCGAAGGCTCGTTCATGCACACGCAGATCACGTGGTCGAGCGCGTTCTTGACCCACGCCTTGAGCGGAACCAGCCCTTCCTGCGCCGCCTGCTGGCGCAAGGTCTCGCCGGTCGCCCGGTTGACCTGGCTCACGAAAGCCGAGACCGGAACCGAGAAGGCGTAGCAGATGAGCCGCGCCAGCCACTCGTCGTACTGGTCCTTCAGCGGCGGCTGGCGGGCCTCGATCAGCTTGAAGTCGGCGGGCATGAACTTGGTCTGGCGCCGCCGAGCCAGGTTGCCGCTCATCAGCGCGTCGAAATAGTCCTGGAACGAGCGGATCTGGTCGGCCGTCCATTCCTTGGGCAGCGTGGCGAAGGCGTCGGGCGTGGAGCCCACGCGATAGTAATCGAGCGTCGCCGCGTCGCGCCTCAGGGCAATATTGATGGTGAGCGCGATCTGCTCGACCGGGCTCATGCCATAGAGCCTGTGCGCACGCACGTTGCGCGGCAGATAGAGGAGCTCCTCGACGGAGAAGTCGGCGGCGGGGACCCCTTTCAGGATCTGCTGATAGGCCGGGTCGGGCGGCTCGGGCGCGCGTCCGTCCTCGCCGATCAGCGGCTTGATCGTCGCCCCGTCGATGACGTCGAGCGCGTAGAGCGATCCTCCGCGATTGTAGCGCGGATAAAGGGTCGCCGCGTCGATGACCAGCATGTCCTCGAGCAGCATCCTGAGCCAGTCGGCGAACGAATGTCGCCGATCGGGGCGGGCGAGGAAGCGCGTGACGGCTTCGATCGCCTGCGCGGCCGCAGGCGAGGCCTTCCCGTCGCGCGGGCGGACCGCGTAGCTCTGCGCGGCGATCTGGTCCTTGCGCGTCTCGATCACTGCGCGCAGGAGCGGCAAGGCGTCGGCGAGCCCGCGCAATTCGGCGAACGAAACGCCGTCGTCGGAGCGCGGGATATAGTTGAGATTGGCGCCGAACGGATAGTCCCACCGCCGCCCCTTGACTTCCGGCGGCGCCATCGGCTGAAGCGGCTGCAGCGGCCCGAACCAGGTGTCCGGCGACACTCCAGTGATCACATAGCGCGCCGCATCGGCGAGGCGGGCGAAAACGCTTGGGGGCAGGGGCCGTCTGAGGGCGTCCGACATGGGATCGGTTCCTTGGCGAAATGACATGATGGGGTTAAAGGCTGGGGTAAAGGTCGCGATCGTTGGGCGCAGCGCCCGAGGGCGCTTGGCCTCCCTGTGGGACAACGGGTCTGCGAGACGTTCCGAGTTCAGAGGATGACGTGCGACGCGCGATTGGGTTGCTCGCGATTGCCGCTTTCGTCCCGATGATGGCTCGTGCTCAGCCGCGTTGGACCTTCTGCGTCGCTTCGTCGAAAAGCGGCGCTGACGTCTGGATCACGGACGTGTTCGCTGCCGAGCGCAGTCGGGTCGAGCTCGAAAGCGCGTTCAAGACGATTCTGGAACGGTCGGGCGCGGCGGGCGCTGACGCCCAATGTCCGCAGCCCCGCGAGGACAAGACGGAAGCCGTCAACGCCCAATTCGAGGCCGAAGAGTTCAACCGCAAGCTCGGCGCGACGCTGCATGCCGTGTCTGCCGGCGAGTTGCCGCCCCGCCAATAGCGTCAGCCGCCTTGCCCTAAACGCGGCCGCTACTTGGAAATCCTCGTGACGGCGGGCTTCGAATCGCCGGACCATTTGAGTCGATAAATCGCCCCGGGGACGACAAACTGCACCGCGTGCGGCCGCAAAGGCCACGATGCAGCTTCTTTCCGGACGGCGAATGGAAGGCTAGACGACCCCCGTTAGGCCTTGTGCCCGTGCGGCGTCGGCGACCGCGTTGCCGATCGGATAGCCGACTGCAGGATCCTCCATCAAGCCTTTTGGTCCGCGGAGTTGCGACCGCCGTCTCTCATCCAATACTCCATCATCCCCCCCGCGCTCCCGCGCCCCATGCCAAGGAGGTCGGCAAGCGCCCAGACCAGCGCGTCGGCGCGGTCGGGCGAGAAGCCCATGGCGCGGCGATCGAAATCAGGCGTCAGCGCGCAGAGCTGATCCTCGAGCTTCACTGAACGCCCCGACATGGAACACGAGACCGCGCTCATAAGCGGCGGCGATCGGCTCTGCTCGCAAAAATTTTCCACGCGTCGCGTGGACCGCGCGCACCGGCAGATTGGGCTCGCTCTGGCGCAGGACCTCGGCGACCATGTCGCCGCCGTTGTTGATCTCGGCCACGACCCGGTTCGCCTTGAAGCCGCGAAAGGCTGCGCCGACTCGTGCGCCCCACGCGCCAGGCGTCTCGCCCTGGCTCGTGAGGTCGGCGAGCACATAGAAGAGGCCGTTTTCCGCTTTCGCCGCGACGATCGAGCCCGCATTCGTCGGATTTTGAGCCCGAACGCGCCGGCGGATCAACGGCAATCACGATTTCGGCGAATTCCTTCGGCGCCGCTTCAGGCGCAACGCGCTGGCGCTCGAGGAGGGCGCGCGTCCACAAAGCTCCCGGCGCTTCCTCGACGATTTCGGCGAACAGCTCCTGGCGCCCGATGGCGCGGCCCTTGTAGCGCGCCGTGATCCGTTCGAAGAACGCGCGCGCCAGATGAGCCCGGTTGTCGAAGGTCGAGCCGCGGGTGACGATCGTGTCCTTGCCGGCAGCGAGCGCCTTGATGATCTTGCTCGGGCGCGGAGTGGTGGTGACGATCGCCTGCGGCTTGTCTCCGAGCCTCAAGCCGAGCATCGCCTGATCGAACGCTTCGGGCTGACGCCAGGCGGCGAGTTCGTCGCACCACAGTTTCATGTGTTGCTTGCCCCGGAGCCTATCGGGCTCCTCGGCTGAGAACAGTGAACTCACCGCGCCGTTTGGCCATTCGAGCCGAAGGTCGGCAGCGAAAAAGTGGGGGCGCTCGTCGCGCCGGCAGCTGGCGAGAATGCCGGATTCGCCCCTGACCATGATGTCGCGGGCGTCGGCAAGGGTAGCTCCGATCAGGTTCACGATCGGATAGGTCTGCACCCACCCGCGCACCGCCTCCGCGCCGGCCCGTGTCTTGCCGGCGCCGCGTCCGGCGAGGATGAGCCAGATGATCCAGTCCCCGGGGGGCGGCGCTTGGTCGTCGCGCGCCCAAAACGTCCAGTCGTGGAACAATTGCGCGCATTCGAGCGGCGTCATTTCCTCGAGCAATCGCACGCGCGTGTCGAGATTGAGGTCCACAAGATCAGCGGCGCGCCTGATCCGCTCGCTCGAGCCAGGACGAGGGCGCGCAGGCCGGGCGCGCCGCGCCCGGGCGGGCTCAGCCGCATCGTCCATCATTCGGCAGGCTTTTCCGGCTGGAGGCGCTCGGCGACCTCGTTCAACTTTTTCAGAAGTCGAGCACGCTCCTCTTCGCCGTACTGCTCGGGGATGCGCTTCGCCTTCGTGAAGCCATGATAGCGGTCGAGCCGGTCGACGATCTTCACTGCGCGGTCGATCGCCTCGAGGTCGCCATTCTGGAGCCGGTCGAGGAGCTTGAGGAGCATCTGCTCGAGCCGGGCGATCTGCAGCCGGGCGAAGTCTTCGGCGGGCGCGACCCAGCGGTTGCGTAGCTCTTGACGGAGGATGCTTTCAGTTCGCTTCCGGGTCAGCCGTTCCGCCGCGCCGATTTCGTCGAGCCCAGCGCCTGCGATCAGCGAGGCGAGAACCCGTTCGGCGCGGTTTGATCTGGCCCGTTTCGGTCGGGTCGCTGGATTCGCGTCGGTCATGAGCGCCTCAAGAAGTGTAGAAAAGGCCCGCGCAGGCGAACGACGCCTTCGGCAGGACGCGATTGAGAGGTCTGGAGGGAAGATTTGGTGGAAACGAGAGCGGGGCCCTTCCGGGCGCGGGTCTCGAACATAGCTCACTATGCCGCGATCGGCGTCAAAGCGCAAGCTTTTGTTCTTTATTTGTTCTCACCGGTGTCACGCTCCCATCAATTATCTCAATAATATCAGGAGGCTGTCGCGGTATCTGGTGTTGCTAGCGTTGCTGCGCGCAGCTCGGTTGTTCCTAGCGGTCCGAGGTTTTTCTGATGGGTCTACAATTATAACAATCCCTTACAATGGATAGATAATTAAAGTGATTAGAAGCTATATTCAAACCTCTGGATAGGCGTAGCATTCGGAAGAGTAATCCGGTGTCACCTTATCTTCGCAGTCCTTACGAAAAATGTCAGCAAATCTCGAAATCCCGCGCGGCTTCGGGTCGCAGCGGTAGGTCGTTCGAGTTGCGGAAGAAGGCGCCTAACACCCTGAAAAGGCTCAAGCGCGCGCAGAAGTGCGCGCCTCCCGTTCCGACGGCCCGATAGGCCCGCTCATCGCGCAAGCTGGCGACAGGCAAAGCGATGAGAATTCATGTAATCCCACCGGAGCGCTTTGGCTGAAGCAGAGGTCGAACCGTGCTAATTGTCCACTATGCCGTCAAAACCAACCCCGTTGCAGGGACGACAACGGGCGTCGGGCTCGAGCGGAAGATTCTGGACCCTGCTGAGCCAATTCCGCCTGGCGCGATCTGGATCGACATGGTCGAGCCAACCTTGGATGAGGACCAGAAGGTGGAGCGCTATCTTGGCTGCCAAGTGCCGTCGCGCTCCGACCCCGATTTCGCCGAACCGTCTGAAATCGTATTACGCCGAGAATGGCGTGCGCTACCTGCACGCCAGCGTGGTCAGCGAGGCCGAGAATACGCCAGACGTCGCTGGCGTCACCTTCATCCTTGGTCCGAAAGCGCTCGTCACGGTCCGCTACGATCCCGGAGAAGCCTTCGAGCTCTTCGGTCAGAGGCTGGGCAAAATTCCGACGCAGGCGCTGCATCCGGATGCAGTGGCGGTCGGTCTTATCAACGCCATTGTTGATCGCTCCGCCCGGGCGCTGAACAAGGTCGGCGTCGAGCTCGATTCCATCGCCAGCCGGGTGTTTCGAGCCAAGGGCGATCAGGGGACGCGTAGCCGGATCTATTCCGAGACCCTCGATGCGCTGGGCCGCAAGGACGAAACGATCTCCAATTTGCGCGAAAGCCTCGTTGAGCTCGAGCGGCTCCTGCTGTTCCTATCGTCGGAAGGGCGCTCCGCAGATGCGCCGAAGCTGGTGCGGGAGGCGACAAAATCGGCTTTGCGCGACCTCCAGTCGCTCGAGCAGGACGCGAGCTTCAAGGCGCAGAAGGTGCAGTTTCTGCTCGACGCCACCCTCGGCTTCATCAACCTTGCGCAGAACGACATCATCAAGCTGTTCTCGGTGCTGGCGGTCATCTTCATGCCGCCGACGATGATCGCCTCGATCTATGGGATGAATTTCAAGGTCATGCCGGAGCTTGAGTGGCCGTGGGGCTATCCGGCCGCGCTCGTTCTCATGGTGCTGGTCGCGGTGGGACCCTACGTCTTCTTCCGGTGGAAGAAGTGGTTGTGAACGTGCCCGGTTCCTACTGCCGACAATCTTTTTGAGCGTGTCTGACACGCTCCCTTCATCCAGGGCGTCTAAAAATAGCGGCTCACAAGGTGGGGCAGATGAGTGTACCGGCGCGAATCGACTTGGCCGACGTAGGGCCCGGGGTGGCCTGGGCGTTCGAGTTTGGCGAAGACGGGCGCGGACGGCCGCTTTACCGGCAGATTCGTCGATAGACCTCATGCACGGGCAGCGATTTGTTTGGGTGCACCTGATCTTGGGAAACGCGCGCACGCGCGAGTGGATCGCCACACAGGAGGCCCTTACTCCCGCGGCCCGCGAGGTGTTTCTATCCAAGGATCGCCATCCGAGGCTGCACTGGGCGGGGGAAGCCCTGTGGGGAACGCTTCACGACCTCCGGCACGAAGACCAAACGGCGGGAATGGAGGCGACGGATTTGCGTTTCGCCCTGTGGCCGCAGTTCCTCCTGACCGCGCGCCACCACGCAGCGCGCTCCGCTATGGCGGTTAAAGACCAAACGGAAAAAGGCGCAACCTTCGAAGATAGCGCTGCGCTGTTCGAACGCCTGCTTATCGCCGCCGCCGACTCGATCGGCGAGGCCGCGCAAGAAAGCGCCAGCGAACTGGATCGTATCGAAGACCGTATTTTGTCCGACGCCGTGAGCGACGAAAGGGCTGCGCTGTTACAGTTGCGAAGAGGCATATCTCGCCAGGAGCGACTGGTTCAAGCCGCTCATAGCGTGCTGGTGCAACTCGAACAAAACCGCGGAGAGAGCGTCCTTCAGACGTATCGCGACCTCGGCTCGAGGGTCCGGCAGCGGGTCGACGCTTTCGCGGCCGACCTCCATCTGCAGGCCGATCGCGCGCGGCTTCTGCAGGAGGAAATGGCGGCGCAGCTTGCGACCGCGACCAATCGCAACCTCTTCGCGCTCACGGTCGTGACAACCGTGCTGCTGCCTCCGGCCTTCGTGACCGGCTATTTCGGCATGAACACCAAAGGCCTGCCGTTCAGCGACTCGGATTACGGAACATTGTACGCCACGATTCTTTGCCTGCTCGCGGCGGGCGTCGTCTATTTGCTAATCCGTCGCTACCGGTCGGTTGTTTGAGGGAGTTCAGCGGAGAACTGTGTCTGACGCGGGACAGCGCCGATGCTCGGCCGAAGGCTTTCAGAGTCAATTGGCTTTGCAGACCCCCTTATCGTTCTGGCCTGGTGGCCGCCCCGGCGGTGGGCCGAGCTTGATGCTCGCGAACGCGGGGTTATCCGCAGCCGGGAACGGCGTCGCCCCGGCGGGATAGCAGTCGGATGCGAGCAGGAACGCCATCAGCGCCGCGCTCTCGTCCGGCGCCAGAGAGGCTGGCGCATTGCGGGGCATCAACGAGAAGACGATGTAGCGGATGATCGACAGCGTCCAACCGTTGCGTTGCGCCGTGTCCAGAAAATCAGTGCCGGCGACCGAGGGCGCCGCCGTGCCTTGCAGGTTCTCGCCGTGGCAGGCTACGCATTTCTGCGCATAGATCTGCGCGCCCCTCGCGGCCTGCGCCTCGGTGTAGAGCGCGGGAGGCGCGGCGGCGGCAGGCGCCGCGGCAGGCTGAGGCGCGTTGGCCTGCGCGACGGCCGTCTGGCTCGTCGTCGCGGCGGCGGCATGACCGCTACAGGACTTGGCGACCAGCGCGGCCGCGGCGGTGCGCAGCGCCACAATCCCGTTCTGGACGGTGATCTCGACGCCGCCTGGATTCTCCGCGAGCAGATGTGTCCCGTCGCTTGCGGGCAACGCGATCCAGGCAAGATAGCCGTTGCGCGTGCCATAGGACAGCGCCACAGACGGCGTTGCGCATGCGTCGTGCTGCGTCGCGCCGGCCGGTACGCCAAGCTCCGTGTTCGCCAGCGCGCCCTCCAGTCCGCCGAGCACGCCGAGATCGGTCGGCCGGCCGCGGGCCACTTCCAGGTAGGTGAGCGCTCGCGAGGCTGCGATCTCGTAATCCATCAGTTCGCGCGCCTTGAGTGAATCATGCAAGTGCACGACGGCGGCGCGCATGTTGGCCTCGGCGCCATGCAGCGAGTCGACCCAGACCGGCGTATCCTTGCGGTCCAGCAAGGCGTCGACATGGCCGATCGCTCCCGCCGCGTCGCCCGCCGAGTCGACGCTGGCGTCGTAGCCTTCGCCATGCACGCCAGCGAGCGCGTTGATGGCGCGCTGGCTGGCGCGGCGATAGATGTTGCGGTCGGTTGCGTAGCTGGCGTCGGCCCGCACAAGCTCGGCGATCGCCGCCTTCACGTCGGCCAGGGCCGCGAGCGCCTGGGCATGGTCGTCATCCGCGGCCGTCGCCGGGGAGGGCGCCGCGAGGGAGGCGGCCATGCCAAGAAGAAACGCCGGTCCGACCAAGCGGACCGGCGCGAAGGTCCCGAATGAAAAGCAACGCACGCGGGTTTACTTCACCGTGAAGGCTGAGATGATCGCCGGCTGCCCGGTGGCCGTTAGCTCGGGGACGGCGGCATTGCCGGCCTGGCCGGAGGCGACGACGATGTACTCCTTGCCGTTCGTCTCGTAGGCTTCCGACGGCGCCTGGATCATGGCTCCGGTGTCATAGCCCCAGAGCAGTCGGCCAGTTTTTGCGTCGAAGGCGTTTTCGGCGCCGCCGAGGTTGCCGGAAAACACGAGGCCTGACGCGGTGACCAGCGCTCCGCCGTAGTTTGGCAGGTTGAAGGGGTGCCGCCAGTTGAACACTCCGGTTGAGACATCAATGGCGTTCAACTGGCCGGTGTTCGGGCCGACGAGCTTCGGAAAGGCGCCGCCCAGGTAGAACTGGCCGGCGATGTAGACGACATCCTTGGTCGCGGTCCAAAAGCCGCACTCGTTTTGACTTGGGACATAGAACGCGTTGGTCGCAGGATCGAACGCGCCGCCCTGGTACTCGATGCCGCCGAGCGTGTTCGGGCAGGCGATGTTGCCTTCAAGGCTTGGCGCGGCGTTCTGCCCCTTCTGGAAACTGGCTGCCGTGTGGTCGACAAGCTTTCCGGTCTCGGCGTCAAGAATCCAGAAATTGCCCGCTTTGTCGCCTGTCGCGACCAGCTTGCGCGTGGCGTCGTTCACCTTGCCGGTGAACAGCACCGGCTGCATCGGCGGATCCCAGTCGTGTGTGTCGTGGGGGATGAACTGATGATACCATTTCAGCTTCGGCTTGGAGCCGGAAAGGTCCAAAGCGACCATCGAATCCGAATAGAGGTTGTCGCCCTCGCGCACCGACCCAAGGAAATCCGGGCCGGGATTGCCGAGATTGAGGTACATCGTATGGGTGTCGGTATCGATGGTCACGCCGCCCCAGGTGGAGGCGCCGCCGCGCTTCCAGGAATCGCCGCTCCACGTGTCATGGCCGGGCTCGCCGGGGCCGGGCACCGTTTCCCAGCGCCAGACCACGTGGCCGTCCTTCGGGTCATAGGCGGACATGTTGCCGTTGCCGCCCCAATCGCCGTTGGACACGCCCAGCAGCAACAGATCCTGGTTGGTGTTCGGGTCGTGGTACGGCACCGGCGCCATCGTGTAGAATGCGTTGGCAGTGTCATCCACCGTCACCTTGTCCCACACCTTCTCGCCGTTCTCGGCGTTCAGCGCGATCAGATGGCCATCGAGCGTGCCGACATAGACATTGCCATCAAGCAGCGCGATGCCGCGGTTGGCCGCGAAGGAGATAACGTGCGGATTGTTCGCGAACTTCCATTTGAGCTTCCCGGTCGCTGCATCTAAGGCATAGACGTGGTCGTGGGCCGAGGTGACGTACATCGTCCCGTTGTAGACGATGGGCGAAACTTCCATCGGTCCGGGATCGTCGAGCGTGAACTTCCAGGCAAGCTGCAGGCCGCCGACGTTGTCCGGCGTGATCTGAGTCGCCGGGCTGTAGTGATTGCCCGTGTAGCTCTTGGCCGGCAGGATCCAGTTCGCCGTGTCGCTCGCGGCATCCAGGAACTCCTGTGGCGTTGGCGTCAGTTGCGTCTGCGCCCTTGCCGGCGTGAAGCCCGTCGCCGCCATGGCCCCGAACGCCAGGACCGTGAGAAGGCCCGATCCGAGCGCCAACCGAGTGCGGAATTTCATGATCTCTCCTCTTGCTGTTTCCTCTTCGCGGGCTTAGCGGCCCGCACGCCGCCAGCGTCGCAGCTTGCATCCGCGTCGAGTTCTGGGACGTCCGCGACCTATTTTCCCGGTTGCGGGTTATCCGTTTCCCGACGGCGCCGACATTCTTTCTTGATTTTGATGGGGGAGAAAGCGCTTGTGCGCTTGTCGTTCACGTTTTTGTGAAGGGCGAATTCAAGATCTTCGATCGGAGCGGACCGGCTCCGAGCGTCCGCAGACCTGGTGACGAGCGGAGAACGGTTTTCATCCCACCTGAAACCAGGTGCCTACCCCGGCGACGCGATGTTCGGGAATCGCCGATTCGAGCGCCCATTTTCCCGGGTTGTCGGCGACGAACGCGACATGGGCGGTGCGGCCCGGTTGAATAAGGACGGTGTCGCGCCAGTAGGGCTCCCAGCCGTCATCCATCGAGTGCAGGAGCCGTCCGACGTGGCCCCACAGGCGTAGCGCCTGGACGACCGCTGTCTTGTTGGCGAGCGCGAACACGACGGGGTGACCGCGCGGGATGACATAGGCCGGCTTCGGCGCCCAATCGGCGAAGCTTACGCCATTGACCAAGAAGGCTTGCGCGTCGCCGCCGCTGACCGCGAAATCGCAGCGCCTCGCGGATTCTAGCGCGATTTCAGCCGGCAGCAACGGATTGGAGGGGAGCCGAGGCGGCTCGGAGCGGGAGGCGACCGGCTCGCCTTCGGACGCGATCGCAATAAATGGGTGGTCCTCCTCGCCGGCGTCCCCACGCACGTCGAGGCGGACGTTCGCGCCGGGGTTGCGCGGCATATCGAACATCAATTCAAACCGGGCGCCTGGACCCATTGGGAACTGGCTGTTGAGCGGTTCGAAGGGCTCGCTCGGCTGACCGTCGACGGCGACAATAAAGGGTTTCACGCCGGTGATCGCGACGGTTGTTAGACGCGCGGTCGTAGCGTTGCCAAGGCGGAGGCGCACACGAGCGCTAGGCCGGGCGCTGAGTTTCAATGGGGCCGGCGCGCCATTGGTCAAAATGACCCAGGCCTTGCGACCGCTTTCCCGCCCGATCACGAGATCGGCGAAATCATCCGTGATCTGACCGCTCGAACTCGACGTTCCAGTCAGACAGCACCGCCGCCGTATCGAGATCGACGTCCGGAGCCTTCGTCTCGTCAACGATGATCGGTCCGAATAGCCCATGTCCTTGCTGGCCGGGATCAGTCAAGCCCGCGTGCGGTAGGTAAAGATTGAAACCCGCATCCGGTGGTATGAAGCGGATTTCGGCGCTCGCACCGGACCTGAGCCTTTCCTGGGTAAGGCCACCTATTCCGGCAACCGAGTTCGCCGCGCGTAAGCCAGGAAAGCTTAGCGTGGTCGGGTCGAGGAGCCTGTTCGAGAGCCTTAACCTCAACTCGTCGCCTTGTCTGAGCCGGATAAGCGGGCCGGGTATTACCCCGTCATAGGCGTAAATGGCCGCCGGCTCAGCTGGGTACGGGGCCGGTTGAAGCCTCGCCGGCGCGACTTCGAAATTGAGAATACCGCCTGCTGCCCGTGCGAGGGCGTCCCCTCGCGGTCTGCCGGCCAGGCGCCAAACGGCCGCTGCAAGGCCGCAGCTCAAAACGGCTCGACGGGTGGGGGTCACGCCATCTGTCCCATTTTGGCGCGCGGCGCGCGGCGCCGAATATGCTGACAAGGCACTTCCGGCAACGAGGGCCGTTCCATGCGTAAGGTAGCCATATTCGTTGGTTTTGCCGGCATGTGCGTCGCGATCAGCAGGTTTCTCTTGGCACAGCTCTTCTTAACCGAGCGGGTCGACGACGCAATCGGCCTTCTTCTCGCGAGCGGGCTTTTCACCATCGCCATCGCCGCTGTCCTGCGTAAATGAACCGGCGGGCCGGGCAGGTCAGTTTTTTATGGCGCAGAGCGAACAAGCTGATATAGAACCCCGAAAGCAAATCGGCCTCGTCAAGCCGGCGCTTGCGGCGGGCGTGGCGGAACTGGTAGACGCGCCGGATTTAGGTTCCGGTGACGAAAGTCGTGGGGGTTCGAGTCCCTCCGCCCGCACCATTTCCTTCGCGACCCCGCACGCGCCTGCACCAATTGACGATCGGGCGATTGGAAATTATCGGCCAGCCGCGGTCATCGGCCGCAACGACCACAAGGCGGAACGCAAAATGCAGGTGACCGAGACGCTAAGTCAGGGGCTTAAGCGGGAGTACGACATTTCGCTGCCGGCGAGCGACTTGGCGGCGAAGCTCAATGGGCAGTTGGAGGATATGAAGGCGAAGGTCCGCATCAAGGGCTTCCGCCCCGGCAAGGTGCCGGTCGAGCATTTGCGTAAGGTTTACGGCAAGTCGGTGATGGCCGATGTCATGCAAGAAGCGATCGCCAACGCGAACAAGAAGATCGTCGACGACAACCACCTGCGTCTCGCCCGCGAGCCAAAGGTCGAGCTACCGAAGGATCAGGCGGCTATCGACGCCGCGCTCGAGGCCCGCGGCGACCTCAACTTCAAGGTCGCGCTTGAGGTGTTGCCGGTGTTCGAGATTGGTGAGTTCTCTCAAATATCAGTGGAGCGTCTGACGTCTGCTGTCGAGCCAGCGGATGTTGAGGCCGCGCTCGATCGCCTAGCTGAGGAGCGCCGCGTCTACAGCGAGAAGGCCGCGGGCGCGAAAGCCGAGATCCACGACCGCGTCACGATCGATTTCGACGGAACAATCGACGGCGTTCCCTTCGAGGGGGGCGAAGGGAGGGACGTTCAGGTTGCGCTGGGTTCGAACACGTTCCTGCCCGGGTTCGAGGACCAGCTTATTGGTGTCGTCGTGGGCGACAAACGCAGGGTCGCGGCCACCTTCCCGGAGGCTTATGCCGAGCGCGCTCTAGCGGGGAAGATGGCCGACTTCGCGGTCACGGTAAAGGCTGTGGCCGCGCGCGAGCCGCTCGTCCTCGACGATGAATTCGCCAAGAGCGTTGGCTCGGAAAGTCTCGACAAGCTCAAGGAAACGATCCGCGATCGGATCGCCGCAGAGTACGCGCGTGTCTCGCGCGATAAGCTTAAACGCCAACTCCTCGATAAGCTCGACAAGCTTTATTCGTTCGAGCTGCCGGAAGGCCTGGTCAATCAGGAGTTCAATTCGATCTGGGAGCAAGTAACCCGTGAGCAGCAGGCCACGGGGCGTACCTTCGCCGATGAGAGCACGACGGAAGAGGCAGCGAGGGCCGACTACCGGAAGATTGCCGAAAGGCGGGTGCGCCTAGGGCTTTTGTTGGCCGAAGTCGGAACGAGGGCGGAGGTGAAGGTTTCAGACGAGGAGATGACTCAAGCCCTGATCGCCCGAGCGCGGTCGTTTCCGGGCCAAGAAAAGCAAGTCTGGGATTTCTACCGAAACAACAGCCAAGCCTTGGCTGAGCTGCGAGCTCCGCTTTACGAAGAGAAGGTGGTCGACCATATCTTGGAACTCGCCAAGGTCGAGGAGCGGAATGTAACCAGGGCAGAGCTCCTCAAGCCGATCGATGACGAGCTTCTCGGTGAGCTGAGCGCCGAAAGCGAAGGGCCTCGTCCCTGATGCCAGTGGGGCCGCGCCTCTTTTCGAGCCGACTAGGGACGCCTATGTTATGGCGTCGGCCCGCGGCCGGCCAATTCCGGTGAGAGAAACAGACTAATGCGCGATCACGTCGATTACTACACCAATAATCTCGTGCCGATTGTTATCGAACAATCCGCGCGCGGCGAGCGTTCGTTTGATATTTTCTCGCGACTGTTGCGTGAACGCATCATCTTCATGGTCGGTCCCGTTGACGACGTATCGGCTTCGCTGGTGGTGGCCCAATTGCTTTTTCTTGAGGCCGATAATCCGAAGAAGGAAATTGCCCTCTACGTCAATTCGCCCGGCGGAGTCGTGACGGCGGGCCTATCAATCTACGACACAATGCAGTTTATTCGTCCCAAAGTGACAACGATGTGCATCGGGCAAGCGGCGTCGATGGGCTCGCTTTTGCTCGCCGCGGGCGAGAAGGGTTCGCGCTTCGCGCTACCTAATTCCCGCATCATGGTCCATCAGCCGTCGGGCGGCTTCCAGGGCCAGGCGTCCGATATCCAGCGGCACGCGGAGGATATCCTCAAGGTCAAGAGGCGACTGAATGAGATCTATGTACATCACACCGGCCAATCCTACGAAGCCATTGAAAGAACGCTGGATAGGGACCATTTCATGTCGGCCGAGGAGGCGAAGGCCTTCGGGATCGTCGATGAGGTGACGATCAAGCGCGCGGTCGAGTTGGAAGAGGCGAAGGTATAGCCGCGGGGCGGATGAGCCGTGGTTTTTTCGGGCTTTGACGGTCGGCCGCGACGAATTTTGCGGCGTGGCCTTGATTTTGCGTGCGATTTGGTGGTTGCTTGTCGGATCCCGATCTGGCCCGACGGCGGACCGAAGGGAAACACGAGGCCGGGCCCAAGGCTACGTTTCGTTAGGGTGGTTTGATTAGGCTGCTCGGTCAGGCGTTTGACGACTCGCTTCGGCGGAAGCAGCCTAAATGGAGAAAAAGCGATGGCTAAGGCCGAAGGCGACGCCAAAAATACGCTCTATTGTTCGTTCTGCGGCAAGAGCCAGCATGAAGTTCGCAAGCTGATCGCCGGGCCGACTGTATTCATCTGCGATGAATGCGTTGAATTGTGCATGGACATCATCCGGGAGGAGAGCAAGACCGCGCTTGTCAAAAGCAAAGACGGCATTCCGACCCCTAGGGAGATATGCAAGGTCCTCGATGATTATGTGATTGGCCAACCCCAGGCAAAACGGGTGCTGTCAGTCGCGGTCCACAATCACTATAAGCGCCTTAATCACGCCACCAAGCATGGCGACGTGGAGCTGGCGAAATCGAACATTCTGCTAATCGGGCCGACCGGTTCGGGCAAGACGCTGCTCGCGCAAACGCTTGCCCGTATCCTCGACGTGCCGTTCACGATGGCCGACGCTACGACTTTGACCGAGGCCGGCTATGTCGGCGAGGACGTCGAGAACATCATTCTAAAATTGTTGCAGGCTTCCGATTATAACGTCGAGCGGGCGCAGCGCGGCATTGTCTACATTGACGAGATCGATAAGATCAGCCGCAAGTCCGACAATCCGTCCATTACCCGCGACGTATCGGGCGAAGGCGTGCAGCAAGCACTGCTCAAGATTATGGAGGGGACGATTGCGAGCGTTCCGCCGCAGGGTGGGCGCAAGCATCCCCAGCAGGAATTCTTGCAGGTTGACACGACCAATATCCTATTCATTTGCGGCGGCGCCTTTTCCGGTCTCGAGCGAATCATCTCGGCGCGCGGAAAAGGCACCTCGATTGGGTTTTCCGCTAAGGTTCAGTCGCCCGACGACCGACGCACAGGCGAAGTGTTCCGCGAGGTCGAACCAGAGGATCTACTGAAGTTTGGCCTCATCCCCGAATTCGTCGGGCGTCTGCCGGTCATCGCGAACTCTTGAGGATCTCGATGAGGATGCCCTGAAGAAGATCCTGACCGAGCCAAAGAACGCCCTTGTCAAACAATATCAGCGCTTGTTCGAGATGGAGAACACCGACCTGACAATTCAGGAAGAGGCGCTGGGAGTGGTCGCTAAGAAGGCGATCGAGCGGCGGACAGGCGCCCGCGGCCTTCGTTCGATCATGGAGAGCATCTTGCTTGATACGATGTTTGAGCTGCCTGGCCTCGACGGCGTCGAACAAGTAGTCATCGGCCCAGAGGTCGTCGAAGGCAAAGCTCGCCCGCTCTACATATATGCTGAGCGCGCCGAGCGCGCGAGCTGATCCCGTCTGCGGCTCGACGCGCCGCTTGAAAGTCGCGCGGCGCCCACCCATCTTTCGGCAGGGATTATCAATTCTCCCTGCTTTTCGGGCGCGAAAGTGTCGCACGTGGAATGGGCGAGCGTTTCGAGTCGCGAAATGCGCGTGAGGTTATTCTTTCAGGGACGGTCTCGTCTAAGGTCTGTAGACTAAGAAAAGGGGAGCGGACGGGAACGTCAGCTCGCGAAGTTCAGGATAGCCATGACCAACCAACACAAGTCCATCGCTCCCGGGACGTTAGATATCTATCCCGTCCTCCCGTTGCGCGACATTGTCGTGTTCCCGCATATGATCGTTCCATTGTTCGTCGGGCGCGAGAAATCGATTCGTGCGCTCGAAGAGGTTATGAAGTCCGACAAGCCGATCCTCCTTGTGACCCAGAAGAACGCGGCCGACGACGATCCGGCGCCCGACGCCATTTTTTCTGCCGGCACCCTGGCCAGTGTTCTGCAGTTGCTCAAGCTGCCCGATGGCACGGTCAAAGTGCTTGTCGAAGGCGCGACGCGCGCCCAGCTGAGCTCGGTTCGTGTCCGGCGACGGATTTTTCCAGGCTGAGGCCCTGGCGATTGCCGACGAACCGATCGAAAAGATCGAGGCCGAGGCCCTGTCGCGCTCGGTCGTTTCCGAATTTGAGAGTTACGTAAAGCTCAACAAGAAGATTTCGCCCGAAGTTGTGACCGCGGTCAATCAGATCGACGACTACGGCAAGCTTGCCGACACCATTGCTTCGCATCTCGCGGTCAAGCTCTCCGATAAGCAGGCGATCCTTGAGATGCGGTCCGTTGCAAAGCGCTTCGAGAAGTGCCTAGCTCTGATGGAGAGCGAGATTTCGGTGCTCCAAGTTGAGAAGCGCATCCGAACGCGCGTCAAGCGACAAATGGAGAAGACTCAGCGAGAGTACTATCTCAACGAGCAGATGAAGGCGATTCAGAAGGAGCTTGGCGACGAGGAGGGCAAGGACGAAATGTCCGAGCTCGAGGAGCGCATCAAATCGACGAGACTGACCAAGGAAGCGCGTGAGAAGGCGCTCGGGGAGGTCAAGAAGCTTAGGCAGATGTCGCCGATGTCGGCTGAAGCGACAGTCGTGCGCAACTATCTCGATTGGCTGCTGTCTATCCCTTGGCAGAAGCGGTCGAAGATCAAGAAGGACCTGCCGACCGCGCAAACCATCCTCGACGCCGATCACTTTGGCCTGGATAAAGTGAAAGAACGTATTGTCGAGTACCTGGCTGTTCAACAGCGCGCCAATAAGCTGACTGGGCCGATCTTGTGTCTCGTGGGTCCGCCGGGCGTCGGCAAGACCTCGCTGGGCAAGTCCATCGCGAAAGCGACGGGCCGCGAATTCGTTCGCATGTCGCTCGGCGGCGTCCGTGACGAAGCGGAGATTCGCGGCCATCGGCGCACCTACATCGGCTCAATGCCGGGGAAGGTTATCCAGTCGATGCGCAAGGCCAAGACATCGAATCCGCTCTTCCTGCTCGACGAGATCGACAAGATGGGCATGGATTTCCGTGGCGATCCGTCGTCGGCCCTGCTGGAGGTGCTCGACCCCGAACAGAACTCGACGTTCAACGACCACTATCTTGAGGTCGACTATGACCTGTCTGGCGTCATGTTCGTGACCACCGCCAACACCCTCAACATCCCGCCCGCCCTTATGGACCGGATGGAGATTATTCGCATCGCCGGCTACACGGAGGACGAGAAGCTGGAGATCGCCAAGCGGCACCTTCTGCCACATTCGATGAGCAAGCATGGACTGGACCCCAAGGAATGGGAGGTCGCAGACAGTGCCATCACGGAGTTGATCCGGCGCTATACGCGTGAAGCGGGCGTGCGCAACCTTGAGCGCGAGATTTCTAATCTTGCCCGCAAAGCGGTGAAGGAGATCCTGATCCACAAGAGCAAAGTGATCGTCGTCAGCGGCGAGAACGTTGCCGAGTTCCTTGGCCCGCCGAAGTTCCGGTACGGTGAGATCGAAGCCGACGACCAGGTCGGACTCGTGACCGGACTGGCTTGGACAGAGGTAGGGGGCGAACTGCTGACGATTGAAGGCGTCATGATGCCGGGTAAAGGCCGCATGACGGTGACCGGGAATCTCAAGGAGGTGATGAAGGAATCAATTTCGGCGGCGGCGTCCTATGTGCGGTCGCGCGCGGTCGATTTCGGAATTGAGCCCCCGTTGTTCGATAAGCGAGACATCCATGTGCACGTGCCGGAGGGCGCAACGCCCAAGGACGGGCCTTCCGCGGGCGTTGGCATGGCGACCGTTATCGTGTCGATGCTGACCGGCGTTCCGGTGCGGCGCGACATCGCCATGACCGGCGAGATCACGCTGCGTGGGCGGGTCCTTCCGATAGGGGGACTCAAGGAGAAGCTTTTGGCGGCGCTCAGAGGCGGCATCAAGAAAGTCCTCATACCCGAGGACAACGTTAAAGACCTCGCTGAGATTCCGAGTTCGGTGAGGAATGGGCTCGAAATCGTGCCCGTATCGCGAATGGATGAGGTTCTCGCGCACGCCCTTGTCCGTCGGCCGACCCCGATCGTCTGGGAGGAGGACGTGGCTGCACCACCGCCTTCTGGGCCGTCCGAAGAAGATGGTCAAGGTCTGATCGCGCACTGACTGCCCTGGCACGGGGGGCGTCTCTCGTGCCACGAAGCCAAACTCATCGTAAGATCGCCGCGAATTCTCAGGAATTCGCGGCTTTTTTAGCGCGTAGACCGGTTTTAGGCTCTTTTTTTCTCGTTGATCTCGACGAACGCTTGCGTTCCTTCCATGAAACGGCGAGCTATGGATCGAACTCTGCTTGTCGATTCGCCTGGGGCGGCGATGGGCGCCTTCGAGGGGGACGGACGGGTACGAGCGCGCGGCGGCGAGGCGCCGCCGCTCACGACGGCGTTGACGGCGCCGGACTTTAGAATTGGCGCCGAACAACCGAGCGCCGCAGTCGAACGGAGAAGCCATAATGAACAAGCTTGAGCTCGTCGATCATATCGCGACGGAAGCGGAATTGACTAAAGTTTCCGCCGCGGCCGCGCTCGAGGCCGTCCTAGAGGGCATCGTAGACACTTTGAGGAAGGGCGAGGAAGTGCGGCTCGTGGGATTCGGTACTTTCTCAGTGCGTGAGCGCGCTGCCGGAAAGGGTCGCAATCCCGCGACCGGCAAAGAAATTAAAATCGCGGCATCGAGAAACGCGCGCTTCAAGCCCGGCGCGGCGCTAAAGGCGAGCCTCAATAAGAAGTCAGCCAAGAAATAGATTAATAAGCCGCAGACTGCGCCGCACGGCCTTCGGGCAGCTTGATCGTCTGCCCGTCGCTCTTCACGCTCAGAGCTTGCTGGTGCTTGGCGAGCGTGCCGCGAGCCTGTTATCTTGAGCCGCCGGACGAGGCGACCGGCGGCGGCAAGGGCGGTTAGCTCAGTTGGCAGAGCATCTCGTTTACACCGAGAGGGTCGGCGGTTCGAGCCCGTCACCGCCCACCAGCTTCAGGTCGCTGAGCTTGTCGGTGCTGCTGGCCGCGGCGTTCGCCCTCGTGGTGGCCTCGGTCGTGCCGGTCGCCGCGCAAGATCACGGCCGGCCAATGAGTTTCCGCGTCGCGCCCCTCGCATCCCACGAATGCGGCCGACATTGTCCCGATGTCATTGTAGCCGACGGCGTGATTGAGGCTCAGACACCACAGGCCTTCGTCAATTTTCTCAAGTCTGGCAGCTCGGACTCGAAGTTGCGACGCATCGTTTTTTTCAACTCCCGCGGCGGCAACGTCGTCGCTTCCATGGTCTTTGGTCACATTCTGCGGGGGCTGCGCATCGCGGGCGTCGTTGGACGGTTCGAGGCGGACGGCGATCCGGGACCGTATGTTGGCGAATGTTTATCGGCCTGCGTCTACGCGCTGATGGGCGCGGTGCGCCGCGTTGCTCCGCCCGGCAGCGAGGTCGGGCTGCATCGGATGTCGATTGTCGAAAGCGAGGGCGGCGGTCTTTTTGGATCGCATACGCAGCGCAGTTTCGCGGATCCGCCGATGGTCGCCGTACTGGGGCGCTACGCGCGGCGAATGGGCGTGGACCCGGCGCTGGTGCTGAGGGCAGAATCGCTGCCTCCAGACACCGTCCACGTTCTTACACGAGATGAAATGCGGCGGTGGTCATTGGCGACAAGTCAATTCTGACTCTGGCCCCCGCCGGCGACGAGCCGGGTCTGCGTCGTAGTTTGCGACCACTTGCGATCCTTGACTCGGAAACAGGTCTGGCTTATCCGGCGTCTTCCCGCGGGGGAGTAGCTCAGTTGGTTAGAGCGCCGGCCTGTCACGCCGGAGGTCGCGGGTTCAAGTCCCGTCTCTCTCGCCATCTTCTGCTAGTCCCCTTAATCGCTTAGTTCGCTCGGCTACGGCGGGCTTGGGTCGCGGCTCCGCAGCCTCGAAATCATGCGGAATTCGTCTGGTCGATTCTCCTTGCCCGCGACCGCGAGCCGATGGATCGCCGGGTCCGTTTTGAGCGACTTCATATCATAGCGTGCGGCGCCATTCCCGAGCCGATGGCCCGCTTAAGCGGGCCAGCGCATAAGTTTACGCCAGCGAATGATTTCAGGAGCTTGGCTGCTCTTTTGCGCAACTTTGACTAGTCGTTCCCTACCCCCAACGCCGAAAGCCCCGGTCTCGCGCTCCCCATGAGAAGTGCGAGCCCGGCTTATCCAAGCTTTCTGAAAAACGATACCAAATCCCAGTCGGTTCGGCAAGAAATTGTCGATTTTTCTTAAATCCAGTGTCCCGACCTTCGACCGGGCACTTTCGCGGCCCCTCGGGAACGCCGAGCGACCTCACCAACCGAATTCCCGTATCAGTCCTTTCCGCCGCTGAGCGCGCGCTCAAGCCACTTTACGTAGGCGGTGCATTTCGACGGCGTTGCGCTCTTAGCCTTTCGCCTTGCATGCTACGCTGCACTGCGATACGCGTTGGCGGACGGGGGCGTCCGCTGCGCGAGGTGTGGCGCGCAATCGATAATTTGAAGAGCGAGGCCATGCCGAGCCTTATTTCCGATTACATGCCGCTGGTCGTGTTCATAATCATCGCCGCCCTTATAAGCGGGGCGCTATTGATCGCGCCTTTTCTCGTTGCCTATCGCGCGCCTGACACCGAAAAGCTCTCACCCTACGAGTGCGGCTTTCCTCCGTTCGACGATGCTCGCATGCGCTTCGACGCGCGTTTCTACCTTGTCTCGCTTCTTGTTCATCATCTTCGATCTTGAGGTCGCGTTCCTATTTCCCTGGGCGATCGTCTTCCACGACCTTGGCGCGCTTGGATTCTGGTCGATGATGATCTTTCTGGCGGTGCTGACGATTGGGTTCGTATACGAGTGGAGCAAAGGAGCGCTGGAATGGGATTGACCGCCAGCCCAACCGTTGCGCTTGGCGCGTCGGACCTCCTCGATCCGCTGACCGGCAAGCCGCTGCGGCCCGAGGACCGGTACTACGGCTCGATCAGCGACGAACTCGCCGACAAGGGCTTTCTCGTCACGACGACCGACGACCTCATCCAATGGGCGCGTACCGGCTCGCTGATGTGGATGACCTTCGGGCTTGCGTGTTGCGCGGTCGAAATGATGCAGCTATCGATGCCGCGCTGGGACGTAGAGCGGTTCGGCTTTGCCCCGCGCGGGAGCCCGCGCCAGTCGGACGTGATGATCGTCGCGGGCACGCTGACCAACAAGATGGCGCCGGCGCTGCGCAAGGTCTATGACCAGATGCCAGAGCCGCGCTATGTGATCTCGATGGGCTCGTGCGCCAATGGCGGCGGCTACTACCACTACTCCTATTCAGTCGTGCGCGGGTGCGACCGCGTTGTCCCGGTTGATATCTATGTGCCTGGCTGTCCACCCACCGCCGAGGCGCTGCTCTACGGCGTATTGATGCTGCAGAAGAAAATTCGCAGAACCGGAACGATCGAACGCTGAAGATCCGCGGGAGCGAAGCAGAAGGCGAGATTGAAGCGAATGGACGACCAGCTTCAGACCATTGCGACGAAACTGGCCGCCGCGGCTCCCGGAGCGGTGGTGGAATCCACTTTCGCGTTTGGCGAGCTGACGTTAACGGTCCATTCCGCGCGCATCGTTGAGACGCTCCAATTCCTCCGCGATGATTCAGCGGCTCAATTCGTTTCAATCATCGATATTTCTGGCGTCGATTATCCACAGCGCGAGAAACGCTTCGACGTCGTCTACCATCTGCTCTCGCCGAAGCTGAATCGGCGGGTGCGGGTCAAGGTTGCGACCGACGAGGAGACGCCGATTGCCAGCGCGACGGCCGTCTATCCGGGCGCGGACTGGTATGAGCGCGAGATTTACGACCTGTTCGGCGTGCTCTTCGAGGGCCATCCGGATTTGCGGCGCATCCTGACCGATTACGGCTTCGACGGTCACCCGTTGCGCAAGGACTTCCCGATGACCGGTTTCGTCGAGGTGCGCTACGACGATGCGGAGAAGCGTGTGCGCTACGACCCGGTGCGGCTCAATCAGGAATTCCGCCAATTCGATTTCCTGAGCCCATGGGAAGGCCCCCCGCTGCCTGGCGACGAGAAAGCGAAAGACAGCGGTCGGCAGTAGGCGGTCAGGTCATGAACGAGCAGAACCTACGCAACTTCTCGATCAACTTCGGGCCGCAGCATCCGGCGGCGCATGGCGTCTTGCGTCTGGTTCTCGAGCTTGACGGCGAGGTGGTCGAGCGCGTCGATCCGCATATCGGCCTCCTGCATCGCGGCACCGAGAAATTGATGGAGGCGCGCACCTATTTGCAGAACGTCCCCTACCTCGATCGGCTCGACTATGTCGCGCCGATGAACCAGGAGCATGCGTACGCGCTCGCGGTCGAGCGGCTGTTGGGCATTTCGATTCCGCGCCGGGCGCAACTCATCCGCGTCCTCTATTGCGAGATCGGTCGCCTTTTGTCGCATCTGCTGCAGATCACGACACAAGCGAACGACGTCGGCGCCATGACACCGATTCTCTGGGGGTTCGAGGAGCGCGAGAAGCTTATGGTCTTCTACGAGCGCGCTAGTGGCTCACGCATGCACGCGGCCTACTTCCGTCCGGGCGGCGTCCACGAGGATCTGCCGCGCAAGCTGATCGACGACATCGAGGCTTTCTGCGATCCGTTCCTTGCGGTCTGCGACGATATGGAAGTCTTGCTCACCGGAAACCGCATCTTCAAGCAGCGCAATGTCGACATCGGCGTGGTCAAGCTGGCGGACGCCTGGGCATGGGGCTTTTCCGGCGTGATGGTGCGCGGCTCCGGCGCGCCCTGGGACCTGCGCAAGGCGCAGCCCTACGAATGCTATGAGGAAATGGAGTTCGACATCCCCGTCGGCAAGAACGGCGACTGCTACGACCGCTATGTGATCCGCATGGAGGAAATGCGCCAGTCGACCAAGATCATGAAGCAGTGCTGCGAGAAACTGAACTCGCCCGGCGGCGAAGGGCCGGTGAAGACGGAAGACGGCAAGGTCGCGCCGCCGCGGCGCGCCGACATGAAGAAGTCGATGGAGGCGCTCATCCATCATTTCAAGCTCTACACCGAGGGCTATAAGGTGCCGGCCGGCGAGGTTTACGCCGCGGTGGAAGCGCCCAAGGGCGAGTTCGGCGTTTATCTGGTGTCCGACGGCTCGAACAAGCCCTACCGCGTCAAACTTCGCGCGCCCGGCTTCGCGCATCTCCAGGCGATGGATTTCCTCTGCCGCAAGCACATGCTCGCCGACGTCAGCGCGATCCTCGGCTCAATCGACATCGTGTTCGGGGAGGTCGACCGGTGATCGCCGCTCGCCGGACGCGCCCCGCCATCGCCGCGCATTTGAGGAACTTTTGACCGATGTCCGTCCGCCGCCTCGCCGACGAGCAGCCGACAAGCTTCGAGTTCACGCCGGAAAACAAGGCGTGGGCGGAGCAGGAGATGGCGAAATATCCCCCCGGCCGGCAGGCGTCAGCGGTGCTTGCGCTGCTGTGGCGGGCGCAGAAGCAGAACGGCTACTGGTTGCCGCGGGCGGCGGTCGAGAAAGTCGCGGCGATGCTCGATATGCCCAATATCCGAGTCCTCGAGGTCGCGACCTTCTACACGATGTTCAATCTGGCGCCCGTCGGGCGCCACTACGTGCAGGTCTGTGGCACGACGCCATGCATGCTCTCGGGTTCCGACGACATCAAGGCGGTCTGCCGAAAGCGCATCGGCGAACAGGGCCACGTGACTCCCGATGGCGTCTTTTCCTGGATCGAGGTTGAGTGCCTCGGCGCGTGTTGCAATGCGCCGATGGTCCAGATCAATGACGACTATTATGAAGACCTGACGCCGGAGAGTTTTGCGGGGCTTCTCGACGATCTTGCGATGGGGCGCCCCGTCAGGACCGGTTCCCAGACCGGGCGCATCTCGTCCGAGCCAGTCGGGGGTTTAACCTCGCTGACGACGCTATATGGCGCCGAGCGATCGGGAATCTTGAATGCGCCCGCGCCCGCGAACGATCAACCGCCGACCGGAAAGATCGGGAATTGAGCGATGCTGGAAGATAAGGATCGCATCTTCACGAATCTCTATGGGCTTGGCGACCGCGGTCTCAAGGGGGCTCGAGCGCGCGGCAATTGGGAAGGGACCAAGGCGATCCTCGACAAGGGGCGCGACTGGATCATTGCCGAAATGAAGGCCTCGGGCCTGCGGGGCCGCGGCGGCGCGGGGTTCCCGACCGGCCTCAAATGGTCGTTCATGCCCAAGACCGTCGATCCCAAGCGTCCGCACTACCTTGTCATCAACGCCGATGAATCGGAGCCTGGGACCTGCAAGGACCGTGAGATCATGCGCAACGACCCGCACACGCTGGTCGAGGGCGCGCTGGTCGCCTCGTTCGCCATGGGCGCCCACGCGGCTTATATCTACGTGCGGGGCGAATTCATCAAGGAGCGTTATCATCTCGAGGCTGCGGTCGCGGAGGCCTACGATGCGCGGCTCATCGGCAAGGACAATGTCCACGGCTGGCCGTTCGATCTCTACGTCCATCACGGCGCCGGGGCCTATATCTGCGGCGAAGAGACGGCGATGCTCGAATCGCTCGAGGGCAAGAAGGGAATGCCCCGCATGAAGCCGCCCTTTCCCGCCGGCATGGGACTCTACGGCTCTCCGACAACGGTCAACAACGTTGAGTCCATTGCCGTCTCGCCAACGATTTTGCGGCGCGGCGCGTCATGGTTCACCAGTTTCGGCGCCCCCAACAATTCCGGCACCAAGGTCTTCAGCGTTTCAGGTCACGTCAACAGGCCGTGCAACGTTGAGGAGGCGATGTCGATCCCATTTCGCGAGCTGATTGAGAAGCACTGCGGCGGTGTGCGCGGCGGCTGGGACAATCTACTCGCAGTCATTCCCGGCGGAGCATCGGTGCGGCTGGTTCCAGCCGCCCAGATCATCGACTGCCCAATGGACTTCGACTCGCTCGCCAAGCTCAAGTCCGGCCTTGGCACTGCGGCGGCGATCGTGATGGACAAGTCGACCGACATCATCCGCGCCATCGCCCGCTTGTCGTATTTCTACAAGCACGAAAGCTGCGGCCAGTGCACGCCCTGTCGTGAAGGCGCCGGATGGATGTGGCGCGTGATGGAACGCATGGTTCAGGGTCGCGCGCAAAAACGCGAGATCGACATGCTCCTTGACGTCACTAAGCAGGTCGAAGGGCACACTATATGCGCCCTCGGCGACGCCGCGGCGTGGCCGATCCAAGGGCTTATCGCCCATTTCCGCCCCGAAATCGAGCGGCGCATCGACCAATACACGGCGAACCCCCATACTGAACCGGCGCTGCAGGCGGCGGAGTAGGGCATGAGCAGCCGCATCGCCCAGCTCAACATCGGCAGGTTCCGCTATCCGACCGACGACCCGCGCATGGCGGCGTTCATGACGAACCTCGATCGCGTTAACGCTCTTGCGGAGCGCAGCGACGGATTCGTCTGGCGGCTGAAAGACGAGAGCAACAATGCGACCGCTATCCGTCCGGCGAGCGAGCCGACCATGGCGGTCAATCTGTCGGTGTGGGAGAGCGTCGAAGCGTTGGAGCGCTTCGTCTGGGCCACGGTCCACAAGCAGTTCTACAACCGCAAGGGCGACTGGTTCGAAAAGCGCGCGACGCCCCATTTCGTCATGTGGCCGATACCGTCCAGGCATATTCCAGATCTGGAAGAGGCCATGGCGCGGCTTGCATACTTGACCGCGTATGGCGATAGCGATTTTGCCTTTGGCTGGAGCCATCTGGCGCATATCAAGCTATGGATGAGCCGGAAGTGCGGTTGACGGTCGAACAGACACGATGAAGATCGAGAGCGAAAAGCATCGGATGGGCGTTCACAAAGCCGACCTTTGCCGGTCGAAGTTCGACGACGTTAATCTATCGGGCTCTGATTGCTCATTCGATGGCGTGAATATGTCTGATTGGCGCATTCACAGCATCGGCCTCGCGGGGCTGCGCGTCGACAAAGCTAATCTCGCGGGCGCTGCCATCGTTAACGCCCGTTTGAACAGCGCGACGATCGATGGGATTGCCGTTACCGATCTCCTCGCGTATTCCCGCGCGGACCACGGGACGAAGAGCGCATGAGCAAGATCGTCATCGACGGGAAGGAACTCGACGTTCCGGCCGAATATACCCTTCTTCAAGCTTGCGAGGCGGCTGGGGCCGAGATCCCAAGGTTCTGTTTCCACGAACGCCTGTCGATCGCCGGTAACTGCCGAATGTGCCTCGTCGAAGTGAAAGGTGGCCCCCCCAAGCCGACGGCGTCCTGCGCCATGGCGGTGAAAGATCTGCGGCCCGGCCCGAATGGCGAGCCCCCCGTCGTCTTGACCAACTCCCCGATGGCTCGCAAGGCGCGCAAGGGCACGATGGAGTTCCTGCTGATCAACCATCCGCTCGACTGTCCGATCTGCGATCAGGGCGGCGAATGCGATCTGCAAGATCAGGCGATGGCTTATGGCGCCGACTCGTCCCGCTTCGCGGAGAACAAGCGCGCCGTGGAAGACAAATATATCGGGGCGCTGGTCAAGACCTCGATGAACCGGTGCATCCAATGCACGCGCTGCGTGCGGTTCGTGACCGAAGTCGCTGGCGTTCCGGAGCTGGGGGCAATTGGCCGCGGTGAGGATATGGAGATCACCTCCTATCTCGAGCACGCGCTGAGCTCCGAGCTACAAGGTAATGTCGTCGACTTGTGTCCGGTCGGCGCCTTGACAGCGAAGCCGATCGCCTTCCACGCCCGCCCGTGGGAGTACGCCAAGACCGAATCAATCGATGTGATGGACGCGCTTGGCTCCTCGATCCGAATCGATGCGCGCGGCCGCGAGGTCATCCGCATTCTGCCTCGCGTCAACGACGCGATCAACGAGGAATGGATTTCTGACAAGACGCGTCACATCGTCGATGGGTTGAAGACGCAGCGCCTGGATCGGCCATATATCCGCGTCGATGACCGGCTCAGGCCCGCGAGCTGGGCGGAGGCCTTCGCCACGGTCGCTGGCAAAGTCGCGGCGGCTTCCCGGTCCCGGATCGGCGCGATCGTCGGCGATCTAGTGACGGTCGAGGAGATGTTCGCGCTCAAGTCGCTTATCGGCAAGCTTGGATCGCCCAACATCGACTGCCGCCAGGACGGCTCGAAACTGCATCCGAAATTCGGCCGTGCGTCCTATCTCTTCAATTCGACGATCGCCGGTATCGACCAAGCGGACGCCGTTCTCATCGTCGGTTCGAACCCACGGCATGAGGCGCCGGTCCTCAACGCGCGCATCCGCAAGCGGTGGCTTAAAGGTGGCGCACCGGTAGGCCTTGTCGGAGCTAGGGCCGATCTGACTTACAACTACAACTATTTGGGCGCAGGGCCCGAAACGCTCGCGCAGGCATGGAACAAGCCGCCGGAAGGCGTCGCTAGGCCCATTATGGTCGTGGGCGCCGGTGCTTTCGCGAGGCCCGACGGCGTCGCCGTTCTGGCGAGCCTCACGAAAACCTCCCTCGCGGCGGGCGTCGTGAAGGACGGCTGGAACGGTTTCAACGTGCTTCATACCGCAGCGTCGCGCGTCGGCGGCCTCGATCTCGGCCTCGTGCCAGGTGAAGGGGGGCTCGACGCGCCGGCGATGGCGAAGGCCAACGCGCTCGATGTGCTCATCAACCTCGGCGCGGATGAAATCGACATCGAGCCGGGCGCGTTTGTCGTC
The DNA here is from genome assembly GCA_963725195.1 of uncultured Alphaproteobacteria bacterium. Lineage (GTDB taxonomy): Bacteria > Pseudomonadota > Alphaproteobacteria > Rhizobiales > Beijerinckiaceae > Roseiarcus. Next base: position 65,204 of record CAVRXX010000018.1, on the reverse strand, counting down.
TACATCGGCACTCATGGCGACCGTGGCGCCAATCGGGCGGACGTCATTTTGCCGGGCGCGGCCTATACCGAAAAGACAGGCATCTACGTCAACACCGAAGGACGGCCGCAGTTCGCTGAGCGCGCCGTGTTCCCGCCCGGAGATGCACGCGAGGATTGGTCGATCTTGCGTGCGCTGTCGGACCCGCTAGGCGCCAAGCTTCCGTTCGATTCGCTGGCCCAACTGCGGGCGGCGCTCGCCATCGCTTACCCCCCGTTGGTGCGCTTTGACGCCGTCGCGCCAACGGATGCAAGCGTCTTAAAATCGATCGCTGCGCTCGGCGGCGCTGTCGACAAAACGCCGTTCGTCCCTGCTGTGTCCGACTTTTATTTTACTAATCCGATCGCGCGCGCCTCTCGCGTCATGGCCGAATGTTCGGCTCTGGCGCGGGATGTTCAGCGTCAGGCGGCGGAATAGGGCCAGACCTTGATGACCAGCGCGACGCGCTCCCGCACCGCTTCGCCACCCTGGGGCGCGATCTTCGGCGCGATCGCGGTCGTCATTATCGTAATCATCGCCGCGTTGTGGCTTCTGATTAGCAGCGGAGCCATGTCCGCCTTGGGCGTGTGGATGCACGAGAGCGATAGCGGCTCATTGTTGCGCCATGTGCTGGAGAGTTTGCTGCTGCTCGTGTGCCTTCTTCTCTCGACGGCGGCGCTCATTTATATCGAGCGCAAGATCTGGGGCGCTGTGCAGCTGAGACGCGGCCCCAATGTGGTGGGGCCGTGGGGCATCCTTCAGCCGTTTGCGGACTTCTTCAAGTTCATCCTGAAGGAGCCTATCATTCCCGCAGGCGCCAACAAGGGCGTGTTTTTGCTTGCGCCGCTGGTCTCCGTGGTGCTGGCGATGTCCGCCTGGGCGGTCATTCCAGTGGCCGATGGTTGGTCGATCAGCGACATCAACGTTGGGCTCCTGTATCTCTTCGCCGTGTCCTCGCTCGGCGTGTACGGCGTCATCATGGCGGGTTGGGCGTCCAATTCGAAATATGCGCTGCTCTCGGCGCTTCGCGCGGCCGCTCAGATGGTGTCTTACGAGGTGTCGATCGGCTTCGTGATTGTGACGGTGGTGCTGTGCGCCGGGTCGACCAATCTTTCCGATATCGTGCGCGCGCAGGACAGCCGATTTGGTTTCCTCGGCTGGTATTGGCTGCCGCTCTTGCCGATGTTCATCATCTTCTTTGTGTCCGCGCTCGCCGAAACGAATCGGCCGCCGTTCGACTTGACCGAGGCGGAATCGGAGCTGGTCGCAGGTTATTCGGTCGAGTACTCCGCCTCGCTGTTCCTGTTGCAGTTCCTCACCGAGCTCGTCGCGGTCCTCACAATGTCCGCCTTGACGGCGACGCTGTTCCTTGGCGGTTGGCTGTCGCCGCTGCCGTTTCCGCCTTTCACCTGGGTGCCCGGCCTCATCTGGTTCCTTATCAAGGGATGGTCGGTAGTGTTCATGTTCTCGATGGTGAAGGCGTTCGTGCCGCGCTATCGTTACGATCAATTGATGCGGCTTGGCTGGAAGGTGTTCCTGCCGATCTCGCTCGCGATGGTGGTGCTCGTGGCGGCAGTGCTCGAATTTACCGGTCTCGGGGCAAACGCCTCGGGCCCATTGCACTGACGGGAGGGGGAAGCCAATGGCTCTCAGGCTCGCTCAATCCGCGCGTTCGTTGTTCCTGGGCGAGTTCCTGGCTGCGCTCGCACTGTCGATTCAATACATGTTCAAGCCGAAGGCGACGTTGAATTACCCACATGAGAAGTCGCCGCTGAGCCCTCGCTTCCGTGGAGAGCATGCGCAGCGCCGCTATCCGAACGGCGAGGAGCGATGCATCGCCTGCAAGCTGTGCGAGGCGATCTGTCCGGCCCAAGCGATCACGATCGAGGCGGGGCCCAGACGCAACGACGGCACCCGCCGCACAACGCGATACGACATCGACATGGTCAAGTGCATCTACTGCGGCATGTGTCAGGAGGCTTGTCCGGTTGACGCGATCGTCGAAGGGCCGAATTTCGAATTTGCGACCGAGACGCGCGAGGAACTTTATTACGACAAGCAGCGATTGCTGGATAACGGCGATCGCTGGGAGCGGGAGTTGGCGCGCAACATCGCGCTCGACGCTCCTTATCGATAACGCCTTCTCCCTTCTGAGGCGAAGGAGGTGTAGGCCGGGACAAGGGAGGCGCCGCAGCGGCGCTAGAGAACGCGGCGCTCACGCCGATCGCGGCGCCCCGCCGGTCCCGCGAAGGGAACAGTGGTCGGGGCGGGGGACTATGACAAGAGGCGTATGATGCAGGCCGATGCTTTTTTCTTTTGGATTTTGGCGCCGCTTCTGGCCATCTCGGCTTTCGCCGTTATCGTGGCCAAAAATCCGGTGCATTCGGTCCTCTTCCTGATACTTTCATTCGTATGCGCGGCCGGCCTCTTCCTGCTGATGGGCGCTGAGTTTCTGGCGATGATCCTAGTCGTCGTCTATGTCGGGGCGGTCGCGGTGCTGTTCCTATTCGTCGTCATGCTGCTCGACGTGGACTTCGCGAGGCTGAGGCAGGGCTTCGTCGAATACCTGCCGCAAGGGCTCCTGATCGCGTTTGTGGTGGCGATCGAGCTTGTCTACGTCGTGTCGGGTCTCGGGCCCTCGCAGCGGGCTGCGGCCGCCGCAGCGCCGGAGGGCATGGTCAGCAATACGGCCGCCCTCGGCGAGGTGCTCTACACCCGCTATTTCTACTTCTTTCAGGCGGCGGGAATGATTCTGCTTACCGCGATGATTGGAGCGATCGTTCTCACCCTTCATCATAAGCAGGGCGTCAAGCGCCAGGATATCGGCGCGCAGGTGGCTCGTACCCCCGAAACCGCCGTCGAGGTGCGCAAGGTCCCCTCGCGCGCCGGCATCTGAAGGATCACGCGGATGGGAATCGGCCTTACCCACTACCTCACGCTTGCCGCGATCGTGTTCACGATCGGCATCGCCGGCATCATCCTCAACCATAAGAACATCATCATCATCCTGATGTCGGTCGAGCTCATCCTTCTGTCCGTCAACATCAACCTCATCGCCTTCTCGACCTTTTCCGGCGATCTGACCGGGCAGGCCTTTGCGCTCTTCATTCTGACAGTCGCCGCGGCGGAGTCTGCGATCGGCCTTGCGATCCTGGTGGCCTATTACCGCAATCGCGGCTCGATCGCGGTTGAGGACATCAATTCGCTGAAGGGCTGAGCCGGTGTACCAGCTGATCGTCTTTCTGCCGCTTCTTGGTTTCCTGATCGCCGGCGTCTTCGGGCCGTGGATTGGCGCGCGCGCCGCTGAATACGTTACCTCGAGCCTTCTCGGCATTTGCTGTGTCCTCGCCTGGATTGCGTTCGTCATGGTCGCCGAGGGTGCGGACGCTCATGTACCGATCGCCAATTGGTTTACCTCCGGCAAGCTCGTCGCCGCCTGGGCCTTGCGCATCGACACGTTGACCGCGGTCATGCTCGTCGTAGTGACGACGGTGTCGTTCGTCGTCCACGTGTATTCGATCGGCTACATGTCCGACGATCCTTCGCGGCCCCGTTTCTTCGCTTACCTCTCGCTCTTCACCTTCGCCATGTTGATGCTGGTGACGGCGGACAATCTGGTTCAGCTGTTCTTCGGGTGGGAGGGCGTCGGTTTGATGTCCTACCTGCTGATCGGCTTCTGGTATGAGCGCCCGTCGGCCAACGCCGCTGCGATCAAGGCGTTCGTCGTGAACCGGGTCGGCGACTTCGGCTTTTCGCTCGGTATTTTCCTAACCTACTATCTGACCGGTTCAATCGCGTTCGATCAGGTGTTCGCCGCTGCGCCCGGGCTTGCGGGCAAGACAGTGCATTTTATCGGCTTTAATTGGGACGCAGTGACGCTCGCCTGCCTGCTGTTGTTCATGGGGGCGATGGGCAAGTCGGCCCAGTTCCTGCTGCACACCTGGCTGCCCGATGCGATGGAAGGCCCGACTCCGGTCTCGGCCCTCATCCACGCGGCGACCATGGTGACCGCGGGCGTATTCATGGTGGCGCGGCTCTCGCCGCTATTCGAAATGTCGCCCGTTGCGCTCAGCGTCGTCACCATTGTCGGCGGGACAACGGCCTTCTTCGCCGCCACAGTTGGCCTAGTCCAGAACGATATCAAAAAAGTGATCGCCTATTCGACGTGTTCGCAGCTCGGCTACATGTTCGTCGGTCTTGGGGTCGGCGGTTACAGCCTCGGCATCTTTCACCTCTTCACACACGCCTTCTTCAAGGCGCTGTTGTTTCTGGGCGCAGGCTCAGTCATTACCTCGATGCATCATGAGCAAGACATGCGCCTAATGGGCGGGCTGCGACGCGAGATTCCATTCACATTTTGGATGATGATGATCGGAACGCTCTCGCTGACCGGCGTCGGTATTCCGTTGACCCCAATTGGTTTCGCCGGCTTTGTCTCCAAGGACGCGATTATCGAGGCCGCATTCGCGTCCCATCGCTATGGCGCGCTCTATGGATTCTTGTGCACCGACATCGCCGCCGCGCTGACCGCGTTCTATTCCTGGCGCCTCATGTTCATGACCTTCTTCGGCCAACGCGGCGAGTGGGGGGAGTCGCTTCCGCAGGGCCGGCACGAGCAGGATGGCCACGCACACGACGAGCCTGATCCAAGCGGACCAGGGGCCCATTCGCATAGGCATACGCCCGAGGCGCACGCCCACGCCGATCATCCGGCGCATGAATCGCCGCTGGTGATGTTGGTCCCGCTCGGAGTGTTGGCGGTCGGCGCGACTTTGGCCGGAATGGCGTTCCGCTATCTCTTCATCGGCGGAGGCTTCGAGTTGTTCTGGCGCCAATCGCTGTTCCTTGCACCGGGTAATCATATTCTCGAGGATATGGAGCACGTCTCTGCGTTGGTTTCGCTGTCGCCTAGCCTATTCATGCTAGGTGGCCTTCTCGTCGCCTACTACATGTACATGGTTGACCGCACCGCGCCGCAGCGCCTCGCCGCGGAGTTTCCAGCGCTCTATCGCTTCCTACTCAACAAGTGGTACTTCGACGAACTCTACGACTTTATCTTCGTCCGTCCGGCCTTCGCTATCGGCCGCTTGTTCTGGAAGGGCGGCGACGGCGTGATCATCGACGGTTTCGGGCCGGACGGCGTCTCGGCGCGCGTTCTTGATGTCGCCCGGAACTCGGTGCGCTTGCAAACCGGCTACGTCTACCACTACGCGTTCGCGATGCTGCTTGGCGCCGCCGCGCTGACGACCTGGTATCTGTTCGGGGGAGTCACGCGATGAACGGCTCTTGGATCCTCTCCGGCATTCTGGCGTTGCCGCTGATTGGCGCGTTGTTCATCCTGTTGCTGCCGGGCGACAGCGAAGCGACTAAACAAAACGCGCGCTGGATTGCGCTGTTTGCGACTCTGATCACTTTCGTGCTGAGCCTCGTCGCCTGGGGGCGCTTCGACTCGGCGCAGCCCGGCTTTCAGCTGGTCGAGGAGCGCGACTGGTTCTCGCACGTGATCCTTTACAAGCTCGGCGTCGACGGCGTTTCGATGCCGTTCGTGCTGCTCACGACTTTCCTGATGCCGATCTGCATCGTGGCCTCGTGGGCCCCGATCCAGACGCGGGTGAAGGAATACATGATCTGCTTCCTGGTGATGGAGACGCTGTTGCTCGGCGTGTTCGTCGCGCTCGACATTGTGCTCTTCTATGTCTTCTTCGAAGGCAGCCTCATTCCGATGTTCCTCATCATCGGCGTCTGGGGCCATGGGAACCGGGTGTACGCGGCCTTCAAGTTCTTCCTCTACACCTTCACCGGTTCGGTGCTGATGCTGCTCGCGATCATGGCCATGTACTGGACGGCGGGCACAACCGACATCACGGTGCTGCTCCATACCGCCTTTCCGGCCAAGATGCAGACCTGGTTGTGGCTTGGGTTCTTCGCCTCGTTCGCGGTCAAGTTGCCGATGTGGCCGGTCCACACCTGGTTGCCCGATGCGCATGTCGAGGCGCCGACCGCGGGCTCGGTTGTGCTGGCGGCGATATTGCTCAAGCTCGGCGGTTACGGCTTCATCCGGTTTTCGCTGCCGATGTTTCCAGACGCATCGGTCTATTTCACCCCGCTCGTTTTCGCTTTGTCGGTGATCGCGATCATCTACACCTCCCTGGTTGCGCTGGCGCAGGAGAGCATGAAGAAGCTGATCGCCTATTCGTCAGTCGCCCACATGGGCTTCGTGACGATGGGAATCTTCGCTGCCAACACCCAGGGGATTCAGGGGGCGGTCTACCAAATGGTGAGCCATGGACTTATCTCCGGCGCGCTCTTCCTTTGCGTCGGCGTCGTCTATGATCGCATGCACACCTACGAGATCGCCGCCTACGGCGGCCTCGTGCAGCGCATGCCGCTCTATGCGCTGGCCTTGATGGTGTTCACCCTCGCCAATATCGGGCTGCCCGGCACCTCAGGCTTCATCGGCGAATTCCTGAGCCTGATCGGCACGTTCCAGATCAACAACTGGGTCGCGTTCCTCGCCACCATCGGCACAATCCTGTCGGCGTGCTACGCGCTCTACCTTTACCGTCGCATCATCTTTGGCGTTATCGAGAAGCCAAACCTGATGAGTATTGCGGATCTCACCGGTCGCGAGGTGGTGACGCTTTTGCCGCTCGGGCTGCTCACGATCTTTTACGGTGTGCATCCGCAGCCGATCATCGACGCCAGCGCGGCTTCAATCGAACAGATCATCAGCGGCTTCCAGCATGCCATTACGGCGACGAAGTCGGCGGGGCTGTGAGGCGTGAAGATTTGCGTCGCGCGCCGAATGTCTATTGGAACGAGCGACACTCATGCATGAGACGGCCATTTCACTTCCCGTGATCCTGCCGGAGGCGGTGCTGGCGGCGGGGACTTTGGCGCTTGTGCTTTACGGCGCGCTGCGCGGCGAGCGGGGGTCGGCTCTGGTCAACGAGATCGCCGTCGGCCTGCTCGGCCTTGTCTTCATTCTGATGGTGGCCAGGAATCGCCCGATGGGCGTCACCTTCTACGGTTCCTTCGCCGACGATGCGTTCACGCGCTTCATGAGCGCGCTTGCACTGATCGGCTCGCTGGTGACGCTTCTGTTGTCGGTCGAGTTCATGCGGCAGGAGCGGATCGGCGGCTTCGAATTCCCGGTCCTCATCCTCCTTTCCACCCTCGGCATCCTGATGCTGATCTCGGCCAATGACTTCATCGCGCTCTACCTCGGGTTCGAGCTGATGAGCTTGGCGCTCTACGTCATCGCGGCCTATCGCCGCCATGACCTGCGCGCGACGGAAGCTGGCCTCAAATATTTCGTCCTCGGCGCCTTGTCGTCGGGCATGATGCTTTACGGGATGTCGCTCATCTACGGGTATTCCGGCTCAGTCGCCTTCGGCGCGGTCGCGAACGCCGTGCATGATCATGCGAACATCGGCGTGTTGTTCGGACTGGTGTTCCTTTTGGTGGGGCTGGCGTTCAAGATCTCTGTCGTGCCGTTTCACATGTGGACGCCCGACGTCTACGAAGGCGTGCCGACCCCGGTGACGACGTTCTTCGCCACCGCGCCCAAGATCGCCGCGATGGCAGTCCTGGTTCGGGTCGTGATCACCGCCTTTCCCGGCATCGCCAACGACTGGCGCCAGATCCTCACCTTCGTCTCGATCGCCTCGATGGTGCTTGGCGCCTTCGCCGCCATCGGCCAGCACAACTTTAAACGTCTGATGGCCTATTCCGCGATCGGCCATATGGGATACGCGCTGGTCGGCCTCGCCGCCGGCACGGTCGAAGGCGCGCAGAGCGTCGTCATCTATATGGCGATCTACGTGGTGATGACGCTGGGAACCTTCGCCGCTATTCTGTCCATGCGCCGCGCAGGCCGCGCGATCGAGACGATGGCCGATCTCGCGGGCCTAGCCCGGACGGATCCGACGATGGCTTTCTTCCTGGCGACAATGATGTTTTCGCTCGCTGGCGTTCCGCCACTCGCCGGCTTCTTCGCGAAGTTCTATGTCTTTGCCGCGGCCATGAAGGCAGGTCTCTATGGCCTTTCGGTCATCGGTGTTTTGGCGAGCTGCGTGGCCGCCTATTATTATCTGAGGATCGTCAAGCTCATGTATTTCGACGAGCCGGCTCCGGCGTTCGATCGTCCGGGCGCCGTCGCGCGCATTGTGCTCGCGGTTTCGGCGCTGGCGATCATCCTTTTTGTATTTGCGCCGTCGCCGATCACCAATGCCGCGATGGCGGCCGCGCAGTCGCTCTTTTGACCGCCGTCTCCAAGCTGGACAGCGCGCATCAAGGTTGGCGCATCGTTCGATTGGGCGCCATCGATTCGACCAACGAGGAGGGGCGTCGCCGCGCGTTGACCGGCGACGCCGACCGCATGTGGATCGTCGCGGAGGAGCAGACCGCGGGGAGAGGCCGCCGTGGCCGAGCCTGGATCTCGCCGAGAGGCAACCTGCACGCCAGCTGCATCATGATCGATCCCTGTCCTCGTGCGGTTGGGGCGCAGCTCGGATTTGTTGCTGGCGTGGCCCTGGCGCGCGCCGCGAGGGATCTCGGCGCGACCGAGGTCGGCCTCAAATGGCCGAATGATCTGATGTCTCACGGCGTGAAATGCGCCGGGATTCTCGTCGAAGGAGTTGCTCTTGGGGGCGGGCGTGCCGCCTGTGTTGTCGGGGTAGGTGTGAATTGCGCCCAGGCGCCGACGGGCCTTGGCTACGTGACCTCATGCCTGACTCGGGCGGGCGGACTCAAGGTAGGTTCCAGCGAGGTGTTCGAGCGCCTGGTTCAGCGGTTCGGCGAGGCGCTCGAGATCTGGCGCGCCGGAGCGGCGTTTGATCGTATTCGCGCCGCTTGGCTCGATTGCGCTCTCGGCGTGGGGGAACGGATCGCGATCAAAAACGGGGCAGATCAACGCGAGGGGATGTTTGAAGGGATCGACGCGACGGGCCGCCTGCTCATGCGCTCCGAGGAGGGATTGGAGACCATCGAGACAGCCGACCTTTGGCTCATGCCTAACTCGGGCGCCCTGCCGCGAGCGGTCTTGTCGGCTTCCCACGGGCCGGAAGGCCGAGTTTAGATGACGGACGGCAGCGAGTTCGTATTCGCCCCGCTCGGCGGCTTGGGCGAGATCGGCATGAATTGCGCCCTTTACGGCTATGGGCCGGCGAACGCTCGCCAATGGCTGATGGTCGACCTTGGCGTCGCCTTCGCTGGCGAGGACTTGCCCGGCGTCGATCTCATCGTGCCGGATCTCAGTTTCATCGAGAAGGCGAAGAAGAATCTGGTCGGTATCGTGATCACCCACGCGCATGAGGATCACATCGGCGCTCTTGCCGAGCTCTGGCCTGACCTGGGCGCGCCCGTTTATATGACGCGTTTTGCAGCCGGCTTGGCCGAGGCGCGCCGGCTTGGCGAGCCGGACGCGCCGAAGATCCCATTGAAAGTCGTCGAACTCGGCGACAGGATTGTGATCGGCCCTTTCGTGGTCGAATTCATCCCCGTCGCCCATTCGATACCCGAAAGCGCGGCGCTTGCGATTCGTACGCCTAGCGGACTCGTCGTTCATACCGCCGACTGGAAGATCGATGCGACGCCGATCATCGGTCTGCCGACCGACGAGGCGCGCTTCAGGACGCTTGGCGATGAGGGGGTGCTCGCGCTCGTCTGCGATTCAACCAACATCCTGCGCGAAGGGGAAAGCCCGTCCGAGCGTGACGTCGCCAAGGCGCTGGCCTGGCTCATCGGCAATGCGAAGGGCAGGGTGGTCGTGACCACCTTCGCTTCCAACGTCGCCCGGCTGCGTTCGGCGGCCGAGGCCGGTCTCGCCGCCGGACGGCAAGTCTGCATTCTCGGACGGGCGATCGAGCGCGTCGTCGCCGTCGCTCGCGAGTGTGGGATGCTCGACGGTCTACCGGCGTTTCTAGGCATGGACGCATTCGAGCGCCTGCCGCGCGACCGGATTTTGGCGCTCGCCACGGGAAGCCAGGGCGAGCCGCGCGCGGCGCTCGCGCGCATCGCTGGGGACGAGCACCCCACGGCGGAATTGAACGCTGGAGACACTGTAATCTTTTCGTCGCGCACCATTCCCGGCAATGAAAAGGCGGTCGGCAAGATCATCAACGCGTTCGTGACCGCTGGCGTCCAGGTGGTGACTGACCGCACTGCGCTTGTGCACGTCTCGGGCCATCCGCGCCGGGCGGAGATGGCGAAAATGTATGCGTGGGTGCGCCCGAAGATCGCGGTGCCCGCGCATGGCGAGCCGCTGCACTTGAGCGAACACGCCGACTTCGCCAGGGCGCAGGGCGTGCCGCAAGTGTTACGCGCCTTCAATGGCGACCTCATCCGGCTTGCGCCCGGCGAGGTCTGCGCATTGGGCAAGGTGACGAGCGGGCGGCGGGCGAAGGACGGCGCCATTCTCTTGCCGGCTGATCAGCAATGCGTCGGCCAACGCCGCAGGCTCGGTTTCGCCGGCGTCGTCTCGATAGCGATTGCGCTGACGCCGAGGGGCGAGATGGCCGGGGACCCGGACGTCATGATCGCCGGCCTACCGGAGCGCACGCGGGAAGGCGCGGCGATTGACGCGCTAATCGATGATGCGATCTTTGAGGCCTTTGAGAGCCTGCCGCCAGGCAAGCGGCGCGACGCCGACGTCGTGTCGAGCGCCATCGAACGTGCGGTGCGCGGCTCGGTCAACGCCGTCTGGGGCAAGAAGCCGCAAGTGCATGTGCTGGTGGTGGAGGTCTGAGTTCGAAGTCCATCATGATCGGCAAGCTCAACCACGTCGCCATCGCCGTCCCCGATCTCGAGAAGGCGGCGCGGACCTATCGGGAGACCCTCGGCGCTCGTGTCTCCACCCCGAAGGCTGAGCCTGATCATGGGGTGACGACCATCTTCGTCGAGCTGCCCAACACAAAAATCGAACTCTTGGAGCCTCTGGGCGCGAACTCGCCGATCGCCAAGTTTCTCGAGCGCAATCCCGATGGCGGTATGCATCATCTCTGCTACGAGGTCGAGGACATCATCGCCGCTCGCGATCAGCTCAAGGCTAAGGGGGCGCGCGTGCTCGGGGACGGCAACCCAAAAATCGGCGCTCACGGCAAGCCGGTGCTGTTTTTGCATCCGAAAGACTTCGCCGGCACACTGATCGAGATCGAGCAGGTCTGAGGGCATGGGTGTTTCGCTGTTGGAGGCGGCATGAGTCGCCTGGGCGCTGACGGCCTGCTCCTCATCACCGCTTTCCTGTGGGGCGTGACCTTCGTGGCGCAGAAATACGCTGGGGCGACCATACCGGCGCTCGCCTTCGTCGCCGCGCGTTTTGCCGTGTCGGCCGCCGCGCTTGCGCCGTTCGCGCTTTGGGAATTTCGCCGCAACCCGCATTCCCCGAGCCGCGACGAATGGCGGCTCACGCTCGTGCTGCTTGGGCGGAAGGCGGTCACCGGCGCCACGTGACGAAAGCAGAAAAGCTCTCACTCGCCGAAGCGCGACGCATCGCTCTCGTAGCCCAGGGCTTCGGCGCGCCGCGCCCGGAAAAGGTCAACGCTGCGCGATGGCTGAGGACCATCGACCGGCTTTCCCTCCACCAGATCGACAGCGTCAATGTCCTGGTTCGCGCGCATTACCTGCCCGCCTTCTCCCGACTTGGCCCCTATGACCGTTCGCTGATCGACACAGCTGCATGGGGAGCCGGGAGAAAGCGGCGGCTGTTTGAATATTGGGCCCATGAGGCGTCGCTCCTGCCGCTCTCGTTGCATCCCCTGCTGCGTTGGCGGATGGCCCGCGCGGATCGTGGTGAGGCCGGTTGGAAAGGTCTGCGGTTGTTCGCGGGTGACCGTCGCGCTGAGGCGGAAGGCTTTCTCAAGCGCATCCGCAACGAGGGTCCCAGCGCGGCCTCAGACTTCGAGGAAAAACGCGGCCGCTCCGGCTGGTGGGAGTGGGGCGACGCCAAACAAGCGCTCGAATGGCTCTTCTGGGCGGGCCACATTACGACGGCGACCCGCCGCGGCAGTTTCGAACGGGTCTACGACCTGACCGAGCGCGTCATTCCGGCCGAGATCCTTGCTCTGCCGACTCCGGACGAGAAGGAGGCGCATCGCTCCCTCATCGAACGCGCGGCTCTCGCGCTTGGCGTCGCGACGGCCCAGGATCTGCGCGACTATTTTCGTCTTGGCCCGGCTGACGCGCGACAGGCGATCGACGCGATCGTTGAGGCGGGCGTTCTCGAGCCGGTCGAGGTTCCTGGCTGGGCGCATCTCGCCTACCTTCACCGCGACGCCCGCAGGCCTCGCCGCCTCTTTGCGCGGGCGCTTCTCGCGCCGTTCGATCCGCTCGTCTGGGAGCGTTCCCGCGCGCTGCGGCTCTTCGACTTCCACTACCGGATCGAGATCTACACGCCGGCCGATAAGCGCCAGCACGGCTACTATGTCCTTCCCTTCTTGCTCGGCGACCGGCTCGTCGCCCGGCTCGACCTGAAGGCCGACCGCCAAGCCGGACGGTTGCTCGTCCATGCAGTGCATCTCGAGACGCACGCCCCGTCGGACGTCATGGACGCGATCTCCGAGGAGTTAGCCGCGCTCGCGGATTGGCTTGGTCTTGGCGAAGTCGTCATGCCGCTCAGAATCCGCTGCGGCGTGCGGCTGGTTGAGGAAGCGCCGATACGAAATTCGTGTGATCGATCTCCTTGCCCGCCACGGCGAGCCGGCGGATCGCCTTTGCCGAGTTCGTTTTGAGCGATTTCAATGGCTTCAGGCGCCAGTTCGCGAGTTGTTCCCGTGCGTTTGAACTCCGAAGTCCGGTCGCGCGTCATCGTATGGGAAATCGCAAGCGTGGCTTAGCTGTGTATTTCTGAAAAACAATACCAAACGCTCATCCGGTCTGTCAAGAAATTGTCGATTTTCAATCCGCGTCCCGGCCCTCAACCAGCGCTTTGCCCGACCCCGCGGGATGGCCGACCGATCTCATCAACCGAATCGATGCTCATGACACGGCCCGCCAACGGCCGCGTCGATGCTCAGCGTTCCTCCTTGTCATCGAAGAAATCGTCGATGTCTCGATGACCTTCAAGATGTTGAAACCGGAGCGCCGGCGACGTACGGACCCGCAGGTCCGTCAAGCGCGCCGATCGGCTCAAGCGCGGTTTCGTCATTTCGTCGCGATGCCCTGGGCTGACAGCACGCGTTCCTGCCGATATAAGCGCGGGCGCGCATGCGGCTCCGCAGACCTCCAGTGATTGGATGAAACGGTTGGCCAGGAACGATTCGTCCTGCTGCCGTATTAAGGCGGCATGCTCGGGCAGTAGGAAAGGCCCTGATGTCCGGCTCGATGCTGAGCAGTTCAGCGCTCGATGAGCGCCGGCGGCGGATTCTGTTTCGCGCCTGGCGGCGCGGCGTGCGCGAGATGGATCTGATCATGGGCCGCTTCGCCGATGCGCATTTGCCGACGATGAGCCAAGAGGAACTTGCCGAGTTCGAGCGCCTGCTCGACGTCCCCGACACGCAGGCGCTCGCCTGGATCATCGGCGGCGAGCAGCCGCCCCGGGAGTTTGACACTCGGCTCTTCGCACGCCTGTGCGGATCGCGATGAAAACCGCAAACGCGCTCCGACGGGACGCCGAAAGTCTCATCGCTCCCGCCATTCGCCGCCTCGAGGAGGGCGGGGCGGTAACGCTGGCGCGCGCGCCCGAGGGCTACGACGCCTTCGTCGTCGCAGAACTAACGCGCGCGCTGGCGAAAGCCGGCGAGCAGCGCGCCGTGACCCTCGCCTTCGTCGCGCGCGACAGCCTGCGCGCTCAAGCCTTCATCGACGCGCTTGCCTTCGCCGCGCCTGAAATCGAAGCGCTGTATTTTCCCTCATGGGATTGCCAGCCTTACGATCGCGTCTCGCCCAACGCCGCCGTATCAGCCGACCGAATGACCGTGCTGGCGCGGCTTGCCAAGAGCCGCGGCGCCGTGGAGAGGCCGCGCATTCTCGTCGCCTCGGTCAATGCGCTGACGCAGCGCGCCCCGCCGCTCGCCTATCTCAAGTCAGCCGCCTTCTCCGCTGCGCCGGGCAACAGCGTGCGGATGGAAGACCTCACGCACTGGCTCGAGTCGAACGGCTACGCCCGCGCGAGCACGGTGCGCGATGTCGGCGATTACGCCTCGCGCGGCGGTATCCTCGACCTTTATCCCCCGGGCGCGGCGGCGCCGATCCGGCTTGATTTCTTCGGCGATACGCTTGAATCGATCCGCGCCTTCGATCCGGAGACGCAGCGCTCGACCACCCAATTGCGCTCGCTTGATCTGGTGCCGATGAGCGAAGCGCGGCTGACGACCGACTCGATCAAGCGCTTCCGCCAGGGCTACGCGGCCGAATTCGGCGCGCCGGCTCCAAGCGACGATCTTTACGCCGCGGTCAGCGAAGGCCGTCGCGCCATCGGCGTCGAGCATTGGCTGCCGCTGCTCTACGATAAGCTCGACACGATCTTTGACTATGTCGGCGCCGCGCCGTTCGTGCTCGACGCGAGGGGCCGAGGACGCGGCGCATGAGCGCATCGCGCTCATCGCCGACAATTATGCCGCGCGTCGCGCGGCTTACGCCGAAGATCCTGGCAAGGCGGACTACAAGCCGCTGCCGCCGACGCGGCTTTATCTCGAGCGAAGACGAGTGGAAGGAGCGGCTCGCGGCGCAGCCGCTGGCGCGGCTCACGCCATTCGAGGCGCAGCCCGGCGCAAGCGATGTCGTCGATTGCGACGGGCGGACGGGGCGCAATTTCGCCCCCGAGCGGCAGAACGAGAGCGCCAACGTGTTCGACGCCGCGGTCGCGCATGTGCGGGCTTTGCGCGAGCGGGGCTTGAATGTGATCGTCGCGAGCTGGAGCGACGGCTCGCGCGAGCGGCTCAGCCACGTGCTCGCTGAGCATGGGCTCAAGTCGCTCGAGTTCGTCTCATCCTATCACCAGGCGACGACGGTGCGCGCGGGCGCGCTGCCGCTCGCCGTCATCGCGCTCGAGCAGGGGTTCGAAGCGCCGGACTTCGCCATCATCGGCGAGCAGGACATTCTCGGCGATCGCCTCGTACGGCAGTCGAAGCGCCGACGCCGCGCGCAGGACGTTCTGGCCGAAGCGAGCGCGCTCACGGCAGGCGATCTCGTCGTCCACATTGACCACGGCGTCGGCCGTTTCGTCGGCCTAAAGACGATCGAGGCGGCGGGCGCCCCGCACGACTGCCTCGAGATCCATTATGCCGGCGGCGACCGGCTGTTCCTACCGGTCGAAAACCTCGAGCTTCTGTCTCGCTACGGCTCGGAAACCGGCGAACTCGACAAGCTTGGGGGCGCGGGTTGGCAGTCGCGCAAGGCGCGCTTGAAGAAGCGCGTGCGCGAGATGGCGGGTGAGCTGATCCGCGTCGCAGCGCAGCGCATGACGCATACGGCGCCGCGACTCACTGTCCCCGAGGGTCTATACGACGAATTCTGCGCCCGCTTTCCCTATGATGAGACAGCAGACCAGGAGAGCGCGATTGACGCGACGCTTGACGATTTGGCCGCCGGCCGGCCGATGGACCGGCTGGTATGCGGCGACGTCGGCTTCGGCAAGACCGAGGTCGCGCTGCGCGCCGCCTTCGCCGCCGCGATCAACGGCAAGCAGACCGCGATCATCGCCCCGACGACGCTGCTGGCGCGTCAGCACACGCAGAATTTCCGCCAGCGCTTTGCCGGCTTGCCGGTCAACGTTGGCCAACTCTCGCGCATGGTGGGCGCGGCGGAAACCCGCGAGGTCAAGAAAGGCCTTGCCGAAGGCGGGGTCGACATCGTCGTCGGCACCCACGCGGTCTTAGGGAAAACCGTGAACTTCAAGGACCTCGGCCTCGTCGTCGTCGACGAGGAGCAGCATTTCGGCGTTGGGCACAAGGAGCGGCTGAAGGAGCTGCGCTCGGAAGTGCATGTGCTGACCCTGTCAGCGACGCCGATCCCGCGCACCCTGCAACTGGCGATGACCGGCGTGCGTGAGATGTCGATCATCGCCACGCCGCCGATCGATCGGCTCGCGGTGCGCACCTTCGTCTCGCCCTTCGACGCGCTTATCGTTCGCGAGGCGCTGCTGCGGGAACGCTACCGCGGCGGACAATCCTTCTATGTCTGCCCGCGCATCGAGGATCTCGACGAAGCGGCGGC
This sequence comes from uncultured Alphaproteobacteria bacterium, assembly GCA_963725195.1. Taxonomy (GTDB): domain Bacteria; phylum Pseudomonadota; class Alphaproteobacteria; order Rhizobiales; family Beijerinckiaceae; genus Roseiarcus. Next base: position 49,034 of record CAVRXX010000018.1, on the reverse strand, counting down.
GTTCCTGCGGCAGAACGCCCCCGAGTGCAAATTTGTCATGGCCCACGGCCAGATGGCGCCGCGCGAGCTCGAGGATAAGGTCGGCGCCTTCTACGACGGCAAGTACGACATCCTCTTGTCGACGGCGATCGTCGAATCCGGCCTCGACATTCCGCGCGCCAACACGATGATCGTGCATCGCGCCGACATGTTCGGACTCGCGCAGCTCTACCAACTGCGCGGCCGCGTCGGCAGATCGAAGATTCGCGCCTACGCCTACTTCACAACGCCGGCCAAGGCCAAGATCACGCCGCAGGCGGAAAAGCGCCTCCAAGTGCTGCAATCGCTCGATACGCTGGGCGCTGGCTTTCAGCTCGCGAGCCACGATCTTGATCTGCGCGGCGCCGGCAACCTTTTGGGCGAGGAGCAGTCCGGCCACATCAAGGAGGTCGGCTACGAGCTTTATCAGCAGATGGTGCGCGAGGCGGTCGAGCGCATCAAGTCGGGCGAGGACGCCCCGGCCGAAGACATGTGGTCGCCAACCATCCAGCTTGGCGCGCCGGTGACGATCCCCGAATCCTATATTTCCGACCTGCCGACGCGGCTCGCTCTCTACCGCCGCCTATCAGCGCTCGAGGACGAGGAGGAGATCGACGCAATGGGGGCCGAAATCGTCGACCGCTTCGGCCCGCCGCCGCCCGAGGTCGGGCTGCTCATGAACCTGGTCCAGATCAAGGCTTTGTGCCGCCGCGCCAATGTCGAGAAGCTCGAGGCTGGCCCCAAGGGCCTGACGCTCGCCTTCCGCGACAAGTCGTTCGCGAATCCCGCGGCGCTGGTGAAATGGATCGCCGCCCAGGGGGAGCGCGCCTATGTGCGCCCAGATATGCGCATCGTCGTCACCGACGATTTCGAACAGCTGGCCGACAGGCTCAAGGGCACGCTCATGGTCATGCGCGAGATCGCCAAGATTGCGGGGAAGAAAGGGTAGAGCGACCTCACGGGACGCCGCGAGCATGACTGACGTCCACGGCAGGCTCGGGAAACGTCGCGCCGGCAGCCCGTCTCCGCGACCGCTTCAGCGCCGCTCGCGATAGGCGGAGGCGAGCGCTCGCGGCAGCAGCGGCTTCAGGCTCGGATTGTCGTCGAGATGATCGCCCAGTCGATGCGCTACGCGGATGCTCGCTTCCCGACTCGGGCTGCGCTTGCCGGGCTGGCAACGCCATTTCAGGAGGTGCAGCAGGAGGACGCTCAAGCGGCTGATCAATTCGCGCTTCTCCGTCCGGCCCATGCTCTCGATTTCCTCGGCGAGGGGCTCGAGGTCGGCGCCAGCCAGACTGCCCTTCCGCAACGTCGGACTGCTGACGCTCGAGGCATTTGACAATCGCGATCGTAAAGCGGGCTCATCGCCGGCCACGGGCCAAGCGACGACGTTCGGCTTCCTGTCATCTCGCGGCCTCAGCTGAGGCTTCCCTTCCGAGGCCGCGCCTGCCTATATGGGGTCAAACGCTGTCCACGGAGCCGTCGGATGAAAGAGCCGCGCAAGTCGCCGCCGCGCAAGTCGCCCACAGGCCAAATCGGAGGAGAAGCTCGACGAGGAGCTGGAAGAGTCCTTTCCCGCCAGCGATCCGCCCGCCAATACGCCGACCTCCGCAGGTGGTCCCGAACGGTCGGAGACGAGGCATCCCAAGCCTGACAAGCCGCCGCGGCGCGGCTGAGCTGCGTTCGCTGGCGTTCCCGCCGCCTCAGCGCTAAGCGGTCGGCCGGATAACGAACGCGCCGTTGTCGGCGCCAGGCGTCCCGTCCTGCTCAATCACGCTCAGATTTTCCACCTCCGCGAAGCCTGGCCCGCTTCGCATCTCGGCGACAAGGGCTTCGACTGCCACGGGCGGCCCGCGGATCAGCGCCTCGACCGCGCCGTCCGACCGGTTGCGCACCCAGCCGGAGACGCCGAGCCTCAGCGCCGCGCGGCGCGTGAACTCGCGATAGCCGACGCCCTGGACGTACCCTTCGACGACGATGCGGCGAACGATGGCGCCTGTTTCGGTCATGGTGCGTTATTATCTCCCTGGGACCATGCGGCTCGATCTCCGGTCGGGCCGCCAGATGCGGAGGCGCTCATGACGCTCGAAGAGGTTTTTGACATCGCCAAGCGTAAGCGGTTTCTCGTCGTGTCGACGGTCAATGAAACCGGCGCGCCCGAGGCGGCCCTGATGGGCTTCGCCGTGACGCAATCGAACGAGGTCGTGTTCGACACTTTGGCCTCGAGCCGCAAGGCCGTCAATCTCAAGCGCAATCCGGCGGCCGCGCTGGTCATCGGCTGGGACGACAACGTTTCTCTTCAGATCGAAGGGCCGGCCCGTCGGCCGGTCGGCGACGATCTGGCGAGCGCCAAGGCGGCCTATTTCCGCGAATGGCCGGACGGCCGCGCTCGCGAGGCTTGGCCGGACATCGCGTATGTCGTCGTGAAGCCGAAGTGGATCCGATATTCCAACTATGGCGCTGGTCCCCCGGTCGTCGAGGAGTTCAGGCTCTAGCGGCCAGATCGGCGGCGACGCGGCTGATCTTCGCCCGTTGCCCTGATCGCCTCAGGCGTTTATATGCGGGCGCCCATGCTTACGCCGATTTGTGTCGGCGAGTGAGCTTGAAGGAGCCTCGATGATCCACGTCACCTTTCCCGACGGCGCTGAGCGCGCCTATGAGCCCGGCGTCTCGGGCCTCGAAATCGCCAAATCCATTTCCCCCTCTCTGGCCAAGCGCGCCGTGGCGATGGTCCGTGACGGCGAGCTTGCCGATCTCGCGGACCCGATCGACGCGACGCGACGCTCGAATTCGTCGCCCGCGACGATCCGCGCGCGCTCGAGCTCATCCGCCACGACGCGGCGCACGTTCTGGCCGAAGCCGTGCAGTCGCTCTGGCCCGGAACGCAGGTCACCATCGGCCCGGTGATCGAGAACGGCTTCTACTACGACTTCTTCCGCAACGAGCCGTTCACGCCGGAAGACTTCCCGGCGATCGAAAAGCGGATGCGCGAGATCATCGCCCGCGACAAGCCGTTTTCGAAGCGGGTCGTTTCGCGCGAGGAGGCGAAGAGCCTGTTCGAGAAGAAGGGCGAAGCGTTCAAGGTCGAGCTTCTCGACGCGATCCCTGCCGATCAGGAGATCAAGCTCTATAGCCAGGGCGAGTGGACCGACCTTTGCCGCGGGCCGCATATGACCTCGACCGGCAAGATCGGCGACGCCTTCAAGCTGATGAAGGTCGCCGGCGCCTATTGGCGCGGCGATTCGAACAGGCCGATGCTGTCGCGCATCTATGCGACCGCATTCGCGAAGAAGGAGGAACTCGACGCGTATCTGAAGCAACTCGAGGAGGCCGAGCGGCGCGATCATCGCAAGCTCGCCCGCGAGATGGACCTGTTCCACACCCAGGAGGAGGGGCCGGGCTCGATCTTCTGGCATCCGAAGGGCTGGACTTTATTCCAGATCCTGGTGGCCTACATGCGCCGGCGCCTCGCCGCCGACTATCAGGAGGTCAACGCGCCGCAGGTGCTCGACAAGCACCTATGGGAGATCTCCGGCCATTGGGGCTGGTATCGCGAGAGCATGTTCATGTGCCGCCCGGCCGGCGACGAGGCCGAGACCGAGGATTTGCGCGTCTATGCGCTGAAGCCGATGAACTGTCCGGGCCACGTGCAGATCTTCAAGCATGGCTTGCGTTCCTATCGCGAGCTGCCGTTGCGTTTCGCCGAGTTCGGCGCGGTCAACCGCTATGAGCCGTCGGGAGCGCTCCACGGTTTGATGCGCGTACGCTCCTTCACGCAGGACGACGCGCATATCTTCTGCACCGAGGAGCAGATGGCCGAGGAGTGTCACAAGATCAATGAACTGATCTTGTCGGTCTACGGCCACTTCGGATTCGACAGGATCGTGGTGAAACTCTCCACACGCCCGGAGAAACGAGTGGGAACCGACGCCATGTGGGATCACGCCGAGGCGGTGATGACCCGGGTGCTGGACGAGATCCGCACGCGCCACGGCAACGTGGTGACGACCGCGCTCAATCCCGGCGAGGGCGCCTTCTACGGGCCGAAGTTCGAATATGTGCTGCGCGACGCGATCGGCCGCGACTGGCAGTGCGGCACGACCCAGGTCGATTTCAATCTGCCGGAGCGCTTCGGCGCGTTCTATATTGCCGGCAACAGCGAGAAGACGACGCCGGTGATGATCCATCGCGCCATCTGCGGCTCGATGGAGCGCTTCATCGGCATCCTGCTCGAACATCACGCGGGCCACTTGCCGTTGTGGCTCGCGCCGGTGCAGATCGTGGTCTGCACGATCACCAGCGACGCCGACGACGCCGCGCTTCGATTCGCCGCCGCTGCGAAGAAGCGGGGCCTGAGGGTCGAGACCGACCTACGAAACGAGAAGATCAACTACAAAGTGCGCGAGCACTCGTTGGCGAAAGTGCCTGTCCTCGTCGCTCTCGGACGCAAGGAAGCAAGCGAAGGCACTGTGTCTTTGCGCCGTCTCGGCTCCAATGCGCAAGCCTCGATGAGCGCCGAGGAAGCGCTCGAGGCGCTGGCTAGCGAAGCTGTGCCGCCAGACCTCCGAGAATGACCCCGGGCGTTCGGAAGGCCGATCCCAGCCGAAGGCGCTTCAGACCGACGCCGACCGCGCCGACTTCTTTGACCCCTAGGACGAAACGATAAGGGCGGCCGGCACAGGCTTTGCCTCCTTCCGTTTTGCCTGCAAAGGCTCCATCTTAGGATCGGGAGCAACGATGTCGTTTGAGGCCAGATCAACCGCCGCGCGGGATGCGCTCCGTTTCCGATTTCGGGGTGGGGACGTTGCTCTCCGCCAGTTTTCCCCCCGCGCGACCGTGCTCGACTGGCTGCGGGAGGAAATGGGAGCGAAGGGTACGAAGGAGGGCTGCGCTGAAGGAGACTGCGGCGCATGCACCGTGGTGCTGGCGCGGCTGAGGGACGGCCGGATCGCCTATGAGCCGTTCAACGCCTGCATTCTGCTCTTGGGCCAGCTCGATGGCGCGGAGCTGATCACAATCGAGGATCTCGTCGCGAACGGCGAGCTGCATCCGTTGCAGCAGGCGATGGTCGATGCTCACGCCTCGCAATGTGGCTTCTGTACGCCGGGTATCGTGATGAGCCTGTTCGCGGGCTACCACTCGGGTCAGCCCATGACCTACGCGGGCCTTTGCGACCAGCTTGCCGGCAACCTCTGTCGATGCACCGGCTATCGCCCGATCATCGCGGCGGCCATGGAGACCTGCAACGGCGCGCCAGCCGACCGTTTCGCCGCGACCTCTCAAGAGCGCGCCGCGGCGCTCGCCGCTCTCGCCGACCACAGGGACGTGTTCGTCGGCGGCGAAGCGGCCTTCTTCGCCGCCCCGGCGAGCCTCGAATTCGCTGGCGGCGCTCTATGCGCGTTTTCCCGACGCGACCCTCGTCGGCGGGGCGACGGATGTTGGGCTCTGGATCACCAAGCAATTGCGGGACCTGAAGCGCGTGATTTGGCTGGGCAGGGTCGCTGCGCTCGACGCCGTCGGCGAAAGCGGTGATGGAGCGCTCTCGCTTGGGGCGACCTTAGCGTTGGAGGACGCCGCGCCGCTGCTCGGCGCGATCCATTCCGACCTGAGTGAACTCATGCGCCGTTTCGGTTCGAAGCAGGTCCGGGCGAGCGGAACGGTCGGCGGAAACATCGCCAATGGATCGCCGATCGGCGATCTTGCGCCAGCCCTGATGGCGCTCGGCGGCAGGGTCGTCTTGCGCAAGGGAGACAAGACGCGCGCGTTGCCGCTGGAAGACTTTTTCATCGCCTATGGCAAGCAGGATCGCGAGCCGGGCGAGTTCGTGCTCGCGGTCGAGGCGCCGCCGCTCGCCGTCCATCAGCGCTACCGCGCCTTCAAAGTGTCCAAGCGCTTCGACGAGGACATTTCCGCCGTCATGCTTGCCGTGCGCGTCGATCTCGACGGGCGGCGTATTCTTGGCGCGCGGATCGCTTGCGGCGGCATGGCGGCGACGCCGAAGCGCGCCGAGCAGGCCGAGCAGGCGCTTGCGGGCGCGAATCTTGATCAGCCCGCGAGCTGGGAAGCGGCCCGCGACGCGCTATCGAAGGATTTCACTCCACTCACCGACATGCGCGCGACAGCCGCGTATCGCATGACGGTCGCCGCCAACCTCCTGGAAAAGGCGCTCACGGAAATTTCAGGCGCTGGCGCACCGACCCGGATTGGAATGCTGCATGCCGCCGAATGATGACTTAGCAGTCCTCGACGCGCCCACGACCACGGTCGTTCATAAGCCGCTGCCGCACGATTCGGCGCGCCTGCATGTCCAGGGCGCGGCCACTTATGTGGACGACATCGGCGAGCCTGCGGGCACGCTGCATATCGCGATTGGCATGGCCAACAAGGCCTCCGGCAAATTGAAGAGCTTGGATCTCGAAGCCGTGCGGACCGCCCCGGGCGTCGTCGCTGTTCTGACGGCGGCGGATATTCCAGGCAAGAACGACATTGCGCCGGTTTTCGGCGACGAGCCGCTCTTCGTCGAACGCGAGGTGATCTTCCACGGCCAGGCTTTGTTCGCCGTTGCGGCGCGTACGCGCGACCAAGCGCGCCGGGCGGCGCGGCTCGCCAAGATCGACATCGAAGCCGGGGCGCCCGCGGTCACGATTGCGGATGCGCTCGTCAGCGGCGCACGGGTTCAGGACGACTACGCTTTCGGGCGCGGCGACGCGACGATTGCGATCGACAAGGCGGCTCATCGGCTGGAAGGCCAGCTCTCGATCGGCGGCCAGGAGCATTTCTATCTCGAGGGCCAGGCGTCGTTCGCCTTTCCTGGCGAAGGCGACGAGATGACCGTGCACGCGTCAACGCAGGATCCGACGGAGACCCAGCACATCGTCGCCCGGATCCTCGGCGTACCGGACGCCTTTGTCACCGTGGAAACGCGCCGGATGGGCGGCGGATTCGGCGGCAAGGAAAGCCAGGCCTGCGCCTGGGCGGCGATCGCGGCGCTCGCCGCGCGCCTGACGGGACGACCATGCAAAGTCCGCCTCGACCGCGACGACGACTTCGCATTGACGGGCAAGCGCCACGATTTCCGCGCCGATTGGCGAGTGGGATGCGACGACAAGGGCGTGGTCGCGGGTTACGAAGTGGCGCTCAACGCGCGCTGCGGCTGTTCTGCGGATCTTTCGCCCGGCGTATGTGACCGCGCGATGTTTCATGCCGGGAACGGCTACTGGCTTCCCGACGTTTCGATTCTCACCCGGCGCCTCAAGACCAACACCGTCTCCAACACGGCCTTTCGCGGCTTCGGCGGACCGCAAGGCATGATCGCGATCGAGCGCGTGATGGACGCAATCGCGCGGGATCGTGGTCTCGATCCACTCGATGTCCGCAAGGCCAACCTGCTGCGCGCGGGCTTCGAACGCACGCCTTACGATCAGACGGTCGAGGACTATGAGACCCAACGGGCGATTATCGAGGACCTCGAGGCTTCAAGCGACTATCGCGCCCGCCGCGAGCGGATCGCAGCTTTCAACGCGGAGAGCCCAATCATCAAGCGGGGCATCGCGCTGACGCCGGTGATGTTCGGCATCTCGTTCACGCTGATCCCGCTCAATCAGGCGACCGCCTTGGTGCACGTCTATTCCGACGGCTCGATTCATCTCAACCACGGCGGCACGGAGATGGGGCAGGGGCTGTTCACCAAGGTCGCGCAGATCGTGGCGGAAGAGTTCGGCGTGCCCCTGCATTTCATACGGATAACCGCGACCAACACCGCTAAAGTCCCGAACGCCTCGCCGACTGCCGCTTCGTCCGGGACCGATCTCAATGGGATGGCGGCGAAAATCGCCGCTGGCGTGATCCGGGAGAGGATGGCGGCTCATGCGGCGGGGGCGTGGAACGTCGCGCCGGACGCGGTCGAGTTCCGCGACGCGCGCGTGTTCGCCGGCAACGTCTCCATGAGCTTCGGCGAGCTCGCCAAAGTGTGCCGGCTGGCGCGCGTGCAGCTGTCTCATTCCGGATACTACAAGACGCCGGAGATCCATTGGGATCGTCTCAGGGCGAAGGGACGTCCGTTTCTCTACTTCGCCTATGGCGCGGCTTGCTCGGAGGTCGCAATCGACACGCTGACCGGCGAGATGCGGGTCCTGCGGGCTGATCTCTTGCATGATGTCGGCGCGTCGATCAATCCGGCGATCGACATGGGTCAGGTTGAAGGCGCTTTCATTCAAGGCATGGGCTGGCTGACGACCGAGGAGCTTGTGTACGCCGCCGATGGACAACTGCTGACGCACGCGCCCGCGACTTACAAGATTCCCGTGGCCTCGGACACGCCTCCGATCTTCAACACCCGGCTTTACACGCGGCCCAATCCGACCCCGAGCATTTACCGCTCGAAGGCGGTCGGCGAACCGCCTTTGATGCATGGAATTTCAGTCTATTCCGCGATCCTCGACGCGGTTCATGCGACGAACCCGAGAGGGCAGCCGAAGCTCGATCCGCCGTGCACGCCGGAATCGATCCTGAAAGCGATCGCATCGTTTAACGGGACGGGTTGAGGGCCGCTATGAAAGCCTTCCGCCGTCTCATCGATGCGATCGAAGCCGAGGGCTCGGCCGCGCTTGTGACCCTTGCGCGCGTTGAGGGTTCGAGTCCGCGCGAAGCGGGCGCGCAAATGGTGGTGCGGCCATCGGGCGGCTTTCACGGCACGATCGGCGGCGGAGCGCTCGAATTTGCGGCGCTCGAAGCGGCAAACCAAGCTCTTAAAAAAGGCCGCGGGCCAGCGGCGCGCCGTTCGCTCGCGCTCGGACCCGAACTCGGCCAGTGTTGCGGCGGGCGTGTCGAATGGCGCGTCGAAACATTTGACCGGCGCGATCTCGACGATCTTTCACCACTGGCGATCGCCGAAAGCGGCGCCTCAGCGACGCTCAGCGCGCGGCTGGGGCTGGACGGACGGATTCAGCGTACGCTCGGGTCAAGCATGAGTGAGCGCAGGCTGGCGCGTCTCGCGGAGGAGAGCTGGACCGAACCGCTCGGCGTGCTCACGCGCGCGCTCTATCTGTTCGGCGCCGGCCATGTCGGACGGGCGTTGGCGCTCGCACTCGCTCCGCTGCCTTTCGCGGTGCGCTGGATTGACCCCAGGCGCGACGCTTTCCCGGCGCATGCGCCCGCGAATGTCACACTCATTCATGCGCCGGAGCCCGCGACCGAGCTCGCCGGCGCGCCCGACAGCGCGCTCATCGTCGTGATGACGCATTCGCACGCGCTTGATCTCGAGATCGTCGCCGAGGCGCTGCGGGTCGAGCGCTTCGGCTATGTCGGCCTCATCGGCTCGGCGACGAAACGGGCGCGGTTCTTGAGTCAGATGCGCGCGGCGGCCCTCACGGAGGTTCAGCTCGCCCGTCTCGTCTGCCCGATTGGGATCCCGGGCCTCGAATCCAAGGATCCGGCGGTGATCGCCGCCTCAACCGCTGCCCAGCTTCTGATCGTGAGCGAGAGCCGCGCGGCGGACGAGGACGAGGTTCCAAGCGCAAGATTTCGGGGATGGTTCGCGGGCTTCCGTCCGTTGAGCATCTCGAAGCGTCGACGCAGTTTGATGGCGCCCAGCCGTAGGGCGCCGCCCGGGTCAAATGGGAGGTCGCTTTATGAGCGCCGCTTGCGCGCGACGCGTTTGGCCTTGGCGCGGGGCTCGGGTTTTGCCCTTGCTTCAACAAGCGCCGCAATGCGCGCCCGGACATCGGCGCCGTTTGACTTCAGGCGCTCGCCGATGCGACCGACTTCTTCATCTGAAAGTATGGCCGGACGACCAAGTGAAAGGGCGATTGCGTAGAGGCGGGCGAGGGTTTCGAGCTCCCGCGCCCGGACCAACGCCGCCTCCAACGTTGGACCGGTGGTCAATGCGCAATAGTTGCTAAGCAGAACCGCATGGCTTTGATCCAGCGCCTCGAGCGTCAGGCCCGCCAGCTCCTTGGTGCCGGCGGGCGCATATTTGGCGCACCGGACGACTGGCGCGCCAAACAGCGCGATCATCGAATGAGCGGCAGGGATGGGTTTGCGCGCCATGGCCAAAGCGGTGGCGTAAGGCGACTGGAAACGCACAATTGCGCCGATGTCGGGACGGGCCCGCACAATATCGAGATGAATGCGCCATTCGCCTGTTGGCTTCATAGGACCTTTCCAGGCGCCATATTCACCGACTAAAGGCATGAGCGCGATCATCGCGGGCCGGAGGCCCGCATAGTCCGCGCCGCTCGGTGTGATGAGCAGCGAATCTTCGAGGCGCGCCGAAATATCGCCGACAAGAGCGCCGCCGAGCCCGGCAGCCACAACGCTCGCGCCGTGTGCGATGATTGCTTCGCGCAGCGCCTTCTCAGTCGTGGCCATGTCTCCCGCTTTCGTTTAGCCCCGATCCGCGTTTCGGACTCCGCTTTTGAGAGAAGATCGTCCAGGAAATCAAGTTGCAAGCTGCTGAGCCACGAGGCGGGATCTCGGTCCGGCGGGCGCGACCTCTACCCTATCGCGTTTGCGCGCCTCGCCAGCCTATAATGCGTTTGCCCGGCGTCCGGAACGCCGGCTCGTTCCTTCAATTTGGAGACCAAGTGTCGCGAAATCAGTCCGCAAACCTGTTTGACCTCATGGCGGCCCGAGCGCCCCATCCAGACAAGCTTGCTCTGGAGACCCGAGACAACACCGCTCTAACCTACGGCGAGTTGTTCAAGCGCTCGGCGCAGGCGGCGAACGCATTGGTCGCGCTTGGGGTCAAGCCTGGCGACCGGGTCGCAGCGCAGATTGAGAAATCAACTGACGTGATCGTTGTCGCCCTCGCGTGCCTTAGGGCGGGCGCGGTGCTGCTGCCGCTCAACACTGCCTATACGCTCGCCGAGCTTGAATATTTCCTTGGCGACGCCGAACCTGCGCTGACTCTTTGCCGTCCCGACCGGCTCGAGGCGATTCGCGCGCTCGCGCGGGAACTCAACTTGCGCTCGGTCGAGAGTCTCGGGCGTCAAGAACGATGGAACATTTGCCGCGGCGATCGCCGCCGCGCCAGCTGACTTCGAAACAGCGCCCCGTGCGAGCGATGATCTCGCCGCCATTCTCTATACATCGGGCACCACCGGTCGCTCGAAGGGCGCGATGCTGACGCACGAGAATTTGTCATCGAACGCGCTGACGCTGATCGACTGCTGGCGCTTCAGCTCCGCCGACAGACTCGTTCACGCGCTGCCCGTCTTTCATACGCATGGGCTGTTTGTGGCGGTCAACGTCGCGCTGCTCTCGGGGGCGACGATGATCTTCATGCAGAGGTTCGATCCTGAAGCGGTGATCGCGGCGCTGCCGGAAGCGACGGCGATGATGGGGGTGCCGACGTTCTATACCCGCCTTCTCGACCATTCGGGCCTCGATCGCGATGTCTGCGCGCATATGCGTCTCTTCGTCTCGGGCTCTGCGCCGCTGCTCGCCGAAACTCACGCCGCCTGGCGGGAGCGGACCGGCTTCGCAATTCTCGAGCGCTACGGCATGACCGAAACCAACATGATCGCCTCCAACCCCTACGACGGCGAACGCCGACCGGGCTCGGTGGGTTTTGCGCTTCCAGGCGTCAGCGTGCGCATTTCCGATCTCGAAAGCGGCGCGCCGGTTCAGGCTGGCCAAATCGGCGTGATCGAGGTCAAGGGCCCTAACGTCTTCGCCGGCTACTGGCGGATGCCGGAGAAGACGAGCCAGGAATTCCGCGCCGACGGATATTTCCTCACCGGCGACTTGGCCCAGGTTGACGAGGATGGCTACATCCACATCGTCGGACGGGCCAAGGATCTGGTGATTTCTGGCGGCTTCAATGTCTATCCGAAGGAGGTCGAGACCGAGATCGACGCGATCGAGGGCGTGCTCGAGAGCGCCGTGTTCGGCGTTCCGCATGCCGATTTCGGGGAAGCTGTAACGGCCGCCGTCGTCAGGCGTCCGGGCGCGGCGGTGACCGAATTGGCGATCCTCTCGGCGCTGGGCCGCCGCCTGGCCAAATTCAAGGCGCCCAAACAGATTGTCCTGGTCGATTCCCTGCCGCGCAACGCCATGGGCAAGGTGCAAAAGGCCGCGCTGCGAGAAGCTTACAGGGACATTTATCGCGGCCCGTGAGAGGCAACCGGGAATCTTGCCTTCGCGGGCATGACACTCTGACTGGAGACCGGCCTAACTGCGCCCTGACCGCACGCGCCCGAAATGCCACGCGCAAAAGATGGCGATGAGGAGCGCGCCCAAGCCGACGAACGCCCATTCGAGGATGACATCCGCCCCTTTCGGCGCGAAGTTGAAGAGAAGCGCGAAGCCAATCACTAGATTAAGGAAGCCCCACAATACATTGACGACAGGCGAGGATTCCCCGACGCCTGGGGGCGAGGCGAACGGGCTCTGGAACCAGTGGCCACTGATCCCCTGAACGAAATGCGGAATCCCATTGGCCAGAAACAGTCCGGCGACGAATTGCAGCAGATAAACGTACCAGGGAAGGTCGAACATTTGGGCTTGCCCTTCACTTGCTGCTTTGAACGTCGGACGGCGCACGTTCGCTCCCGGCCCAGCGCGCAATCGTTCGCGCAAGAGCAGGGCCGACCAGAAGCGCCACGAGCAACCGTCCGATCTGCATCGCCATGACGAAGGGAAGATCGACCCGGGATGACGCCGCAATGATCGCCACCGCATCGGCGCCACCGGGGCTGGTCGCGAGATACGCGGTCAGCGGGTCCGTTCCGGCGGCCTCGTGAAGTGCGAAGGCGAGAACGCCGCACATGGCGATGAGCGTGAAGATCGAAGCCAGGATGATCGGCAGTTGTTTCCACGCATAGAGAACCGTCTCGCGCGTGAACCGGAAGCCAATGGCCCAGCCGACCATCGCGTAGCAGATCGCCAAAAGCCAGGGCGGCAGCGTGATCGTAAGAAGATGCGTCGCGGAAAGCGGCGCGCCGATAAACATCGGCGCCAGCAAGGCGCCGGCGGGAATTCTGGATTTGACCCCGACGATTGCGCCGCCGACGCCCAAGGCCAGCGTTGCGAAGAAAGGGCCCGGCGCCAGAGGGGGGAACCAGACGATCGATGCAGACGCGGCGCCCGGCCCCATCCAGGCTCGAGCGACCAGCGACGCCACCAGTCCGACGCAAGCGACGCGCAGATATTGCATGACGGCGACCAGCCTCATGTCGCCGCCAAAGGCCTCGGACATCAGCACCATCGCCGTCGCGGCGCCGGCCGACGACCCCCAGACCGCGGTCGTGCCGGGGAGCACTCTCAAGCGCGCGAGGACGTAACCGAGGACGGCGGCGAAGAATATGACCGCGCCAATCAAGACGAGGAACATCGGCCATCTGCGAAAAATCGTCATCACGATCTCGGGCGTGATGGCGCGCGCGACCAGGCAGCCGACGAAACCCTGAGCGATAACAAAGCCCCAGCTCGGAAGCTTCACGCGCACTTCGAACCACGACAGGAGAAGCGCCGCGGCGATTGCGCCAAGCATGAGGGCCGCGGGCAGGCGCATCAATTCAAAAGCCGCGACGCCGACGACGGACGCGGCCAGGAGCGCGGCCCATTGGATGGCTTGCGGCGTCTGGCGCAGGGTGAAGAGCGACATTCCGTCTTCAGGCGCCGAAGGCGAGCGCGTCGCTGTCCGTGACTCGTGCGATCCGCGGAAAGATATGCCGCATCGTCCCCTCATGCGGCTCGATGGCCGTGCTGCTCGTCACGTCGCGCGCGACGACGAGCTCGTAGCCAAGCTCCCACGCTTGCCGCGCGGTCGAACTCGACGCCGATATGGGTGGCGACGCCGCCAAGGACGATCGCACCCACGCCGCGGCTCTTAAGCTTGGAATCGAGGTCGGTCATGAAAAATGCGCCCCAGGTCGACTTGGTGATCAGAATATCGTCGGGCTCGGCGAGGCCGGGAGGGAGGTCGGCGAAGCCCGGGGGCAGCGTCTTGGGCAGCGGAGTGGGCTCGTCGACCTGACGCACCGGCCCGTCGAGCTGCGGAATTACATTGACAAGCACGACCGGCGCCCCTGCGCCGCGGAACCGTCGCGCCAGCGCCTTGCCGCGCTCAAGCAGTTCTTCGGCTGATATCGGCGCGAGCTTCCGGCCAAGCACGCCGTTCTGCAGGTCGATCAACACGAGTGCGGTCGTGCGCGGCTTCAGGACGATCATGGAAATTGAAGCTCCCGGACAGGGGCGCGGCTTGCGCGATCACAATTTATGAGGAATACTCACAAAAGCGTTTTTATGAGTGTTCCTCATATATGTCAACCACAACCTATCTGCCGGCGCGCGAGCCCAAACGGGAGCGGGGAAAGCAACGGGTCGCCGCGCTCCTCGACGCCGGCGCCGCCGTATTCGCTGAGAAGGGCTACGACGGCGCCACGATGACGGAGATCGCCGAGCGGGCGGGGGCCGCGATCGGCTCGCTCTACCAGTTCTTCCCGTCCAAGGAGGCGCTCGCCGAGGCTTTGTTCGATCGGTTCGCGGAACGGTGGGCCGCGTCGTTTGCGCGTGTCGAGGAGCTTGCCCCGGGCCGTTCGGCGCGCGAGCTCGCGGACCTCTTCATCGACCATAAGCTCAAGCAAGGAACGGATCGGGACGCGGCGATCGCGCTCTCGAGCGCGGTCGCCGGAATCGTCGAGCGGCGGAAACCGCTCGGCGACAAGCTGCGCGAACGGATCGCCTCGATCCTCAGGATCGGTAACCCGGCGCTCGGCCAGGAGGAGGCGGCCGCGGCCGCGGTCATCGTGAACCAGGTGATGAAGATCATCCCGGCGCTCGCGGCGACGGAAGACGAGCGCGCCACGGCGCTCGTCAGCGAAGCGCGGAAGCTTCTAGCGCTCTACATCGCCGACGTCCTCGACCGGTAAGGCGGATGGCGCGGTCGGAGCTCCGCCTTGACGCTCAGTCGGCGTAATTGTCGATGACCGCGTCGGCGATCGCGCGCTTGGTGATGACGCCGACCACATCGCTGGCGCGCGGCCGGTGCGCGCCATGAAAGACGATCGCCGCGCCCGCGCCGTGGCGCCTGAGGCGCGCCAGCACGAGGCTCAGCAAATCGACGTCCCGGCAGACGACCAGGCGCTTTTCGACGAACTCCTCCACCGGCCGGTTCGGGTTGTTCACGCTTTCGCGCCATATGCCGGAACGGGGCGGGATCAAGCCGATGATCCGGCCCTCGTCCTCGACGATGATGGCGCGCAGGTCGTCGACGTCCTCCCAGTCCATGCACTCGCGCAACGTCGCCCCTGCCTTGGCGAGGATGAACCGCCGCTCCATGACCTGCTGCGTCTGCTGGACAAGATAGAGGTTGACGTAGCGCTCCTTCGGGATGCTGTGGCCGCGGTGGCGCAATTTGATGGTGTAGATCGTCTCGGCGATGAGCGCGCGCCTCACTCCGGCCGCCACCGCCACGGCGACGATGACCGGCACGATGATCGCGTAGTCGCGGGTCATCTCGAACACCATGATGATGCCGGTCATGACGGCGCCGGTGCCCGCGCCGACCACGGCCGCCATGCCGACGATCGCCGCCGACGGCAAGGTCAGGCCGGCGTGGGGAAGGACGAAAGCGGCGACCGAGGCGAAGGCCGCGCCGAGCGTCGCGCCCATGAAAAGCGAGGGGGAAAAGATGCCGCCGGAAGCGCCGCAACCGAGGCTGACGGTCGTGGCCAGGAGTTTGAGCGCGAACAGCAGGACGAGGAGGCCGGTCGCCGTCATGCTCTTGTCGAGGACCGACTGGATGACGCCATAGCCGACGCCGTCGACATAGGAATGGCCGAAAGCGTGCATGCAGCCGACCATCATGAGGCCGACCAGGACCATGCCGACGATGTTCTGCGTATAGACGTTGCCCGGCAGCTTGGGAAAGCCGTCCTCCATGAACACGAGAAGCCGGATGAACGCCCAGGAGGCGACGCCGCATAGAGCGCCGAGACACACGAAGGCGATCGCCTCCTCGACGCTGAACGTGCTGGCGGACGGAAAGAAGACCTCGGGAACGGCGAAGGCCGGGTTGGGGCCGATGAGGATGCGCCCGACGAGGGTCGCCGCGCCCGTCGCGATGACCACGGGCAGGAAGGTGCGGTTGGAGACTTCCGGCAAAAGGATCTCGGTGGCGAACAGGACGCCGCCGAGGGGAGTGTTGAAGGTGGCCGCGATGCCCGCGCCCGCGCCCGCCGAGAGCAGGGTGATCTTCTGCCCGGTCGAGAGCCCGATCGCCTGCGAGAAGGCCGAGCCCAAAGCCGAGCCGATCTGGATAATCGGCCCCTCCCGGCCGACCGACGCGCCCGAGCCGATGGAGAGCGCGGAGGCCAGCGACTTGATGACCGCGACGATGCCGCGAATCTCGCCGCGCTTGTAATAGATGGCGTCCATCACCTCCGGGACGCCGTGGCCCTTGGCCTCGGGCGCGAAGCGCTCCACCAGATAGACCACGACAAGGCCGCCCAGGACCGGCGACAGGATGACCCAGTTTCCGAACCGGCTCGGCCCCTCGAGGATGTTGGCGTCGTAGGCGATCTTGAATACGCCGTTGAACATGGCGTTGTGGATGAGGCCGATCAGCGAGCGCAGCACCACCGCCCCGACGCCGGTGAATATCCCGACGCCCAAAGCCAAAAGGCAGAGCGTGAAAAGGTTCACCCGCTTCTCCTCGCGGTCGCCGGCGGCGATAGTCTCGGAGGAAACGGCGGCATCAGCAGTCGTTGACGACATTTTCCAGCTTTTCTTGGGATTAGAATCGGGCGAGATCTCCGTCCCGCTCGGATCTCGCAGAAACGCCGTCAACCCACAATGAGTTCAGATTAGGGCAATCTCGCGAGCCGCGGCCCGATGCCGGCCCGCATCACGAGACGGCGTAGGGGCGCGACGGACGAGAGCGTCGACAAGCCGGCGCCGCGCAGGAAATCGAGTGGAGCAAAATGAGCGAGCAGCGCTCGATTGAGGCCGTCGACTGCGCTTGTCCTGAGCGCGATGTCGGCGCGCCGCCCGCGCTCGTAGGCGCGCAAAGTCTCTGGCCCGCCGATATCGCGTCCCTCCGCTCGCGCGTCGACCGCGCAGGCGATCATCGCCTCGACGTCGCGCAGGCCGAGATTGAGCCCTTGCGCGCCGATCGGCGGCAGGACATGCGCCGCATCGCCGATGAGCGCCAGCCGTTCGCCCACGATCTTGGGCACGATCTGCCGCGACATCGGAAAGAACCCGCGCTCGCCCTCAATGCGCATTGCGCCCAGCAGCGAATGCGATTGGCGCTCGATCTCGCGCGAAAGGCCTTCATCGTCCAACGCCTTGCGCCGGCGCGCTTCCTCTTGCCCCATCACCCACACAAGACTTGAGCGGTTGGGCGCGGCCGCGCTGGGCGGGAGCGGAACGAGGGTGAACGGTCCGTTGCGGGTATGGAACTCGGTCGAGAAGTCGTCATGCGGCAGTCGATGGGCGAGATGCGCCGTCAGCGCCGTTTGCGGATAGCGATGAACCCGCGCTTCGAGCCCGGCGGCGCGCCGCGCGCCCGAAGCCCGGCCATCGGCGCCGATCGCGAGGCGGGACGTGATCACGCGCCCGTCCTTAAGGCGCGCCCGAACGGCGTCGGGACTGAAATCGTAAGCCTCGACCCCCGTCGCGATGCGTTCAAGACCCGCAAGTCCAGTAATCGCGGCGGCGAGCGCCCCGGCCATTCGGTCGTTTTCGATATTCCAACCAAACGCGTCGAGCTCAATCTCCCACGCGTGGAACTCGACCGGACGATGGCGGAAACAACGTCCCCGTGTCATCGATGAGGCGCAAGCCCCGCAGGGGCGCGGCTTGGGGCTCCAGACCCGCCCAAAGGCCAAGGGATTTCAGAAAACCGACCGATTGGTCGAGCAGCGCGACCGTGCGTCCGCCCCCTGTTCGCTCAGCCGCGCCGCAACAGACCACGTCAAAACCAGCTTGCGCGAAGCCAAAGGCCGCGGTCAGCCCGGCGAGGCCGGCTCCCGCGATCAGGATATCGGAGGCGCGTTCGGGAGGCTTATGGCCATCGCTCATTCTCGGTCTCCGCGCCGCGCCCGCCGTCAGCGCCAGCTTGAGCTTGCGATTAAGGAGACGGGGTCGCGCAAGTTTGATAAGGCGGGGCGCTATAAGGTCAAGCCAAAGCCGGCGGCGCGGCAAGCGAGTCGCGCGGAGGGCGGGCAGGGCAGGGCATGTCGATCGAGAAGCGACCCGTGGACGTCGCTAGCGCCGCGGGTTTCTCAGTCCATCTTTTCACAGCCTCGGGCGGGGCGGTGGCGGTGCTCGCGTTGTACGCGGCGATTGAGCGGAACTTCGCGATCTGCTTCGCCTGGCTCGGACTTGCTCTGTTCATCGATGGAATCGACGGCACCCTCGCAAGGGCTGCGAAGGTGCAAATCACTGCGGCCTCGATTGACGGAACGGTTCTCGACCTGGTGATCGATTTCCTCACCTACGTGCTCGTGCCGGTGATCGCGCTCTGGCGCTCGGACCTGATGCCGACTGAGGCTTCGTTCTGGATCGGACTCGTGGTGACGATCGCGTCCGCGCTCTATTTCGCCGACACAAGAATGAAGACCGACGACTTGTGGTTTCGCGGCTTTCCCGCCACCTGGAATATCGTTCTCCTCTACCTGTTCGTCCTTCGACCGCCCTGGGTGATCAGCGCGCTCATTCTGCTTGGCGCGGCGGCGCTCATGTTCACCCCGGTCGTCTTCGTCCATCCGTTGCGGGTCGTCCGGTTGCGCGGCCTGACCATCGCGATGACATGCGCGTGGTTTGTCCTTGCGGCGATCGCGATCGCCGAGAACTTGGCGCCCCACGCCTGGGTCGGCTGGGGCCTGATCGCGACGGCGGCTTATTTTCTTGGCCTGCCGCTTTTACGTCATTCGCCGCTCGCGCACGACTGAAGCGCCTTGCGAGCGGGATTGAATCCTTGGTATAGCCCCGCCTCGCGATGCTGCTTGGCTTCATCGTCGGCCTCGTGGCGGAGTGGCTACGCAGAGGACTGCAAATCCTTGCACCCCGGTTCGATTCCGGGCGAGGCCTCCAAAGATTTTTCATCCGGGGCGCGGCGATCCGTCCCATATCGCGGGTCTGAGCCAAGGGGGCGCACATTTCCGCTGAAACGATGCTGGACCGGCGCTTGCAGATGGTCAACGGCCAGCTCCGCACTGGCGGGGTGGTCGATAAGGTTGTGCTGGCGGCGTTCCTGGAGGTTCCGCGCCAGCGCTTCGTCGCGACCCAACAGGAGTCGCTAGCCTATCTCGATCGCGAGCTGCCGGCTCGCGGCGCCAAGTTCCGCCGCCTGCTGGCCCCCATCGTCCTTGCGCGGATGGTTCAGGCGGCAATGGTCGTTCCCAGCGATCGCGTGCTCGATGTGGCGGGCGGCTCCGGCTACGGCGCGGCCATCCTTGCCTCCATGGGCGCGAAAGTCGTCCTCCTGGAATCCGACGCCGGCGCGGGGGAAGTGGCCAAGAGCGAACTTCACAATCGTGCGAACGTCACTGTGGTGGTTGGGCCGCTCGATAGCGGAGCCGCCGCTCTTGGACCGTTCGACCTCATCGTCGTCGAGGGGGCATTTGGAGTCTTTCCGGACAGTCTCATCACCCTGATCGCGGATTCCGGCCGTCTCGTCGGCATCGACGCATGCTCGGAGCCCTCGCAGGCGGTCCTTTATGAAAAGACCGGCGGGGCAATCAGCCGCAGGGCGCTGTTCGAGACCAAAGCGGACGTCCTCGATGGCTTCAGGCCTAAAGTGAGTTTCGCCTTCTAAGCCATTGGGCTTTTATTCCGCACACGAGTTTCCGCCGCGTCAAGTGTCTCATCTTTGCGACGCTCGGTGGAAAAATGGACGCCATTCCGGCGCACCGGCGCGCCTGCCGTAGCGCGATGGGGATTTCTCCGCCTATGATGCTCTCCGTTTTGGCTGCTTTCGGCGAGCGAGCGGGAGGCGGCGTCAGTAAACTCTGTGTCCTGGTGTGGCGCTCGCGTCTTTAATTTTTGTGTTGAACGTGCAAGTTAGCGACGCCGAGAGAGTCGGCCGCTTGACTTCACGATTCGGTGAAGGGCGCGTGAGGCTGGGATGAATTGGGGCTCAAGCGCATTTGAGATACGGCCGGGCGCGATGTGCGGCCGGAGAACATCCGGCCTCGTGCGCACAGCGTTCCTGGCGGCGGCCAGTCTGGCGGCGCTCGGCGCTCGGGGCCGGTCGGGCGGAAACGATCGGCGGAGCGCTCGTCAAGGCCTATCTGACCAATCCTGACATCAACACGCAGCGCGCCGCCGTCCGGGTGGCCGACGAAAACGTCCCAAAGGCGAACGCAGGGTACCTGCCGACCGTCGAGGCGACGGGCAATGTCGGGATCGAACGCGCCCAAACGAGTGAGATTGGCGCTGCTGCCAGCGCCACCAGTTCCGTAGACGTCTTTCTCAAACCGCGGGGCTACGGCGTTCAAGCCAACGAGACCGTCTTCAACGGCAATAGGACGCTCAATTCGATCCGTCAGGCCGAGTCGCAGGTCTTCGGGGCCCGGGAGCAATTGCGCAACACCGAGCAGAACACGCTTCTTTCGGCCCTCACGGCTTACATGGACGTGCTCGAGGATACGGCCATCCTCGACCTCGACAACAACAACGTCGATGTTTTGAAAGAACAGTTGCGCGAGACGCGCGACCGCTTCACCGTTGGCGAGGTGACGCGCACCGACGTAGCGCAAGCCGAGGCGAGCCTGGCTCAGGGCCAGGGCACCGCGCTCAGCGCTGTGGCGACCCTGCAGGCCGCGGTCGCGCGCTACCGTCAATTCATCGGCGATCAGCCGACAAGACTTGCACCGGTGAAGCCGCTCGTGAGGCCTATACCGAAAACATTGCCGGAGGCGATATCGATCTCGCAAGTCGAGCATCCGGCGATCAGCGGCTCCCTGCATGGCGTCGACGCGGCGCAATTGCAGGTGAAGATCGCCGAGGGCGCGCTTTACCCAACGATCGGGCTGAGCGCTGCAATCTCCAACCAGTACGATGTGAACGGAATCCCCGGTTTTCACGTGCTGTCGGGCCAGATCATCGGCCAAGTGACGATCCCGATATATCAGGGCGGAGCGGAGTACGCTACGACCCGCCAAGCCAAGGAGAGCCTGTCGCAACAGGAAATCCAGACCAATTCCTTGCGCAACCAGGTCCGCCAGGCCGTGGTCGCCTCCTGGGGCCTCAATCAAGCTGCGGTCGGCGTGGTGCGCGCCGCCCGCGCGTCGGTCTCCGCCAACGAAGTGGCGCTGACCGGCGTGCGCGAGGAGGCCAAGGTCGGCCAGCGGACGACCCTTGATGTGCTCAACGCCCAGCAGGCTTTGTTGCAGTCGCGAACGACGCTGGTTCAGGCCGAACACGACCAGGTCGTCGATTCGTATTCGTTGTTGTCAGCGATCGGCCGGCTGAACATCCCGACCCTTGGACTTGCGGTCGCCGAATACGATCCAAGGGTGCATTTCGATCAGGTGAAGAGCAAGTGGATCGGCCTCAGGACGCCGAGCGGACAGTGAGGGCGTTTGACTTGGGCCGCTTGCAGATGGCGTCCCCCAGCCGCTATCGTATATTCAACTGCATCGAGGCGCCGCTCGAATTCGGTCACGGCGTCCGCGCCGTCTGAGCTCGCGATAGGCGCGTAGAACAAAGCTCCTTGGATTGGAGCAAGGCGGCGGTCCGATGAGCCCAATCAATTCGAATTCCAGCGAACGCGATTTCGAAGCAATTCATCGCGCGCAACGGGCGCACGAGCCGTCGATGGAGGAGATTCTCGCCTCGATCCGCAACATCATCGCCGATGATCCCGCGAAGAGATCCGCGCCCAAAGCGCCACAGCCTGCGCCGACGCTTACGCCTCAGATCGTCTATTCCAAAGACGCCGCCGCGCCGCACGGCGAGGCCTCTGGACCGTCCCAGCGCGCGGACGCGAACGCGCCGACGGTCGTTTGGCGCCGGCCGCAAGCGGTTGAAGCCGAGCCCGCCGCCGGCGCGCTTCAGCCGAGCGAGGAGCCGCTGTTGTCGCCGCAGGCGGCCGAGGCGGCGGCCTTGTCGTTCGGGGCCTTGTCCGCCGGTCTCGATGTGCGCAGCGCCGAGCTTGCCGACGGCATGGTGCGCGACATGCTCCGGCCGATGCTCAAGCAGTGGCTGGACGACAACCTTCCAGCCATTGTCGAACGGCTGGTCCGGGACGAAATTCAGAGGGTCGCGCGCGGGCGAAAATAGGCGCCGCTGTCGGCGGTCGCGCGTTGACTTCGGCCGGGACGATGCATTTATAGCGCCTTGGGCACTTGCGCCTGCCATGTCGGTAGCGACGAGCGCCGCTCGGAAGGGTGCCATCCGATCTCAGCGGCGTCTCCGACGGGAACGCGGACCAGTATTCCATGATGGACAAATCGTTCGACTTCGCTGCGGCGGAAGGCCGCGCCTCCGCGCTTTGGGAGGAGACGGGCGCCTTCCGGGCGGGTCGCCCCGACCGGGCGACGGCCCAACCGTTTTGCGTTGTCATTCCGCCGCCGAACGTTACCGGCAATCTTCATATGGGCCACGCGCTCAACAACACGCTTCAGGATGTGCTCTGCCGCTACTGGCGGATGAACGGCCGCGACGTCCTGTGGCAGCCGGGTGTCGATCACGCCGGCATCGCCACGCAAATGGTCGTCGAGCGCATGCTTATGGAGCGGCAGGAGCCGGATCGCCGCGCCCTGGGCCGCAAGGCGTTCGTCGAGCGCGTCTGGGCGTGGAAGGCGGAGTCGGGCGGCGCGATCGTGGCGCAGCTCAAGCGCCTCGGCGCCTCCTGCGACTGGAGCCGCGAGCGCTTCACCCTCGACGAGGGGCTCTCGCGCGCGGTCGCCAAAGTGTTCGTTCAGCTCTATCGCGAGGGGCTCGTCTACAAGGACAAAAGGCTGGTCAACTGGGACCCCAAGTTCCAGACCGCGATCTCGGATCTCGAGGTCGTGCAGATCGAGACCAAGGGCTCGTTCAAGTGGTCGCGGACGGACGGCGCTCCGCTTGACGCCGCGGCGCTCGCCAAGGTCCTGGCCAAGAACCCCAACGGCCACCTCTACTATTTCGAGTATCCGGTGGTGGACGCGGAGGGCGAAGAGACCGGCGAACGGGTGACCGTCGCCACCACGCGGCCGGAGACGATGCTGGGCGACACCGCGGTCGCCGCCCACCCGGACGATCCGCGCTATCAGCACCTGTTCGGCAACCGTGTCCGCCTGCCGCTGGTCGGCCGCCTGATCGCGATCGTTGCCGACGAATATTCCGATCCGGAGAAGGGCGCCGGCGCGGTCAAGATCACGCCCGCGCATGACTTCAACGATTTCGAAGTCGGCAAGCGGCACGAAGCCGAGGGGGCGCGCGCGATCAATATTCTTGACGCCCAAGGGCATGTGACGCTCAAGGGCAATGTCGACTTCTTCGAGGGGCTGGAGAGCGACCACGACCACGCGCGGCTCCTTGCCGCCGTCGACGGCCAGGATCGCTTCGTCGCGCGCGGACGGATCGTCGAGATGATGGCGCTCGCCGGCCTTCTGGCGAAGATCGAACCGCACGCGCACGCCGTGCCGCACGGCGACCGATCGAATGTCGTGATCGAGCCCTGGCTCACCGATCAGTGGTACGCCGACGCCAAGACGCTCGCCGAGCCGGCGATCGCCGCCGTCCGCGAGGGCAAGACCCAGTTCGTGCCGAAGACCTGGGAGAAGACCTATTTCGATTGGCTCGAGAACATTCAGCCCTGGTGCGTTTCGCGCCAGCTCTGGTGGGGGCATCAGATCCCCGCCTGGTACGCCCCTTGGGGCGCAGTCTATGTCGAGGAGACCGAGGAGGCGGCCTATGCTGCGGCGCTCGCCGACGGCGTTGAACGCGGCGCTTTGGCGCAAGCCGACGCTGACGCCCTCGCGGGCGACCCCGCCCGATTGGCGGACATGTTCACGCGCGACGAGGACGTGCTCGACACCTGGTTCTCATCCGCGCTCTGGCCCTTCTCGACGCTCGGCTGGCCGGACGAGACGCCGGAGCTCAAGCGCTTCTACCCGACCGACGCGCTCGTCACCGGCTTCGACATCATCTTCTTCTGGGTCGCGCGGATGATGATGATGGGTCTCCACTTCATGGAGGAGGCGCCGTTTCACGACGTCTACATCCACGCCCTCGTGCGCGACGAGAAGGGGGCGAAGATGTCGAAGTCGAAAGGAAACGTCATCGACCCGCTCGACCTCATCAACCGTTTCGGCGCCGACGCGCTGCGCTTCACACTCGCGGCGATGGCGGCGCAGGGCAGGGACATCAAGCTGAGCGAGGCCAGGATCGAAGGCTACCGCAACTTCGCGACCAAGCTTTGGAACGCCTCGCGCTTCGCCGAGATGAACGGCTGCGGTCGCGCCGAGGGTTTCGATCCGTCGGCCGTGCGCGAACCGCTCAACCGGTGGATCCTGGGCGAGGCCGCCTCGGCGGCGGCCGAGACGGCGGGCGCCATCGAAGCTTATCGCTTCAACGACGCCGCCAACGCGGTTTACCGGTTCGTCTGGAGCGTCTTCTGCGACTGGCATCTTGAACTGGCGAAGCCGGTGCTGCAGGGCGCCGCCGACCCGAGGGCCAAGCGCGAGACACAGGCGACGATCGCCTATGTGCTCGACATGATTTACGCAATTCTGCATCCCTTCATGCCATTCCTGACCGAGGAGCTCTGGGCGATCACCGGAGAAGCCGGTCCGAAGCGCGTCGGTCCCTTGGCTCTCGGCCCGTGGCCACGCGACGGCTTTGAGGTCGACCAGGCGGTCGAAAGCGAGATTGGCTGGGTTGTCGATCTGATCGCCGAGGTGCGGTCGGTGAGGTCGGAAATGGGCGTGGCGCCATCGACCCAGACGCCGCTCATTCTCGTTGCCCCAAGCGAGCGGGCGGCCAATAGCGCGCGCGCTTGGAGCGAGAGCATCGGGCGTCTCGCCCGCGTTGGCTCGATCGAGACCGCCGAGGCGCCGCCGTCCGGCGCTCTGCTCCTCGTCGTCCGCGGCGAAACGGTTGCGCTGCCGCTGGCTGGAGTCGTCGATCTCAATGCGGAGAAGGCGCGTCTCGACCGGGAGATCGCGAAGGAGAAGCTCGAACTCGCCAAGGTCGAGTCGAAGCTCGGCAACGACGACTTTGTCGCCCGCGCGCCTGAGGACATCATCGCCGAACATCAGGACAGACTTGAGACGTTTCAGGCGCGACTTGTTAAGCTTACCGGCGCGCGCGAGCGTTTGGGGCGCGTTTGAAGCGGCCCTCGAGGCCCCGAAATGTTGCTTTTGCGCAACATCTCCGATGCAACTCTCGCGAGTCGAGATTCCGGCTGGAAGGCGCCGCGATTGCGCCATAAACCGCCCGCACTTTGAAATCATTCAAGATGAAAGTCGTCCATGTCGCGAGCGCCGTCAAAGGACCGCGACGCGGCCGGATGGCAACTCGGGATCGATATGCGCGTGGCGTGTGCGAAGGTAGCGGTCGAGACAGCGTCGTTGCGCCGCCGCTTCGCTTTCGCAATCATCGGATCGATGACCCTCGGGTTGGCGCCCGCCTTTGGCTTCGATGGGTCAACGTCAGATCCCTCGCAGAAGATCCCGAAAAACTTCACCGATCCTAATCAGGCCCTGCGCGCCGGTCTTGCGGACTTGAAAGCTGGCGACGCCGATGCGTCGGTTGCCGCGCTCACCTACGCCGCAGACAGCGGACAGGATCTCGCGCGATGGAAACTCGGTGAGATGTATGCGGACGGTCAGGGCGTCCCACAGGATGACCTCAAGGCGTACCACTACTTCAACCAGCTGGTCGAAGACTACGACGAAGACCAGCCGGACCGGCGAAATCTCAGCGCGATCTCCAACGCGTTCGTCGCGGTGGGCGTCTATTGCCTGAACGGCATACCGAACAGCGAGGTGCGGCCGGATCCTCGGAGAGCGCACGAATTGTTTCAATACGCGGCCACGATCTTCGGCGATCCGAACGCGCAATATAATCTCGCCCACATGTACACGGTCGGAGCGGGAGGCCTCGCCAAAGACAACGTCGCTGCCGTTCGTTGGCTGGCGGTCGCGGCGCAAAAGGGCCACGCCCCCTCAGAAGCTCTGCTTGGGCACATGCTTTTCTTGGGCGATGGCGTGCCGCATCAACGCGCGCGCGGGCTGATGTGGCTTGAGCTGGCCAAGGATGCTGCGCCCGCGCCAGGCGACGCATGGATCCGCGACCTCTACCAGCACGATCTCGAGTCAGCGACCGTCAGTGATCGGCAAGCGGCCGCGGCGCTGCATGACGCGCGCGCCAAGCAGGCTTTGCCCTCGGCGCCCGTCAGAGACGTCGTGAAGTTCATGCTCAAGCCACTCCAGATCGGCCCGCTAGCCGGCGCTCCGGCCCCGCAGTAAGCGGAAGCCATCGCCCGGCCTCACCCGGGCGCTCCGGCGGCGTCAATAAGCCGACCGGAGCTTCGAGCGCTTCTCGACCCTCTCCCCGGACCTTGCGGTTATGGAGTGGTCTTCTTCATTTGCTGGTCGCCGCCCGCGGGCCGCGTACCGGACTCTGCAAGCGTGCTTGACGCATATTTGAAGTCAGGCGCGGCTTTCAGGTCGGCCAAGGTCACATTGAGGATCGCCTCGTCAGGATAGCCTTGGCTTGCCTCAGTTGTGGCCGGGTCCGTTTCCGTCATGGGCGGCTGCTGGGCGGTCGTTGTGCCAGGCGCGGCCGGATTGCCCGCCGAAGACGGAGGCTGATCCGCGGCCGGCGCCTTCCGGGGCTCCGTTCGCCACTGCACGGAGGAGAACGGGACCGCGACATCCTTCTTGCCAAACCCGAGGAACCCGCCCACCCCGATCACGATCGTTTGGGCGGCGCCGTTCCGGTCCATCAGCAGGTCGTCGATCTTTCCGATCTGCTTGTCGTCGGGACCGTAGACGCCCACTCCAATCAATTTGGGCGCGCGCCACTGCGTCTTCTCTTGGGTTGTAACGAAGTTGACCCCTGAGGGCGCCTGCGTTTGCGCCGGTTGGTTGGCCGGCGGGGTGGAAGTGTCCGCGCCGTAGGCGCTCGATCCGATCAGGGCGACGCTGCCCAAGGCTGTGTAAGCAAGCGTTCTAAGCATCTTCGCCTCCTGTTCGAGAAGCTTTGGCGTCAAGCGCCGATACTCAGACCCATCCGGACGCTTGGCGTCGTACGCGCCAGAAAACGCGCGCAGATTCTCGCTTGGCGCGCTCCGAAGAGCGCTCCGCACGATAACTTTCGACGAACCAAAATGTTCCTTCTCGGGAACCGTCTCGCCCTTCCGGGGCGCAGTTAGACTGAACCGCCTACACGACGATCTTTTGGCAATTTGATGATCGCACGAAAGCCGAGTTCCTTTACCCGCATGACATCGCGCTGCGAATAGGATAGGCGGCGCGAACGGAGGCAGTGGCCCGCTTGACGCGAGATCGTTGGCTGCTCGGGAGGTTTGAACAGGATGATTGAATTCGGCCTGCGGTTCCTCAAAGGGCCATGGGCGACCGCGGCGCTTGTCTGCCTTGCGGCGTTCGTCGTTCTGTTCGCGCTCGCCGGTCAAACGATCAACGCTCCGTTCGTCTATACCGCGCCGAAATGAAGCGCAGCGCCTCGCTCGATTTCCTGCGGGGAGCGGCGGCGTTCGCGGTCGCGATCCCTCACTATCTGACCGCCAACGCGCCGTTTCAGCCGTTTGCGGAAGCGTTCGCAATCGCCGGCGTCGAGGTCTTTTTCGTGCTCAGCGGCTTTGTGCTCGCCCCGCAGATCGTCGATTGGGTGGTAGGCAAGCCGTCGCGCAATCTCGGCGTGTTTCTCATCCGGCGCTGGATGCGCACCATCCCGCCTTATGTCGTCGCGCTCGCCGTCATTGCGGCGCTGAGCGGCAATCTGATGACCGCCGATTTTGTGCGCTACCTGTTCTATGTCGAGAACCTCTTTTTCTCCGCCAACCATGTCGATTTCTATCCCGTCGCCTGGAGTCTGGCGGTCGAGGAATGGTTCTATGTGCTGTTTGCTCCGGCCCTGTTTCTCGTCGCAAGGGTGCTGGGGAGACGCGACCGGCGGCTCGAGGTGATCTTCGCGGTTCTTGTCATTCTCGTCGTCGCGGCGCTCCGGCTCACGTTCGCGCCGCATGACTGGGACCTGAACGTCCGCCGCGTCACGCTGTTTCGCATCGACTCCATCGTCTGGGGCTTTTTGCTTTATCTCGCGCTCGAGCGTCGTCCGCCGATTGGGCTGGATGACGCCTCAGGCCGAGCGCGTCTGGGCGTGCTGCTCGCGCTGCTTGCGGTTATAATCCCGGCGGAGCTCGGCGTCGCTATCTCGGCCGTTAAAGGCGGCGCCTCAGCTCAGCTCGCGTTTCCCTACGTCTCGGCCGCGTTCGGCATGATCGCGGTCGGCGTCCTCTGGCAGGCCGAGGGCCTCTTTCACAATCGCATCGTGAGGGGCGCGAGCTTCTATCTCGGCCGCGTCTCGTACTCGGTTTATCTCTTCCACCTCATCGTCATCATGGCGCTGAAGCCGCTCATCGCCTCGACGCCGCTCGCGCTCCAACTGGCCGTCTATGTGCTCGCGATTCTGGCGCTGTCGACCGTCGTTTTCGCCGGGTTCGAGCGGCCTATCCTGGCGGCCCGCCCCTATTACGGCGGTCCGGGGCGCGAGGCCGTTGGAACCGTCGCGCCACACAACGAACCTCACCGCTCACGCCCCTGGCTTCTCATCAGCGCGCTCGCTGTCGCCACGCTTGCCGCGGGCGTGCTCGCCCGCAACGCCTTCATGGCGGACAAGCCCTACGCATTCTACCCTTCGCTCGCTGCGACGGCGCTCCTCTTTCTTGTGCTCGCCGAGCGGGCGCGACCGCTCTCGACCGGCGCGCTCGCCATCGCCGCGCGCGCCTTCCTTCTGTTCGCGCTGGCGCTCCCGTTCGCCGACGCTGTCTACCGCCGCTCGACTGGATTGCCGCTGGTCGCGACAGTCGCGGAGCCCACCTATTCCTATCGCGCCGCGCATGCCAATCCGACCGCCTTCGCGACCTGGTGGTTTTATTATCTCAACGAGTGGATTCGCAAAGACGGCATCAGAGCGGCGATCGATGCGCCGGATCCGCAAGAGAAGCTGCCCTTCGTGCTGGTTCCGGGCAGTTCGGGGCGCATGTTCGACACCACGATCCATATCAACAATCTCGGCTTCCGCGGGCCGGACTTGCCGCGCGACAAGGGCGACGCATTCCGCATCGTCGCGCTTGGCGAGTCGCAGACCTTCGGGCCCACTTTGCGCGATGGCGAGAAGCCCTGGCCCGAACTGCTGCAGGACCTGTTCGACCAGCATGCGTCGTGCGGCCGCAGAATCGAAATCGTCAACGGTGGAACTGAGGCCTATACGCTTGAAAACAATCTCGAGCGCATGCGTCGCGACATCCTGCCGCTCAAGCCCGATCTCATCGTCAGCACGCATGGAATGAACGGCTTTTTACTGTTCGGCTTGAGGCGCGTGCCCGAGCCGAACGAACCGGGCGTCAGGCCTCGAGCCTCTGCGCTCATCGGCCGGGTGGTGCTGACGATCGAGCGCGCCGCGCACGATTGGCGCGATAGGAATTCAGCGCAAGCGAGCGTGGCCGCTCTTCCACCGATGACCGACGCTGAGCTCATGCGAAGCCGCTATGCCGACGATTACCGCAAGCTCATCGCGCTCGCGCGCGAGAGCGGCGCGGATATCGCGCTCGCCGATGCGACCATGGCGGTGAACGAACAGAGCCCGCGCGAGGTCAAGGATTTCTATGGCGTGGTGTTCAAGCCGATCGACGACATCATCGCCGCCAATGAAGCGCATAACCGCATGGTCAAGCTCATTGCCCGCGAGGAGGGCGCGCCGCTGATCGATATGGCCGCCGGCGTCGACGGCGTATGGGACGACGACCTCTATCTCGACATCGTCCACTTCACCGAACGGGGCGACGAACGAGTGGCCCGCCTCATGTTCCGGTCGCTGCTCCCGATCCTGGCCGAGCGGCACAATCTGCGCTGCGTCGTGCATTGATCCGCTGATTGCGCAATGCTCCGGTTGATCGTCTCAGTCGGTCACATATAATGCTTGGGGTAAGCAGCGGGCTGGCCATGGCTCAAAGCGAAATCGACGCCATTCGCGCTCTCCTAAGCGCCAAGCCGCGGCCGGTGGGGTGGGAGGAACGTCGGCGCCGGATCGAGGAAGTCGGGGCCGTTTGGCCGGTCGCCGACGATGTCAAGCTCGAGACGGTCGATCTCGACGGGGTCAAGGGCGAATGGTCGATCGTCCCAGGCGCCGACGCCTCCCGGGCGCTGATCTACTTTCATGGCGGCGGCTATTGTTCGGGTTCGATTCTGAGCCACCGCCGACTGGTGACCGAGGCTGGCCGGGCAGGGGGTGTGCGCACGCTGGCCGTCGCCTACCGCCTGGCCCCCGAGCATCCGTTTCCGGCCGCGCGCGACGATGCGCTGACCGTCTGGCGGCGCCTGCGCCGCGAAGGCTATGCGGCCAAACACATCGCGGTCGGCGGCGACAGCGCGGGCGCAAATCTGACGCTCGCTCTGGTCAAAGAACTCCAGCGCACGGGCGAGGACTTGCCCGGCTGTCTCTGGCTCCTGTCGCCGTGGGTCGATCTCGCCATGTCGGGGGCGACGCTCGCGAGCAAAAGCGCGGTCGATCCGCTCATTCAGAAAGGGTACCTGGAGGAGCTGGCCAAGGCTTTCGCGCCGCCGGGAATGGACCGCAAAGACCCCCGCCTTTCGCCTCTCTACGCGGATCTTAAAGGTCTACCGCCCATCCTGATCCAAATCGGTTCGGCCGAGACCCTTCTCGACGATGCTGTTCGAACTCGCCTCAGCCGCCGGCGCGGCCGACGTCTCCACGACCCTCGAAATCTGGCCGCAGATGATCCACGCTTGGCCGCTCTGGAACGCGCGTCTCGAGCCTGGCCGCCGCGCGCTCGCGCATGCCGGCGCGTTCCTGCGCCAGAACCTGTAAGCGCCGCAGGCCTCGCGGATGCGCTTGCCAAAGCCGCGCAATGGGGGCAGGCAAATCTTGAGGGGAACGGCGTTCGGAAACCGGGCGGACGACTTGACCAGCGAATTGAACGTCGACCCGACGACAGCCTCGAGCGGACCACGCTCTGGGCTGCTCGGCAATTCCGCTTTCATGGTCATCCTGATCGCGACGTCGGTTTCGAGCGTCGGATTGGCGATGTTCGACACCGGTTCGGCTTGGCTGATGACCAGTCTCAATCCGAGCCCGAGGCTGGTCTCCGCAGTCCAGGTCGCCACGACCCTGCCGCTGTTCCTTTTGACCTTGCCGGCCGGCGCGCTGAGCGATGTCGTGGACCCGCGCCGGCTCCTGATCGTGGCCGAAGCGATCGTGACGGTGATTTCGGTCATTTTCGCCGCGGTGGTTTCGTATGGGCTGGGGAGCCCGGCGCCGCTGCTTGGCGCCTCTTTCCTCATGGGCGTGGGCGGGGCGCTCGCAGCGCCGGCGTGGCTGCTCATCACGCCGATCCTCGTCCCGAGGTCCGACCTCGACAGCGCGATCGCGATCGACACGTCGAGCTACAATGTGGCGCGGGCGATCGGTCCGGCGATCGCCGGATATGCGATCGTGAGGTTGAGCATCGCGATTCCGTTCTGGGGTTGCTGCCTTGGCAATCTCGCGATCCTCGCGGCGCTCATCTGGTGGCGGGCGCCAAAAAGGCCGAAAGAGACGCTTCCCGCCGAACGCCTGATCAGCGCCATGACGACGGGAGTGCGCTACGTCCGCTACAGCCGCGAAATGGATGCGACGCTCATCCGCGCAATCGCCTTCTTTCCTTTCGCCAGCGCTTACCTCGCCTTGCTGCCGCTTGTAGCTCGCAGCCAGGGTCGCGATGGAGCGGAGATTTATGGCGAGCTCATGGCCGCAATTGGCGTCGGCTCGATCGTCGCCACATTTGCGCTAGGCTGGCTAAGGACGCGGCTCGGCGCGAACGGACAGGTCGCGCTTGGCGCGCTCGGAACTGTCCTCTCTCTCTGTCTGCTTGCCGCGGCGCATGAGCCGGTGCTGGCGCTCATCGCGAGCTTCATCTCCGGCGCTGCCTCGATCATCGCACTGACGGCCTTTTTCGTCTCGGCGCAGGTGGCTCTGCCGCAATGGGTGCGCGGTCGGGGCCTGGCGATTTTCCTCACTGTCTACTTCGGCGCGCTGACGCTGGGCAGCGCGGTATGGGGCGAAGTCGCCACGGTCAAAGGGGTGCCGTTCGCGCTCTATGCGGCCGGTGCGGGGACGTTGATCGGGCTCGCGCTCACTTGGCGGAGGAAGCTACAGGCGAGCGATGCCGACGACCTCACTCCGTCCATGCGCTGGCGCGCGCCATCTTTCGCCAACCAGGTTCCGGACGATGAGGGACCGATCCTGGCGATTATCGAATATCTGATCGACCCGTCGGAAAGCGGCGCCTTCCTCGCCGTGATGCAGGACGTCAGTCTCGAGCGCAGGCGCGACGGCGCCTATGCGTGGCATGTGTTCGAGGACCCGACCGAGCCCGGCAAGATGGTCGAGACCTTCCTCATCCATTCCCTGCTCGAACTCAGATATCGCGAGGCGCGCGTCACCAAAGCCGACGAGATCATCGAGGACCGGGCCGCGCAGTTTTTGAAAGCGCCGGCGGAGACCCGCTATCTGGTTGGGCCCCAGCGTTCGCAACGGTCGCACTGGTGGAAGCGGCGAAGGGGTGAGGCGGCCTAAAATGACATCGTGAAACGACCGAACGTCATTGCGAGAGGCGATAGGGGGTGCTCCTCTCTCGTTAGAAGGCGCTTTTGACCACGCCGCCGTCGACCCTGAGCGCCGCGCCCGTGATCCCAGATGACAGCGGGCTCGCAAGATAGGTGACGAACGAGGCGATCTCCTCCGGCGTTTCGAAGCGCCTGAGAAGCGAGGTCGGACGAAACTTCTGAAAGAACTCGGTCTGGACAGCCTCGAAGCTTGCGCCCGAGCCGAGCGCGGCGACGAAATCGTTCACCCCGCGCGATCTGGTCGGGCCGGGCAGCACGCTGTTGATCGTGATTCCTGTGCCGGCGAGAGTTTCGGCCAGGCCCCGGGCGACTGCGATCTGCGCCGTCTTCGTCACGCCGTAATGGATCATTTCCGCCGGGATCTGCAGAGCGCTCTCGCTCGAGATGAAAATGATGCGCCCCCAATTCGCCCGCTTCATCGCCGGCAAATAGGCGCGGGAGAGGCGCACCCCGCTCAGCACGTTGACTTCGAAGAACCGCATCCAATCCGCGTCCGGAATGTCCTCGAACGGCTTCGGCTCAAAGATGCCCAGATTATTGACGAGGATATCGACCTCGGGATGACGGCGAACGAGGTCCTCGATCGGGCCGGCCGTTCCAAGGTCGCCGGCGAAGCCTATCACTTCGCCGCCGGATTCCGCCTTGAGCGTCGCAACCGCTTTCTCCACGTCTGCCGACGCACGGCCGTTGACGATGACCCGCGCGCCCTCCCTGGCAAGCCCTGCAGCTATGGCGGCGCCGATCCCCGCGGTGCTGCCCGTCACCAGCGCCCGCTTGCCGTTGAGGTTGAGGTCCATGGGATTTCCTATGGCTCTTGACTGAGAAAGGGGCCGCTTTGCGGTCAGGCTCGCTAATAGAAACGCGGGATCGGACCGTTATGCGGCGTCTTGCGGTCGGAGAGATCGAACATCACTTCGTCGACATAGCACCATCCCCAGCCTTCCGGCGGGTCATAGCCCTCGATGATCGGATGGCGGGTTAAGTGAAAATGCTTCGTGGCGTGCGTGTTCGGGGAATCGTCGCAGCATCCGACATGGCCGCATGTGCGGCAGATCCGCAAGTGGACCCAGACGTCGCCGGTCTTGAGGCATTCCTCGCAGCCGAGCGCGCTCGGGGTGACGTCGCGAATGGTGTTCATATGCGCGCAGGTCTTCGTGCTCATCGGTTCGCCTGGGGGTTAGAGATGGGGACCTGGAGAGTGCGAAAGGAACTTATGGATCGCCGCCACCACCGCGGCGCCTTCGCCGATCGCCCCGCCGACCCGCTTGACCGACCCCGAGCGCGCGTCGCCAACCGCGAACACGCCGGGCACTGAGGATTCCAGCGGCGACAGCGCTCCGCCATCGGCCGCCCCAATCCCGGTCATCACGAAGCCCGCCTTGTCGAGCGCCACGCAGCCTTCCAGCCATTCGGTCGCAGGATCAGCGCCGACGAACAGGAAGACATTGCGGACCGGAGCCTCGGTCTCCCGGCCGGCGCGATGGTCGCGCCATCGCACGCTCTCGAGACCGCCGCCAGGCGGCCCGCCGAGGGCGACGATCTCGGTCTCAGTCATGAGCTCGACGTTCGGGGTCGCGGCGATGCGGTCGATGAGGTAGCGCGACATGCTTTCGGCCAGGCCCGGTCCTCTCACCATCATCCGCACCCGCGAGGCGTGGGCCGAAAGAAACACCGCGCCTTGACCGGCGGAATTGCCTCCGCCGACCAGGACGACCTCCTCGCCGGCGCAGAGGCGCGCTTCGATCTGCGAAGCCCAGTACCAGACCCCGCGGCCTTCGAACCGCGCAATATCGGCGATTCCCGGATGCCGATACCTCGCGCCGCTGGCGACCACGACCGTACGGGCCTGAATGCGCTCGCCGCCATCCGTTTCCAAAACAAACGCCTTGTTGGGACGCGAGCAGTCCAGGGTCTTGACCGCGACCGGGATCATGATGTCGGCGCCGAATTTCTGCGCCTGAACAAAGGCGCGGGCGGTGAGCGCCTGGCCGCTTATTCCGGTGGGGAAGCCAAAGTAATTTTCGATCCGGGCGCTGGCCCCGGCCTGACCGCCGAAAGCGCGGCCGTCGAGAACCGCGACCGACAAGCCTTCCGAGGCGCCGTAAACCGCGGTCGATAGCCCTGCCGGCCCGGCGCCAACCACCGCGATGTCATAGACGAAGTCCGACCGCGTCGTGGCCGTCAAGCCGACTTGGCGCGACAGATCATGCTCGGTCGGATTGCCGAGCACCGAGCCGTCGGGACAAACAACCAGCGGCAATCCGCCCGCTATGTCGGCATAGCGGCTAATCACCTCTTTGGCCTCGAGGTCTCGCGCCGGATCGAGCAGATGATGCGGATAGCCGTTCCGGGTGAGAAAGCCCTGGAGCCGGATCACGTCCGCGGCGTTTGACGAGCCGATCAGAACGGCGCCGGCGGCGCCGCCTTTGAGCAAAGCCACCCGCCGAAGGATGAGCGCCCGCATGATGCGTTCGCCGAGTTCGGCTTCGCCGACCAGCAGCGCCCGCAGGCCTTCTGTCGGAATGAGCAACGTCTCAACGTCGCCTTCCGCCTGTCCGTCGACAAGCGTCGCGCGGGTGGAAAGCTGGCCGACATCCGCCAGGAACTGACCTGGGCCCTGCTCGGCGATCGGCGCTATGTGGCCCAGGCCGTCGCGTTCGCTGATCGCGACCTGGCCCTTGAGCACGACGAACATGCCCGGGCTGATCTTTCCGGCCTCAATCAGCTTCTCGCCGTCCGAATATTTGCGCAACGAGCCATAGCGCCGCAATCGATCGATTTCCTGCGCCGTCAGCTCAGGAAATGTCTCTTGGTAGCGAGGGATCTGCGCAGGAAAGACGGAATCGGCCATTGGTTTCGACCAGTTGCGCCGAATGCTCAGTGCATCGACGCACAAAAATCGTCTCAAGAGGCGCGCTTTGTAGGCCTTTTTTGAGCCCTACCGCAACGCGCAAGACTACGCGCCAGCAGCCGACCGCATGGCGGCGTCGCCTCACGCCAATTAACGCTTGCATAGCCGACCATCGTTCCCGATGAGGGAGCGCGCTGGCCGGAGCCCAATTGGACGATGACCGAAACATTTCAGATTCTGATCCTGCTTCTGGCGGTCATCGCCGTCGTCGGACTCGTTGCGAGACGATTGCAGATTCCGGCCGCCATTTTGCTGGTGATTACGGGCGTTGGGCTCGCGCTGATCCCCGACCTGCCGACGCTGCAACTCGCTCCCGATCTCGTCCTGGTGCTGGTGCTTCCGCCCATCATCTATTGGGACGCGGTGAAGATGAGCTGGAAGGAGTTCCGCTTCAACCTGCGCCCGATTACGCTCTTGGCGATCGGCTGTGTCGTGTTCACCACAGTCGCTATCGCCGCCGCGACCCATTTCTTGTTGGATTTTCCCTGGGCGGTCGGCTTCGTCCTGGGCGCCATCATCTCCCCTCCCGACGCGGTGGCGCCGTTGGCGATCGCCCGGCGAATGCAGCTTCCGAGGCGCTTGCTCGTCATTCTTGAAGGCGAGGGCTTGGCGAATGACGCGACGGCGCTCGTTCTCTATCGCTTCGCGGTCACAGCGGTCAGCGCCGGATCGTTCTCGCTCATCCAGGCGGCAGGCACATTCGCGGCGATCCTGGCGGGAGAAGTCGTGTGGGGCATCGGCGTCGGTTGGATCATGCTTCGCCTGCGCCGTTGGGTCCGCGAGCCCGGCGTCGAGTTCCTGCTCTCCATTCTGACGCCATTCATCGCCTATTGGCCGCCCGAGCACCTCGGCGGCTCCGGAGTCCTCGCGACCGTGGCGACTGGACTTTATGTCAGCTGGAACGGCCACCGCCTGATCCCCGCGGCGACCAGGCTCCCCGGCGTCGTGTTCTGGGATTTCCTGACTTACATGATCGAAGGCTTGGTGTTCCTCATCACCGGCCTGCAGGCGCGGACGCTTCTTCCGTCCATTCGCCATTATACGATCGCGGAAATCGCCATGGCGGCCGTCGTTGTCTGCGCCGTCATCATCGTCACCCGCTTCATCTGGGTGTTTCCTTCCGTCTATCTGCCGCGCTGGCTCGTTCCCTCGATCAACCGCTATGACCCGGCCCCGCCGTGGCAGCAGCCCATGCTCCTCGGGTTCACCGGCATTCGCGGCATCGTCTCGCTCGCGGCGGCCCTCGCGATCCCGTTCACGATTGCTGACGGGAGCCCCTTTCCGCACCGCGATCTCATTCTTGTTCTTGTCTTCGCGGTGATTTTCGTGACCCTGGTCGGCGAAGGCCTGACGCTGCCCCTGGTCGTCCGCGTGCTCGGTCTCGCCAATGCCGGACGGCGCGAGCGGGAGGCCGAGAGGGAAGAGGAGTTCAAGGTTCGCAAGCGCGCAATCGAGGCGGCGATCGAAAGGCTCGAGGCGGTCGCCGAGAGTCGCAAGCTTCCCGAGCCCGTGGTGGCGCCGATCCGCGCTCATCTGCGCAACCGGCTCAAGGACGTCGAGAATTGCAAGGATGGCGACGACCATCACAAGAAGCTCGCCGAGCTCGGCGATGAACTCGAACTCGCGCTGATTGGAGCGGAGCGCGAGCTCGCCAACACGCTCTATCGCACGGGCGAATTGAAAGACGAGGGCCGCCGGCACATCGAGCGCGAGCTCGACCTGCGCGAAGCGGTGCTGGCCAATCTGCGGACGGGGGAGTGAGCTGCGCGGGCAGGCGCGCTCGAGCGCCACGGTCCTGGCTTCGAGCGGCGGCGTGCTCGCGGGCGTCGCCGCGAAAGACGCTTCAAGCCGCTCGGCCTCGTTCGGAGAGAACCTCGTCGAGCCAGTCGAGCGCGACGCGATTGACGGCCGAGCGGTTCGTCATCTCGCAATGGTCGCCGGCGCCTTCGGCGGCCGTGAACCTGACAAGCCTCTTCTCGCACCTCAGCGCATCGAACAGCGTCTGCGCGCCCTTGGCGAGCGGATCATTCTCTGCGGCGGTGATGAGCGTCGGACAGCGAATGGCTTCAGCTCGCCCCTGTATCGTGTAGCGTTGGACGTCCGAGAGATAATCGCGGAATCCGGTCCTGCCGTTCGCCCAATAGCCGCGCTGGACGATCTTCCAGCGCAGATCGCGGTTCCCGTCGATCATGGCCTGCACTTTTGCAACGACCTTATCGTCGAGCGCGTGTTTTCCGCGTCGATTGAGCCCTGTTTTGATGGAGCCTCTCGGGCGTGGACGGGCCAGAGGTCGAACTCGGGCCCCGCCCAGCAGCGACTTACCCCGCCGAGGCCTCGATCTCGTCGTAGCCGTTAACCCGGTAGACGACATATGAGATCGCCCAGGCGGCGACGAACACACCGACGATCACATAGCCGAGGACCCCGAAATTGTCGCTGAGCGAACCGATCGCCCCCCAGAACCCGCCGCCGTCGATGAGGCCCAGTTGACCGCCGATCAGATTGAGCGTCTCGAGGCCGCCAACAATCACCGCAACCACGACCGAAACGGCGGTGATGGTGAGATTGTAATAGAGCTTGCGGATGGGCTTGATGAAGGCCCAGCCATAGGCGCCGAGCATGAGAATGCTGTCGGTCGTGTCCAGCAAGGTCATGCCCGCGGTGAACAGCGCGGGGAAGACCAGGATCGACCAGATCGACAGGCCTTGCGATGCCTGGTTAGCCGAGACGCCAAGCAGGCCAACCTCAGTCGCGGTGTCGAAGCCGAGGCCGAACAGCACGCCCAGCGGATACATCTGCCAGCTCCGCTCGATCAGTCGAAAGAAGCGTCGGAACAGGCGTCCGAGCAGACCGCGATTGCCGAGCGCGAGGTCGAGGTCTTCCTCGAACAATCGGCCTCCTCGCTTGACGGCCTGGAACGTCCGCCACACCGACGCGAGAACAATGATGTTCGCGAACGCGATGGCGAACAGGAACAAAGCCGACACCAGCGTGCCCGCCACGCCGCCGAAGCTCTTGAACGCGTCGAAGCGATCCTGAAGCGTTGTCGTGGCGATGGCGATGGCGATGGTCAATGCGACGACGATCGTCGAGTGGCCGAGCGAGAAAAACAATCCGACCCCGACCGGACGCCGGCCTTCCTGCATGAGTTTGCGGGTCACGTTGTCGATTGCTGCGATGTGATCGGCGTCGAACGCGTGCCTGAGGCCGAAACTATAGGCGAGCGCGGCTGTGCCGAGCAGAACGGGATAATTGTGGAAGGCGGCGACCGCCCACAGCCATGCGGCGGCGTTGAAGATCAACAGAAGAACGTAGACCGCGATGACTTTGCCCCGGATATCCTCACGGCTGTCGTCGAACAGGTTGGCTATCGTGGCGATCATTCCGGAGGCTCCCCGCTATCCGCGGAGAGACTACCGGAGCTTTGGCCTCGCGCCAACGGATTGGACGGCGCGGTGTCGCTGGTTCTGAAGCGGGCGACATCTCCTGTCGGCGGGCTCTCGTTACGGCCGCCGTTAATTTTATCTCAACGCGATTGGTCGAATATCGCGCAAACCGTTGGGTAATCGACGCCCCGCGCTAGGGCACGCATCGCGAGCCGCGCTCCGTCGTCGAGACCAAGGGGGCGGATATGCTTGCGTGGTTGCTTTGGCAACTGGAAAGGATTGAGCGCATACGGGCCGCGGCGGGCGCGCTCATGGATGAGTTTGGCGATGAGGCCTATGCCGAGGCGCGGCGCCGGGAACGTGAGGCCAATCGCGATGAGACGGCGGGAGACTGGAGACGTGTCGCCCTGGTCGTCGCCCGCCGGACGCCCAGGCGCGTCGGGCTTGACGCCGCGAGCGCGCCTCTTCCGGAGCCTAACCCAGCTCCCGAAATCGTCTCGGAGCAGCCGCGGATATTCCGGATCCAATTTGTTTGCGGGACGGTCGACCACGGCCCCATGAATTTGACGGAGAAACAGATCCAGGTGGCTGACGCCCCTGCCGCCATCATCGCCGCCGCAAACATAAAGTGGCCGCCCCAGACGATCGGATTGCGGATCCTCGATCGCGAAGGCCACGAAGTTTTTGCCCGACAGAAGGCGAGACGGGCGTAGACCGTCGGACGAGAGCGAGCTTCGCGGCCGCGAGCAGGAACCCAATCGGGCCGCCTCGCCATCTGCGATGGCCCCGTTCCGATTAACGACTGGGCCGCGTCGATCCACCGGCCTAGGATCGACAACAGGCCGTGGAGCCGAGCCGACACGGTCGAGGGTTTGACCTGCGGTCAGGGGCGAACGTACGCGATCGGGGAGGAAGTGTAGCGATTCTCGATGCGTGAATTGATCGAATTTCCTCGACGCCAACCCCCTGGGCTCTACCATCTCGTGGTCGGCGACGCCCTCGTGACCGCGGTGAATGACGGGACGTTCCAGGCCTCGTTCGATCTCATCGTCGGGATCGACCACTGCGAATGCGAGCGGCTCGAGAAGGCCGCTTTCCGGCCCGTTCCGCCAAAGATGACGATGAATGCGTTCCTGGTGCAGATGGCGGGCCGCCGCATGCTGATCGACACAGGTTGCGGGGTCAGCATGGGGCCGACGCTTGGAATGCTCACCGACAATTTGCGATCCATGGGTATCGAACCGGATGACATCGACACGGTCTTGATGACCCATCTTCATCCCGACCACGTGAACGGGCTTATCGATGAGCACGGGCAGGCGGTCTTTCCGAAGGCGGAGGTCGTCGTCAACGAGGCGGATCTGGATTTCTTCCGCCATCCGGATTCGCCCAGCCGCTCGCCGCCAGAGACATTGGAGTTCTTCGAGGGCGCGCGGCTCGCCACCGCGCCTTACGCTGACCGCATCCGCACGGTTCGCGACGGTCCGGTGCTTCCGGGCGTGACCGCGGTCACCCAGGCGGGGCATACGCCCGGCCAAACGGCTTGGCTGATCGAATCGGGAAGCGATTCCCCGATGATCTGGGGCGATGTTGTGCATATGCCCAACCTGCAGATGGCCGCGCCCCAAGCCGGAACGGTGCTCGACATCGATCGGCAGCAAGCCGTCGCGACGCGGAAGCGCGCTCTGGAAATGGCGGCGACGGATCGGATCCGTGTCGCCGGCACCCATTTCGACTTTCCCGCGATCGGCCATATCGAGCGCCGAACGATCGGCTTCGGATTTGTTCCGGAGTTGTGGCGCGCGGTCGTCTGAGCAACGAGAGGAAGCGCTCGGTCGCGATCGCTCTTGTGGGGTCACGCGACCCGAAAACTGAAACAGGGAGGACGAGGCAATGGACTTTAATCGTAGACAAATCACCAAAGGTTTGGCGGCCGGATTGGCGACGAGCACAGCGCTCGACTCAGCTCCCGAGAGCGGCCTTCGCGCAGAAGAAACTGCGCATCGCCATGGTCGTGAAGGTCCTCGGCATCAACTATTTTGACGTCGGCAGGGATGGCGGGCAGGAGGCCGCGAAAGAGCTCGGCGACACCGAACTCATCTACGCGGGCCCAACCGCGGCGACCGTCGAACAGCAGATCGCCGTAATCGATACGCTGATCGCGCAACACGTGGACGTTCTGCTCATCTCCGCCAATGACGCACACGCCCTGATCCCGACGACAAAGAAGGCCATGCAGCGAGGGATCACGGTCCTCTCCTTCGATTCAGGTATTGCCCCCGAGGGACGGGCGATGCAGGTGAACGCGCCGCACGACGATCTGGTGGGCGCCAACGATGTCCGCATGATCACCAAAACCATCGGCGGCGCGGGTGAGATCGCGATCCTCTCGGCCACTTCCCAGGCGACGAACCAGAATATCTGGATCGAGAAGATGAAGGAGGAGCTGAAAAAGCCCGAGTACGCCAAGGTGACGCTGGTCGGCGTCGTTTATGGCGACGATGCCGCCGACAAGAGTTATCGTGAGGCGCAAGGGCTCATCAAGGGCCATCCCAACCTGAAAGGCATCATTTCGCCGACTGCCGTGGGCATCATCGGCGCCTGCCGCGCGGTGACGGACGCGGGGCTCATCGGCAAGATTTACGTGACCGGCCACGGGCTCCCTTCCGAAATGAAGCCGAACGTCCTCTCCGGCGTATGCCAGACGTTCCAGCTCTGGAACCCGGCGGATCTCGGCTATGCCGGCGTGATGTTCGCGAGCCTTATCGCGCGTGGCGAGCTGAAGCCCGAGGTGGGCAAGACGGTGAAGATCGGCCGCCTCGGCGATATGACGATCGAAGCGGAGAATAACACGTACTTGAAGAAACTCCTGGTCTTCGACAAATCGAACATTGAAAAATACGCCGCGCAGTTCTGAGTTGATCGTAACCGAATCCCTCTTTGACGCCGCAGCGGGAACGTTGGGCGCCCGAACGTCTTCGAGTGTCTGGCGCAAAAGGGCGGCTCGCCAATCGCCGCCGGATCGGTCCTGGGGAGTCGCGCGGCGCGACAGAGGCGTCGGTTTGCCGCCGTGACGCCTCCGTCGAACCTTGCCGAGGCGGCGCCTCGGATTCCAGCGACCCGCGAACCGTGCTTTGCGCTCTCCAATATCAGCAAAAGCTTTCCAGGAGTACGAGCGCTAAGCAGCGTCAGCTTGGCCCTCTATCCCGGCGAGGTCGTTGCGCTCATAGGCGAGAACGGCGCGGGAAAGTCGACGCTCGTCAAGATCATGACCGGCATCCTGCAGCCATCGGAGGGCTCCATACTGCTTGATGGCCGCCCGGCAACACTGTCTTCTGCCCATGACGCTTTCGCGCAGGGAATCACGGCCATCCACCAGGAGACGGTGCTCTTTGACGATCTGACGGTGGCAGAGAATATTTATCTTGGCCATGCGCCGCGCTATCGTTGGGGTGGGATTGACTGGAGAGCGACGGCGCGCCGCGCGCGCGAAGCGCTCATGAAGATTGGCGTCCGCCATCTCGACGTCGACGCTCGGCTGCGCGATCTCGGAACAGCGAGCAAGCACTTGGTCGCGGTCGCTCGGGCGCTGTCTGTCGACGCCCGGGTCGTCATCATGGACGAGCCGACAGCGGCTCTCTCACTCAAGGAAGTCGACGAGCTTTTCGGCATCGTTGAATTGTTGAAGCGGGATGGCAAAGCCATTCTCTTCATCAGCCATAAGTTCGAGGAGATCGAGCGCATCGCTGATCGCTACGTGGTCTTCCGTGACGGCGAGATGGTCGGAGAGGGGTTTCTCAAAGAGACGAGCCGAAGCGACATCATCCGGATGATGGTCGGCCGTTCCATCGATCAGATTTTCCCCACGCGGCGTCACAAGATCGAGGCGCCTTTGCTGGTCTGTTCCGCGCTATCGCATCCCACCGAGTTCAGTGACATCAGCTTCGAGCTGCGGGAAGGCGAAATTCTGGGCTTCTATGGCCTCGTCGGCGCGGGCAGAAGCGAGGTCATGCAAGCGCTCGCTGGAATCACACGGCCGAGCCACGGCGCGGTGACGCTCGCGGGAAAGGCCGTCGCGCCTAAATCCAGCGCCGACGCAATCGACGCCGGAATCGTCTATGTGCCCGAGGATCGCGGAGGGCAGGGCGCCGCCATCAGCTTGCCGATCTTCCAGAACATCTCGCTGCCGTCACTCGAGCGGACGTCGAAGTTCGGCGTTCTGCGACTTGCAGAGGAGTTTGCTCTTGCGCGCGCCTATGCACAGCGCCTCCAGTTGCGCGCGGTCTCGCTGGACCAGGACGTGCGAGCGCTGTCAGGCGGGAATCAGCAAAAAGTGGTCATCGCCAAATGGCTCGCAACGAGACCCAAGGTGATTATCCTGGATGAGCCGACCAAGGGTATCGACATCGGCTCGAAAGCGGCGGTCCACAGCTTCATGGCCGAATTGGTCGAAGAGGGACTTTCAGTGATCATGGTCTCCTCGGAACTGCCGGAGATTTTGGGCATGTCCGACCGCGTTGTCGTCATGCGGCAGGGGCGGATTACCGCCATCCACGACATTGAGGGTTTGACGGCCGAGACATTGGTGCGCGCTGCCGCAGGCCTGGCCACGTGAGGCGGCTCGTCAGGTCGCGCGAGATTTGGCTCATCCTTGCCAATGTTGCGCTCCTCTTCCTCATCGCGCTGCGCTTCCCCGGCTTCGTGCGGCCAAGCAATCTGGCGCAGGTGTTCAACGACACGTCGCTTCTCGTCATGCTGACGCTCGGCCAGATGGTTGTCCTGATCTCCCGATCGCTCGACCTGTCGATGGCCTCCAACCTGTGCTTCAGCGGCATGGCGGTTGCGATGTTGAATGCCGCCCATCCCCAAATCGACGTGAGCATTCTGATCGTGCTCGCGCTCGCCATCGGCCTTGCGCTCGGAGCGCTGAACGGCCTGCTCATCTGGCTCTGCGATGTGCCCCCAATTGTGGTCACGCTGGGGACGCTCTCCATCTTTCGTGGCGCGACTTACGTTCTGTCTGGCGGCGCCTGGGTCAACGCCGATCAGATGAGCCCGAGTTTCATCGGATTCCAAAGAACGGTCGTGTTGGGCTTGCCCATGCTGTCCTGGATCGCGATTGGCGCGATCGTCCTCTTCGCAATCGTGATGCGCTGGACGCCGTTCGGCCGCTCTGTTTACGCGATAGGCGTCAATCCGGTCGCTTCGGTCTATGCGGGCATCGATGTCGGGCGCACGAAGTTCTTCGTCTTTTGCATCTCGGGCGCGGTAGCTGGGCTAGTCGGCTACCTTTGGATTTCGCGCTACGTAATTGCCTCTGTTGAGGTTGCGAGTGGGTATGAGCTCACCGTAATCGCCGCATGTCTCGTTGGCGGCGTGTCGATCGCCGGCGGGGTCGGGTCGGTGGCGGGCGCAGTGCTGGGGGCGCTGTTTCTTGGCGTCATCGCCGATGCGCTTCCCGTGATCAATGTTTCTCCGTTCTGGCAGATGGCGATTTCGGGCGTCGCGATCATCGTTGCGGTTGCGCTCAACTTGCGCGGCGAGCGGCGATCGGGGCGAATCATCCTCAAACCTACTGAGGCGGCATGAGTGAGACGACCGTACAGCGGCGTCTTGTTCCGGACCG
Organism: uncultured Alphaproteobacteria bacterium; assembly: GCA_963725195.1. Lineage (GTDB taxonomy): Bacteria > Pseudomonadota > Alphaproteobacteria > Rhizobiales > Beijerinckiaceae > Roseiarcus. The sequence goes on along the minus strand of CAVRXX010000018.1, from coordinate 4,283 downwards.
TCTCGATCAGTCCCTGTGGCGCAGGTTCATGCGCTGGGAGACGCTGCTCGCGGCGATCGCGATCGCCATATTCGCGCTTAACAGCCTTGCGTCTCCATATTTTCTCGATCCTTGGGCGCTCTCCGACCTCACTTTCACTTTCACCGAGAAGGGCCTCATCGCGCTCCCGATGGCGCTTCTCATCATTTCCGGCGAGTTCGATCTCTCCGTCGCCGCGATCATGGCGTTGGCTTCCACGCTGATGGGTATGGCGGCTGAGGCCGGCGCCGCGACTCCCTTGCTTGTCATCATCGGCGTCCTCATCGGGCTCATCTGCGGGGCCGGAAATGGCCTGCTTGTGGCCTACTTTCGGCTGCCGTCCATTGTGGGCACGATCGGCACGATGAGCCTGTTCCGCGGCATCGCCTTCATCATTCTCGGCGACCAGGCTTATGGAAAATATCCAGCCGATTTGGCGTATTTCGGCCAAGGCTATGTCTGGAGCGTCATATCCTTCGAACTCGCGCTCTTTGTTTTCGCGGCGATCGTTTATGGCTTCGTGCTGCATGGCACGAGCTTCGGGCGAAGAATCTTCGTCATCGGCGCGAATGCGGAGGTGGCTCGTTATTCCGGCGTTCGAGTCGAACGGATCAAGTTCCAGCTCTTTTGCTTGACGGGTCTCATGTCGGGAATCGCGGCGGTGCTGATCACATCGCGCCTCGGTTCGACGCGGCCATCGATCGCGCAAGGGTACGAGCTCGACGTCATCACCATGGTGGTGTTGGGCGGCGTCAGCATCCAAGGCGGGGCAGGCTCCATTCCGGGTGTCGTCCTGGCCGCTTGCATTATGGGATTGGTGACCTTCGGTCTCGGTCTCCTTAATGTACCCAGCGTCGTCATGTCGATTGTCGTTGGAAGTTTGCTCATCGCAGTCATCGCATTGCCGCTTATCTGGCGAAAAATGCTTCTCAACCGATTGGGCTGAGTGACGCCTCCGCATGTCGGGAATGTTGCGCGGGTTCAAAAATGGAAAATTTCATCGCGCGACATTTGGTGGACAATCATACCGTTGCACTCCAGAAAGCGCGGCTTGTATAGAGCGTCGTAAAAAGTTGAAAGGATAGGGGAACGCCGCCACGCTTATCGCCACAAGCGACGTGGAGGAGGCGATCGAGGCCGCCGACCGCATTGCGGTGATGCGCGATCACGCAATCGTCGGTGTCCATGACTTACGCCAGGAGAAGTCGGATTCGCTCCTGGCCTCTCTCGGCATTCTCGAGGCTTCGGAGTTGGCCGGCTCGACGGAGTTCTCGGCATGGCTGATGGGCGTCGCGCCGAGGGGACGGGGCTGGCGCCGGCGAAAGCTTCTTCAAGCCTCGGCAGACACGCTCTCGTTCGATGGATTCGTCGCTAAGCTTACCGCCAGAACCGCTTGCTGGCGATGCGCGCGCCCTCGGCCAGCGCCGCGAATTTCGCCCAGACGATGTCCGGTTCGACGGCCGTCTGGCCGACCCATGTTCCGTACCCGCAATCGCTTCCCGCGATGACGTTCTCGCGGCCAACGAGTTTCGCATAATTGCTGATGCGGTTGGCGATCACCTCGGGATGTTCGATGAAGTTCGACTTCGATTCCAGGACGCCCGGTATCAGGACCTTGCCGTCGGGCAGCTTGGTGGTTTCGAATATCGCATATTCATGCGCGTGGCGCGGATTGGCGGCTTCGAGAGAAAGCGCCATGGGCTTAGCCTTGAGGCGCTGCGACCATCGAATGGATCGGGAGCGCACATCCCCCGCTTCTGCGGGCCGGCGCTAAAAACCTTCGTGATTAACGTTGGCGACCTCGCCGGCGTAGGTCGAAGCGCGGGGGAACCAATGCTCATGCGGCGGCTTGAACTCAACCTGTTTGACAGCGCTGATCGGCGGCCCGACGGCGGCGAGCGCCTCGACGCCGCTCGCGTTCGGGGTCTGGTGAGCGCGCACCAGCATAAAGACTGCGACGGCGAGCGCCGCGATGAGGACGAAATCCATCGAATTACGAAATGACGTCATGCCGGGCCCCTCCTCCGGTTGGCATGGCCAAGACGCCCCTATCTGCGCCGGGGCGCCAACCTGAAAACTCTAAACCACAGTTTAAAGGATTACGCCAACCGTGCCTGTGAGCCAGATCACAGCCAAAGGCCTCACAGGCGCTTTTTTTGCGTCCCACAGCCCGAACCTGCGTTGAAGCCATGAACAGTCAGCCCGGATGGGACGCGATCACCGTCCGTCGACAGAGTAGGCCAGGAGGACGTTCCCGGGGGTGGTTCCGACAAGCGTCGCGCCGGAACCTGTATAAACGAGGCCGTCCACCACGACGGCTCCGCCGCCGTCGATTGAACCGCCCTTCGCCGCAACGCCATTGACCGTCTGATAGTCGCCCTTCGTGTCCACGTCCCACACGATCCGGCCGTCCTCGGCCGAGTAAGCGCGCAGTCGCCCGTCCAGGCCGCCAGAGAACACGAGCCCTGGAGTGGCGGTCACTGCGGAGGATTGGGCTGGACTGCAACCCGGGACATCGCCGCAGCCGGGATGGGGAGTGCGCCAAACCTCCTCTCCGGTATCGAGGCTCAGGGCCAATATTCCGCCGCCCGCATGGCTGTCCAAAAGGAACGACATTTTTGGATTGATGGGGGAGGCTTGCGCTCCCGGGAGGGCAGGGGGCGCGACGCTGAACCGAACGTCGGACACCGCGACGTAGACTTTGCCCTGATCGACCGCGACGCCCCATTGCACGCCGCCTAGTTTGCCGCCGGCGCCCACCCTTTTCTGCCAGAGGATCTCGCCGCCGCGATCCGGGTCAAGGGCGGTGACGACGCCCGATTTCTGTCCGGCGACGAGGATGCGTTTGCCGCCAGGCAGATCGGCGAGGACGGCGGACGACCCAAAATCAAGGTCCGGTCCTTTGGCCTTAGGGCAGTTCACCCCCGACGGGCATGATACAGTGTATGCGTCTCCCGAAGTGATTTGGCGCGACCACGCCGGCGCGCCTGAATCGGCGTTGAACGCCATGAAGGCGTCGGAGGTCTCGGTCGGCGGGTCCGAGTAGTTGTCGCCGGTCGTCACATAGAGTCTTCGGGTCGCCGCGTCGAAGGTCGGCGCCGACCAGATCGCCGCCCCCGAAGGTCCCAGAAGCTGAACGCCCCTGACGTTGACCGCGCCCGGCTTGGCTTCCTCAGCGATCGTATATGCCTTCCACAGCACTTTCCCCGTAGACGCGTCCAGCGCGACGAGGCTGCCCCGGAAGCTGCAACATGGGTAAGACGGGTTGGCGCCTGTGACCTCCTCATATGATGAGACGGGGACAAAGAGCGACGTCCCAACCAGCGTCGGCGAACCGGTGATGATCGCCGCGGGGTGGTCGTCGACTTTGGCCGTCCACAGCTCCTTGCCGGTCAGCGCGTCGATCGAATGAACGTTGGCGCCGAAGTCGCCGAAATAGGCCGCCCAACCGTCCCCGTGAGGACCGATGACAATGGCCGACCGCACGCCCTTGCCGGCGTCGAACGCCCAATATGTGCAGCCGCTCTTTGCGTCGAGCGAATAGACTTTGCCGTTTAGGCTGCCGACGAACACGCGCCCGCCGAAAACCGTTGGCTGCGCGACCGAGCGGTTTACGCCGGGGAAGCCGAACGCCCATTTCAGTTTGAGGCGCGGCGCGTCGGATGGAGCGAGGCGCGCCATGTCGGCCGGCTGGAAGCGATGTTGCGTCGGATCGACGCCCCACCCGTTCCAACGCGGTTTGCTCATGGGATCGGCAAATGCGGCGCCAATGTTTGGACAGACGCCGCCTTTGGCCGGGGCGGTCGCCGGCTCCTGCGCTCGGGCGTCGATCGAACAGGCTGCGAAGACGCCAAACCAAACGCCGAGAGCCGCCCCCAGTCGGCCGCGACATGCGCTCATGGGCTCTCCTCTCGTATGGCCTTTGGGCTTCGTCCCCGACATCGAGCGGTCGGCCGGTCAAGACTAGCGCGGAAGAGGGCGCCAGAGCAGAGATTTTTGCGCGCGAGCCATGGAATGGCGGCTTGACCCCTCCAGGAGAGGGACTGTGGCGGCTCTGTATGGCCTGCCGGCCATGACGAGGAAACACCAAGACGCATGCCCAAACGGGCCGCCTAAGCCAACGCTCAATTCATTGACAAATCCAGAATATCGAGGTATCTATTTCTGCAGAGAAAAACTCATGGTCCGGCGAAAATCCGGCGGACAAAGGAAGGCGTGTCTGCGAAACGGTGCTGCCGTAACCCATTGAAAAGTCCGGATTTGCA
>CAVRXX010000017.1:0-74188 GCA_963725195.1 uncultured Alphaproteobacteria bacterium | reverse complement strand
AAGTGCGCTTTTGCGCAACTTTTTTCGCTCCTTCCGCTTCACCTGAAACCCCGCTCCGACGCGCCGCCAAGCAGCCTCGCTCCAAGGCGCGAGGCGACAAAGGCTTCGGTCGCTTCCGGACCTCCTTCGAGCCGCGGACTGCGATCCAAAGGAGGCTGCTCGGCGCCCATAAAATGAGCCCTTCGGAGCCCACTTCGCGAGCGCTGAGGCGCGAGGTCTCGGGTGAAATTCCAGAACTTCGTCCAAATTCCGGGAAGACTTCCCGAAGGTCGTTCGTCTCGACGAAGCCGCGATCTGAAGGGCGACTTGAGCGCGCGCCCACGCGCCTTCGCCATTTCGTTTGTTGCGCCGGTGATGCCAAAAACCGCGAAACGAAAGGATTCTTTCGCCAAACGAAACGCGAAGCGTTTCGCATCGGAGGTTGAGGGCGCTGAACCCCAGCGATTTCTCGGAATCGCTTGTTTTCATAGCTTGACCCTCGTTCATTTCGCCATTTTCATCGCCTGCGCTTTTCCGGATTCAAGAATGCCGAATTCAGCGCGCGAGCGCCCCCGACTTCCCCTCAACGTCCGGCCAAGCGGGGTTGTTTCTCCAGTTCCTATTAATTGTACAACAGATTCTATTTTCAGCAAGGAATTGTTCTGCATCAGTACGAGTTGCAATGTGCTTGACATTAATTCTTGGTAAGGTATTGTCCAGGTTAGGTGCGGTGCTAAGGCCAGGTTAGGTGCGGTGCTAAGGGAGGAAGGGACATGATTACGCACAAAAAATGGACTTTAGCGGCGTTGTCGGTGGCGGCGGGGATCGCGGCGATCAACACAGCAAGCGCCAATACTGTCAGCGGCACAATCTGGGAAACGACGACCGGGATCGCTCAGGACGCAGTCCCGGGCAATGTTCCGCCATCCATGACTCCTGGGACTGCAGGCGCGACGTTCACAGCTCCAAGCAATCCTCTAAGTTTCAATCCAACGGACGATTCCGCGGTCTACACCCTCGGGGCGTGGTTCGCTTCCGCGGGTGCGACCGGCGCATATTTTGGCGGCGCGGCTCCAACGGATACTCTGGACGCTACCATCACGAACATCACTGGGACGGTCTCGGTAACGACTGGCGAGACGTTCTCGGTTTCCCATGACGACGGCGTAACATTGATCATCGGCGGCCTTACCGTGATCAGTGACCCCGGTCCGACCTCGGTTATCGATTCTGCGGCGACCTATACTGGAGCGTCCGGCAATTTGCCGTTCCAACTTGTCTACGGCGAGTGCTGCGGCGCCCCGGCCACTTTGGTTGTCGACCTGCCGCTTAACACGCCAGGGACCCCGGAACTGTCGACATGGGGAATGATGGCGCTCGGTTTCGGCGCCGTTGGCTTCCTCGGTTACCGTCGAGGACGGCCGGCCAAGACCTTGGCCTTGTCGGCATAGTCTTCAGATCAGATCATAGCTCGGGCCGCCCCTGTTCGGGCGGCCCTTTTGTCAGGGCCGCAAGCTCGCGGCGGTCTCAGTGTCCAACTCCGACGTGAGCTCTGACAGTTCGCCCAGCCACGGTTCGTAGCGCCGCCACCGCTCTGTCGAAGTGGTATAGACGGGCTGGCGCGCCTGCCATAAGCTTGCAGTCTTTACGGACCTTCGGTTGCGCTCGGGCGCCAAGCACAAATCGTCCCAGTCGAGCCCTATGAACGAGACCAGGCGGCGCGTTTCGATCTCGCGGCCTCTGACCAGCGTCTCGTATTCCACTTCCATGAACCTGTCGGCAGGCAACACACTTCGCCAGGTGTCCATCAGCCTCAAATACTGACAATAGAAGAACGCGATATCGCCCCGATCCCACGCATAGTCCTGCCGCTTTCTAAAGTTTGTGAAGAAGATCGAGAGGCAATTGTCGAGCGGGTGGCGTCGACAATGAACGATGCGCGCGTTGGGAAACATGAAATGCAGAAGCCCCAGCGACTTCGAAATTAAACGGCGCTTTATCCGTCACTCGGAGCGCCCGTGGCCCGATCGAACGCAGTTTCGAGATGTACTCGGCCGCTGCCTTCGACCGCGTCGCCTTGTCGGCAACGAAGGCGGACCCAGCGTCCGCTCTTTCGTATTGTTGCCAGAACGTGAGTTCGCCTGCTGCGGTCACGGCCGGGTGCGAGGACAGGATCTGCTCGACCAACGTTGTCCCGGATCTCGGCATCCCGACTATGAAAACGGGCAGATCGCCTTCCGGCCCGTTGAACGGAGCGAAAGATTGCGGAGCCTCCGCAAGAGCCGTGAAACGCGCCATCATTTTGTTGTATCTGGCTACGAGGGCCGCGCGATCCAGGCGAGACGATTGAGCTCTTAGCCGGTTGGCCTGGCCATAATGCTCGATCGCCCGCTGATAATCGCCGAGGTCGTCGTAGGATTTCCCGAGGCCGAAATGAACGTGCAGGCGAGTGAGCGTGTCGATTTCCGGCCGCTGAACAAGGTGAGACATGCGCGCGACCAAGGTCCGGTCCGCCTCGGTCATGCGTTTCACCGAGGAAAGTTGCTGGAAAGCGCTGGGATGAACATCGATGACGTCCGTCAGCTGCTGTGCGGCCTCGTCGAAAACCCCGCCTTCAGCGAGCAACGATCCGAGGAGAACGCGTGCGGAAGCGAAACCGGGCTCGAGAACGACAACACGACGAAGCTCTATCTCTGCTTCGTCCCGCCGGCCCTCCATCGCCAACACTTTCGCCAGATAGTACCGGCGTTGCGCCGCGCTTTCGACACTCCGGCTGAGCCTGCGACAAATGGATAGCGCCTCGTCCTCTTGCCCGAGCTCCTCCTGGACGTAAGCGAGATGGACAAGCGCGCTTTCAAAGCTAGGGCGCAGTTCTATCGCCTTCTGAAGACTTGCCCCCGCCTCGGCCAGCATCCCGAGACGTAAGAAGGTGATGCCGAGGTCGTGGTGCGCCTGCGGTGTCCGAGGGGACAGCCTCACGATTTCCCGGTAAAGTGAATTCGCCTCGACCCAACGTCCGGCTTCCCAATGCTCCCTTGCGGCGCGGGACAGCGCGTTTACCGATGGCGCCGGGCCAGGGTTCGAGGCGTGAGCCGCTCCCAAGAACGGGACATCGCGCAGGTCCTTTCCTTCGCAGCAGTGCTTGTACTTTGCGCCGCTGCCGCACGGGCATGGGTCGTTGCGGCCAACCTTGGTTGTCGCGATGCCCGCGGTTTGTCTCATGACCGATCCATTCGTACACCCGAAAATCTACGTACACCCGATGCCCGTTTGGAGACATATCCCTTAAGCAGTTGGAGAGGCCAATGGGAATTGACGGCCGCGCGAATCCTGCAAGCGCCGTAGGTGGACGACAGATCGGTGACAGGTTAAGACCGGTCAAAGGATCAAGCGGGTGCGCATCCATCACCTCAACTGCGGGTCCCTCTGTCCACGCGGCGGGAGATTGTTCGGCGCCTCCGGCGGGCCGCTATCGCCCGCGCCCATGTGCTGCCACTGCCTGTTGATCGAGGGCGACGACCGGCTGATCCTGGTCGACGCCGGCCTCGGGGTCGAGGATGTCAACGAGCCGCGGCGGCTCGGATTCCTGTTCAACGCAATGGTGCGGCCGCGCCTTGACGTCGCCGAGACGGCGCTGAGGCAAGTCGCGGATTTGGGCTACCGCCCGAGCGATGTTCGTCACATCGTGCCGACGCATCTCGACCTCGACCACGCGGGAGGAATCTGCGACTTCCCCGACGCTACGGTCCATGTTTTCGCCGCCGAACTTCGCGCGGCCTCCCATCGGTCGAGCCTCAGCGAACGCAGCCGCTATCGCAAAGTGCAGATCGCCGCGGTCAAGAAATGGGACGCGGTCGAGGAAGAGGGCGAATCCTGGTTTGGCTTTTCTGCCGTGCGCGCGATTCCCGGAACGCGCGACGAGGTTCTGCTGGTGCCCCTGCCCGGCCATTCGCGCGGGCATTGCGGCGTCGCCGTCAGGCGCGCGGACGATTGGCTGCTCCATTGCGGCGACGCCTATTTCCATCACTCCGAAGTCGAGCCGGACGGCGGCGTCGCGCCGAAAGGCGTGCGCTTCTTTGAATCGCTGGTGAACATCGACGGCGCAGCAGCGCAGCGCCAATCAGGCGCGGTTGCGCGAGCTCGCGCGCGCCGCTGCGGGCGAGGTCAAGCTCATCTGCTCGCACGATCCCTCCGACTTTTTCGCGATGAAGAGCGCGCAGCGCGAAGCCCTGGCCGCGCCCCAAACTGTCAGCGCGGCGCAGCCAGTCCAGCAGCGCGACCTCCGCGCAAGACGATAGGAACTCGACCGCTTGAGGCGAACGCGCGGCGTCAGTCCGCTCCGGGGGTCGCGCGCCGAAGCGACTTGACCGCGCCGCGTCGGGTCTTGTCGTCGACCCGACGGGTCCTCGAGGCGAACGTCGGTCGCGTAGCGACGCGCGGCTTCGCTCGCTCCTGCGCCCGCATGATGAGGTCAACGAGTTCGGGCGCGCGCGTCCTCGCGGTTGCGCGGCTGGCTCGCGTATCTCTGGGCGAAAATGACGATCACGCCGTCCTGGGTGGCGCGCGCCCCGGCGAGCTTGACGAGCCGGATCGCGACGTCGTTCGGCAGGCTTGGGCTACGGCGCGCGTCGAACCGAAGCTCGACCGCGCTCGCCACCTTGTTGACGTTCTGCCCGCCCGGACCCGACGAGCGGACGAAGTTTTCGACGATCTCGCTCTCGTCGATGAGAAGGGCGCCCACTTTCATTGCAGACTCGCGGAACTGCGGAGAGAGACGATAGCATGGTCAGCCAACGCCGACGCCGTAGTTTTGTGGGCGCCTACGCGGTTTACTGCATGCCGCCGCTGGCGATCAACTGCTGGCCGGTCAACCACCCGGCATCGTCCGTCGCCAGGAAGGTCACGACGCCCGCGATGTCTTGAGGCTGGCCGATGCGTCCAAGCGGCGTTCCGGCCGTCGCCCAATCTTGAAAGCTCGAGCCGATGAAGCCGGCGGTATGGGTCCCCTCGGTCTCGACCATGCCTGGATTGACGGAATTGACCCGGATGCCCTTCGGTCCGAGTTCGCGCGAAAGCACACCGGTGATGGCGTCGACCGCGCCCTTGGTGGCGGTGTAGACCGCCGAGCCCGGCGGCGTGAGGCGCGTGACACCCGAGCCGATATTGACGATGCTGCCGCCCTTGCCAAGGTGCTTGGCGGCTTCCTTGCTGACCAGGAGCAGGCCCAGCACATTGATGTCGAATGTCTTGTGAAAATGCTCTTCGGTGATCTCATCGAGCGGCTTCATCTCGTAGACGCCGGCATTGTTGACCAGCACGTCGAGATGGCCAAAAGTCTTGACCGCAGCGTCGACGACTGCGCGGGCGTCGGCCGCCTTCGATACGTCGCCTTTGACCGCGACAGCCTTGCCCCCGGCGGCTTTGATGGCCTCGACGACCTTGTCCGCCCCTTCCTTGCTCGAAGCGTAATTGACGACGACGCTCGCGCCGTTGGCCGCCAGCGACTTGGCGACCGCGGCGCCGATGCCCTTCGAGGCGCCGGTCACGATGGCTACTTTTCCGGAAAGCTTGCTCATTACGGTTGAACTCCGATGCGGGCTTGAGCCGCGACTCTCGTTAATTCGAGAGTTCAGTAGTTCGGAACTATGGAATGATCTTTCAAGAGGCTTATATGGAAGAAATCATGAAGCCGATCTTCCACCCCCCGCTCGACGCGATAACGATGGAAGGCATCTTCCACGCCCTGTCCGATCCGGCGCGGGCGGCCATCTTCGCCAATATCGCCTTTTCGCAATGTCCGCAGAACTGCACGGCGTTGGCGCAAATCAACGACCGGACAATCCCAAAATCGACCCTGTCGCAACATTTCAACGCGTTACGTGAGGCCGGACTGATCCGATCCGAGCGCCGGGGCGTAGAGATGCATAACATCTCGCGCTGCGATGAACTCGAGCAGCGCTTTCCCGGACTCATCCCCTCGATCCTGAGCGCCTACAAAAAACAGCTTGAGGAAAGGGCTTCTCCGGACGTCGCGTAGAGTTCGGACTCAAACTCCAATGATCTGCTGCGCCCGCGATGGACGCGCTTAGCGCCACTCCCTCACGTCGACGAAGCGCCCCGCGATCGCGGCGGCGGCGGCCATCGCTGGCGAGACAAGGTGGGTGCGGCCCTTATAGCCCTGCCGGCCTTCGAAATTGCGGTTCGAGGTCGAAGCGCAGCGTTCGCCGGGCGCAAGCTTGTCCGGGTTCATGGCCAGGCACATCGAGCAGCCGGGTTCGCGCCACTCGAAGCCTGCGGCGAGGAAAATCTTATCGAGGCCCTCGGCCTCGGCCTGCGCCTTGACCAGCCCCGATCCCGGCACGACCATTGCGTTGACGCGCTCGCTCACCTTATGGCCGTTCGCGATCGCCGCGGCGGCGCGCAGATCCTCGATGCGGCCATTGGTGCAGGAGCCGATGAAGACGCGGTCGATGGCGATATCCGTCATCTTCTCCCCGCCCTTGAGCCCCATATAGTCGAGCGCGCGCTGGATCGAGGCGCGCTTCTGCTCCGTCGCGCCGTCCTCGATCCGCGGCACGGCGCCGAAAATCGGCGCGACATCCTGCGGGCTCGTGCCCCAGGAGACAATCGGCGGCAGGTTGGCCGCGTCGAGCTTCACGTCGGCGATCGAAATGCGCGCCTTCGTCGCTGCGCAGCGTATCCCAGTGACGCCGCGCCTGGTCCCATAGCGTCGCCCTTCGGCGACTTCGGCCGGTCCTTGAGATAGGCGTAAGTCTTCTCGTCTGGCGCGATCATGCCGGCCCGCGCCCCGCCCTCGACCGACATGTTGCAGACCGTCATCCGGCCTTCCATCGAGAGCGACTCGATCGCCGAGCCGCAATATTCGATGACATGGCCGGTGCCGCCCGCCGTCCCGATCTGGCCGATGATGGCGAGGATGATGTCCTTGGCGGTCACGCCCGGAGGAAGCGCGCCGTCGACCCTGACCCGCATGTTCTTGGCTTTGCTCTGGATCAGCGTCTGCGTCGCGAGCACATGCTCGACTTCGGACGTGCCGATGCCATGGGCGAGCGCGCCGAAGGCGCCGTGGGTCGAGGTGTGGCTGTCGCCGCAGACGATCGTGGTGCCCGGCAGCGTGAAGCCCTGCTCCGGCCCGATGATGTGCACGACGCCCTGCCTCGAATCGAACTCGTCGTAATATTCGATGCCGAACTCGCGCGCGTTCTTGGCCAGTTCCTCGACCTGCTGGCGGCTCTCCGGATCGGCGATGCCGCCGCTGCGGTCGGTGGTCTGGATATTGTGGTCGACGACGGCGAGCGTCTTCTGGGGCGCGCGCACCTTGCGCCCGGACAGCCGCAAGCCCTCGAACGCCTGCGGGCTCGTAACCTCATGGACAAGGTGCCGGTCGATATAAATGAGGCTGAGGCCGCCGTTCGTCTCCAAGACATGCTCGTCCCAGATCTTGTCGTATAACGTACGCGGCGTGGACATCATGATCTCCGGCGCCTCTTCAGCGCGACTGAGCGGGGAATTGCCGCTATCTATGCCGGATGGGGCGCGTATGGAAGGGGAATCGCGCCTATCTCAGCTCCCGCCCTACCCCACGCCAGCCTCTCCGCTCGTTTGCCGAGCGCCGAGGCCGGGCCCGTCCATGCTCAGGACGTAACCTGCGCGTGGAACTGCGCCGAAGCAAATCCAATAAACTCGACCTAAAAGCGCCTGACCGCTAGTAAAATAGGTAGCGTTTACTAGCGTTTATTTTTCGAATCAGGACTTTTCAATGGGTTACGGTCAATTCAAATAAAAAATTTTTCCCCGTTCTCCAGTTCGCTTCTCCGGTTGCGCTCAAGGCATTTCCAAGCGGCATCTCCTTCTCCTTGCCAGCCGCCGCGCGACGCGGGGCTCGATCGGGCGAGTTGGAATGGTATAGCATATTCTGAATTTCGTAAATAGATTGTATCGAATCTGGAATTCATGGATCGGTCGCGCGGCCCGTCGGTCGCGCAGGGCGAAATCCGGACGTTCGGCCGGAACCCGAGCGCGATCAGCCGGCTCGGCGCCAAGGGGTGAGCAGCTGCTCGATCTTGCCCACCACGAAGGTCAGCACCAAGGCGAGCGAGATGGTGCCGACCAGGGAAGCGAACACCTTCGGGATCGCATAAAGCGATCCGGCCTGGAAGATCGCGTGGCCAAGCCCCACCGACGAGGACATGAACTCTCCGACGATCGCCCCGATCAGCGCGAACCCGACCGTGAGCTTGAGCCCGGCGAAAATGTCCGTGAGACTTGCCGGGACGACGAGCTTGGAGAAGATTTGCGGCTTTCGCGCGCCGAGCGTGCGCAAGAGATTGATCTGATCCGGATCGACCCCGACCGCGCCCTTGTAGGAGGTGACCAGGGCGACCACCACCACGGACAAGGTCGACATCGCGATCTTGGAGGCGAGACCGGTGCCGAACCAGATGATGATGATCGGCGCGAGCGCAATGATGGGGATCGAGCCGATCGCAATCACGAACGGTTGCACCACCCGCGAGACGAACAGCGAATACCATAGCGACAGGCCGACAAAGGTCCCGATCAAATTGCCGATGAGGAAGCCCAGCAAAGTCTCCAGCCCGGTCACGCTGATGTCGCGCGCAAGGCTGCCATCCAGGATCATCTTCCAGAGGAAGCTCCAGATCGCCGAGGGCGAGCCGAACATGAAGGCCGACTGCTTGCTTTTTCCCGCCTCGAATTCCCAGAAGGCCAGGAAGGCGATCAGGATCAGCGCCTGGACCAAGAGCACCAGGGCGCTTCGGCGGAAACGCCGCGCCCGGATCGCGCTCGGCAAGGGCGCCGTCACGGCGGCGACCGGCGGGTCGTGATCGGTTACGGCCGCCATTCCGGGCCCCCGGTCAAACGCGGCCGACATCGAGGTCGGACCAGATTTGTCGGACGTAGTCGCTAAAGCCCGCGCTTTCCCGCGCCGCGATCATATCGTCCGAAGGCGCATCGAGCTCGATGTCGTAGGCCGCCTTGAGCCGGGTCGGCCGATGGGTCAGCACCAGAACCCGGTCCGCCATCGAAACCGCTTCCTCGATATCGTGGGTTATCAGGAGGACCGATTTTCCGCTGTCGCGCACGAGATTGACCGTGTCGCTCTCGATCAGGAGCTTGGTCTGGAAATCGAGCGCCGCAAAAGGTTCGTCGAGAAGGAGGACGTCCGGATCGTTCGCCAGGGTGCGCGCGAGCGCCACCCGCTGGCGCATGCCGCCCGAAAGGGTCGAGGGATAGTTGTCGGCAAAGCCGTGCAAGCCCAACTGGTCGAGCAAGGCGCGCGCGCGCACGTCGGCCTCGGCTTTGGGCGTGCGATGGATTTCCATGCCCAACTTGACGTTGGCGATCGCGGTCCGCCACGGCAGCAACAAGTCCTTCTGGAGCATGTAGCCGACGTTGGCGGTCTGGATTCCGCGCGCGCCGAGAGGCTGGCCATGCCAACGAACCTGGCCCGCATCGGGGGACATGAGGCCGCAGACGACGTTCAGAAGCGTGGTTTTTCCGCATCCCGACGGCCCCACAATGGCGACGATCTCACCCTTGCCGAGCACGAAACTCAGATCGCCCACCACGGGCGTCACTTTGTCGGCGGTAAAAAAGCTTTTGGCTATGTGCTCGACGGCAAGGGGCGGGGGCGCCGCTTGCGGGTGAGCGCCGATGTTTGAGACCGCGCCTGCGCCGCGAGCGACCGGCGTTTGCATCAGCCCGCTAACTTGACCGCCTTGTCGGCGAAGGAATTGTCGATCACATCGTCGAACGAGATGGTTCCCTTGATGTTGCCGAGATACTTCTGCATGTCCATGAGCGCTTTCCACGCATCGCGCTGGGTCACAACGGTCTGAGCCGGAATCTTGTATGTGATCTCGGCGTCGATGGCGGCGTCCACGACGTCGCCCGGCAGATCGGGAAACTCCAACCTCGCCACCTGCTTCGCATAGGCCGGATCCCCGTAAGTTTTGCGTCCGGCTTCCTCGAAGGACGTGACGAGGGCCTGCACCATGTCGGGGTCTTTCTGGATGGTCGTCGGCAGAACCATGATGCCCGTATTGCAGAACGGTCCGACGTAGTTCGAGAAGTCGAAGACGATCTTGGCGCCCTGGGCGACAGCCTGCGAGACGCCGGGCTGGTAGGCGATGGCGATGTCGGCTTGGCCAGCAAGCATAGCGGCGATCTCGGTTCCCGGGCTGACAGGCACGATCGTCGCGTCCTCGCCAAGCTTCATGCCGTTGCTCTCGATCAGACGCTTGGTGACGCTGAAGTTGGTGTTGGGTTCGGGCGAGGTCGCAATCTTCTTGCCCTTGAACATCTTGGGATCGGTGAAGGGCTCGACGGTCTTCGAAACGGCGAAATAGTGGGCGCGCTGCACCACCGTGCCGACCACGACGCCCGGACCGCCGTTCTCGCGCGAGATCACCGCCATTGTGGCGTCGCCGATGGCGAAATCGGCTGAGCCGCCGAGCACCGCCGCGAAGGTCTGGGTGTCGCCGCCAGCTGCGCTGACCTGCATGTCGAGGCCATTTTTCTTGAAGATGTCGGAATGCATGCCGACATAAAGATTGATGTAGCCGAGGTTATGAACGGCTTCGCTGAACCGCACGGTTTTGAGATCGGCGGCGAGCGACGGCCTTCCCACAAACGACAGCGCCGCGCCGCCGAGCGCGGCGCTTGCAGTCCCTTTGAGGAAGCTGCGGCGGCTGGAATTTTTCCACGCATCGCGGACCATCGTCGGAACTCCATGTCGGGCAAAACGAACCCCGGAGCGGGGTCCCCGACCAGGATTTTCCGTGTGATCACGCGATCATTCAAGCGCGTTTGTTAGGCCGCCTTTGCCTAAATCATCCGCAGAAAAGGCGTCTGAATTGGCGCCCGTGGGGACAAAGCATCGGCCTTCGCCGCACGCTCGGACTCTTACGTCGATGAATCGTTCAGGCGGGTGAAGCGCTCGAGCAGGCCATTCACATATTCCGGCGACGCATCACCGTTCGAGAACAGGATGCGGTAGCAGATCGGGGCGATCAGGATGTCGATCGCTTCGTCGACCGGGAAACCAGCCTCGCCTCGCTTGAGAGCGCGGTTGTTGAGGGTTTGCAGATGCTGGGTCGTGTACGCGCAACAACGCACGGCGGCGAAGTCGGATTCTTTTTCGGCCAACACGTCGCGCAGCAAAGCGCGGCCGACCTGGGAAGACATTTCCTCCGCATATTGCAGGACGAAAGCGCTGAGATCGCCCGCAAGAGAGCCCGTATCGTCCGGGTCGGACACTGGGCGCAGCCGTTCGGCCGCGGCGTCGGCCAGCAATTGCGCGAGGTCGCCCCAGCGCCGATAGACGGTTGACGGCGTCACGCCCGCGCGTTCGGCGATCATCGGCACATTGATCTCGCTGCGGCCGACCTCGTTGAGCAGGGCCTGCGTCGCCAGGTAAACCGCCTCCTGGATGCGGGCGCTTCGCCCGCCCTGTCGAACCATTTCGCGCGCCACTCGGCGCTCCTTAAAAAAGACGCGCGCCGCTTAACGCAAAGACATTGCATTAAGCCGGCGCCGTGCTATGTTGCCTAACGCAATAATTTAGCGTTAGGCCATGAAAATGTCCACCACCGCCATCACGGTTCAAGCCCCGCCGGTTTCGAGGTCAATTCCCGCCATCTATGCGACGGCGACGGCGATCACTGTTTCGGCTGTCTCGGCTGCGCCGACGCCGATCTACCGCTTCTATCGCGAGACGCTGGGCCTGACCCCGTTCACGATCACGCTCATCGTCGCCGTCTATGCCTTCACGATGATCGCTGCTTTTCTGACGATCGCGCGGCTTTCGGACTATGTCGGCCGCAAGCCGATGATCCTGTTGGCGCTTGGACTCAACGCGCTCGCGCTTCTCCTGTTCTTCGTCGCTGAATCTGCGGCCATGCTCATCGCTGCGCGAGCCGTGCAAGGGGTCGCGACGGGCGTCGCGCTGGCGACACTCGGGGCGGTCATCGTAGACACGGCGCCGGGGTGGGCGGCCACGCTCAACAGCGTGACGGCGTTCCTTGGTCTTGCGCTCGGCGCGCTCATCTCGGGCGTTTTCGTCGCCTTCGCGCCCTGGCCGACGCATCTGGTCTATGCGGCGCTGCTCGGCGTGACGCTCGCCGAGATCATTATCCTTGCCTGGGTCGCCGAAACGACGTCGCGAAAGCCTGGCGCCTGGAGCGGAATTCGGCCCAAACTGACCGTCCCGGCGGCCGCGGCCGCCGCGATGGCGCGCCTGTTCCCGCTGACCCTCTCCGCCTGGGCGCTCGGCGGGTTCTACCTCTCGTTGATGCCCTCGCTCGTGATCGAGGCGACCGGGATCCGCTCCCCGATTGTCGGCGCCGCGGTCGTCTCGGCGTTGATGGTCTCCGGGGGCTTTTCGTCGTTCGCGACGCGCGCCCTCGACGCGGGCAAGACGGTGCGCCTCTCGGCGGCGTTGCTCGCCGCTGGCGTCATCTTCACTGTATTCGCCATTGCAGCCGGCTCGCCGGCGGGCATGTTCTTCGGAACGGTCGTCGCGGGCTTGGGCTTCGGCGCATCCTATGGGGCGTCGCTGCGGGTGCTCCTGCCGCTCGCCTCCACCCATGAGCGGGCCGGATTGCTCTCTGCCTATTTCGTTGAAAGTTATCTCGCCTTCGCGCTTGCGGCCATCGCCGCCGGCCTTGCCGCGCCCCGGTTCGGGCTGGTGACGACAGCGCTCTTCTACGGGTCGGCGCTCACGCTGAGCGCCCTTGTGACGCTCGCAGTGGAGACGGTGGCTGCGCGTCGATGAAGGCTGGTTGATCGACTGCCTCGCGACATCCCCGGCAAACGCTTTTTCGCGACCGCCGTCATTTACTTTGCGAGCGTTTCGCTCAACACTATCGGCTGATCGATCGACCGCGGGACCGATCCTCAATCTGCAAGATGGGGAGGAATATGTTCGACGAAGGCGCGACCAGGCTCTTCTCAAGCGCTCACTTTTGCTCAAGCGGATTCTTGGCGCCGCGGTTTCCTTGGCCGCGCTTGTCTGCGCCGCGCCGGCCTTCGCGTCCTCGTGCGAGGACTTGGCCAACCTGAAACTTCCCGACACGACGATCGAGACGGCGCAAACCATTCCGGCCGGCGACTACACGACGTCGGACAAGGTTGCGCGAAAGGGGATGCCGGCCTTCTGCCGCGTTCTCGCGTCTGTAAAGGGCGCGCCCGATTCCGACATCCGCATCGAGATGTGGCTGCCGAAGGAAGGATGGACCGGCGTCTTCCACAGCAACGGCAACGGCGGGTATGGCGGCATATTCGATCTCGGCTATCCGGGCATGGAGGCGGCCATCAAGCGCGGCTATGCCTCCGCCAACACCGACATGGGAACGGCGCCAGCAACCCCGCTCGACGGCGATCCGCTCATCGGCCATCCGCAGAAGTGGAAGGACTGGGGAAGCCTGTCGACCCATGTGATGACGGTCGTCGGCAAGGCTATCGCCAAGGCTTTCTATGGCGAGGCGCCGAAGCGCTCCTACTACACCGGCTGCTCGACCGGCGGCCAGCAGGGGCTCATCGAAGCCGAATATTATCCCGCCGACTACGACGGCATTCTCATCGGCGCGCCGGTCGTCAGCCGCACCTGGGGTCACGCCGCCGTCGCGTGGGATTATATCGCCGCGAACCTCGAGCCGGGGCACAAGCTCTCGGACGCCAAGCTCACGCTCCTCCACAAGGCTGCCGTCGCCGCCTGCAACGCCAAGAGCAACGGGCTCAAGTCGGATCCCTTCATCGCCGACCCTGCGGCTTGCGATTTCGATGCCGCATCGCTGACGTGCCACGGCGCGGATTCTCCCGATTGCCTGACTGCCGGCGAGGTCGCGACCGCGAAAGCCTTCTATTCCGGGCCTGAGGACCACGGAGGCAAGACAGTCTATTACGGCTGGCCTCCGGGAAGCGAGGTCGGGCCGCTCAACTGGGCGTTTCTCGAGGCGCCCTCCAACGCGCCGGGCGAGCCATCGTTCGACGGCCTCTTCAAATGGGCGCTGGGAAAGGACTGGGACTGGCGCAAGTTCGATCTCGATCGCGACATGCCCAAGGTCGACGCGGAGCTCGGGCCGGTTCTGAACGCCGCGGCGACGGGAGACTTCGGCCCCTTCAAGGCGCGCGGGGGCAAGCTTCTCATCTTCCAGGGCTGGGCGGATCCGATCGTCGCGCCCTATCAGACAATCGCCCTATACAAGGGGCTCAGCGACAAGTTCGGCGGGGACGAGGAGACGCAAAAGTTCGCCAGGCTCTTCATGGTTCCAGGCGCCGGACACTGCGGCCTTGGCGGCGGCCTCAACAGCTTCCACTCCGCGAACTTTGGCGCGCCCAACCCGCCGTCGATCGACGCGGACCATGACCTGTTCACAGCGCTCGCTCGCTGGGTCGAGGACGGCGTCGCTCCACGCCATGTCATCGCGACGAGCTATGTCGGCAATGACGCCTCGAAGGGCATTGCAATGCAGCGCCCGCTTTGTCCTCATCCGCAGAAAGCGTGGTACAAAGGCGGCGGGGACCCGAATATAGCAGGCAATTATACCTGCGCTGTCGAGGGCAAATAGCCGCGGTATCGGCGGCCGGAGGAAATGGGGGAGGAAATGGGAATGACGTTCAGAAAAACGTTCGCAATGGTTTCCGGGGCGCTCTTGATCGCGCTTGCGCCGCTCGCGGCGGAAGCGGCGGACAAGGTCGTGATCGGCGACATCGACGATTTGTCCGGCGTCTATGCGGACGTGAACGGCCCAAGGGCGGTCGAGGGGATCAAGATGGCGATCGCCGACTTCGGCGGCAGCGCGCTCGGCCAGCCGATCGAGTTCCTGACCGCCGACCACCAGAACAAGCCCGACATCGGCGCGAGCAAGTTCCGCGAATGGGCCGACACAAAGGGCCTGACAATGCTGCTCGGCGGGTCCAACACCGGCGTGAGCCTCGCCATGGCCCCCGTCGCCAAGGAAAGGAAAATTCCCTTCTTCGCGATCGGCGCGGCCGGCGCGTCTCTGACCGGCAAAGACTGCAACGCCTACATGATCCATTACGGCTACGACACGACGGCGCTCGCCAACGGCACGGCCAGGACGATCGTCGATCAGGGCGGCAAATCCTGGTTCTTCATCACGGCGGACTACGCGTTCGGCACGCAGCTCCAGCAAGCGGCGACCAGGGTTGTCGAAGCCGGCGGCGGTAAGGTCATCGGGGCGGTGAGAGTCCCCCTCTCAACCTCGGATTTCTCCTCCTACCTGTTGCAGGCGCAGGGGTCAGGGGCCCAGGTGGTCGGCCTCGCCAACGCGGGCGCCGATTTCAGCAATTCGCTGAAAGCGGCGCATGAATTCGGCCTTACCAACACGATGAAGCCCGCGGCGCTGCTCGCCTTCATCACCGACATCCACGCGATTGGCCTCGAGACGGCGCAGGGCCTCTACCTGACGGCGGGCTGGTACTGGGACCTCAACGACAAGAGCCGCGCCTTCGGCAAGCGCTTCCTCGACAAGACCGGCGCCATGCCGACCTTCAATCAGGCCGCCTATTATTCGGCGACGACGACCTATCTCAACGCGGTCAAGGCGGCCGGAACGACGGACGCCGACAAGGTGATGGACCAATTGCGCAAGACCAAGGTCGACGACATGTTCACGAGCGACGGAATCATCCGCCCCGATGGACTGCTGCAGCACTCCATGTTCGTGATGCAGGTCAAGACGCCCGCGGAATCGAAAGGGCCGTGGGACTATTACAAGCTGGTCCGTACGATGTCGGGCGAGGAGGCCTATGGATCGCTTGCCGACTCGGCCTGTCCGCTGGTCAAGAAATAGCGGGCTCAAAAATCGAGCGAGGGCCGCCTCGCGGCAAAGCTTAGCCGGCCCGCGACGCGTCCCGCGTCAGTCGAGGCCGACCATCACATCGGTCGCCTTGATGACCGCGTAGGCTTTCTCGCCCTTCTTGAGCTTCAGTTCGTCGACGGCTTCGTTGGTGATCGACGCGGTGACCACCGCGCCTCCGCCGAGGTCGATGCGGACATGCGCCGTCGTCGCCCCCTTTGTGACATCGACGATCGTCCCATGCAGCTTGTTGCGCGCGCTGATTTTCATCCGTTTCCCTCCACTGAGATTTGCTGACTGATCCAGGTCGGGATATGTACCACAACATATAGCGTAGGGCGAGCCTTCCCAGGGACTGGGAGCCAAGACCGCCCGCGCCAGTATGCCGACCGATGGAGCTCACCCATGAAGCTGACCGCGCTTGCGACCGCATTGGCGGCGTTTCTCACTTCGCTTGCGACGCAGGCGCAAGCGGACGTGACGCATGTCGCCGTCGCGGCCAATTTCACGGAGCCGGCGAAAGAGATCGCCGCTGCGTTCAAGCAGAAAACCGGCCACGAGGCGGTGTTGAGCTTCGGCGCCACCGGCGCCCTCTTCACCCAGATCACCCATGGCGCGCCGTTCGAGGTCTTCCTCGCCGCCGACGATAGGCGCCCGAAGGCGGCGGTCGACGGCGGGTTCGCGGTCGCCGACAGCTTGTTCACCTACGCGATCGGCAAGCTCGTGCTGTGGAGCAAGGTCGTCGACGTGACGAACGGCGAAGCGGCGTTGAAGGCTGGCGAGTTCCAGAAGCTTTCGATCGCTAATCCGGTCGCGGCTCCTTACGGA
This sequence comes from uncultured Alphaproteobacteria bacterium, assembly GCA_963725195.1. Taxonomy (GTDB): domain Bacteria; phylum Pseudomonadota; class Alphaproteobacteria; order Rhizobiales; family Beijerinckiaceae; genus Roseiarcus. The sequence goes on along the minus strand of CAVRXX010000017.1, from coordinate 57,515 downwards.
ACCGCGGCCGTCGAAACGATGAAGGCGCTCGGGGTCTATGACGCGCTGCAGTCAAAGATCGTCCAGGGCAATAGCATCGCGCAGGCCTTCCAGTTCGTCGACACCCGGAACGCGGAACTGGGCTTCGTCGCGCTGTCGCAACTGCATGGGATCACGGAAGGGACGCGGTGGGAAGTTCCGCCAAATCTTTATGCGCCGATCCGTCAGGACGCTGTGCTGCTCAAGACCGGAGCGGACAGCGCGGCGTCGAAAGCCTTCCTCGCATTCCTCAAGGGCCCGGAAGCGCGCGCGATCATCGCGAGGTTCGGCTACGCTCTTGAGCTAAGCTAGCCTGGGCATGCCTGACGAAATCTGGGCTCCGATCAAACTGACCATCGAACTGGCGACGATTTCAACGCTAGCGCTGCTCGTCGTCGCGACGCCGCTCGCCTGGTGGCTTGCCCGTTCGACGGCCTGGTTCAAGGAGGCCGCCGCCGCCATCGTGTCGCTGCCGATGGTGCTGCCGCCGACCGTGCTCGGCTTCTATCTCCTGATCGCGCTCGGTCCCGACGGCCCCGGCGGCGCGATCGCCTCCTTGTGGGGCGCACGCACGCTCGCTTTCACCTTTACCGGGCTCGTCATCGGCTCGATCATCTCGTCGATGCCCTTTGTCGTGCAGCCGATCCGCAACGCATTCGCCGCCGTCGGCGACCGGCCGCTCGAGGTCGCGGCAACGCTCCGCGCCTCGCCCCGGCGCGCCTTCTGGAGCGTCGCGCTGCCGCTCGCGAGCCCTGGCTTGCTCACCGGCGCCGTGCTCGGCTTCGCGCATACGGTCGGCGAGTTCGGCGTGATCCTGATGATCGGCGGCAACATCCCCGGCCGCACCCGAGTCATGTCGACTGCGATCTTCGACTTCGTCGAGACGATGCGCTGGCGCGAGGCGAACCTGCTTGCGGGCGGCATGGTCGTGTTCGCGTTCGCGGTGATCCTCTCCATGATCCTGCTCGAGAAGCGCTTCGCGCGAGCGGGCGCGTGAACGCGCCGCACGCGATCCGGGCGGAATTTCGTGGCACGATCGGCAAGTTCGCGCTCGACGCCGGGTTCACCGCGCCAGCAAAAGGCGTGACCGCCCTGTTCGGTCCGTCCGGCTGCGGCAAGACCACGGTTCTGCGCTGCATTGCTGGTCTTTTGCATGTGGATGGCGTTTGCGAAATCGACGGCGAAGTGTGGCAGGATGAGAAGGGCGCATTCCTGCCGACGCACAAGCGTCCGCTTGGATATGTCTTCCAGGAAGCGAGCCTGTTTCAGCATCTCTCCGTGCGGCGCAACCTTCTGTTCGGCGCGCCGCGCAAGGACGGCGGCGCGGCCAGGCAGGGAATCGCCTTCGACGAAGTGGTCGAGCTTCTGGGCGTTGAGCGGCTCCTCGACCGCAGCCCACGCAATCTCTCGGGCGGCGAGCGCCAGCGGGTCGCAATCGGCCGCGCGCTGCTGTCGCAGCCGAAGCTTTTGCTGATGGACGAGCCGCTGTCCGCGCTCGACCGGGCGACCAAGAACGAGATCCTGCCGTTTCTCGAGCGGCTGCGCGACCGGCTCAACTTGCCCGTGGTCTACATCACGCACGACATTGCCGAGGTCGAGCGCCTGGCCGACCAGATGGTGCTGATGGAAAAAGGGCGGGTGATAGGCGCTGGGGCGCTCGAAGACTTGCAGAGCGATCCGTCCTTGCCCCTTGCGGCTGCGCGCGATGCCGCAGTGAGCTTGGACGGGGTTGTTCAGGCAAGCGACGAAGCCTACGGTCTCGTCACGCTTAAGGTTCGCGGCGGATCGCTGACCGTGCCCGCGCCCCCTGCCCCCGTCGGCGAACGGCGGCGCATCCGCGTCATCGCCGGCGACGTGAGCCTCACGCGCGAGGCGCCCGGACCAAGCTCGATCCTCAATGTCCTGCCGGCGCGAATCGTGTCGATGAAGTCCGTCGGTTCGAATGAGATCATTGTCGTCGTCGCGCTTGGCGCGGACGGCGTTGGCGCGCGCATGCTGTCGCGCGTGACGCGAAAGTCGTGGGAGGCCCTCGGCCTTGCGGAAGGGGTCAGCGTCTATGCTCAGGTCAAGGCGGTCGCGCTCGCGCCGGGGCGGGGCGAATTGGGGTGACCTCGGTAGTGACGCCCCTTCCCTCTCCCCGCATAGGGCGTCCGGAAGGACGCTCGTCTCTCGACGGGCTTTGCGGGGAGGGCGGTTGCGTCCCGCTCACACCTTCCGCCGCCTTGACTTGGCGAATGTGTCGAAGGCGACCGCAAGCACGATGATGACGCCGATGACGATCTGCTGGATGTACGAAGAGATGTCCATCAGCACGAGGCCGTTGAGCAGAACGCCGATCAGGATCGAGCCGATGACCGTGCCAAAAATGGTGCCGGATCCGCCGAACAGGCTGGTGCCGCCGATTACCACCGAGGCGATGACGGTGAGTTCATAGCCGGTGCCGGCGACAGCTTCAGCGGAATTGAGCCGTCCCGCGAGCACGAACGAGCCGAGCCCGGCGAAGAACCCCATGATGATGTAGACGCTCATGACGATGCGGTTGACATTGAGTCCGGACAGGCGCGCGGCCTCCGGGTTTCCGCCGACCGCATAGACCTGCCGCCCGTAGCGCGTGTAGCGCAGCACGATATGGGCGATGAGAGCCGCGAGCAGGAAGATGATGACCGGGACGGGAACCGGTCCGATCTTCCCCTGTCCCCACCAGGTGAACGATGGTTGGAAGCCGGAAATCGGGCCGCCAGCGGCGAACAGCAAGGCCGCGCCGCGGAAGGCCGACATGCCGCCGAGCGTCACCACGAAAGGGGGCACCTTGAGACGGGTGATGGCGAGGCCCTGCAGCCAGCCGCCGGCGAGACCGACCGCGATCGCCGCGAGCGCGGCCAAGCCCCAGCCATAGCCGACGCCGCCTGCGCCGACGGTGAAGCGGTTATCGAGGCCGCCCTTGGCGACCGCCGCGCCGACCAGTCCGGCGAAGGCGAGCAGCGAGCCGACCGAGAGGTCGATGCCGGCGGTGAGGATCACGAAGGTCATGCCGACCGCAAGCAGGCCGGTGATCGACACCTGCCGCATCACGTTGAACAGGTTGATCTCCGACAGGAAGCGCGGCTGCATGATCGCGAAAAGCAGCATCAGCACGATGAGAAACAGCAACGGCGCGAAGCGCGCGACGAAGCCGAAGACGTCGACCCCCCTGTCCTCGGCCGCTTCCAGCCTGGCCTCGCTCATGCAATGTCCCCGTTCAAGCCGCCGCCGAACCGGCGCCGCCGCTCTCATGCGCTGTCATCATCGCCATCAGGATTTCCTGCGTCGCCTTGGTGCGCGCGATTTCGCCAGTGACGCGGCCCTCGCGCATCGTCACGATGCGGTCCGACACCGCGAGAATCTCCGGCAGCTCCGACGAGATGACGATCACCGCGATGCCTTGCTTCGCCATGTCGATAAGGAGATTGTGGACCTCGACCTTCGAGCCGATGTCGATTCCGCGCGTCGGTTCGTCGACGATGAGAATTTTCGGTCTCAGCGCGAGCCACCGCGCCAGCACGATTTTCTGCTGATTGCCGCCAGAAAGCTGGCCCGCCGCCTGTTCGGGGCTCGCCATGCGAATCGACAGGAGCTTGCGGAACTCGTCGATGAGCGCATCTTCCCGCTTCTCGTCGATGAACCAGCCGCGGCTCACCTCATCCTGTGCTGCGATGGTCATATTGGTGCGGATGGCTAGGCTGAGGAACAGAGCCTGCTTCTTGCGGTCCTCCGGGACGAGGCCGATGCCGTGGGACATCGCGTCGCGCGGGGTTGAGAACCGCACCTCGTTGCCGTCGACGCGGATCGTGCCGTGGTCGAACGGGTCAGCTCCAAAGATCGCCCGCGCCGTCTCGGTGCGGCCGGCGCCGACGAGCCCCGCAAGACCGAGAATCTCGCCGTGGTGCGCTTTCAGCGAAACGTTGACCAGCTCGATCGCGTTTGGGTCGCGCGCGTTGCGGCGACGCGTGAGGCCCTCGACCTCGAGCGCGACCTTCCCATGCTCGGGGATCGGCCTTTCGCCGTAGAGTGCGCCGACGTCGCGCCCGACCATCATGCGGATGATCGCCTCGACATTGGTGTCGGCGACGCGGCCAGAGGCGACATAATGGCCGTCACGCAAGACGGTGTAGCGATCGCAAAGGCGGAAGACTTCGTCTAGCCTGTGGGTGACGAAAATGATCGACAGGCCCTCGGCTTTCAGAGCGCGCACGATACGGACGAGATTGGCGACCTCTGCTTCGCTCAGCGCTGCGGTCGGCTCGTCCATGACGATGAGACGGGACTGCATCGAGAGCGCGCGGGCGATCTCGACGAGCTGCTGCTCGGCGACGGAAAGGTCGCGCACCTGCGTCATGGGATCGCGCTTGAGACCGATCCGATCGGCGATCGCCTTCGTCTCTTGCGCCATGCGCCGCCAGCTCACGAACAGTTTCGAGCCGGGCTCGCGCCCAATGAACACGTTCTCGGCGATCGTCATGTCCGGCGCGAGGGTGAACTCCTGATAGATCGTGACGACGCCGGCGCGCTGCGCGTCGTGCGGCGTCGCAAAGGCGACCGGCTGGCCAAACAGCTCGATTTCGCCGGCGTCCGCCCCCTGCGCGCCGGACAGGATCTTGAGCAGCGTCGACTTGCCAGCGCCATTCTCGCCAAGAAGCGCATGAATCTCGGACGGCCCCACTTCGAGATGGACGTTCTCAAGCGCAAGCACGCCGGGAAAGCGCTTGCTGACGCCGGTCATCTTAAGGATCGGGCTGTCCGGCTTTGCCGCAGCCGACGAAAGCGCCGCAGGCGCGTTAGCCATTCAGGAGCGCTCGCTCATTCACGAGGGCGATGAGATGACGCGCCGAGAACGGCGCGCCATCTCATGCTTCGTGCCGACTACTTCACCTCGTCGAGGCGTTCCGCCTCCTTGAGGTTGTCCTTGGTGATCGCCACCGGCGTCAGCAATTCGATCTGCTGCGCCGGTTTCGCGCCGGTCTTGAGGTAATTGGCCATGATCTGCACCGCGGTCGCGCTCTGCTTGGCGGGGAACTGTTCGACCGTCGCAGTGATCTCGCCGTCGCGAATCTTGCCCAGCGTTTCCGGCAGCGCATCGAAGCCGATGATGGCGATGCCCTTGAGATTGCGCGCCTTGACGGCTTCGAGCGCCCCGAGCGCCATGTCGTCGTTGCCGGCGACAATGACCTGCGGCGGGGTCGCCATGCTGGCGAGCGCACCCTCGGTGACGGAAAGGCCTTTGTCGCGCTCGAAATTGGCGGTCTGCTCAAACACGATCTTGTACTTGTCCTTGGCCTTGTCGAGAACGTCGTGCAGGCCCTTGTTGCGGTCGATCGCAGGGCTCGCGCCAGGCGTGCCCTGGAGGTTTATGATCGTGGCCCCGTTGGGGAACATTTTCTCGACCAGATTGCCCTGCGCCTCGCCGCCCTTGACGTTGTCGGCGCCGACATGGCCGATGATCCCCGTCACCGACGGCACCCGGCGGTCGACGGTCACAACCGGGACATGAGCGTCGATCGCTTCCTGCAGCGCCGGCGCCATCGCGTCGACCTCGTTCGGCGAGAGCACGACGCCCTTGACGCCCTTGGCGAGCGCCGCCTCGATGTCAGCGGTCTGCTTGGGAGACGACATCTGGCCATCGCCCTCGATCGTATCGAGGCCCTGCTGGTCCGCAGCGGCCTTGAAGGCCTTCATCATATGGACGAAAAACGGAAAGTTCATGCCCGGAACGGAAATGAGAATGAGCGGCTTGTCGGCTGCGAAGGCGGGCGCAGCGAGCGCCACGGCGAGCAGGCTCGCTGTTACGACGCGACGGGTAAAACGCATGGATGGAATCCTCCCTGGAGCCGGCCTGACATGTCAGCTGGCGGCGCGGCACCATGTCCGAATTCGAGCGCGGCGACAAGGGCGATGGCGTCAATCTCTATGTGAAAATCGAGGCCTTCAACCCGTTGGGCTCGGTCAAGGACCGATTGGCGCTGGGGGTGATCGAGGCCGCGGAGGCATCCGGCGAGCTCAAGCCGGGCCAAACCGTCATCGAGGCGACGAGCGGCAACACGGGCATCGGGCTCGCCATGGTCTGCGCTGCGAAAGGCTATCCGCTTGTTCTCACGATGGCCGAGACCTTCAGCATCGAGCGGCGGCGATTGATGCGCTTTCTCGGCGCAAAAGTCGTCATCACGCCAGCTGCCGAGCGAGCGGTCGGAATGGTCAAAAAGACGATCGAACTCGCCGAAGCCCATGGCTGGTTCATGACACGGCAGTTCGAGAATGAAGCCAATCCGGATTTCCACTCCCGCACCACGGCGCGCGAAATTATCGACGACTTCGCCAGCGACAGGCTCGACTTTTGGGTGACCGGCTACGGCACCGGCGGCACGCTGAAGGGCGTCGGCCGCGTTTTAAGAACGGAGCACCTCAGCCTTCGGACCCGCTCCCAACGGGGAGAGAGGGTTTTACGCCATCTCGATCGCCATCGCGGTCGCCTCGCCGCCGCCGATGCAGAGCGAGGCCACGCCGCGCTTCAGTCCACGCGCGCGCAGCGCGGCGATCAGGGTCACCAGAATGCGCGCGCCCGAGGCGCCGATCGGATGGCCAAGCGCGCAAGCGCCGCCGTTGACGTTGACCTTCTCATGCGCGAGGCCGAGGTCGCGCATCGCCGCCATCGCGACGACGGCGAACGCCTCGTTGATCTCGAAAAGATCGACGGTATCTTTGCTCCATCCGGTCTTGTCGAACAGCTTTTTCACCGCGCCGATAGGAGCGGTGGGGAAATCCTTCGGCGCGGCGGCGTGGGTCGAATGCGCGACGACGCGCGCGAGAGGCTTGACGCCGCGCTTCTCGGCTTCGCTTTCGCGCATCATGATGAGCGCCGCGGCGCCGTCGGAGATCGAGCTCGAATTGGCCGCCGTCACCGTGCCGCCGTCGCGGAATGCGGGCTTGAGCGTCGGGATCTTGTCCGGCCTCGCCTTGGGCGGCTGCTCGTCGGTCGCGACAAGCGTCTCGGACTTGCCCGCCTTGACGCTGACCGGGGCGATCTCCCAGGCGAAATCGCCGTTCGCGATCGCGCGGTTCGCGCGCTCAAGCGAACTTACGGCATAAGCGTCCTGCGCATGCCGCGTGAACTGATAGGCTTCGGCGCAGTCCTCGGCGAACGTCCCCATGAGCCGGCCCTTGTCGTAGGCGTCCTCGAGGCCATCGAGGAACATATGATCGAGGGCGCGGCCGTGGCCCATGCGGTAGCCCGAGCGCGCACGGTCGAGCAGATAGGGCGCGTTGCTCATGCTCTCCATGCCGCCGGCGACCACGATATCGGCCGAGCCTGCGAGCAGAAGGTCGTGGGCGACCATGGCGGCCTTCATGCCCGAGCCGCACATCTTGTTGATCGTCGTTGCGCCCGCCGCGAGCGGGAGCCCGGCGCCGATCGCCGCCTGGCGCGCCGGCGCCTGGCCCTGCCCTGCCGGCAGAACGCAGCCCATCAGAATTTCGTCGACGCTCTCGGTCTTAATCCCGGCCCGCTCGACCGCGGCGGAAATGGCGCGCGCGCCAAGTGCGTGGGCCGGCGCGTCCTTCAAGTCGCCGAGAAAGCCGCCCATCGGCGTGCGCGCCGCGCCGACAATGACGATGGGGTCTGTGGCGGTCATCGGGTTGGCCTCCGCTTGGGTTCGAGCGACTCTGCAGAGCATGGCTGGCGCGCAACGCTGCTAATTCTCATATAAGCGAGGAGCGAGCGATTAGGAACGTCGGCCAGGGGTTCCGGGTCAACGCAGAAGCTTGAACGCGTGCGGCGACCAATCGTTCTTTCCGATGCCGGGGATGCACCACAGCATGCAAAGCGCCTCGATCGGTCGCGCCGCCTCGATCGCGCCCATATCCTCCGTGTCCCAACCGAACTGATCGAGAATGCGCGCGACACTCGTCTTGGCGTCCTTGTCATTGCCGCAGATGAACATGGTCGGCCTTCCGCCGGCAAACTCGGGATTGACCATCTGCCCACTGCCGACGGAATTGAACGCCTTGACGAAATGAGCGAACGGGTAACCCTTTTGCAGCTGCTCCATCAGAAACTCGTTCTGCGGAGTGAAGAAGGACAGACTCCATTGACGGGTGGCCCGCCGCCGATCGGATTGCAGGCGTCGATCACCGTCTTGCCATCGAGCGCGTCGGAGCCGATCAGCGCCAACGCCTGTTGCGCGACCTCTCCTCCAACCGCGAGGACCACGACATCGCCGAACACGGCCGCTTCTGCGAACGACCCTACTGTGACGGTCGGATTCTTCTCGGACCAGTCCTTCAGCTTCGTCGGATTGCGCGTTCCGATCTGAACCTGATGGCCGTGTTTGACAAAACCCTCCGCCAACCTTTGTCCGACGACGCCCGAACCGATGATCCCGACTTTCATTGACGGTTCTCCTCTTTGAGTCCCAGCCTGAGGCTATGGGCGCCTCAGGGCGTCCACAAGGATGGCTATCCTGCAACGATGAAAGCCGATCGCCCTCATGGTGTTGGCCTGAGCGCGCGACGGGCGGCAAGGGCGAACGCTATCAAGGGCAAGCGTGAGGACTCACTTGTCGGAAAAGAGCGTGAGCAGCACTTTGCCCTTGTCGCCGATCACGCAGACGAGCGTCTGCGGCTTAGTGGTCTTTGTCCGCTCCACGTAAGCGTCGCCAATGACGACCGTCTTGATTGGGACATTTTCGATCGTCGTGTCGGCCTTGATGATTTTCGCGCTATCGAGATCGATCAGCACGTCCTTGACCTGCGGAAACTTCTGCTTGAGCGCGAGCAGACCGCTCGCCTTGCAAGCATCCGCTTCAGGAGACAATGTTTCCGCGAAAGCTGTGCTGGCGATCAGCGAACGCCAGCGCCGCTAACACATATCCGAGCCGCGACATTGAATGATCTCCCCGCCATATTATCTCATGCAAACTTCGGCGACGGCGACTTGTTCCACGTTCGTCCTGCGCGGCGGCGGCAATGGTCCTGCTTTGCTCGCGTGCGCCGGCGCGCGCATGGTAGAGATACGCATTCATGACCCTCTCGAGCGAAGAGATTGAGCGTTACGCGCGCCAGATCGTCCTGCACGGTCTCGGCGGGCCCGGACAGAACAAGCTCAAAGCAGCGCGCGCGCTCGTCGTCGGCGCGGGCGGGCTCGGCTCGCCAGCGCTGCAATATCTTGCAGGCGCTGGCGTCGGGACGCTCGGCATCGTCGACGACGACATCGTCTCGCTCTCCAACCTGCATCGCCAGATCATCCATGCGACGGGCGATGTCGGGCGGCGCAAGACGGAGAGCGCGGAAGCCGCGATCGCGCGCATCAATCCGCATGTGGCGGTCGAGCCGATCGCGACGCGGCTGGACGAAAAGAACGCTCGAACCATTGTTCGGCGCTTCGACGTCGTGCTCGACGGCTCGGATAATTTCGCCACGCGCTACGCGCTGTCGGACGCGTGCTTTCATGAGCAACGTCCGCTCGTTTCAGCGGCGCTCGGCGAATTCGATGGCACGCTCACGACGCTGAAGCCGTACGAGAATGGACCGGACGGCAAGCCCAACCCGACCTATCGTTGCCTCTTCCCCGAGGCGCCCGAGCCCGGGACCATCCCGACCTGCGCGGAAGCTGGCGTATTGGGCGCGCTTGCCGGCGTGCTCGGCTCCCTGATGGCGCTCGAAGCGATCCGCGTTCTGGTCGGCGGCTTCGGCGACGGCGATGAGGGCCTGGTCGGGCGGCTCCTGATGATCGACGCGCGCGCCATGCGGTTCGAGACGCTGCGCTATGCCTGGGACCCGGACAATGCGCTCAGCGGCGAAGGCGCACGAAGCGAGGCTCTGCTCGCCCGCGGAGCTTAGCTTTGAGCCACGGGGTCCGCGCTCACTTCGCGGGATTGACGAAATCGACGCAATTGATGTGGCCCGAATCGAGGCAGCGCTGGAATCTGCGGCTATGTCCTAAGGCGTTGAACAACCAGTAGCCAATCAAGACGAGCGCGATCGCCGCAAGAAGCACGACGACATTGGCAAGTCCGCGGGGCTCAAAATCCTCCTCCGCCTCGGCCCGCTCCCGCGGATAGAGGCGATTGAATTCCTCCGGTCGATCTTGCGCCATTGCCTAAGCCCTCAGGCAGGATTGGGCGACGCTTGCTCATCGACTTTATAACACGATTCTGCTCCGCGAACTCGCTTCGCGTGCGCGAGCCGACAAGAGCATTTTAACATTTGTTATCAGGCTAACCTAATCCCCGCGATGCATGGTGAGGGGGCTCAATCCTACTGGAGATAGGCATGCGCCGCTTCGCCCCCCTTTGCATTCCCGTATTTCTGCTCGCCATTCCCGTCCCGGCTATCGCCGCCAACGACGCCGTGATCGTCTTCGCGCCTCCGGAGACCCCGACGGCCGGAAGCGCTCCCGCTGACGCGGCGCCGATCTCCGCGCCGGCCCCAGTCCCCATGCGCGGACGATACGGCGGCGGCTTCATCGAAGCGCTGCTGACCGGCGGCGCGCCGCAGCAGCCGCAGATGGCCACCGCGAGCGCGAGCGAGCCGGCCTCGGACGTGGAAGGCGAGCCCGACCCGCAATTCCGCCGACAGGAAGTCGATTATACAGGGCCAGAGCCCCCCGGAACGATCGTCATCGATACGCCCGACAGGTTCCTGTTCCTCGTCGAGCCCCATGGAAAGGCGGTGCGCTACGGCATTGGCGTTGGGCGCCCAGGCTTCGAATGGTCGGGCGTCAAGCGGATCAGCCGCAAGTCCGAATGGCCGGACTGGACGCCGCCGGCGCAGATGCTGCTGCGCCGCCCGGACCTGCCGCGTCATATGGCGGGCGGTCCCGAGAATCCGCTCGGCGCGAGAGCGCTCTATCTAGGGTCCTCGCTCTACCGTATTCACGGCACCAATGAGCCTTCGACCATCGGCCATAACGTCTCGTCAGGCTGCATCCGGATGATGAACGAGGATGTGATCGACCTTTACGAGCGCGTCCCGGTGGGGACGAAGGTGGTCGTGCTCTGAAATTAAAACGGCGAGGCGCCTAACCACGCCTCGCCGCCCGTCTGAACCGCGACTTATCCTCAGACGTCGTCGTAACCGCCGCCGTCGTCGAAGGACGACCCGTCCGAGTTGTCGAACGTCGAGTCGTCGAGATTGTCGAAATTAGCGTCTTGGACGCCTGGCGCGCCGGGATCGAACTGCTGGAAGTTGGCGTCGCTGCCCGCGTCAGGCCGGTCGCCGTAGTAGTTGTTGATCTCCGTCATCTCCGGCCTTTCGGCGCCAAGGCCCGAGCCGCCGAAGCCTGCGGCGTTCGCTCCGCCGCCAAAGAGGCCGCCGCCGCTATGGCCGCCGAATAGGCCGCCCAGGAGATTGCCAAGCACGACGCCGCCGGCCACGCCGGTCGCCGTCGAGGCTGCATTCTGCAGGAAGCCTCCGCCGCCGCCCGAAGGCTGGGGCTGGCCCCAGGGGCCAGGTTGCGGCGGATAGCCTTGCGGGGGCGGCGGGGGATAGCCGCCTTGAGGCGGAGGCGGCGCGTAGCCCCGCGGTGGCGGCGGGGGCGCTGCGCGCTGATAGGCTTGCGGATCGGAATCAGGCCGCGGCGGAGGAGACGACGGACCGCCGCCGAAAATGGACTTGCCGAGGTTGCCGAGGAAACTGCCGTGTTCCTGGTTTTGCTCAGCGCCCTGCTGCGCCGCGGCCTCGAGTTGGGAGATCCGGTTGGCTGCGGCCTCCAAAGCCTGCTGCTGGACAAGGACGGTTTGCGCCAAGACATAGGGCGCGTGGGGCGCGGTGCGAACCGCGTCATTGATGAACGATTCGGCTTCGGGGTCACGCTGCGTCGCGGCAGCAGAGTTGACGCGCTGGAAAAGGCCACCAAGCATTTGGCGTTCTTCGGGGGTCATGTCGCTCTCCCTGCGGCCGGATGGCCACGCCCGGCATATAGCGACCCGTGCGGCCAATCCAAGCCTTCCGTTCGGGTTTTTCGCGCGGTGAACGCGCTTTTTCCGGATGCGGGCGACGAGCGCGCTTTTTTCGCACCATCACGAAGCCACAGCGCGCCTTTACTCAGGCGCGCCGATCGTTTAGGCGATGGCTGCAAAGAGGCCCCGGCTCGGCTTTTTGCCGCTGCGCCGGGGCTTCGCTCGTTTTAACCATCCGAAGAGCAATCGACGTTGGCCAATGTTGTCGTTGTCGGCGCCCAGTGGGGCGACGAAGGAAAGGGCAAGATCGTCGATTGGCTGTCGGTCGGCGCCGACGTTGTGGTGCGGTTCCAAGGCGGCCATAACGCCGGCCATACGCTTGTCATCGACGGCAAGACTTACAAACTTGCGCTGCTTCCGTCCGGCATTGTTCGGCCTGGCAAACTATCGATCATCGGCAATGGCGTCGTCCTCGATCCCTATCACCTCGTTGGGGAGATCGAGAAGCTCCGCAGCCAGGGCGTCGAAGTGACGCCGGCCAATCTCAAGATCGCCGAGAACGTCCCGCTGATTCTGTCCCTGCATCGCGAGCTCGACGCTCACCGCGAGTCTGGAAATGTTCGCGGAACCAAGATCGGCACCACCAAGCGCGGCATCGGCCCAGCCTATGAGGACAAGGTCGCGCGGCGCGCGATCCGGCTGATGGACCTCGCCGATCCCGAGGCGTTGGACGACAAGATCGGCCGCCTGCTCGCCCATCACGACCCGCTGTGCCGGGGCCTTCAACTGCCCCCGCCAAGCCCGGCGGCCGTTCGGGAAGAGCTGTTGGCGGTGGCGCCAAAGGTTCTGCCGTTCATGGCGCCGACCTTCGAGATTCTTGACGGCGAGCGGCGAGCGGGCAAACGCATCCTGTTCGAAGGCGCCCAGGGCGCCATGCTGGACGTCGATCACGGCACGTATCCGTATGTGACCTCCTCCAACACGGTCGCAGCGAATGCGGCGACCGGCTCCGGCCTCGGGCCCAGAGCGATCGGCTATGTGCTTGGCATCGCCAAAGCCTACACGACGCGCGTCGGCGGCGGCCCGTTCCCGACCGAACTCGATAACGAGGTCGGCCGTTTGATCGGCGAGCGGGGCCGCGAATTCGGCACCAACACCGGTCGCCCGCGCCGGTGCGGGTGGTTCGACGCGGTGCTTGCGCGTCAAGCTGTGCGCACTTGCGGCATCGACGGGCTGGCGCTGACCAAGCTTGACATTCTCGACGGCTTTGAGACCATCAAGGTCGCGACCCGTTACCGCCTGAACGGCGAAGAGATCGACTACCTTCCGGCCTCGCAATCCGCGCAGGCGCGCATCGAGCCGCTTTATGAAACGATCGAAGGCTGGAAAGGAGCGACGAGCAAGGCGCGGTCATGGGCCGACCTGCCGGCGCAGGCGGTAAAATATGTGCGCCGAATCGAGGAATTGGTTGGCGCGCCAGTCGCCTTATTGTCGACGAGTCCTGAGCGCGACGATACGATCCTTGTGCATGATCCATTCCAGGACTAAGGGACCCCCGCGCAGCGTCGCGCGGAGCGGTTGAGCGGACGCTTCATGGCTGATTATCATTCGCTGCTCATGCGAGCCATCGCCAACTTGCCCAACGCGGGCACGCCGGCGACGCGCGGAGCGATCTATGAGCGCGCTCGCAAAGCGCTGCTCGACCAGCTCAGAAGCTTGCGTCCGCCGCTGCCGGAAAGCGACATCTCCCGCGAAGAGAATGCGCTCGACGCCGCGATCGCGGAGATAGAGGAAAGATATGGATCGCAGGAGCCGGCTCCGCCTCCCTCTTCGACGCCGCCGCCGCCCGTAGCGGCAAAGCCCGAGGCGACGCCCGCCAAGGCCGCTCCGCCGCCCCCTCCCCCAAAATTCGCCACTGTCCAGCGCCCGACTGCGCCTCCGGCGCCGGGGCCCGCCGCAGCTACGGCGCGATCGCCTTCACAAACGGGAGTCCCAGGCCAACCCGGGGCCGCGAACGCGGCCGTTCCAGGGGCGGCGCAGCGGCCTGCGCCGCCCCTGCCGGAGCGTAGCCAGCCGCTGGGGAGCCCGCCGCAAGCGCCAACCCCGGTTGCGGGACGGCCTGCCGCGGGAGCGTCGACGGCGGCTTCGCCGGCTCGATCCCAGCTGGCTGCTGCAATGGCCAACCAGCCCCCCTCCGGATCGAGGACCGGCCGGGCCGCTCCACCCGTGGGGGCGAAGGGCGGCAAGGATGAGGGTTTGCCCGGAGTGGCGGCGTTAGACCCAGGCAGGGCGGTCCGGCCGAGCCGGGCGGACGATCCCGAGGGGTCCGGCGCGCCGCCGGTGGTCGCTGCCCGTCGCGATGAACCCGTGCAATGGGCCGAGGCGCCGGAAGTCGCGGCCGAATTCGACCGCCCCGGCATGGCGTCCAGACCCGAGGCGGAGATTCAGCGCCCAGTCGCGCCGGGCGCCGAAATCGCCAAGCCCAAGCGCCTGCTGTGGATCGCGGCGGCCCTCGTTCTCGGAATTGTCCTTGCGGTGGCGGGAGCGGCAATCCTCATGCGGCAAAAGCCGCAAGACCTCGCCATCAAGCCTCCCGTCGAGACGCAGCAACCCGCTCCGCCGGAGCCTTCGGCGAAGATCGCTGAGCGAGTCCAGACGAACCCGCCCGCTCCCGCGGCGCCTCCAACTCCCGCGACCGCGCCGCAAGCGGGCCAGCCGAGCGCTCAGGGAGCGGCGCCAGCAATCCCCGCGCCGGGAGCGCCAGCCACCCCAGCCGCGCCCGCCGCGCCTGCGCCATCAGCCGGCCGAGCGGCGATGTTGATTGCCTCGGCGGACAACCCGCAGAAGCCGGCGGTCAGCTTGGGCTCGACGGTGTGGTCCTTGATTCCGCCGGCCCCGAACCAGCCTGCTACGGTTGGGGTCAAGGCCGAAGCGGACATCCCCGACCTCAAGATGCATGCCACCATGACCTTGAGGAAGAACACCGACCCGACGCTGCAGGCGACGCACACGATCGACCTGAAATTCGCCTTCGCCGAAGGCGCCCCAATCACCGGCTTCAAGGACGTCGGCCTGCCGCAGATGCGTAAGGAGGATTCGACCGCAGCCGAAGCGCTGACCAGCGTGAAGGTCAAGATCAGCGACACCTATTTCCTGATCGCGCTGGCCAAGGGCGAAGCCGACATCGCCCGCAACCTCGATCTGATGCAGACGCGCTCCTGGTTCGACTTCCCGCTTTTGCTCAACGACGACCGCATCGCCAAGATCGTGTTCCAGAAGTCGCCTGAGGGCCAGGCGATGCTCGAAAAGGCGTTCGAAGCGTGGAAGTGAGCGGAAGGCCTATCCGCGCAGGTTGAACACCCGGGTCGAGACGAAATAGCCGTCCTCGACGACGCCGAAAGCGATTGGCGTTCCAAAGCATTCGGCGTAGGCACGCCCCTGGGTTGGAGCGGGACCGCGAAGCAACAGCTTCTGACCGCGTCGAAGAATCGCAGCGCCGGAGCGCTCGATGCGCAGGATCGGCATTTCGCTCAAGGCCGCCTGCAACGGCAGAAGCGCGCGAGCCATCAGATCCGCGTCATCGGGCAGACGATCGAGCGGGACCGCGGAGTCGACCGAAAACGGGCCGACGCGAGTCCGGCGCAATTCGACCACATGCCCGTAGCAGCCGAGCGCGCGGCCGAGATCCCGCGCGATCGCGCGCACGTAGGCGCCCTTGCCGCATTCGGCCTCGAGCACAGCTTCATTGGCCTCGGCTGACATCAGTTCGAGCCGGTAAACATGGATCGGGCGCGCTTCAATCTCGAAGGTTTCGCCCCCGCGCGCGAGATCATAGGCGCGCGCGCCGGCGATGCGGATAGCGGAGAAAGTCGGCGGCGTCTGGAGAATGGCGCCGACGAAGCGCGGCAGGAGACTTTCGATTTCGGCCGGGGCCGGCCGCCGGTCTGAGCGTGCAACGATCTCTCCTTCAGCGTCGTCAGTCGCGGTTTCCTCGCCCCAGCGCACACTGAACCGATAGGATTTGGCCCCGTCCTGAACGACCGGCACGGTCTTTGTCGCTTCGCCAAAAGCGACCGGCAGCACGCCCGATGCGAGCGGATCGAGCGTTCCGGCGTGGCCCGCTTTCTTGGCGTTGAAGAGGAATTTGAGACGCCCGACGGCCTGCGTCGAGGAGACGCCGGTCGGCTTATCGAGATTGATCCAGCCATCAATCTCGAACCGGGGCGAACGCTTCTGCTGGGGCTGGCCGCGGCGGCGTCTTTCGCGCGCCTCGGGGGCGGAGATTTCTCCTTCGCGGGGGTCGCCGATCATTCCTTGTCCTCTCTGCCGACGTCCTTCAGATCGCGAGCCACCTCAGGCGATCTCAACAGCGCGTCCATGCGGGCCTGGTCATCGAAGCTCATATCAAGGGCGAAACGCAGATCGGGCGCGAACTTGAGATTGATCCGGCGCGCCACAAGCGCGCGCAGCTCCTTCTTGTGGCGCTCGAGCGCCTCCACCGTCGCGCCCGCGCCTTTGCCGCCGAGCGGCATCACAAGAATCGTCGCCAGTTTGAGATCCGGCGACATGCGCACCGCAGGAATGGTCACGGGATGGCGATCGAAGGCTTCGTCGCGCACCTCGCCGCGCGCGAGAATGTCGGCCACTGCGTGACGGACGAGCTCGCCGACGCGCTCAGCCCTGTGGCTGCCGGCGTGGGGTTTGGATAAGGAACGGGACATTGTTGACCTCGCGCGGCGCGCGGCAAATTCTCATTGTTCGGGCGACGGAGCCCAAGCGAAAGGGCGTCTAGACCGTCGCGAGCCGTATGGAAAAGCCCGGCAAGGCGGGGATGATCAGCGCCTCGTCCGGACCCCGCTCGACGATGGAGCGCCAACCCCCGCCTTCAGGTCCCTGATGGACGAAGGTCGTGCGCCGCGCCGCGTCGACGACCCAGAATTCGCCAAAGCGATGGCGCGCGTAAAGTCGGGCTTTCAGACCCCGATCATAGGGGAGGCTTGTCAGCGCCACCTCGATCGCCAGCAAAATGTCCGAACCCTTCACCTGTTCGAGCTTGATGCCTTTGGGATAGACGACGAGGTCCGGCTCGACGAAGGTGTTGGGGCTGAGATAGATCGTGGTCTCCACGCCCATCCACAGGTTCTCAGGCAGGGCGCGCGCAATCGCGATATTGAGCGCCGACTTCAGCAGTTCATGGACATGCGTCTTCGCCTGCATCGGCACGATCTCGCCTTCGATCAGCTCGAAGTTCTCATCCTCCGCAATGATGCCGGCGTCCTGCATGCGCAGGATTTCGGCCACGGTAAACGAGCGGCGGTCGAAACCCTCGGCGGCGCGGGTAACGTTGGCTCGCATGTCTTCTCATTCCGTCGCGCCCGCTAGAGCGTGCGACGGATCTCCTCGACGTTATAGCACTCGATGATGTCGCCCGACCCGCATATCGTGGTAGTTCTCGAACGCCATGCCGCATTCCTGTCCGGCCTGCACCTGAGGGACTTCGTCCTTGAAGCGCTTGAGCGTCGACAGCTTGCCCTCGTGCACGACGACATTGTCGCGGATGAGGCGGACATGCGCGCCGCGTTGCACGACGCCGTCGGTCACGCGGCAACCCGCGACCAAGCCGACCTTGGAAATGTTGAACAGCTCCAGGATCTGCGCATTGCCGAGCATCGTCTCGCGCAACGTTGGGGAGAGCATCCCCGAGAGCGCGGCCTTCACGTCATCGACCAGATTGTAGATGATGTTGTAGTAGCGAATCTCGACGCCGTCGTGCTCAGCGAGGTCGCGCGCCTCCTTATGCGCGCGGACGTTGAAGCCGAGGATGACCGCCTTCGAGGCCGTCGCGAGCGTCACGTCGGATTCGGTTATGCCGCCGACGCCGCCGTGGATGACCCGCGCCATGACCTCGTCGTTGCCGAGCTTCTCGACCGCGGCTGTAATCGCCTCGACCGAGCCCTGGACGTCGCCCTTGAGGACGATCGGCATCTCCTTGCGGCCGGTCGCCTTGAGATTGCTCATCATGTCGGAGAGCGAGGTCCTCACGGCCGGTCCGCGCGCGACGAGTTTCTCTCGCCTCTGACGTTCGCGATATTCGGTGATCTCGCGCGCACGGGCCTCGGACTCAACGACGGCGACGCGGTCGCCGGCCTCCGGCGCGCCGTCGAACCCGAGCACTTCGACCGGGGTCGACGGGCCTGCCGCCTCTTCGATCTCACCCTTGTCGTTGATTAGCGCGCGGACGCGACCCCAATGGGACCCAGCGACAACAAGCTGGCCGACGCGAAGGGTTCCGCGCTGCACGAGCACCGTCGCCACGGGTCCGCGGCCACGATCGAGCCTGGCCTCGATGACCGTGCCCTCCGCGCTGCGGTCGGGGTCGGCGACAAGATCGAGCAGTTCGGCCTGCAACGCGATGGCCTCGAGCAGCTTGTCGAGGTTGGTGCCCTTGGTAGCCGACACTTCCACCGCCAGCGTGTCGCCGCCAAACGCCTCGACCTGCACGTCGTGCTGCAGCAGTTCCTGCATCACCCGCTGGGGATCGGCTTCGGGCTTGTCGATCTTATTGACGGCGACGATGATCGGAGCATTTGCCGCTTTGGCATGGCGAATCGCCTCGATGGTCTGCGGCATGACGCCGTCATCGGCCGCAACGACCAGAACGACGATATCGGTGACCTTCGCGCCGCGCGCTCGCATGGCGGTGAAGGCGGCGTGACCAGGCGTGTCGATGAAGGTGATGGTCTCGCCGCCGGGCGCGACCACTTGATAGGCCCCGATGTGCTGCGTGATGCCGCCCGCTTCACCTGCAACCACGTTGGCGTGTCGGATGGCGTCGAGCAGCGACGTCTTGCCGTGATCGACGTGACCCATGATTGTAACGATTGGCGGGCGCGGGACAGGCGCGCCTTCGTCGCCGGGCCGATCAAACAGGCCTTCCTCGACGTCAGAATTCCGCCACGCGCTTGACGGAATGGCCCAATTCCTCGGCCACAAGTTGCGCGGTATCGGCGTCGAGCACGTCGGTCAGCGTGACCATGCGGCCCTGGCGCATGAGGAGCTTGATGACGTCGACGGCGCGCTCGGACATGCGGCCCGCCAGTTCCTGGATCGTAATCGCCTCCGGAAGAACGATCTCACGCGCGATCTTCTCTTTCTGGTCCTGCGCGCCGTGACCTTTCAGCCGCTGCGTGCGTCGACGGAACGACGCGACTGAACGCGTGCGCTCCTCCTCGCCCGAGGTCGCGCTGGTGACTGTCAAGCGACCACGGTTGCGCTGCTCGCCGCTGCGCGCCGGCCGCGGCGTCGGGACGACGACCTTCTGCCCGGCCGGGAGCGCGAGAGCTGGACGCCTAACGACGACCCGCCGCTCTTCCTCTTCGCCGCTAGGGGCAGCAGGAGCTCGGGCGAGCGCTCCCGGCAAGGCTGCGCCGGGCGCAGCCGGCGCAACGCGCGGGATCGATGGAGACGGCGCGGGTTCGCCGCCGGAAAGGCGCCGCCGCGCTTCGTCCTCAGACTGCCGCCTGAAATTCGCTTCCTGCGCGCGGCGAAGCTCCTCCTCGCGCTTGCGCGCTTCCGCAGCCTCGCGCTCCACGCGTTCGCGCGCCTCGCGCTCGCGGCGAACCCCAGCCTCCGCCTCCTGGCGACGGCGGTCCTCCTCCTCCTGCGCGCGCGCATCGTTCAGCGCGCGGGCTCTGGCCTCGCGCTGCTCAGACGTCAACGTCGGCAGGACGACGCCGGTCTTGGGCGGCGGCGGAGCGGTCGGCTTCGCGGGCGCTGCGGGAGCGGGCCGCGTCCCTGCGGTCAGTGTGGGCTTGGCGGGGGCTGGAGCGGCCTGCGTCGGGGCGGCTGGCGCAGCCGTCGCAGGCCGGGCTGGCGGCGCGACCTCTCCGGGCGTCAAAATCCGCCGCTTCACTTTCTCGACCACGACCGCCTTGCTGCGACCGTGCGAAAAGCTCTGTCTCACCGTGCCCTGCTCGACCGGGCGCTTCAGGTGCAAAGTCGCCTTTGCCGGCGTGGCCGTCACAGTCTTATCGCTATTACCCGTTTCACTCATGCCCGTTCCTAACCACCTGGCTTCTCAGCCAATTTGATGGGTGCGCCAAACGCTCCAACTTCCTCGGCGGTGGCGCCGCCGCGCTCCGTCCCGGCCGCCGCGTCCGCTTCGCCGCCGCGATAGCGGCGCAAACGATCCGCCCTTGCGAGAAAGGCCGAACTCGCCGCCCCATGTTTGAGGGCAGCGTGTATCACATTTGCCCTCCCCAATGCCAAATCCAATTGGCGGGAGGAAAAGATATCGACGCGCACAATGGCGTTCGCTTCCGGGCCAAGTTTCGCGCGCAGGGCGTGGACTCGCTTCGCCGCTCCGTCCGCGGCTCCGTCGCTCGCCTGAATGAGCGCCACGACTTCGTCGGCCTCGATCGCCGAGTCGACCTTGAACGCGCCGGCCACGACAAGGCCGGCCTTGTTGGCGATAGACAGGGATTGCAACGCGTCCTGCTCGAGGAGCGCGCCGACCGTCTCGGCCAACGAGGCCGGAGCCTCCGCCTTGGTGCGAAAGGCGCGCGAGAACGCCTGTTTTGCCGCCGCCCGGCTCACCGTTCTAAAGCTCAGTTCCGTCCACACCCCCCGCCCGGGCAGCTTCCGCCGGATATCCGGGACGACCGCCCCACCAGGGCCAAGCGCAAAGCGCAGCATCGCCTCGGGGGCGCTCTTGGCTCCCGTTACGATGCAGGTCCGCTCCGACCCGTCTTCGTCGCTCCGCCCTCGCAATCGATCGACCTCACCGCTCCTTAGGCGCCGTGTTGCTCTTCAGTTTGGGGCTCTTCCTCGGCCGCCTCGGGCGCAGGCGCTTCGATCCAGCCGGCGCGCACGCGCGCATCCAGGACCATCGCGTCGGCCTGACCGCGCGACACGTCGAACCCGCTGAGGAACCCCGGCTTCGTCGAGTTGCCGTC
This sequence comes from uncultured Alphaproteobacteria bacterium, assembly GCA_963725195.1. Lineage (GTDB taxonomy): Bacteria > Pseudomonadota > Alphaproteobacteria > Rhizobiales > Beijerinckiaceae > Roseiarcus. The sequence continues at coordinate 36,616 of CAVRXX010000017.1, read as the reverse complement.
CATCCAACCGACAAGGTCGTCGCTCGCGCAATCGGCGAGATCCTCAAGCGTCTTGACGCCGTTCTCTCCGAGCTTGACCAGCATCGGCGTGGTCAGGCCCGAAATCTCCTTGAGATCGTCAGACACCCCTAGCGCTTTGCGCTGCTCGTCGAATTCGGCTTCGATGCGGGAGAGGTGCCCTTGCGCGCGCGCCTGGATCTCGGCCGCCGTGTCGGCGTCGAAGCCCTCGATCGAAGCCAGTTCGGGCGGCTCGACGAAGGCGATTTCCTCGACCGTGCGGAAGCCTTCCGATGCGAGTAGTTGGGCGACGGTCTCGTCCACGTCAAGGGCGTCCATGAAATTCTGCGTCCGCTCGGCGAATTCCTTCTGCCGGCGCTCGGACTCCTCGGCTTCTGTCAAGATGTCGATGTCCCAGCCCGTGAGCTGCGAGGCGAGGCGCACGTTCTGCCCGCGGCGGCCGATCGCCAGCGACAGCTGATCGTCGGGAACGACAACCTCGATGCGAGTCGTGTCTTCGTCGAGCACCACCTTCATCACCTCGGCTGGCTGCAACGCATTGACGATGAAGGTCGCGGCGTCCGGAGACCACGGGATGATGTCGATCTTCTCGCCCTGCAGTTCGTTGACCACCGCCTGCACGCGCGAACCGCGCATGCCCACGCAGGCGCCGACCGGATCGATCGAGGAATCGTTCGACACAACCGCAATCTTGGCGCGCGAACCCGGATCGCGCGCCACCGACTTCACTTCGACAATGCCGTCGTAGATCTCCGGCACTTCCTGAGCGAACAGCCGGGCGGTGAATTGCGGGTGGGTGCGGGACAGGAAAATCTGGGGGCCGCGGGCCTCGCGTCGCACGTCATAAACGTACGCGCGGATGCGATCGCCAGGCCGGAACATCTCGCGGGGGATCAGTTCATCGCGGCGCACGACCGCTTCGCCCGCGCCAGAGCCGCCGAGATCGACGACGACATTGCCGTACTCGACCCGCTTGACCGCGCCGTTGATGATGTCGCCGATGCGATCCTTGTAGACGTCATATTGCTTGTCGCGCTCGGCCTCGCGGATCTTTTGCACCAGCACCTGCTTGGAGGCCTGGGCGGGAATGCGGCCATAGTCGAATGGGGGCAGCGATTCAGCAATCCAGTCGCCAATCTGGGCCGAGGGATTCTTCTTCTGCGCCTCGGCAAGCGTCATCTGCGTCGCCTCGTTCTCAACCTCGTCGACGACAAGCAGCAGCCTGGAAAACCGGATCTCGCCGGTTTTCGGGTTGATCTCCGCCCGGACTTCGGTTTCCTGGCCGTAGCGCGAGCGCGCGGCCTTCTGCATCGCGTCTTCCATCGACGCCAGAACGATTGTCCGATCGATCGATTTCTCCCGCGCGACCGCGTCGACGATCTGCAACAGTTCAAGTCGGTTGGCGCTAACGGCCATGATTCTCTCCTTCATCAGGCCCGAGCGGCTTTGACGCCGCGCCGCGGGCCGCGGCTTTGGATTTGTTTGTCTTGCGCTTGGCGCTGGCCGTGTTGTCTCGGCCGTTCGTCGTCTCGCGTTCCGGTTCCCGCCTCGCGTCTTTAAGCGCCGCCTTTTCTCGCCGCAACGCGGCGCGGATAAGATCGTCGGTCAAGACCAACCGTGCCTCGGCCATCTCGCGGATCGTCAGTTCGGCTTCGCTCTCGCTTCCGTCGTCAGCGACAAGCGTCATCCGAGCCGAAGGGCCGCCGGGTCCGGACGCGACGGCTGTGAGAACACCGCGAAAGCGCTTGCGTCCATTGACAGGGACGGCCATCTCGACACGCGCCTCGTGGCCGATGGCGCGCGCAAAATCCGATTCACGCACAAGCGGCCGATCGATGCCGGGCGAGGAAATCTCCAGCCGATAGGCCTGAGCCATCGGCTCCTCGACGTCGAAGACCGGCGAGAGCGCGACACTGATGTTTTCGCAGTCCTCGATCGATATCGTCCCGTCGGGACGCTCGGCCATGATCTGAATCGTCGCGTCCGCCCCCGACGAAATCTTGACCCGGACAAGCCGGTAGCCGAGGTCCCTCAGGACCGGCGCCGCGATGCGGCCTACCCGCTCTGGCGCTCCCGAAGCGTCCTCGATGAGGCGCGCTTCATCAAGTCCCTCGGCGGGTTCGGAGACGGCTCGATTGGACGCTTCGACCATGCGACCTTGGCAAGCAATAAAAAAGAGCGGGTCCCGGCCGGGGCCCACTCTCAACTTGTCTCTCCGTTCGGAGAGCTATGAGATGTTGTTGACGCGCATATAGGGTAACGGCTGCGCCAGCGCAAGGCCAAAAGACGGGAGCAGGCGGCGTTTTCGTGCGGCGTCCAACTGGCCGGACGGCCTTTCCCTCACGCCGTCGGCAGCCTGTACCCCTTGAACGTCTCCCGCAGCTTGAGCTTGTTGATTTTGCCTGTCGCGGTGTGGGGGATCTCCTTCACCACCTGCATATCGTCAGGCATCCACCACTTGGCGATCTGGGGCTTGAGAAAATCGAGGACCTCGTCGCATTTGGGGGAGCACCCTTCCTTCGCCACGACGACGAGCAGCGGCCGTTCGTCCCACTTCGGATGGGCGACGCCGATCACAGCGGCCTCGGCGACATCGGGGTGGGCGACAGCCAGATTCTCGATGTCGATGCTCGAGATCCACTCGCCGCCGGACTTGATGACGTCTTTGGACCGATCGGTGATCTGCATGAACCCGTCGGGATCGATGGTGGCGACGTCCCCGGTGTCGAAGAAGCCCTGGTCGTCGAGGATCTTGCCGCCCTGGTCCTTGAAGTAGCTTTCGACGACGGCGAATCCCCGCACCTTCAGCCTGCCGAAGCGCTTGCCGTCCCACGGCAGCTCGTTGTTCCCATCATCGACGATTTTCATCTCGACCCCGAACGGCGCCCAGCCCTGCTTGGACTGGACCGCGAGCCTCTGCTCGCGCGAGAGGGCCCTTGTGCTCGGCTTGAGCGCGCCGGCCGAGCCGACCGGGCTCATTTCGGTCATGCCCCAGGCGTGGCGGACCGTGACGCCATAATCCTCCTCGAAGGCGCGGATCATCTCGGGCGGGCAAGCCGAACCGCCGATGCCGACGAACTTGAGCGTCGAAAGCTTCTTGTTCTCCTTGCGCAGATATTGCAGGAGGCCCAGCCAGACGGTCGGCACGGCCGCCGTCATCGTCACCTTTTCGGTCTCGAGGAGATCGAACACCGAGGCGCCGTCGAGCTTAGGGCCCGGCATCACCATGCTGGCGCCGCGCATCGGGCAGGAGAGCGCTAGACCCCAGGAATTGGCGTGGAACATCGGCACCACCGGCAATACCGAATCATCGGCCGTCACCATGAGGCACGCCGATGTGCTCGCCATCATCGAATGCAGGAGGTTCGAGCGATGCGAATAAAGGACGCCCTTCGGGTGTCCGGTCGTGCCGGAGGTGTAGCAGAGACCGGCGGCGGTCCGCTCGTCGAACTCCTTCCAGGCGTAGTCGCTGTCGACCTCGCCGATCCAATCCTCGTAGGCGACGGCGTTCTTGAGTTTTGTCGCCGGCATATGGGCGCCGTCGGTCAGAACGACGTAGCGCTCGACCGTCGGCAAACGGTCGGCGAGCGCCTCCATCAACGGCACGAAGGTCAGATCGACGAACACGATCCGGTCTTCGGCGTCGTTCATGATCCAGGCGATTTGCTCGGGGAACAGCCGCGGATTGACGGTGTGATAGACGGCGCCAGCGCCGACAATGCCATACCAGGTTTCGAGATGGCGGTAGCCGTTCCAGGCGAGGGTCGCGACGCGATCGCCGAGCTTGATCCCGTCGCGCTCCAGTCTCTTGGCGACATGAAGCGCGCGCTGCCGAACCTCGCGGTAGTTGGTATAGTGCATCGGGCCTTCGACGGTGCGCGAAGCCACCTGTTGCTCAGGGAACTGGATGGCGGCGAAGTCGATGACCTTGTGCATGAGCAGGGGCCAATCCTGCATCCGTCCCAACATGCGTTTTCTCCCGATTCCTTTATCGGCGCTTGATTGCGGCGCGCGGATTGTTCATGGGACTAACACATTGGCGCCCTGTGCGCCGCTTTGCAATGCGCCGAAAGTGGAACTTTCCTCGCGCCTCGCGCGCGCCGAGATGAGGAAGAGCCCGATGCCCGACCGGCAGAACGCCGACCGCTCGTCAAGGGTCTGGTTTCGTCTCATCCGCCTCGAGGCGCGGATGCAGGCCGCGGTCGGCGAGCGTCTGCGTGAAATCGGCGTCTCCATCCCGCAATGCGACGTCCTGACCACGCTGACCGAAAAGGAGGGGGTGAGCCAGCAGGAGCTCGCCGCAAGGCTCTACGTCACCAAGGGCAACATCTCGGGCCTGATCGACCGGCTGGCCGAGGCGGGTCTGGTCGAGCGCCGCTCGACGGCTAATGACCGTCGCCAGCACGCTATCTATCTCACCGAGGCCGGCCGCACGATGGCCGAGAGGGCGATCGCCGTCCAGCGCCGCTGGATCGCCGCGACGCTCGGCCGGATGGCCGAACCGGACCTCGAAGCGCTGGAGGCGAAGCTCCTGGCGCTGAGGGACATCGTGCGCGAGGCCGAGACGCCGGAGCCGGCGGGAGCGTCGGAAGGGTGAGGCGGGCTGCGCCGTTAGCGAGTCCGTTTTGAGGGATTCCAGGGGTTGCGGCGCGTTTTGCGAGTTCGGCCTGGCGGCGGACGATCCCGATCATCGCAGTCCGGCCTGCGTCGTGGAACGAAAAGAACAGATTTAGTCTGGTGAAATGAAACGTTTCGCGGAGGGGTCCCGTAAGGCATTGATTTCATTGATTGCGCCGAATCAGTCATTTCGCGGAATCCCGTTAGATTTCAACTGGCTTAACCCGCGTTTCGTTTCGCTGTTTTCGCAATTTCTGTCCGAGCGCCGATCGCGTCGACCGCTCTTTTCAAGTCCGAGCCGCATCATCGTAAGTCACAATTCTGAAAACGGGAAGCTTTTGTTGATCGGAAACAATCGCCAGGGTTCACGTCTCCAGCTGAGTAGGAGCAGGCTGAGGATCGGTGGCGCGCTGGGTTGAGACGACGATTGGCCGATCGAGCGGGCCCTCATCCGGCCCGGCAGGCCACCTTCTCCCGGGAGAAGGGATCTTCGACGCAGCGCCCATCTCCTTGGTGGACCCCCCGGGTGCGCGACGTGCGCCTGCAACCCTTCTCCCGCCGGAAGAAGGTGGCCGGCGCAAGCGGCCGGATGAGGGCCGGCGCGCGGTCTACCTGTCCAGCCCGCCCATCAGCATGTATTTGATCTCGACGAATTCCTCGACGCCGTGGCGCGAGCCTTCGCGGCCGATGCCGGACTCTTTCACCCCGCCGAAGGGGGCGAGCTCGCTCGAGATTGCGCCGGTATTGATCCCGACCATGCCGTATTCCAGCGCCTCGGCGACCCGCCACACGCGGCCGAGGTCGCGGGCGTAGAAATAAGACGCGAGGCCGAACTGCGTGTCGTTGGCTTTGGCGATCACGTCCTCTTCGTCCTTGAAGCGGAAGACCGGCGCGACGGGGCCGAACGTCTCCTCGCGCGCGACCAGCATCGAAGAATTGACGTTCGCGATGACCGTCGGCTCGTAGAACGTGCGGCCGAGCGCGTGGCGCTTGCCGCCGACGACGACCTTCGCGCCCTTCTGCTCAGCGTCGGCGACGTGCTCCTCGACCTTCTTGACCGCCGCCTCGTTGATGAGCGGGCCCTGGGTGACGCCGGCCTCCGTCCCGTCGCCGACCTTCAGCCGCGACACCGCGGTCGTGAGCTTGGCGACGAACGCGTCGTAGATCCCTTCCTGCGCATAGATGCGGTTGGCGCAGACGCAGGTCTGGCCCATGTTGCGGAATTTCGAGACGATCGCGCCCTCGACCGCTGCGTCGACATGGGCGTCGTCGAACACGATGAACGGCGCGTTGCCGCCGAGCTCGAGCCCGACTTTCTTCACCGTGCCGGCGGCTTGCGCCATCAGCACCTTGCCGACCTCGGTCGAGCCGGTGAAGCCGATCGCGCGGACGGCGGGATGGTCGGTCATCGCCTTGCCAATGGCGCGCGCGTCGCCGGTCACCAGGTTGAGGACGCCTGCCGGCATGCCGGCGCGCAGCGCCAGTTCGCCGAGCGCGAGCGCGGTCAGCGGCGTTTCGCCCGCCGGCTTCGCCACCACGGTGCAGCCGACGGCGATCGCCGGCGCCACCTTGCGGGTGATCATCGCCGCAGGGAAATTCCACGGCGTGATCGCCGCGACCACGCCGATCGGCTGCTTGACCACGACGATGCGCGAATCGGCGCGGAACGTCGGACTGACCTCGCCGTAGATGCGCTTCGCCTCCTCGCCGAAGAATTCGATGAAGCCGGCGGCGTAGTCGACCTCGCCGCGCGCCTCCGCAAGCGGCTTGCCCTGTTCGCTCGTCATGATGAGCGCGATGTCGTCGCGATTGGCGATGATGAGGTCGAACCATCGCCTCAGGATCTTCGCGCGCTCCTTGGGCAGTGTCTTCGCCCAGGGGCCGAAGGCGCGCTGAGCCGCTTCGATCGCGTGGATCGTCTCCGCTTCGCCAAAGCGCGGAGTCTTGGCGAGCGCCGCGCCGGTCGCGGGATTCGTGATCGGACGCGTCCCCTCCCCCACCCATTTTCCGTCGACAAGGCATTTGTCTTTGAGGAGCGAAGGATCAGCAAGTTTCATGGGAAGAGGCCTCCAAGGGTTGAAGGGCTTATAGCAAAGAGAGCGGGCGAGGGTGAGGCGGAGATCGCCTTTCAGGCCGCAGGCTTGCGGATCAACGAGACCGCCCCGGCAATCAACGCGAAGATTGCGAGCATGATGAGGCCTCCCGCCACGGCCTCGATGAAATGATGGGGCGAGAAGGCCGCCAGCTTTCGCTCAGGCGAGCCGCGCGCGACCTGCAGCTGCCAGGACAGCACGGCGGACGCGCTGGCGACGCCAGCAACCGTGCCGAGAACGCGCGTCAGATTGAGCATCGCCCCGGCCACGCCGGAGAGATTGGCCGGGACCGCATTGATCGTCGCATGGTTGTTGGGCGCGATGAACACGCCAAGGCCGATCCCGAAAGCGACGAGACCCAGGAACCCGGCCCAGAGATTGGGCGTGGGCTCCATCACGACCGCTGTGAGCCCGATGAGCGCAGCAAAGCAGATCGCCATTCCTGCGACGCTGAGGAGGCGCGCGCCCATCCAGTCGGCGACCGCGCCCGCAAGCGGGGCGACGATTCCGATGCTGACCGGAACGATCGCCAGCTTGAGCCCCGCAATTGTGGGACTGTCCTCGTAGCCGCGCACGAGCGCGAACGAGGCGAGGAAGAACATGCCGTAAAGCATGGCGTAGGAAAGCGCGCAGGCAAGCGCGCCGCCCAAAAACGCAGGCCCCTTGAGCAGCGCAAGACCGACCAGCGGCGAATCAGATTTGCCTTCCTGCCTGACGAACAGAAAGATGAGCACGATCGCGGCGCCGACAGAGCCTAAGAGCACGGGCGAAGTCAGTCCGAGCGCGGACACTTGATTGAGAGCGAAGACCGCCAGCGTCAGCGCAGGCGCGAGCAGGAGAGCGCCGCGCCAGTCGAACGTTTGGCTCGGGCCCTGCTGCGTCGTCACGGGAAGCACGAGCCAGCCGGCGACGATCGAGATCAGCCCGAAGGGAACGTTGACCCAGAACACCCAGGGCCAGCCCAAGGTCCCGATCAAGAGGCCTCCCGCGACAGGACCGGCGCTGATCCCGACCGCTTGTGCGGCGGCGTACAGCCCAAGCGCCTCCCCGCGCCTGCTCTTATCCGTCGCCTCGACGACCAGCGCGAGACTATTGGCGCCAACCATCGCTCCGCCGACGCCTTGCACGAACCGAAGCCCCGCCAGAGTGAGAAGATCCGGCGCGTAGCCGCAGAGAGCGCTGGCCAACGTGAACAGCACGAAGCCGATGATGTAGAACTGCTTCCTGCCAAAGATCCGACAGAGCTGGCCGAAGATCGGCATGAATGCCGCGACACCCAAGAGATAAGAAAGCGCGACCCAGCTCACGCTCTCCAAGGTGCAGTCGAATACGCGGCCCAAGGTAGGCAGTGCGAGCTGGACAATGCTCGCGTCGATCTGGCCCATGAACCCGGCGAGGGAGCACACGCCGACAATCAGCCACGGATATGAGGGCAACCGCGTGAGGAGCGCGACAGGCGGCGGCTCCGCCCCGTGCCGAATGAGGTCGCTCATGCGAAACGCAGGCGCAGAACCCAGATCTTCGACGCTCATCCGCTCCCCCGCCCTATCCCCGATGGGCGGACCCATAAGGACGGTGGACCCATGCAAAAATCAAGCGATCGCTCGCCCCTCCCTCGGTGGGGCTGGTCGCCCTCACCCTCGACCCCTCTCCGGATAGCCCGTCGAGAGACGGGCGTTCTTCCGAACGCCCTATGGGGAGAGGGGTCACCGCTCCCGCATCGCCTTTGACGCCACCTCGACCAGCGGCGCGAACAGATATTCGAGCATGCGCCGCGCCCCGGTTTTGAGCTCGACCGTGACCGCCATGCCGGAGGTCAGGGGCTCGACGACGCCATCGACCGTAATTGTCTCGGCGTCGGGCTTCAGCACGGCAGGGAACACGAGATTTTGCGTGCGCTCTCCCCCGGCGAAGCCGGCGGCGTTCGAGACGCGCGTCGGGTCGCCCTCGATCGCACTGGCGTCCGGCTCAGGGATTGCGTCCTTGGCGATGCGCACGACATGCGCATGAATCGAGCCGTAGCGGGTGAAGGGGAAGGATTCGATCTTGACCACCGCCTCCTGGCCGACGCTGACAAAGCCGATGTCGCGATTGCGCACATAGGCCTGGATCTCGAGCCCCGAATCCTCCGGCACGATACGCATGATCTCCTGGCCGCTCGTGACCACCTGGCCGACATTGGTGATGATCGAAGATTGCACGCGTCCCGCGATCGGCGCCCTCAGCGTCAGGTGGTCGAGCTCAGCCTGAGCCTTGGCAAGGCGCTGCGCGACCTCTTCCGCGCGCCGCTCGGCGTCTTCGAGTTTCTGGGCGTTGTCCGAGATGAAGTCCTGGACCGCTTTGTCGGAATTGCGGGCGATAACCTCGAGCGCAGCGGTGAACGAGGCCAGATCCTGCTCCTGCTTCGCCTCCTGCGTGATCTGATATTGCAATGTTTCGGTGGCGTCGATGACTGCGGCCTTCGCGCCCGCCTTGACTTCGACCAGCTTGGTGCGCATGTCGACGCGCTCTTGCAGGGTCGCCACAAGGTTCTTCTGCGTCGCGATGGTGTCGCGCAGTTTATCGCGTTCGGCTGTCTTTTGCGCCCGCTCCGCGTCATACGCGGCGACATTCGCGGCCAATTGTCCGAGATCGGCGGCGAGAACCCGATTCTCGCGCTCGCGTAAGCCCGAAGCTGCGCCGTCCGGCCAATCGATCGCCGGGGCCGGATCGAAGCGATGCGACCGCGCGCTCAAGAGCGCGGTCTTGCGCCGCAGGATTTCCGCCCGCACGGAAGCAAGCTCCGCTTGTGCGCCGTTGGCGTCGGCCAGCGCCGCCGAGCGATCGAGCTCGACCAGAACCTCGCCCGCGCGCACGACCGCGCCGTTGCCGACGAGAATCGCCTCGACCTTTCCGGTGTCCAACGGCTCGACGACCTTGACCTGTCCGGTCGGCTGAAACTTGCCCTGCGCGGTGGCGATGATGTCGACGCGGCCAAAATAGGCCCAGGTCAAGGCGGCTGCGACGAAGGCGCAGATGATCCACAAGAACGCGACATGGACCGGCGAGGGCGGCGTTTCCAGGATCTCAAGTGCGGGAGCAAGGAATTCCCGGTCGCCGAGGTGCATGCCTGGGCTCTTCACCCACGCCAACGCACGCGAGGCGAACGGTTCAGCGGCCGCGGGCGCCGGATCGGCGGGCGGGACCACGCGAAGCGCTGTCATGCGGCGACCTCCGCCGGCTGGCTCTGAAGGCTCCAGAGATAGGCGTAGAGACCGCCCGGCCTGCGCAGGAGTTCGGCATGGGTTCCGGCCTCGACGATGCGGCCGTCGCTCATGCCGACGATGCGGTCGCACCCGCGCACCGCCGCCAAGCGATGGGCGATGATGATGACCGTGCGGCCCTTGGCGATGCGGCGCATGTTGCGCTGGACGATCCGCTCGCTCTCGTAATCGAGCGACGAGGTCGCCTCGTCGAAAATGAGAATGCGCGGATTGGTGGCGAGCGCGCGGGCGATGGCGATGCGCTGTCTTTGCCCGCCGGAAAGGTTGGCGCCGCGCTCCTCGATGATTGTGTCGTAACCTTCCGCGAGCTTGTCGATGAACTCGTCGGCGCCGGCGAGACGGGCGATCTCGATGACGCGGGCGCGCGGCATCGCCGGATTGGCGAAGGCGATGTTCTCGTGAACCGTGCGGTTGAACAGGAGGTTCTCCTGCAGCACGACGCCGATGTGGCTCCTGAGCCACGCCGGGTCGACATGGTTCAAGTCCGCGCCGTCGAGCAGCACCTGCCCCTCGTTCGGCAGGTAAAGGCGCTGGATGAGCTTGGTGAGGGTCGACTTGCCGGAGCCCGACGGCCCGACAACGCCGATTGTCTCGCCCGGCCGGATGGCGAGCGAGATGTCTTTCAGAACCTCTGGCGCGCCCGGACGGTAGCGAAAGCTGACGCGGCGAAATTCGATCGCGCCGCGCGGCGTTGGCGGCAGGAGGCGCGCGGCGGGCGAGAACTCCGGGGACGTGTTGAGAATATCGCCCAGGCGCTCGATCGAGATTTGAACCTGCTGGAAGTCCTGCCAGATCTGCGAGAGGCGGAGAATCGGCGCCACCGCCTGCGAGGCGATCATGTTGAAAGCGACGAGCGCGCCGACCGTCAGCTCGCCGTCGATCACCGCCTTGGCGCCGAACAGAAGCAGCGCCGCGGTCGTCAGCTTGCTGATGTACTGGATGGCGAGCTGCCCGCCGGAGCCCAGCATCGCGGAGGCGAAGCTCGTCTTGACATAGGCCGCGAGTTTCTCCTCCCACTGCGCCCGCATGATGGGCTCGACCGCGGCGCTCTTCACGGTGTTCACGCCGACGATCGTCTCGACCAGGAACTGCTGACTCGCCGCGCCGCGATTGAACTTCTCCTTGACCAGCTCGCGCAACGGCGGTCTCACGGAAAAGCCGATGAGCACATAGAACGGGATCCCGGCGAGCACGATCAAGGTCAGCGACCACGAATAAGCGAACAGGACGCCGACGAACACGAAGGCGAACACGAGGTCGATCGCCGAGAACAAAGCCTGTCCGGTGATGAAGCTGCGGATCGTCTCCAGTTCCCGCACCCGGGCGACCGTTTGGCCGGTCGAGCGGGTCTCGAAATAGGCGATCGGCAGGCGGAGGAGATGCGCGAACAGGCGCTGGCCGAGCTCGACGTCGATCCGGTTGGTGGTGTGCGAGAGCGCGTAGGTGCGCAGGTATTGCAGCGCCACGTCAAACAGGCCGATGACGACGAGTCCGCCGACGAGCACGAACAAGGTCTCGTAGCCGCGATGGGTCAGCACTTTGTCGACGACGACCTGGAAGAACAGGGGCGTCGTGAGGGCGAAAATCTGCACGAACAAAGATGCGGCCACCACATGGCCGAGCGGGCGGCGATAGCGCCAGATGGTCGGCAGGAACCAGCGCATGCCGAACTGGCGGGGATCGACGCCGGCGCCGCCGATCCGGCGAGCGATGAGGAGCGCCTGTCCGCCGGTCAAGCGCGCAAGATCCTCAAGCGTCAATTCCTGGACGGCGTGGCTGATCGGATCGACGAGGCGGCAGAGCCCCGACGGATTGCGCCCCCCGAACACCATCAGCGCGCCGCTGGTCATCCGGACGATCGCCGGCGTGGGCAAAGTCGCAAGCCGCTCGGCGGTAACCTGAGCGACGAGGCGGGCTCTCAGTCCAATATGCTTGGCGGCGCGTATCAGATCGGCTTCATTGGCCTGGCGCGCGCCCAGGGCGAACTCGCGCGCAAGCTGCAGAGGATCGGCGCCGATGCGGTAATAAGCCGCAATGCCGCATAAAGCGCGTAAGCCCCGGTCGAGCGGCGTCCCCTCGCTCTGAGGCGGCGCGGTCTCCATCATCGAGCTCAAGCCTTTCGCGTACGTTCCCCGTGAAGAGGCGATCGTACCGAATGACGCTCGGTCATAAGCAAGCCGGACTGAAGGACAGGCTTAGCGAACCCTTGAGTTTTTGTTTCGATCCGAGGTTGCCTCGGCAACACATACGCAAGCGGCTGGTCGCACACCTCCCCGCCTACTTACCTTGCACTTTGGATAAGAGCCGGGTGACGGCGTCCCCCGCCGTCAGGCCCCGTGGGTGACGACCTTGACGTCGACATTGCCGCGCGTCGCGTGGCTATAGGGGCAGATCTTCTCGTGCGCCTCTTCCGCTAGCGACTGGAGCTCAGCCTGGGCTAAGCTCGTATCGGTCACATCGAGCACGACCGCGAGGCCGAAGCCGCCCTTCTCGCGTGGGCCAATGCTGACGGCGCATTTCACCGTCGCTTTCGAGGCGTCCTTCTTGTGCTGCTTGGCGATGAAGTCGAGCGCGCCGCCGAAGCAGGCGGCGTAGCCCGCGGCGAACAGGTGCTCCGGCGTCCCTGTGTTCGGCTTGCCGGGCCCGCCCATCTCCTTCGGCACCGACAGATCGAGGCTCACGATACCGTCGTCGGAGCTCGTATGGCCGTTGCGGCCGCCTTGTGCGGTGCCATGAGCGGTGTAAAGCGGCTTGATCGCGTCGACCATGTGATAACCTCCTGATGACGGTTTCGGGGACGGATAGGATCACGCCTTTATCCGAGAGGCAAATGCGTGCAGCCGCCTCAGTCGCGGCCCGTCTCGCGCACGATTCCCGCCATGGCGCGCGCATCCTCGTCGCCCATCGCCTCGAGGCCGGCGACGACGCCAGCGCGGTCGGCCGCGTTGCGGTTCTGGCTCGTTTTCCACTTTCCCCGGATGTCGAGGATCTCGATCTCGACACCGACGATCGCCCGGCGCTGCATGGCGATGAAATCGGCAGGCGCGTCGCCGACCGCCCAAGGCTGTTCGCGCCGCTGCTCGAGCGTTCGGGTCAGCTCCTCGATCTGCTGGCCGAGCCAGGCGTCGTCCATCAACTTCGCCCGGCCCTTCGCCTGGACCATTGTGTAGTTCCAGGTCGGCACGACTTTGCCGGTCTCGCGCTTGGTCTCGTACCAGGACGGGGTGATGTAATGGTCATGGCCCTGGAACACGACGAGCGCGTCGGGCGAGGCTTCAAGATCGCGCCATTGGGGGTTGGCGCGGGCGAGGTGGACTTTTAACGTGCCCAGCTTCGAGGCGGCCGCATCGAGAACGAACGGAACCGAACTGGCGACGAGCCCCTCGGCCCCGTTGCTGATGAGGAGGCCGAAGACGCGCTCCTTGATCAGCGCGTGCAGCTCCGGCAGATTTTCGTTTCGGTGGAGAGGGGGTTCGTACAAGGCGGCCTCGTCGCCCCTATGTGGGCGATGTCCACGCGAATGTGAAGTGGCGGAGGCTTTTAGCGTATGATGCAATTGCGTCGAACCACGATCGTCATTGCGAGCGAAGCGAAGCAATCCAGGGAACGTCGGGCGCTCTCGACTCCTGGATCGCCACGTCGCTTCGCTCCTCGCGATGACGATCCCATCCGAACGCATCGCGCTTAGAGCCCAAGCTGGCTCAAGCCGGGATGGTCGTCCGGCCGACGACCGAGCGGCCAGTGGTAAAGACGATCCTGCTCGTTGATCGGCAGATCGTTGATGCTCGCGAGGCGGACCCGCATCAGCCCGTCCGCGTCGAACTCCCAGTTCTCATTGCCGTAAGCGCGGAACCAGCTTCCCGAATCGTCACGCCATTCATAGGCGAAGCGAACCGCGATGTGGTTCTCATGAAAGGCCCAGAGTTCCTTGATCAGCCGATAGTCGAGCTCGCGGTTCCACTTGCGGGTCAGAAACGCCTCGATCGCAGGGCGGCCTAGAGAAGAATTCAGCCCGGTTTCGCCACCGGCTGTTTTCCGAATAGGCGAGCGCCACGCGCGCCGGGTCGCGCGTGTTCCACGCGTCCTCGGCCATGCGCGCCTTCTGCGCGGCGGTTTCCGCAGTGAAAGGCGGCAGCGGCGGTCGGGCCATGCGCTCCCCTATTCCGCCGCCTGCCGGTTCGGCGCCGTAGCGCTTCACGATATAGTCGTTGACCAGCGCCTTGAAGTCCTCGGCGATGCGCGGCCCGCGAAGCGTGACGGTCTTGACCCCGTCGACGAACACCGGCGCGGCCGGCGCTTCGCCGGTTCCGGGCAGCGAGATGCCGATATTCGCGTGCTTGCTCTCGCCAGGCCCGTTGACGATGCAACCCATAACCGCAACGTTCAGCCGCTCGACGCCGGGGTAGACCGCGCGCCATTCCGGCATCGACTTCGCGAGATAGGTCTCGATGTCGCGCGCGAGCTCCTGGAACACGGTCGAAGTCGTTCGCCCGCAGCCGGGACAGGCGGCAACCTGTGGCGCAAAACTGCGAAACCCCATGGTCTGCAGCAATTCCTGCGCGACCTTCACTTCCTGCGTCCGGTCGCCGCCCGGCTCCGGGGTCAGCGAAATGCGGATCGTGTCGCCAAGCCCTTCTTGCAGCAAGATGCCCAAGCGCGGCGGAGGAGGCGACGATGCCCTTCGACCCCATGCCGGCTTCAGTGAGGCCCGAGATGCAGCGCGTAATCGGAGCGCTGCCCAAGCATGCGATAGACGGTGATGAGGTCCTGAACCGAAGAGACCTTCGCCGACAGGATGATGCGCTCGCGCTTCAGCCCGATCTCCTCCGCCCGCGCCGCCGACAAAAGCGCCGACCGCACCATCGCCTCGCGCGTGACGGCGCTCGCTTCGAGCGGCTTTGCGCTCGCCGCGTTCTCGTCCATGAGCGAGGTCAGGAGTTCCTGATCAAGCGAGCCCCAGTTGGCGCCGATGCGCACCGTCTTGCCGTTGCGGATCGCGATCTCGATGATCTTGCCGAACTGCAGGTCGCGCTTGTTCTTGAAGCCGACATTGCCGGGATTGATGCGATATTTGTCGAGCGCCTCGGCGCAGGCCGGATGTTCGGCGAGCAGCTTGTGGCCGATATAGTGGAAGTCGCCGATCAGCGGCGCCTTGATCCCTCTCATGCGCAGACGATCGCGGATGTGTGGCACGGCCGCGGCGGCCTCCTCGCGATCGACGGTGAGGCGCACCAATTCCGAGCCTGCCCGCGCCAGCGCCGCGATCTGGCGCGTGGTCGCCTCGATGTCGGCGGTGTCGGTGTTGGTCATCGACTGGACGACGATCGGCGCGCCTCCGCCAACCGTGACCGCCGCGTCGCCTTCGCCGACCCGAACGCCGACGGTCGCGTGGCGGGAGAGCGGCCCGCAGGGCGTTTCCGACATCGCAAGGCTCATCGCCGCCATACCTTTCTCGCCGCGCTTCGATCGAATTAATCCCGCAGCGTTCTTAAGCGCTCGGCGCGAATTTGTCATCCGCGGCTGTTGCAATGCAATAGGATCTCGAAAGCTCCGCCGCAATGCAATATGACGGCCCTGGCTGAAGCCCTTTCGCCGTATGGCCGAACCAGGAGAACTTCGATGTCGCTCGCCAAACGCCACGCCCTTGTCACAGGTTCCACAAGCGGCATCGGGCTCGCGATCGCTCGCGCCCTCGCCAAGGAAGGGGCGGACGTGGTCATCAACGGCTTCGGCGATAAGGCGGCCATCGAAGCCGAGCGGGCCAGAATCGAGAAGGAATTTGGCGTCAAGGCTTTCTACCATGGGGCTGACATGGCGAACGGAGCGGAGATCGAGGTGATGGTCGCCGACGCCCGGAAGCAAGATGGGATCGGTCGACATCCTCGTCAACAATGCCGGCATCCAGCATGTCTCGCCGATCGAGGACTTTCCGCCGGACAAGTGGGACGCGATCATCGCCATCAATCTTTCAGCCCCTTTTCACGCGATGCGCGCCGCGATTCCGGGGATGAAGGCGCAGAAATGGGGCCGCATCATCTCAACCGCCTCAGCCCATTCGCTGGTCGCCTCGCCGTTCAAGGGGGCCTATGTGGCCGCCAAGCACGGCCTCGTGGGGCTGACCAAGACGGTCGCGCTCGAGCTCGCGACCTCGGGGGTCACGGCGAATTGCATTTCGCCCGGCTATGTCGCGACGCCGCTCGTCGAGCGCCAGATCCCCGACACGATGAAGGCGCGCAACATGACGCGCGAGCAGGTGATCAACGATGTGATGCTCGCCGCCCAGCCGACCAAGCAATTCATCAGCGTCGACCACGTCGCGGCGGTCGCGGTCTTTCTTTGCTCTGACGCAGGCGCCTCGATCACGGGCGCCAACATGTCGATCGACGGCGGCTGGACCGCGGCGTGAGCCTTATCGGTGTTTGAAAGCCGCCGCCCGCTTCTCGGCGAAGGCGCGCATGCCTTCCTTCTGGTCCTCTGTGGCGAACAGCGAATGGAAGATGCGGCGCTCGAAGCGCACGCCTTCGGCGAGCGTCGTCTCATAGGCGCGGTTGACGGCCTCTTTGGCCGCGTAGACCGCCGGCCTCGACAAGGCGGCGATTGCTCCGGCGACCTTGAGCGCCTCCTCGATCAGCGATGCGGCGGGCACCACGCGCGAGACGAGGCCTGAGCGCTCGGCCTCGTCGGCGTCCATCATGCGGCCGGTCAGGATCATCTCCATCGCCTTCGATTTGCCGACCGCGCGCGTCAAGCGCTGCGTGCCCCCGGCCCCCGGAATGACGCCGAGCCTGATCTCCGGCTGGCCGAACTTGGCGGTGTCGGCGGCGAGAATGAAATCGCACATCATCGCGATCTCGCATCCCCCGCCAAGCGCAAAGCCGGCGACGGCGGCGATGATCGGCTTGCGCGCCTTCGCCACGTTCTCCCAGCGGGAGATGAAGTCGCCGAGAAGGCGTCGGCGAAGGTCTTGTCCTGCATTTCCTTGATGTCGGCGCCGGCGGCGAACGCCTTTTCCGAGCCGGTGAGGACAATCGCGCCGATCGCGGGATCAGTCTCGAAAGCCTCGAGCGCCGCGTTGAGGTCCTCCATCAAGGCCGCCGACAGCGCGTTCAAGGCCTGCGGACGATTGAGCCTGATGAGGCCGACTGGCCCATGGGTTTCGACAAGGATATTGGCGTAGGTCATGGGGGCGTCTCCTTGGCCGGGCTTCACAGAACGCCTAGCCAATCAGGCCGCGACAATCCATTGCAGAAAACCAGAAACCAAGTTAAGCTTGGCTCCATGAACAATCCTGTGCATGCCAAGACCGCAGGCGCCCGTTGCGGCGCGTCCTGCGTAACGGAAAAGGGTCGAGAAAAAATCGTCCCGGAAAATCCTGCGTAACCCATTGAAAAGGCTCGATTTCGGACGAGAGAATCCAAGGAAATCCAAGAGAATCCAATAGGCAGAATTGGGGGTTTTCGCAGCGAAACAGCCCCGGTCCAAGAAAACCAAAACGGACCGACCGAAGCACGTCGCAGCCCGCTGCCGAGAGCCTATGCACAACACAACACTGTGCATAATTCTCGAGCCCCATGTCGGGAGAGGGATAATTATCGAGGCGCGCGCCCATTTCGGGCGCCGGCGAAAGGCGGCGGCGCCGGCGGCGCTTACGCCGCTCTCGTCCGACAAGTCACGCTGCCCACAACTTTGCGGGCTCGCTGATTCCCTTCAGCTGATACTCCCGCCCTGCGCTCTCAGGCAGCGCGGCGGCCGCCTTTTCGCGGACGGCGGCGGTCACGAGAATTTGGTCGGCCGCCGCCGCGCTTTGCGCGCGCGAGGCCACGTTCACCACGGTGCCGATCGCGGTCAGGTCATGGTGCGTGCGGCCAAACTCGCCGAAATTGACCTTACCGGTGTCGACGCCGATTCCGACTCCGATCGTTGCGGCCTCGGCGCCGAAGGCGAGCGAAAGCTCTTCGCGCTGCGCGCGCCAAAGCTCCTGGATCTTCCGCGCGGCCGCGACCGCGCGCGCGGCATGGTCCTGATGCTTGATCGGGAAATTGAAGACCGCTAGGACGGCGTCGCCCATCGTCTTGTTGATGATGCCGTCGTGCTCCCAGATCGCCTCGCCGCAAACGTCGTAGAAGGCGTCGAGAAGCGCCGCGATCGCGCCGCTCGACTGCGACTGCGAAAGGCTCGTGTAGCCCCTGAGATCGGCGAACAGGATCGTCGCGTTGAGCTCGACCTGCCGCGCCTTCATAACCCGCTCGAACATCGTCTCGCAGATCGTGCAGACGTTGGGGTTCATCCGGCTCTGGCGAATGCCGACCGCGCGGTACGGCACTGCGGCGATGGTGCGCAAGGCGATTGGCAGCTTCATGTTCTGCCAGCAACCCATGCAGAAAATCGGTTGCGAGGCCATCCCGGAGGCTCCTCAATCTCCGCTCGCGGGATTGCGCGCCGGCCGGCACGGCCTATGTCAACCGGACCGGCCTGTCAAATATGCAGCGGGTGTCGGAAAGCACGACATGATTGTGGGCGACGATCCGAGCGAAGCTTTCATCGGCCTGCGATGCCTGGCGCCCCCGGCTTGTTTGACGGTCCGCCGACCAGTCTTTTGAGGCGATCCAGCATGGTTTAGGCTTCCGCCGCACCAAGGCGGGGAGCGGGGCGTTGAGCGATTGGGGATCAGGCTACGTCACCGACGTTCCCTATCTGCCGGGATACTATCCCCAGCAGTCTCCTGTTCACATGGTTGTCGCCGCGCGCCTGGCGGGCGTTGCCTGCGACCTGCCCGATGACGACGACCCGGTCCACTATCTCGAGCTCGGATGCGGGACAGGGCTTGGCGCGCTAACCCTTGCTGCAGCGAACCCGTCCTGGCGGATCACTGGAATCGACTTCAATCCGGCGCATATCGCGACGGCTCGCGCGTTCTCCCGGCAAGCCGGCCTGCGCAACGCGACCTTCATTGAAGCCGATCTCGCGACGCTCGCTGACGCCCGCGAAGCGGACGCAATTCCGGAGGCCGACTTCGTCAGCACGCATGGGCTATGGAGCTGGGTCCCGCCGGTTGTGCGGGCCGGCGTCGTCCGCCTGTTGCGAGCGAAGGTGCGCGCCGGCGGACTCGTGCATCTCAGCTACAACACGCTTCCAGGGTGGCAGAGCGCGCTCGGCATGCAGCGCCTGATCCGCGCGGCCGGCCTCGCCCGATCGCGGCGCAGCGACCGGCAGGCGCTTGCGGGTCTCGAGCTCTTGCGCGCCCTGCACGGCGCAGGCGCTTATCATCTGGCCGGCGTTCCTTTCGTCGACAAGCTGGTCAAAGGAATGCCGGACATGCCGCCCGCCTATCTCGCGCATGAATTCATGAACGCAAACTGGTCGCCCTGCTTTCACGCCGATGTCGTCGCGGCGCTCTCCGAGGCCAAGCTTGAATGGGTTGGATCGGCGAACCTTCTCGAGAATTTCTCCACTCTTGTTCTCACGCCGGCGGAACGGCAGGTGCTCGAAGGCGTCGAGGATGGGCTCGATCGAGAATTGATCAAGGATCTTTGCCTCGCCCGCGCGCTGCGACATGACATCTTCGTCCGCGGACCCAACCGGCTGACAGGCGCCAGCCTGCGCGAGTCCTTACAAGAGATCACGCTCGCGCTCGCGGTCGACGCCCCCGAGTTCTCATACGAGATCGAAATGGCGAAGGGATCGGCGCAACTGTCGCGAGACTTCTACGCGCCGCTTGTCGCTGCGCTCGCCAAAGGACCGCAAGAGGTTGGAGCGTTGCTGGCGCTCCAGCAAACCGAAGCAAACCATCCGCACGATCCGGCCGAAGTCATTGGGATTCTGGTTGGCGGCGGACAAGCCCTGCCGGTTTTGCGGCCCGGAGCGCCGCTTTCCAAAGAAGCCAAGGCGCTCAATCAGATGATCGCCGCGGCGTTCGGCAGGGTGGACCACCGCGGCGCCAAGCTCGCCCTCGCCTCGACAGCTTTGGGCGCAGGCCTGCCAGCCGATGGCTACGACCTCTTTGTCGAGCACCGCGCGGATTTAGGCCAAGACGGCCGGTCTCTGAACGAGTGGGTGGGCGAATCGGGAGCAGACCTCGAGCCTGAGGGCAAAGACCGATTGCGCGCCCTGCTCTCGCGCGCTCTGTCGCGTCGCTCTATTTTTCCTGCGGCCGGGCTGGTCTAGCGGCGCCAAAAGCACGGCGCAGCCTCCCGCGATATTGAAGTCCGAGGAGGCTGAACCCCGCCAGCAGCATTTCCCACGTCTCCGCCTCGGGGACCGGAACGACATCAGCCGTCAGCTGATAGTCGAAGGTCTGACCTGTAGCTCCAAACGCCGCGTTCTCGTCGGTCATGATGACGAGATTCGCGGTCTGCTCGCCGAGTGTCGTCGCGCTGAAATCGATCTTGAGGTCGAACGACTCGCCCTCGCCAAGGACCGTATCAGGGACGAAATCTCCGAGAGAGAAAGGCAATCCTGGCCCCGTGGGGTTGAGATCGGCGGAGAGCAAGGAAAGATCCGTCAAGTCGGCATCGCCACCGTTTCCGTCTGTCGAGACATTGCTGATCTTCAAGTCGATCGCTGCGCCCTTCCCGAGCTTGATTGCGCCAAGATCGATCACACCGGGAGCGAGGCTGCTTGAATATTGCGGGCCGACGCCGTCGCCAGTCAGGGCGACGGTCTGGCCGCTCGCCTGATTTTTTCCATCGGCGCTGCCGTTGCTGAAAGTCGCTTTCAGACTTTTATGAACCAGCCCATGGTCGGTCGGCGCGAAGCTATAATCGAAAGTCGTGTTGGCGCCGTCCGCCAGATCGAAACTGCCGCCCGATCCTTGAAAGACGCCATTCGAGGCGCCCAAACTCCCCAAGAGATCGCTGGCGTCGCCGAGGCCGGACAGGTTGCCGTCGCCGACATTGGATACGGTCACGGTCTGCAGGCTCGAGGTCCCGATCCTGGTCTCGGGCGAGAAGCTGGTCGATAAGGCCTCGACCGGGGCCACGCCGACCCCTTGCAGGGAAATCTGCCCGTGCTGTTGGATCTTCGAGTTGAGGTTCATCCCGTTGACGTTGAGCAACTCGCTCGCGCTGCCACGCACAGTGGGAGCAAAACTGTAAGTCGCCGGGACTTGGGTTTTGGAGCTGCTGACGATGGATACAGGGCCACCCGAGAACGGCGCCGCCGCCGCGGAAACGCTCCCCGACGTGATTGTGCTGAGCACAGTGATATTAAATGTCTTGCTCGACGAAGACCCGACCAGCGTGTCGCCGAAATCTTCGGTTCCCGGAGCGCTGAAAAGTTGAGCCGACGCCGGAGGCGCTTCGACCGCCACCGCGGCCAGCGCCGACGCTGCCGTTAGCCAGGACTTTCTCATTGCTCACCCTCGGCTTTTGATTTCATCGACGGGCAAAGCTTCTGTCAACCCTATCGAGACTGCCTATCAATTTTAAGACGGCGCTTTTCAGGCGCACTGCAACCTCGAGCGCAGTCGACCGCTGTGCTACGGGATGAGCAGCACTTTTCCTAAGTTGCTGCGGTCTTGAATAAAATGATGAGCGGCCGCGGCCTCGGCAAAGCTGAAAGTCCGCGCGATCCGAGGCTTGATGACGCCTTGCTCCCACAACCGGATAAGCTCATTCATCCAGCCGGCCATGCGATCGCCTTCGTCCCACATGTGGCCCAGGTTGACGCCGAAGACGCCTTTGTTCGCGTTCATCAAGGATAGCGGATTGAACTGAAGCCAGGGGGTGCCGGCAAGCATCGATACCATGCCGAGCATTCCCCCGGTCTTGTTTCTGGCGGCGGACGAAGCGCCAAACACGCCAAGTCGGCCTGTGGGCGCGAGAAGCCTGTAACCCTTCTTGAGCGACTCGCCGCCCACCGCGTCGAGGATGAGTTCGACCCCTCGACCCTGGGTGATCTCTCTCGTGCGCTTCTCGAAGTCCTCGGTCCGATAGTCGATCAGGTGATCGACGCCGAGCGCGCGCAATTCCTGGTGCTTCGCGGCGGATGCCGTCCCAATGACCTTGGCGCCGAGATGCTTGGCGATCTGCGTTGCCGCGACGCCGACCCCACCGCCTGCCGAGTGGACCAGCATCGTTTCGCCGGCCTTGAGCCCGCCCATGACGACAATGAGTTGCCATGCGGTGAGATAGTTGACCGGAATCGCCGCACCTTCCTCGGCGGACATGCCTTCGGGCCGCGCGAAGATCCTGACCGTCGGTACGCAAACGACATCGGCGTACCCGCCAAATCGCGTCAGCGCGAACACGTTGCGCCCTATCCAGGCTGGATCGACGCCTTCGCCCACTGAGTTGACGCGCCCGGCGACTTCGTATCCTGGAACGACTGGAATTCGAGGCAAATCCGGATAGAGGCCCATCCGGCCCATCACATCAGCGAAATTGACCCCGCTTGCCTCCACGCGAATGCGCGCCTCGCCCGCTCGAGGGTTGGGATCGGGAGCCTCCTTGAGGACGAGCGTCTCCGGCGGCCCGGCCTTCGAAATCCAAATCTGCCGCATGCGAGGCGCTCCTGAGAGGATCAATGTCGGTCGCGTGGCCCGGCGTCAAATATGCAGCGGATGACCCAGCGCCGCGAGCGCCGACTCGTGAAAGGCCTCGCTCATCGTCGGGTGGGCGTGGATGGTGAGCGCGATATCCTCGAGTCGCGCGCCCATTTCGAGCGCAAGCGAAAAGGCGGCCGAGAGCTCCGAGACGCCTTGGCCGACTGCGTGCACGCCGAGCACGACATGGTTGTCGGCCCGCGCGACGACGCGCACGAAGCCATCATCGTCCTGCAGCGTCATGGCCCGGCCGTTGGCGCGGAACGGGAAATGGCCGATGCGGATCTCGCCATGCGCGGCCTTGGCGGCGTCGGGCGAGAGCCCCACGGCGACGATCTCCGGGTCGGTGAAGCAGATCGCCGGAATGGCGACGCGGTCGAAAGCGCGCTTCTTGCCGGCGATGATCTCGGCGACCATTTCCCCTTGCGCCATCGCACGATGGGCGAGCATCGGCTCGCCGGTTAAGTCGCCGATCGCCCAGACGTTGCGCATCGACGTCGCGCAAGTCGCGTCGACGCGCACGAATGGGCCGCTCATCGTGAGATCGAGCGTCTCGAGGCCGAAGCCGCTCGCGCGCGCTCGCCGGCCGACCGCCACCAGCACCTTGTCGGCGGTGATCGCGCGCTCCTTGCCGTCACCGCTTACGACCTTGAGCGCGCCATCTGGCGAAGCCCAGAGCGCGCGCCCCAGCCAGGGTTTCGACGCCAAAATCGGCGAGGCGCCGCGCGACCGGCTGCGTCAGCTCCGCGTCGTAAAGCGGCAAGATCTTGGGCAGCGCCTCGACGATCGTCACCTTGGCGCCGAGCTTGGCGAAAGCCATGCCAAGCTCCATTCCGATATAGCCTGCGCCGACCACCGCAAGCGACCCGGAACCTCGGTCAGCGCCAATGCGTCGGTGGAAGACAGAATGTCGCCGCCGAACTTGAGCGCCGGCAGGTCCACGGGCTCCGAGCCGGTCGCAAGGATAAGATGCTCGGCGACGGATGCGGCTCTCGCCGGTGTCGGCGCTGACGGTCGCCGTCTTGCCGTCGACGATCGTCGCCGTCCCGAAGAGCGTGCGCACCTTGGCCTTCTTCAGACAGCGCGCCGACGCCGTTGGTGAGCCTTGAGACGATCGCATCCTTCCAGGCGATCGTGCGCGCGAAATCGAGCTTCGGCGGCCCGATCGTAGAGCCCGATGGCGCCGAGCGCGCGCGGCTCGCGGAGACCATGCGCTGCGCCGGCGGCATGAATCAGCGCCTTCGAGGGAATGCAGCCGACGTTGAGGCAGGTTCCGCCGAGCCGGTCCGCTTCGACGAGAATCGTGTCGAGGCCGAGCTGGCCGGCGCGGATCGCGGCGACATAGCCGCCCGGGCCGCCGCCGATGACGAGAACCTTGCAGCGAAGCTCGTTCATGGCGTGACCCGAAGCTCAGTAAGTTGTCGCCCCGCGAAAGCGGAATCTACGCCCTTTCCGCCAGAGCGTCGCACGCGGCGAGACCCTGCTGAGACGCGCTTCCTCGGTTGCCGCCTCTCACCCGTCCCTCGATGAACAGATGGCCGGCGCCTCGATCAGTCCCCGCAGGCGCTGAATGAAGGTCGCGGCGTCATAGCCGTCGACCACGCGATGATCGAACGACGACGACAGGTTCATGACTTTTCGCGGAACGAAACCGCCGTCGCGCCAGACGGGCTTCACGACGATCTTGTTGACGCCGACGATCGCCACTTCCGGCCGGTTGATGATCGGGCGTCGAGACAATGCCGCCCAGCGCCCCGAGCGAGGTCAGCGTGATGGTCGAGCCAGACAGCTCGTCGCGCGCCGCGGCGCCCTGCCGCGCCGCCTCGCTCACCCGGCGCATTTCGCGCGCGCATTCGTGCAAGCCGAGAGTCTCGGCGTGACGGACGACCGGGACCATGAGGCCGTTCGGCGTTTGTGTCGCCACGCCCAAGTGGACGGCGCCGAAGCGCGTGATGATGTCGTTGTCGTCGTCGTAGTGAGCGTTGATCTGCGGAAAGTCTCCGACCGCCTTGACGATCCCGAGCATAAGAAACGGCAGCAGGGTGAGTTTCGGCCTCTCCTCGGTCGCGCGCGCGTTGAGGGAGGCGCGCAGCTCCTCGAGCGCGGTGACATCGGTCTCCTCGACATAAGAGAAATGCGCGATACGGCGGGCCGACTCCGCCATGTTCTCGGCGATGCGCCGCCGCAGGCCGACGACCTTGATCGTCTCAATCGCCGTATTGGGCGCCCGGCCTGACGGTTTCGACGGCTCCGGCGGGCGGACGATATAGGCTTCGAGATCCTGGTGCGTGATGCGTCCCGCGGGCCCGGAGCCGCGCACGAATTTGAGATCGACGCCGGCCTCGCGCGCCTTCAGGCGCACAGCAGGCGCGGCGAGCGGCTTCTCGCCAACCGGGCGCGGCGCGTCTCTCTGCGGCTCAGACGGGCGTGGCGGCGAAGGCGCCTCGATCGGCGTTGCGCGCGCCGCCGGTGCTGGCGCGGGCTCCGCAGCCTCGAGTTTGGGGATCGGCGCGGGCGCCGCCTGCGGCTGAGGCTGGGATTTCGGCGCCGCGGGGAGAACCGAATCCGGCAGGCCCGGCGCGTCAATGCGAATGAGTTCGGCGCCAACAGCCAGCACGTCCCCGACCGCGCCGCCGAGCTTGAGCACGCTGCCTGCGACCGGCGTCGGGATTTCGACTGTCGCCTTGTCGGTCATGACCGCGGCGACGACTTGATCCTCCCTGACGAGATCGCCGACCTTGACCGCCCATTCGACGATCTCGGCTTCCGCCACCCCCTCGCCGACATCGGGCATCTTGATCGAGCGCACGCCCATCTCAGGCCTCCATGGCCTTCAGGAGCGCGCGCCCGACCCGCGCTGGACCGGGAAAATAGTCCCATTCCTCCGCATGCGGATAAGGCGTGTCCCAGCCAGCGACGCGCTGAACCGGCGCCTCCAGCGCATAGAAGCACCGCTCCATCACCTGCGCGGCGAGTTCGGCGCCAAAGCCCGAGGTCAGCGTCGCCTCATGCACGATCACGCAGCGGCCGGTCTTCTCGACCGACGACTGGATCGCGTCGACGTCGAGCGGAAGCAGGGAGCGCAGATCGATGATTTCGGCGTCGACTCCCGTCTCCTCCGCCGCCGCCTCGGCGACATGGGTCATCGTGCCATAGCAGAGGACCGTGACCCCCTTCCCTTCCCGCCTGATAGCCGCCTTGCCGAGCGGCACAACATAGCGACCCTCCGGCACTTCGCTTAAGGGGTGTTTGGCCCAAGGCGTAACGGGCTGATCGGGATGCCCGGCGAACGGTCCGTTATAGAGCCGTTTCGGCTCGAGAAAGATAATGGGATCGTCGTCCTCGATCGCGGCGATCAGGAGCCCTTTGGCGTCGTAAGGGTTGGAGGGAATGACGGTCTTGAGGCCGGAGACGTGCGTGAACAAGGCCTCGGGGCTCTGGCTGTGCGTCTGCCCGCCATAGATACCGCCGCCGCATGGCATGCGGATCACGATCGGAGCCGAGAATTCGCCGCCCGACCTGTAGCGCAACCGCGCCGCTTCGGACACGATCTGGTCGTAGCCGGGATAGACGTAGTCGGCGAACTGAATCTCGGCGACCGCCCTTAAGCCATAGGCTCCCATGCCGATCGCCACGCCGACTATGCCGGATTCGTTGATCGGCGCATCGAAGCAGCGCGACTTGCCGTACTTTCGCTGCAGCCCGTCGGTGCAGCGAAAGACCCCGCCGAAATAGCCGACGTCCTCGCCGAACACGACGACGCGCTCGTCCTCGGCCATCTTGCAATCCATCGCATCGCGGATCGCCTCGACCATCGACATGCGCGGCATGGGCTAAACTCCGGGCGAACCCCCCTCTCCTTTCGGAGAGGGGTTGGGGGTGAGGGTTTTGCGGGTGAAGCGCAGTCCGCGCCTCCGGCCCTCATGCGGCGGGGCCATAGCCCGTCCGGAAGGAGGGGCGTCCTTCGGGACGCCCTGTGGCCCGCCACCTTCCCCCGGAGGGAGAGGGGACGCGAATCTCCGCCAGCGATCCATCCTCAGACCCCCAGCTGCTGGCGCTGCTCGCGCAGATGGCGCGGCATCTCCTTATAGACCTGCTCGAACATCGTCGCCGCGCTCGGCTTCGGCCCGTCGTGCAGCGTGCCATGGCTTTCGGCTTCTTTGGCGGCGTCCAGAATCTCGGCGTCCACCTCCGCCTGCATCTGCCGGTGGCGATCTTCGCTCCAGGCGCCGATGCGAATGAGATGGACTTTCAGCCGCTCGACCGGATCGCCCAGCGGCCACGCGGACCCTTCGTCCTTGGGGCGGTATTTCGACGGATCATCCGAGGTCGAGTGCGCGCCGGCGCGGTAGGTCACCCATTCGATGAGGGTCGGGCCCAGATTGGCGCGCGCCCGGGTCGCCGCCCAGCGAGAGACCGCATGGACCGCAAGATAGTCATTGCCATCGACGCGCAACGACGGGATGCCGAAGCCGTGGGCGCGAGCGGCGAATCTGGCGCTCTCGCCCCCCGCGATGCCTTGATAGGACGAGATCGCCCACTGGTTGTTGACGACATTGAGAATGACCGGAGGCCGGTAGACGGAGGCGAACACGAGCGCCGAATGGAAATCGCTCTCCGCCGTCGCCCCTTCGCCGATCCAACCCGAAGCGATGCGCGTGTCGCCCGAAATCGCCGAGGCCATCGCCCAGCCGACCGCATGCGGATATTGGGTGCCGAGATTGCCCGAGACGGTGAAGAACCCGGCCTTCTTGAACGAATAGAGGCCGGGAAGCTGGCGGCCGTTGAGGTGATCCTTCTCGTTGGAGAAGATCTCGCACATCATGTCGACGATCGGCCAGCCCAAGGCGATGAGCAGGCCCTGCTGGCGGTAGGTCGGAAAGCACATGTCGCCCTCCGCGAGCGCCTTGCGATGAGCGGTCGCGATCGCCTCCTCGCCGAGGCAGGTGATGTAGAACGACGTTTTGCCCTGGCGCTGCGACAGAAGCATGCGCGCATCGAAAGCGCGGGTCAGCATCATGTCGCGCAGGCCCTTGCGCAAATCGTCTGCGTTGAGCGACCCGGCCCAATCACCGACCGCCTCGCCGTCATCGTCGAGCGCGCGGATCATCGTATAGGCATAGTCGCGGATGTCGGAGGGGCTGACGTCGATCGGCGGACGGCGAACCTTGCCCGCTTCGGCAATGCCGACATGGCTGAAGTCCGGCCGCCCGCCTGGCCTCACGGAAGGCTCCGGCACGTGCAGCGAGAGGCGAGCGGCGCTGGTCATGAGGACTCCTCCGGCGGCGCGATGAGAATGCGCCTCACGCTGATTGAGGGGAGTTTAGCGCCGGGCGAGCGCGATTGTCATGCCGGCGCCAAAGGGCGGCCCGCCGTTGACAGCCGCCCGCCCGCGCTTTTAAGAAGCGGCGCATGCCCAGGTGGCGGAATTGGTAGACGCACTGGTTTCAGGTACCAGCGGTGCAAGCCGTGAAGGTTCGAGTCCTTTCCTGGGCACCACTTTTTAATCTGCGAACGTCCAATTTCGTCCAAGATTATGCAAACGCACATGACTTGCGGCTAGAGAGCGCGGACCCGCTCCTCAAGGCGAGCGTGATAATCGCCTGCCCTGTAGGCCGCCCAGCAGGCGCCCGCGACGGCGAGCGAGAACAGGATCCAGGTCCCGAGGACCGCATTGTTTGCCTGGAGCGCGTTACTCGCAACCATGGCGGCCATAAGTGCGACGCCAGGAATGATGTAGCGAGGCGGCCAGCGCGTCATAACGACGGTACGAGAGCCATCGGGGCGAGCTTGGCGAGCGGCCACCACGCCCCATAATGATCCATCGCCCAGGCTACGATGGCGAAGCCCAGTCATCTCTTGGGCAATGAGCTTCCTGATCGCGAGCAATCCTTCTCGACTCGCGCCTTTCGCCACCGCGATGACCAAGCGGTTCCTCGCCTTGATTCAAACTGGCGCCGTCGATGTTCCGGGTCGACTCGAACAGGCCAGGCTGTTGGCGGGTGGAATCGTGGTCCTTGGCCCGGCGGAATTTGCCACCGTGCAGGACCAGCTGTCAGGCGTCGCGCGTAGAGACAATAGCATTCGGGATGATTATCCCTTACTTTATCTCCGGCTCGCTGACGTAGGGCCCAGGATGTATTCGATTTATCGTGACCAGTTTTTGGCTCAGAACGCAACAGATAAAGAGAAATTTTTGGCTATTACCGCCATTTGCCGAATTGGTCAGGCGGACAGCGAATTGATCTCGGCGATCAACGCGGAATGGGCAAAGTTCGATTCAGGAGAGCTGAAAGACGATAATTATCAGACAGCTCTGTTCGTCGCACTGCTAAAACTCGGACAAGAAAGCACGATTAGAAACTCCGGCCGGTCGAACTCGTCGAATATTGAAGAGCTGGTATGAAGCAGTTCTCGGGGGCCGGGGCAAGACAGACGTCGGGCCAAACAATTGCATGCCAATGGAATGGCCTGAAAATACCGACATTCCCGCTTCTCTCGCTCCCCGTCTCAGATGGGCGAACGAAAGATGGGGTCTGGTCGATTAGACGCGAATCGGGGCTAGTCTCGGTCCCGCAGCCTGCTCGGAACTGTGTGCTATTGGACAAACCGGTGTCCGGGAGAGCGCATGATGCCTCGTCCCCCTGAAGGCCCCGCTCGGACATCGCAAAACCCGATGCCACGAGGCTCTCTCGCGGCAAGGCCCTGATTTGCTTTGGGGTGGAAATGGGACAGCGAATGGCGCATAATTCGGCTATGCCAGAAATCGAGCCCTACACTGTTCGGGTCAGAGAGGACCCAAATCGTCCGGGTCGGTATCGATGGGACTTATTCGAGACTAAGCGCCTGCGCGACTCGTCGATGTTCAGCTTTGCGACAAAACGTGAAGCCCAGACCGATGCCGATAAGTTTATCGTGAAGCTCATTGCGACTTGGCGAAAAATCGATTGAATGAGCGAATAGGCGAGATGGGGATCGGCGCCCTCGGCTATTATTCAAACTGAGACGCTACCCGCCAAGTCGTTGGCCTCAGACCTCCCTTCTCAGTTTTTTCGATCCGGTCGGCATATGGGGGAACCTCCACCAGACTTCCAATTAACCGCAAGAGAGCCTGCTGCTCGGGCCCCGCCGCCTCCCCTAAGAAAGCTCCGAGTTCGATGTGCGACAAACGGCCTCCGGAAGGCGCGTTAGGTTGATGGATAATAAATGCATGTCCGTTCTCTGGCTCCCGACCGAGGAACCACGTATCCCCGTTTGGGCTCCGGTACAGCTCTCGCCGATCTGGCATATCGGGCTCCATGCTCGCCGACTCGCATAGCATGAGATGATGCTAGCCTCGATCTTATCGCCGAGATCCGCGACGTCAGCATCGCGGAACAGTCCCGAAGCCCCGAGGGGCTAGTGAGGGCCTTTGAGGCTGGCGGGCTTGGGCGCCCCGTCCAACCGCCATTTGAGACGCTGAGCTAGGCGTGCGCGCTGTTCACGATCGAGCCGAAGAAAGGCTTGGAAAACCAGCTCGACGGGGTCCGCATGCTGCTCGGTCACGATAACCGGGTGCGGCGGGCGGCGCCTGCCGCCGAGGTCTCCCGAGCCGAACAACATGCCTGGTCGGAACGGGCTGAGGCGCGGAAAATCAATCCAGAAGCGCATGGCTAACAGTCACGCGCAGGGCAGACGGAATTGCGCACGATGGAGCTTGACTATCACGTGCGGTGCAGGATCCCAACTCCCGTTGAATCCGCCATTGCATGCGTCTTTTAGTATACTTGTCGATCTCAGCCATCTCAAGTCCATTGAATCATCCTTCTATTATTTGGACGCGATTGCGATTTTTTCAGGGCTGGATTAGCGATGGAACTGATTAAACTGTCTATGCTATGGACAAGGCAGAAAAATTTCTTATCGCTTCGAGCCTCAACGAGGAGGTGAGCATTCGTCCGAGGTACAGCGGTCTTACGATAGAGAAGGTTCTGCTCAGCACAAAAAGGGCGGCCCGAAAGCCGCCCTCTCGTGCGTAGGCGTCCGGCGTCACTATCCAGCGACGGCGAAGTCCTGGAGCGGCCGTAGGACCGCTGGAGCCTCTCTGCGGTCCGTGATGGCGGCCGAGCTTCAGCGCCGTAGTGCAGCGGCCTGTAGAGCGGCGTTGGCGAGGCTAGACGGGTCCAGATCGCTCTGTAGGATATGCGCCGAGACCCCTTAGCCGGACATCACGCTCCGGTCGCAATTTGCTTTCTTACTCCAGTAGCCTTCCGAACTCCTTCTTCCAGACCCTCCAACACACGAAGAGCTATCATGACCAAGACTTGGCTTATTACTGGGTGTTCCACGGGCTTCGGCCGGTTGCTCGCCCAGGCGGCGCTCGATCGCGGCGATCAAGTCGTCGCTACGGCGCGCGACCCGGCTACACTCTCCGATATAGCCAAGGCCTTTCCCAAGACGGCGCGAACGACTGCTCTCGACGTGACCAAGGCCGGCGCGGCCGAAAAGGCGGTGGCGCTGGCCACAGACGCCTTCGGCAGGCTCGACGTCCTCGTCAACAACGCCGGCTTCGGGTTCATCGGCGCCATCGAGGAGGCGACCCCGGACGAATATCGGCCGATGTTTGAGACCAATATCATCGGCCTTTTGGAGACCACGCGGGCGGCCCTGCCGGCGCTGCGAAAGACGGGCGCGGGCGGCCGCATTGTGAACATGTCCTCAGGCGCCGGCATCAAGGGCCTGCAAGGCTCGGGGCACTATAACGCGACGAAGTTTGCGGTCGAAGGCATTTCCGAGGCGCTGGCCCAGGAGGTCGCGCCATTCGGCATCGCGGTCATTATCGTCGAGCCGGGCCCGTTTCGAACCGACTTCCTCGGCCGCTCGATCTCGCTCGCCAAGAAGGAGATGCCGGAATATGCGGGAACGGCCGGCGTGTTCCGCACCTTCCGCGCCAACAACGACGGCAAGCAGGTCGGCGACCCGGACAAGGCCGTCAAGGTCATCCTGAAGGTGGTCGACGCGGAAAAGCCGCCGCTGCACCTGCCGCTCGGCGCACGCGCTTACGCCCTGGCACGCACGAAGATTGCCGAGTTCACGAAGGACATCGACGCCTGGGAAGAGGTGGCGAAGGCGACCGACTACGTGTGAAAGCGCTGACCGACTTGAAAGCATTGCCGGTCGAAAGCGCGTAGGGGTCCGAAACAATGTCGTTTACGATCCGTTCTGCGCCGTGGTAAGCGGTTGGCGCTGCTTTCAGACCGTGGGTTATGACTGCGAAAGCTGAAGCGAGGGGACAATGGACCCCACCATATCGGCGCGCCTGCGCGACCTCCCTTCGGTCTCTGCAGTCCTGAACACCCCCGCGGCGGCGGCTCTTTTAGAGCGCTACGGCCAAAACGCCTCAACCAATGCGATCCGTGCGACGATCGAGGTCGCGCGCACCGCGTTGCAAGAGGGGAAACGCATCGTTCCGACGGCGGAGAGTCTCGCTATTGAAAGTCGGGCCCGTCTCGAGAGAGAGGACTGCTCGGGCTCGCGCCCGCTCTTCAACCTGAGCGGCACTGTCCTGCACACCAATCTTGGCCGGGCGGTGCTCGCCGAGGCGGCGGTCGAAGCGGCCGTGGCGGCCATGCGGAATCCGGTCGCCCTGGAGTTCGATCTTGAGGCCGGCAAGCGCGGCGAACGCGACGACCATGTCAGGGGTCTCCTATGCGAGCTGACCGGCGCGGATGACGCGACGGTGGTCAACAACAATGCCGCCGCGGTGCTGCTCGTGCTGAACACTCTTGCGAACGGTCGCGAGGCGATCGTGTCGCGTGGCGAGCTGATCGAGATTGGCGGCGCGTTTCGCATGCCGGAAATCATGGCCAGCGCGGGCGCGCGGCTGGTCGAGGTCGGCACAACCAATCGCACGCATGAGAGAGATTATCGCTCGGCGCTGAACGAAAGGACCGGGCTGATACTCAAAGTCCACACGTCGAACTACCGCATTCAGGGCTTCACGGCCGAGGTCGGGACGGCGGACCTTAGCGCCATCGCCAAGGAGGCTAGGCGTTGCGCTGGCCCAGGATCTCGGGTCGGGCACGCTGGTCGACCTTGCGCAGTACGGGCTGCAGGCGGAGCCGACAGTTCGTCAGGCCGTGGCCACCGCGGACATTGTGACGTTTTCCGGCGACAAATTGCTCGGTGGACCGCAAGCGGGTTTCATTGTCGGCAAACGCGACCTGATCCAAGCGATCAATCGCAATCCGATGAAGCGCGCCCTTCGCGTCGACAAGATCAGGCTCGCCGCCATCGAAGCCACCCTCAAACTCTATCGGGATCCCATCCGGCTCGCCGAGCGCCTTCCGACGCTGCGGATGCTGACGCGGTCGCTGGATGAGATCGAGGCGCAGGCGCGGCGCATGATGCCCGATGTGGTGGAAGCGCTCGGCGCCGACTTTGCGGTCGAACTGTGCGAATGCCACAGCCAGATCGGATCCGGCGCGCTGCCGCTCGAAACGATTGCGAGCGCAGGTCTCGCCATCGCCTCGAAGCGGAAAGGCCGCGAGCTGGAACGCTTGTCGGCCTTGCTGCGCGAACTGCCGCGACCGGTCATCGGACGGATCGAGAAGGACCGCCTGGTGCTCGACCTGCGTTGCGCGGACGACGAGGCGGCGTTCCTATCCAATCTGTCGCATTTCAATCTTATTGCCCAGGACTCCAGATGCGGCGACCCGTCTGACGAGCGGGCAGCGAAGAGCGCACCCCCGTGATCGTCGGCCTCGCCGGTCATATCGATCATGGCAAGACGACGCTGGTCAAAGCACTGACCGGCGTCGATGGCGACCGGCTCAGGCATGAGAAGGCGCGCGGCATCACGATCGATCTGGGCTTCGCCTATATGCCTGGCCGCTCGGGGCCGATCGGCTTCATTGATGTTCCAGGCCACGAGCGCTTCGTTCACACGATGCTCGCGGGCGCAAGCGGGATCGATTTTGCGCTTCTGACAATCGGCGTCGATGACGGGGTCATGCCGCAGACGCTCGAACATCTGGCGATTCTCGACCTGCTCGGCGTCGATCGGGGCGCGGTAGTCCTGACGAAGGTGGACCTCGCTTCACCCGAATCCGTCGGGCGCGTCGCCGGCCAAGCAAAAGCGATGATTGCGGCGACCGCGCTTGCGCATGCCGAGGTCCTGACGGTCTCGGCGCTGACCGGGGATGGCGTGGACGCGCTGCGCGCCCATCTCGAAGAGGCGGCGGGGGCGGCGCCCGATCGAGGAGCAGGCAAGAGGTTTCGGCTGGCGATCGACCGCGTCTTCACGCTGTCCGGCGTCGGGGTCGTGGCGACCGGGACGGTGTTGTCGGGTTCGGTCCATCTCGGCGACCGGATCCAGCTCAGCCCATCCGGCCTGTTCGCCCGTGTGCGGTCTCTTCACGCACAGAACCGCCCGGCCGAGGCCGCGCATGCGGGCGAGCGCTGCGCGCTCAATCTCACCGGTCCCGGCATCACGAAAGACGCGATCAGGCGGGGCGACGTGGCGCTCGATCCCGAGCTGCACGCGCCGACCGATCGCATCGACGCACGCATCCGGGTCCTGCCAACCGAGAAGAAGCCGGTCTGCCAATGGTTCCCTGTCCGGCTTCATCACGCCGCGGCCGAAGCCGGCGCGCGCATCGTTCTGTTCGACGACAGGCCGATCGCTCCCGGAGAAGAAGCCAGCGTCCAGCTCGTCCTTGATCGGCCGATTGCCGCAGCAGCTCATGACCGCTTCGTCGTTCGGGACGCATCGGCCCAGCGAACACTCGGGGGTGGCCTCTTTCTGGATCTGCGCCCGAAGGCCAGAGGGAGACGGACGCCCGAGCGGCGCGAGCAGCGCGCGGCGCTTGAATTGTCCGATCCGTCGGCCTCGTTCGCCGCGCTCCTGGAAACGCCGCCGTTCGCTTTTGACCTTAGCGCGTTTGCCCGAGATCGAGCGCTCTCGGCCGAGCAGCGGGATGAATTGGCGTCCGGGCTGGATCTTCTCATCCTCGAATCGGGAGTTTCGAGAATTGCAGTGACCCAACCGCGTTGGGCTCTCTTCGCGTCGACCATGCTCGAGCGCATCGGCGCCTATCACGCCGACAATCCGGATCTTCAGGGGTTGGGACGAGAGCAGCTGAGGATCGCGTCGCAACCGAAACTGCCTAAGCCGGCGTTCGACATCGCCTTGAGAAAGCTTGCCGGCTCCGGCCGACTGGTTCTGGACGGCGCGTTCGTCAGGCTTCCGTCGCACCAGGCGCAGCTCGCGCCCGAGGACAAAGCCGCCTGGGACGCGGCGGCTCCGCTTCTCGGCGGGGCGCAGCGCTTCCGTCCGCCAAGGGTGCGCGACCTCGCGGCGCCGACCGGCCGCTCCGAAGCCGATCTGCGCCGGGCGCTTAAACGCGTAGGCCGTGTGGGTTGGGCCGACGAAGTGGCGCATGACCATTTCTTCTTGCGGTCGACGGTGAGGGAAATGACCGCGATCGTTGCGAAGCTGTCGGCGGCAGCGAAAGACGGCGCTTTTTCCGCCGCGCAATTCCGCGATCAGGTCGACAGCGGCCGCAAGGTGGCGATCCAGATCCTCGACTTCTTCGATCGGCACGGCGTCACCTTACGCAAAGGCGACGAGCGCCGGATCAACCCCCATCGTCTGGATCTGTTCGGAGGGCCATGCCAATCCGGTGACGAGCCTGGAGGAGAATCGTCCCCGGTGGGGCGCCCGGACTTCAAATCCGTGTGGGGCAGCGAGCCTGTCTCGGGTGGGTTCGACTCCCACTCTCCTCCGCCAGTCTTGCGGCGCGCCAAGTGACATAGGCGCCGCTTAGGCGTCGACCGCCACGATCGGATCGCCGGCCTCGACCGAGCCGACGATCGCAGCGCGCGGATCGCCTTCTCGAATGCGGGCGAGGATTGCCGGCGCCGCGTCAGCGTTGCAAGCGATGAGCAAGCCCCCCGAAGTCTGCGGGTCGGTCAACAGCAGGCGCCGCCAGTCTTCGAATCCCGTCGGGAGAGAGACGGCCTCGCCGTAGCTCGACCAATTGCGGTGCGAGGCGCCGGTGACGAAGCCGGCGCGGGAGAGAGTCTCGGCCTGAGTGAGCAGCGGGACATCGTCAAGGCGCAGATGGACGGTGACGCCTGCGCCGCGCGCCATTTCGAGCCCGTGGCCAAGGAGGCCGAAACCGGTGACGTCGGTCATCGCGTGAACTTCCCCCATCCGCGCAAGCTCCGCGCCGACGAGGTTGAGGCGCGTCATGAAGCCGAGCATCTCGCGGTAGCGCTCGTCGGAGAGCGCGCCCTTCTTGATCGCCGCCGAATAGATGCCGACGCCAATCGGCTTCGTAAGGATCAGCGCGTCGCCCGGACGGGCTTCCGAGTTGCGTCTCAGCGCCTTCGTCGAGACGAGGCCGACGACGGCGAGACCGTAGATCGGCTCGGGCGAATCGATCGAATGGCCGCCGGCGACGGGGATGCCCGCTTCCGCCGCCATCGCCGCGCCGCCGCGCAGGATTTCGCGGATCATGGCTGTCGGCATGCTGTTGATCGGCATGCCGAGGACCGCAAGCGCGAAGATGGGCCTGCCGCCCATTGCGTAGACATCGGAGAGCGCATTGGTCGCCGCGATGGCGCCGAAGTCGAACGGGTCGTCGACCATCGGCATGAAGAAGTCGGTGGTCGCGACGATGCAGGTGTCGTCGTCAAGCCGCCACACGGCCGCGTCGTCGCCGGTCTCCGTTCCGACGAGAAGGTTGGCGAAGGGAGCGGCCGTCGGCTCACCGGCCAGCAACTCGCGCAGCACGCCAGGCGACAGTTTGCAGCCGCAGCCGCCGCCATGGGCGAGCGCGGTCAGGCGAAGGATGGGGGCGTTCATGGCGGTCTTCTCTCCGCAGTGGCAAACCGGCTTGGGGCAGAGTGCCCGCGTAGCCGCCGGAACGCCAGGGCCGAGCGGGTTACAAGTGCGCCAGCCAAGGCCGTTGGCACAACCAGCGGGCGAATTCGTTGCAAGCAACCGCTAATAAAAGGCCCATAAACGCCAATATATGGGCCTAAACGCTAGTAAAAGTGCTAGCGTTTACTAGCGCTTATTTTTGCGAATCGGGACTTTT